>NZ_BOMQ01000015.1 GCF_016862275.1 Actinoplanes nipponensis | reverse complement strand
CGCCCCCTCGCCCCCTCGCCCCCTCGCCCCCTCGCCCCCTCGCCCCCTCGCCCCCTCGCCCCGGATCTTGATGAGTCGCTGTCCATTTGGAGGCCTTGCGGCCACAAGATCCAGCGCGGGTCAGAGCTCCCAAGGGTGTCGGGGCCGCGAACGTGGTCGGAGCACTCCGCGCGAGACTGGGAAGCTGAGCACGGAAACCCGCGAACACCATGTCGCCTCGGCCGGGGCGGAGGCGACGCCGACCGGAAGTGACGAAGCACCTGACCGACAGGGGCCGAGACCCGCCAGTCGCCAGTCGCCGGTCGCGGGTCGCCGCCGGTCGCCGGTCGCCGGTCGCCGGTCGCGCGGGTCGCCGGTCGCCGCCGGTCGCCGGTCGCCGGTCGCGGGTCGCCGGTCGCGCCGGTCGCCGATCGACTGAGGCCGGAGGCGCAAGCCACCGAGCCGCGGCCAAGACCCATGGCGCGGCAACCACCGGCTGCCACCGCAGACCCGCCCGCGAAGGGCACCCGACCGGACCACACCACGGCCTGGCGGGATGTTCCTAAGCGCGGATCAACCTGACTTCCCGGAGTGAGGCATCCCCGCCCCCAGCCCCACCATGCACCCACCAGAAACCGACTGGAACAAAGCACGGACCCCGCAATCGGCGGGAGCGACGGTCAGCACCATGCAACCAGGCACGACATGGCCCTCAAGAATTTGATCTTTCCTTTAGCGCGGAGCGTTCAGCTTGTCCAGGGCCGCGACCGCGCCGCGGTGCAGCACCACCGGCTCCGTCCTGCGGGCCTTGTCCAGGCTGATCTCCTTCGCCGCGGCGTTGGCCTGTTCGAGCTGCGGCTTGCGTTCGAACAGGGTTTTCGTCAGCACGCAGGCCACGTTCGCGTCGAGGTTGTCGCGGACGAGCAGGAGGTTCGGCACGACGATGGTCGGCACGTCCGCCGGGGTCTTGTAGGCGGCGGCCGGGATCGTGCCCGTCTCGTAGACAGGGTTGATCTTTTGCAGTTCCGGCAGCAGGCCGGTGACGTCCAGGAACTGCACCTGCCCGGCCGACGTGGTCAGCAGGTCGGTGATGCCCGGGGTGGGCAGGCCACCCGACCAGAACAGCGCGTCGATCGAGCCGTCCTTCATCCCGTCGACCGTCTTGACCAGGTCCAGCCGTTGGGCCTGGATGTCCTTGTCCGGGTCGAGGCCCGCCGCCTTCAGCATCCGCTTGGCGATCACCTCCGTGCCGGACTTGGGGGAGCCGGTCGAGACGCGCTTGCCCTTCATGCCCGCGACGTCCTTGATGCCCGCCGCCTTGCGCACGATGACCTGCGTGTAGTTGGTGTGGATGCGGGCGAGCGCCTGCACCGGCTGCCTGGTGGTGAAGCTGTTGACGCCGTTCACCGCGTCGGCGGCGCTGTCGGCCAGCGAGAACGCCACGTCGAACTCGCCCGCGACGAGCTGCTGGATGTTCTGCACGGAGGCGCCGGTCTCCGACGCCGTCGCCTTGAGTTTGCCGCCGGCCGCGCCGATCTGCTCGGCGAACGCGTTGCCGAGCGCGAAGTAGACGCCGGTCGCGTTGCCGGTGGCGATGCCGATCCGGGTCTCCTTGGCGACCTCGCAGGTCACCGCGCCGCCGGTGTCCTGCGTGGCGGCGTCCTGCTTGCCGCCGCACCCGGTCAGCGCGGCGGCGGCGAGCGTGCCGGCGGCGGCCAGCGCGAAAGTCTTCCTCATGGCGTGGTCCTCCCCGTTCGATGGATGATGGCGATCCCCGCAGCGAGAGCGAGCGCGACGGCGCCGGCCGCGATGGTGAACGGCGCCAGATAGAGCAGGAGCAGCCCGGCGAGCCCGCCCAGGACGCGGCTGGCCGGTCCGGCCGCGCCGACGCCGGGCACCCAGCCGCCGGTGGCCACGGCCAGGCCGACCACCGCGAGTACGGCGACGGCCGTGGCCCAGACGATGCCGGTCGCCGGGCCGCGGGCGAGCAGGTACTCGCCGGGGTCGGTGAGCACGAACGCGATGGGTGCCAGGAACGCGGGCAGCGCGTACTTGAGCGCCTGCCACATCGTGGGCACGGTGCGGCCGCCGGTGATCGCGCTGGCGCCGACCGCCGCGAGGGCGGTCGGCGGCGTGACCTCGGACAGCACCGAGTAGTAGAAGACGAACATCGCGGCGGCGGGCGCCGAGACGCCGAGCGCCAGCAGCGCCGGCCCGATGATCACCCAGCCGATGATGAAACTGGCGGTGACCGGCACGGCGAGCCCGAGGATCGCCAGCGCGACGGCCGCCAGCACGACGGTCAGCGCCAGCACCGCGGTCGGGTTGTCGGTGACCGCGCGGGCGCCGCCGACCAGCAACGACGCCAGCTGGGCGCCGAGGCCGGTCTTCGTCGTGGTCGCCGTGATGATGCCCGCGGCGGCGCAGACGGCGACCACGGGCAGCACGCCGCGGACACCGGCCGACAACGCGGCGAACAACCGTCCCGGGGTGAGCCAGGAACGCCGGTCCAGGAAGGACAGCGCCGCGGCCAGCAGCGTCGCATAGACCACCGCCCGGGTGGCGCTCTGCCCGACGGCGAGCAGAACGACGATCATCACCAGCGACGAGAAGTGGTAGCCGAAGCGGCCCAGCAGCCGCCACACGCTGACCTGCGGCACCTCGACGGGCCGCACCCGGAACCGCCGCACGTCGATCTCGACCGCGAGCAGAATGCCCAGGTAGTACAGGACGGTGGGAATCATCGCCCAGCCGAGCACGGTCAGATAGGAGACGTCGAGGTACTCGGCCACGATGAACGCGGCCGCCCCCAGCGTCGGCGGGGAGAGAATCGCCCCGACCCCGGCGGCCGCGAGCATGCCGCCGGCCTGCTCGGCCGGATAACCGGCCCGGCGCAACAACGGCCAGGTGACCGCGCCGACACTGACGGCCGTCGCGGTTCCGGAACCGGAAACGGTGCCGAGCAGAAAGCCGGCGGCGACGGCGGTACGCCCGGCAGCGCTGCGCGACTTGCGGAACGCCGCGACGGACAGGTCGACGAAGAAGCGGCTCGCCCCCGACAGGTCCAGCACGGCCCCGTAGATCGTGAACAGCACGATGTAGGTGGCGGCCACATCCAGCGGGGTGCCGTAGAAGCCGCTGCCCGAGTTGTAGAGCGCGTCGACGATCTGGGCGAAGTCCAGGCCGGAGTGGGCGATGGACCAGTCCTGCGGCAGCAGGCCGCCGTAGTAGCCGTAGGCCAGGAAGGCCAGGCAGACCACGGGAAGGGCCAATCCGGTGGTACGGCGGCAGGCCTCGACGACGAGCACGAGCAGGACCGCGCCGGCGATGACGTCGGCGGTGTCGAGCAGGCCCTGACGGTTGAGGAACTCGTTGTAGCCGCCGGTGAGGGGGTTGAGCGGGTAGAGGCAGACCAGCAGGGTGAGGGCGGCCAGGGTCCAGTCGAGGGGGGTGGGGAGGTCTCGGCGGGTGGTTTTCCCTTCCGTCGGCCTTTTCCTGTCCCTGGTCTCGTTCCGGTCCCTGGTCTCGACCGGCTTCTCGGACGGCTCGAGGTGGTTCGTCGGGGCTGGGGGTTCCGTTCTTCCGGGTTGCTGTTCCTGTTCCTCTTCCTCGTCCGACTCCTGCTTCTGGTCCTCGACCGGCTTGAGGTCGTCCGCCGGCCCCGGCGGTCCGGGCCTTCCCGTCCTCGGCTGCGGCTCCTGGTCCCGCTGCTGCTCCTGGTCTCGCTGCCGCTCCTGCCTCCGCTCCCGCTCCTGGTCCTCGACCGGGCTGAGCCCATCTGCCGGTTTTGGCGGCCCGCTCCTTCCAGCCCTCCGCTCCTCCTCCCTTCTCCTCTCCCTCTCTTCGCTCGGGTGGACACCGTTCGCCGGTCCCGGCGACCCGGCCGTCTCCCGCCATCGCTGGGGTGCGGGGTCGTTCGTCCTTCTGATCGGGGAGCCGGCGCGGTAGACCAGGAAGACGAGCGGAAGCGTGCCGGACAAGAAGATGATCAGGTAGAACTGGCTGCCCTGGGCGAGCGGCCGGAACACCTGCCAGAGCACCAGCAGCGCGACGGCGAAGGCGACGACCGCGACGCCGATGCCGATCCGGCCGGTCAGCGCCCGGGCGGGACGCTCCTCGTCGTCGAAGTGCACCGCCGCCGGGTCGGCGAGCGGGGTGTCGGCGGGCCGATCGAGAGCCGCCACGGAAGCCCCCGGATCCACCGTGGAGGCGAGGCCGTCGGGGCCGTCCTGGGCTGCCGTGCGGCCGGTCCGATATCGACCGTCGACCATGAACGGACCGTACTCTGCACGATCCGGCTTGTAACCTGTCATTGACGCGACTGTGGACAACTCAGGACACCAACTAGTCACAAAACGGGCAAAAGTAGTTTCCGCGTCTCGGCCGAGCCGTTGATACCGGTTATGGTGCGTCGCTCTTCACTGCAGGACATCCGCGAGCAGACCTACAAGGTCCGGGATGCGTGGTGGACCGTTCTGCTCGTCGATCCGCTCGCGGCGAGGCTGGTCCGCCTCGTCGCCCCCTACCGGTGGATCACCCCGAACCTGCTGACCGTGCTGGCGATGCTGCTGGGCGTGGGATCGGCGGCGTGCTTCCTGGCCCAGGACCGCTGGTGGCTGATCGCGGGGGCGGCGCTGTTCCACCTGAGCTTCGTCGTGGACTGCATGGACGGCAAGGTGGCCCGGCTGAACGGGACCGGCTCCATGTTCGGGGCCTGGTTCGACTTCATGTTCGACCGGCTCCGCGTGTTCATGTGCGCGGCCGCCCTGTTCGGCGGCCAGTGGGCGCGCACCGGACACGTGGCATTCCTCTGGACGCTGGTCGTGGTGACGTTCCTGGATCTGTTCCGCTACCTGAACTCCCAGCAGATGGCGAAGACCCGGCAGAGCATGCGCGAGCTGCTGGAGGAGGCGCGCGGCACGGCATCGGAAGAACCGCTGACCGACATGCCGATGCCTCCGCACGGACTGCGCGCCCGCTTCCGCGCCGCGCTGCTGCAGCGCCGCATCCGGACGCATCTGTTCAGCGGCATCGAGTTCGAGATGACCGTCTTCATCATCGGCCCGCTGACCGGACAGGTCATCGCCACCTCGGTGGTCGCGGGCACGCTGCTCGTGGGCTTCGAGGCGCTGCTGATCGTCAAGCTGTGGCGGGCGACCCGCGGCTTCCCGGTGGCGCTGGCCAAGGCCGAGGCGACGGCGGCGTTGCGCAGGCAGCCGCCGGTGCGGCCGGAGAGCCGTGACGAGGAGTTCGAGCTCAGCGAGACCAGCCCGATCCGATAGCTCGGGCGGGGCTCGGCGCGGCGCGCGGCGAGCCCCCTGGCAGCGCCCGGGCACGCGATCCCGCTCGGCCGATCCGTGGTGGCGGCCCCGCCGGACGGCCTCACCGGCCCGTGGGGTCCTGCGTTGCTTGCTGGTCATCGGCTGCCCCTACCTGTCTCCGAGATACTTGAGGACCGCCAGGACGCGGCGGTGATCGGTGTCGGTCGGCGGCAGGTCCAGCTTCGCGAAGATGTTGCTCACGTACTTCTCCACCGCGCTGTGGCTGACGCCGAGCGTGTCGACTATCCCGTTGTTGGAGCGTCCCTCGGCCATCAGTCGCAGCACCTCCAGCTCGCGGGGGGTCAACCGGGCGCGGAAGTCGGGCCGCCGGCGCACCATGAGCTGACCGACCACCTCCGGGTCGAGCGCCGTGCCACCGTCAGCCACCCGGCGCAACGCATCGAGAAAGTCCCGAACCCGGGCCACCCGGTCCTTGAGCAGATAGCCGACCGAGCTCGTGGCCGCCGACAGCAGGTCGTGGGCGTACCGCTCCTCGACGTACTGCGACAGCACCAGGATCGCGATCTTGGGATAACGGCCGCGGATCGCCAGCGCGGCGCGGATGCCCTCGTCGGTGTGGGTCGGCGGCATCCGGACGTCGACGACGACCACGTCGGGCTCGTGCTCCGCGACCGAGCGCAGCAGCTCCTCGCCGTCGCCCACGGCGGCCAGCACATCGAAGCCGCCATCGGTGAGCAGCTTGGTCAGCCCCGCGCGCAGCAGCACCGAATCCTCCGCCAGGATCAGCCGCACGGCAGCACCACCTTGATGACCGTCGGGCCGCCGACCGGGCTGCTCAGCGTCAGTGTGCCGTCCACCGAGGCGGTCCGCTGGATCAGTCCGGCAATTCCGCCCCCGGGCTTGGCGGTGGCGCCACCGCGGCCCTCGTCGGCGACCTCGATATGCAATTTGCTCCCTCGGCGAGTAATGGTGACGGAGGCGATCAGCGCTCGCGAGTGCTTGGCCACGTTGGTCAGCGCCTCGGAAACGACGAAGTAGGCCACTGCTTCGATCGACGGCGGGCAGCGTGGCTGCACCGTGACGGAAACGTGGATCGGGATCTTCGCCCGCGCGGCGAGACCGGAGATGGCGGCGTCCAGACCGCGGTCGTTGAGCACCGCCGGATGCAGTCCCCTCACGAACTGACGGAGCTCGCTCAGCGCCGACAGCGCCTCGTCGTGCGCCGCCACGATCGCATCGGCCTCGGGCGACGGCTCGGTGATCGCCTCCCGGGCCATGCCGAGATTGAGAGCCAGGGACAACAGCCGCTGCTGCGCGCCGTCGTGCAGGTCACGTTCGATGCGCCGACGCTCCTCGTCGGTGGCCAGGACGATCTCGGCGCGGCTGCGCCGCAGCCAGTCCACCCGCTCTTTGAGGATCTCGACGTTGGTGGGCCCGAGCAGGCGTCTGGCCGTGTCCCGATCGTGGCGCACGAAGCGCCGGGCCGCCGGCGGCGCCAGGATCAGCGCCGTCGCGGGCACGGCGATCAACAACGCCCAGGTGTGGTAGGCGAGCTGGCGTCCGGTGCTGCGCAGGGTCCAGGCCGGCTCGGGGATGGTGACGTCGAGCAGGCGTTGGAACCGCAACCGGTGCAGCACGGCAACCTCGTGCACGAACCAGGCGAGGACGAGCGGCAGGGTCAGCCCGGCGAGGACGTAGAGGACGACCAGCAGCGCGCCGCCGGACGGGCCGCTCACCAGGCTGACGAGCGCCGCGCCCCACAGGATCACCAGCAAGGTGAACATGGCGGCGGCGAGCATCGACAGCGCGGCGCCGATCAGGAGGTGGCATATCGACCGCCCGGTCGTCATGCGGTCCATCGGGAAGAAGCAGATGTCCACGTCGTCGACCGTAAGCAGCCGGGGCGGGCGGGGCCATCCGGAAAACCGCGGGCGGAGGGTAGGGAAATCCCCACCCTCGGCAGCGCGCACACCCCACTGACGGCGGACCGCCGGGCCGGAAACCTGGGAGGCGGCCACGGAGGAGGGCGTCATGATCGAGGCAACAAACCTGACCAAGCGGTACGGCGACAGGTACGCGGTGGAGGACTTGACCTTCACCGTCCGGCCGGGCATGGTCACCGGCTTCCTGGGGCCCAACGGCGCCGGCAAGTCGACGACGATGCGGCTGATCCTGGGGCTGGACCGGCCGACCCGCGGCTCGGTGACGGTGAACGGCAGGGCGTACGCGGCTCATCGCACGCCGCTGCGGGAAGTCGGCGCGCTGCTGGAAGCTCGAGCCGTGCATCCGGGTCGCAGCCCGTACCACCATCTGCTGGCTCTCGCCCGGTCCAACGGCCTGCCCCGGTCCCGGGTCCTGGACGTCATCGACGCCGTCGGCCTGACCGAGCTGGCCAGGCGTCGCGCCGGCCGTTTCTCGCTCGGCATGCAGCAGCGGCTCGGCATCGCGACCGCACTGCTGGGCGACCCGCACACCCTGATCCTCGACGAGCCGCTCAACGGCCTCGACACGGAGGGCATCCGCTGGGTCCGGGGTCTCCTGCGGGATCTCGCCGGCCAGGGCCGCACGGTCTTCGTCTCCTCCCACCTCATGACCGAGATGGCGCTGACCGCGGAGCACGTGGTGGTGATCGGCAAGGGCCGCCTGGTCGCCGACACCGGCCTGGCGAGCCTGATCGCCGAATCCGGCCACAGCTCGCTGGAGGACGCGTTCGTCGACCTCACCGGCGCGGCCACCGAGTTCCGCTCCCCGGCCCGAGACGGGGCCGACCGATGAGCGTGCTGCGCGCCGAGCTGATCAAATTCCGCTCGGTCTACTCCACCGCCTGGTCGCTGCTCAGCGCCGTCACCCTGATCGTCGGCTTCGGCATCCTCTACGCGATGGTGCGGGTCTCCCGCCCACCGGCCGATCCGGCGGGCTTCGACGCGGTGGGCGTCAGTCTCGCCGGCGTCCAGGTCGCGCAGTTCGCCGTCGGGGTGCTCGGGGTCCTGGTGATCACGAACGAGTACGCCCACGGCCTGATCCGGACGACGTTCGCAGCCGTTCCCCAGCGTGTCCCGGTCCTCGCAGGCAAGGCCGCGGCGCTCGCCGGCGTGGTCTTCGCGGTGAGCCTGCCGGCGGTGGTCGGCGCCTTCATCGCCGGCCAGTCCGTGCTGGCGGCGGAGCACCTCGACGTCTCGTTCTCGGAGCCCGGGGCAGCGCGGGCGATCGTCGGCGCCGCGCTGTATCTGGCCGTGGTCGCGGTGATCGGGCTGGGCGTGGGCGCGACCCTGCGCCATACCGCCGGTGGCGTCACGGCGGTGTTCGGGGTCCTGGTCGGGCCACAACTGCTGACCGGCTTCCTTCCCACGGGCCTGGCCGAGGACGTGTACCGCTGGTCGCCCGCCCCCGCCGGCCTCGCGATCACCACGGTCCACCACGACTCGACGTCGCTCGCCGCGGGGCCGGGCTTCGCCGTCCTCCTGCTCTACGCCGCCGGGTTGCTGGCGTTGGGGGCATGGCGGCTGCACCACAGCGACGCCTGACGCCGTCCGGGTCTGCCGACAGTACCTGCCGCGCCGGCTCACTTCTGCCGATCATCCGCTCACACGAGGAGTGCAATGTGTTGACCGTCACCGCCAGCCTCGGCGTCATCGCCGCCATGACCCTGACCGCCGGGACGTTGGTCGCCGCTCCGCCCGGCGCGGCTCCACATCAGACAATATCCGCGATCTCCTGGCACCCGTGCGCCCTGGGGCCGGATGACGCCGAAGGTCGCGCCCTCGACGAGGCCGGCGTCGAGTGCGCCGACGTGACCGTGCCGCTCGACTACGCCAAGCCGGACGGCCGGACCATCGCCGTGGCCATCGCCCGCAGCCGAGGCGCCGACGGCGCGCACCACATCGGCTCCCTGATCATCAACCTCGGTGGTCCCGCGTCCCCGGTGCTCGACCGGGTTCCGCTCGCCCGGGCCGCGATGGGCGCGACGGGCGAACGCTTCGACCTGATCGGCATGGACCCCCGCTTTGCCGGGCGCAGCACACCGGTCGACTGCCGGTGGCCCGCGTACTGGCTGCCGCGGTCGGCGGGCGCCGACCGGGCCGGCTTCGACGCGATGGTGTCCCTTGACCGCAGCCTCGCCCGCGGCTGCTCACGGGCCGACCACGAGTTGCTGCGCCACGCGTCGACGGCAGCCATGGCCCGCGACATGGACCGGATCCGGGAGGCGCTGGGCGAGCCGAAGATCTCCTACCTGGGCTACTCGCAGGGCACCTACCTCGGCGCTGTCTACACCCAGCTGTTCCCCCGGCGGGCCGACCGGATGGTGCTGGACAGCGCGATCGATCCCGCCCTGTCCGGCACCCGCGTGCTGCGTAACACGGCGGCGGGACGCGAGGCTGGGCTGCGGGAGTGGGCGGTGTGGGCCGCCGAGCGCGACGCCGACTACCACCTGGGTACAACGGCCGGGGCCGTGCTCGACACCGTCCGGCGCGTCTATGCGGCTTCCGCCCGGCGCCCGCTCGCGGTGGGCCCGTACGCGGTGGACGACACGCTGGTGCCGGCTCTGCTGACCGCGCCGCTGACCGACGACACGGAGAACGAGGAGCTGGCCGAGGTCGTCGGCGTGCTGACCCGGGCCGCCGGCGGAGTGCCCGTGCAGCCCACCGAGGAGATGTCGGCGACGCTGGCCAGCCTCCTGCGGGGCGCGGGTTCGGCGACGCACACCGCCCAGACGGCGATTCTCTGCGGTGACGCCGCCGTCCCCCGCGACCCGGAGGTCTACTGGCGTGACATCCAGCGGCACCGGGCCGCCTCGCCGCTGTTCGAGCCGCTCGCTCGCACGATCACGCCCTGCGCCTTCTGGCCCCGACCGCCCGCCGTGCGGCCTGTGGCGGTGCACAACGGCGTACCCGCTCTGATCGTGCAGGCCGAGAAGGACGTCAATTCCCAGCTGCCCGGCGCGCAGGCGTTGCACCGGACGCTGACCGGCTCACGGATGATCGTCCTGGAGGGGGCGCGGACCCATGGTGTGTACCTCTTCCGGCAGGCGGGCTGTGTCGATGACGCCGTCAACGCGTACCTGGGAAGTGGCCGGTTGCCGGCGACCGACCTGACGTGTGCCGAGTGACGGCGAAGCCGCCACCCCCGCCCGGGGGTGGCGGCCGACCCCCACGGCGAGGCAGGCTGACGCGGACCGGCCCGAGGAGGAGACATGGCGGCGAATGACGGTACGGCGGCGTTCCGCGAGGCCCGGGACTTCCTGCTGGAGCATCGGGAGAACTACGCCGAGGCCTACGCGCGGTTCGGCTGGCCGCAGCTCGGCGAGTTCAACTGGGCGCTCGACTGGTTCGACGTGATCGCGGAGGGCAACGACGATCCGGCCCTGTGGATCGTCGAGGAGGACGGCTCGGAGCAGCGGTTCTCGTTCGCCGAGATGGCGCACCGGTCGAACCGGGTCGCCTCCTGGCTGCGGGAGCGCGGGGTCCGGCGCGGCGACCGGATCGTGATGATGCTCGGCAACCAGGTGGAGCTCTGGGACACGATCCTCGCGGCGATGAAGCTGGGTGCGGTCATCATCCCGGCGACGCCGCTGCTCGGGGCGGCCGACGCCAAGGACAGGGTGACCCGCGGCGGCGCGCAGCACGTCATCGCGCTCTCCTCCGCCACCGACCGGTTCGCCGAGGCCGGTACGGAGGTCACCCGCATCGCGGTCGGCGCACCCGTCGACGGCTGGCACGCCTTCGCCGACGCCTACACCGGCTCGGCCGCCTTCACGCCGGACGGCGTCACCCGGGCGACCGACACCATCCTGCTCTACTTCACGTCCGGGACGACCGCGCGTCCGAAGCTGGTCGAGCACACCCACGCGTCCTATCCCGTCGGGCACCTGTCCACCATGTACTGGATCGGCCTTGAGCCGGGCGACATCCACCTCAACATCTCGTCGCCGGGCTGGGCCAAGCACGCGTGGAGCAACGTCTTCGCCCCGTGGAACGCGCAGGCCTGCGTGTTCATCCACAACTACACCCGGTTCGATCCGCCCCGGCTGCTGCACGAGATGCAACGCTGCGGGGTGACCAGCTTCTGCGCGCCGCCGACCGTGTGGCGGATGCTCATCCAGTCCGACCTCTCCGTGCTGCGGAACCCGCCACGCCTGGTGGTCGGCGCCGGCGAACCGCTGAACCCCGAGGTCATCGAGCAGGTGCAGAAGGCCTGGGGTGTCACGATCCGCGACGGCTTCGGCCAGACCGAGACGACGGTCCAGATCGCGAACACCCCCGGGCAGCCGGTACGGCCGGGCTCGATGGGCCGACCCGTACCGGGTTACCGGGTGGCGCTCATCGATCCGATGACCGGCGAGCACCGGGACGAGGGCGAGATCTGCCTCGAGCTGGATCCCCGCCCGCTGGGGCTGATGGTCGGCTATCACGGCGACGCCGAGTTGACGGCCAAGACCATGGCGAACGGCTACTACCACACCGGCGACATCGGCTCCCGGGACGCGGACGGCTACATCACCTACGTCGGCCGTACCGATGACGTCTTCAAGGCCTCGGACTACCGCATCTCGCCGTTCGAGCTGGAGAGCGTGCTGATCGAGCACGAGGCCGTGGTCGAGGCCGCCATCGTGCCGTCACCGGACGCGCTGCGGCTCAACGTGCCGAAGGCCTACGTGGTGCTGGCGGAGGGCTGGCCGGCCAACGACGAGACCGCGCAGTCGATCTTCGCGCACTGCCGCGCGCACCTGTCCCCCTTCCAGCGGGTGCGGCGGATCGAGTTCGCCGACCTGCCGAAGACGATCTCCGGCAAGATCCGTCGGGTGCAGCTCCGCGAGGCGGAACAGACCAAGCGCCAGTCCACGGACGCGACGCCGCCCGGCGAATACCTCGACCGGGGATAGCCGGGATCGAGGACACCAGCGGCTGAGGACAACTGGGAGGAGCGTCAACCACGGTCACGACAACCGACACAAGAAACAACCGCGGTCGCGGACAAACCAGAACGAGCCCGGCGGCAGGGCCCGGGGCGGACGGCCAAGCGGCCGAGCGGCCGAGCCACCGAACCACCGAACCAACAGCCGCCGACCCGCCAAGCGGAGGCCGGCGACATCGAGCCGCCCACCTCCAAGGCGCCCCTAAGCGTTACGAACCCCCGCAGCATCATGCAGATCCAAGATCTCCACCGCCCGCTCCCGCATCTCCACCTTGCGCACCTTGCCCGTCACCGTCATCGGGAAGCCCTCCACCACATGCACATACCGCGGCACCTTGAAGTGGGCCAACTTCCCCCGGCAGAATTCCCGCACCGCCTCGGCCGTCAACGGCTCCGCGCCCGGGCGCATCACCACCCACGCCATCAGCTCCTCGCCGTACCGCTGGTCCGGGACGCCGATCACCTGGACGTCCGACACGTCCGGGTGGGAGTACAGGAACTCCTCCACTTCCCTCGGGTACACGTTCTCGCCACCACGGATGACCAGGTCCTTGATGCGGCCGACGATGTTCAGGTAGCCGTCGGCGTCCATCGTGGCCAGGTCGCCCGTGTGCATCCAGCGGGCCTCGTCGATCGCCTCCGCGGTTGCCTCCGGCTGGTCCCAGTAGCCGAGCATCACCGAGTACCCGCGGGTGCACAGTTCTCCCGCCTGTCCGCGGGGCACCGGCCGGCCGGTTGCCGCGTCGACCACCTTGGACTCCAGGTGCGGCATCACCCGGCCCACCGTCTCGGTGCGGCGGTCCAGGCCGTCGTCGCGACGGGTCATCGTCGAGACCGGGGACGTTTCGGTCATGCCGTAGCAGATCGCCACCTCGGTCATGTGCATCTCCGCGACCACCCGTTTCATCACCTCCACCGGGCACGGCGAGCCCGCCATGATCCCGGTGCGCAGGGACGACAGGTCGTACTCGGCGAAGTCGGGCAGGCCCAGCTCGGCGATGAACATCGTCGGGACGCCGTACAGGGACGTGCATTTCTCCTGGGCGACCGCCCGCAGCGAGGCCGCCGGGTCGAAGCCCTGGGCCGGCAGCACCATGCACGCGCCGTGGGAGGTGGCCGCCAGGTTGCCCATCACCATGCCGAAGCAGTGGTAGAGCGGCACCGGGATGCAGATCCGGTCCCGTTCGGTGTAGCCGACCAGTTCGCCGACGAAGAAGCCGTTGTTGAGGATGTTGTGGTGCGACAGGGTCGCGCCCTTGGGGAAGCCCGTCGTGCCCGAGGTGTACTGGATGTTGATCGGGTCGTCGAAGGCCAGCGTCGCGGCCCGTTCGTCCAGCGTCGCGCCCCGGCCCGCGGTGATCAGGTCGTCCCAGTCGGTGGTGCCGATGAAGACCGTCGCGGTGAAGCCGGTTTCGGCGATCATGCCGCGGTAGTCGCTCGTCTTGAACGCGACCGCGCTGACCAGCAGGCGCAGGCCCGACTGGCGGAGCACGTAGGCCAGCTCGTGGGTCCGGTAGGCCGGGTTGACGTTCACCAGGATCGCGCCGATCTTGGCCGTCGCGTACTGGGTGATGACCCATTCCGCGCAGTTCGGCGCCCAGATGCCGACCCGGTCGCCCTTCTCGATGCCCCGGGCCAGCAGGCCGCGGGCGACCTCGTTGACCGCCTCGTCGAGCTGCGCGTACGTCCAGCGGCGGCCGGTGGGCACGTCCACCAGCGCCTCGCGGTCGCCGTGCGTGGCGACCGTGCGTTCGAAGTTCGCGCCGATGGTCTCGCCGAGCAGCGGCACGTCGGAGGTTCCGGAGGCATAGGACAGCATTTCTGCAGCATGGGCCGGTCCGGCGGGCGGCGCCACCCCCGATCAGGGGTGGACCTCGCACCCGGTGCGCGACATGCTGGTGACGTGCTCGAAACAGCCGACCTGTCCGCCGCGCTCGGTCGCGTCCGGCGGGTCACCGGGCTGCCGGTCGCGTTCGGCGGCGCCGTGGCCGCGGATGCCCGGGCCATGCGGCTGACCGCGTTCGCCGGCACGATGACCGCCGCCCTGCACGGGCTGGTGGTCAGCGCCGGGCACGGTCTCGGCGGGCAGGTCGTCAGCACGGCGCGGCCGGCCCGGGTCGAGGACTACGCCGCCGACCCGCGGATCAGCCACGAGTACGACAAGCCGGTCACCGCCGAGGGGCTGCGGGCCATCGCCGCCGTGCCGGTCGTGGTGGGCGGTTCGGTCCTGGCGGTGCTCTACGCCGGCACGCGCGAGCCGCTCGCGGTGGACACCCGCGCCCTCGACGCGATGAGCCAGGTGGCGGCCCGGGTCGGCACCGAGCTGACCGTCCGCCGGGAGGTGCAGCGCCGGATCGCCGAGCTGGAGACGACGGCGGCCCTGACCCGCCCCCGCCCGGCCGCCCCCGAGTGGGAGGACGTCCGGCAGGCGCACGCCGACCTGCGCACCATCGCCCAGGAGGTGGCCGACCCCGCCCTGCGGTCCCGCCTGCAGGAGGTGTGCGCGCTGCTCGCCCAGTCCGGCGCGCCGGCCCGGTCGCCCAACCCGTTGTCGCCGCGGGAGCTGGACGTGCTGGCCATGGTCGCGGTGGGCTGCGGCAACGCCGAGGCCGCCCGCCGGCTCGGCCTGCTGCCGGAGACGGTCAAGAGCTATCTGCGCAACGCCATGCGCAAGCTGGGCACCCACGGCCGCGTCGAGACGGTCGTCACGGCTCGGCGGCTCGGCTATCTGCCCTAGGGTCACGGGGGTGAAGAGACCGACGATCGCCGATATCGCCCGTGAGGCCGGGGTCTCCAAGGGGGCCGTGTCGTACGCGCTGAACGACCGGCCCGGCGTCTCCGAGCAGACCCGCGCGCGGATCCTGGCGATCGCCGACCGGCTCGGCTTCCGGGCCAGTGCCGCCGCCCGGGCGCTGGCCGGCGCGCCCGCCAAGGTCGTCGGGCTGGCGTTGCGGCGGCCCGCCAGCACGCTCGGCGTGGAGCCGTTCTTCATGGAGCTGGTCAGCGGGCTGGAGGCCGAGCTGTCCACCCGCTCGTACGCGCTGCTGTTGCAGATGGTGCCCGACGACGACCCGGCGGCCGAGATCGAGGTGTACCGGCAGTGGTGGATCGAGGGCCGGGTCGACGGTGTGCTGCTGTGCGACGTCCGCGCGGAGGACCCGCGGGTGCCGGCCGTCGCACGGATCGGGCTGCCGGCCGTCGTGGTCGGCCCGCCGACCGAGGGCGAGCTGCTGCCCAGCCTCTGGTCCGACGACGCGGTGTCGGTCACCGAGGCGGTCGAGCACCTGGCCGGGCTGGGTCACCGCCGGATCGCCCGGGTGGCCGGCATCCCCGAGCTGGCGCACACCGGCGCCCGCAGCCGGGCCTTCGCCGCGAGCTGCGAGCGGCTGGGGATCACCGGGGCGACGACGGTCTGGACGGACTACACCGGGGAGGCCGGCGCGCGGGCGACCCGGGAGCTGGTGGCGGCCCGCCCCCGGCCCACCGCGATCGTGTACGACAACGACATCATGGCGATCGCCGGGCTGGCCACCGCGCAGGAGCTGGGTCTCGCCGTGCCGGCGGACCTGTCCATCGTGGCCTGGGACGACTCGCCGATCTGCGGGCTCGTGCATCCGCCGCTGACCGCGCTCACCCGCGACATCGTCGCGTACGGCGCGAACGCCGCCCGGCTGCTGCTGGCGGCCATCGCGGGCGAGCAGGTGCACAGCCGGCTCGACGAGCCCGCCCACCTGGTCGCCCGCGCCAGCACCGCGCCGCCACCGGCCGACTGAGCGGACGAGCTCAGGCCGGCACCGTCCACCGCTGGTTGCCCTTGCCGTTGCAGGTCCAGATCTGCAGCCGGGTCCCGTTGCCCGTGCCCTCGGCGACCGCGTCCAGGCATCGCCCGCTGGCCGGATTGACCAGGCTCTGCGCCTGCGCGTCGAACACCCAGCGCTGATTCGGGTTGCCGGCGACGCAGTCCCAGATCTGCACCCGGGTGCCGTCCGCCCGCCCTCCGCCGGTCACGTCGAGGCACTTGCCGAGCGCCCGGACCGTACCGTCGGTCCCCGCCGTCCAGGCCTGCGCGGTGCCGCCGGCGTCGCAGTCGTAGAGCTGCACCGGCGTGCCGTTGGCGGGGTCGGCGGCCTGGACGTCCACGCACCGGCCGCTCGCGACGCCGCGGATCTTGCCGGCCGCCGTCCCGCCCTGGCCGCCGATGGTGATCCCGCCGCGGTTGAGCACCCGCGGGCTCAGGTAGCTCGCCCGCACGCCGGCGTCGGTGTTGTACGCCGGGTCGGTGAGCCATTCGGCCCAGACCATCCACCAGGCCCAGCGCGGCTGCGCGTCCATCAGCGCCGGGCTCGGCACGCGGCCCACCTCGGCCAGCGCGATCGGCTTGCCGCCCGCGACGGCCAGCAGCGCCTGGTAGTCGGCCGCGCTCGGCTCCAGCTTGACCCAGACGTCGAGGCTGGCCACGTCGACGTAGGACGCGCCGGGCCAGTAGTCGGCGATCGCGCCCATCGACAGGTCCTTGACGTTCCAGACCCAGACCAGGTTGGTCAGGCCCTGCGCGGTCAGGTAGTCGTGCTCGATCTGGTAGAGCCGGCGGCTGCCGCCGGCCCCGGGGCGGCCGCCCCACCAGGACCAGCCGTCGTTCATCTCGTGGATCGGGCGCCACAGCACCGGTACGCCCGCATCCCGCAGCTGCCGCAGGTACGGCACCACCTCGTCGAGCCGCCGCCGGAAGGCGGTGTTCAGCGCGGACCCGTCGGTGAGCAGCTGGCTCCACTGGCTGTCGGACAGGTGGCTGAGCACCCCGCCGGCGTCCCAGTTGCACGTCGGGCCGGTCGTCGGCGGGCACAGGTGCCAGGTCAGCGCCACCACCGAGCCGTCCCGCCACTGCCGGATCGCCTCGCTCACCATGGTCTGGCGGGCGTTGACGTCCTCGGGCAGGAACAGGAAGTCGCCGCCCCACAGGCCCGGGGTCCGGCCGGTGATGGCCTGGGCGGTCCGGGTGTACTTCGTGGGGTCGGTGTTGGGTTCACGGTTGTGCTGGCCGGAGATGGTGTGGCGCCCGGAGATGCCGGACAGGTAGCTGATCAGCTGGTCCCGGCCGGTGGCCGGGAACGCCTCGGCGCGGTGCACCCCGAGAACGGTCGCGATCAGGACGGCGACGGCGACGAGCGCGGTTGCCTTGCGCATGCCTACCTCCTCTTAACCGAGTAAGTAAGCCGGAACGGTAAAGGAACCTTTCGATATCTGTCAATGCCGGAAGTCAGGCCGGCCCGGTGCTGCGGCGCACCTCGAGCCGCCCGCTCTCGGCCCGTACCGGCGGCCGCACGTCCCCGTCGAGCGCCGCGAACAGCTGCGCCGCAGCCAGCCCCCCGTACGCGGCGATGTCCCGGCGGATCACCGTCAACGGCGGCCCCACGACCTGACACAGCGGCGAGTCCTCACACGCCACGATGGACAGATCCGCCGGCACGGCCAGCCCCAGCTCCCCCGCGACCCCGAGCCCGGCGACGGCCATGACGTCGTTGTCGTACACGATCGCGGTCGGCCGGTCCGGCGCCCGCAGCAGCTCGCGGGTGCGCTCGGCGCCGGCGCCGCCGGTGTAGTCGGCCCGCACGATGGTCAGCGCCATCCCCCGCTCGGCGCAGGACCGGGCCATCGTCTCGTCCCGGATCGTGGTGTGCACCATCCCGGCCGGGCCGCTGACCCGGGCCACCCGGACGTGTCCCAGGCCGGCCAGGTACGCCACCAACTCCCGGGTCCAGCCGGTGTCGTCGCACCAGGCGCCGGGCAGGCCGTCGTCGGGCGTGCTGGCGATCAGGGCGGCCGGCAGCCCCAGCCGGCGCACCTCGGCCAGCCGCGGGTCGTCCTCCCGGGGGTCGCAGATCAGCACCCCGTCGACCCGGCGTTCGGCGCTCCACCGGCGGTGCACCTGTGCCTCCTCCTCGAGATCGGCGACGAGCTGGAGCGCCAGGCCGAACCCGCGCCCGGCCAGCTCGGCCTGGATGCCGGCGATGAGCTGACGCCGGAAGACCTCGACGGTCAGCGCGGCCGACGAGCGCAGCAGCACCAGACCGATCGCGTGGGCCGCGGCGCCGTGCAGGGCCAGCGCGGGCCCGTTGGCGCGGTAGCCGAGCTCGCGCGCGATGAGCAGGATGCGCTGGCGCAGGTCGGCGGAGACGCCGGGACGGTTGTTGAGGGCGTACGAGACGGCGATCCGGGACACGCCGGCACGCCGGGCGATGTCGGCCATCGTCGCTGCGCGCACGGCTTAGCGTAAACCCATGATGCTCAGGGTCGTCGTACAGCCGGACGGGGTACGGGTCATCGAGGCGGAGACGCCGCAGCCGGGGCCGGGCGAGGCGCAACTGCGGATGGTGGTGGCCGGCGTCTGCGGCTCGGACACCCACGCGCTGCGGGGCCGGCATCCGAACGTGCACCCGCCGTACGCGCCCGGGCACGAGGTCGTCGGGGTGGTCACCGCGGTGGGACCGGGCGTGACCACGGTCCGGGCCGGGCAGCGGGCCACCGTCGAGCCGGACCTGCCCTGCTGGGAGTGCAAGCAGTGCCGGGCCGGCCGGCAGAACCTGTGCGAGCGGCTCGGCTTCTTCGGCTGCGGCTCGGCGCAGGGCGCCATGGCCGAGACGTTCACCATCGACGCGCGCCGCCTGCACCTGGTGCCGGACGAGCTCGACGACGTGACCGCGGCGCTGATCGAGCCGCTGTCGACGCCGGTGCACGCGATCCGGCTGGCCGGCGGCGTCCGGGACCGGGCGGTGGCGATCCTCGGCGTGGGGACGATCGGGCTGTTGACGCTGAAGGTGGCGCGGGCGCAGGGCGCCCGGCGCATCGTCGCGACGGCCCGCTCGGCGCGGAGCCGGGAGCGGGCGCTGGCGTTCGGGGCGGACGCGGCGGTGGATGCCACGGCGGCGGACGCGGCGGATCGGGTACGCGCGGAGCTGGGCGAGAGCGCCGACGTGGTGTTCGACTGCGTGGCCGAGCAGTCCACGACGACGCAGGCGCTGGCCATCGCGGACAAGGGCGGGACCGTCGTCGTGGTGGGCGTGCCGGCCGGCGAGGTCACCGTGCCGCTGGCGCTGCTGCAGGACAGCCAGTTGCGGATCCAGGGCAGCGCGACGTACCTGCCGGAGGACTTCGCGGACGCGATGGCGCTGCTGCGTGACGGCGTGGTCACGGCCGCCGACTTCGTGACCGGGATCCGGCCGCTGCGCGAGGCGGCCGCGGCCTTCGCGGACGCCGAGAGCGGGGCCCACATCAAGGTGCTCGTCAAGTCTGGTTCCCCGGACTGAGACGTGGTGAGCTGTGCGGCATGACGGAACACGACATCGTCACTGACTACGACATAGTCGTCGTGGGCAGCGGGTTCGGCGGGAGTGTCACCGCGTTGCGGCTGACCGAGAAGGGTTACCGGGTCGGCGTGCTCGAGGCCGGCCGGCGCTTCACCCCCGAGACGCTGCCCAGGACGTCCTGGGATCTGCGGGCGTTCCTCTGGGCGCCCGCGCTCGGCCTGCGCGGCATGCAGCGGATCACCCTGCTGAAGGACATCGTCGTGCTCTCCGCGGCCGGGGTCGGCGGCGGCTCGCTGGTCTACGCGAACACGCTCTACCAGCCGCCGCCGGCGTTCTTCGCCGATCCGCGCTGGGCCGGGATCACCGACTGGGCCCGCGAGCTGGAGCCGCACTATGCGCAGGCCACGAAGATGCTCGGCGTCGCCGTGCAGCCCTCGATGACGCCGTCGGACGAGGTCATCCAGGCCGTCGCGCAGGACATGGGGGTCGGCGGCACGTTCCGGCGTACCCCGGTCGGGGTGTTCTTCGGCGAGCCCGGCAAGACCGTGCCGGATCCCTACTTCGGCGGGGCCGGGCCCGCGCGGACCGGGTGCATCGAGTGCGGCGACTGCATGATCGGTTGCCGGTACGGGGCGAAGAACCGGCTCGACCTCAACTACCTGTACCTAGCCGAGCGCGCCGGCGCCGTGGTGCACCCGGACACGACGGTCTCCGCCCTGCGCCCGGTCGACGGCGGCTGGGCGCTGACCACGTCGCAGGGCACGTTCACCGCCCGGGAGGTCGTACTGTCGGCCGGCGCCCTGGGCACGCAGCGGCTGCTGCACGCGATGAAGGACACCGGGGTGCTGCCGCGGCTCTCCGACCGGCTCGGCGCGCTGACCCGGACCAACTCCGAGGCGCTGCTCGGCGCGCAGACGGTGTCCGTACCGGAGAAGCCGTTCTCCCGGGGCGTGGCGATCACCTCGAGCTTCCACCCGGACGCCGAGACGCACATCGAGCCGGTCCGCTACGGGCCCGGCAGCAACGCGATGGGCCTGCTGACCACGCTGCTGGTGGACGGCGGGGGCCGGGTGCCGCGGCCGCTGCGCTTCCTCGGCCAGGCGCTGCGCCACCCGGTCATCCTGCTGCGGTCGATGTCGAAGCGGCGCTGGAGCGACCGGACGATCATCGCGCTGGTCATGCAGACCGTGGACAACTCGCTGACGGTACGGCGCACCAGGCGCGGCCGGCTCACCACCGGCCCCGGCCACGGCCCGGTCAACCCGACCTGGATCCCGGTCGGCCACGAGGCGGTACGCCGGATGGCCGCCAAGATCGGTGGTCATCCCGGCGGCTCGGTGGGCGACGTGTTCGACATCCCGATGACCGCGCACATCCTGGGCGGCGTGACCATCGGCGACTCCCCCGCCACCGGCGTGGTCGATCCCTACCAGCGGGTGTACGGCTACCCCGGCCTGCACGTGGTGGACGGCTCGGTGATCCCGGCGAACCTGGGCGTGAACCCCTCGCTGACCATCACCGCGCTGGCCGAGCGGGCCCTGTCGCTCTGGCCGAACAAGGGCGACGCCGACCCGCGGCCGGCGCTCGGCGCGCCCTACGAGAACGTCGGGCCCGTCGCGCCCCGGTCGCCCGCCGTGCCCGCCCACGCCCCGGCCGCCCTGCGGATCACCCCGGCGCCGGCGCGGGACCGGACGCCGGCCGCCCCGCCGCCGGGTTGATCGGCGACGGGGCGGGGCTGCTGGGGGACGGACGGGTCAGGCCCGGGTGCAGGCCGAACCGTTGAGAGTGAACGAGGACGGGGTGGCGAAGCTGCCGCTGTAGCTGCCCTGGAAGCCGAACGACGTGCTGCCGCCGGCCGGGATGCTGCCGTTGTGCGAGACGTTGCGGGCGGTCAGCGCGCCGCTGCTGCCCGACAGCGTGGCGTTCCACGAGCCGGTGATGCTCTGCCCGCTGGGGAGCGTGAAGCCGAGCGTCCAGCCGTTGAGCGCGCTGCTGCCGGTGTTGGCCACGGTCACGTTGGCCACGAAGCCGTTGCCCCACGAGTCCGCCGCGTAGGTCACCCGGCAGGCCGTGGTGCCGCCCGGCGGGGGCGTCGTGGTGGGCGGGGGCTGGGTGGACCCGCCGCCGTTGACCGCCGCCGAGAAGTTGGTGACGGCCAGGCCCGCGCCGCCGATCCACGGTTCGAAGCCGGCCTGGATGCTGGTCAGGTACCAGGAGCTGGTGATCGCGCCGCGGTTCTTCACGTCGTTGATGAAGTCCAGGACGCTGAAGCTCCAGCTGGCGATCGGGGACGGCGCGACGTACGAGATGACGTTGTTCGAGCCGTTGCTGCCCTGCCACACCTGCCAGGTGCGCCCGCCGATGGTGGTGTTGCCCACGACCGAGCCGATCGGCTGGATCGAGCCCTGCCGGTTGAACCAGATCATGATTTCCATGGCGTTGTTGCCGTCCCGGCGGGGGGACGGGTCCAGCCAGATGTCGTACGCGGCGTCGTAGGTGGCGCCGGAGACGTAGTTGTAGCTGATGCTGCTCGTCGCGCTGCTGATCTGGCTCACCTGCATCGGCAGGTTGGTGCCGGGCGAGCAGTTCGTGTAGTGACAGCCGACGAAGATGGCCGGGTAGGACACCGGCGCGCCACTGGTGCTGCCGACGCCCTGCTGACTGGTGATGGCGAATCCGGTGCCGGTGACATTGATGCACTGCTGGGCGGAGGTGCCCCAGCGGTTGTTCATCACCACGTAGCGGCCGCCGATGGTGGTGGAACCGTACTGATCGCAGATCTGGGTGTCCGCATTCGCGGGGCCGGCGGCGACGAACGCCGCGATCGTGCCGGCCGCCAGCAGGGTGGCCGCCGCGACGGCACGGATGACACGTCTCATGACTGCTCCTGGTGGTGGGGATGCCCCGGGGAAGGGGCGGCGTGGGAGCGCTCCCACGCAACGTACAACACATTGACGGGCGTGAGAAGTGTTGCGGCGAAGTTTCGGGAAGTTGTCCACGCCGGCCCGGCCACGCCGGCGCCCGGCCGGAGCCTTTCCCCCGGGCGGGCGCCGGCCGGCTACCCCGGAATGCGGAGATGATCTGCGCGACAGACAGCGCGGACAATTTGCACCCGTCGGCACGGACGGACAGAATGAATGCGCAGGAATTCTCAATGACAATGGCACCGTCCCGGGAGCAACCACATCATGGCCAAGCAGGTAATTACCCTTCTGACCGATGACCTCGACGGCGGCGAGGCCGACCGCACCGTCGAGTTCGGACTCGACGGTGTGAACTACACGATCGACCTGTCGGAGAAGAACGCCGGCAAGCTGCGCAAGGCGCTGGACCCCTATCTGTCCGTGGCCACGCGGGTCGGCCGGGCCGGCGCGGAGACCCGGTCCCCGCGCCGCGGCGCCGCCCCGGCGAGCACCGGCCGGGCCAGCCGCGACCAGAATCAGGCCATTCGCGAGTGGGCCGGCAAGAACGGCTACGAGGTTTCCGAGCGGGGCCGCATCCCGAGCTCCATCGTCGAGGCGTACCACAGCAAGCGATAGTGCCCCGATGACGGAAATCGGCGCCGCCCGATGGGCGGCGCCGATTTGTGCTTAAGGATGGTTAAGGCGTTCTCAGCCCAGGTGGGGCAGCAGCTTGTCGAGCCGCACCGGCAGGTCCCGCACGCGCACGCCGGTCGCGTGCCACACCGCGTTCACGATGGCCGCCGGCGAGCCGACGATGCCGATCTCGCCGATGCCCTTGCTGCCCATCGGGTTGACCGCCCGGTCCCGCTCGTCCAGCCAGTCCGCCTCGATGCTCTCGACGTCGGCGTGCGCCGGCACGTGGTACTCGGCCAGGTCGTGGTTCACCCAGTCGCCGGTGGCCGGGTCCAGCACGCCCTCCTCGTGCAGCGCCATGCCCAGGCCCATCGTCATGCCGCTGATGAACTGGCTGCGGGCGGTCCGGGGGTTCAGGACCCGGCCGACGGCGTACATGCCGAACAGCCGGGACACCCGCACCTCGCCGGTGTCGGCGTCCACCCGTACCTCCGCGAAGTGCGCGCCGTAGGCGTGCTTGCCCTCCTTCTCCTGCCGCTGCACCTCCTCGGTGCTGTCGTAGACCGCCTCCTCGGACCCGGACTCGCGCAGCGCCCGGCAGGCGCCGGTGACCGCCCAGCCCCACGACGCGCTGCCCGAGGAGCCGCCCGCCACCGAGGCCATCGGCAGCGTGCTGTCGCCGATCCGGACGTGCACCCGGCCGACGCCCACGCCGAGCTCGTCCGCGGCGATCTGGGTGAGGATGGTCCGGGCGCCGGTGCCGATGTCGGTGGCCGCCACCGCCACCTCGTAGCGGCCGTCCGGCAGCGCGCGCACCCGGGCGGTCGACGGCTGGGCCATCGTCGGATAGGTGGCCCCGGCCACGCCCGTGCCGACCCACCAGGCGCCCTCGCGCCGGCGGCGGGGCTGCGGGTCGCGGTCGGCCCAGCCGAACCGCTCCGCGCCCTCGCGCAGGCAGTCCAGGTAGTGCCGGCTGCTGAACGGGACGCCGGACTCCGGCTCGACCCGCGGCTCGTTGCGCACGCGCAGCTCGATCGGGTCCAGGCCGAGCCGCTCGGCCAGCTCGTCCATCGCGCACTCCAGGCCGAGCATGCCCGGGGCCTCGCCCGGCGCGCGCATCCAGCGCGGGGTCGGCACGTCCAGCCGCACCAGGCGATGGCCGGTACGCCGGTGCGGCGCGGCGTACATGTGCCGGGTGGCCACGGTGGTCTGCTCGGCGAACTCGTACAGCCGCGAGGTCTGCTCGACCGCCTCGTGGTCGATGGCGGTCAGCGTGCCGTCGCGCTCGGCGGCCAGCCGGATCCGCTGGATCGTCGGGGTGCGGTAGCCCACCATGCTGAACAGGGCCTGGCGGGGCAGGACGAGCTTCACCGGCCGGCCCACCACCCGGGCGCCCAGCGCGGCCAGCACGGCGTTGGGCCGCGCGGTGCCCTTCGAGCCGAAGCCGCCGCCGACGTGCTCGGTGATCACGTGCACCCGCTCGGCGGGCAG
The DNA here is from genome assembly GCF_016862275.1 of Actinoplanes nipponensis. GTDB lineage: Bacteria > Actinomycetota > Actinomycetes > Mycobacteriales > Micromonosporaceae > Actinoplanes > Actinoplanes nipponensis. The sequence continues at coordinate 37,297 of NZ_BOMQ01000015.1, read as the reverse complement.
GCCGAGGACGGCCCCGACCGCCGCGGCCACGCCGGGCGGGTGCTGGTTGGAGTCGTACAGGACCAGGTCGTCGCCCGACCACACCGCGATGGTGGCGTGCGGCTCCATCGGGTTGTTGTGCAGCGCCGGGGTCCGGTAGGTCACGTCCACCGTGACCGGCGCGGCCGCGAAGGCCCCGGCGACGTCGCCGGACTCGGTGACGGCCGGGAACGCCGGGTTGACCTGCTCCGGGGTGTAGAGCCCGGGATGGTCGGCGGTCAGCAGCGCGTCGTGCGGCTCCTCGGTGATCTCCAACCGGATGACCTGGGCGGCGCGCCGGGCCGCCTCCGGCGTGCGGGCCACGACCAGCGCGAGCGCCTGCCCGCGGTAGCTGATCCGGGCCGACTGCAGGACGGCCAGCTCCGGGTCGTCGGACTCCTCGAGCCGCGGCGCGTTGCCGTGCCAGAGCACGGCCAGCAGGTCTTTGTCCTCGGTGGTCGGATCGACCACGACCCCGTCGAGGGTGCCGCGCGCCACCGGCGACTGGATCACCCAGGCGTGGGCGAGGTTCTCGACCGGGTACTCGGCGGCGTACCGGGCGGCGCCGGTGACCTTGGCGGGTCCCTCGATGCGGCCCAGCGGCGCGCCGACGGCGCGTTCGGTGACGGCGGTCATCGGCCCGCTCCGGTCAGCCGGGCCAGCGTCGCCGCCACCAGGTTGCGGATCAGCGTGACCTTGAAGGCGTTGTCCCGCAACGGTTCCGCGGCGGCCAGCTCGGCGTCCGCGGCGGCCAGGAAGGAGTCCCGGGTGGCGGGCCGGCCGAGCAGGGCCTGCTCGGCGGCGTAGGCCCGCCAGGGCCGGTGCGCGACCGCGCCGAAGGCGAGCCGGACGTCGTGCACCACGCCGTCCTCGGCGTGCACGGCCGCGGCCACCGAGCCCACGGCGAAGGCGTAGGACGCCCGGTCCCGCGCCTTGCGGTACGCCGACACCCGGGCCACCTCCAGCTCCGGCAGGTCGACCGAGGTGATCAGCTCCCCGTGCCGCAGCACGGTGTCCACCTGCGGCGTGTCGCCGGGCAGCCGGTGCAGCTCGGTCACCGGGATGTCACGCTCCCCGTCCGGTCCGGCCACCCGCACGGTCGCGCCCAGCGCGGCCAGCGCGACGGCCATGTCCGACGGATGGGTCGCCACGCAGTGCTCGGAGGCGCCCAGGACGGCCAGGTTGCGGTGGTCCCCGGTACGGGCCGGGCAGCCGCTGCCGGGCGCCCGCTTGTTGCACGGCTTGGTGGCGTCCATGAAGTACCGGCAGCGGGTGCGCTGCAACAGGTTGCCGCCGGTGGTGGCCATGTTGCGCAGCTGCCCGGAGGCGCCGGCCAGCAGCGCCTGGCTCAGCACCGGGTACGACCGGCGCACCTCCGGATGGGCGGCCAGTTCGCTGTTGCGTACCCCCGCGCCGATCCGCAGCCCGCCCCCGGGCAGCCGGGTCACCTCGTGCAGGGGCAGCCGGTTGATGTCCACCAGCACGTCCGGGGTGGCGACGCCGAGCTTCATCAGGTCGACGAGGTTGGTGCCGCCGGCCAGGTACGTGCCGCCGGGCGCGGTGGCCAGCAGCGACACGGCCGAGGCGACGTCGTCGGCCGGCGCGTAGCCGAAGGTCCTCATCGGCCGGCCGCCTGGGCGATGGCCGGGACGATGTTCGCGTACGCGCCGCAGCGGCACAGGTTGCCGCTCATCCGCTCCCGGATCTCCGCGTCGTCGAGGGGGCCGTCGTCGCCGTCCCGGGTCACCGCGCTGGGCCAGCCGCGCGCCACCTCGTCCAGCATGCCCACCGCCGAGCAGATCTGGCCGGGCGTGCAGTAGCCGCACTGGAAGCCGTCGTGGTCCAGGAAGCCCTGCTGCACCGGGTGCGGCTCCCGCTCGGTGCCCAGGCCCTCCACGGTGGTGACCGGGACGCCCTGCTGGCTGATCGCCAGGATCAGGCAGCTGTTCACCCGGCGGCCGTCCAGCAGGACGGTGCAGGCGCCGCACTGGCCGTGGTCACAGCCCTTCTTGGCCCCGGTCAGGTGCAGGTGTTCCCGCAGCGCGTCCAGCAGGGTGGTGCGGGGGTCGAGGTCGAGAGCGTGCTCGACGCCGTTCACGACGAGATCCATGGACGGCTCCTACCCGCGCCCCCGGGGTTCAACCGCGGTCCGGCGGGTACCAGCACACGATGCGAGTGGTGATTGTCGGAGCGACCGGAAACGCCGGCACGGCCCTGGTGCGCCGGCTGCGCAACGAGCCCGGCATGGAGCTCACCGGGGTGGTCCGCCGGTTGCCCCCGCCGGTGGAGCCGTACGACGCGGTCGAATGGCACTCCTGCGACATCGGCGCGCCGGAGGCCGGCCGGCAGCTCACCGAGATCTTCCGGGGCGCCGACGCGGTCGTCCACCTGGCCTGGCAGATCCAGCCCAGCCACGACCAGCGGCTGCTGTTCCGCACCAATGTGCTCGGCAGCCGGACCGTGGTGCAGGCGGTGCTGCGCGCCGGGGTGCCGGCGCTGGCCTTCGCGTCGTCGGTGGGGGTCTACGCGCCCGGCCCGAAGCAGGCGTACGTGACCGAGGCGTGGCCGCGCACCGGCGTGCCGGGCTCCTCCTACAGCCGGCACAAGGCGCTGGTCGAGGGCCTGCTGGACCGGGTCGAGGCGGACCATCCGACGCTGCGCGTGGTCCGGCTGCGGCCGGGCCTGATCTTCCAGCGGGAGGTGGGCACCGAGATCGGCCGGTACTTCGCCGGCCCACTGCTGCCGGCGCGGTTGCTGCGCTTCGGGCGGATCCCGGTCATCCCGTCGCACCCGGCGCTGCGGGTCCAGGCGGTGCACGCCGACGACGTCGCGGACGCGTACGCCCGGGCCGTGCTCGGCGACGTGCGCGGCGCCTTCAACGTCGCCGCGGGACCGGTGCTGGATCCCGGCGTGGCCGCGGCGGCCTTCCGGGGACGCGAGGTGCCGGTGCCCGGCTTCGTCCTGCGCGGGGCGGCCGAGCTGACCTGGCGGCTGCGGCTGCAGCCGGTCGACGTGGGCTGGGTCGAGTTGGGACTCAAGGCGCCGCTGATGTCCTGCGACCGGATCAAGGCGGAGCTGGGCTGGCGTCCGCTGGTGGACGCGGTGCACTCGCTCAAGGAGCTGGTGGCCGGGATGGCCGAGCGGGCGCACACGGACAGCCCGCCGTTGTCCGGTGATCCCGGGCTGCCCGGTCGTCTCGGCGGGGTGGTGCGGGGACGGCTGCCCGGTTCCGGCAACCCGTACTGAGATCCCGGCGCGGCAGCAGGCCCGGGTCGCCGAAGCGCCCGGGCCCGCGGGACCGCTGTGTCGCGGATCAGCGCCGGTGACCGCCGCCGATGATGACGATGCCGCCGCCGTGGTGGCGGTGCCGGTAGCAGTGCCGGCGGTGGGTGTCGCTACCCGCCGTGCGCGCGCTCCAGTGGTGCCCGTCGCCGCCGTTCCAGTCGTCGTTCCAGTTGTCGTACCAGTCGTTGTGCCACGGGTACCAGTTGCCGTTCGAGGAGTACCAGCAGTGCCGCCGGTGGTCGGGCGCCGAATCGGTGGCCGAGGCGGGAGCCGCGAGAGCGAGGCTGGAGCCGGTCGCCAGGAGGACACCGGCGAGGATAAGGCCCGGACGTCGCATGGTTTTTCCTTTCAGGTGGAGTGGTGAACACCTGAAGCCTTTCGCTTTTGCGCCGGCATTTCCCTGCTTTTCCGGCGAAAATAGAATGCAGTGTAAAACTCGGACCGTGCCGCGTGGTCAGGCCACGGCCAGTGGCTGCGGATCGCGCAGCCAGGCCAGCGCCTCGGTCGCGTCCAGCGGCGCCGAGTAGTAGTAGCCCTGGCCCAGCGGGCAACCGAGCTGGGCCAGGATGAGGCGATGGGTGGCGTCCTCGATGCCCTCGGCCACCACGACCAGGTTCAGCGTCCGGGCCAGGCTCACGATCCCGGCCACCAGCGCCAGCTGCTGCTCGCTACCCACCATGTCGTCGATGAAGGTCTTGTCGATCTTCAAAACGTCGATCGGCCGCTGGCGCAGGTAGCCCAGCGACGAGTACCCCGTGCCGAAGTCGTCGATGGCGATCCGCACCCCGAGCTCCTGCAGCACGGCCAGATCGGCCCAGATCTGCTCGTCGTCGCCCATCAGCAGGGTCTCGGTGATCTCCAGCATCAGCGCCCGGGCCGGCACCCCGGCGTACTCGAGCGAGGTCCTGACCTGCTCGACGAAGCCGGACTGGCGGAACTGCCGGACCGAGACGTTGACCGACACGTACGGCTGGCGGGCGCGCGGCAGGATGCGCCGCCACTGCGCGACGGTGTGCAGCGCCTGGTCGAGGACCCAGCGGCCCATCGGCACGATCAGCCCGCTCTCCTCCGCCACCTCGATGAACTCGTCCGGCGCGATCACCCCGCGCTGCGGGTGGTGCCAGCGGACCAGCGCCTCGAAGCCCACGGCCTCGTCGGTGGCCAGGTCGACGATCGGCTGGTACTGCAACAGGAAGTGGCCCTCGTTGACGGCGTGGTCCAGCGCCGAGCGCAGCTCCAGGCGGTCCACCATCGCGCTGTGCAGGTGCGCCTGGTAGCGCCGCCACTGGTTCTTGCCGGCGCCCTTCGCGACGTACAGGGCCAGGTCGGCCTGGCGCAGCAGCGCGTCCGCGGTGTCCGCCTCGGGCGTGGTGGTGATGCCGATGCTGGCCACCGCCTGCAACGTCCCGCCCTCGATGACGATCGGCTCGGCCAGGGCGGCCAGGATCCGGCCGGCCGTCTCCTCCACCGCGCCGGGATCCTGCACGTTCTCCACCAGCGCCGCGAACTCGTCACCGCCGAGGCGGGCGGCCGTGTCGTCGGCCCGCAGCGCGCCGGCGATCCGGGCGGCCACGGCGATCAGCAGCTGGTCGCCGGTCGCGTGACCCAGGGTGTCGTTGACGATCTTGAAGTCGTCCAGGTCGATGAAGAGCACGCCGACCACCGAGCCGTCCCGGGCGCCGCGGGCCAGCGCGTGCCGCAGCCGGTCGGTGAAGAGCACCCGGTTGGCCAGGCCGGTCAGCGAGTCGTGGAACGCCTGGTGGGTGAGCTCGCGCTCGAGCTGGCGGCGCTCGGTCACGTCGCGCAGGGTCACCACCAGCCCGGCGACGGTGCGGTCGGCGCGCAGGTCCCGGCAGTGCATCTCGAGCATCACCTCGGTCCGGCGCCGCCCGACGGCCCGGAAGTCCAGACCCTCCTGCGTGCCCTGGCCGCCCCGGACGGTGGCGAGCACGTCGGCCAGCCGGGGCCGGTCGCCGGGGTGGATCAGGTCGGGCAGGGCCGTACCCACCGGGTCGCCGCCCAGCACGTGCCCGGCCGACGGGCTCGCGTACCGGACCCGGTCCTCCTCGTCCACGATCAGGATGACGTCCGAGGTGTTCTGCACCAGGGTGCGGAAGTAGGCCTCGCTGTTGCGCCGGGTCACCTCGCGGCTCAGCGCGATCCGCTCCAGCGCGAGGGCGACCTGGGTGGCCAGCACCTCGCACGCGCGCTGCAAGCCCAGCAGCGCCCAGGTCGGCCCGCCCACGTGCAGCACGCCCACCAGCGGGTCGCCGGTCGGACGGTCCTGCAGCACCAGCGGGCAGCGCAACACCATGTTGAACTGGGTGAGCCGGACCGCCACCGCCCAGTCGACGTCGCGGGTGGCGACCAGGCGGGCGGCCGTACCGGTGGCGCGGTCGACGTCGGACTGCGCCGCGGCCGCGGGCGAGACGGGCTCCTCCGGCTCGGTGATGGCCATGGCCAGGACCACCCGGTGCGGCACGTCGGCCGGCAGGAGCTGGGCCACGGCGGTCCGGACCGCCTCGCCGACCTCGTCGGCGTCGGCCGCCGAGACCAGCGCGGCCGCGGCCTCGCGGAGGCCGCGCTCGCGGGCCAGGGCCTGCCGGTGGCTCGCCATGACGCCCGCCATCCGGGCCAGGACCAGCAGGAACGTGCACGCGCTGAGCGCGGCGACGACGTTCAGGTCGGGCACCTCGCCGTCCGCGCCGACGCGCAGGACCAGCACGGCCGGGGCGACCAGGGAGGCCAGCGCGAGCAAGGCCAGCCGGACCCGGCCGAGCTCGGCCGGCGGCGTGGCGACCGGCCGGGTCAGCGCGGCCATCGACGGGCTCAGCGCGGCCAGGCCGACGGCGGCGTACAGCGGCACCCGGCCGAAGGACGCCAGGAAGCCGACGTCGCCCCGCAGCGAGACCAGGTTGCTGCCCACGTCGGCCAGCAGCAGGGCGAGCACGCCCGCGGCCAGCCAGCCGGCAGCCGGCAGCCGGCGCCCGGACGCGGTGAACAGCCGGGTCAGCAGGGCCAGACAGAGCAGGTCACCGACCGGGAAGGCGACCGCGACCCACTGCTCGACGGCCGGCAGGGCGGCGTTGCGCAGGTGCGGGCCGACCACGAAGGTCCAGGCCAGCAGGGCCCCGCCCGTCGTCAGGGTGAGGGCGTCGAGCAGCCCGCCGCGGTCCCGGCGGCCCCCCGTGCGCAGCCGGACGAACCAGTACAGCGCCAGGGCGAACAGCGGGTAGCCGATGAGCAGGACGCCGCTGCCGAGCAGTCGCAGGTCGCCGACCACCCGTTCCGCGGCCGGCCCGGCGTGGTAGGCCGCGCTGCCCAGCACGGAGAGCGCGACCGCGGCGGCGAGCAGCTGCCACGGCCCGGACCGGATCGGGTCGTGCCGGCGGATGCCGACGACCACGGCCAGCACGGCGGAGATCCCGGCGAGCGCGAGCACGGCCTGCTGCCCGACCGGCGCGACGGCGACCACGACGCCGAGCACGGCCATCCAGGCCCCGAAGAGGGCCGCCGAGAGCCTGGTCGGCATGCTGCTCCTCTCCGGTGGAAGGGTGGACGCTGCCCTGATCGGTCCCGCACCGGAGCAACTGAGCAGAATCGGTACGTGTCCACCGACTTCGTCCGCGCCCACACACGGCTCGCGCCCGTGCCCTTCGTCCCCGAACTGGTGCTGTACCAGGCGGACGAGCCGATCGAGCTCTGGGAACGCACCGAGGCGGCCGGCGGCGAGCAGCCGCCCCCGTTCTGGGCGTTCGCCTGGGCCGGCGGGCAGGCGCTGGCCCGGCACCTGCTGGACGAGCCGGAGCTCGTCAGCGGGCGGGCGGTGCTCGACCTGGCGACCGGATCGGGCCTGGTCGCGGTGGCGGCGGCCCGGGCCGGCGCCGGTACGGTCACGGCCAACGACATCGACCCGCTCTCGCTGGCCGCCGCCGAGGCCAACGCCGAGGCCAACCGGGTCGCGCTCCGGTACGTCGAGGGCGACCTGCTGGCCGGCGGCTTCCCGGAGGCCGACGTGATCCTGGCCGGGGACGTCTTCTACAGCCGGGAGATGGCCGGCCGGGTGCTGCCGTTCCTGCGCCGCGCGGCCGGACGCGGCGCGCTGGTGCTGGTCGGCGACCCGGGGCGGGCGTACCTGCCGGTGGCCGGGATGATCCACCGGGCCCGCTACGAGGTGCCGGTGCCGGAGTCGCTGGAGAGCGTCCCGATCCGGCGGACCAGCGTGTGGCAGGTCGACGGCACGTCCCGGTGACCGGCGGAAGGAGTGACGGCATGGACCTCAACAGCGACCTGGGCGAGGGCTTCGGCGCCTGGCGGCTCGGCGACGACGACGCGATGCTCGACGTGGTCAGCAGCGCCAACGTGGCCTGCGGCTTCCACGCCGGCGACCCGCGGAGCCTGCTGGCCACCTGCGCCCGCGCGGTCACCCGGGGCGTGGCCATCGGGGCCCAGGTCGGTTACCGGGACCTGGCCGGCTTCGGCCGGCGCTTCATCGACTACGACCGCGCCGACCTGGTGGCCGACCTGATCTACCAGCTCGGCGCCCTGGACGGGCTGGCCCGCGCGGCCGGCGGCCGGGTGCGCTACGTCAAGCCGCACGGCGCGCTCTACAACACGATCGTGCACCACGAGCAGCAGGCCGCCGCCGTGGTCGAGGCCGTCCGCCGCTACGATCCCGCCCTGCCCGTCCTCGGCCTGCCCGGCTCGGTCTTCCTGGAACGGGCCGCGGCGGCCGGGCTGGGCACCGTCCGCGAGGCCTTCGCCGACCGGGGATACCGCCCGGACGGCAGCCTGGTGCCCCGGGGCGAACCGGGCGCGCTGCTGCACGACCCGGACGAGGTCGCGGCCCGGATGCTGCGGCTGGTCACCCGGGGCACCCTGGTCGCCGCCGACGGCACGGTCCTGACCATGGCGGCCGACTCGATCTGCGTGCACGGCGACACCCCGGACGCGGTCACCTTGGCGCGGGCCGTCCACGGCGCCCTGACCGGCGCCGGTGTGCCGATCACCGCGTTCGCCGGGGCCGGCTCGTGAGCGCCACGACGAGGTTTCTGCGCTGCGGCCGCGAGGCGGTGCTGGTCGAGGTGGACGACCTCGACACGACCCTGACGCTCTACGCCGCGCTGCGGGCGGCCGCGCTGCCCGGGGTGATCGACCTGGTGCCCGCGGCCCGGACCGTGCTGGTCCGCATCGACCCGGCGGTCACCACCCTCGCGGCGGTCCGCGAGGCCACCGCCGCGCTGCGCCTCGACCCGGGCGGCGGCGCCGCCGGCGGCACGGTGGAGATCCCGGTGCGCTACGACGGCCCGGACCTCGCCGAGGTGGCCCGGCGCACCGGCCTGAGCCCGGACGAGGTGATCGCCCGGCACACCGGCACGCGGTGGACGATGGCGTTCGCGGGTTTCGCCCCCGGCTTCGGCTACCTGACCGGGGGCGATCCCCGCCTCGAGGTGCCGCGGCGGGACTCGCCGCGCACCCGCATCCCGGCCGGCTCGGTGGGCCTGGCCGGCCGCTTCTCCGGCGTCTACCCCCGCGACAGCCCGGGCGGCTGGCAACTGATCGGCCGCACCACGGTCCGGATGTGGGACCCCGACCGGCCCGAGCCGGCGCTGCTGGCCCCCGGCGACCGGGTGCTCTTCAGGGCGGTGCCCGCATGACCATGACCGTGCTGCGGGCCGGGCCGCTGACGGTCTTCAAGGACGAGGGCCGGCCGGGCCACGCCGGGCAGGGGGTCGCGCCGTCCGGGGCGGTCGACCGGGCCGCGTACGCCCGGGCGAACACGCTGGCCGGCAACCCGCGCGGGGCCGCCGCCCTGGAGTGCACGCTGGGCGGCCTGCGGGTGCGCTTCGAAGAGCCCGCCACGGTGGTGCTGACCGGCACCGACGCGGTACTCACGGTGGACGGCGCCCGTACCGGGGTGGAGGAGGTCGTGGCCGTCCCGGCCGGCGCCGTGGTCGCGGTGACCATGCCGCGCCGGGGCCTGCGCAGCTATCTCGCGGTGCGCGGCGGCTTCGCCGTGCCGCTGGTCCTCGGCTCGCGGTCCACCGATCTGTTCGCCGGGATCGGCCCGGCCCGGCCGGCCCCGGGCGACAGCGTGCCGATCGGCCCGGCGCCCGCCGAGTCGGCCCGCGGTCTCCCGCCGGCCGGCGAGCCCGCCACGGACGCCCCGCTCGAGGTCGATCTCGGCCCGCGCGCCGACTGGTTCACCGCGGCGGCGATCGAGACGTTCCTGAGCGCGGAGTTCACCGTCTCCCCGGCCGGCGACTCGGTGGGGCTGCGGCTGGACGGGCCGGTGCTGGCCCGCGCCCGCACCGACGAGCTGCTCAGCGAGGGCATGGTCCGGGGCTCGGTGCAGGTGCCGCCGGACGGCCACCCGATCATCTTCCAGGCCGACCACCCGGTGACCGGGGGCTACCCGGTGATCGCCGTGCTGACCCCGGCCGCGGCCGACCGGGCCGGCCAGGCCCGCCCGGGCGCCCGGATCCGGTTCGCCCGCGCGGCCGACCCGCTACCGGGCCAGGAGTAGGTCCCGCAGGCCGTAGCCGTCCGCCACCGTCGCGTCGGGCTCCGGGAACGCGCCGGCCGGCTCCCGGTCGGTGCGCGGCGAGCGCATCAGGATGACGGCCGCGGCGTCGGCCCGGCGGGCGCAGACCACGTCCCGCTGCCGGCTGTCACCCACGAACCAGCACTTCTCGGCGGGCACCCCCAGCGCCCGGGCGGCCCGCCAGATCATCTCCGGGTTCGGTTTGCGGACGCCGGCCTCGTCGCTGTAGACCTGCGCGGCGAAAAGGTCACCCACACCGGCCCCGGCGAGGAAGTCGCGGTGCGCGGCGCCGCACAGCGTGTTGCTGACGACGGCCATCGGCAGCCGGGCGGCCCCGGCCGCCCGCAACGCCTCCGGGATGCCCGGGCGCAGGGACCACGACGAACACCAGGCCCAGTCGTAGGCGAGCTTCGAGGCGTGCAGGCGTACGGCGTCCTGCGCTCGCGGCGGCCAGCCCCCGGTGACGAAACGCCGCCAGACCTGGGCGTGGGTGAGCTCGTCGGGGTGGTCCTCGTCGCGCCAGGCCGCGTACGCGTCCCACCCCGCGGTCAGCGACCGGTTGATCTCGCCCGGCGTCAGCACCCCGCCGGTCACGTTGTAGAGCCGCAGCACCAGCTCGGGCGGCGCGGGCTCCCGCGGCGGCGCGTCGGCGAGCACGCCGCCGAAGTCCAGGAGCAGGGCGGCCGGAACGCTCAGCATGCCTGCCAACCTATCGAGCCGGCCCTATCGTTCGCCGCCGGCCCGCAGGGTCCAGGCGCGGACCCCGCCGACGATGCCGGCCGTGTTGGGCACCACCACGACGTCGTCGCCCATCCGGGCCAGCTGGGTGGGGGTGATCAGGCGCGAGTTGCCGCCGCCGAGGTAGAGGCGGTCCCAGAGGAAGACCGGCCGCAGCCCCTCCACCACGTTGCGCACCCGCCGGGACCAGAGCGCGTCACCGAGCCGGCGCCGCTCGTGCTCGCCGATGTAGGTGTCGTAGCTCATCCCCCACCGCACCGGCGCCTGGGACATCTCCAGGTGCGGGGCGAGCTGGCCGCCGTCGAACAGCGCGCACCCCAGGCCGGTGCCCAGGGTCAGGATCAGCTCGCAGCCGGTGCCCGCGACCACCCCGGCGCCGTGCACCTCGGCGTCGTTGAGGACCAGCGTCGGCAGCCCGAACGCCTCGGCCAGCGCGGTCCGCGCGTCGTAGCCCTGCCAGGCGTCGACCAGCTCGGGATCCACCCTGGTCCGCGGGCCGCTGCGCGTCACGTAGTGCGGCGTGGCCACCACCACCCCGTGCCGCAGCATGCCGGGCATCCCGACGGTCACCCGGTCCGCGCTGGGCAGCCGTTCGCCCAGCTCGACCAGCGTCTTGACGAACAGGTCGGGCGGCAGCGGGTACGGCGTCGGCACGCGCAGCGGGTGGGCGCGCATCGTGCCGGCCTCGTCGAGCACCGACCCCTTGATCCCGCCGCCGCCGCAGTCGATCGTCAGAGTGAAGGCCACGCCCCAGTCTGCAACGTGCGTCCGGCGGGCAACAGTCAGAACCTGGCGAAGGACCGGATCGGCATCCGCGGGCCGAACTTGGGCGCGCTGATCCCCCCGGCCGCGAGCAGGTCGCACACCCGGCCGCGGTGTCCGGCGTACGGCTCCAGCAGCTCGAGCATCCGGGCGTCGGTGCCGCGCGCCTCCCCGGCCAGCGCCCACGCCACCGTGTTGGGGATGTGGAAGTCGCCCACGCTGACCGCGTCCGCGTCGCCGTAGGCGGTCCGGACCACCTCGGCCGCCGTCCACGGCCCGATGCCGGCGATCGCGGTGAGCCGGCGGGTGGCCTCGGCGCTGTCCGCGCACTGCTCCAGCCGGGCGGCGACCACGGCCGCCCGCAGCAGGGCCTGGGTGCGGCGCTGCTCGACCCCGAACGGATGGAAGACCCAGTACGGCGTCGCCGCGACGGCGGCCGGATCGGGGGGCAGCAGCAGGCCGGCCGGCCCGGGGGCCGGCTCGCCGAAGTGCCGCACGATCGCCCGGTACGCCCGGTGCGCCTCGATCCCGGTGACCTTCTGTTCCAGGACGGCCCGCAGCAGCCGGTGGAAGATCTGGCCGGTGGCGGGCAAGCGTATCCCCGAGAAGGTCCGGGCCAGCCGGGCGACCAGCGGATGCGCTGCCGCGAGGGCCGGGAAGTCGCCCAGGTCGTCGCGCAGGCCGGCGATCGCGTCCGCGCGATCGACCAGCCAGGCCGCGCCCGGCCCGTGGCCGGTGGCGACCAGTTCCCCGCCGGCGCAAGCCAGGTGCAGCGAGCCCGGCCCCTCGGGGGTACGCGCGGCGAGCCAGAAGTCGCGGTCACCGACCCTGCCGCACGGGTCGTGGCGCACGACGAGCAGGGAGCGCAGGGTACGGGTGAAGTGATAGCCGTCCGGCGGCTGCAGCCGGCGCGTCGTCGTCACCGGGCCACTGTGCCACTTCTGGCTGCCCCGGCCAACCTCCGCGGGGCCCGGACATGCCGATGGCCCTGACCGCGCTCCTGGTCAGGGCCATCGGTGCGGGTTGGCGGACACCCGAGTCGGTCCGCGTCACCCGGTAGCGGAGCTGCGTAGCTCGGCTCGAGCGGTCCCGCGCCTCCTTTCGTCAGCCGATTCCTTACTCGAACCGCCTGCCGCAGGTCTTGCCGTCCTCAGGGGGGTGGACGGCGGCCGGTCCCGACGGGGGGTCCCTCGCGGGGCGGCGTCACCTCAGGCGACGCGCCCCGCGGGGTTCGGTTCCGGTTGCGGCAGGGCTCCGTACTCAGTTGTTCTGGTTCTGGTCGTTCTGGTTCTGGTTCTGGTCGTTGTTGCCGCCCTGGTTCTGGCCGGCCTGGTTCTGGCCGGCCTGGTCCTGGCCGCCCTGGTCCTGGCCACCCTGGTTCTGGCCGCCCTGGTCCTGGTTGCCGCCACCGCCGCCGACCTCGATGCGGACCGCGTCGAAGGCCGGGGTCTGGTTGGCCCGCTGCATCATCGGGATACGGTGCGAGCCGTCACCGGCCCAGGACGCGCACTGCGCGGTGCCCTCGGTCGGCAGCCCGGCGACCTGGATGGTCACGGTGTCGGGAGCCCGGCCGCCCTGCTTGTCCTCGGTCGCCACGAAGAACGCGGGGACCGGGGCCGGGTCGGGAGCCTCGTTGGTGCTCGCCAGCATGCGGCAGGCGGTGTGGAAGTGGCCTCGGACGATGCCGCCCTGCAGGACCGAGCTCTCCACGTAGTACCCGCCCTGGCCGGCCGCGAGGAAGCGGTCACGGATCAGGTTGCGGGTGCTCACCTTGAGGGTGAACGGCGTGTTCGGGGCCACCTGGGTGGGCGCCTCGGTGATCAGCAGGGAGGGGTTGTTCTCCTGCGCGCCGACCTCACCGAACTCGGTGGACACGCAACGGTTGCCGTTCTGGAAGCCGTCGTGCGCGGTCAGCTGGCTGGTGTCGCAGCTGTTGGTCAGGATGCCCAGACCGGCGCCCGGAGGCGGGGTCGCGGCGCCGCCGCCGTTGTTGCCACCGTTGTTGTTGCCACCGGTGTTGCCGCCGTTGTTGTTCCCGCCCGTGTTGCCACCGGTGTTGCCACCCTCGCCGGCGGCGGTGCTGGCGCTGCTGGTCGGTGCCGCGGTGGCGCCGCCGTTGTTGTTGCCGCCGGTGTTGTTACCACCGGTGTTGCCGCCGTTGTTGCCGGCGTTCTGCATGACCCACTGCCGGCAGCGGCTGCGCATCTGCGCGGTGGTCGGGATGTCCCCGGCGCCGTCGTCCGCGTGCTGGGTCACCCGGCCACCGTTGGTGGTGTAGGTGCCCCGCTTGGTCTTGGTCGACAGCTTGCTCGACTTCGGGGCCTGGATGTTGTTGCAGGCGGCCAGAGCACGCTGGGTGGAACGCTTGGTGCTCGCGTCCGACACCTGCGTCACGGTGACGATGCCGCCGAAGGCAACCAGGGTGGCTACCGCGGCGATGATCCGGCGCCGACCGGTGAACCACTTTGACTTCGAGGATTCGCGCCGGTACTGCGACCTTCGCATGGTGACACCTTTCTCTGTCGCACACGTGGCGGGCGGTGGAGCAGCCGCCTGGGGGTGATGCCGTACGGCCTGGTCGGCTGGCCAGGTCGGACCGTTCGCGGGCTATCGCGTCCGGAAGATGCGCATGGTGGTGATCACACCGGCCACGAGGGCGCCGGCGAGGACGAGGAGGATGACCGAGGTGTTCACGCCGGGCACGCCGCCGGCGCCCGCGGCGGCGAGCATCTGGTTGTCGACCGGCACCGGGCCACCACCGGCCGCGGCCGGGGCGGGCGCCGTCGGCAGCGAGCCGTAGTCGACGATGCCGCTGCTCTCCAGCAGGGTCATGTGGGTCATCACGAACTGGTTCGCCTGCTGCGCGAGCTTGCGGACCGAGTCGTTGCGGGTGCTGGCCCGGATCGTGGCGATGGCCGGGAAGATCTTGCCGTGCGCGGCCCGCAGCCGGTCGATGTAGATCTGGTCGAAGGCCGCGGCGGTGGGCGCGTTCTTCATCTCGTTCAGCCAGCCCTGCTGGTCGCTGTTCGGCTGGTTCGGCAGTGCGACGCCCAGCTTCTTGGCGACCGAGATGTCGATCTTGTCGAGCACCACGTGCTGCTGGGAGATGGACCGGCCGATGTTCACAACCCGGGGATCCTCCGACCGCTCCACGGCCATGTTGCCGGCCGGGATCTCCCAGAGGCCGGCGAGCCGGACCTTGACGACGAAGTCACGATCCGCGGCGCTGACCGCGCCGGTGCCCTTGTCGGTGAGGCCGGTGTTCGGGGGCACCGGGACCGGGCCGATGTCCGCGGCGCGGGCGATCCCGGCCGGCGCCAGCAGGAACGTCACGACCATTGCCAGGACGCTCACCAGCCAGCGGTGCAGCCGGCGCTTCGAGCGGGCGGCAATCATCTTTCACACCTCCGACAAACGATTCGGGATTGAGCGGAACGCTAGGAGAAGCTTTTACTGCGGGGCCCTTGAAATGCGGATTACTTAGGCCCGGCTTAACGAAGACTTATAGTCGGTCCGTCAGTAGCTGTAGTCGGAGCCCGAGTCGGCGGCGCCGGCGTCGCCGGAGGAATCGGCCGCACCCTCTTCCGCGTCGTCCTTGGGCGGGGCCACGGCCTTGGACGGGGCCGGCAGGCAGGTCAGGTTCTTGGTGCCTTCGGGGGTGATGACGAACCACTTCTTCCCGACGTTCTGGCCCTTCCACTGCCCGGCCTTCTTGTCGCCGATGTAGGTGTAGACCGGCCACTTGTCGATGGTCAGCTGCAGGGTGCCGTCCTCGCGCTCGACGGTGCCGACCTTGTCCGCGTCGACGCCCTTGAGCTTCGGCTTCTCGCCCTTGTTGATCACCGCGGGCGGCCAGACCTTGGCGCAGTCGCCCTTGCAGTTGGAGACGACCTCCGGCTTGACCTTGTCGTCGTCGAAGCGGTAGAGCACGGCGCCGTCCTGGTTCTGGACCGTCTCGCCCATCCGCTTCACCTTGGTGGCCGCGAGCTCGGAGGTGACCTCGTCCGCGCTCAGCTCGGGGGCCTCGTCGCCCTCGGCGGCGGCGTCGTCGCCCGCCGGCTCGGCGCCGGGTGTCGGGGTGGCGGTCGCGTCGACAGCGTTGGCGGCCGGCTCGGCGCCGTAGTCACTGGCGTTGTCCAGTCCCGCCGGAGCGCAACCGGTCAGCACGAACGCCGCCGCGATAGAGGCGCCGACGACCTTCAACTTTCGCTTCTCCGGTACCACTGGTGCCCTCCAACTGGGATCGTCGATCTCCGTGTCCGGGCTGTAGTACGCGCCGGCGCTCCCAGCGGTTGAAGAATCGGGCCAATCAATTTCCCGGAAATTTGATTGAACCGCGGGGCCACGCGATCCGTGATTGACAGGCCCCCGTGCGCCTTTGTCGCGCAGGGTGCATTAACGATAAGCAATCAGTAATTGCAGGCTCCCCGGCGCGGGCACCGGTGCCCGGGAACGGCGAAGCCCGGCCGCGCTGGCGCGGCCGGGCTCGTGGTGCGGGTGTCGCCGTCGGGTCAGGGCACGCGGACCAGCGTCTCGCTGCCGCCCCGCTCGTCGACCGACTGGATCTGCAGGAACGCGATGTCCGCCCGCGGCAGGGCCGTGACGGCCTGCAGCAGCAACGGGTCGGGCTGCGCCGCGGTGCCCCAGCCCTTGTCACCGACCTTCCAGGAGGACAGGACCTCGGCCGCGCCGTCCCGGCGGACCACCACCAGCCGGCAGGTCAGCGGCCCCTTGATGTTGGAGACCGCGAACGAGACCTGCGTACCCCAGTCCTTGGCCTCCAGGCCCACGTCGGCGGTGACGCCGCTGCGCGGGTCGGTGTTGGTCAGGCGCTCGCCCACCAGGTCCGGCCCGCCGATGCCGGTGCCGCCCTCGGCGGCGGGCAGCGGATCGAGCTGCTTGCTGGAGCGGGTCTGCTGGTTCGGCGACTGCGGATCGGAGTTGCCGAGCCACTGACCGCCGGCGAACAGCGCGCCGATGGAGAGCATCGCGAAGACCACGACCGCCGCGGCCAGCGAGTAGAGCCGCCGGCTGTTGGCCCGCCGGCGCTCGCGCTTCACCTCGCCGATCATCGAATTGAGCATGAGGCCGTCGCGGCGCGACTGCTCGGTCGCCACCAGGGCGTCCGCGTCCACATCGGACAGGATGTCCACGACCGGCAGCAGCGACTCGAGCTCGATGGCACAGGTCGGGCAGTCGATCAGATGGTCCTCGAAGCGGGCGGCGTCTCGCTCGTCGAGCACGCCCAGCGCGTACGACGCGACGTCGAAGTGCTGTTCCTGTGTCATTCCGTCACCCCCCGCTGCTGCAAGGCCGTCCGCAGGGCCCGCAGGGCGTAGTACACACGAGACTTGGCAGTGCCCAGCGGCAGACCGAGAACCTCGGCCGCCTCCGGGACGGTCTTGCCGCGAAAATACGTCTCGACCAGGATCTCACGGTGGGACTGGCTGAGCGTACGCAGCGCGTCGGTCACGGTCATGAGCTGCAACACGCGATCGGTGTCGTCCGCCGTGCTGGGGAAGCTCTCCAGCTCGCGGTCGTAGGTCTCCGGGGGCCGGGCGCTGACGCTGCGGTGGTCGTCGATGGCGATGCGCCGGGCGACGGTGACCAGCCACGGGCGCAGCGACTGCTGGCCCTGGGCGCCGAGCCGGTGCGCGTTGCGCCAGGCCCGCAGCAGCGTCTCCTGCACGATGTCCTCAGCCCGCTGCCGGTCGCCGCCGGTGAGCCGCAGCACGAACATCAGCAGAGGCCCGGCATGCTCCTCGTAGAGCATGCGCACCAGCGTGTCCTCGTGGCTAGCCGTCTCGGACGCGGCGCCGTGCCGGGCCTGTCGTGGGATCACGGCATCATCATTGTCCGCACCACGGCCTCCGTCGAGAGCCTGCCACCGGCCACCGGACCGCTGCTGCGTCATCGCACACACCGTGTCCGGCGTGAGCCGTTCCATGACCAACGCATGCATCGAATCCTCCAGCCGGTGCTTTCCCCGTCGCCTGTCATACGGCTGGGGGCACCGGCCGGGATCAAAGCGAACGGGAAAATTTCCGGAAGCCCGGGCCGGGCGGCATGGACGAGCAGTTGCAAGAGGTTCCTCCGGGTCCGAGCCGCGAGGGAGCGCGACTTTCATGCATAGACACCGATATGTACTCGGGGGCACGCGAATAATACTCAGCAAGGCGGCCGGGCCGACAGACGCGGAGTGCGGCATGACGGCGGAAACGGGAGCCGCCGGTCGCAGCAGGTACGGCCGCCCTCACGGGCTGTTGGCAAACGGCCAGCACGGCGGGTCGGCGCCGGTCTTCGGTGGGGCCGGGCGGGGCCGGCTGGCCAGGGGAAACGAGCTGACCCGGCAGGCGGGCGGCGGCGAACGGCCAGAAGCCGGTCCGTTTCCAGAAAAGTGATAAAGGGTTTGAATCGCCCGAAGGCCGGGGCGAGGATCGCGCGGGAGGCCCGGCTCGGCTGGCCGTAAGGTTTCCGCGCGGCCTGTTCGGGCGTCCGGACGGTCGCGGCGGGCCGCACCATGCAGGGCTGGCTTTTGGGGGCGCCGAGCCGCCGGCAGCGGGTCGCACCGCTCCGGTGCCTTGAGATGCTCCCTTTCTCGCTCAGCCCAGCCGACCGCCGGCGGGTCTCCACCCTTTCTGGCACGACCCAGTCGACCGCGGGCGGTCTTCCACTGCGGATATCAAGCTGGCCGCCGCGACCCGCCTGCCCGCTCAGGCCAGGCCACCCGGCCGGATGCATCGTTCGCCCCCGGCCGTCGCGGCCCCTCCACTTCCGCCCAGCCCCGCCCAGCCCCGCCCAGCCCCGCCCAGCTCCACCCAGCCCCGCCCCGCCCCGCCCCGCCCAGCCCGGCTGGATGTCCATTCGCCGCTGCAGGATGCATCGTGGTCGACCGTCGGGTAGGACATGCGCCTGGCCGTCGAGATCCATGGCTCCTGCCCAAGCCGCAGGACACCCACTCACCGGCGGCAGGGCGCGTCCTTTCGCGCGGCCTTTTGGGATGCCCGGACGCGGTCGGCCCTTGAAGAGGGCGGCCGCCGGCGGGGTGCGAGCGGCGACCCGGCCAGCACGCTCAGCACGCGAGACCGGCGGCGCGCTGGCTGCTCGCGCTGGCCGCCCGGCAAGCACGACCGGCATGAACAGATGGGCGTGCTGCGTGGGGAGCACGGGCCAGGGCAGCGCCGATCAGCCCGGGCAGCACGCGCCAGGGCAGCGCGCGCCACCGCAGCACGGACCACCGCAGCGCAGACCACCGCAGCACGGACCACCGCAGCACGAACCACCGCAGCGCAGACCACCGCAGCACGGACCACCGCAACGCGAGCCACCGCAGCGCAGACCACCGCAGCACAGACCACCGCAACGCGAGCCACCGCGGCACGGACCACCCCGGCACGGACCGCCGCAACGCGAGCCACCGTAGGGCGGTCGCCGGTTCAGGGAGGCACGAACGCGGAGTCAGCGAGCACGAGCACGAATCAGCGAGCGCTCAAGCGCTCAACGCGTTTTCGCGGTAGCCAGCGTCAGCGCCCGATGCAGCACCCGCGCATCCCCCAACATGCCGCGCAGACGCCGCTCCAGCCCCGCGATCGGCACCAGGTTCTGCGGCGCACGCGGGTCCTTGTACGACGACGACGCGAACCGGGGCAGGGTTGCCGACGACAGGTCGGCCAGTTCGATCGCCTCGGCCGGGGTCAGGTCCGGTGAGCACTCGATCCGGACGATGCCGGACCACGGCGCGCCCGAGGCCCCCGGCAGGCGCAGGTACCAAGACCAGCCGCCCCAGACCGTACCCAGGGCGAAGACCGGTGTGCGCTGGGTGGGGCGCAGGGACGTCACCACCGTGGTCAGCGCGGCGGACAGGTACTGCTTCTGCTGGGTCTTCACGTAGCCGATCGTGCGGGGCAGCTGGCGCCGGTTGCGCAGCGGGCCGTCCACCACCAGCAGGTCGGCGCCGTCCGAGCCGCCGTCGCGGGCCGCGCCCGAGATGTCGATCTCCAGGGCGGTCAGCGGGGCCTGGACCGCGGCCGGCAGCTTGCTCGCCTCGCCGGTGCCGCTGACCCGGTGCACCTCGTACCGCACCGAGCCGGCCTGCAGGTCTTCCGCGCTCGGCGAGGCGGTGAACAGGCCCCGGGCCACCCGCGCCCCGGCCAGCTCGGCCACCCCGTTGCGCAGGTCGCAGCGCACCACGCCGGCGGCGTACGAGGCGGCCAGGCCCGCGTACGACATGCCGTCCTCCTCGGCCGTCCACAGGCCGGCGTCGTTGCGGCGGACGCCGTCGACCAGGAAGACCACGTCGGGACAGCGGACCCGGGACGAGACGTCGATCGGCGCCCACTGGTCGGCCGGCACCTCGACGTCCGTGTCGACCTGGGCGCTGCTGGGCGAGGCCGGACCGTCCGAGCCGTCGCCCTCGAACGACGCCCCGTACGACGGGTCCCAGGAGTCGACGAACATCCGCGTCACAGACCAACCCTCTCCACATGAGCCGTACGGGCGTCCTTGCGCACCTCGAAGCGCACCGGCACCCGTTCGGCCAGCGCGTTGACGTGGGTGACCACCCCGACCATCCGGTCGCCGCGGGCGGCCAGGTTCTCCAGGGTCGCCGCCACCACCTCCAGCGTCGCCGCGTCGAGGGTGCCGAAGCCCTCGTCGAGCACGATCGACTCCAGGCTCGCCGCCGTCGTCGACATGCCGGCCAGCTGTTCGGAGAGCGCCAGGGCCAGCGCCAGCGACGCCTGGAACGTCTCGCCGCCGGACAGCGTGCGGACCCCGCGCCGCAGGCCCGCGTCGTGGTGGTCGATGACGAAGAACTCACCCTTGTCGTGCATCAGGTCGTACTGTCCCCCGGTCAGCTCGCGCAGGATCCGCGACGCGCCGTCGACCAGCAGATCGAGTGCCTCCTCGAGCAGCCAGCGCTCGAAGTTGTTGGCCCTCAGGTGCCCGGCCAGGGCCTTGGCCACCCGGCCCTCGCGCAGCACCGCGGCCCGCTGCTCGGTGAGCTCCCGGGCCTGCTCGCGGCGGTCGACCAGGCGCTGCCAGGCGGCCCCGGCGCGTTCGGCGGCCACCACGGCCGCGCGGACCAGGTCGGCGTCGGCGCCGCCCGCGGGCGGGGTGATCCCGGCCTCGGTGAACAGGGTCAGCACGGCCGCGCGGGCCCGCTGGGTCTCCTCGTGCGCGGCCTCGACGGCCGCCGCGGCCTCGGCGCGGGCCAGCTCGCGTTGTCGGGACGATGCCCGGGCCCAGTCGACCAGCGTGGACCAGGCCGCCGCGAGGTCGTCGCGGTCGGCCGGCGGGGGCGAGAACCGGGCCACCGCGTCGCGGACCGTGTCGAACGACCGCCAGGCCGCACGCTGCTGTTCGTCGGCGGCGACGACCGCCGCGTGGGCGCGTCGCTGCGTCTCGCGGGCCTCGCGGACCGCCGCGCCCGCGTGGTCCAGCTTGCGTTGCAGCTTGGTCAGCTCGTCCAGGCGCCGGCGCAGGGCCTCGGCGCCGGGCGAGTCGGCCAGCGCGGCCCGCACCTCGGCGAGCCGGGACCGGTGCTGCTCGAGCTGGGCACGCTTGCGGTCGAGGCCGCGTTCCAGCTCACGGGCCACGGCGTCGCGCTGCTTGAACGCCGTCGACGCCACGTCCGCGGCCGCCCGGGCCGCCTTGCCGGTGCGCTCGGCGGTCTGCACGGCCGAGCCCTCCGGCATCGGCGGCACCTCGGTGACCGGCCGGGCGCACACCGGGCAGTCGTGGCCGACGGTCAGGTGGGCCCGCAGCGCGGCGGCCCGGTCCAGGGTCTGCGCCTCGGCGTATTCCAGCCGGGCCTGCTCCAGCAGCTGCTCGGCGCCGGTGTGGGCGGCCCGGGCCAGCTCGGCCGCCGCCACGGCGTCCCGGTGCTCCACCTCGGCGACGGAGACCTCGCCGGCGAACCACTCGGCCTGGCCGGTCAGCCTGTCCAGTTCGAGGTGACGGTCCAGCAGCAGCCCCAGCGAACCCGCGTCACCGGCCGCGGCGAGCTCCCCGCGTACCTTCTCCTCGTGCTCCTCGGCCGCGTGCACGCCGGCCGCCGCCTCCTCGGCGCCGGTGCGGGCCGCGGCCGCGGCCTCGGCGACCCGCGCGCTGCCCGCGGGCGTCCGGACCCGGGCCAGCACGGACAGCTCGGCCGCGATCGCGTCGCGGGCCGCGGCCAGCTCGGCCTCGCGGGCCCGGACCGCGCTGAGCTGCGGCACCGCCTGCTCGACGGCGTGGGTGAGCTCCCGCATCGCGGTCAGCCGGGTCTCGGCGGCCTCGACCGCCTCGTCGTCGGCGTCGGCCAGCCCGGCGAGCAGCTGGTCGAGGGTGGCCAGCTGGGCCTCCGCCTTGGTCGCGCGGGTCGACGCCTTGGCCTGCACCTCCTCGTAGACGTGCAGGCCGAGCAGGTTGACCAGGATCTGCTGGCGGGTGGCCGGCTTGGCGTGCAGGAAGTCGGCGAACTGACCCTGCGGCAGCACCACGCAGCTGGTGAACTGCTCGTACGGCAGCCCGACGGCCTCGACGATCGCGCTGTCCATCTCGGCCGGGGTGCCGGCGAGCACGTCGCCCAGGTCCTCCAGGCTCATCCCGGTGTCGAGCCGGGTCACGTCGAAGCCCGGCGGCATGAGCTGCAGCCCGGCGCCGGCCGTCTTGACGTTGCCCCGGCCGTCCCGGCGCACCACCCGGGTGGCCACGTACCGCGAGCCGGCCGACTCGAAGACGAGCCGCACCCGGGCCTCGGTGGCCGAGGGCGCGAGCGCGTTGGCGATGCCGCGGCTGCCGCCCCAGCGGGGCACCGTGCCGTAGAGGGCGAAGCAGATGCCGTCGAGCACCGTGGACTTGCCGGAACCGGTCGGGCCGACCAGCGCGAAATAGTCCGCGTCGGTGAAGTCGACGGTGGTCTCGTCGCGGAAGACCGTGAAACCGGCCATGTCGAGCCGTAGCGGCCTCATGAGTGGGTGCTCACCTCGTCGTAGAGCTCGTCGAAGAGTTCCCGGACCCCGTCCTCGGCGGTGCCGCGGCTGTCGAGATAGTCGCCGAAGAGCTGGCGGGGGCTGCGGCCGGCGCGCTGGGCCATCCGCTCGCCGGCCCGGTCGGGCACCATGTCCGGATCGATGCGCACCTCGAGCGCGTTGGGCAGCAGCTCCTGGACGTCCTCGCGCAGCCCGACCCGTGGTGTCTCACGGACGAAGACACGCAGCCAGGCGTCCGGAAGGTTCACCGTGGCGAGCTGCTCCAGCGAGCCGCGGACCGTGCGCAGCGTCTTGGCCGAGGTCACCGGCACGTCGCGGACCTTGGCCGCCTTCTCGGCGGAGACGTCCACGACCGCGACGGAGCTGATGTTCTCCTCCTCCCCGAAGTCGACGGCCAGCGGGCTGCCGCTGTACCGCACCGGGCAGGGGCCGATGACCGACTGGGAGCGGTGCAGGTGGCCGAGGGCGACGTAGTGGGTGCCGGGCGGGAAGACGGTGGCCGGGACGGCGTAGCCCATCACGGTGTGCGCCTCGCGCTCGCCGCCGCCGGTGCTGGCGCCGATGACGGTGAGGTGGGCGGTGACCAGGTTGACCACGCCGGGCTCGGCGAAGTCCTCGGCCAGGCGGGCGATCAGCCGGGCGATGTGGTCGGCGTACGTCTGGCTGGCCTCGGCGGCGGTCAGCTCGTACATCTCCACGGCGCGGATCGCGTACCGCTGGGAGAGGAACGGCAGGGCGGCCAGCCGCCAGCGCTCGCCGCCGGCCGTCGTCCCGGTCAGGATCAGGTCGTCGGGCTTGTCGCGGACGGAGCCGCGCAGCTGGATCCCGGCCGCCTCGGCCCAGGGCCGCAGCGCGTCGAGGGCCTGGCCGTTGTCGTGGTTGCCGCCGATCGCGATGACCGTGGCGCCGGTCTGGCGCAGCGCCGACAGCGCCCGGGTCACCACCCGCACGGCGTCGGGCGAGGGCGCGGCCGTGTCGTAGAGGTCACCGGCGATGATCACGAGGTCGGGCTGCTCGGCCCGGGCGATCTCCACCACCTGGCCGAGCACCTTGATGTGTTCCTCGTGCCGGGTCCGGCCTTTCAGGACCTTCCCGACATGCCAGTCGGACGTGTGCAGGATGCGCATCGCTCTATCTTTCGCCGTTTGGTGTTGATCTGCGCCAAAGGCGCCCTGGAAGGCTAGAACGGGATGTCGTCGTCGAACGAACCGCCGCGGCCGCCGACCACCGCGAACGGATCGACGCCCTGCACGATCGAGCGCATCGTGGCGGCCGGGGGCGGTCCCGACTCGGACTTGCGGGTGGCCCAGGCCGGGAACGGGAACTCGACACAGAGCGGGACGGGGATGTCCGGCTGGTTGACGAACATCGTGCCGGGCCGGGCCAGCAGCGCGCGCTGGCGCATCGCCGGGGGCAGGAAGCCGTACTCGGGGCGGGACGCCTCGGCCGGGTCGAGGCGGCCGACCACGCGGATCGCCGAGTTCGTCACGATCCGGCGCTCGACCTCGCTGGCCGTCTGCTGCGCGCCGATCAGGATCACGCCCAGCGAGCGGCCGCGCTCGGCGATGTCGAGCAGCACCTCCTTGATCGGCGACGAGCCCTCGCGGGGCGCGTACTTGTTGAGCTCGTCGAGCACGACGAACAGCAGCGGGCGGCCGGTGCCCGACTTCTCCTTGTCGTCGAACTCCGTCTTGAGCGTCACGCCGACCACGAAGCGCTGCGCGCGGTCCGGCAGGTTGTGCAGGTCGACGACGGTGACCTGGGCGCTCTCGGCGGTCTTGATCTGGTGCGGGCGGCGGGCGGCGAGGTCGCCGCGGATGAGCCGGGCCAGGTCGCGCTTGCTGCCGATCAGCCGGCGGGCGAACGCGTTGACCGTGCCCATGTTGACCGCGCTGCCGGCCCAGGTGGACCGGGTCTCGTCGTCGGTGAGCTGGTCGACGACGTGGTCGACCAGGTCGCCGTACGACGACAGCCGCCGCCCGTCGATGCTGATGCCGCCCTCGGCGGGCACCGCGTGCCGGGCCAGGTGCGCGGTGACCGAGTGCACGACCATCGTGTACTGCTGGCGTTCGTCGTCGGCGTCGGCGAAGACGTACGGCAGCAGCCGCTTGGAGCAGAACTCCTCGAGCGTCCAGTAGAAGCTGTCCACCCCGGTGAGCCGGCTCTGCACGTCGGGCGCGCCGGAGGAGTCGCCGGCCCGCGGCGGGGCGTAGACCCGCACGTCGGGGAACGGCGTGGCGGGCAGGCCGAGCCGCGCGTACGCCGCCTCGGTGGCCTCGTCGAGCTTGGTGTTGGGGTGGTCGAGGAAGAGCAGGTCCTCGCCCTTGACGTTGAAGATCAGCGCGCGGGCGTTGACCGCGTCGCCGCCGAGCTGGCCGGAGCGGAACACCGAGTAGAGCAGGAACGTGGCGAAGCTGGTCTTGGTGGCCACGCCCGAGATGCCGGAGATCGACACGTGCGCGCCGCGGGTGCCGTCGAGGAAGTCGGCGTTGAGGAAGACCGGCACGCCGTCGCGGCCGGTGCCCATCGGGACCCGGCGCTCCATCCGGTCGAAGTGCAGGGCCGCGTCCCGGGCGTCGCCGGAGGCGCGGTGCACGACCGCGCCGGGGGCCGGCGGCACGTAGAACTCCGGGTCGACCCGGGTGGTGGTGATCTCGGCCGCCTCCTGCACCAGGGCGGGCAGCGTGCCCTCGGCGATGGCGAACACGTCGGAGTCGAACTGCGCGCCCTCGTGCCGGGCGCGGACCTGCGTCACCACGCCGGCGATGGTCACCGGCTCGCGCCCGGGCAGCTCCCGGCGGGTCACCACGACGTCGTCGAGCTGCAGATAGCTGCCCGGCGTGACCGCCGTCCAGAACTGCAGCGGGGTGGCGTCGGCGGTGCCGAGGACACGCCCGACCGGCTCGCTTGCTTCGACCGCTTCGTCAGACACGCCGATCATGTTGCACCAGCCGTATGACATCGAACGGACCGGCTGTCGGTTGGCACGTGTCGTCCACAACTTCTAGGGGTCATCCACAGGTTTGTCCACAACTACTGGGCGCTGCGGGCGTACCGGAGGAAAAGCATGTCCCGGTCGGCCAGGATCCCGGCCAGGGACATCTCCCGCGGCGGGCCGTCCGGTCCGGCCGCGATGCGGCCGGCGGCGCCGCCGACCAGCCGGGGGGAGACGGTCAGGCACACCTCGTCCACCAGGTCGGCGGCGATCAGCGCGCCGAACAGGTGCGGGCCGCCCTCGCAGAGCAACTGGGTGGCGCCGCGCCCGTGCAGCACGCGGACCGCCGCGGCCAGATCGACCGACGTCTCACCCACGGTGACGATCTCGGCGACCGGGGCCAGCGCGGCGCGGCGGTCGGCCGGCGCGGCGGCGTGCGTGAGGATCAGCGGCCGGACCGGCGCGTCCGAGAAGATCAGCTGCTCCGGGTCCAGGTCGAGGGAGCCCGAGACGACGGCCATGAGCGGGAACTCGGGCAGCCCGTGGGCCCGCCGCCAGGCCCGGGCGGGCCCGGTCAGCCGTAACGCGTCGTAGTTCTCCGAGCGGACCGTGCCCGCCGCGACCACCAGCGCGTCGCAGCTGGTCCGCAACCAGTCGAAGATCAGCTTGTCGCCGGGGCCGCCCAGGCCGGCCGACTTGCCGTTCACCGTGACCGCGCCGTCGATGCTGGCCACGAAATTGATCCGCAGCACCGGCCGCGGGTGACGCGGATACCGCTCGGCCAGGTCGGCGTCGTGAAGGTCGGTCACGGCGCGGCGGGGCCGGTCACGGGCGGGGTGGGCTCGACGGGACGGTGCTGGCAGTCGCACCACGAACCGCCCCGGCAGTCGGAATGACGGCGTTCCCGGCAGGCACGACAGATCATCCCTGCACCCTAACCGCCGGCCGCTCTGAACCGGTCAAGGTCACATCCATCGGCGCACGGGCGAGACATCGGCGGGTCTTCCGGCGATAATGCCCGGATGACCAGGCAACCCGTCCGTGCACCGGGGCGACCGACACTGGACGCCGTCGCGGCGCGCGCGGGCGTCGGCCGCGGCACCGCCTCGCGCGTCCTGAACGGGTCGTCACAGGTCAGCCCGCAGGCCAAGGCCGCCGTCGAGGCCGCCATCCAGGAGCTCGGCTACGTGCCCAACCGGGCCGCACGCTCCCTGGTCACCCAGCGCACCGACTCGGTGGCGCTGGTCGTCTCCGAGTCGCAGGAGCGGGTTTTCGGCGAGCCGTTCTTCGCCGGCGTGCTGCGCGGCATCAACGCCGCCCTGCTGGAGACGCCGTTCCAGCTCTGGCTGGCCATGGCCGCCTCGCCCGAGCAGCGCGAGCGGGTCGAGCACCACCTGACCGGCCAGCACGTCGACGGCGTCCTGCTGCTCTCGCTGCACGACGACGACCCGCTGCCGGCCGTGCTGCGCGAGCGCGGCATGCCGTTCGTCTTCGGCGGCCGCTCGGCGCGGGCCGCCGAGACCGACTTCCTGGTCGACGTGGACAACTCCGCGGGCGCCCGGAAGGCGGTCGAGTTCCTGCTCGGCAACGGCGCCCGGCGGGTCGCCACGATCGCCGGGCCGCAGGACATGGAGGTCGGCCGGGCCCGGCTGGCCGGCTACCGCGCGGCCGTGCCCGGGCCGGAGCTGGTCGCGTACGGCGACTTCAGCGAGGCCGGCGGGGCCAAGGCGATGCGCACCCTGCTGGAGTTCGAGCCCGACCTCGACGCCGTCTTCGTCGCCTCCGACCTCATGGCCAGCGGGGCGTTGCGCGCATTGCGCGACGCCGGCCTGCGGGTGCCGCAGGACGTGGCCGTCATCGGCTTCGAGGACGCGCCCGTGGCCCGCCAGTGCGAGCCCCCGCTGACCACGGTCCACCAGCCCGTCGAGGAGATGGGCCGGCGGATGGCCGAGCTGCTGGTGTGCCGGATCCGCCGCGAGCCGGTGGCGAATTGCCACGTTCTGCTGGACACCCACCTGGTCCGTCGCACGTCCGCCTGACCCGTCCTACCCTGAGGGTGATTCCCGGCATATCTCTGCGCCCTTGACCACCGGGACACGGCGCCGCAACGGGTGCGAAACGCCGCTTCGGCATTCTTGGCGCCGGGACGGCACCGCCGTGCCGTTCTCCAGACGGGAGGAGTTGCATGTTGCTGCGGGTACGGGTCACCCTGCCGGACCGCCCTGGAGCCCTCGGTCAGGTCGCGCGCACGCTCGGCGTCGCCGGGGCCGACATCGTCCAGGTCGTCGTGCTGGAACGGCTCGGCGGGCGGGCCGTGGACGACTTCACCGTCGTGTGGCCGGGCGCCTCCCGCGTCGAACGGCTGCTGGCCGGCCTGGCCGCCATCCCGGGGGTGCAGGTCGACGGGGTCTGGCGGGCGATCGGCGCGCCGGTCTCCGGTGGTCACGACGCCGAGCTGCTGGCGCAGGTCGCCGCGAACCCGGCGGACGGGCTGGCCACGCTGGTCGACGCCGTGCCCGGGCTGCTGGCCGCCGACTGGGCCGCGGCCGCGGTCGTACCGGCCGACTGGGCCGCGCGCACGGCCGCGCCCCGCCCGGCGCCCGTCGACGAGCCCTCCCTGCGCCTGCCGACCGGCAGCGAGCCCACCGTGACGTACGCGAGCTGGCGCGCCCCGTCCCCGCTGCACCTGCCCGAGGTGACCCCGCTGCGCGCCCGCCCGATGACCGGCGCCGACGGCACCCGGTACGCGGTGGCCCCGTTCGGCCGCGCCGGCCTGGTGCTGGTGATCGCCCGCGGCGACGACGACGAGCTGCCGGCCGCCGCGTTCCACATCACCGAGGTGGACCGGATCGCGCAGCTGGTCCGCGCCGCCGCGGTGATCCTGGGCGACCGCCTCGACCTGATCGGTGTGCCGTCCGTCGCCACGGCTGTGATCGACCCCTCATAGTCCGCCCCAGCTCAGGCAATGTGCGGGTAACACCGGCGAGGCACGCTTAGGTTCGGTTCCGGGAGTCGGATCGGGAGAGGGAGTGCCGGGCATGGCGCTGTGGCGCATCAGGGCAACCGTCGAGGACAAACCCGGCTACCTCTCGGTGCTGACCGCCAGCCTCGCGCTGCGGTCGGTCAACATCCTCGCCGTCCAGGTGCACACCACCGAGGGCGGCGCGGTCGACGACTTCCTGGTCGACGCGCCCGACACGATGTCGGAGGCCGAGCTGCACGCCGCGATCACCCGCGGCCGCGGCCGGGACGCCTTCGTCACGCGCGCCGAGGCCCAGGGCCTGGCGGACCAGCCGACCCGGGCCCTGGCGCTGGCCGGCCGGCTGGTGCACGACCCCGATTCCCTGGGCGAGGCGCTGGTCACCCTGCTCGACGCGGCCGAGGTGCGCTGGCGGCCGGCCGGCACGGTGGTCCTGCACGGCTTCGACGAGGAGCGGATGACGCTCATCGACCCGGCCGGCGGCACGTACGAGGTGCGCCGGCCGGCGCCGGCCTTCACCCCGGCCGAGTACGCCCGGGCGCAGGCCCTGGTCGAGGTCGGCGGCGCCCTGGTGCGCCGCGCGGCCGACCGCACCACCCTGCTGCTGCCGGACGGCGCCGAGCTGCTGATCCGCGCGGCCACGGCCGACGACGTCGAGGGCGTCCGGCGGCTGCACGCGCACAGTTCGCTGCTGTCGCGCCGGCGCCGCTACCTCGGCGGCATGCAGGTGCCCTCGGAGGCCCGGCTGCGCCGCATGCTGGAGCCCGCGCACGGCCTGACCCTGCTGGCCGTGCACACCGACCCGGCCGGGGCCGAGCGTGTCGTCGCGATGGCCACCCTGCTCGCCGAGGGCGACCTGGGCGAGGTGGCCCTGCTGGTGCAGGACGCCTGGCAGCGGCGCGGCGTCGGCACGGTGCTGCTGCGCCGGCTGACCGCCTGGGCGGCCCGGACGCACCTCTCGGCCCTGGTGGCCCACACCGGCGCCGACAACGTGGCGATGCTGCGCACGCTGCGCCGCTTCGGCGTGACCGACTGCGGCGACCGCGACGGCGCCGTACTGAGCCTGACGCTGCCGGTGCCGGGTCACCGGTCGGCCAGCGACGAGACTCCGGCCACCTCCGGGTGACGGGTGAGAACGGCGACGGCGGGTCCCGCACGGGGCCCGCCGTCGCCGTTGGGTAGCTCGCTCAGGAGCGCCGCACGCCGTGCTCGACGCAGGTCGCCGTCCAGCCGGCCGGCACGACCTGCACCTTCATCCGGCGGCGGCAGTCGGGGCAGAAGCGGGGCGGTTCCAGCTCCCGGGCCGCCGCGCACGCCGAGTGGTCGCCCTCCGCGGCGGACCGGCCGCACCGGTCGCAGAACATCAGCACCGTCACAGCGTCGCGGACAGCGCCTTGACCGGCATCTTCAGCTCCTGGAGCAGCTCCAGGTCCGCGGTGGCCGGACGGCCGAGCGTGGTGAGGTAGTTGCCGACGATGACGGCGTTGATGCCGCCGAGCAGGCCGTCGCGCGTACCCAGGTCGCCCAGGGTGATCTCGCGGCCGCCCGCGTACCGCAGGATGGTCCGGGGCATGGCCAGCCGGAAGGCGGCGATCGCGCGCAGCGCGTCTTTGCCCTCCACCACCGGGCGGTCGCCGAGCGGGGTGCCCGGGCGCGGGTTGAGGAAGTTCAGCGGGACCTCGTGCGGGTCGAGCTCGGCCAGCTGGGCGGCGAACTCGGCGCGCTGCTCGACGCTCTCGCCCAGGCCCAGGATGCCGCCGCAGCAGACCTCCATGCCCGACTCGCGCACCATGGTCAGCGTGCCCCAGCGCTCCTCCCACGAATGGGTGGTCACCACGTTGGGGAAGAAGGACCGGCAGGTCTCCAGGTTGTGGTTGTAGCGGTGCACGCCCATCGCGACCAGCTCGTCCACCTGCTCCTGGGTGAGCATGCCGAGGCTGGCCGCGACCTGGATGTCCACGGCCTCCCGGATCGCCTTGACGCCCTCGCGCATCTGGGCCATCAGCCGGGCGTCGGGGCCGCGCACGGCGGCGACGATGCAGAACTCGCTGGCCCCGGTGGCCGCGGTCTGCCGGGCCGCCTCGACCAGCGACGGGATGTCCAGCCAGACCGAGCGCACCGGCGAAGTGAACAGGCCCGACTGGGAGCAGAAGTGGCAGTCCTCGGGGCAGCCGCCGGTCTTGAGCGAGACGATGCCCTCGACCTCGACCTCCGGGCCGCACCACTTCATCCGGACGTCGTGCGCCAGCTGGAGCAGCTCCGGCAGATCCTCGTCGGCCAGGCGCAGCACCGCGAGGATTCCCGCCTCGTCGAGCCCGGCACCGTCAGCTAGAACCTGGGCCCTGGCCCGGTCGAGGATCTCTGGCATGGCCGTACCCTACAAGGCGTTCCGCCGGGCCGGGATGTCGGAGCCGGGTGATAGTTTGCCCGGCGGACGGGGTTCTCCGGCGATGAGGGCGAGGGTGCTGTGGCGGGCTGGCAGGAGGCGCTGGAGCGCCAGGCCCGCACCCGGGCCAAGGCCGGGCTCACCAGGACCCTGCGGCCGCGCCCGGCCGGCGACGGGGTCGTCGACCTGGCCGGCAACGACTACCTCGGCCTGGCCGTGCACCCCGAGGTGATCGCGGCGTCGGTCCGGGCGTTGCAGGCGTACGGGCTGGGCGCCACCGGTTCGCGCCTGGTCCGCGGCTCGACCGAGGCGCACGCCGGGCTGGAGGCGGAGCTGGCCGAGTGGCTGGGCGCCGAGCGGGCCCTGGTCTACTCCTCGGGTTATCTGGCCAACCTGGGCGCCGTCCGCGCGCTCGCCGGCCCGGGCGCCCTGATCGTCTCGGACAGCTACAACCACGCCTCGCTGATCGACGGCTGCCGCGGCTCGGGCGCCGAGGTCGTCGTGGCCCCGCACGCCGACCCGGCCGCGCTCGCCGCCGTCCTCGCCGCGCACCCGGGGCGGCCCGCCGTGTTCGTCACCGAGTCGGTGTTCTCCGTCGACGGCGACCTCGCGCCGCTGGCCGAGCTGCACGCCGTGACCGCCGCCCACGACGCGCTGCTGCTGGTCGACGACGCCCACGCGGTGGGTGTGCTCGGCGCGCAGGGCGCTGGCGGGGTCGCCGCGGCGGGGCTGGCCGGACGGCCGGATGTCGTCGTGACCGCCACGCTGTCGAAGGCCCTGGGCGGCGCCGGCGGCGTGGTGGCCGGGCCGGCGGCGCTGATCCGGCACCTGGTCGACACCGGCCGCACGTTCATCTACGACACCGCGCCGCCGCCGGCCGTGGTGGCCGGTGTGCACGCGGCGCTGCGGGTGGCCCGGTCCGCCGACGACCGGCGGGCGGTGCTGGCGTCGCGCGGTGAGCTGACGGTGCGCCGGCTGGGCGCCGCCGGGTTCGCCGTGTCGCGGCCGGCCGCCGGGGTGCTGTCCGTGCCGGCCCCGGGCCCGGAGGCGGCGGTGAGCTGGGCGGAGGACTGCCGCGACCGGGGCGTCGCGGTGGGTTGCTTCCGGCCGCCGTCGACCCCGGACGGCTCGTCCCGGCTGCGCCTGACCCTGAACGCGGGCATCCCGGCGGCGGACTTCGCCCGGGCCCTGGACGTGATCGTGGAGTGCGCGCCGTGACGTGGGACCAGACCGCCGCCCCGGCCAGCCCGCCGCGCGAGGAGCCGGCCCCGGTGTCCCCGGCCGTTCCGGGCCCGGCCCCGCTCGAGCCGGCCCCGGTGTCCCCCGCTGTTCCGGGCCCGGCCCCGCTCGAGCCGGAGCTGCCGGTGCCGGTCTCGCCCGGCGTGGGCCCCGCGTCGCCCGCGGACGCCGACCTCTCCCCCGAGACCATCCGCGCCGCCGTGGCGGCCGAGCCGGAGCCCGACGCGGCCGCCCGCCCGGCCGCGCGCCCCGCCGAAGCCGGCGAGTGGCGCGGCATCGTGCTGGTCACCGGCACCGACACCGACGTCGGCAAGACCGTCGTCACCTCGGCGATCGCCGCCGCGGCGCAGGCCGCCGGCCTGCGCGTCGCGGTGGTCAAGCCCGGCCAGACCGGCATCGCCGACGGCGGCCCGACCGACATCGACCTGGTCAACCGCCTGGCGCACCCGCACACCACCCGCACCCTGGCGTCGTATCCCGAGCCGCTGGCCCCGCTCGCGGCGGCCCGGGTGGCCGGGATGGCGCCGCTGGAGCTCTACGAGGTCGTGGACGCGGTCCGGGCCGAGGCGGACAAGCACGACCTGGTGCTCGTCGAGGGGGCGGGCGGCCTGCTGGTGCCGATGGGCGTACGCCCCTCGGGGGAAGCGTGGACCGTCGCCGACCTCGCCACCACCCTGGGGTGTCAGACGATCGTGGTGGCCCGGGCCGGCCTGGGCACGCTCAACCACACCGCCCTGACGCTGGAGGCGCTGGACCGGCGCGGCGTGGCGGCGAAGGTCGTGCTGGGCGCGTGGCCCGCCGAGCCGGAGCTGGTGCACTGGGCCAACCTCACCGAGCTGGTGCCGCACCTGGTCGGCGCGTTGCCGGACGGCGCCGGCGGGATGGAGCCGGGCGTCTTCCAGCGGTCCGCGCCGGGCTGGCTGACCCCGGCCCTGTACGGCGTGCTCGACGACTGGCGGGTCTGGGCCGACGAGGTGAGCTGACGGGGCGACGGCGGACCGCCGTACCCGAAATGCGGGTTTGAAAGGGTTTTCCGCCTGCCGCCGCGCGGCCGTCACCGAGTGTCGATAGCCTGTGGGGCTCGTGATCCAACCGCCCGAGAGGCTGAAACTGTCGTGGATGGCATAGGCGGGCAGGTGTTGCTCGTGCTGGTGCTGGTGCTGGTCAACGCGGCCTTCTCCGGCAGTGAAATGGCTCTGGTCTCGTTGCGGGACAGCCAGCTGCACAAACTGGAACGCACCTCGCGGCGCGGCCGGGTGCTGGCCCGGCTCAGCCGCGACCCGAACAGGTTCCTGGCCACCATCCAGATCGGCATCACGCTGGCCGGCTTCCTGGCGTCGGCGGCCGCCGCCGTCTCGTTGTCCCGCCCGCTCGTCGAGCCGCTGGGTTTCCTCGGCTCGGCCGCCGAGCCGGCCGCCATCGTGCTCGTCACCATCGCGCTGACCTTCGTCACCCTGGTCATCGGCGAGCTGGCGCCCAAGCGGATCGCCATGCAGCGCACCGAGGGGTGGGCGCTGCTGGTGGCGCGCCCGCTGGACATCCTCTCGACCATCTCCCGGCCGGCGGTCTGGCTGCTCAGCGTCGCGACCAACCTGATCGTGCGGCTGGCCGGCGGGGACCCGTCGGCGCAGCGCGAGGAGGTCAGCACCGAGGAGATCCGGGACATGGTCGCGGCCCAGCAGGACTTCTCGATCGAGCAGCGCACCATCATCAGCGGCGCGTTCGAGATCGCCGACCGGATCCTGCGGGAGATCCTGGTGCCGCGGCGCGACGTGCTGACCCTGGCCACCGGGCTGGCCGCGCCCGAGGCGCTGAGCCAGCTCATCGACGGCGGGCACTCCCGCGCGCCGGTGGTCGGGCCGGCCGGGCTGGACGACGTCTTCGGCGTCGTGCACCTGCGCGACCTGGTCGGCGCGCGCGGGCCGGTCGACGCGGTGGCCCGGCCCGGGCTGTTCCTGCCGGAGACGCTGCGGGTCTCGGACGCGCTGCGCCAGATGCGCCTGGAGCGGCAGCAGATCGCGCTGGTGGTGGACGAGCGCGGCGCCATCGACGGCATCATCACCATGGAGGACCTGGTCGAGGAGATCGTCGGCGAGATCTACGACGAGACCGACCGGGACGTGCAGTCGGTGGTCAAGGAGGCCGACGGGGCGCTGCTGATGCCCGGCTCCTTCCCGATCCACGACCTGCCCGACATCGGCTTCGACGGCGCCGGCAACGACGAGGGCGACTACACGACCATCGCCGGCATGGTGCTCGCGGCGCTCGGGCACATCCCCACCGAGCCGGGTGAGGTGGTGACGCTGCCGCTGTTCACGGCCGAGGTGGTCGAGGTGACCGGGCGGGCGATCACCCGGGTGCGGCTGCGGGCGGTGCCGCGGTCCGACGAGGACGACGAGGACTGACGTCCGACAATTTGTGCGACATTCGCCCCGGAAGCGTTGATCGTGGCCAATTCGATCCGTGCGACCGTTGCGAATCACCGGGGCCCCCTCATTATCCTCACAGTGACCGCGAGCGATCATTGCGTGAGGTGATTCCCCCATGACGAACAGCAGCCCCACATCGGGCAGTGCCTATGAATACCTGGACAGCGCCGCCCCCGACGAGCAGCGCCGGCTGGAGGCCGTGCGCCGCTACCGGCTGGTCGACCAGCCGGTCGAGGACGCGTACGACCGCATCGCCTTCGTGGCCGGCGCCATCTTCGACACCCCCATCGCGACGGTGTCCCTGGTGGAGCAGGACCGCGTGTGGCTGGCCGCCTGCCAGGGCCTGGCCGGCGTGCGCGAGGTCGGCAAGGAGCCGGGCCTGTGCGCCTCGGTCATCGCCCAGGACGACGTCTACGTGATCAACAACGCCGCGGTCGACCCCCGTACGCTGGAGCACCCGCTGGTCCGCGGCGAGCTGGGCCTGCGCTTCTACGCCGCGGCGCCGATCCGCACCCACGACGGCTACCGGCTCGGCACGGTCAACGTGATCGACAACCGCCCGCGGGAGGTCACCCAGCGGCAGCTCACCGCGCTGGAGCACCTGGCGTCCATGGTCTCCGACGAGCTGGAGCTGCGGCTCATGGTGATCCGCAGCAAGGCCGCCGAGCAGCGCATGCGCGAGAGCGTGCACTGATCCCCGGCCACGCGTAGGAATGCGCGGCATCGGGTAAACGCCGGTGTCATGCGGAACCCCCGGAAAGTCGCCGTGGTCGCCCACCGGCGCAAGACCCTCGGCGGCGGGCTCGACGAGCTGCGCCGGCTGATCACCGACGAGGGCGTCGACGAGCTCGTCTGGCACGAGGTGCCCAAGAGCCGCAAGGCGCCGAAGCAGGTGCGCAAGGCGCTCGCCGCGGAACCGGACCTGCTGCTGGTGTGGGGCGGCGACGGCATGGTGCAGCGCTGCCTGGACACCGTGGCCCGCAGCAAGGGCGGCGCCAAGGTGCCGGTCGGCATCATCCCCGCCGGCACCGCGAACCTGCTGGCCACCAACCTCGGCGTGCCGCACGACCTGGGCGAGGCGGTGCGCATCGCGTTCCACGGCCGGCGGCACCAGCTCGACCTGGGCGTGCTCAACGGGGAACACTTCGCGGTGATGGCCGGCATCGGCTTCGACGGCGCGATGATCCAGGACGCGGACGGCAAGCTGAAGGACCGGCTGGGCAAGCTCTCGTACGTCTACACGGGCCTGCGCCACCTCAACGGCGAGGCCCCGAAGGCGACGATCAAGGTGGACGGCACCCCGTGGTTCGCCGACGACGCGAGCTGCGTGCTGGTCGGCAACGTCAGCACGGTGACCGGCGGCATCAAGGCCTTCGACGACGCGAAGCCGGACGACGGCTGGCTGGACGTCGGGGTGGCGACGGCCCGCGGGGTCACGCAGTGGGCGCGCACGATGGGCCGGATGGCGGTGGGCCGCTCCGAGGACTCGCCGTTCGTGCACATGACCCGGGCCCGGCGCATCGACGTGAAACTGAAGAAGCCCCTCATGTACGAGCTCGACGGCGGCGCCCGCGAGGCGGTCAAGAAGATCCGCGTAGAGATCGCCCCGGCCGCCGTCAAGGTCTGCGTGCCCGAGCCACCGATCGGATAACCGACAGAAGCCATACGTCGCCCTTAGGACACTTCAGCGCTTTTTCAGACGCTTAAGGCCGATGAATCCCCTGGTCCGTGGCGGTGCCGCGACCCCACACTGATGGGCGTCGAGCACCGCTACGCCTCTCCAGGGGGTCGGCAATGCCTTACCACCAGAGTTCCGCAGTGAGCGTCGCCACCGTCATGACCGCCGCCACCGTCATCGTCATCGGCTACCGCATCGGCCGGGCCCACGCGGCCTGGCGCGACGTCCGCTCCGCCAAGCGCGACCTGCCGGCCAAGCGGCGGATCGCTTGGCGGCACACGCGGCCGCTGTTCTACGGGGCGCTCTGCCTGCTCCTTTCGGCCGCTGCGGCCGCGTATGACGCCACACACTGATTTCTTTTTTGATGTCGTGCGTGGGTGCATGGTGCTGACCGTCGCTCCCGCCGAACGCGGGGTTCGTGCTTTGTTCCAGTCGGCTTGAGCTGGGTGCATGGTGGGCTTGGGGGCGGGGATGGCCCGGTCATCCCCGCCCCAAGCCCTGATGTGGTCCGGCCGGGTGCTCCGCTCACCGCTGGGCCGGTGCGGGCGGCGCCGCGTGCCGAGGTGGCTTTCACCTGCCCTCTCCGCCGCGGCCTCTCGTTTCCGTCCCGCCGAGCCTCTTTCTTCGGTCCCGAGCGGCCTTCCCGCGGCCTCTCCCTTCCGTTCCACCCCGCCGTCCCACATCTGCTCCGATTCCTCCCGCGCCGCCCTTCCCCCTCTCCTTCCTTCCGTTCCGCCCACACCGCCCCCTTCCGTTCCGCTCTGCCCTCCCATTTCCCCTCTCCGTCTCGTCCTGCCCTCCCATCTCCTCTCTCCGTCCCGCCCCGCCCCGCCCTCCCACATCTCCCTCTTCGTCCCGCCAGCTCCCCATCCCCCCTTCTGTCCCGCCCAGCCAGCCACAGTCCTTCTTGCGGTCCCGCCCCGCCTCCCCTTGCGCTCCGCCGCGCCGCCGACTTCCCGACCGGCCCTGCTCACCTTTCGCCGTGCTCCGCCTTCCCATCGCGTTCGAGGCTTTCGGCCCTGCTCGCGAGTCCGTCACGCCGTTGACGGCCCCTCCTCGCCGGATCTTGGAGCGCTCGGGCCAGAAATCCCGCCCGAACTCATCAAGATCCGCGCGGGCGGGGGCGGGCGACGAAGGCAACGAGGGCGGACAGGCAACGCAGGCCGACGCGGGCACGCGGCCAACCCGGGCGGACAGGCAACGCAGGCCGACGCGGGCGGGCCGACGCGGGCGGGCCGACGCGGGCGGGCCAGCGCGGGCGCGCCGACGCGGGCGGGCCAGCGCGGGCGGGCCAGCGCGGGCGCGCCGACGCGGGCGAGCCAGCGCGGGC
>NZ_BOMQ01000014.1 GCF_016862275.1 Actinoplanes nipponensis | reverse complement strand
GCCGACGCGGGCGGGCCGACGCGGGCGGGCCAGCGCGGGCGCGCCGACGCGGGCGGGCCGACGCGGGCGGGCCGGCGCGGGCGGGCCGGCGCGGGCGGGCAAGGCGGGCAGGCAAGAGCGACTCACGGGCCAGAGCGGGCACGCTGCGCAGGCACAAGCAACTCGCGGGCCCACAACGCGCGCGCTCTACCGGCACAAGCAACTCGCAGGCGCGCAAGCCGCACAGGCACAAGTAACGCGCGGGCCGGAGCGCACAACCCGCACCCCGCCTGCTCGGACAAACCGAACACAAGCGGACCCCAAACCCGCGAGGACAGACGACCAACCTCCGACGCCCAAATGCGGCGCCGGCCCCCGCATCACGGCATCCCGCTGGATCCGCCACCGCCGTCACCCGACAGCAACCACCGAACCCCACCGCCCGGTCGAAGCAGGACCGGCGACGGCCGTCCTCCTGACAGCTCAGTGACCGGCCACCCTCCCGAGCAGGCAAAAACCGGGGCATGTCGGACCGTCTGGTGACTGGCCGGCCGGTGGCGTACCTGACAGAGTGCCTGCATGATCTGGACCGGACGCACCGACGAGGCTGCCGCACTCGGCTCGCTGCTGGACCGGACCTACGCCGAGGC
Organism: Actinoplanes nipponensis; assembly: GCF_016862275.1. Taxonomy (GTDB): domain Bacteria; phylum Actinomycetota; class Actinomycetes; order Mycobacteriales; family Micromonosporaceae; genus Actinoplanes; species Actinoplanes nipponensis. The sequence continues at coordinate 56,426 of NZ_BOMQ01000014.1, read as the reverse complement.
GGCCGCCGCTGCCGCCCGGCCCCGCACGCTCGACCGGGAGTTCCTCATCGGTCAGTTCGACCTGTGGGCCACCCATCTACTGCCGGCCGTGTCCGCCGGGATCGCTCCCCTGTGGAGCCGGCGGGCGGCGGCGCGGGCGGTGTGGCGGCGGCTGGGGTTCGGGGCCGGGGCGGATCATCGGTGCTGGATGGCCGGGCACCTGGCCGGTCTCGGCCTCGATGCCGAGGCGCTGCTGGGTCCCGAGCGCGACGATCGCCGGCCGGTGGGTGCGCCGGACGGCCGGGTCGTTCCGGTACGGCAGCCGCTGACCCGGGAGGCGGCGGAGCTGGTCCGCGCCGACTACGACTTCGTGGGCGGCTTCATCGCCTCCGCGCGCATCGAGGCCAGCAGCCCGGACGACCGGCGATCTCCGGCGCGGTCGGTTGAGGGCAGTATGGACGCACACCTCGAGCTGGTGGCGGCCACCCGGCGGTACGCCGACCGGACCGCGCCGCCGCCGGTTCTGGACTTTCACGCTCCCGCCGCCACGTCCTTCGTGTTCCCGCCCGCCGGCCGGGACGCGGCCCGGCTGACCGGCCCGCCGGCTGTCGATGTGACCTCCGCCGACGTGAGCGTCGAAGCCGACGGCGTACGGCTGACCGGCCCGCAGCTCACCTGGTCCCCCGGGCCCGAGTCGGCGGCGTTTTCGGAGGTCGAGCCGCCGCCCGCGGGTCCGGTGGACGTGCTGAGCCGGCTGCACCTGGCGATCATGGGGCAGCTGGGGCTGATGCGGCACGCCGGCCGGTTGCGCCGCTGGGAACTGGCCGCGGCCGGCGCCCTCGGTGGGGGCAGCGGCGCGGAGCTCTTCCGGCCGGTCCCGGCCGCCCTGCGGGACAGGGCCGCCGCGCGCCGGCTGCGCGCGCTGGCGGCGACCGAGGACCCGCTGGCCCGGGCATTCCTGGCGCACGTCGCCCGCGGTCTGCCGCTCGACCTGCCGGCAGCGGCCGGCGCCGTGGCGCCACCCGCGCCGGCCCGGATCACTGTCGGCTCCGCGGGACGCCTGCTCGGCGAGCCGGACTTCACCGGCACCCGGCTGCGCCTGGTGGACGTCCGGCCCGACCGCGCCGTCGTGCATCTCGATGCCCGGCGCGACGGCCGGGGCACCATCGTTGTCATCGAGCTGACCGAGCCGCTCGGCGCCGCGCCGCTCACCGTCACCCCGGACGGCCTGACCCTGACCCGCCGGCCCGCCCTGGAGGCGACCGCCGACGACATCGCCCTGACGATCCCCCTGCCGGGCGGCGACTGGACCGTCCGCGCCGCCGCCGGCTCCTGGTACGTCGATTAGGCGGTACGCCCGCCGAGATCACGGCGTCGGGCCGGCTACCGGACGCCGAGCCGGCCGAGGAGGCAGGGCCGGGAAGCGGGGGAGACCTAGGCGATCGCCTGCCACCAGCCGTCCACGGCCGGCGGGTTGTCCACATCCACCCGCTCGCCCGGCCGCGGCACCGCGAGCCGTACGTCGCGCGCCTTCGCCTCCCGCCACGCCCGGTCCGCGGGCTCCGGCCAGTCGTGCAGGGCCAGGTTGAACGTCCCCCAGTGCACCGGGATCATCAGGCCGCCGCGCACGTCCACGTGGGTCGCCACGCCGTCCTCGGGGAACATGTGGATGTCCGGCCAGGCGTCGCCGTACGCGCCGATCTGCACCAGCGTCACGTCGAACGGCCCGTGCTCCTCGCCGATCCGGGCGAAGCCCGGGAAGTAGCCGGTGTCCCCGGAGTAGAACGCCTTGCGGTTCGGGCCCGCGATCACCCAGGACGACCAGAGCGTCTCGTCGCGGGTGAAGCCGCGGCCGGAGAAGTGCCGGGCCGCGGTCGCGGTGAACTCGATGCCGGCCACCGTGGCCCGCTCGTCCCAGTCCAGCTCGATGATCCGGGTGGCCGGCACGCCCCAGCGCTCCAGGTGCGCGCCCACGCCCAGCGGCACCAGGAACGGCGCGGCCTGCAGGTCCACCAGGTTGCGGATCGAGTCCATGTCCAGGTGGTCGTAGTGGTCGTGGGAGATCAGCACGGCGTCGAGCGGCGGCAGTTCGCGCAGCGCGATCGGCGGTTCGTGCAGGCGCTTGGGGCCGGTCAGCCGGGACGGTGAGCAGCGTTCGCTCCACACCGGGTCGAGCAGGACCCGGCGGCCCTCGATCTCGATCAGCGCGGACGAGTGGCCGTACCAGGTGACGTAGAGCCCGGCCGGGTCGCCGCCGGTCTCGGGGCGCAGCACCGGGATCGGCTGGCTGGGGTGCCGGCGGTCGCGGTCGGTGAGGGTCGCCGCCAGGACCCGCGGCATCGAGCTCGCCGCCAGCATCGTGGCGGGCTCGGTGTTGCGGAACTTGCCGTCGGCGAACTGGGCGGAGCGGCGGTACCGCTCGCCGCGTTCGCCGTCGGCCCGGGCGCCGATCTTGCGGCTGCCGATCTGCGCGGGGATGTCACGCCCGATCCACGCCGCAGCGGCCCCCAGTGCCAGGGCCACGTACGCCCCGGTCCGTCCCCGCCGGCCGTCTGCCTGTTTCGCCATGCGCGCATCCTCCGTGTCAGTTCTGTCCCGGCTGCCAAGTCTGACCGCCCGCGGGTGCTCACCGCCACCGTCGTGCTGTGGATCTCCTCAGGTACCGGGGGTGTGTCACACTGCCGCCGTGACTGTCAACACCCTTCAGAACCAGCAACAGCTCATCGTGCGCCAGCGGCTCCGCCTGATGGTCAACCAGTACGAGGTCCACGCCGCCGCGCCCGACGGGTCCGAGGCCGGCGTGCTCGCCTTCGCCCAGCAGAAGCGGATGGCGTTCAAGGAGCAGGTGACGCTCTACACCGACGACACCAAGACGACCCCGGTCCTGGGCTTCAAGGCCCGTCAGGTTCTCGACCTGGGCGCCACGTACGACGTCACGGACGCCACCGGTACTCCTATCGGCCTGTTCCGCAAGAATTTCAAGGAATCGCTGCTGCGCTCGACGTGGCACCTGGAGCAGCCCGGCTACGGCGAGATGATCGGCCGGGAGACCAACGTGACCGTCGCGATCCTGCGCCGGTTCGTGGACTCGCTGTCCTGGCTGCCGTACCACTTCGAGTTCCTGCTGAACGGCCGTCCGGCGTTCTCGGTGGTCAAGAAGTGGGGCCTGCGCGACAAGTACGTCGTCACGATCCACGACCCGCAGCTGGACCGCCGGTTGGTCGCCGCGATGTCGGTGGCCCTGGACGCGCTCCAGAGCCGCTGAGCTCATGCATTAGCGTCGGGCGCATGGACGATCCACGCGCCCGACGCCTCTTCGGCGACAGTCTCGTCGCCCCCGGTGACCTCGCCACCAGCCCGTACCGGGTGGACCGGGACCGGATCGTCAGCTCGCCGTTCTTCGCCCGGCTCGGCGGCGTCACCCAGGTGATCAGCCCCGGCGGGGTCGGGCTGCTGGTGCACAACCGGCTCACCCACAGCCTGAAGGTGGCCCAGGTGGGCCGGGCGATCGCGGAGCGCCTGGCGGCGGACACCCGCTACGCCGACCTGCTGGAGAAGCTGGGCGGCTGCGACCCGGACGTGGTGGAGGCCGCCGCGCTGGCCCACGACCTGGGGCATCCGCCGTTCGGTCACCTCGGTGAGCGGGTGCTGGACCAGCTCGCCCGGCAGCGGCTGGGCCTGCGGGACGGCTTCGAGGGCAACGCCCAGTCGTACCGGATCGTCACCAGTACGGAGATCCGCGGGCAGGCCACCATCGGGTTGAACCTGACGGCGGCGACCCGCGCGGCGATCCTCAAGTACCCGTGGACCCGCCGTACCCATCCGGCCCCGCATCCCCGGCTCATGGAGCCGCCGCCGCGCGGTGCGGCCGCCCCGCCGGACGACCCGGACGGCGGCTCGCTGAAGTTCGGGGCGTACTCGACCGAGGTCGAGGACATGGTGCAGGCCCGCCTGCCGTTCGCCGGGCGGGTGGCCGACTGGCAGCAGACCGCCGAGGCCTCGGTGATGGACACCGCCGACGACATCGCGTACGCGATCCACGACCTCGAGGACGTGCACCGGGTCGGCGTGCTGCAGCAGGGTTCGGTGGCGGCGGAGCTGAGCGCGTGGCAGCGTTCCTCCTTCGCCGCCGTCCCGGACGAGGAGCTGGCCCACGCGCAGCGCCGCCCGGGCAGCTCGATCGAGGCGCTGCGCCGCCAGCTGCACCGCAAGGACAGCTGGATCAGCGACGACGACGCGTTCGCCGCCGCGGTCGAGCAGGTGCGCGCGGAGCTGGTGGACGGCCTGCTGGCCGCGCCCTTCGACGGCTCGCTGGACGCGGAGGCCCAGGTGGCGGCGTTCTCGGCGAACTGGACCCGGCGCCTGGTCGAGTCGATCGAGGTGACCGAGAACCCGGCGGTGCGCTCGGGTCACGTGCTGCTGGCCCCGGCCCAGTGGCACGAGGTGCAGGTGCTCAAGTTCGTGCAGAACAGGTTCGTGCTGGCCCGTCCCGACCTGGCCCTGCACCAGCGGGGCCAGGCCCGGCTGGTGGGCTCGCTGGTGGAGGCGCTGCTGTCCTGGCTGGCCGACCCGGACGAGACCGAGCGGCTCCCCCGGCGCATCCGCGACCTGGTGGAACTGGCCGAGGCGGAGCTGCCGGAGGGCACCCCGGACCGGATCTACCGGGCCCGCGGACGCGCGGTGATCGACTACGTGGCGGCGCTGACCGACAGTCAGGCGGTGGCGCTGATGGACGCGCTCTCCGGCCGTACGCGTCAGCTCTGGACCGACGCCTTTGTCCTCTGAGAGCTGAACCGACTTCCTGGTGCAAGCGGTGAAACGGTGTAAGCATGTAATCATCGCTTCAGTTGGAGGTTTTCATGCGCTTCCGTCCGCCCTCCGGGGCCCGTACCGAGCCACCCTCCGCCGATGACGCCGCCGCCTGGATCACCGGCGCCGTCCCCGACGGCTGGTTCACCGAACCGCCGCAGGTCGTCACCGACCGGGACGAGATCATCATCTGGGGCCGGGTGCCCGCGCCCGAGCTGGGCGCCGACGCCACCGACGCCGACCGGTCGGCCGCCCAGGCCGGCCGGATCCACCAGTTCCGCGAGGACACCCGGGACGGCCGGATCAAGGTCGCCCTCCAGGTCGAGCACCGCTACCAGCGCAAGGTCAGCTGGGGCGTGCGCTGCGGCGACACCCAGGAGCTGTTCACCCACCTCTCCGCGCCGGTGATGACCCGGCTGCGGCAGAGCGAGCGGCTGGTGCTCGACACCCTGGTCGACGCCGGGGTGGCCCGCAGCCGCTCCGAGGCGCTGGCCTGGTGCGTCAAGCTCGTCGGGGAGCACACCGAGGACTGGCTGACCGACCTGCGCGACGCCATGACCAAGGTCGAGGACCTGCGCCGCCGCGGCCCGAACGCCGCCTGAGACGCCGGGCCCGGGTGGCCCGGCAGCCGCACGCATTAGGGTGAGCGGCGTGCTGTCCCAGGTCACCGCCACCCGCTACGTCACCCCGCTGCGTGAGGGCGGCTCGCTGCCCGGCATCGTCGAGGCCGACAACCTCGGCACGTACGTGGTGAAGTTCCGCGGCGCCGGCCAGGGCCCCAAGGCGCTGGTCGCCGAGGTCATCTCCGGCGAGCTGGCCCGGCGGCTCGGCCTGCCCGTGCCGGAGCTGGTGGTGGCCGAGCTGGACCCGGTCGTCGCGCGGGCCGAGCCCGACGAGGAGGTGCAGGAGCTGATCAAGGCCAGCGCCGGCGCCAACCTCGGGATGGACTACCTGCCGGGCGCGCTGGGCTACGACCCGGTGGCCCACCCGGTCGACGCCGAGCTGGCCTCGCGCACGCTGGCCTTCGACGCGTACGTGGAGAACGTGGACCGCAGCTGGCGCAACCCGAACCTGCTGATCTGGCACGCCGGCCTGTGGCTCATCGACCACGGTGCGACGCTCTACTTCCACCACAACTGGCCCCGGGCGGCCGCCGTGGTGCGCCGGGCCTACAGGTGGGACGACCACGTGCTGCGGCCGTACGCGACCGCCCTGGCCACCGCCGGCCCGGAGCTGGCCGCCCAGCTCACGCCGGCGCTGCTGGAGGAGGTCATCGCGCTGGTGCCGGACGAGTGGCTGGCCGAGTTCGACTTCGCCTCCCCCGGCGAGGCCCGCCGGGCCTACCTCGGCCACCTGACGGCGCGCGCCGCCGAGCCGACGGCCTGGCTGCCGGCATGAGGGTCCCGTACGAGTACGCGGTCATCCGCGCGGTCCCCCGGGTCGAACGCGGTGAGCTGATCAACGTCGGCGTGCTGCTCTACTGCCAGCGCCTGGGCTTCCTGGCCGCCCGCACCCACCTGCACGAGCCGCGGCTGCTGGCCCTGGACCCGAACGCCGACCTGGACGGCATCCGGGCGTCCCTGCAGTCCTGGGAGGTCACCTGCGCCGGCGGAGCCGACGGCGGCGCGGCCCGGGAGATGAAGCCGGGCGAACGGTTCCGCTGGCTGGTGGCCCCGCGCAGCACCGTACTGCAGGCCGGGCCGGTGCACATGGGGCTGGCGGCGGACCCGGCCGCCGAACTGGACCGGCTGGTCGAGCTGCTCGTCCGGTAGGGCGGGCCGCACCGCGACCCCCGGTCGCGGGTACGGCTCAGGACCCGCGCCGGAACCGCCGTACCCCCGCGGCCACCGTGCTCGAGGCCAGCACGGTAGCCGTCGCAGCGAGGGCCGCCACCGGCAGGCGTCCCCACCGGGCCGGTCCGCCCTCCACCCGGGCGGCGGCCCGGAAGACGTTGCCGGTGTCCGGGGCGACCCGGCGCCGGCTCAGGCCCAGCCGGCCCATCATCGGCCCGACCAGCGCGTCGTAGACCGGCGGCAGGGCCTTGAAGCCGAACTCGGTCAACCGGTTGGCCGCGCCCACCGACAGCTCCCGGCGCGGGCGGTCGGCCAGCCGGACGATGCCGGCGCCCATCCGCGCGGCGCTGTCCACCGGCGGCGGCGGGCGGCCCACTAACCCGGCGTAGTTGGCCGCGCTGGTGTAGATGGGCGTGTCCACGCTGCCGGGCACGAGCTGGCAGACGTGGATGCCGGGCGCGTCCCGGGTCTCCTGCCGCAGCGTCCGGGCCAGGCCGCGCAGGCCCCACTTCGAGGTCACGTAGGCCGACATGTACGGCGCGGTGATGTGCCCGAGCAGCGAGCTGGACAGGATCAGGGTGCCCTGGCCCTGGCGGCGGAACACCCGCAACGCCGCCCGGGCCACGTTGGCGGAGCCGAGCAGGTCGGTGGTCACCACCTTGTCGAAGACGTCCGGCGGCACGTCCTCGAACCGGCCGTACGCCATCACCGCCGCGGAGTCCGCCCACACGTCGATGCGGCCGAACCGTTCCACCGCCGCGTCGGCGAGGTCCTCGACCTCGGCCCGGACACCGATGTCGGTGGGCACCACCAGCGGGCTCCCGCCGCAGCGCGCCGCCACCTTCTCCAGGTCGGCCAGGCCCCGCGCGGCCAGCACCAGCCGGTCGCCGCGTTCGGCGAAGGCCAGGGCGGCGGCCCGGCCGATCCCGCTGGACGCACCGGTCAGCACCACCACACGTGAGGTCATGGCCCACCTTTACCCCCCGCGCCGCCCGCTGAACGTGTTCAACCGGTGCGTCCGGGCTTCCTTTCCCGGCCCGAACGGGGAGACTGGGCCGATGGACCTGCCGATCAACCCGCCCGTGAAGCCGATGCTGGCCAAGCCCGTCGCGGAGATCCCCGCCGGACAGCTCTACGAACCCAAGTGGGACGGCTTCCGGTCGATCATCTTCCGCGACGGCGCCGAGGTGGAGATCGGCAGCCGCAACGAGAAGCCGATGACCCGCTACTTCCCCGAGGTGGTCGAGGCGGTGCTGGCCAACTTCCCGGAGCGCGCGGTGATCGACGGGGAGATCATCGTGGCCGACACCGGGCGCAACACCCTCGACTTCGAGGCCCTCCAGCAGCGGATCCATCCCGCCGCGAGCCGGGTCAAGCTGCTCGCCGAGCAGACCCCGGCCGGCTTCGTGGCCTTCGACCTGCTGGCGCTGGGCGACGAGGACCTGACCACGCTGCCGTTCGCCGAGCGCCGGGCCCGCCTCGAGCGGTGCCTGGCCGACGCGAAACCGCCGGTCCACGTCACCCCGGCCACCGACGACCTGGACACGGCCCGGCGGTGGTTCGCCGAGTTCGAGGGGGCCGGCCTGGACGGGCTCATCGCCAAGGGCAAGGACCTGGGCTACGAGCCCGACAAGCGGGTGATGAGCAAGATCAAACACAAGCGTACGGCGGACTGCGTCGTCGCCGGCTACCGCGTGCACAAGTCCGCCGACAACCGGATCGGCTCGCTGCTGCTCGGCCTGTACGACGAGCGCGACGTGCTGGTCTCGGTCGGCGTCATCGGCTCGTTCCCGATGGCGGTCCGCGAGGAGCTCTTCACCGAGCTGCAGCACCTGGTCACCACGTTCGAGGGGCACCCGTGGAACTGGGCGGCGCACGAGCAGGGCGAGCGCACCCCGCGCAAGAACGAGGTCAGCCGCTGGAACAACGGCAAGGACCTGTCGTTCGTGCCGCTGCGCCCGGAGCGGGTGGTCGAGGTCCGCTACGACTACATGGAGGGCCTGCGGTTCCGGCACACGGCCCAGTTCGAGCGGTGGCGGCCGGACCGTGAGCCGCGCTCGTGCACGTACCAGCAGTTGGAGCGGCCGGTGCGGTTCCAGCTGGCGGACGTGCTGACGAGCCGCTGAGCCAGGTTGTCAGACTTCTCGGCTAGCCTCGTGCGAGCAAGAGCCGATCGAGAAAGGCCGCGCACTGTGCCGCGTACCCCCCGCCTGGTCCTGGCCGCACTGGTCGCTGCGGTCGTCGCGACCGCCGGTTGCACGCTGCCGGTCTTCGCTCCCGACGATTCCGACGGGGCCGCCCCGGCAGTCGGCGGCAGCAAGGCGCCGCCCGCGGTGCCCGGCACGCAGGCGCAGTGGACGGCCTGTCCCGACGTACCGCGGGGCCTGGTGGGGCGGGCCGCGTCCGGCATGACCTACGACTGCGCCTCGGTGGCCGTGCCCCGCAACTGGGCCGCGCCGCAGACGGGCGAGACGTACGACGTCGAGATGATCCGCATCCGCTCGGCGACCCAGAAGGACCGGATCGGCTCGCTGCTGATCAACCCCGGCGGCCCCGGTGGCTCGGGCATCGACACGGCCGTCTACCTCTCCTTCGGCCAGGCCCTGGGCGGGCTGCCGACCGAGGTCACCGACCGGTTCGACATCGTCGGCTTCGACCCGCGCGGCGTCGGGCGCTCCGACCCGGTCAAGTGCATCAGCGACAAGGACCAGGACGCCACCTTCGCCGCGACGCCGGATCCGGAGTCCGACGCCGAGTTCCAGGAAGTGGTCGCGCTCAACAAGCGCGTGGCCGAGGGCTGCGGCCGCAAGTACGGCGCCCAGCTGCCGCTGTTCTCCACCGAGCAGGCCGCCCGCGACATGGACGCGATCCGCACCGCCGTCGGCGACCAGAAGACGACCTACCTGGGCTTCTCCTACGGCACCCTGCTCGGCGCGACGTACGCCCAGCTGTTCCCCGACAAGATCCGGGCGCTGGTGCTCGACGGCGCGATCAACCCCGAGCAGGACTTCGTGGCCGGCTCCGAGTCGCAGGCCAAGGGCTTCGAGCGGGCGTTCACCAACTTCACCACCTGGTGCAAGGCCAACGCGGGCAAGTGCCCGATCGCCCCGGACGCCCGCGGGGCGGTGACCGACGCGCTGGCCAAGGCCGAGGCGTCTCCGGTCGAGGGGTCCGACGGCCGCGAGGCCACCGCCGGCTGGATCTTCGTGGCGGTGATCTCCTCGCTGTACACCGAGTCGGGCTGGCAGCAGCTCGCCAAGGCGGTCGACGACCTGCGGACCGGCGACGCGGACGGCATCTTCGAGCTGGCCGACCAGTACGCCGACCGCAAGCCGGACGGCAGCTACTCCAATCTGTTCGACGCCAACCTCGCGGTCAACTGCGCGGACACCACCGGCGCGCCGAGCGTGGAGAAGGTCCGTCAGCTGCAGGGCGAGTGGCGCAAGAAGTACCCGCTGTTCGGCGCGCCGCTGGCCATGGGCATGCTGCCGTGCACGTTCTGGCCGGGCGCCCGCGACCCGTACCCGACCGGCCCGGCCACCGGCGCGCCGCCGATCGTGGTGGTCGGCACGACGGGCGACCCGGCGACGCCGTACGAGAACACCGCCGAGCTGGCCCGGATGCTGGGCACCGGTCAGGTGCTCACCTGGGAGGGTGAGGGCCACACCGCATATCCGAGCACCAAGTGCATCGTGAACGCGGTCGACGGCTACCTGCTCAATCTGCAGGTGCCGAAGCAGGGACTGCGCTGTCCTCCGCAGTGATGCCCTCCCGCTCGGCCAGGTCCTCCAGCAGGCGCCGCACGTGGCGCAGGTTGTTCTTGAGCTCCTCCTGCTCCTCGTGCTTGAAGGCGTCGTGGTCGACGATGAGCTTGCTGGCGAAGTGCGCCGTGATGAGCGGGACGACGATCAGCACCATGATCGAGATGAGCAGGGCGGCCATGAACCGGCCCTCACCCGTCTTGGGCGAGATGTCGCCGTAGCCCACGGTCGAGGCGGTGACCACGGCCCACCACACCGCGTCGCCGTAGGCCACCTTCTCGAAGAAGTGGTAGAGCACGCTGCACGCCGCGATGAGCAGCAGATAGGACAGGATCAACGTCCGCGGCGAGTTGGCGAGCCAGATCAGCCCGCGGTAGACCCACCGCGCCGGGGTCAGCAGCAGTCGCATCGGGTCATCGTGCCCTGCGGGCACCAGCCGGCGGCTCAGCCCGTCGGGCGTGTCAGGATGGCCGCGTGGCCCAGGTGATCTTCCGCCGCGCGACCCGCGCCGACGTCCCCGCGATCCTCGCCCTGCTCGACGACGACGAGATCGCCCGCTCCCGGGCCGCCGGCCCGTCGCCGGGGCCGGACGACCCGACCGCCGGCGCGCTCACTCCGGAGGCCGTGGACGCGGCGCTGTGGGCGGCCTTCGAGGCCATCGACGCCGACCCGCGCAACGAGCTGATCGTCGCGGACGCCGGCGGCGCGGTGGTCGGCACCTGCCAGCTCACCTTCATCCCGTCGCTGAGCCGCCGCGGCGCCGAGCGGATGACCATCGAGGCGGTCCGCGTCCGCGGCGACCGGCGGGGGCACGGCATCGGCCGGGAGATGATGCTGTGGTCGCTGGCGCGGGCCCGGGAGCGCGGCTGCGGCCTGGCCCAGCTCACCACGGACAAGCGCCGCGCCGACGCGCACCGCTTCTACACGTCGCTGGGCTTCGCCGCCTCGCACGAGGGCTTCAAGATCGGGCTGTGACCGGCGGCCGCTTCACCAGTTCGCCTCGTTCTTGCGGCTGGGCTGCACGCGCGGCGGCTCGCCCGGCATCTTCGGATGGTCCGGCGGGTACGGCAGGTCGCCCAGGCCCGCCCTCTCGTCGCGGGCCGACCACTCCAGCAGCGGCGCGATGTCGTGGGCGACGTCGTCGATCGCCGCGTGCGGGTCGCCGATCTTCGCGAACCGCGGCGGCACCGTGCGCAGGTCGAAGTCGTCCGGCTCGACGTCGGGCAGCTCGGCCCAGGTGACCGGCGTGGACACGGTGGCCCGGGCGTTGGCCCGCAGGGAGTACGCGCACGCGATCGTCCGGTCCCGGGCCGTCTGGTTGTAGTCCAGGAAGACGCGCTCGCCTCGCTCCTCCTTCCACCACGCGGTGGTGATCCGGTCGGGGCTGCGCCGTTCCACCTCCCGGGCCAGGGCGATCGCCGCCCGCCGCACCTCCACGAAGGAGTGCGCCGGCGCGATCCGCACGTACACGTGCACGCCGCGCCCGCCCGAGGTCTTCGGGTAGCCGGTCCAGCCGAGCTCGTCCAGCACCTCGTGCACCACCCCGGCCGTGGTCACCACGTCGCGGAAGTCGGTGCCGGGCTGCGGGTCGAGGTCGATGCGCAGCTCGTCGGGCTGGTCGGGAGCGGCCGCCCGGACCGGCCAGGGGTGGAAGACGATCGTGCCCATCTGCGCGGCCCAGGCCACGTGGGCCAGGTCGGCCGGGCACAGCTCGTCGGCGGTACGCCCGCTGGGGAAGGTGATGGTGGCGCTCTCGACCCACGGCGGCACGCCGCGGGTGGAGATCCGCTTCTGGAAGAACATCTCCCCCTCGATGCCGTCGGGGAAGCGCTGGAGGGTCGTCGGCCGGTGGTCGAGGGCGCGCATGATGCCGTCGCCGACCGCCAGGTAGTACTCGAAGACGTCCCGCTTGGTGTAGCCCGGCTGCGGGAAGCAGACCTTGTCGGGGCTGCTCAGCCGCACCGGGCGACCGGCGACCTCGACCTCGACGGCCGGTGACTTGGATGCCATGCGACGACTCTAGGACAGGCCGCGGGTCGCCGGACGGCGAAGGCCGCCCCCGAGGATCCGGGGACGGCCTTTCGCAGTGGTGTCGCTCAGGCGCTGCGACGGCGCCGCGTGTAGAACACGGCGGCCGCGCCGGCGGCGACCATCAGGCCACCGAGGCCCATGGTGAGCCCCATCGGCGCGCCGGTCAGCGGGAGCGTGCCGCCCGCGCTGACCCCGCCCGGGGTGCTCGCCGACGGCGACGGGGAGGTCGCCGGGCTCTCGCCGCCCGGCGGCACGGTGTCGACGCTGGCGGCCGGCGTCGACGGGCTCGGCGACGGGGTCGGGCTCTCCCCGCCGTAGCCGCCGTTGCCGCGGGTGGGCCCGGCGCCGTTGTCGTCCGGCGTGGCGCCGTTGTCGTCCGGCGTGGAGCCGTTGTTGTCGGGCGTCTCGTTGCCGTAGCCGTAGTCGCACTTGTCGCCGCGCTGAACTTCCGAGCACGGCGTGGTCATCACGGCGGGCTGCTTGGCGCGAGCGGCGGACTCGTCGCCCGTCGCGGCGGCCGGGGACCCGGTGAGGGCCAGTGCGGCGAGGACGGTGACGCCGGCCGCGGGCAGTCCAGCGGCCAACCGGCGCGTCAAACTCATGAAGGGCATCCGTTCTGTTGCGGTAGGTCCATCTTGGTCCGCTGGGAGCTTAGCGGCTAATGACCGAAATGTTGGTATTGCCACGCCGGCGAGTCGGCATCGAAAAGGTGATTCAGCTCGGCACGCCACCGAACCGGTGACTGCGCCACAGGTGCGACAGCGCGAAGACCTTCAGCTCGAACTGCGGGTCCGCGGCGAACAACTCCCCGCTGTACGGCGCCCGCAACTGCACGCTGGCGCCGGACTCCAGGTAGACCGAGACCACGGTGCGGGCCCCGCGCCGCTCGGCCCGCAGGTCCACCACCCGGCTCCACGGCTGGACCCCCGCCCCGAACGGCGTCACGGTGCGGATGCCACCGGCGTCGATCTCGGTACCCAGGCGGGGCCGCAGCAGCACCCCGCCCAGCCCGCCCGCCAGCGGCGGACCGAACGCCAGCAGCGCCCACACCCACGAAGGCGGGGCGGCCGCCGCCGTCCAGGAGTGGGCCACCAGCGCGGCCAGCAGGCCGGCCGACACTCCCATCACCGCGCCCAGCACCCCGAGGTACATGCCACGGGCCAGGGCCTGCTGCCAGGTCGGGCTGAATCGTGCTGCGTCCATGACCGGTCAACGGACGGGCGCCGGGCGACCGGCGCACTCGCGGTGCGCCCCGGCCGTGGCGACGTACCTTTGAGGCATGGCATCCGACAAGACCACCCTGCCCACCACCGAAGACGAGTGGCGGGTCCGCCTGAGCCCCGACGAGTTCCGGGTGCTGCGCCAGGGCGCCACCGAGCCGGCCTGGCGCGGCGAGTACGTCGACACCAAGACCGAGGGCATGTACCAGTGCCGGGCCTGCGGCGCCGACCTCTACCCGAGCGACACCAAGTTCGACTCGCACTGCGGCTGGCCGTCCTTCGACGACGCCATCCCCGGAGCGATCAAGGAGATCGAGGACCGCAGCCTCGGCATGGTCCGCACCGAGATCCAGTGCGCCCGCTGCGGCAGCCACCTGGGCCACGTGTTCAAGGGCGAGATGATGACGCCGAAGAACACCCGGCACTGCGTGAACAGCCTGTCGATCAGGCTGGACCCGAAATAAGCTCCTCGACCGTGTATTGCACGCCGGTGTCCGACGTCCGGGTGTCGGCACCGGCGGCGAGCCGCCACTCCGGCCCGAGCCGGGGGGCGAAGGTGTCGCCCTCGACGGCCAGGTCGATGCGGGTCCGCACGATGTGGCCGGCGTACGGCAGCAGCGCGGCGTAGACCGCCGCCCCGCCCATCACCCAGAAGTCGTCGTGCGCCCGCAGCAGCTCGTCGACCGAGCCGCAGACCTCGGCGCCGGCGGCGGACCAGCCCGGTCGCCGGGTCAGCACCACGTTGCGCCGGCCCGGCAGCGGCCGGACGCGCTCCGGCAGCGACTCCCAGGTGGCCCGGCCCATCACCACGGTCCCACCCATCGTCCGCTCCCGGAAAATCTGCTGCTCCCCCGGCACGCGCCACGGGATGCCGCCGTCCGCGCCGATCACCCCGCCGCGGGCCTCGGCCCAGATCAGGTGGATGGTCATACCGCGACCGGCGCCCGCAGCGCGGGGTGGTGCTGGTAGCCGACCACCGAGAAGTGCTCGTAGGTGTAGTCGAAGAGCGAGTCGGCCGGGGCGATCTCCACCGTCGGGAACGGGTACGCCGGCCGGCTGAGCTGCTCGCGGACCTGCTCGACGTGGTTGGCGTAGATGTGACAGTCGCCGCCCACCCAGATGAAGTCGCCGGGGACCAGGCCGGTCTGCGCCGCGATCATCTGCGTCAGCAGCGCGTAGCTGGCGATGTTGAACGGCACGCCCAGGAACATGTCCGCGCTGCGCTGGTAGAGCTGGCAGGAGAGCCGGCCGTCGGCCACGTGGAACTGGAACATCGCGTGGCACGGCGCGAGGGCCATCTCGGGCAGCTGGGCGACGTTCCAGGCCGAGACGATCATGCGGCGGGAGTCGGGGTCGCGGCGCAGCGTGCTCAGCAGCTCGGTGATCTGGTCGACGTGGCCGCCGTCGGGGGTGGGCCAGGACCGCCACTGCTTGCCGTAGACGGGACCGAGTTCGCCGTCGGCGTCGGCCCACTCGTCCCAGATGGTCACGCCGTGCTCGCGCAGCCACCGGGTGTTGCTGTCGCCGCGCAGGAACCAGAGCAGCTCGACCGCGATCGACTTGAAGTGCACCCGCTTGGTGGTGATCAGCGGGAAGCCCCGGGCGAGGTCGTAGCGCAGTCGCTCGCCGAAGAGGCTGACCGTCCCGGTGCCGGTGCGGTCCGCCTTCGGGGTGCCGGTCTCGAGAACCCGGCGCAGCAGCTCTTCGTACTGGGTGTCGACCATGGCCGCCACGCTAGCGCCTGCGGGCGCCCGGGGCTCTCACGACCCCGGGCGGCGCCGGCCGAAGATCAGTGCGCCCAGGACTCGCTCATCGCCGAGATCTGCTGGTTGAGTTGCTGGAGGTCGCGGTTCGGCTCCTCGCGCTGCTGGGTCGGGTCGACCGCGGCGAAGCCGAGCGGGGCGCCGAGCTGCTGCCACCGGGCGAACAGGATGGCCTCGATGAGCACGTCCTTGACGTCCTCGTGGGCGGCTTCGAGCTCCTTCACGGCAGCCTCGTACCGCTCCACCTTTTTCAGCAGGTCAGAACTCTCGTGAGTGGTCATACCGGCAGGCTACCCAGATATGAACCCTTTTCAGGTTGATATCCGGAAACCGCCGTATGTCCGCCTTCTCAAGCTACAGGTCGAACTCGCCGTCCTTGGCGCCGCCGACGAAGGCATCCCACTCGTCGGGCGTGAAGAACAACACGTCGCCGTCCGGCTTACGGGAGTCGCGGACGGCGACGCCGCCGTCGAGCAGTGCCACCTCGACGGCGGCCTCCGTCTGGACCCCGCCGCTGCGGCGCCACACGGCGTTGGTCAGGTCAGCCTCGAACTTTTTCACCACGCGTGACAGTGTGCCAAGTCACGGCCGTGGGTCAAGAGAAGTAACCCGATCAGGACTTGAGCTTGCCGGCGACCTTGACGATCCGCTGGGCGAGGTGGTCCAGCGCCGCGTTGTCGACGTCGGTCAGCGGGGCGTCGTTGTTGCCGCCGGTGACGTGCGAGACGCCGTACGGGTTGCCGTCGGCGAACTTCAGCGGGTCCGTGTAACCGGGAGCCACCACGATGCCGCCGAAGTGGTACATCGTGTTGTAGAGCGCGAGCAGCGTCGACTCCTGGCCGCCGTGCGCGGTCATCGAGGCGGTGAAGCCGGCGTACGCCTTGTCGGCCAGCAGGCCCTGCCCCCACTGCGGGCCCAGGGTGTCGATGAACTGCTTGAGCTGGCTGGCCACGTTGCCGTACCGGGTCGGGGTGCCGAACAGCACCGCGTCCGCCCAGACGATGTCGTCGGCGGTGGCCCGGGGCTCGTTCTTGGTGCGGTCGAAGTGCTGGCTCCACGCCGCGTTCGAGGCGATCGCCTCCTCCGGCGCGAGCTCGGCCACCTGGCGCAACCGCACCTCCGCTCCCGCCTTCTCCCCGGCCTGGGCGATCCGCTCCGCCATGCCGTGGATCGTGCCGGTCGAGGAGTAGTACACGACCGCGAGCTTCACGTTAGCCACGATGGTCCCTTCGGTAGTTGTTTGTCACGTCAACTATTCCCGAAGACTTGCCCGCGCGCAGGCGAACGAAACGTCAGAGCAACAGCTCGCTGCCGTGCGGACCGACCGCGTCGGCGTGCTCGTCGTCCAGCCAGACCCCGTCACTGGCCAGGTAGCGGAAGCGGTAGTGGCCCGGGTCCAGCCGTACGGTGACGGTCCGGGTGCCGTCCCGCCGGTCCTTGAGCTCGTGCAGCCCCGGCTCCCAGTCGTTGAACGTGCCCACCACGCTCACCGGCCCGTCCGGGGCGTCCTTGGGCAGGCAGAAGGTCACCCGGGTCTTGTTGCCGAAGAGCTTGCTCCGCTTGATCATTTTCGCCTCCAGAGTGCGCGGCTCCTCCTGCACCAACGCCCGAGGGTGCGTTCTGGTGACGCCTAAAATCTCACTCATGCATCCGGAGCCCCGCGAAGAGATCCGGGTGGCGTCGTTCCGCGACCTCGACGCCACCACCCTGTACGCGCTCCTCAAGCTGCGCGTCGACGTGTTCGTGGTGGAGCAGAAGTGCCCGTACCCGGAGCTGGACGGGCGCGACGACGAGCCCGGCACCCGCCACGTGTGGCTGGCCCGGGGCGACGAGATCCTCGCCTACCTGCGGATCCTCGACGAGGGCGGCACCGAGCGGATCGGCCGCGTGGTGACCGCGGCGGCGGCGCGCGCGGGCGGCTACGCGAGCCGGCTGATGGCCCACGCGCTGGAGGTCATCGGCAACCGGCCGAGCACGCTGGCGGCGCAGGCCCACCTGACCGGCTTCTACCGGCGGTTCGGCTACGCCGAGGCGGGACCGGGGTACGTGGAGGACGGCATCCCCCACGTACCCATGAGGAGGTCCTAGGGCAGCGCGGCGACCAGCTCGGTGACCGAACGGCGGCGCCCGGTGTAGAACGGCACCTCCTCGCGCACGTGCCGGCGGGCGCTGGAGGCGCGCAGGTCACGCATCAGGTCGACGATGCGGTGCAGCTCGTCGGCCTCGAACGCCAGCATCCACTCGTAGTCGCCGAGGGCGAACGAGGCCACCGTGTTGGCCCGCACGTCCGGATAGCCCCGGGCCATCTTGCCGTGCTCGGCCAGCATGAACCGCCGCTCCTCGTCGGGCAGCAGGTACCACTCGTAGGACCGGACGAACGGGTACACGCAGATGTACGGGCGCGCCTCCTCGCCGGCCAGGAACGCCGGCAGGTGGCTCTTGTTGAACTCGGCCGGGCGGTGCAGCGCCATCTGGGACCAGACCGGCGCCAGGTGCCGGCCCAGCGCGGTCCGGCGGAACAGCCCGTACGCCTCCTGCAGCGCGTCCGGCGACTCCGAGTGCCACCACACCATGACGTCGGCGTCGGCGCGCAGGCCGGCCACGTCGTACGTGCCCCGCACCACGACGTCCTTGCCCAGCAACTGCTCGAACAACGCGTCGACCTCACCCGCCAGGTCCTCGCGCAGCGCCGGCAGCGGCGTCACGACCTTGAAGACCGACCACATGGTGTAGCGGATCGTCGCGTTCAGCTCCTTGACCCGCGCGGCATTGGTCTGCGACTGATCGGTCATTGCTGTGCCTCCTCTGCAATGCCCTTCCGGCCCTCGCACTCACGGCCGTCGGCATCTCTCGCTCGGTGCTGCTCGGTGCAGGCGGTCATTGCTCGTCCAGGTATTTCAGAACATCGTCGGCGGCCCTCTCGCCGCTGGCCACGCAGGCCGGAATGCCCACCCCGTCGTACGCGGCGCCGGCCAGCGCCAGGCCCGGACGGTCGCCGAGCGCGGCCCGGGCCAGGGCCACCCGGTCGAGGTGCCCGGGGGCGTACTGCGGCAGCCCGCCACCCCAGCGTTGCACCCACGACTCCACCGGCGGCGGCAGCTCGCCGCCGAGCAACCGGCCCACCTCGGCGTGCGCGGTCGCGGCGAGGACCTGATCGGGCGGCTGGAGCCGCTGCTCCTCGCCGGCCCGCCCGAGCGACGCCCGGATGATCACCGGACCGCCCTCGCGGCGCAGGTGTGGCCACTTGTGCGTGAAGAACGTGGCCGCCTTGACCAGCGTGCCCTCGCTCGGCGGGACCAGGAACCCGGACAGCTCGGGCAGCGGCGTGCCGGGCGGCAGCGCCAGGGCGACCAGCGCGACGCCGGCATAGTCGAGCGCCTCCACCTCGGCGGCGGCGGACAGGTCCACCCCGGCGAGCATCCGGGCGGCCGGCCGGGCGGGCACGGCCAGCACGACCGCGTCGACGTCGTCGGTCTGCGGCGCCGGGACCGGGCCGAGCAGCAGCCGCCAGCCGTGCGGCGTCCGGGCGATCTCCCGCACCGGCAGCCCGAGGCTGATCCGGGCGCCGGTGGCGGCCGCGGCGGCGGCGACGAGCTGGGTCATGCCGCCGTCGACAGCCCCGAAGACCGGGCGGCCCGGCGCCCGCACGGCGGCGGCCTGGGCGGCCCGGACGGCGCCGGCCAGGGTGTGCTCGGTGCGCGCGGCGTGGGCCAGCGCGGGCATGGTGGTGGCCAGCGAGAGCCGGTCGGCGCGGCCGGCGTACACGCCGCCGAGCATGGGATCGACCAGCCGGTCGGCTATCTCGTCGCCGTAGCGGGCCCGGACCAGCGCGCCCACCGCGACATCGGCGCCCGGCGCCAGCAGCGGGCGGCCCTCGTCGGCGTCGGCGCCAGCGGCCGGCCGCGCGACCGTGCCGAGCGAGCTCAGATCCCCGGGTACGCCGACCAGCGTGCCCTTGGGCACCGGCTCCAGCACCCCGCCGATCGCCAGCGCGGCCGGAATCGCGGCCGGGTGCACGAGCCGGTCGCCCAGCCCCAGCCGGCGCACGAACCGCACCGCCGCGGACTCCCCGCCGTCGGGCCCGCCGACCAGGAAGGACTCGGCGCCGCGCTCGACGGTGGCCCCGGCCAGCTCGCCGGTGCGCAGCTTGCCGCCGAGCCGCCCGGACTGCTCGTAGATGATGATCTCGGTCTCCGCCGGCGCCCGGTCGCGGATCCGCACGGCGGCGGCCAGCCCGGCGACACCCCCGCCGACAACCGCGACCCGCTTCCGCACGCCACCAACATTGTCAGGTCGCGATGCTCCGCGGCCACCGGGGTCGTTCGATGTGACAGGCACGGCAGCCACCCTGGCCGACGCCGGGGCCCGCCGGACAGGGTCCAACGGCCCTCAGCCGCCGTGCACGACCTCGACCAGGCGGGTGAGGACGTCCGGGTCGGTCTCCGGCATCACGCCGTGGCCGAGGTTGAACACGTGACCCGGGGCCGCCGCGCCCTCGGCCAGCACCCGCCGCGCCTCGCGCTCCACGACCTCCCACGGCGCGAACAGCACGGCCGGGTCGAGGTTGCCCTGCACCGCCTTGTCCGCGCCGATCAGCGTCGTCGCTTCGGTCAGCGGGGTACGCCAGTCCACGCCCACCACGTCCGCCCCGGCCTCGCCCATCGCGCGCAGCAGGACCGCCGTGCCGACCCCGAAGTGGATCCGCGGCACCCCCGCGTCGGCCAGCCCGCCGAGCACCCGCGCCGAGTGCGGCAGCACGTAGCGGCGGTAGTCGGCCTCGGAGAGCGCGCCCGCCCACGAGTCGAAGAGCTGGACCGCGCTGACCCCGGCGCCGACCTGGACCCGCAGGAAGGCCAGCGTGATGTCGGCCAGCCGGGACAGCAGCGAGTGCCAGAGGTCCGGGTCTCCGTACATCATGGCCTTGGTTCGCAGGTACGTCCGCGACGGCCCGCCCTCGATCAGGTAGCTGGCCAGGGTGAACGGGGCACCGGCGAAGCCGATCAGCGGTACCGGGCCGAGCTCGGGCACCAGCAGGCGCACCGCCTCGTCGACGTAGCCCACGTCGGCCGGCTCCAGCGCGCGCAGCCGGGCCACGTCGGCGGCCGTACGGACGGGCTCGGCCACCACCGGCCCGGTGCCGGCCACGATGTCCAGGTCGACGCCGGCCGCCGCCAGCGGCACCACGATGTCGCTGAACAGGATCGCGGCGTCGACGCCGTGCCGGCGTACCGGCTGCAGGGTGATCTCGGTGACCAGGTCCGGCCGGCGGCACGATTCCAGCATGCCGACCCCGGCGCGGATCTTGCGGTACTCGGGCAGCGAGCGGCCCGCCTGGCGCATGAACCAGACGGGCGTGTGCGGCACCGGCAGGCCGCGGCACGCCCGGACGAACGCCGAATCGTGGAGAGTCGTGGTCACCCGCGACATCGTGCCACGTGAGTGAGTCGATCCGTGCGGCGCGCCGCGCGGGCCGGTATCGCAGTGATCGGCATAGGCTTCGAGGCATGGGTCCCACGTCCGCCGCACCCGAGGCGTTCACCCGCGCCGTCACCGGGCTGCGGGCCGCCGCGCCGCGCGAGGAGATCCTGCTCGAGGAGATCGCCGCGCCGCAGCGGCTGGCGCCGTGGGGCTTCGCCCTGAGCGCGACCGTGCTGCGCGACGGCGAGGAGGTGGCCAGCGGCCGGCTGATCCTGCTGCACGACCCGGCCGGGCACGACGCCTGGCAGGGCAACCTGCGGCTGGTCACGCTGATCACGGCGGAGCTGGAATCGGACATGGCCGGCGACCCGCTGTTGCCCGCGGTGGCCTGGACCTGGCTCACCGACGGGCTGGAGCAGCACGCGGCGGCGTACACGGCGATCGGCGGCACGATCACGCAGACCACGTCGACCCGCTTCGGCGAGCTGGCCGGCCCGGCCCCGACGGCCGACCTGGAGATCCGCGCGTCCTGGACGCCCACCTCCGACGACCTCGGCGCACACCTGCAGGGCTGGTGCACGATGCTCGCCTCCACGGCCGGCCTGCCCCCGCCGGGCGTGACCGCCCTCGGCAACCGCCAGCGCGCCGGGGCGAACTAGCAGACTTTGAAGGTGTCGCAGGCGACCTTGATCGGCACGGCCAGGCCGATGCCCTCGGCGTCGCGGGCCTTCGCCGTCGCCAGCCCGATCACCTCGTCGGCGCTGTTGACCACCGGCCCGCCGGAGTTGCCGGGATTGATCGGGGCGGAGAACTGGATCGTCGGCCCCTCCGCGTCGTTCGGCCGGTACGCGCTGACCACCCCGGTCGTCACGGTGTCCTCCAGCCCGAGCGGCGCGCCGACCACCACCACCTGCTGACCCGGCTTGACCGTGGCCGGCGCGACGTCCAGTCCGGTGATCTTGCGGTCGGCCCGCAGCAGCGCCAGGTCCTTGCCCTTGCTGACCTTGACGATGGTCGCGGACACCTCGTCCTCGCCGCGTTCCAGGAAGACCTTGCGGGCGCCCGACTTCCAGACCGACTCGACCACGTGGAAGTTGGTCAGCAGGTTGGCCTGGTCCTCGCCGGCCTTGTCGCCGACCGAGAACGCCGTACCGGTGAAGTTGCCGGCCCGGACCCGGAAGACGCTCGGCAGCACCGACGACGAGATCGCCTCGGGGTCGAAGACCGCGGCGAGCTTCTGCTCCAGCCGGTCGGCCCGCTCGGTGAGCTGATCCTGCCGCTGCAGGGCGGCGGTGAGCTGGTCGGCGCTGGTGCCGAGCCGGCTGTCCACCCGGTCCAGCCGCCACGCCTGCCAGCCGGCCACGAGCACCAGCACCAGCACGAGCGCCATCGTGGCCAGCCGGCTGCGGCCGCGGCCGTTGAGCACGGCCGGCTCGGTCGCCGGATCGGCCACCACGGGGTACGCGGCGGCGCCGGCCGGCGAGGGCAGGTAGGGCGTCCCGAACTGGCTCGCCGGGCGCGGATGGCCGAACCGGGGCGCGGGCCGGGGCGCCGTGGCCCACTCGCCCGAGGGGTGGTCGGGCAGGCTCAGCAGCGGGTCCCGCGGCGCCCGGCGCGGGCCCGGCACCCCGAAGGGGTCGTAGGCGGTCGTCATGCGGCGCGGGCCTCCCGGTATCGACGCTCCGACCTCTAGTACGGACGGAACGGGCCCCGCGGACGGGCGCGCGCCGGCTTTCTTGAAACAGCCGCGGACGGCCCGCCGGAAGGCGCCCAGTCGATCGAGACTCGACGCGCCGGGACCCGGCTGCGCACCCGGGGGTCGGTACCCCCGTACGGTTACGGAGTGACCGACGAAGCACCCCTGCGCCGTCGGGACGCGCCGGACCAAGCAGGGGACGGACCGCACGCCGTGCCGCCCGACCCGATGTCTGGCGGTCCCGAGCCCGAACCTGCCCCCGCCTCCGTTCCCCTGACCGCACCCCGCGACGGCACGCCCCGGCCGGTCGAGACCGCCGACGAGCTGGCCGACGTGGTCGCACGGCTGGCCACGGGCTCGGGCCCGGTGGCGGTCGACGCCGAACGCGCGTCCGGCTACCGCTACACCCAGCGGGCCTACCTGGTGCAGCTGCGCCGCGCCGGCGCCGGGACGGTGCTGATCGACCCGATGCCGCTGGACGACCTGCGCACCCTGGACGCGGCGCTGGCCGACACCGAGTGGGTGCTGCACGCCGCCAGCCAGGACCTGGCCTGCCTGGCCGAGATCGGGATGAAGCCGCGCCGGCTGTTCGACACCGAACTGGCCGCCCGGCTGGCCGGTTTCGAGCGGGTCGGGCTGGCCGCCCTGACCGAGCAACTGCTGGGCTACTCGCTGGAGAAGCACCACTCGGCGGCGGACTGGTCGACCCGGCCGCTGCCGGAGTCCTGGCTGACGTACGCGGCCCTGGACGTCGAGCTGCTGACCGACCTGCGCGACCTGCTGGCGGCGGAGCTGGAGCGGCAGGGCAAGTCGGCGTGGGCCGCCGAGGAGTTCGCGGCCCTGGTGGCCAGCGCCGACCGCCCGCCACGGAGCCGCCCCGACCCGTGGCGGCGTACCTCCGGCATCCACCGCGTGCGCGGCGCCCGAGCCCAGTCCCGGGTCCGCGCCCTCTGGTACGCCCGCGACGGCGTGGCGGCCCGCCGCGACTCGGCCCCGGGCCGGGTCCTGCCCGACTCGGCGATCATCGCCGCGGCCGAACTCGACCCGAAGGACGAGCGCACCCTGCTCGGCCTGCCCGGCTTCGGCGGCCGCTCGGTGCGCCGGCTGGCCCGGGTGTGGCTGGACGCCCTGGACGCGGCCCGCGCCCTGCCCGACGACGAACTACCGGTCAACGTGCCGGTGGAGGGTCCCCCGCCCCCGCACCGCTGGGCGGAACGCGACCCGGTCGCGGCGGCCCGCCTGCAGCGCTGCCGCCAGGTGGTGGTCGGTACGGCCGAGGCACACACCCTGCCCCCGGAGAACCTGATCAGCCCGGACTTCATCCGCCGGCTGGCCTGGTCCCCGCCGGAGGAGGTGACGCCCCAGACGGTGGCGGAGACGCTGCTCGGCTTCGGCGCCCGCAGCTGGCAGGTGGGGCTGATCGCCGACGGGATAGCCAAGGTCCTCCCGGAGCCACCCCCGGTGGCCGCGAACCCGCCGGCCCCGGCCGACTGACCAGTTCGCCGCACTCGCAGAGACGCCACCGACTCCGGTGGCGTCTTTGTCTTGTGCCCATGGGCGGGTGAGGGGGTGGTCGAGGAGCGTCCCCCTCGCCCATCCTCTCAAAGGCCTCGAAGCAGCGCGCACCTCGCAAAACGCCCCGTGGTGCTCGCCTGGCGCGGATCTTGTGGCGCGCGGGTGGGGTTCGTGGTGCCGGCGCCCCAAGATTCATCAGCCAGCGATGCCAGGCGCCGCCAGCCCTTCCTCCCCCACTTCCCCTCGCCCCACCACCCCTCGCCCCACCCCACCTCGCCCCACCTCGCCTCGCCCCGCTCGCCTCGCGTGCGGATCTTGAGGCGCGGAGTGGGGTTGGCGGGTGCTGGCGCTCCAAGATTCAGCGAACGGGACTTCGCAGATATGGCGGCCTCGACGACAGCGGCGAAAAACGATAGGAGGGCCAGCCGGAGGGTGAAACCGGCAGGCGAGGACGACGGGTGAGGACGGCGGGGAGCCGGGCGCGACCGGCGGATGCTGTCGTGCGGACACCCACGGGCGCCAGCAACCCAAGCGCTCAACCCACGCGCTGGCCGCGGCCCGCCCTCGTGTGCGGATCTTGTTGCGCACGGACGCTTCCTTCGGGTGCGGCGCTTCAAGATCCAGCAACAAAACGGCTATTGAGGGGTGCGACGGCCCGCGAACGACGTCAGCCCCCCGCACCCAGCCCCGACCCCCAGAATTCGATCTTGATCAGCCGAAAGACCTCCCAACATCCCCACCCCCCAGAAACTGACTTCTCTCTCACATAGCTTCAATGCAGAGGCCGGGTAGGCAACAATGTTACCGGCGAGTAGCATGAAGTCCCCGCCTGCAAGGAGGCTTGTTGTGCCCCGAGTAAGCCGCGAGGTCGTCTTCGTCGACGGCGTCCGCACCCCGTTCGGCAAAGCGGGCGGCATGTATGCCGAGACCCGCGCCGACGACCTGGTGATCCGTTGCATCCGTGAGCTGCTGCGGCGCAACCCGCAGCTGCCGCCCGAGCGGGTGGACGAGGTCGCCATCGCCGCCACCACGCAGATCGGTGACCAGGGCCTGACCATCGGCCGCACCGCTGCGCTGCTGTCCGGGCTGCCCAAGACCGTGCCCGGCTACGCCATCGACCGGATGTGCGCCGGCGCCATGACCGCGGTGACCAACGTCGCCGGCGGCATCGCCATGGGGGCCTACGACGTCGCCATCGCCGGCGGCGTCGAGCACATGGGCCGGCACCCGATGGGCGAGGGCGTCGACCCCAACCCGCGGATCCTGGCCGAGAAGCTGGTCGACCCGTCCGCGCTGGTGATGGGGGCCACGGCCGAGAACCTGCACGACCGGCTGCCGCAGATCACCAAGGAGCGGGTCGACGCGTTCGGGCTCGCCTCGCAGGAGAAGACCGCCAAGGCGTACGCGAACGGCAAGCTGCAGCCCGATCTCGTTCCCGTCGCCGTGCGCGACGCCGAGCAGGGCTGGGGCCTGGCCACCGTCGACGAGGCGCCCCGCGAGACGTCGATGGAGAAGCTGGCCACGCTCAAGACCCCGTTCCGCCCGCACGGCAAGGTCACCGCGGGCAACGCGGCCGGCCTCAACGACGGCGCGACCGCGGCCCTGCTGGCCGACGAGGAGACCGCCCGCGAGCTGGGCCTGCCGGTCGCCATGCGGATGGTCTCGTACGGCTTCGTCGGGGTCGAGCCCGAGATCATGGGGTACGGCCCCATCCCGTCGACCGAGAAGGCGCTGCGCCTGGCCGGCCTGACCATCGACGACATCGGCCTGTTCGAGCTGAACGAGGCCTTCGCCGTGCAGGTGCTGGCGTTCCTCGACCACTAC
Organism: Actinoplanes nipponensis; assembly: GCF_016862275.1. Lineage (GTDB taxonomy): Bacteria > Actinomycetota > Actinomycetes > Mycobacteriales > Micromonosporaceae > Actinoplanes > Actinoplanes nipponensis. The sequence continues at coordinate 30,617 of NZ_BOMQ01000014.1, read as the reverse complement.
GGCATCGCCGACGACGACCCGCGGGTCAACCCGTGGGGCGGCGCGATCGCGATCGGCCACCCGCTGGCGAGCTCCGGCGTACGGCTGATGACGCAGCTGGCCCGGCACTTCGCCGAGCACCCCGAGGTGCGGTACGGCATCAACGCCATGTGCATCGGCATCGGCATGGGCGGCACTGTGATCTGGGAGAACCCCCACTGGGAAGGTGCGGACAAGTGACCACGGCATTGCCTGAGTACCCCAACGAGGTCGTCACCCAGGCGCTCCTGCGCCTGGTGAAGGTGCCCGGGCTGGACAAGCCCGCCGCGCTGATCACCCTCGACAACGGCCTGGACTACAAGAAGCCGAACAGCTTCGGCCCGGCCGGCCTGGCGTCGCTCGACGAGGCCATCACCAGGGCCACCGAGGCCGGCCCCGCGTTCATCGCGCTGACCGGCAAGCCGTACATCTTCTGCGTCGGCGCCGACATCACCGGCATGCCGTTCATCACCCAGCGGGAGCAGGCCGTCGCCCTCGGCGAGCTGGGTCACCGGGTGTTCGCCCGGCTCAAGAGTTCGACCATCCCGACCTTCGCGTTCATCAACGGCGCGGCGCTCGGCGGCGGCCTCGAGGTCTCCCTGCACTGCCACTACCGCACGGTGTCGACCGGCGCCGCGGCCCTGGGCCTGCCCGAGGTGGCCATCGGCCTGATCCCCGGCTGGGGCGGCAGCCAGCTGCTGCCCAACCTGATCGGGGTGGCCGGCGCGGCGCAGGTCATCCTGCAGAACCCGCTGACCCAGAAGGTGCTCCGGCCGAAGCAGGCCCGCGAGATGGGCGTCGCCGACGAGCTGTTCGAGGCGGCCGACTTCCTGGAGCGCTCCCTCGAGTGGGCCGCCGGGGTCGTCAAGGGCGACGTGACGGTGCAGCGTCCCGAGGTCGACAAGGACATGTGGGACGGCGTGCTCTTCTTCGCCAAGCAGCAGCTCGACGAGCGGCTGCACGGCGCGGTGCCGTCGGCCAACAAGGCCCTCGAACTGCTCGCGCTGGCGAAGGACGCATCCTTCGAGGACGGTACGGCCGCCGAGACCGAGGCGCTCGCCGACCTGATCATGGGCGACGAGTCCCGGGCCAGCCTGTACGCGTTCGACCTGGTGCAGCGGCGGGCCAAGCGTCCGGTGGGCGTGCCGGACCGGTCGCTGGCCCGCAAGGTCACCAAGGTCGGCATCGTCGGCGCCGGCCTGATGGCCTCGCAGCTGGCGCTGCTGTTCGCCCGCCGGCTGCAGGTGCCGGTGGTCATGACCGACCTGGACCAGACCCGGGTCGACAAGGGCGTGGACTACGTCCGCGGCCAGATCGACAAGATGGTCGGCAAGGGCCGGATGGACGAGGGCACCGCGGCCAAGCTGCGCGGCCTGGTCAGCGGCTCGGTCGACAAGTCCGTGTTCGCCGACGCCGACTTCGTGATCGAGGCGGTCTTCGAGAACCTCGACCTCAAGAAGCAGATCTGGGCCGAGCTGGAGAAGATCGTCGGACCCGAGGCGATCCTGGCGACCAACACGTCCTCGCTGTCGGTGACCGAGATGGCCGCCGACCTCGAGCACCCCGAGCGGGTCGTCGGCTTCCACTTCTTCAACCCGGTCGCCGTGCTGCCGCTGCTCGAGATCATCAAGGGCGAGCGGACCGACGACGCGGCGCTGGCCACGGCGTTCGCGGTGGGCAAGGAGCTGCGCAAGTCGTCGGTGCTGGTCAAGGACGCTCCGGCGTTCGTGGTCAACCGGCTGCTGACCCGCTTCACCAGCGAGGTGTTCCACGCGATCGACGCCGGCACGCCGCTGTCGGTCGTGGACACGGCGCTGGACCCGCTGGGCCTGCCGATGCGCCCGATCGCGCTGCTCCAGCTGGTCGGTCCCGCGGTGGCCCTGCACGTGGGCGAGACGCTGCACCGGGCGTTCCCGGACCGCTTCGGCGACAGCCCCAACCTCCGCAAGATCGTCGACGCCGGCCTGCCCCTGATGGTCGACGACGAGATCAACCCCGAGGTGGTCGCGCTGGTCGAGGGCGGTTCCGCCCCGCTGACCGCCGACGAGGTACGCCAGCACGCGCTCGACGCGCTGGCCCAGGAGATCCGGCTGATGCTGGACGAGGGCGTCGTCGCCGAGGCGCAGGACATCGACCTGTGCATGATCCTGGGCGCCGGATGGCCGTTCCATCTGGGCGGCGTGACGCCGTACCTGGACCGCAGTGGCACCTCGGAGCGCGTCACCGGCCAGCGCTTCCTGCCGCGCGGGGTGGCCGGCCTGCCCGCCTGATCCCCGTTCCGGGCCGACGTCCCCGTGCCGCACCTGGGCGCGGGGACGTCGGCGCGCCGGGGCCGGCGAGGCCACACTGACGGGTACGCGACGCCGCGCCCGGTCCGGGGTCGGTAGGCTCCGGCGGCTGACCTCATTAGTTCTGGAGTTCCCATGTCACAGCCGCCGTATCAGCCCAACCCCGGTGAGCCCGGTCCCGAGGGTGGCTACCAGCCGCCGGCGGCACCCGGCTCGTACCCGCCGCCCGGCCAGGGTTCCTACCCGCCGCCCGGCCAGGGCTCGTACCCGCCGCCCGGCCAGGGCTCGTACCCGCCGCCCGATCAGGGCTCGTACCCGCCGCCCGGCCAGGGGTCGTACCCGCCGCCCGGCCAGGGCGCCTACCCGCCGGGCGCCGACCCGAACGCCTACCCGCCGCCCAACGCCGGGTTCCCGGGCCAGGGCGCCCCGCAGTACGGCACGGTCCAGCCGCCGAAGAAGAAGTCGTCGGCCCTGAAGATCGTGCTGATCGTCGTCGGCGTGGTGGCCCTGCTCTGCGTGGCCGGCAGCGTCGTCGCCTTCGTCGCGGCCAAGGACAAGGTGGAGCAGGTCGTCGACGCGACCAAGATCACCGTGGTCGAGCCGGCGACGCTGGGCGGCCGCCCGAAGGCGAGCGACCCGACGCTGCAGAGCAGCATCTCCGGCCTGGACGGCATCATGTCCAACATGCCGGGGGCCACCGGCTCGGTCGGCGGCATCTACGGCGACCTGCAGAAGCAGGACGTCGTCATGGTGGCCGCGGCGTCCTCGATCAACGGTTCCGCGCAGGACCGCTTCGACGCCATGACGCAGGGTCTGGGCGGTTCGGGCGGCATGAAGGTCGACGACTTCACCGACACCGAGCCGGGCCCGCTGGGCGGCATCGCCAAGTGCGGCGAGACCAACTCCGCGGGCGTCCCGATGGCGATCTGCGTCTGGTCCGACAACGGCAGCTCCGGCATGCTGCTGATGATGTTCAAGCAGAAGGCGGACCTCGAGAAGGAGTTCGTCACGCTGCGCGGCGAGATCGAGAAGAAGGCCTGAGCCGATCGGTGAGTCCCGCCGCCCCGGGGGTCCGGGGCGGCGGGGCCCGGCTGACCGGCCGGTCGTCAGCAAGATCGCAGCACGCCTGTGACCATCGGCCGCCCGGCGGCGGCTAGGCTCCCCGGTGCTGTAGCCCGAGCGATGGAGCGTTGATGTCGCAGCCACCCCACCAGCCCTACCCGGGCCAGCCCAACCCCGACGTGCCCTCCTCGGTGCCGCCGCAGCCGGGCTATCCCCCGCAGCCGCCGTACCCGCAGCCGGAGTACGCCCCACCCGGCTACCCGCAGACGGGATACCAGCCGACCGGGTACCAGCAGCCCGGCAGCCCGCAGGGCGGCTACGCCCAGCCCGGCTACGCCCAGCCGGGCTACCCGCAGCAGGGCCCGCCGATGCCGGGCTACCCGCCGGCGCCCCGGAAGTCACGGGCGCTGCCGATCACCCTCGTCTCGATCGCCCTGGTGCTGGTCCTGTGCGGCGGCGGCGGCACCGCGATCTACCTGGCCGGGCGCAACACCGCCGAGGGGATCGCCGACGTCATCGCCTCGGCGGCGCCGACCCAGCCGACCCGGCCGACCCAACCGGCCGAGCCGACCGAGACCGCGACGACCGCGCCGCCGGCCAGGATCACCATCGTGGAGCCCAGGACGCTGGGCGGCCGGCCCAAGGTGAAGGACAAGAAGTTCGCCGCCTCCGCCGAGCAGCTCGAGAGGAGCCTGGCCCTGGTGCCCGGGGCCACCCAGACGGTCGGCGCGCTCTACGGCACCCCGTCGAAGCGGGACCTGGTCGTGGTCGTGGCGGCCCGCTCCTATGTCGGCAACCCCAAGCGGGAGCTCGACAACGCCTTCACCGGCCCGGGCATGGACGAGTTGAAGCTGGTCGGGATCAGCAGCATCCCGGCGGGCCCGCTCGGCGGCGTGGCCAAGTGCGCGAAGGGCAACGCCGGCGGCGCGCCCGTGTCGATGTGCGCGTGGGCGGACGAGGGCAGCTCCGGCTGGGTGTTCTGGTACTTCACGTCGCTGAGCAAGGCCAAGGCCGAATTCGTGAAGCTCCGTGGGCAGGTCGAGAAGAAGTCAAACTGACACGCCGTCCGCCTCCGTCACACGTTCGCATCGCTCTCGACACGAACGTGACGCGGTCTCGGCGGTGGCGGCCACCGATGCCGTACCGAAACATCGAAGCGACAGGATGATCGGCCGGGTCCCGTCCGGGGCCCGGCTCTCGTTTCGACAATCTCGGAGGAGCGTCCGGTGGTACTCCCGCAACTTCGCCGCGTCCGCTGGGCCGTGCGATCGACCCTGGTCCTGGGCGTCGCGGCCTCCGTGGTCGCGAACGTGCTGCACGCCCTGGACAACCCGATCAGCCAGGCGATCGCCGCCTGGCCCCCGCTGGCCCTGCTGCTGACCGTCGAGCTGATCTCCCGGGTCCCGGTCCACCGGCGTTCCCTGGCCTTCGCCCGGCTGCTCGCCACGGCCACCATCGCGGGCATCGCCGCCTGGGTCTCCTACTGGCACATGGTCGGGGTCGCGGCCCGCTACGGCGAGACCGGCGCCTCGCCGTACCTGCTCCCACTGTCGGTGGACGGCCTGATCGTGGTGGCCAGCATCTGCCTGGTCGAACTGGCCGGCCGGATCACCGCCCTGGAGAACGAGGCAGCCGAGGGTGCGCCGGCGCGGGCGGCCGAGGCGACACCGGCCACGACCGTCGCGCCGGCCGGCGGCCACGACGACGCCGGCGTGCCCGGTCTCATCCCGGTGCCGTCGAGCGCCACCGTGCGCCGGGGGCCGACCACGTCGGCCGCGCTGGCCGAGGTGGCGGCGGCGCTGCCCCGCAAGACCCTGCCGAGGACCCGCGGCGCCGAGGTCTCCGCCTTCGCCCCGACCCTGACCCGCCAGGGCCGGGTCACGGCGTCGACCCGAACGACGGCGACGTCCGCGAAGCCCGGGCCCGGCAAGCCCAGGGCCGGCACGCCCGGTGCCACCACGCCCGGGGCCACCAAGCCCGGTGCCACCACGCCTGGTGCCACCACGCCCGGGACCGCCAAGCCCGGGGCCACCAAGCCGGGCGCCGCCAAGCGTGGCGCCCCGGCCGACGCCAAGCCGCCGGCAAAAGCCCGGCGGACCCCGGCGGAGACCCTGGACGCGGCCGCGAAGATCAAGGCGGCCGACCCGGACATCACCGAGGCCGACCTGGCGGCGCGGCTGGGCATCAGCGCCTCCCGCTGGCGCACGATCCGCCGCCAGGCGGACCGGGAGGACCTCCGCCTCGCCGCCTGAGCCGGGCCGGGCCACCATCACCCCGGTGCGACGCCGAGACCCTTGGCCCGCGGCACGGTGGCGGTCGCGGCCACCACCGGGGTGGTCTCGGCCGCCGGCAACCGTACGGTCACCTCGAGCCCCCCGCCCGGCTGAGCCACCGCGGACACCGTCCCGCCGTGGGCGTCACAGACGGCCCGCACGATCGACAGCCCCAGCCCGGACCCCCGGGACCCGGTCCGCTCCCAGCCACCCCGCCGGAACGGCTCGAACAGCCCCGGCACGTCCCCCGGGTCCACCTCGTAGCCGGTGTTGCCCACCACCAGCCGGGCGTGCCCGTCGGCGTTCTCCGTCCGCAGCCAGAGCTTGCCCATCAGGTGGTTGTAGCGGATCGCGTTCTCGATGAGGTTGCCGGCGAGCCGGTCCAGCAGGCTCGGGTCGCCCACCACCGGCGCCGCCTGCAGGTCCGTGGTCACGTCGAGCTTCATCCGTTCCGCCTCGGCCCGGACCGCCGACAGCGCGTTGTAGACGCTCGTCGCCAGGTCCGCCGGCACCTTGCGGACCAGCCGGCGGCCGGACTGGGCCTCGCTGCGGGCCAGCACCAGCAGCGCGTCCACCAGTCCGTTGGCCCGCTCGGAGGCATTGCGGACCACCTTGGCCATCCGGCGGTACTCGGCCACGTCGGCCTCGTCGTCGCTCAGCGTCACGTCGATCTCGGTCCGCATGACCGCCAGCGGGGTCCGCAGCTCGTGGGAGGCGTTGGCCACGAAGCGCTTCTGCGACTCGAACGCGCCGGCCAGCCGGTCCAGCATCGCGTCGAAGGTGCGGGCCAGCTCCGCCACCTCGTCGTCCGCGCCGGAGTAGCGGATGCGCTGGTCGAGCGTCTCCTCGCCGAGGCGCTGGGCGGTCGCCGTCACGAAGTGCAGCGGGCGCAGGGCGCGGCCGGCCACCGCGTACGCGCCCGCGATGCCGATGATGCCGATGGCGAAGAGCGCGATCAGGCCCTTGACCAGCAGTTCCCGGGAGGCGCGTTCGACCAGCTGGGTCTGCCAGAGCAGCGCGTCGAGGCGTTCGCCGTTGTCGAGTACCACCTGGGTGCCGGGCTGCAGCTTGTCCGACGGGTGCAGCGCGTCGCCGACCAGCAGCCAGGCCAGCAGCACCAGGATGGCGCCGGCCCCGACCAGCAGGATGCCGTTGAGCAGGGTGAGGCGCAGGCGCAGGGTGGGCCGCATCCGCATCCTGTCCCGCCGGCCGGCGTAGACCGTCATACCGCGCCGCCGGCGGGCAGGACCACGACCGGCTCGGGCACCCGGTAGCCCGCGCCGACCACCGTCTCGATCAGCGGCGGGTCGCCCACCTTCTTGCGCAGGGTCATCACGGTGACCCGGACCGTGGTGGTGAACGGGTCGGTGTTGGCGTCCCAGACGCGTTCGAGCAGCTCCTCGCTGGAGACCACCCCGCCGCGGGCCTTGAGCAGCTCCTCCAGGACGCCGAACTCCTTGTTGGTCAGGTCGATCGGGACGCCGCCGCGGGTGACCACCCGGCGGGCCTGGTCGAGGATCAGGTCGCCGACGGTCAGCACCGGCGGCGCGGCCGGGGTGGCGCGCCGGCCGAGGGCCTGGACCCGGGCCACCAGCTCCTCGAAGGCGAACGGCTTGGGCAGGTAGTCGTCGGCGCCGAGCTGGAGTCCCTCGACCCGGTCGGCCACGGTGACGCTGGCGGTGAGCATCAGCACCCGGGTCAGCGCGCCGGAGGCGACCAGGGCCGCGCAGATCTCGTCGCCGTGCATGCCGGGCAGGTCCCGGTCCAGCACCACCACGTCGTAGCGGGTCACGTAGGCCATCTCGTGCCCGGTCAGACCGTCGTAGGCGACGTCGACCGCCATCCCCTTGCGGCGCAGCCCCCGGGCGATCGCGTCACAGAGGTTCCGCTCGTCTTCCACCACCAGCACGCGCACCCGGGGTCCTCCGCAATCCAGTCAGTTCACCGCACAGCCTGGCCGACACCGCGTGAAGAGGCCGTAAATGCAGGCTACCGGTCGGTTACGACTTGGTCAGGGGCCAGATCGCGACGGTGGCGTCGATGCGGCGGCAGACCAGCACGTCGGTGGTCGACTGGCAGTCGCCGGAGACCGCGGTGGCGGCGCCGAGCACCCGTACGGCCAGCCGCACCGGGTCGAGCAGCGCGTAGAACACCACGTCGTCGCCGATGCGCTGGCGCAGGCCGACCACCGTCCCGTCGGGGCGCGGCGGACCGGCCGACCGCCAGGCCCCGAAGTCGCCGTGCACGACGCCGGTGCGCGGCTCCACCACCGCCATCGGATACCGCCCCTCCAGCCCCTCGTCGCCGCTGACCAGCAGGTACGGCCCGGCCTCGGCGGCCGCGGTCCAGCGCCGCGCCGCCCAGCGCACCTGCCCGGTGCCGGGGTCGAGCACCTGCACACCGCCGCGGAAGCCGAAGACGCAGATGGCGTCGACGCAGTCCTGGGCCCAGTGGCCGGACAGCTCGACGGCGCTGTGCCAGCGCGGCCTCAGCCCGGCGAGCGTGTACGCGGTGATCCCGCCCAGCCCGCCGATCAGCACCAGGTCGCCGGTGGGCCAGACGGTGATGCCCCGCCGCGACCAGCCCGGCGCCGCGGCGACGTCGCCCTGGGAGACCAGCGCCCCGCTGGCGGTGTCCCGGATCTCGACGTGGCCGGCCGTGGTGGCCGTGATCAGCCGCCGGGGGAAGCCGTCGGTGACGTCCGCCGGGGTGGTGTACCCCTGGGTCGGCTGCTGGAAGGACCACCGGGTGCGCCCGGTGGCCAGGTCGACGCCGTACCAGTGCAGGTCGCCGAACTGCGGGCTGTTCTCCCGCAGCAGGACCACGCCGTCGGGCGGCGAGACGCCGAGCAGCCGGGCCGGGGCCCGCCAGAGGGCCCGGTCGGTGCCGGCGGCGAGGGCGACCGTCGCCTCGGCGCCGACGGTGTCGACCTGGTACGAGACCAGCACCGTCGCGCCCACCGAGGTGACCTTGAAGACCGCCCCGGTGACCGCGACCGTGGTCCGCGACAGCAGCTCGCCGCCCGGCAGCGCGTACATGCTGACGATCTTGTGCTGGACGGCCGCGTCGGGCCGCCCGGAGTCGGCGCCGACGACGTAGAGGCGGTCCTGCTCGACGAACATGTTGTCGCCCAGCCGGGCGGGCACGATGACCGGCTGGGCCGGCGGTGACTGGGCCACCGCGCCGCCCAGGGCGACCACCAGGAGCGCGGACGCGGCGGCCAGCGCGGCACGGAAGCGGTGCGGCCGGTCGCGGGGCGCCGCCGGGTCGACCGGCAGGCGGCCGTGCTGCTCACCGAGGTCGATCAGGACGTCGCCCACGCCGCCATTGTGCGCCCGGCGGCTGGTGATCGCGGATCTCAGGCCCGGTACGCCCACATCTCGACCACGTCGCCCATCCGGCAGGCCACCAGGGCGGGGACCGCCTGGCACTGCACCGTCACGCCGGGCAGCCGGCCGAGCGGCTGGACCGCGGCGGCGCCCCGCTTCAGCAGCCCGAAGACGGTGGTGCGGTCTTCGTCCACGCTGCTCACCAGGTACGCCTGCCCGCCCTGCACCGGATACTGGAAGCGCCACCGGCTCAGATCGACCCGGGGCCGGCCGGTCGCGGCGTCCGCGGTCCGCAGCGGGGTGCTCAGCCCCCGCACCTCCAGCACCTCGTCGGGGCCGAACGCGAACACGTCGGTGCCGGCGACCCGCCAGCGCACGGCGCCGGTACGCGGGTCCAGCACGAGCAGCTCATCGCTGGTGACGGCGCAGGTCAGCCCCGAGCAGACGCTGGCGTTGCCGGACGGGTCCGGCTGGTTCTGCCGCCACAGCTCGTCGAGCGTGTCCAGGGCGTAGGCGACGACCGGCCCGCCGGTGCCGAACGAGCCGTAGTGCACCAGCACCGTCTCGCCCACCACCTCGCCCTGTTCGGCCTGCACGCCGTCGACCCGGGGCACCGGCCGCTGCCGCAGCACCGCCCCGGTGATCGGGGAGAGCAGGGTCAGCTTGTCCGAGGTGAGCACGACGACGGCGTTGCCCGGGGCGCCCGTCCAGGCGGTGAAGACCGAGCCGGGGAAGCTCAGCGACCACCGTCGCGCACCGGTGGCCAGGTCGAGGCCGCGCAGCTCCGTACGCTGCGCCGGCTCGGTGTGCAGGGCCGCGCTGGAGGTGCCGTAGAGCTGGCCGGGGTCGCCGGACTCCGGGTCGTACTCCGTGCCCGGGCGGAAGATCTCCTCCTCGACGTACGCGACGGTGTCGCTCACCGGCTGCACGGGGACGGGCGAGGTCCACCGGAGGGCCCCGGTGTGCGCGTCCAGCACGCTGACGTTGCGCCCCGACCGCACCACGGCGTAGTCGGCCGTCGCCTCGGCCACGAAGAAGGGGTCGTCGCCCGAGCCGGCCGGATGGCTCCAGAGCCGCCGGACCGGCTCGGCCTGCCAGGCGGTGAGCAGGCGCGGCTCGGCCTCCAGGTCCATCGTGTAGAGGACGCCGCCGATGAGCTGGAAGTCACCACCGGTGGCGAAGGGCACCTCCCCGACGCGCTGGAAGAGGACCGACGCGGCCGGGTCGGCCCCGCCGAGCGCGAGCAGGAGGAGCAGCGCCAGGGCCAGGCCGACCCGGCGGTAGTAGTAGGCGGGCGGCGGCGCGGTCGCGGCGGGCGGAGCCGGCGTCTCCGGGCTCAGCTCGATCAGCGCCACGCTCAGTCCCTTCGCCGGTAGGCCCACACCACCAGTTCGCCGGTCGACTCGCGGCAGACGAGCCGGCCGGGGGCGGCCTGGCAGTCGCCGGTGCCGGCGGGCAGGTCGGCCAGCAGGTGGGGGGTCGCGCCGCCGGCGGCGGCGACGGCGACGGCGACCATGGTACGGCTTCCCGAGTCGGCCAACCGGGTCACGAGCAGATGGTCCCCGCCCCCGGAGCCGGTGACCAGCCGCCAGCCGTGCAGGTCGACCAGCACCTGCCCGGTGGCCGGGTCGATCAGGCCGGCCGGGTCGCCCTCGCCGGCCGGCGTCCCGTACGCGATCACCGCCGTCCCGCGCTGCTCGACGCTGCGCCAGCCCGTCCGCTGCCAGCGCTGGAGCCCGGTGGCCGGTTCGACGGCGCGGACCCCGTCCGGCCCGGTCAGGCAGATGAGCGGCCCGCACGGGCTGACCCCGAAGGCGTAGCCGGCGGGCCGGATCCAGCGCGGCGCCAGGGTCACCGGGTCGAAGGCGCTGACCATCCGTCCGGTGGGCGTCGGGTGCCGCAACAGCAGCAGCCCGCCCGCCACGGTCGGGTTGTCCGGGCCGTAGTCGGCGGCCGGCAGCGCGGCGCTGGCCAGCAGCCGGCCGGTGGCGAGGTCGTGCACGGCGGCGGTCCGGTTGTCGTGCATGAGCAGCATCCGGGGCTCGGCGCCGGCGGGTCCCGGCACCCCCATCAGCACGGCCGTCGACGGGATCGGCACCTGCCAGCGGGTGGTGCCGCTGGCCGGGCCGACCGCGTCGATCCGGCCCTGCACCCGGCGCCCGGATCCGGAGCTGCGGACGCCGTTGACGCCGAGCAGGACGCTGGAGCCGGGCAGGGTGACGACGTTGCCCGCCCGCCGCCACTGGGCCGCCCCGGAGTCGAGCGAGATGGCCGTGGTGCCCGGGTCGCCCTGGCTGCCGCTCCACGGCCGCATCAGCACCAGCCCCCCGCCGGTGCGCAGCCGGTACGTCGGCGCGGCCGAGCCGGCCTGCCAGTTCAGCCGCCCGTCGGCCAGGTCGTACGAGCTGAGCGTCCCGTAGGTCTGCGCGAGCAGCGTCCCGCCGTCGGTGAGGGCGTACGGGTCGGCCGGTCCGAACGGCACGGTGAGCACGGCCGACAACGCGGGAGGCGGTGGCGCCGCCGAGGCCGCGGACGACAGCAGCACGACGACCGCGAGCAGCACCGGGGCGAACCAGTCGGGCGTCGTCGAGCGCACCGGGCGGGCGTACTCGTCGGGTTCACCCCGGGCCAGGCCGAGATCGATGACTACCGTATTGCCGCCGAATGTCTCCGCCGCCATAACCCCAAAGGTAACGGCTTAATAACGAAACGGCTCGTTGACCAAGGCGCTACGCCTGCGGCTGGGGCTCGGTGACCCGGTCCTCCAGCTGCGAGACCCACTCGGTCACGTCCCGGGCGATGTCCTGCGCGGTGAGGCCCAGCGCGGCGAGGATCTCGGCGCGGCTGCCGTGCGGGTGGAAGCCGGCCGGCACCCCGAGATCGCGCAGCGGCACGTCGACGCCCGCGTCGCGCAGGGTGCTGGCCACCGCCTCGCCCACGCCGCCGGCCCGGATGCCGTCCTCCAGGGTCACCACGAGGCGGTGACCGCGGCTCAGCGCGGCCAGCTCGATCGGGACCGGGCGGACCCAGCGCGGGTCGGCGACCGTGACGCCGTACCCCTGCTCGGCGATCCGCTCCGCGACCTCCATGCCCAGCTTGCCGAACGCGCCCACCGCGACCAGCAGGATGTCCTTGCGCTCGTCCTCGCGCAGCACGTCGACCGGGCCGATCCGGCGCAGCGCCGGCAGGTCGGCCGCGACCGAGCCGGTCGGGAAGCGCACGATCGTCGGGCCGTCGTCGACGGCGACCGCCTCGCGCAGCTCCTCGCGCAGGGTGGCGGCGTCGCGCGGGGCGGCGATCCGCAGGCCGGGCACGGCGCCGAAGACGCTCATGTCCCAGATGCCGTAGTGGCTCGGGCCGTCCGGGCCGGTGATGCCAGCCCGGTCCAGCACGATCGTCACCGGCAGCCCGTGCATCGCCACGTCCAGCAGGACCTGGTCGAACGCGCGGTTGAGGAACGTCGCGTAGACGGCGACCACCGGGTGCAGGCCACCCATCGCCAGGCCCGCCGCCGAGGTGACCGCGTGCTGCTCGGCGATCCCGACGTCGTAGGTGCGCTCGGGGTACTTCTTCTGCAGGGCGGCGATGCCGGTCGGCTCGGCCATCGCGGCGGTGATGCCGACGATGTCGGGCCGCTCGTCGGCGATCGCCACGAGCTCCTCGGCGAAGACGTGGGTCCACTTCACCGAGGGCGCGGCCAGCAGCTTGCCGGTCTCGATGCTGAACGCGCTGCCCGGGCCGTGCAGGCAGTCGGCCTCGTCGTCCTCGGCCGGGCGGTAGCCGTAGCCCTTGCGGGTCACCGCGTGCACGATCACCGGGGCGTTGAAGCCCTTGGCCCGGCGCAGCGCGGACTCCATCGCCTGCACGTCGTGCCCGTCGACCGGGCCGAGGTACTTGATGCCGAGGTCCTCGAACATCGGCTGCGGGCTCACCGCGTCCTTGATGCCCTTCTTGACGGCGTGCAGCACCTCGTAGGCCGGCTTGCCGACCACCGGGGTGGAGCCCAGCGCGTTCTTGACCAGGTCGAGAACCCGCTCGTAGCCGGGGTTGAGGCGCAGCGTGGAGAGGTGGTCGGCCAGCCCGCCGATGGTCGGCGCGTACGAGCGGCCGTTGTCGTTGACGATGATGACCAGGCGGTTCTTGGCCGAGGCGATGTTGTTGAGGGCCTCCCAGCACATGCCGCCGGTGAGCGCGCCGTCGCCGACCACGGCCACCACGTGCCGCTCCTCGCCGCGCAGGGTGAAGGCCTTGGAGAGGCCGTCGGCGTACGACAGGGCGGTGGAGGCGTGCGAGTTCTCGATCAGGTCGTGCTCGCTCTCGGCCTGGCTCGGGTAGCCGGAGAGGCCGCCGCGCTGGCGCAGCCGGTCGAAGCCGTCCTGCCGGCCGGTCACGATCTTGTGCACGTACGCCTGGTGGCCGGTGTCGAACAGCACCCGGTCGCGCGGGGAGTCGAAGACCCGGTGCAGCGCCAGGGTGGTCTCCACGACGCCCAGGTTGGGCCCGAGGTGGCCGCCGGTGCGGGACACCTTGGCCACCAGGAAGTCCCGGATCTCCGCGGCGAGCAGAACGAGCTGATCGGGATCGAGCCGCTTGAGGTCACCGGGAGTCTTGATGCCCGCCAGGATGCCGGCCGTCGTCTGATCAGTGCGCTCGCTCATGAGGAGTCAGTCTATCGGCGGAACCCGCGGACGCATCTGGCGCGAACGGACACAGAGACGTCCTCCACAAAACCTGCACAACTCCCGAGACGTGACTCAGATCACTTGCTCGGGTAGGAAGGACCCATGACCGTCGATGCGACCAGCCCGGCCCGACGCCGCGACCGCAGCCACATCCTCTACATCTCGGTGCTGGTGGCGATGGCCCTGGGCATCGCCGTCGGCTTCCTCTTCCCGGAGCTCGGCAAGGATCTGCGCCCGCTGGGCACCGGCTTCGTCGCGCTCATCCAGATGATGATCGCGCCGGTGATCTTCTGCACGATCGTGCTGGGGGTCGGCTCGATCCGCCGGGCCGCCCAGGTCGGCAAGGTCGGCGGGCTCGCCCTCGGCTACTTCCTGGTCATGTCGACGATCGCGCTGACGATCGGCCTGGTGGTGGGCAACATCCTGCACCCGGGCTCGGGGCTGCACCTCAGCGAGGAACTGGCCAAGACCGGTGCCGCCCAGGTCAGCGGGGAGGCCGAGTCCGGCGTCGACTTCGTGCTCGGCATCATCCCGCCCTCGCTGCTCAACGCGATCGCCACCCGGGAGATCCTCCAGACGCTGCTGGTCGCCCTGCTGGTGGGCTTCGCGGTGCAGTCGATGGGCGAGCGCGGGGAGCCGGTCATCCGGGCCGTCGCGGTCTTCCAGCGGCTGGTCTTCAAGATTCTCGCGATGGTGATGTGGCTGGCGCCGATCGGCGCGTTCGGGGCCATGGCGGCCGTGGTCGGCGCGACCGGTGTCGACGCGCTCAAGAGCCTGCTCGGCATCATGATCGGCTTCTACATCACCTGCGCGCTGTTCGTCTTCGTCGTCCTCGGCCTGCTGCTGCGGGTGGTCGCGCACATGTCGATCTTCAAGCTGCTGCGCTACCTGGCCCGGGAGTTCCTGCTGATCCTGTCCACCTCGTCGTCGGAGTCGGCGCTGCCCCGGCTGATCGCCAAGATGGGCCACCTGGGCGTGAGCCGCCCGGTGGTCGGCATCGTGGTGCCGACCGGCTACTCGTTCAACCTCGACGGCACCGCGATCTACCTCACCATGGCCTCGCTGTTCATCGCCGACGCGCTGGACAACCCGCTGTCGGTCGGCGAGCAGATCTCCCTGCTGCTGTTCATGATCCTGGCCTCCAAGGGCGCCGCCGGGGTCACCGGCGCGGGCCTGGCCACGCTGGCCGGCGGTCTGCAGAGCCACCGCCCCGACCTGGTGCCCGGCGTCGGGCTGATCGTCGGCATCGACCGGCTGATGTCCGAGGCCCGGGCGCTGACCAACTTCGCCGGCAACGCCGTCGCCACCGTGCTGGTCGGCACCTGGACCCGGGAGATCGACCAGGAGCAGGCCCGGGCGGTGCTCTCCGGCGCGGCGCCGTTCGACGAGACCACCTACGACGACGATCCGCACGACGCCCACGAACCCAGCGCCGAGGAACGCCCGGCGGAACCAGCTGCGGAGCGCTCCTAGGCCCACCGGCCGCGGAGCGCTCCTAGGCCCACCGGCCGCCGGCCGGGACCGGGCCGGCCGCGGTCAGGCGTCGGCCGCGGGCAGGTCCTCCGGCCGGCTGACCCAGGCGGAGAAGACCGGCACGCCGTGCCATGGACCGAGTTCCCGCCCGCGGTCGCCGTCGCGGATGTCGACGGTCACGGCGAGCACCGCGTACGGGTGGCCGAAGCGCAGCTCGGCGATGCGCGCCACCCCCTCGCTGGGCATGCTCTCCAACACCGCGAAGCCGCTGACGGCGGCGGCCTCGAAGCCGTAGCGGCCGTAGCGGGCCATGGCCACCTGCCGGGCGTCGCAGGCCCGGCCGGAGACCGGCAGGGCCTCCGCCAGGATCCGTGCGGCGGTGGTGAAGCCCAGCCCGGGCCCGGTCAGGTCGTGATCGCTCTCGGCCGACCAGCACGGCAGCACCGCCGTGTACCGCTCCTCGTGGCTGAGGTCGGTCAGGACCGCCTCCTCGCGGATGCTCCACAGCCCGCTGTCCCCCAGCGGCAGGTCGTACAGGGACCGGCGCCCCAGCTCCACGTCGTCGGCCGCGCCGCGACCGATGGCGTAGGCGGCGGCGAGCACGTCACCGGCCTCGACGCCGGGGGCGGCAGCGACCGAGATGACCAGCACCTTGGTCCGGGCGTACAGGTCCCGGTCAGCACAGTCGGCCTCGGCGATGTGCACCACGACGTCACCGGCCCGGTCCGTCGCGGCGATGAACGAGACATGCCCCTCTTCCGGGCTGCGGAGCATCCGGGTCAGCCCGGCGGCCCAGGCACTGTCCGGGCCGAGCGCGGCCGCCGCCGCCACCTCGAACGGCTGGGCCCACGACACCCGGGTGGCCAGCGCACTGGCCAGCAACACCGCCACCTCCGGCGTGACGGCCAGGGGGAAGGACCCGATCAGCCCGCCGGTGTGCTCCCGCGCCCAGGCGTCAGCAGCCTCCTGGGCCGGCAGCAGCCCCACGGTGGTGCTGGGCGGCAGCCCGGCCTGCCAGTCGCGCAGACCGTCGGTGTCCCGGTCCGGCGCGTGCCACACCGCGGTCGCCGAGGACACCAGCGGGTGCGGATGCTCCAGCAGCGCCGCGGCGGCCGACGCCGCGTCGCCGGCCGGCATGCCGAGCACCTCGGCCAGCTCGTCGCCGGCCGGGCCGCCGCCCGCCGAGGCACACAACGCCAACAGCAGCCATGCGCCCAACGGCGACGCGACGTGATGGCCGTCGCCGATGCCGGCGTGCAGACGCTCGGCGTAGGCGGCCAGGGCGTCGTACAGCGGGGTCGTCATCCGGCCCGGCCCGTGGGCCCTCCGGGCACCAGCAGGGCGACGCACTCGATGTGCTGGGTCATCGGGAAGCAGTCGTACGCCCGCAGCTCGGCCAGCCGCCACCCCTCGGCGCCGAACGTCTGCACGTCCCGGGCCAGCGCCGCCGGGTCGCACGCCACGTAGGCCACCGCCCGCGGGCCGGCCGCGGTGATCGCGCGCACCACCTTCGCGCCGGCGCCCGTCCGCGGCGGGTCCAGCACCACCAGGTCGACCGGGCCGGTCACCCGGCGCCGGGCCAGCGCCACGTCCACCTTGGCCGACACCACCTCGACGCCGCCCAGGTCGGCCAGGTTGGTGCGGGCCGTCGCCACACCGGCCGGGGCCGACTCGACGACCGTCGTCCGGGCCCGGGTGCGCTGGGCCAGGGCGGCGGCGAACAGGCCGGCGCCGCCGTACAGGTCCCAGGAGATCTCGCCCTCGACCGGCTGGAGCAGCTCCAGCACCGCGCCCACCAGGGTGTCCGCGGCCGCGGGATGCACCTGCCAGAAGCCCTCCGGCGGCACCCGCCACTCCCGGCCGGCGGCCAGCTCGCGCACCTCGGCCGGACCCTCGATCAGCACCGCGCCGCCGCCGGCCGGCTCGTCGAGCGGCCCGTCGTCCACAGCGACGGGCCGCGGCGCGGCGACCGGGCCGTTGCCACCCGGCGTGTCGGCGCCGGGCCGGACCGCGCCGGCCGCCACCAGCAGCGGGGCCGCGGCCGGGCGGGCCAGCACGCTGACGTCGCCGCCGGTCGAGGCGACCACCTCGACCGCGGCCGCCTCCGGCCAGAGCCGGCCGGTCACGTCGAGCTGCTGCAGGCGCGGGTGGGCGATCAGGCAGCGGTCGACCGGCACGACCTCGTGCGAGCGGTGCTTGAGCAGCCCGGGCCGCCCGGCGGCGTCGACGGCGTAGCGGACCCGCGAGCGCCAGCCCAGCGGGCCGCCCGGCAGCGGCTCGACCCGCACGTCCAGCTCCGCGATCCGCTCGCCGCTCAGGCCGCCCATCCGGCCGAGCAGCTCCCGCACGACGGCGGCCTTCCACTCCAGCTGGGCGGCCGGCGCCACGTGCTGCAGGTCGCAGCCCCCGCAGGCGCCGGGGCGCGCGAACGCGCACGGCGGCGCCACCCGGTCCGGGGACGGCTCGTGGATCTCCACGGCGTCCGCCCGCAGGTACCCCTTGTGCAGCTCGGTCACCTCGGCGGTGACCCGCTCCCCCGGCAGCGCGTGCCGGACGAAGACCACCTGGCCGTGCGGGCCGCCGAACCGGGCGACGCAGTGCCCGCCGTGCGCGGGCGCGCCGACCGTGAGCTCGATGCGGTCACCCTCGAACAGTTCGTCGCTCACTTCGGCTCTTCCGGGGTCTCGGCGGGGGGCGTGGCGGCCACCCCGGCCGGCACGTTGTTCGGTCGGATGCGCGGGCCCCGGGCCGGCGCCCGGCTCAG
Source organism: Actinoplanes nipponensis (assembly GCF_016862275.1). Lineage (GTDB taxonomy): Bacteria > Actinomycetota > Actinomycetes > Mycobacteriales > Micromonosporaceae > Actinoplanes > Actinoplanes nipponensis. The sequence continues at coordinate 12,728 of NZ_BOMQ01000014.1, read as the reverse complement.
GTCACGGTCCAGCCGCTCGAGGTCCCGGTCCTGGCTGGACTGCAGCTGCCACGGGACGCTGGTCACCATGACCCCGGGCTCGAACAGCAGCCGGGTCTTGATCCGCAGCGCGCTCTGGTTGTGCAGCAGGTTCTCCCACCAGCGGCCGACCACGTACTCCGGGATGAAGACCGTGACCACGTCGCGCGGCGAACCGCGGCGCATGCTCTTGACGAAGTCGATGATCGGCCGGGTGATCTCCCGGTACGGCGAGTCCACCACGGTCAGCGGCACCGGGATCTGCCGGCGCTCCCACTCGGCCTGGATGGTCCGGGTGTCCTTGTCGTCCACGTTGACCGTCACCGCGGTCAGCGTGTCCGGCCGGGTCGCCTGGGCGTACGCCACCGCCCGCAGCGTGGGCTTGTGCACCTTGCTGACCAGCACCACCGCGTGGTTGCGGGAGGGCAGCACCGGCCGTTCCTCGCTCGGCTCGAGCTCGGCGGCGACCCGCACGTAGTGCTTGCGGATGCCCAGCATGCCGGCGTAGATGACCAGCATGGCGACGATCGCGATCCAGGCGCCGAGCAGGAACTTGGTGATCAGCACGACGATGAGCACCGCGCCGGTCAGCGCCATGCCGAAGGCGTTGATCGCCCGCGAGCGGATCATCCGGCGCCGCACGGCCGGGTCCCGCTGGGTCTTCAGCAGCCGGTTCCAGTGCCGGATCATGCCCTCCTGCGAGAGCGTGAAGGACACGAAGACCCCGACGATGTAGAGCTGGATCAGCCGGGTGACCTCGGCCTCGAACGCCACGATGAGCACCATGGCGGCCACCGCCAGGAACAGGATGCCGTTGCTGAAGGCCAGCCGGTCGCCGCGGGTGTGCAGCTGCCGGGGCAGGTACCGGTCCTGGGCCAGGATCGAGCCGAGCACCGGGAAGCCGTTGAACGCGGTGTTGGCGGCCAGGAACAGGATCAGGGCGGTGACCGCGCCGACCACGTACAGCAGGATCGAGCCGCTGCCGAAGACCGTCTCGCCGAGCTGGGCGGTGACCGTCTTCTGCACGTAGTTGTCCGGCCCGCCGACGATCTGGGTGAGCGGGTCCTCGACGTACTGCAGGTGGGTGGCCCGGGCCAGCATGATGATGCCGACCAGCATGAGGATCGCGATGCTGCCCAGCAGCAGCAGCGTGGTGGCCGCGTTCTTGCTCTTCGGCGGCTTGAACGCGGGCACGCCGTTGGAGATGGCCTCGACCCCGGTCAGCGCCGCGCAGCCGGAGGAGAACGTCCGCAACAGCAGGAACACGAAGGCGAAGCTGGTCAGATGGTGGGTCTCGGCGTCGATGACGATGTCCGCGCTGGGCGCGCGCAGGTCCTGGCCGAGCACGAAGACCCGGACGAAGCCGGTGATGATCATCCCGAGGATGACGACGATGAACAGGTACGTCGGGATGGCGAAGGCGGTGCCGGACTCGCGCAGCCCGCGCAGGTTGAGCGCGGTCAGCACGGCGATGGCGGCCAGCGCTATGCCGATCTTGTGCTCGGCCACGAACGGGACCACCGAGCCCAGGTTCGACACGCCGGCGCTGATCGAGACGGCCACCGTGAGGATGTAGTCGACCAGCAGCGCGCTGGCCACCGCGACCCCGAAGCGCGGGCCCAGGTTGACCGTGGCGACCTCGTAGTCGCCGCCGCCGGACGGGTACGCGTGCACGTTCTGCCGGTAGCTGGCCACCACGGTGGCCATCACGACCGCGACCGCCAGCGTGATCCACGGCGAGTACATGAACGCGCTGGCCCCCGCGATGGACAGCGTCAGCAGGATCTCGTCGGGCGCGTACGCGACGCTGGACAGCGCGTCCGAGGCGAAGACGGGCAGCGCGATCCGCTTCGGCAGCAGGGTGTGCTGCAGCCGGTCGGAACGGAAGGGCCGGCCGAGCAGCAGCCGCTTCGCTAGGGACGTCGAACTTGCCACAAGCGCCAAGGGTACGGCTGCGCACGCCACGCCGTCGGCCGCCCCGGCCAACGGCCGCCGCCGCCGCATGGCACGCTCTGTCCAGGAAGCATCCAGCGGGAAGGCGCAAAACCGTGCACGTGGTGATCATGGGCTGTGGCCGGCTCGGCTCGACGCTGGCGCACAAGCTCGACGCCCGCGGCCATTCCGTCGCGGTGATCGACCAGAACGCCGACGCCTTCCGCCGGCTGAGCGCCGAGTTCGGCGGCACCACGGTGACCGGGATCGGCTTCGACCGCGAGGTGCTCAGCGCCGCCGGCATCGAGCGCGCCGACGCGTTCGCGGCGGTCTCCAGCGGCGACAACTCCAACATCATCTCGGCCCGGCTGGCCCGGGAGACGTTCGGCGTGTCGCGGGTCGTCGCCCGCATCTACGACGCCAGGCGGGCCCAGGTCTACGAGCGGCTGGGCATCCCCACGGTGGCCACGATCCGCTGGGCCGCCGACCGGATGGTCCGGCACCTGGTGCCCGAGGGCACGGTCGAGGTGTTCCGCGACCCGACCAGCTCGGTGTCGATCGTCGAGGCCCCGCTGCACCGCGACTGGGTGGGCCGGACGCTCACCGCGCTGGAGGACGCCACGGGCGCCCGGGTGGCGTACCTGATGCGCTTCGGGATCGGCTCGCTGGCCACGCCGTCCACCGTGCTGCAGGACGGTGACCAGGTCTTCATGCTGGTCACCGACGACATCGTCGACGACGTGCTCGCGAGCGCCGCGGGCGCCGGGCTGGGGGGTCACTGACCATGCGGATCGCCATCGCGGGCGCGGGCAACGTGGGCCGCTCGATCGCCCAGGAACTGATCGGCAACGGCCACCAGGTGATGCTCATCGAGCGCCAGCCGCGCCAGCTGCGGCCCGAGCGGGTGCCCCAGGCCGAGTGGGTGCTGGCCGACGCCTGCGAGGTCACCAGCCTGGAGGAGGCCGACGTGGCCAACTGCGACGTGGTCGTGGCGGCCACCGGCGACGACAAGGCCAACCTGGTCTGCTCGCTGCTGGCCAAGACGGAGTTCGCGGTCGGCCGGGTGGTCGCCCGGGTCAACCGGGCCGAGAACGAGTGGCTGTTCACCGAGCAGTGGGGCGTCGACGTCGCGGTCAGCAAGCCGCGCCTGATGGCCGCGCTGGTCGAGGAGGCGGTCACCGTCGGCGACCTGGTCCGGCTGATGACCTTCCGGCAGGGCGAGGCCAACCTGGTGGAGATCACCCTGCCGGCCACCGCCCCGTACGTGGGTGAGCCGGTGCGCTCGGTGCCGATGCCCCGCGACGCCGCCCTGGTGGCCATCCTGCGCGGCAAGCGGGTGCTGGTGCCGACGCCGGACGACCCGCTGGAGGCCGGCGACGAGCTGATCTTCGTGTGCACCTCGGAGGTCGAGGACGCGGTCCGCGCCGTGGTGCTGGGCAGCAGCCGCGAGTTCGGCTAGGGCTGCGCCTCGGCGCTCGGCTCGGGCGCGTGGGCGTGCTCGGCGGAGGTGACCCGGTGCACGGCCCAGGCGGTGAAGGCGAACGTCGCGGCGTAGATCGGCCAGCTGATCAGGATCCGCACCACGCCGATCGCGTTCGCCTGGTCGGCCAGGTAGAGCCAGCCCTGCACGCCCGCGCGGACGAACAGCGACGCCGCCCAGACCAGCGTCAGCCACTGGAAGGTGCGGAACAGCCGGGGGTGGTCGAACCAGTCGTGCTTGCCGCCGTTGGCCAGCACGCCCCAGACGTACCCGATGATCGGCCGGCGGACCGCGACCGACCCGATCAGCACGACCACCTGACCCAGGGTCAGCAGGATGCCCGGCAGGTAGAAGTTCTTGGCGTCGCCGGTGCGCCAGGCCAGGAACGCGCCGATCGCGATGCCGAACAGGCCGTTGACCGCGTGCCGGATCGGCTGCTTGCGGCTGAGCCGGTAGACGCCGATGGCCAGCGCCGAGCCGACGCTGCCGCCGATCGCCCAGTACAGCGCGGTCTTTTTGCCCAGGTCCAGCCCGGCGCTGCCGAGCAGCACGTTGAGCAGCACGAAGGCGAGCACCGGCACGCTGGACTCGATGAGCCCGCGGACCCCGCCGAGCTGCTCGGAGATCTGCTCGCTGAACGACGGCAGCGGCTCCTCGTCGTCCTCCGGCCGGCGCGCCGGCGGTGGGTCGAGCTCCTCGACGAACTCTCCGATGAGCTCCTCGACGACCTCCTCGGCGACCCGTTCCTCCACTGACTCGTGCGCGGCGTGACGGGGTTCGCTGCCGGGTGTCACCGGGGCGCCTCCAGCTCGTAGTACGGGTTGTAGATGACCTTGCGGTCGTCGCGCAGGGCGATCCGGCCGCGGGCGGTGAGCTGACGACCCGGTTCGATGCCGACGATGGAACGGCGGCCCAGGAAGACGAGCGTGACCACGTCGCTGCCGTCGTAGAGATCCGCCTCGAGCGTCGGCAGGTTGGTGCGGGGAGTGTACGCCACCGTGCGCAGCCGTCCCGACACCGAGACGACCTGACCGCGGCGGCACTGACCGGCCGGCATCGCGCCGCACTTGGCGCTGTCGCGCTGCAACTCCTGCGCGTCCAGTTCCGCCTCGGAGGCGGTCAGCCGTTCGAAGAACCGGCGCAGGCCAGTGGTGCGCTCATCGGTCGACATGACCTCGTGCCACCCTCTCCTCGGCGAACCGTGGAAACGCGCCGGCGGAAGGCCGGCGGACGGCACACAGTGTGGGCAGGTGCCGCAAGTCAACGGTACGCCGGAAGTGGTCCCGGTGACCTACCTCACCGGGAGCCGTTCCGATCAATGCGCGTGACGGCCGTTCGGCCCGGGGAACCGCTCGTTGACCGCCACGTCCGGCGGCGTCGGGTCCTCGTGCTCGTGCGCGTGCTGCTCGGCCTGCTCGGCCATCTCCCGCGGCAGCCGCAGCGGCAGCGCCTCGCGGACCGGCCGGGCCTCCTCGTCGCGGACCACGACCAGGCCGCGCAGGCACTCGCCGAGCACGCCCTCCTGGGCCGGATCGGCGGCGGCCAGGCCCTGGTACAGCGCGCGGACCATCCAGCGGGGGCCGTCCACGCCGACGAACCGGACGTCCGCCGGCCCCTCGGGCGTGTTGACCCGGGCCGCCAGCTCGACGCCGTACGGGCCGTCGAACTCCTGCGGCGCGGCGCCGTCGGCCTTCATCGCCGCGGCGATCTCGGCCCGCACCTCGTCCCAGATGCCCTCGCTGCGCGGCGCGGCGAAGACGCCGAGCTGCAGCGCGCTGTTGCCGTGGACCAGCACGATCTGCTCGACGCCGCCGTCCGGGTTGGCCTGCACCCGCACCTCGACGCCCTCGATCGCCGGGATGAGCAGGCTGCCGAGATCCAGCCGCTGCACCCCGCCGGGGGCCTGCCGGCTGTCGTACGGGCCGTGCTCGGGCGCCGGGCCGTCGCCCATGCTGTGGGCGAGCGCCGCCGACTGGGGTGCGTCGTCGGGTCGCACGTGCTTGGGACCGCCGCGCTTGCGGGAGAACATCTGCGTTGCCACCTTCTTCGTTCTAGCGTCTTTCTAGAGCTGCTGCTGGGGGGCCGGCAGAGCCACGTGCCCGCCGGTCGAGCCGTGCCCGCCCGCACCCCGCGAGGTGCCGGGAAGCTCGTCGACCACGTGGAACACCGCCCGGGCGACCCGCTGCACGACGAGCTGGGCGATGCGGTCGCCCCGGGAGATCTTGGCGGTCGCGGCGGGGTCGTGGTTGACCAGGTTCACCAGAATCTCGCCGCGGTAACCGGCGTCGACCGTACCGGGCGCGTTGAGCACGGTCACCCCCAGGCGCACGGCGAGCCCGGAACGCGGATGCACCAGCCCGACGTAACCCTCCGGGAGCGCGACCGCGAGCCCGGTACGCACCAGCGCGCGCCCGCCCGGGGCGAGCTCGACGTCCTCGGCGGCGACCAGGTCGGCGCCGGCGTCGCCCGGGAGGGCGTACGCCGGCAGCGGCAGGTCGGGGTCGAGCCGGCGGACCTGGATGTCCACGGGGTCGGTCACGGTAACGGTCCTCACGGTCGGCGTCGGTCCTGCGGGCGGGCGAGCGGCACCCACCCTGCCATCCTGCCGTCGCCGCGGACGGAGGCGCGCCGTACCCTCACCAGGGTGACATCCGAGGCCTCCGCACGCACGGCGGCGCCGCGTCCGGCGTACGCCGAGCGCCTGCGCATCCCGTGGCTGGCGTGGCCCGGCTGGGTGGCCGTGGCCGCCCTGCTGGCCGCCGAGATCTGGATGGGCAGCACCGGCCTGCGGGCCTGGGTGCCGTTCGCGGTGCTGCTGCCGCTGACCGTGTTCCTGCTGTGGCGGGCCGACCGGATCAAGGTCGTGGTCACCGCCACGGAGTTCCTCGTGGACGACGCCCGGCTGCCGCTGAGCGTGATCGCCGACGTGGTCCCGCTGGACGCCGCCGGCAAGCGCGAGGTGCTCGGCGTGGGCTCGCACCCGCTGGCCTTCGTGGTGCAGCGGCCGTGGATCTCCGGCGCCGTGCAGGTGCTGCTGGACGACCCGGCCGACCCGACCCCGTTCTGGGTGGTCAGCAGCCGGCACCCGGTCGAGCTGGCGACCGCGCTGCTGCGGTCTAGGAGCTGAGCTCGCGGCGGGTGTCGCCGTCGATGACCGCCGGGCCCTGGCGGCGCAGGTCCTTGATCAGCTTCTCGCCGAGCCCGCGGGTGGCCCGGCGGTTGAGGTAGCTCGCCACGGCCGCGCCGGTGAGCAGCGGTCCCATCGTGGTCAGGTTGCGCCCGAAGCGCCGCAGCAGGGTGCCCTGCAGCTCCTTGCGGGCCGCGGTGCCCAGCACGGTGGCGACGCCGATGCCCGGCACGAGCGGGTTGACCCCCCGCTGGCCGGCCCAGGACTGCACCAGGGCGGAGGCGCGCTCGACGGGGTTGCCGGTGACCGGCCGGCCGTACACCTCGTGCAGCTCGCCGATCAGCTTGAGCTCGACGGCCACCACGGCGACCGTCTCGGCGGCCAGCAGGACCGGGGCCGAGAGCAGGGTCGGGGTGGCCACCCATTCCAGGGAGGCGACACCGCCGCCGGCAGCACCCACCCCGGCGGTGGCCAGGGCGGCGTTGCGCACGAGCCGTTCGGCGAGCGCGTCGCCGTCGAGCCCGTCGAAGTGCCGGCGCAGGGTCGCCCGGTCGCGGACCGGCACGTGCGGCGCCACGTCGGCGACCACGTCCGCCATCCAGCGCAGCGCGGCCCGGGGCCGGAAGAGCTGGCCGAGCCCGCGCCGGCGGACATCGCCGACGAGCCGGCCGAGCAGGCGCCGGCGACCGGCCGGCTCGAGGTCGTCGGCGGTCAGGGCGGCCACGGTGGCGCCGATCCCGGCGTCCTCGTCACCGGCGGCCCCGGCGGGGTCGACCTTGATGAGCTCACGCCCCGGATCTTCGGACGGTGCCGAGCTGTCGTCTGGGCGGCTCATCGTCGACCTCCCCGTGTCGGCTGGCGGCATCGATGCCGTTGGCGTCTATCGGTCAGCCTGATACCCGGTTGCGCTGCCGGGGCAAACCGGCGGCGGGGGGATCAGGGGTCGGTGCTTGACCCGGCCGTCGGGCGACGACCGGGGGTCCTGCTCGCGGACGCGCCGGTCAGGCGCACTCACGGCAGATCAGTTCCCCGTTGCGCTCCACCGCGAGCTGGCTGCGGTGGTGTACGAGGAAACAGCGGGCGCAGCGGAACTCGTCGGTCTGCATCGGCAGCACCTTGACGGTCAGTTCCTCGTCGGCCAGGTCAGCACCGGGGAGCTCGAAGCTCTCCGCCACCTCGACCTCGTCGACGTCCACTGCGCCCGACTGCGAGTCGGCGCGGCGGGCCTTGAGCTCCTCGAGGCTGTCCTCGCCGAGGTCGACCTCGTCGCGACGCGGGGCGTCGTAGTCGGTGGCCATCGGATGTCACTCTCCTGTATCGATGTGTCACTTGGCGTTAGTAACGCCAGCGACGGCGTTTCGGTTCCCGGGTGCGGCGGACTTTTTTCCCCGTTCTGAAACAGGGATCGCCCGTCCGCCGGGGCGCCCCCACCCCCTCGTGAAACTGCCCCGGCAAACGCGGCACCTTACCGCCCCCGCGGGTGGCTTGTACGCGCGCGGGCGGCCCATTGTTCCCGATGTGACCGAGGCGACATCAAAGTAGGGGGCGCAGCCCGTAGATCATCGTCGGCGCGCCGGGAGCATTCCCTCTTTCCGCGGGCTTGGCGCACAGACGCTAACCTCACCGCATACCCCGTCCGGCACCGGACGGGAGCCGATCGAGCTGCCCCGGGAGCCAGTTCCATGAGCTTTGCCCGCGTCCGAGCGCTGGTCGTGGTCGGCGTGCTCGCCGTGGCCGCGGTGGTCTTCGTCGTCGTGGCGCTGGTCCGCGACACCCAGGGCGACGCGGTCGCCGGGGGCGGCTGCCCGGACGGCGCGGTCATGGCCAACGTGACCCTGCCGGACGACCCGGAGCAGGTCACCGTGCGGGTCTTCAACGGCACCAAGACCCCGGGACTGGCCGACGCCGTCACCAACGAGTTCAAGAACCGGCGGTTCAGGACGCAGAAGCCGGCCGAGAACAAGAAGAAGGTCGACGGCGTCGCGGTCATGCGCTACGGCCCGGAGGCGGTCGGCTCGGCGTGGCTGCTGCGGGCGTACTTCCTGGACCAGGCCGACGTGCAGTACGACGCCAAGCGCAAGGGCACGGTCGTGGACGTGGTCGTCGGCAGCGGCTTCCAGCAGCTGGCCACCACCACCGAGGTCAACCAATCGCTGGTCGAGCTGGGCGAGCCCGAGGTGCCGCTGGGCGCCTGCGTGGCCCCGGCCAAGAAGGACTCCTGACCTAGGGGCCGCCGGCGGCGTCCAGCTCCACGAGGGCGTCGTGCAGCGCGCCGAAGATCGCCGGCGGGGCCGCCACGAGCATGTCCGGCCCGGCCGGGGCTCCGTCGAGTCCGGACACCCGCAGCCCGGCCTCGGCGGCCACCAGCCCACCGGCCGCGTGGTCCCAGGCGTTCAGCCCCTTCTCGAAGTACGCGTCCAGGCTGCCCTCGGCCGCCAGGCACAGGTCCAGCGAGGCCGCGCCGAGGCGCCGGATGTCGCGCACCCGGTTCAGCAACGCGGCGACCACCGCGCCCTGGTGCGCCCGCCGGGCCGGGTCGTAACCGAACCCGGTGCCGAGCAGGGTCTGGTCGAGGCTGGTCCGGGCCGAGCCGGCCAGCCGGCGCCCGTCGCGCCAGGCGCCGCCGCCGCGGGTCGCCGTCCACTCCTCGCCGGTGGCCGCGTTGTGCACCACGCCGGCGACGACCACGCCGTCCACCTCGGCGGCGAGCGAAACCGCGTAGAGCGGCAGGCCGTAGAGATAGTTCACGGTGCCGTCGATGGGGTCCAGGATCCACCGTACGGGCCCGGCGGCCGCCGCCGTGGTGTCGCCGTACTCCTCGCCCAGCACGCCCTCTCCGGGCCGCTCAGCGGCCAGCGCGGCGACCACCTGGCGCTCGACGGCCCGGTCGGCCGCGGTCACCACGTCGGTGTCGGTGCTCTTGGTCCGCACGTCGGTGATCGCCCCGGCGCGCATCCGCCGCGCGGTCGCCGCGGCCTCCCGGGCGATCCGTACGGCGATCCGGAGCAGGGCGTCCGGCGTCGATGTCGCGGTTTCTGCAGCCACTGGTGACCGTCCTTTCAGCCGTCTTCATTGTCGTCGCCGGGGCCTCCGCGAGCCCCGACACCCCCCTCTCGACCACCCTCGGCATGCCGGTGGCGTGCTGCGGCGGGAGGATCTAGCCGGACGGCGCTACAATTCACCCCTGCCCACGCTTCACGGACAGCCGCCAGCGGGCCCGTCCGCGTCCCGAGGGCTCCCACACCACACCGGCCAGCCTCGTTCCGCCGCGCGCTGCGCTGGGTTCATGGCCGTGTTACATCGCCCTCCGGAAGGTCATTCGTGACAGAAGCCCACCAGACCGGTGCCGACGTTCGCTCTCTCACCGAGGCCCTGATCGCCCATGCTCAGGGTGCGGGCGGGCAGATCACGTCAGCCGAGGTCGTGCAGACGGTCGAGTCGGCCGAAGTCACGCCGGCCCAGGCCAAGAAGATCCTCCGCGCCCTCGTGGACGCGGGAGTCACGGTCGTCGTCGACGGCTCGGCGAGCACCCGCCGCCGGGTCGCCGCCGCGCGCGCGGCCACGCCCGCCTCCAAGGCCACCACCGCCAAGGCCACCCGGGCCCCGGCGAAGAAGGCCGCGCCGGCGCCCGCCCCCAAGCAGGCCGGCGCGGAGGACCCCGACGCCACGGAGCCGGCCAAGAAGGCGGCGCCCGCCAAGAAGGCCGCGGGCGCGCCCCGCAAGGCCGCGGCCGGCGCCAAGGCCACCCCCGCGAAGGCCGCCAAGCCGGGCGAGGCCCCGGCCGAGGGCGAGGAGATCGACCCCGAGGAGCTCGCCGCCGAGATCGAGGACGTCGTCGTGGAGGAGCCGGCCGCCCTGGTCCAGGCCGCCGCCACCGACGCGGCCGCGACGGCCACCGACGGCGACTTCGAGTGGGACGACGAGGAGTCCGAGGCGCTCAAGCAGGCGCGCCGCGACGCCGAGCTGACCGCGTCGGCCGACTCCGTCCGCGCGTACCTCAAGCAGATCGGCAAGGTCCCCCTGCTGAACGCGGAGCAGGAGGTCGAGCTCGCGAAGCGGATCGAGGCCGGCCTGTACGCGGCCGAGCGGCTGCGCGCCTGCGACGACGGCGAGGAGAAGCTCGAGCGCAACTTCGAGCGCGACCTGCGCTGGATCGGCCGCGACGGCGAGCGGGCCAAGAACCACCTGCTGGAGGCCAACCTGCGGCTCGTGGTCTCGCTGGCCAAGCGCTACACGGGCCGCGGCATGGCGTTCCTGGACCTGATCCAGGAGGGCAACCTGGGCCTGATCCGCGCGGTCGAGAAGTTCGACTACACCAAGGGCTACAAGTTCTCCACGTACGCCACCTGGTGGATCCGCCAGGCCATCACCCGCGCCATGGCCGACCAGGCCCGCACCATCCGCATCCCGGTGCACATGGTGGAGGTCATCAACAAGCTCGGCCGCATACAGCGTGAGCTGCTCCAGGACCTGGGCCGCGAGCCCACCCCGGAGGAACTGGCCAAGGAAATGGACATCACCCCGGAGAAGGTGCTGGAGATCCAGCAGTACGCCCGGGAGCCCATCTCGCTCGACCAGACCATCGGCGACGAGGGCGACAGCCAGCTCGGCGACTTCATCGAGGACTCCGAGGCGGTCGTCGCGGTCGACGCGGTGTCGTTCTCGCTGCTGCAGGACCAGTTGCAGCAGGTCCTGCAGACTCTCTCCGAGCGCGAGGCGGGCGTGGTGCGGCTGCGCTTCGGCCTGACCGACGGCCAGCCGCGCACGCTGGACGAGATCGGCCAGGTGTACGGGGTCACCCGGGAGCGGATCCGCCAGATCGAGTCGAAGACGATGTCGAAGCTGCGGCACCCGTCCCGCTCGCAGGTCCTGCGCGACTACCTGGACTGAGCCGGAACGGTGGAGGCACGGACACCGTGATCATGACTGGACGCCCCCCGTTCAGTCAACGATCCGTGCCTCTTTGGTCACTACCCGTACATCACTCGGTGGTGATCGGACCGTTGTGCAGAAGTGATCGTTGACGTGGCACCCTTGGGGCACGGCACACTAGCCCGACCACGTGTGACTTGGGTCCCCCCGGGACACAGTGGGAAGGCTGTCAGGGCCAAGGGTGTTGCACCATGGGTGAGCAGTAGCCGAGGAACATGTTCATCGGTGACGACCAGAGGAGGAAGGCGATGACCCCGACTCTCACGCCGCCGGCGGGAACGGTGGCCGGACCAGCAGCCGATGAACGGTGCGACCGCTGCAATGCAGCCGGAAAGCTCCGTTTGACCCTGGCTGGTGGCAGCGAGCTGGTGTTCTGCGGACACCACGCCAACAGGTACGCCGAGGACCTGGTGAAGATCACGGTTCAGTACAAGGCGGACCCGGAGTTCTCCTGGCGCGGCGCAGACATGATGTCTAACTCCAACTAACCCCCGATAGACGATCAAGGGGCGCCCCCGGTGTGGGCGCCCCTTTCTCTGCCCTGGGGGATGTCGAGCCTGGTGGCAGGGGGCGCCCGGCGCTTCTCGGTAGTCGTGGGGACCTTGATGGATATCGGCGCGCCCGGTGGCCATCCGTTACCAAGGTTCACTACACGCAGCGATCATGAAGAGCTGGGACGGCCGACGACGGCCGGTCACTGCCATGGCGTGGGCCCTGCGCTGGTCGCCTCATCGACGCTGCGCTGACCTTCCCGCTCGTGCCTCTCGTTGCCCGGCCAACGCGCTGGCTTCCCCGCTCGCGCCTCGCACCGCTCGGCTAAGGCGCTCCGCTTCCCGCTCTTGCCGCCACCGGCGACGCTCCTTGCCTGATCTTGTGGCGACCCGACGTCTGAACCGGGCCCAGCGCATCAAGATCGCGGTCCACGGCGGCCACCGCTCGCGTTTCACACGCGTCCCTGGCTCCCCGGCCGGATCTTGAAGCAACCCGCGGGCCGGACCCACCCCAGCGCAACAAGATCGCGGTCCAGCCTGCCCCCCACCCCAACCCCCATCCCCACCGCCCTCCGCCGCCCACCCGCCCGCGCTATGCCCACCTGCCCGAGCCACACCACGCTGCCCGCCCGCGCTATGCCCACCCGCCCGAGCTAAGCCCACCGCCGAGCGACCCCTACCCGCCCCAGCGCCCCCTACCCGCCCGAGTCAGGCCCACTGGCCCGAACCACCCCACCTGCCCGAGCGA
>NZ_BOMQ01000013.1 GCF_016862275.1 Actinoplanes nipponensis | reverse complement strand
CCCCACCCGCCCGAACCACACCGACCCGCCCGAACCACACTCACCCGCCCGAGCCACCCCACCTGCCGAGCGACGTCCACCCGCCTCACCCACCCCCACACTTGATCTTGTGACTTCTCAAGGCGCAAATCGGTCCTGGGGCATCAAGATCCGGTGCGCGCTGCCGTGGCGTCGACGAGGGAGTGAGCAGGCGTTCGAGACCGCTTGTCGGCAACACGGATCGGGGCCTGGATCAACGAGCGAGGGCGCGCAGTTTGCCTCAGCGCTCGAAGTCCGAATGCCCACCAGCAACCTCAGCGCCCTGTCCACACCGCCCCGGCGGGGCACTCACCCGTCCCACGACGTCCGCCCGATCTTGGAGCGGCATGGGTGCGCTCACTCGATCCAGCTCTTCAAGATTCAGCAGAGGGCAGAGGGCAGAGGCAGAGGGCAGAGGCAGAGGGCAGAGGCAGAGGGCAGAGGCGGAAGGCGCAGGCGGGAGAGCGGAGACGCACGCGGATAACGAAGCGCGGAAGGCGCAGGCTGGAAAGCCGAGGCGGCACGCGTAAAAGGCGGAGCGCAGACCGCGGGTGCGGATGAGGCGGAAGGCGGAAGGCGGAAGGCGGAAGGCGGAAGGGGGAAGGCGGAAGGCGGAAGGCGACGAAGGCGGAGCGCACCGCAGATGCGAAAAACGGACGATGGAGCGCACAAGGCGAAGCCGCGGAAACCGGCGTCGCATGGAATCGCATCGCGCGGCCGGCACACGGGCAGGAGGCGATGACGCCACCACAGCGGTCCAACACCCACGCCCAGCAGACGGCCGCACCGAGCGCTTCCCCCCAAGCCCCGCCTGAAGACCGCAGACAGCCGCGCTGAAAGGCCCAACCCGCCTACATCGTCTGAATGGTCGCGATCCGCTCTTCAAGCTGCTCAATCGTCGCCTGAGCGCTCGGCGGCCCCCCGCACAGCCGCCGCAGCTCCGCATGGATCTTGCCGTGCGGCAGGTTGGTGCGGTGATGGTGGGCCGCCACCAGCGTGTTCAGCTGCCGGCGCAGGCTGTTGCGGCGCTCCCCCGCGCTCAGCGTCACCACCGGCTCCCGCTGGGCCGGAACCGGCTCAGCGGCCTTCTGCCGCTTCTGCGCCGCCAGTTGCTCACTCTGCCGCCGCTCCAGCAGCACGCTCACCTGGTCGGGCGTCAGGAGGCCGGGCAGGCCCAGGTATTCCTCCTCCTCCGGGGTGCCCGTGCGGGCGCCGGTGCCGAACGAGGCGCCGTCGTAGATCACCTGGTCCAGCTCCGCCGTCGCCGACAGGGCCTCGAACCGCTTCTCCAGGTCACCCTCGGCGTCCTCCGCCCGCTGGGCGCGTTCCAGCAGGGCGTCGTCCAGGCCGTCCGGGTCCTTCGGCGCGCCCAGGATGTGGTCGCGCTCGGCCTCCATCTCGCTGGCCAGGCCCAGCAGGTGCGGGACGCTGGGCAGGAACACCGTCGCGGTCTCACCGGTACGGCGGGCCCGCACGAAGCGCCCGATTGCCTGCGCGAAGTAGAGCGGGGTCGAGGCGCTGGTGGCGTACACGCCGACGGCGAGGCGGGGGATGTCGACGCCCTCCGACACCATCCTGACCGCGACCATCCAGCGTTCCTCGGAGAGGGCGAACGAGGCGATGCGGGCCGACGCCCCCTGGTCGTCGGAGAGGACCACGACCGCCGGCTGGCCGGTGATCTCGCCCAGGAGTTTCGCGTACGCCCGGGCGGTCTGCTGGTCGCTCGCGATGACCAGCCCGCCCGCGTCGGTCATGCCGTGCTCGCGCAGCCGGGACAGCCTCGCGTCGGCCGCCCGCAGCACCTGGGGCATCCAGTCGCCGCGGTGGTCCAGCGCGGTCCGCCATGCCTGGGCCACCAGGTCCTTGGTCATCGGCTCGCCCAGCCGGGCCGCCAGCTCGTCGCCCGCATTCGTCCGCCACCGGGTCTCGCCGGAGTACGCCATGAACAGCACCGGCCGCACGACGCCGTCGCGCAGCGCGTCGGAGTAGCCGTAGACCGAGTCCGAGCGGGAGCGCTGCAGGCCGTTCTCGCCGCGCTCGTAGACGACGAACGGGATCGGGTTGTCGTCCGAGCGGAACGGGGTGCCGGTCAGCATCAGCCGGCGCTCGGCCTCCTCGAAGGCCGACTTCACCCCGTCGCCCCAGGTCCGCGAGTCGCCGGCGTGGTGGATCTCGTCGAGGATGACCATGGTGGGGCGGGTCATCGTGCGCCGCCGGTGCACCGCGGGCGCCATGCCGACCTGGGCGTACGTGAGCACCGCGCCGTGGAAGTCGCGGGAGGAGTGCACGTCGGCGTTGCGGAACATCGGGTCGAGCTGGATGCCGACCCGGGCCGCCGCGTTCGCCCACTGGGTCTTCAGGTGCTCGGTCGGGCACACCACGGTCACCGCCTCGACGGTGCCGTCGGCGAGCAGCTCGGCGGCGATCCGCAGGGCGAAGGTGGTCTTGCCCGCGCCCGGGGTCGCGACGGCCATGAAGTCGGAGCTGCGCCTGCGCAGATATTCCACGAGCGCCTTGCGCTGCCAGGCGCGCAGCGGTGGGAAGGTCTCCAGGTTCGGCAGGGGCGGACTCAAGCTGCGACGATCCTCTCGACTCACAGAAAAGCCTCTGCGCAACGGGCCGCAGAGGCGGAACCCAGCATAGCGGCGGGCGGCCGCCGGCGTGGTCACGGCACCGCGACGGGCGCCGACCAGCGCCGGTACAGCGCGAGCAGCCGTACCCCGGTGATGGCGGCCGCCGCGAGCACCAGCGGGGCCGGGCCGGCCAGCTCGAGCCGGTTCAGCAGCACGACGACGGCCGCGCCGCCCAGCGCGGCCACCGCGTAGATGTCGCGCTGGAGCACCACCGGGATCTCCCCGGTGAGCAGGTCACGGGCCAGCCCGCCGCCGATGCCGGTGAGCATGCCGATCAGGCAGGCGCCGACGGCGGGGACGCCGGCGTCGAGGGCCTTGAGGGTGCCCAGGACGGTGAACAGCCCCAGCCCGGCGGCGTCCAGCAGCAGCACCGTACGCCGCAGCCGGTTGAGCTGCGGGTGCAGGTAGAACACCGCCACGGAGGCGCAGACGGCCGTGACGGCGTAACGCCAGTCCGCGAAAGCGAGCGGCGGCACGGCGTCGATCACGAGATCGCGCAGGATGCCGCCGCCGAGCGCCGCCACGAAGCCCACGAAGCCCACGCCGAACAGGTCGAGCCGCTTGGCGACGGCGGCGCTGGCGCCGGAGGCCGCGAAGACGGCCACGCCGATCAGGTCCGCCACCAGCAGGCTGTAGCCGCCTGTCACGAGGGCCGGCCCGAGGTCAGTGCTTCATCGACTCGTAGATCTCCTTGCACTGCGGGCACACCGGCGAGCCCGGCTTCGGCGACTTGGTCACCGGGAACTTCTCCCCGCACAGAGCGATCACGAAGGTGCCCATCACGGCACTCTCGGCGATCTTCTCTTTGCGCACGTAGTGGAACATCTCGGGACCGGTGTCGGCGTCCTTGGTCTCCGGACGCTCCAGGATCTGCGTGCTCACGGCATCTGCCCTTCATGAGTCTCATGACTGTGTGCTCAACGGCACAGCGCCGGTGAATCGGCGCTGTTGCCGGGCCCGCGTGCCCCCCGGTCACCGCGGAAGAAGCTCCAACCCACAAGTCTGACACCTCACGCCTGGTCGGTCCAACGACAACGGAGCCGCTGGGCACCGTACCGTTGCCATCGTGACCGATTCCACGCGGCAGATGGGCCGCTATGCCATCCGTTACGGCGACCACGTGTCCCGGGCGCGCCGCGACGGGCGCCCGGTCGTGGCGCTGGAGAGCACGATCGTCTCGCACGGCCTGCCCCGGCCCGACAACCTGCGGGTGGCCCGGGAGATCGAGCAGACCGTCCGCGACCACGGCGCGGTGCCCGCGACCATCGGCATGATCGGCGGTGAGCTGGTCGTCGGCCTGTCCGACGACCAGATCGAGCACCTGGCCGGCGCCGACGGCGTGGCCAAGCTCTCGGTCCGCGACCTCGCCGTGGCCGCCGCCACCGGCGCGGACGGCGCCACCACGGTCGCCGCCACCAGCGCGATCGCCGCGGCGGCGGGCATCGGGGTGTTCGCCACCGGCGGGCTCGGCGGCGTGCACCGCGAGGCGAGCAGCACCTTCGACGAGTCGAACGACCTCACCACGCTGGCCCGCACGCCGATCGTGGTGGTCTGCGCCGGGGTCAAGTCGATCCTCGACGTGGGCGCGACCCTGGAACGCCTGGAGACGCTCGGCGTGTCCGTCGCCGGGTACGGCACCCACCGCTTCCCCGGCTTCTTCGTCACCGACGGCGGCTTCGACGTCGACTGGCGGCTGGACACGGCGCAGCAGGTCGCCGACGTCATCGCGGCGCGTACGGAGCAGGCGGTCGGGGCCGGCGCGCTGGTGCTGGGCAACCCGCTGCCGACCGACGAGCAGCTCGACCCGGCCGTGCACGACCGCACCCTGGCCGAGGGGCTGGAGCTGCTGGCCCGGGACGGCGTCACCGGCAAGGCCGTCACCCCGTTCCTGCTGGCGCACTTCCACAGCAGCACCGAGGGCCGCAGCCTGGCCGTCAACGTACGGATCATCCTGCGCAACGCGGCCCTGGCCGCGCAGATCGCCGCGGCCGCGACCCCGGCGCCCGCGACGCTCGGCTTCGCGCTGCCGGCGTGAGGCCGCGCCGGTGCGGGGAGTGACCGTCCTGGTCGTCGGCGACCTGGTGACCGACGTCCTGGTCGCGCACGCCGGGCCGCTGGCGGTGGGCTCGGACACCGAGGCGCGGATCACCGTCGGCGGGGGCGGGCAGGCGGCCAACACCGCCGCCTGGCTGGCCCGGGCGGGGGCGGGCGCCGTCCTGGTCGCCGCGGTCGGCGACGACCACGCCGGCCGGGAACGGATCGCCGAGCTGGTGGCGGGCGGTGTGCGCTGCGCGGTACGGGCGCACCCGGGGGTGGCCACAGGCAGCGTGGTGGTGCTCAGTTCGGCCGGCGAGCGCACGATGATCACCGATCGGGGCGCGGCGCTGCTGCTGGACCCGGTCGACGTGACGGCCGCGGTGGAGGCCGTCACGGACGGCACCCACCTGCACCTGTCGGGCTACCCGCTGCTGCACGCCGGGTCCCGGACGGGTGGGCTGGCGGCGCTGGCCGCGGCCCGGGAGCGCGGGCTGACCACGAGCGTCGATGCGGCGTCCGCCGAGCCGCTGCGGCAGCTCGGGGCGCGGGCGTTCCTGGACCTGCTCGGCCCCGTCGACCTGCTGCTGTGCAACGCCGACGAGGCGGAGGTGCTGGGCGGTACGGGCACGCCGGCCCAACAGGCGGCCGCGCTGACCGCGGTGGCGCGCAACGTCGTGGTGAAGCGCGGGGCCGACGGCGCCGTCTGGGTGTCGCGGGACGCGGTGGTGCGGTCGGTCGCGGGTGTGCCCGTACCGCCGCTCGATCCGACCGGGGCCGGTGACGCCTTCGCGGCCGGCCTGCTCGCCGCCTGGTGTTCCGGGGCGGAGCCGGAGGCCGCGCTCGCGGCCGGGGCCGCCCTCGGCGCGGCCGCCGTGCAGACGGTCGGCGCGCGCCCGCGCTAGAACCTCACGGCTCGACGTCGATGGTGCGCTGCTTGATCATCTCGGCCGCCTCCGGTTCCAGGACGCGCTGCTGGTTGACCGCCGGGGTGGCCGCCGGGTGCGCCCGGCTCTTCGGCGGCCGGTCGTTGGCGATCAGCACCGCGGCCCAGGGCAGGAAGACCATGCCGACCGCGCAGAGGATGAGCCAGAGCGGCAGCAGGGGCGGCCGGATGCTGACCAGGACGGCGCCGAGAATCAGACACCCGGCGCGGACACTCATCATGGCGACATAACGGATCTGGCGCGTGCGGAGCTGATCGCTCTGGCTGCGAGCGGCGTTGGTGATCAACACCGGCTGCTTCTTCACCTTGATACTCCGATCGACACCTCATCCTCGCACCGCCACCGGGCCCATGCCCACAATCGACGCAGCGCCCCGCGCGACAGGGCCGCCCGCGCCGAATCGTTCAGTTCCGCCATTGCCGACCGATCAGGCAGGTGTGCGGTGGGCCTCCTGCGGACTCAACCGGCGACGCTGGTCGGGCGTCGCCCTCGTCGTCGTGGTCGCCCTGCTCGGCTGCGGGATCTCCTGGTTCGCCGCGGGCAACGCCCGCGCCGCCGAGCAGCGCTACGCGGCCCAGCTCATGGACCGCTACACCAGCGACCTCAGCCGGGCGATCACCACCCAGGTCCAGCGGTACGGCGACACGCTCGCGGACGTCTCCATCGCGCTCGGGGCGCAGACCGACCTCACCGCGGGCGACTTCACGTGGATCACCAACCGGATCAGCAACCGCCACCTGCCCGGCGCCACCTCACTCGGCTTCGTGGTCTCCACCCCGGGCACCGGCGTCGCCGCGCTGCAGTCGTACTGGCGCAGCCGCGGCGCCGCCGACCTGGCCCTGCGACCGGCCGCCACCGCCGGCGAGCACGCGTTCGCGGTGTTCACCCGTTCCTTCGACGGCGTCCCGGTGGCCGCCGGCACGGACCTGGCCGGCGACCCCGAGGCGGCCGAGACGTTGCGCGAGGCGTACTCCGACGGCGGCTTCGCCGTCAGCCGGGCCTACGTGACGCCCGCCGACCAGGCGCGACCGGCCGCCGCGCAGCAGCTGTCGTTCCTGTTCGCGGTGCCGGTCGCCCGCATCGGCGGCGCCTTCCGCGGCTGGCTCACCATGGGGGTGCACGGCCGCGACCTGCTGGCCGAGACGCTGCGGACGCGGGGCCACGGCGCGGTGACCGCCGTGCTGGAGGACCCGACCGGCGACGTCCACCAGACCATCGCCACCTCCGGGCAGGCCGCCCCGGACCACGCGGCCGCCCTCGACCGGGTCGCCACCGTCACGGCGGGGTCGCACACCTGGAAGCTGTGGGTGAACCCCACCGACCAACTGCTGAAGGAGACCGACCGCGGCATCGTACGGACCACCTTCGCGGTCGCCCTGACCATCGCACTGCTGCTCACCACGCTCGTGGCCCTGCTCACCGGCGCCCGCAACCGGGCCATGGGCAAGGTCGACGCCGCCACCTCGGCGCTGCGCGGCGACATCGAACGGCGCCAGCAGGTCGAGACCCGGCTGCGCGAACGCGAGCTGGAACTGGAGCAGATGGCCCTGCACGACCCGCTGACCGGCCTGGCCAACCGCGCCGGCCTGGACGCCCGGCTCGCGCAGGCGGTCGGCCGGCGCACCGACATCGCCCTGCTGCTCATCGACCTGGACGGCTTCAAGCTGGTCAACGACCTGCACGGGCACGCCGCCGGCGACGCGATGCTGACCGAGTTCGCGCAGATCCTGCTGGCCGGGGTGCGCACCGGCGACGTGGCCGCCCGGATCGGCGGCGACGAGTTCGTGGTGCTGATCACCGGGGTGCCCGACCCGGACCACGCGGTCGCGGCGGCGCAGCGCATCCTGGCCACGGCGGCCGCGGCCCCGGTGCACCTCGGCCAGGAGGTGCTGCCGGTGCGGGCCAGCATCGGGGTGGCCACCGGCCGCGCCGGCGACACCCCCAAGGAGCTGCTGCGGCGCGCCGACATCGCCATGTACCAGGCCAAGCACCTCGGCAAGCACGGCGTGCAACTGCACGACCCGGCGATGACCGACCGCCGGGCCGCCGATGCCCGGCTCGGCGAGGACCTGGCCGGCGCCCTGGACCGCGGCGAGCTGCACGTGCTGTACCAGCCGCTGGTCGACCTGGCGAGCGGCCGCCCGGTCGGCGCCGAGGCCCTGGTGCGCTGGCAGCATCCGCGGCTGGGCGTGGTGTCCCCGGCCCGCTTCATCCCGATCGCCGAACGCAGCGGCACGATCGCCGACATCGGCATGTTCGTGCTGGAGACCGCGTGCCGGCAGGTGGCCGGGTGGGACGGCGTCTACGTCAGCGTGAACGTGTCACCGCGCCAGCTGCAGGAGGAGACGCTGGTGACCGACGTGCTCGACGTGCTGGCGCGTACCGGGCTGGCGCCGGACCGGCTGGTCCTGGAGATCACCGAGTCGGCGCTGGTGGACGAGAGCGCCGGCATCGCCAAACTGCGGGCGCTGCGCGACCACGGCATCCACGTGGCGATCGACGACTTCGGCACGGGCTACTCGTCGCTGCACTACCTGACCCGGCTGCCGGTCGACATCCTCAAGATCGACCGCAGCTTCGTGGCCGAGCTCAACGGCACCCCGGAGGGCTCCGGCATCACCGAGGCGATCCTGCGGCTGAGCCAGGTGTTGCACCTGACCACGGTCGCCGAGGGCATCGAGACGGCCGAGCAGGCGGCGGAGCTGCAGCTGCTGGGCTGCGCCATCGGCCAGGGCTACCTGTTCGCCCGGCCGCTGCCGCCGGCCCGGTTCCTGGAGCTGCTGGTCAGCTCCGTGCCGCAGCCTTCATCTCCTTCTTGAAGGCCCGCACCCGCTCCAGCGAACCGGCGTCGACGATGTCGGCCACCGAGCGGAACGAGCCCTCCTCGCCGTAGGCGCCGGCGGCCTCCCGCCAGCCGGACGGCCGGACGCCGTACTGCTTGCCGAGCAGGGCGGCGAAGATCTGCGACTTCTGCCGCCCGAACCCGGGCAGCGCGGCGATCCGCCGGACCAGCTCCCGGCCGTCGGCGACGTCGCGCCACAGGTTGGCCGCGTCGCCGTCGTACGAGCCGACCAGGGCCCGGCAGACGTCCTGCACCCGGGCGGCCATCGCCTTGGGGAACCGGTGCAGGGCCGGCGGGGTGGCGAAGACGGTGACGAGCTGCTCGGGATCGAAGTCGGCGAGCTCCGCGGCGGTGGGCGCGTGGCCGAGGCGCTGGGCCAGGACGTACGGCGAGCTGAACGCCTTCTCCAGCGGGATCTGCTGGTCCAGCACCATGCCGATGAGCAGGGCCAGCGGGTCGGCCGACAGCAGCTCGTTGGCCTCGGCGGCGATGGGCAGCGAAAGCGTCATGGCCCACATCCTATGGACCGTCGCCCGGCCCGTCCGCTAACTTCTAGGTTGTCTAGACGACCTGGAGGACACGTGGCGAACACCCCGCTGTACGTGCGGATCGAGCGGGCGCTGCGGGCCCGGCTCGCCACGGCGCCGCCCGGCGCCCTCGTGCCCGCCGAGACCGCCCTCGCCGAGGAGTTCGGCGTCGCGCGGATGACCGTGCGGGCCGCCCTCAACGCACTCGAGGCCGACGGGCTGGTCGAGCGGATCCAGGGCCGGGGCACGTTCGTGCGCCGGCGGCCCACGCCGCGGGCCGCCGCCACGCTGATGAGCTTTCACGACCAGGTGCGCAGCTGGGGGCGTACGCCCTCGTCGCGCCTGGTCGAGGGCGAGGTCCGGCCGGCCGGCGCCGAGGAGGCGGCCGCGCTGCAGCTCACGGCCGCGGCGCCCACCGTGGTCTCGATCGTGCGGGTCCGCCTGGCCGACGACGTCCCGCTGGCCGTCGAGTACGCCTGCTTCCCGCCCCACCTGGCCACCCTGCTCGACGCCGACCTGGAGACCGGCTCGCTGCACCGCGCCCTGCACGAGCGCGGCCTGCGCCCCACGCTCGGCTCGTCGACGCTGACCGCCCAGCCGGCGGGCCCGGACGGGCCGCGCCTGCAGGTCGGTGCGGCCGAGCCGCTGCTGGTGGAGAGCCGCGTGATCGTCGACCAGCACGCCGCGCCCCTGGAATACAGCGTCAGCCGGTACGTCGGCTCCCGTTACTCGCTGCGCGTCACCTTCGACGTGCAGCCGCCCCGAGAAGGAGAAACCCCGTGATCCCCTCCGTCGAGCAGGTCGCCGCGATGATCGACCATTCGCTGCTGCGGCCCGAGCTGACCACCGCCGAGGTGCGCCACGGCTGCGAGGTGGCCGCCCGGCGCCGTACCGCCTCGGTGTGCGTGCGCCCCGGCGACGTGGCGACGGCCGCCGCGGTCCTGACCGGCACCGGCGTGCTGGTCGGCACCGTGGTCGGCTTCCCGCACGGCAGCACCACCACGGCGCTCAAGGTGGCCGAGACCCGGGAGCTGATCGCGGCCGGCGCCGGCGAGATCGACATGGTGCTGGCCATCGGCCGGCTGCGCGGCGGCGAGACCGGCTACGTGCTCGACGACATCGCCGCGGTCGTGGCGGCGGCCGAGGGTCGCTGCGTCAAGGTCATCCTGGAGACCGCGTACCTGGACGCCGAGCAGAAGGTCGCCGGTTGCCGGCTGGCCGAGCGGGCCGGGGCCCGGTTCGTGAAGACCAGCACCGGCTTCGCCCCGGGCGGCGCCACCGCGGCCGACATCCGCCTGATGCGGGCGACGGTGTCCCCGGCGGTCGCGGTCAAGGCCTCCGGCGGGGTACGGACCCTGGACACGCTGCTGGAGCTGGCCGCGGCCGGCGCCACCCGGTTCGGGGCCACCGCGACCGAGGCGATCCTGGACGACCTGGCCGCCCGGCACCGCGGCGAGCCGGCCCCCGTTGCGAGCCGGGTGACCGCCGGCTCCTACTGAGCCCGGTTTGCCGCCCGGCCGTCCGGGCAAACCCCTGGCCATGAGTGACAACAGCGAGATCGGTAACGGCGACTACGCGCCCGGCGCGCTCGAGGAGCCGAGCACGTACCGCCCCGAGAAGGGCGAGGACGACCCGGGCCTGTCGAGCACCATCGCCGCCGGCACCGACCCCGAGCAACTGGTCAACGGCGGTCCCCCGCCCGCCGGCGGCGGCATCATGACCACCACCGGTGGCACCGCCGGCCCGAACAGCTTCAAGACCCGGCCGCGGACCGGTCCCGGCGTCGCGCCGACCACCACCGGCGACGCCACCACCGGCGCGATGACGCCGACGGACGGGCCCACCAGCGACGCCACCAGCAGCGCGATCGACTGAGAAGGTTATCGTCGGCGGGTGACGGGACCGTTGCTCGCCTCCGGCCGGGAGGCCGACGTGTACGCGCTGGACGAGCGGCGCGTGCTGCGCCGGTACAGGCGCGACGCCGATGTCACCGGCGAGGTCGACGCCATGCGTCACCTCGCCGGCGCCGGCTATCCGGTCCCGGCCGTGTACGAGGCCGCCGGCCGCGACATGGTGCTCGAACGCCTCGACGGACCGACGATGGCCCAGGCCCTCGTGACCGCGGCGCTGACCCTGGACCAGGCGGCCACGCACCTGGCCGAGCTGCTGCGCCGCCTGCACGAGGTGCCGCCCGGGCCCGGCGCGCCCGCCGGCACCGCTCTGCTGCATCTGGACCTGCACCCGGAGAACGTGCTGATGACCGCCCGCGGTCCGGTGGTGATCGACTGGTGCAACGCCCGGCCCGGCGACCCCGACCTCGACACCGGACTGACCGCGCTGATCCTCGCCCAGGTGGCGGTCGACCCGCGGCACGAGTGGTCCGCCCCGGCCGGCGCGCTGCTGAGCGCGTTCCTGCGGCTGGCCCCCGGCGCGCCGACGAGGCTGCTGGACGAGGTGGTCCGCTTCCGCGACTGGCAGCTCTCCGGCACCGAGCGGCTCGACCTGGCGGCGGAGCGGGTGCTGGCGTGCGCGCGCTGATCCAGACCGTCAGCCGGGCCAGCGTCACGGTCGGCGACGAGGTCGTCGGCAAGATCGAGGACGGGCTGCTGGTGCTGCTCGGCGTCACCCACGACGACACCGCCGCGACCGCCGCCGCCCTGGCCCGCAAGGTGTACGAGCTGCGCATCCTCGACGGTGACGCCTCGGCCGCCGACACCGGCGCCCCGCTGCTGGTGGTCAGCCAGTTCACCCTCTACGGCGACGCGCGCAAGGGCCGCCGTCCGACCTGGTCCGCCGCCGCGCCCGCGGAGGTGGCCGAGCCGCTGGTCACCGCGTTCGTCGCGGCGCTGCGGGAGCGCGGCGCGACTGTGCAGACTGGACGGTTCCGGGCCCACATGCTCGTGGAAAGCGTGAACGTGGGCCCGAGAACCGTCTGGCTGGAGCTCTAGAAGAAGCCGCGGCGCTGGGCGGACTGCTGCAGCCAGCCGTTGAGCTGCGCGGTCCAGTCGACCTGGTCCACCGAGTGGTAGTCCACGTCGAAGCGGCCGAACGCGTCGTGGCCCTCGGTGAAGAGCCCGCCACGCTTGTCGATCTCCAGGACCACCTGCAGGTTGTGCGGGGTGGGGATGAAGGTGACCTCGAGCTGGTTGATGCCGCTCGCGTACTGCGCCGGCGGGTAGAACTCGATCTCCTGGTAGAACGGCAGCGTCTGCTGCACGCCGTAGACCCGGCCGCGTTCGACGTCGGCGCGGCTGAAGCGGAAGCCGAGCCGCAGGAAGGCGTCCAGGATCCGCTCCTGGGCCGGCAGTGGGTGCACGGCCACGGCGTCCAGGTCACCCTTGTCGACCGCCCGGGCCACCTCGAGTTCGGTCCGCAGTCCCATCGTCATGCCGTGCAGGTGCTGGCCGTACACCTCGGTGATCGGGGTCTCCCACGGCACGTCGAAGCGGAACGGGATGTCGTGGCGGGCGCCGGCGTCGAGCTTGAACGAGCCCGTCAGCCGCTGCCGGTGGAATTCCTGGTCGGTGTTGTACTCGCTGTCGCCGCTCTCCACCTCGACCCGGGTCATGAGGCCGACCGCGACGTACTCGATGTCGACGGCGTGGTCGCCGCCCATGACGTGCACCTGCCCCTCGAGATAGCCCCCGGGACGGCAGTTGGGGTTGGCGAGCACCGTTTCCACGGACGGGCCCCCGACACCCATCGCCTGCATCATGCGCTTGAAGACCACGGACTTTCCTCCTCGTTGCTGACCTGACGCCGATTATCGACCCCGTCGTCGACAAGCGGAATTGCCTCACTCTCCGTAAATGTCACAGCAATCCGGGCACCGTGTCGGGTTGACGACCTCAGGGTTCTCCCCGATTCATGCCACCTGGACGCTTGCCTCACCTCCGCTTAACGCGCCTGCCGCCAAGCTAGTGATCACCGGCACGAATGCGGCTGGGAATGCACGACTCGGGTGAACGCGGGGAGGGGACTGAAAGGTGGTCCTGCAGATGAAGGCGACGGAGTCCACGGCGGCGGTTGCTGCCGAGAACATCATGACTGACGGTGTCGAGCCCTTGGCGGACTTGGACGCGATCGACGAGCGCGGCGTCTCCGCCGACCTCGTCCGGGCGTACCTGAACGGCATCGGCCGCACGCGCCTGCTCACCGCGGTCGAGGAGGTGACGCTCTCCAAGCGGATCGAGGCCGGCCTCTACGCCGAGGAGAAGCTCCCCACGGCCGGCGACGACCTGGCGCCGCTGCTCGAGATCATCCTCGCCGAGGGCCGGGCCGCCAAGAACCACCTGCTCGAGGCCAACCTGCGCCTCGTGGTCAGCATCGCGAAGCGCTACACCGGCCGCGGCATGGCGTTCCTGGACCTGATCCAGGAGGGCAACCTGGGCCTGATCCGCGCGGTCGAGAAGTTCGACTACACCAAGGGCTACAAGTTCTCCACGTACGCCACCTGGTGGATCCGCCAGGCCATCACCCGCGCCATGGCCGACCAGGCCCGCACCATCCGCATCCCGGTGCACATGGTCGAGCAGGTCAACCGCATGGTCCGGGCCCGCCGCGACCTGGCCACCACGCTGGGCCGCGAGCCGGTGGTGGCCGAGATCGCCAAGGCCATGGGCGTGCCGGAGTTCCAGGTCATCGAGCTCATCTCCTATGACCGCGAGCCGGTCAGCCTGGACCAGGCGGTCGGCGAGGACGGCGAGAGCGCCCTCGGCGACTTCGTCGCGGCGGTCGACCCCCGCGGCGAGCCCGGCGACAGCGTCGGCCGCAGCGAGCTGCGCGGCGAGGTCGAGATCGTGCTCTCCACGCTGTCGGAGCGCGAGTCCGCGGTGATCCGGCTCCGCTTCGGCCTCGACGACGGCCGCCAGCGCACCCTCGACGAGGTGGGCCGCGAGTTCGGCCTGAGCCGGGAGCGGATCCGCCAGATCGAGAAGGTGACCATGTCCAAGCTGCGGGACCCGCAGCGGGCGTCGCGCCTGGAGGCCTACGCCGGCTGACGCCGCCCGAACGAGAGGCCGGTCGCGATGCGCGACCGGCCTCCGCCATGTCCGCGGCGGGGTCGGGCGAATCGCGGACTGACACGACGCGCTTCCTCGGCGACAATCGACGGGTCGAGCCCGGGCCGGGCGAGCGTCGTCGGAGAGGTGCGGGATGCGAGGCTTCCACCTGCTGCTGCGGTTCGTGCTGGAGCTGGGCGCGCTGGCGGCGCTGGCGTACGCGGGCTGGCAGGCATCGGACAATCTCTGGCTGCGGCTGCTGGCCGCGATCGGGCTGCCGCTGGTCGCCGCCGTCGTGTGGGGACAGTGGGTCGCCCCCAAGGCCCGCCGGCCGCTGCCGGATCCGCTGCGACTCGTACCGGAGTGGCTGGTCTTCGGCGGCGCGACCGTCGCTCTGGCCGTGACCGGGCACCCGATCCTGGCCGTGGTCCTGGCCGTGCTGGCGGCGGCCAACCGCCTCGCGCTGCACCTGATGCGTACCCCGACCGACGGCCGGACGCCGGAGCACGCCGACCCGCGCACCCCCCACTGAGGAGCCGGCCGGGCGTCAGGCGCTGGAGAGCCGGCGCGGGCCGGTGTCCGGGCGGGGACCGCCCGCGCCGATCTCCACCGACGCGTGCAGCACCGTGATGCCGTCCGGGCGGGCCAGCACCGGGTTCAGCGACAGGGCGCGGACCCGCGGGTGCTCGTCCGCCAGCCGACCCACCCGCAGCAGCAGATCGATCAGCGCCTCCCGGTCGACCGGCGCCGAGCCGCGATAGCCGTGCAGCAGCGGCGCCGCGCGCGGCTCGTCGACCAGCGCGGCCGCGGCCCGGTCGGTCAGCGGCGCCGCCCGCCAGGCCAGGTCGCCCAGCAGCTCGCTGGCCACCCCGCCGAGACCGAAGCCGACCACCGGGCCGAACGCCGGGTCCTCGACCACCTCGACGGTGCAGGCCACCCCGGGCGGGACCATCGACTGCACCAGCACCTGCGGGCCGAACGCCGACTCCAGCTCGCGGTAGGCGGCGCGCACGTCGTCCTCGTCGGCCAGGGCCAGCCGGACGGCGCCCAGGTCGATGCGGTGCCGCAGGGAGCCGCCGGCCGCCTTCAGGGCCACCGGGTAGCCGAGCTCGCCCGCGGCGGCCAGCGCCTCCTCGACCGAGGTGACCGCGCCGGACGGCTCGACCTGGATGCCGTACGCGGCGAGCAGCTCGGCCGGCGAGCCGTCGATCTCGGGCGCGGCGGGGTCCACGCCGGACAGTGCGGGGAAGACGCCCGGCGGCAGGCGGAGCCAGTCGGCGTACCCGGCGACGCGGCCCAGGGCCCGGACGGCCTCCTCCACCGACGGGTAGGCCGGCACCCGGTCGGGCATCGTGCCGAGCAGGAACGTCGCCACGGTCGGCTTCTCGCCGGCCAGCGCGACGCTGCCCAGCGCCGCCGTGAAGTCGGCGTCCTCGTCCGGGAGCTGGCCGGGCAGCGGCGGCGCGAAGACCACCACCAGGGCGTCCACCCGGTCGTCGACGGCCGCGTCGGCCAGCGCGTCGGCGAAGTCGTGCGCCCCGGCCTGGGGGCTGATGTCGCGCGGGTAGCCCTCGGCGACGGTCAGCCCGTTCGCCCGGCAGGCGGCCACGGCCAGGCCGGACAGCGCCGAGGAATTGCCCACGATGGCGACCCGGCGCCCGGCCGGCAGCGGCTGGTGGGCCAGCAGCAGGCCCACGTCGAACAGCTCGGCCACGGTGTCCACCCGGATCACGCCCGAGCGGGCGAACAGGGCGGTGACCGCGCGGGTGTCCAGCGCGGGCAGGTCGCCGGCCAGCCCGGCCGGCCGGGTCGCCGAGGCCACCGCGACCACCGGCTTGACCCGGCTCATCCGGCGGGCCAGCCGGGCGAACTTGCGGGGGTTGCCGAACGTCTCCAGGTAGAGCAGGACCACGTCGGTGCCCGGGTCGTCCTGCCAGTACTGCAGCAGGTCGTTGCCGGAGACGTCGGCGCGGTTGCCGGCCGAGACGAAGCTGGACAGCCCGAGCCCGCGGCGCTCCGCCTCGGCCAGCAGCGCCACGCCGAGCGCCCCGGACTGGCTGAAGAAGCCCACCCGCCCGGCGGCCGGCAGGCGCGGCGCGAGCGTGGCGTTGAGGCGTACCGCCGGATCGGTGTTGGCGATCCCCAGGCAGTTGGGGCCGACCACGCGCAGGCCCGACGCGTGGGCCGCGTCGATCAGCGCGCGCTGCGCGCGGGCACCCTCACCGCCGGACTCGGCGAAGCCGGCGGAGACGACCACGAGACCTCCCGCGCCGGCCGCGGCCGCGTCGGCCACGGCGTCGGCGACCCCGTCCGGCGGCACCGCGACCACGGCCAGGTCGACCTCGGCCCCGGCCGAGGCGGCCGACCGGTACGCGGGCAGCCCGGCCACCCGCTCGGCGCTGCGGTGCACGGGCACGATCGTCCCGGTGTAGCCGCCGTCGCGCAGGTGGCCCAGGATCGCCGCGCCGATGCCCTGGCCGCTGGCGCTGGCGCCGTACACCGCCACCGCGCGCGGGTGCAGCAGCCGCGCGATGGACCGTGACTCGGTGCGCTGCTCGCGGCTCTCCTGCACCTCGCGGGACTTCTCCGTGGGGGCGATCGGGAAGCCCAGGTGCACGACGCCGTCGGCGTACTTGCGCTGGACCTGGTAGCCGAAGTCGCTGAACACCCGCAGCATGCCGCCGTTCTGCGGCAGCACCTCGGCGACGAAGCGGCTGATGCCGTTCTCCCGGGCCGCTTCGGCGAGATGCTCCAGCAGCACCGAACCGATCCCCCGGCCCTGGTGGGCGTCCTCGACGACGAAGGCGACCTCGGCCTCCGGCGAGTCCGGGCCCAGCCGCTCGTAGCGGCCGACCGCCATGATCCGCGGGCCGCTGACGATGACGAAGGCCTCCCGGTCGTGGTGGTCGACGTTGACGAAGCGGGCGAGGTCCCGTTCCGGGATGCGCGGGTAGGGCGAGAAGTAGCGCAGGTAGCGGGTGCGGTCGCTCATCCGGGAGTGGAACTCCACGATGGCCGGCGCGTCCTCGGGGCGGATCGGGCGCATGTGCACGGCGCTGCCGTCGGAGAGCAGCACGTCCGCTTCTCTGGTCACGCGTTACCCCTTCAGTCCCGGATGTCGTACGGGTCCAGCCCGTGCAGCGGGAAGACCGCCATCCGGGTGGCCAGGATCGCCTTGTCCACCGGGTCGGGCGTGGTCCCCGGCTCCCAGCGCTCGACCGGTGGCGTGCCCCCGTCGGTCAGGGTGGCCGGGACCTCGGTGCCGGGGCGGCGCTCCGCGGCGAGCTTGCGCCAGCCCGGCGGGGTGGCGGTGCCGGGGTCGAGCGGCTCGCCGGTGGCCACCGCGAGCAGATGCGTCCAGGCCCGCGGCACGACCTCGACCAGCGCGTACCCGCCGCCGCCGGTGGCCACCCAGCGGCCGTCGCAGAGCTCGTCGGCCAGCCCGCGCAGCGCGATGTAGGCGGCCCGCTGACCGTCGACCGACAGCCGCAGATCGGCGAGCGGGTCGAGCCGGTGCGCGTCGGCGCCGCACTGGGTGACCAGGATCTGCGGCGCGAACGCCCGCAGCATCGACGGCACCACCGCCTGGAACGCCCGCAACCAGCCCGCGTCGCCGGTGCCCGGGGGCAGCGCGACGTTGACCGACGAGCCCTCGGCGCCCCGGCCGCCCGTCTCGTCGGGGAAACCGGTGCCGGGGAAGAGCGCCAGCGGGGTCTCGTGCAGGCTCACGGTGAGCACCCGGGGGTCGTCGTAGAACAGCGCCTGCACCCCGTCGCCGTGGTGCACGTCGATGTCGACGTACGCGATCCGCTCCGCGCCCAGGTCGAGCAGCCGGGCGATGGCGACCGCCGGGTCGTTGTAGACGCAGAAGCCGGAGGCGCGCGCGGCCATCGCGTGGTGCAGCCCGCCGGAGACGTTGACCGCCCGGGTGACCTCGCCGCTCCACACGGCCTCGGCGGCGGCCAGCGTGGCCCCGCAGATCCGGGCGCTGGCCTCGTGCATGCCCTCGAAGACCGGATTGTCGGGGGTGTTGAGGCCCCAGCCGCGGAAGAACGGGTCGTGCGGGGCGGCCCGTACCGCGTGCAGGTAGTCGGGGCGGTGCACCCTGGTCAGCGCCGCGTCGTCGGCCGGCGCGGGGACCAGCAGCCGCACCCCAGGACGGTCGAGCACCCCCAGCTCGCGGGCCAGCGCCATGGTCAGCTCCACCCGTACGGGATTCATCGGGTGCTCGCCCATGTCGTACGCGAGCAGCGCCTCGTCCCAGACCACCGCCGTCGACTCCGCCATGGGCTCATGCTGCCACGCGCGCCCGGCGCTGCCACCCGAGCCTTCCGCCGCCACCCAGGGTAGGGTCACCTGACCCACCTCGTCGGCACGAAGTCAAGCCCCGGCTGCGAGGTAATATCGCTGCTGGGAGGGCCGCATCTTGAATGATCTCGTCGACACCACGGAGATGTACCTGCGTACGATCCTCGAGCTCGAGGAGGAGGGCGTACCGCCCCTGCGCGCGCGCATCGCCGAACGCCTGCATCAGAGCGGACCCACCGTCAGCCAGACCGTCGCCCGGATGGAACGCGACGGCCTGCTCACCGTCGAGAACGACCGGCACCTGCTGCTGACCGAGGAGGGCCGGGTGGCCGCCGTGGCGGTCATGCGCAAGCACCGGCTCGCCGAGCTGCTGCTGGTCAACGTCATCGGCATGCCCTACGAGGAGGCCCACGAGGAGGCCTGCCGGTGGGAGCACGTGATGAGCGACTCGGTCGAGCGCAAGGTCTACGAGCTGCTCAACCGGCCGACCCGGTCGCCGTACGGCAACCCGATCCCCGGCCTCGAGGTGCTCGGCCTGCCGGCCGAGGAGCCGATGGAGAGCAGCTCCAGCGTGATCAACTCGGGCGAGCGCAACCTGGCCTTCCCGGGCCTGAGCGGCAGCGTCGTGGTGCGGCGGATCTGCGAGAGCGTGCAGACCAACGCGGGCGTGCTGCGCCAGCTGCACGCGGCCGGCATCGACCCGGGCGCGACCGTGACGGTGGCCCAGGAGCGCGACGGCGTGACGATCGACCGGTCCGGCGACAAGATCCGGCTGCCGCGTGAGGTGGCGTCGCGGGTGTTCGTCGACGCCCACTGAGCCGGCCGGCGGGTCAGCCGCGGGTGGTGTCGAGCGCCTTCGCGAGGTTCAGCAGCTTCGGCGCGAGCTCGTCGACCGCGTCGCTTTGTGCATCCTTCGGGAAGGTGAAGCGCAGCGTCTGCAGCTGCGCGGCCTCGCTGAGCCAGCCGATCTCCACGACCGGACCGTGCCCGCCGGAAGGCTTGCTCACCAGCCGGTAGCCCGCCTTGCCGAGCCCCTTGAGCTTGGTCGCCTTCTTCGGCATGAGCTCCGTGGTGAACAGCCCGGCGTCCGCCTTGGTGCTCTCCACGACCGACAGCGCCAGGTCGGGCCAGTCGGCCGTCTCGGTCTGCACCACGCAGGTGGACGTGTCGTCGACCTGGTCCGAGGCGGCGACCGTGAAGGCGACGCCGATCGTCTGCTCGATGAACGCGTAGTCCCAGAGGATGCAGGCGCCGCCGGCCGAGGCCGCGGGCTGCTGGACGATGCGTACTTCGGGCAGCGCCTGCCGCGCCGGCTCGTCACGGTGCGTACAGCCCGCCAGGGCGAGCAGCGCGGCTGCGGCGCCGACGGCGATGAGACGCGAACGCACGAATGTCCTCCCGACTAATTCGGGGCACACCGTACTGTGCGCGGGGCTGCCGACGAAAGCCCGCCTCAGGCACCGCCGACGTACGGACAGTGACGACAGCCCCGGGTGCAGCAGGTGCCCCGCCGGGCCAGGAAACCGGCGGTGAGCACGAAGAGCCCGGTGCCCGGATCGAGGTAGCCGGCCTCGCCGGTTGCGTCGGCGGCGGCGTGCGCGGCCAGGATCTCGGCGCGGCGGGGGTGATCGGGGGCGAGCCGGCTCGGATGCGGCGTCTGCACCCCCCGACCCTAGCGACTTGACAGTCGACGTCAAGCCGGGCCAGCATGGGCCGCATGCCCTCGGCCGACGCCCTGGTCGAGCAGATCGTCCGGCTGCTCGACGTCCGCCTGCTGGACCCGCTCGAGATCCTGCTGGACGGCGACGACGCGGTGGACGCGCTGCGCCGGCTGGTCCGGCTGCGGGCCGGGCAGTGGGCGGCCCAGCTGCGGGAGGGGGACGACGCCACCGCCGTCCGCGCCGCCGTCCGGCTCATCGCCACGCTGTATCCGGACGACCGGGCGTTCGATCCGCC
Organism: Actinoplanes nipponensis; assembly: GCF_016862275.1. Classification (GTDB taxonomy): domain Bacteria; phylum Actinomycetota; class Actinomycetes; order Mycobacteriales; family Micromonosporaceae; genus Actinoplanes; species Actinoplanes nipponensis. Next base: position 20,138 of record NZ_BOMQ01000013.1, on the reverse strand, counting down.
GGTGGAGTGGTGGCGGACCCCGCTCGGCGGGGTGGTCGCCCGGCGGGTCGGCCATCCGGCCGCGGAGTCCGTCTCGTACGCCACCGCCGGGGCCATGCTCGGCATCACCCGCCAGGGGGTGCACGACCTGGTACGGCGGGGCCGGCTCCCCCGCCATCCGGACGGCGGGGTGCCCTCGGCCGCCGTCCGGGACCGGCTCCGCCGGCCACCGACCACCTGACGCTGGGAGAGATGTTGTGATCAACGACCGACTGGTCGACGCCGGCGAGCTGCCGATCGCCGTCCGGGACTTCGGCGGCGACCAGCCGCCGTTGCTGCTGCTGCACGGCGCCGGCGGCAACCTCGCCACGCTGACCACCCTGGCCCGGGCGCTGCGGCCCCGGCACCGCGTCATCACCCTGGACCTGCGCGGGCACGGGCGCTCCGGCGACGGCCCGTGGTCCTGGGACGCGGCGCTGGGCGACATCGCCGCGGTGACCGTCCAGCTGGAGCTGAACCGGCCCGCCGTGGCCGGGCACTCGCTCGGCGGCATGCTCGCCGTGCTGTGGGGCCAGCGGCACCCGGAGACGCCCGGCGTGGTCAGCCTGGACGGCAACCCGCCGCCGGCCCGCCCGGAGCAGCTGCCGGGGCTGGACCCGGAGAAGGCGGCGGCCGAGCTGGCCCGGCTGGCGGCGGTCTTCGACACGACGCACGCCGGCATGGGCCGCACCATCCCCTCGGACGAGCTTCCCGACCTGGTGGAACGCGAGCAGATGGCGGCCCGGGACATGGGCGCCAACGAGAAGGTGTGGATCGAGGGCTTCCGGCGCAACCTGGTGCACCGGGACGGCGAGACGACCATGCGGCCGTCCGCCGCGACCGCGGGCGAGCTGCGCGAGCTGATGAACGCCCTGGACCTGGGCCCGGTGTACGCGACCACGCCCGCGCCGACCCTGGCCGTGCTCGCCACCCGCGACCTGCCCGAGCAGGAGCCCTTCGCGGAGCTGTACGCGGCCCACCGGCGGTACCTGGTGGAGCAGGCGGCGGCCGGGGCCCGGGCCAACCCGCGGATGCGCTACCTCCCGCTCGAGGACGCCTCGCACGCGATGGTGATCGAGCAGCCGGAGCTGCTGGCGTCGCTGATCGGCGACTTCCTCAGCGGCGGCTGATCAGGGGCGGGCAGCTTCGGGCTCCGGCGTCCCGCCCCGCGACAGGGGACGGGCGGCGCCCGAGGCCGCCAGCCCCAGACCGATCGCCACCACGACGACCAGCAGCGCCCGCAGCACGCCGAGGTGTTCGGCCAGCACGCCGATCAGCGGCGGGCCGGCCAGGAACGCGCCGTAGCCGATGGAGCCGGCCACCGACACCCGGATCGCCGCGCGCAGCGGGTCGTCGGCGGCGGCGCTCATCCCGATCGGGAAGCCCAGGGACGCGCCCGCGCCCCAGAGCAGGGCGCCCAACAGGACCAGCGGCACGCCGATGCCCGAGACCACCAGCAGCAGGCCGGCCAGCGCGGACACCGCCGTACCGCGCAGCACCCGCACCCGCCCCCAGCGCTCGATCGCGTTGCCGCCGAACAACCGGGCCAGCGTCATCGCCGTCACGAAGAAGCCGAAGCCGATGGCGCCGGTGGTCTCGCTCGCGTCGTAGCCGTCGACCAGGCCGATGGCCAGCCAGTCGTTGGCCGCGCCCTCGGTGAAGCCGAAGCCCAGCATGATCACGCCGATCAGCAGGGTGCGCGGCTCGCGCCAGGCGTCCCGGACCCGGCCGCGGGTGCGCTGCTCGGCCGTGGTGGCGGTGTGCGGCAGGAACCGGCGGACGGTCAGGGCCATCACGCTCGCGCCGAGCAGCGCGGTGCCCAGCAGCTGCGCGGAGACGCTCACCCCGGCTGCTGCCGCAGCCGCGCTGACCCCCGCGCCGCCCACGGTGCCGAGGCTGAAGCCGGCATGGAAGCGGGGCATGAGGGTACGGCCGAGCCGGCGCTCGACGTCCGCGCCCTCGACGTTCATGGCCACGTCCCAGGTGCTGTTGCCCATGCCGAGCAGAACCAGCCCGACCCCGGCCAGCGGCACCGAGCCCAGCTGCGTGCCCGCGGCCATGGCGAGCAGGCCCACCGTCACCGACGTGCTGCCGAGCAGCACCGCCCGGCCCGGGCCGACGCGCTGGACCAGCGGACCGGCGAGCGGGATGGCGGTCAGCGCCGCCCCGGAGAGGCAGAGCAGCAGCAGGCCCAGCGCGGCCGAGCTCAGGCCCAGGTCCTCGCGGACGGCCGGGATGCGGGCGAACCAGCCGGCGAAGGCGAGGCCGTTCGTCGCGAAGGTGACGCCGACGGCGACCTTGGCGATCTCCAGGCGGGAACGGTCGGGGGCGGCAACAGTCACGCCTCGAACTTAACCGTTAAAGTGGCCGATCGTCAGCTCGGTGATCAGTGACGACCGTCCCCTTGACCGGGGTAGCGGGCGGCGTACCGGGTGGGCGGCTCACCCACCATGGCGGTGAAGTCCCGGACGAAATGCGCCTGGTCGGCGTAGCCGAGCTCGCCGGCCAGCCCGGCCCAGTCGATCTCGGCGCCGGCGGCGAGCCGCTCCCCCACCTCGTGCAGCCGGTACCGGCGGATCACCCACTTCGGGCCGAGACCGACGTACTCGGCGAACAGCCGCTGCAGCCGGCGCACGCCCAGCCCGGCCCGCCCGGCCAGCGCGTCGACCCGGGTGAGCCCCGGCTCGTCCCGTACCAGCGTCACGATCCCGGCGGCCCGCTCGGCCAGCGGATCCGGCGCCGGCAGGCGCTGCCGCAGGAACTCCTCGACCCGCCCCGCGCTGTGCTGCGACGCCTCCTCGAACGAGCCCTCCGCCGAGGGTGACGGGATCGGCAGCCGGCCCGGGCCGAACACCGCTGCGGCGGGCAGGACCCGACCGGTGATCGTCGAGACGCGGTCGCCGAGGAACGGGCGGAAGCAGCCCGGCCGGAACTTCACCCCGAACACCCGGCCGCGGCCCTCGAGCACCCGGACCGCGTACCGGCGCTCCGGACCGCGGACGACCGCGTCGCCGTCGCGGAACGTCAGGTGCACGTGCGGGTACGGCACGATCTTCTGCCGGTACGGCGGCTGCCCGCGCAGGTCCCACTCCGCGGCCCAGTACCCGGAGACGAACGGGGCCAGATCGGCGGACGGTACGCCGTACCAGTGGCTCTGGAAAGTGGCCCACGCGCCGCGCAGCTCGCGCGCGTCCCTGGCCATGACCGCAGCCTAGCGTCGCGTTTCTTCAAGACGGCGGCCCGCGCGGCCCCTATCGTCGGCGTTCATGCGGGAACACGAACTCATCGCCCTGGCGGCGCCGCCCACCCTGACCGTGATCCGCGGGATCCACCCGGACCAGCTCACCGCCCCGACACCGTGCGCGGAGTTCGACGTGCGGGGCCTGATCGACCACCTGCTCCAGTGGGGACCGAGCCTGGCCCGGGCCAGCCGCCACTCCGACGGCGTGCTGCCGCCCGGCGACGATGCCCTCGAACGGCAGCTGGCGCAGCTCGTCGCGGCCTGGTCGGCGCCCGCCGCGTGGCAGGGCGTGACGTCGATGGGCGGGCCGAACGAGATGCCCGCCCGGATGGTCGGCGGGATGGTGCTCGCGGAGATCGTGGTGCACGGCTGGGACCTGGCCCGGGCCACCGGCCAGCCGGTGTCCTGGGACGAGGAGGTGCTGGGCTTCCTGCACGACGAGGTGGCCAAGACCGCCGAGCTGGGTCGCGAGCTGGGGGAATACGGGGCGGAGACGCCGGTGCCGCCGGACGCCCCGGTGCTGGACCGGATGCTCGGGCTCACCGGGCGCGACCCGTACTGGGCGCGGACTCCCCCGGCGTGAAGCCGCCGGTCAGTCCGGGCGTCCGGCGAGGGTGAGGCGGATGCTCAACTGCGTGCCCAGCTCGCGGAACCCGAGGGCCCGGGCCACTCGGCGTGACTCCGCCGGGCGCGCCCGCCACTGGGGCAGCAGACCGGCCCGCAGCGCGGCGGTGACCGCCGCCGCCGCGACGATGCGGGCGAGCCCCCGGCCGCGTTCGGCCGGGGCTGTCAGCACGCTGAGGTGGGCGGCGCCGCCCGGCCAGGCGCGGTAGCCGGCCGCCGCGATGATCCCCGATGCGCCGCGCACCACGAACGCCGGCGAGGTGATCTCGTCCAGGCCGGACTCGGCGGCGTCCCCGGCCGGGACCCGGGCCAGCAACGCGGCCAGGTCGGCATGGTCGGCGGGGACCAGCGGTACGGCGCCGGAGGCGCCCGGCCGGAACTGGGCCGGGTCACAGTAGGCCAGGATCGCCGGCCCGAGGACTTCGCCGATCGGCAGCCGGTGACCGACCGCGGCCGGATCCGTCACGGCGACGGCCGGGCGGCCGTCGAGCGCCCGCCGCACGATCTCGGCGGTGTGGTCGTCGGGGGCGGTGGCGATCGCGGCGTCCCCCAGCGTGACGATGCCGACCCAGCCCGGCGGACACAGCCGGGACCGCGGGGAGACGGCTACCCCGACGGGTGCGGTTGAGAAGGTGACCGGGGTTGCGGCCAGGGTGGTCCAGAGGCGCCGGGCGTGGGCGAGGAGGGCGTCGTCGGTCACGGTCGCATGATCGCAACGGGGTCAGCGGCCCGCCACCGAAAACCGTCCCGGTAAGGCCGGCCGGCTGCTGGAGATCAGAGTCGAGGTCCCATACGCCATGCACGGATGCCTCCCACCCGATGTCGGGTGGGAGGCATCCGTGCATCCGTGCATTCGTGCATTCGTCAGGAGTCAGTCACCGGACATGCCCTGACTTTCCGGTCTCAGCTGCAGCCCGAGGTCGAGCCGCAGCCCTCGCACACGTAGCAGCTGCCGGCCGGGCGCATCTTCGTGCCGCAGGTGAAGCACAGCGGCGCGTCGGCCGACGTGCCCAGGACCACCTCGAGCAGTTCCGTCGAGGAGCCCACCGGGGCCGGCGCGCTCCGCTCGGCCTCGGCTGCCGGGACGGTCGCCGCCGGGGACGACGCGGCACCGACCGGGGCGGAGACCGGCGCGGACGCCGCCATGCCGGCCAGGTCGACGCCGGAGGCCTCGGCCGCGGCCTCGGCCTGGATCTGCGCCGCGCGCTCCTTGGCGGTGAAGATGCCCAGCTCGGCGCGGGCGTCGTAGGACAGGAAGTCCAGGGCCAGGCGACGGAAGATGTAGTCCATCACCGAGGCGGCCATGCGGACGTCCGGGTCGTCGGTCATGCCGGCGGGCTCGAACCGCATGTTGGTGAACTTGCTGACGAACGTCTCGAGCGGGACGCCGTACTGCAGCCCTATCGAGATCGCCACCGAGAAGGCGTCCATGACGCCGGCCAGGGTCGAGCCCTGCTTCGACATCTTCAGGAAGACCTCGCCGAGGCCGTCGTCCGGGTAGGACGACGCGGTGAGGTAACCCTCGGCGCCGCCGACCGAGAACGACACCGTCTCCGACGGGCGCTTCTTCGGCAGGCGCTTGCGGACCGGGCGGTACTCGACGACCTTCTCGACGACCGGCTCGACCGCGGCGGCGGGCGCCTCGGCCACGGCGTTCTTCGGCTTGGCGGCCGACAGCGGCTGGCCGACCTTGCAGTTGTCGCGGTAGATCGCCAGCGCCTTGAGGCCGAGCTTCCAGCCCTGGTAGTGGACGTTCTCGATGTCCTCGACGGTCGCCGACTCCGGCATGTTGATCGTCTTGGAGATCGCGCCGGAGATGAACGGCTGCACGGCGGCCATCATCCGGACGTGGCCCATCGGGGCGATGGACCGCTCGCCCATGGCGCAGTCGAACACCGGGTAGTGCTCCGGCTTGAGGCCGGGCGCGTCCACCACGATGCCGTGGTCGGCGATGTGCTCGACGATCGCCTCGACCTGCTCCTCGGGGTAGCCGAGGCTGCGCAGCGCGCGCGGGACCGTCTGGTTGACGATCTGCATCGAGCCGCCGCCGACCAGCTTCTTGAACTTGACCAGGGCCAGGTCGGGCTCGACGCCGGTGGTGTCGCAGTCCATCATCAGGCCGATGGTGCCGGTCGGCGCGAGCACGGAGGCCTGGGCGTTGCGCCAGCCGTTCTTGTCACCGATCTTGTTGCCGTACTGCCACTGCTTGGTGGCCTCGCGGACGATCGCGGTGGCGACGGTGCCCGACGGGCGGATCTCGTCGTTGGCCGCGGCGTGCTTGCGCATGACGCGCTTGTGGGCGTCGGCGTTGCGGGCGTAGCCGTCGTACGCGCCGACGACGCCGGCGATCTCGGCCGAGCGGCGGTACGCCGTGCCGGTCATCAGCGAGGTGATCGCCGCCGCCACGCTGCGGCCCGACTCCGAGTCGTACGGGTGGCCGGTCGCCATCAGCAGCGCGCCCAGGTTGGCGTACCCGATGCCGAGCTGGCGGTAGGCCCGCGTGGTCTCGCCGATCTTCGGGGTCGGGAAGTCGGCGAAGCAGATCGAGATGTCCATCGCGGTGATGACGAACTCGACGCTCCTGACGAACTTCTCGATCTCGAAGCCGCCGTCGGCCTTGAGGAACTTCATCAGGTTGAGCGAGGCCAGGTTGCACGACGAGTCGTCCAGCGACATGTACTCCGAACACGGGTTGGACGCGGTGATGCGGCCGGTCTCCGGGTTGGTGTGCCAGTCGTTGATGGTGTCGTCGTACTGCAGGCCGGGGTCGGCGCACTCCCAGGCCGCCTTGGCGATCTCGGTGAACAGCTGCTTGGCGTCGATGGTCTCGATGACCTCGCCGTGCAGCCGGCCGCGCAGGTCGAAGGTCGTGCCCTCCTCGACCGCCCGCATGAACTCGTCGCTGACGCGCACCGAGTTGTTGGCGTTCTGGTACTGCACCGAGACGATGTCGCTGCCGCCGAGGTCCATGTCGAAGCCGGCGTCGCGCAGCGCGCGGATCTTGTCTTCCTCACGGGCCTTGGTGGTGACGAACTCGGAGATGTCGGGGTGGTCGACGTCCAGGATCACCATCTTGGCCGCGCGGCGGGTCGCGCCGCCGGACTTGATGGTGCCGGCGCTGGCGTCGGCGCCGCGCATGAAGCTGACCGGGCCGCTGGCCGTGCCGCCGGAGGAGAGCAGCTCCTTGGAGGAGCGGATGCGGGAGAGGTTGACGCCGGAGCCGGAGCCGCCCTTGAAGATCAGCCCCTCCTCCTTGTACCAGTCGAGGATCGAGTCCATCGAGTCGTCGACCGAGAGGATGAAGCAGGCGCTGACCTGCTGCGGCGAGGCGGTGCCGACGTTGAACCAGACCGGCGAGTTGAAGCTGAACACCTGGTGCAGCAGCATCCAGGTCAGCTCGTGCTCGAAGATCTCCGCGTCGCCGGGGTTGGCGAAGTAGCCGTAGTCCTCGCCGGCCTTGCGGTACGTCTTCACGACCCGGTCGATCAGCTGCTTGAGCGACCACTCGCGGGTGTCCGTGCCGACCGCACCCCGGAAGTACTTGGTGGTGACGATGTTGGCCGCGTTGACGCTCCAGGCGGTGGGGTACTCCACGCCGCGCTGCTCGAAGTTGATCGAGCCGTCCCGCCAGTTCGTCATGACGACGTCGCGGCGCTCCCACTCGACCTCGTCGTACGGGTGGACGCCCTCGGTCGTCCAGACCCGCTCGATCCGCAGCCCCCCGACCGCGGCGCCCCCGTTGGTAGCGCGACTGCGCTGCCTGCCTGCTGTCATGCCGTCACCGGCCATCTCGTGCTCCCCCTCGATAGATCGCAGCTTCCCCACCGCGATCTGTTACCGACATCCAGGCACGGCTGTGGCCATGCCTGCTCTCAAAAGCTGCTATTTGGTACGGGATTCCGTGAGCTTGGCCGGACGACCGGCCCCGGACCGGGCGGGCACCGCATGCCGGGCCCCCGCCGCCGCCTCGCGCAGCTCAGCGAGCTCGCGTTCGAAGTCCTCGAGCGAGTCGAACGACTTGTAGACGCTCGCGAAGCGCAGATAGGCGACCTGGTCCAGCTCGCGCAACGGCGACAGGATGGCCAGGCCCACGTCGTGACTGGGCACCTCGGCCGCACCCTTGGCCCGTACGGTCTCCTCGACGCGCTGCGCGAGCAACGCGATCGAGTCCTCGTCGACGGGCCGGCCCTGACAGGCCTTGCGGACACCGCTCATGATCTTGGTCCGGCTGAAGGGCTCGGTGACGCCGTTGCGCTTCACGATCGCCAGCACGGCCTCCTCGACCGTGGTGAAGCGCTTGCCGCACTCCGGGCACGACCGGCGGCGGCGGATCAGCTGACCGTCGTCGGCCTCACGCGAGTCGACCACGCGTGAGTCGGCGTGCCGGCAATACGGACACCGCACCGAGATCCCCCTGTCGCCGGGCGCTGCCATCCGGGAGGCGGAACAGGGGAACAGACCGTCGCCGAGGCACGCCGAATGACAGCCCCGGCAGCGGAGGATTCCGCGTCGTGGCTGTGGACGAACCTGTGGATGACGGGGTTGCCCGACCCCAACCTGTGGATGACTTACACCCTTGTAACTACTAGATGTTGGGGTTGACGTTATGCCGCTGCGGACGCCGACGCAAGTTCACCGGCGCGTCGGCGCGCCGTATTTTCCGCCTCACCACGAGGGGTGCCGCACCGGTCACGGCCAGCACCGAAACCCATGATCAACCCCGCCGGGCGCGGAAGTGGATCAACGCGCCCGGGGCACCACGAGAGTGTCACCGGCATGGATCGCGATCTCGTCGACGCCGAGACCGTTGAGCCGGCGGATCTCCGCGGCGACGGCATGCGGGCTGCGGCCCGGGTCGGTGCGGGCGGCTATGTCCCACAGCGTGTCGTCCGCCTGGACCACGACCGTGGGCGGCGGACCGGCGGGGGGATCGTCGGCCCGCGAGGCTGTGGTCCACAACACGGCGCTCGCCAGGGACGCCAGCAGGAGGAAGAAAGTCAGCACAACGACGCGACCCCGCCGGGTCAACCGCAACGGGGCCGGGTCACCGCCCCGCCGCATACCAGTGGCCACCACGGCATATTCCTTTCTCCGCATACGTCCCTCGGACAAGCGTTCGATCGAACGCCCGTACGACGGTCTATCAGAACAGGCGTACGGAAGTCGAGCACTTCCGAGCGACACGCCGCGAGAAAGTCGTACAGATGTTTGAATATGTCGTACCCCGCAGTTACGGTTCTCGGTCAAGAGGGGTCAGCCGGGCACAAGTCCATCCCCACGGCGAAATGTCCGGCTCCGCGAGCGCACCACGTGCCGACGAGGCACTGGCCGACAGGAGGGCCAACATGTCGACCGACGACCGGACGAGCCGGCAACACCAGAAGGACGCGAAGCCCGAGGCCGCGAACACCAAGGCGGCGATGCGGCGGCGCACCCCGACCCGGGCCCGCAGCGCTGACGCGCCGCAGCTGCGCGCCGTGACGCCGGTGGTCAGCCAGTTCCCCGATCTGGTCACCGCGGATCTGACCGCCCGTCAGCGCCGGATCCTCGAGTTCATCCGCGACTGGGTGGAACGCTACGGCTACCCGCCGAGCGTCCGCGAGATCGGCGAGGCGGTCGGCCTGGTCTCCCCGTCCAGCGTGGCGTACCAGCTCAAGGAGCTGGAGAAGAAGGGCTTCCTGCGCCGCGACCCGAACAGGCCGCGCGCGGTGGACGTGCGCGCGCCCAGCGAGATGGTCGACGACGAGGCGCTGCGCTCGGCCCGGCCGACCCCGGCGTACGTGCCGCTGGTGGGCCGGATCGCCGCCGGTGGGCCGATCCTGGCCGAGCAGGCGGTGGAGGAGTTCTTCCCGCTGCCGCGCGAGCTGGTCGGCGAGGGTGACGTGTTCATGCTCGAGGTCAAGGGCGACTCGATGATCGACGCGGCGATCTGCAACGGGGACTGGGTGGTGGTCCGCCAGCAGCCGACGGCGAACGTGGGCGACATCGTGGCCGCGATGATCGACGGCGAGGCGACGGTGAAGAGCTACCGGCAGCGGGACGGGCACGTGTGGCTGATGCCGGCCAACCCGGCCTTCGACCCTATTCCGGGGGATGACGCCACGGTGATGGGGCGTGTGGTGGCTGTGCTTCGCCGGGTCTGATCGGGCTGGGGTTCGGGGGTGGGCCGTGGGGCGGCCTGGGCGGGCCGCAGCTGGGGCGGATGTTCCCGGGCCGGGAGCCGGTCATATCCGGGGCGGAGGCCGGGACCGGAGCGGGTCGTATGCCGGAGCTGAGGTTGGGCCCGGAGCGCGTGCCATCCCCGAGCTGAGGTTGGGCCCGGAGCGCGTGAGATCCCGGAGCCGAGGCCAGGCCCGGAGCGCGTGGCATCCCGGAGCCGAGGCCAGACCGGAACGGGTCGCATCCCGGAGCCGAGGCCGGATCCGGGGCCGGGTCGCAGTCGGGGTCGGGGCCGCGCCGCAATCGGCGGGTGCGAGGCCGGCTGGCCACGCGAGGGACCGCCGGGCCGAGCGAGACCCCCGGGCTTGGTCAGGCGAGAGACCGGGCTGGGCTTGGCAAGGATCGACCGGGCTGGGCTGGGCCAGGACCGACCGGGCTGGGCTGGGCTTGGATCAGCCGGGCTGCGCCGGACGAGGACCAGCCGGGCTGGGCCAAGCGAGAGACCGGACAGGACCGGCAGGACCGGCTCGGCGACGCGAGGCGAGGCGAGGCGAGGGACCGGCCCGGACTCGGCCGGGCGAGGGGACCGGCTCGGCTGCGCTGAGCAAGAGACCGGCTCGACTGGGCCAAGGGAGAGACCCGCCCAGCTGGACCAAGCGAGAGACCCGCCCGGCTGCACCAAGCGACAGACCCGGCCCGGCTGGGCCAAGCGAAAGACCGGCCCGGCTGGGCAAGGACCGGCGAGCCGAGGGACTGGGCATTGCGGCCACCCCAGGCCGAAAGCAAAACCGCGCGACCCCCACACCAAAAAGCGTTCCGCCCACCGGAAAAGCATCAGGCCGGCACCGCCACCGAAGTGGCGACACCGGCCCCGTCAGCCGAAGCCCGGCGTTCCCCGACAACCGCGTTTCAATACCCGCGCGGGGTGCGCCCGTAGCCCGGATTCTCGAAACGCCCTTCCGCTCGTCGCGATGAGTCGTTCCGGTTCGCATAGCTGTTCATGCCGTTGGCCTGCCGGCCGCCGCCGTCCGGGCGACCCGGTGGCTGGCCTCCCTGTTGTCCGCCGCCCTGGCCGAGGAAACCGGACGGGCGCTGCGGTCCACCGCCCTGCGGCCGGCCACCCGAGGGTGGGGGCGGGGGCGGGGCGCCGTAGACGCCACCGCCGGGCCGGCCACCGCCACCCTGACCCGGACGACCGGGCGGCTGCACGGGACGGGCCGGCTGCTGGGCCGGGCGGGCCGGCTGCTGCGCGGGGCGGGCGGGCGGCTGCGCGGGGCGAGCCGGTTGCTGGACCGGGCGGGCGGGCGGCTGGCCCGGACGCACCGCGGGCTGACCGCCCTGGCCGGGACGACCGCCGGGCTGACCGCCCTGACCGGGACGACCACCGGGTTGACCACCCTGACCGGGGCGACCGCCCGGACCAGCCGGCGGGACGCCGGGGCGGCCACCCGGACCGGCCGGAGCACCACCTGGACGACCGCCCTGACCGCCTTGACCGGGACGACCGCCGGGCTGACCGCCCTGACCGGGACGACCGCCCGGTTGTCCACCCTGACCGGGACGACCCGCAGGCTGACCACCCTGCGGTGGCCGGCCCCCGCCGTAGACCCCGTTGCCCTTCGCCGGCGCGCCCGCCGCTGCCGGCTTGCCGCCGTACACGCCGGGGCCGGATGGCGCTCCGGCCGGAGGGCGCTTGCCGCCGTAGACGCCTGGGCGTTCGGCCGGGCCGCCGACCGAGAGCAGTTCCGTCTTCGCGTCGAGCGGGTCCGGGCCGTCGTCCGTCGGGTCGGTGTTCTTCGTGGGCGGTTCGAGCCTGCGCTTCTTGCGTGCCTGCATGATGCCGATGACGCCGGCCCCGACCAGGAGCGCGCCGAGGACGCCGACGCCGCCGATCAGGTACGTGATGTCGGTCAGGCTCAGGTCGGCGTACCAGGACGCCCCGTCGTCGGCCTCGGCCGCCGCCTTGTCGGTCTTGGTCTCGGCGATGGTGGTGGCCGGCGTGTAGCTCAGGATGTAGTTCGCTGCTTCCGGGTCGGCGCCCGCGCCCATGTCCGACACCGTGTAGAACAGCTTGCCGTCGGCGCTGTACGTGATCGCCTCGCCGAACGGCTCGTTCGGCAGCGGGGTCTTGCGCGGCTTGTTCTTCAGCGCGCCCAGCACGTCACCGTCGGCGACGTCCCACTCGTACGCGTCCAGGTACGTCCGCAGGGTGACCCGTCCGCCGCCCGGCGCCACCGCGCCGCCGGTGACGGTCGTCTGGGCCAGCCGGGCGATCGGGGTGCCGGGCGTGTCGCTGCTCGGCAGCTCGATCTCGCCCGCCCGCTTCAGCCGCACGCCCTCGTCGTTGTTCGTCTTCAGCGCGCTCACCGGCGTGTACAGGAGCGTCTTGCCGGAGACCTCCTTGGTCACGATGATCGGCGTGCCGTCCCCGTTGAACAGGAGCGCCTCGGCGTCGTGCTTGTCGCCGTCCGGGTAGGCCAGGCGGTGGATCTTCGGCTCCTTGGCGCCGTTGGCCGGCATCGACCAGAGGCCGATCGTCGCGCGGGTGTCGCCGGTCTTGTCGCGGGCGTTGTTGTCGCCGGTGTCGGCGATCCACAGCGTGTCGCCGTCCGGGGAGAGGGCCAGGTCCTCGGTGTCGAGCGGGCGCGACGGGTAGTCGACCTTCTTGGTGATCTCGCAGTCCCGGTCGAGGAAGAAGACCTTGCGGCGGCTGGCCTCGTCGGCGCCGTCGTTCACCACGACGAAGCCGTTCTTGGTGGCCACGATCCCCGACAGCTCCGGCAGCGCCGGGTCGGTGACCTTACAGATCTTCTTGCCGGCCGCTGCCTTGGCCGAGATCACCGTCGGAGCGGGCTCGGCGGAGGCGGGCACGGCCCCCACCATCACCAGCCCGGAAGCCAGGATGGCCGGGAACACGAGACGCCGCATCCGATCAGTGTCGCATGCGGCGTCTCGTACCGGTGTTACGCGTGGATCAACCCTGGTGGGACGGGTCGGCGGGTCAGGGCGCCCGGAAGTTCTCCAGCTCGGCGGCGAGCTGTTGGCCCACCCGGACCTTCAGCTCCGTGCCCTGCTCGGTGTGCCGGGTGTCCAGCACCTGCCCGCCGCGGTGGATCCGCGCGACCAGGTCACCCCGGTCGTACGGCAGCAGCACCCGCATGTCGACGGCCGGCCGCGGCAGCCGCTGGGCGATCGCCGCGTGCAGCTCCTCGATGCCCAGGCCCGAGCGGGCCGACACGAACACGGCGTCCGGCCAGGCCCGCTTCAGCCGCAGGACGGTCTCCTCGTCGGCCGCGTCCATCTTGTTGACGACCAGCAGCTCCGGGATGCGGTCCGCGCCCACCTCGCCGAGCACCTCGCGGACCGCCGACACCTGACCCTCGGGGTCGGGGTGCGCGCCGTCCACCACGTGCACGATCAGGTCCGAGTAGGCGACCTCCTCCAGCGTCGAGCGGAACGCCTCGACGATGTGGTGCGGCAGGTGCCGGACGAAGCCGACCGTGTCGGAGATCGTGAAGACCCGCCCGTCCTCGGCCGCCGTGCGACGCGTGGTCGGGTCGAGGGTGGCGAACAGCGCGTCCTCCACCAGCACGCCCGCCGACGTGAGGCGGTTGAGCAGGCTGGACTTGCCGGCGTTGGTGTAGCCGGCGATGGCCACCGCGGGCACGCCGCTGTTGGTGCGCTTGGCCCGCTTGGTCTGACGTACCGTCCGCAGCGCCTTGATCTCGCGCTTGAGCTTCGAGATGCGGGTGTTGATCCGCCGCCGGTCCGTCTCGATCTTGGTTTCACCGGGACCACGGGTGCCGACCCCGCCGCCCCCCGAGCCGCCCGCGCCGCCACCCTGCCGGGACAGCGACTCACCCCAGCCGCGCAGCCGGGGCAGCAGGTACTGGAGCTGGGCCAGCTCGACCTGGGCCTTGCCCTCCTTGCTCTTCGCGTGCTGGGCGAAGATGTCCAGGATCAGCATGGTCCGGTCGACGACCTTGACCTTGACCTGTTCCTCGAGCTTGCGCAGCTGCGAGGGCGACAGCTCGCCGTCGCAGATGACCGTGTCGGCGCCGGTGGCGATGACCACGTCCCGCAGCTCGTCGACCTTGCCGCGGCCGATGAACGTGGCGGAGTCGGGCTGGCTGCGCCGCTGGATGAGGCCCTCGAGCACCTCCGAGCCCGCCGTCTCGGCCAGCGCGGCCAGCTCGGTGAGGGAATTGTCGGCGTCCTGGACGCTGCCCCCGGTCCAGACACCGACCAGGACGACCCGTTCGAGCCGCAACTGGCGGTACTCGACCTCGGTGACGTCCGTGAGCTCGGTGGAGAGTCCGGCGACCCGACGCAGTGAATGGCGCTCCTCGAGCTCCAGCTCACCGGTGGTGACATCCGGTTCGAATACCTCAGTACGCAAAAGTGACCTCCTCCGCCCGATCGTGGCACGCCCGACGGGCCGGCGCATCCACATAACGGGGCAGAGCCCGTCCGACCACCCCGCCCACCACCCGAAACGGCCTAAAGACGTTAAAGCCTGAGTGTCTGACTCATCAGTAACCACCGGATTGGTCCGGGGTATTCCCGAAGCGCAAGAATGCGGGTACGCACCCGCCAACGACGGAGGGAACACCGTGGTGACCACCCGCCTGCCCAGCGCAGGATTCTCGATCACGATCCGAATCGCCGTGACCGCCGACGCCTCGTCCATCGGCCGGCTCACCACCTGCGTCGGCGAGGCCGGTGCGATCGTGACGGCCCTCGACGTGGTGGACTCCGACCCCACCCGGGTGCTGGTCGACCTCACCTGCGACACCGCCGACTCCAGCCACGCCGACCAGGTCGTCAAGCAGCTGGAGGAGCAGGACGGCGTCGACGTCCGCAAGGTCTCCGACCGCACGTTCCTGCTGCACCTGGGCGGCAAGATCGAGGTCAGCTCCAAGGTCGCCCTGCGCAACCGGGACGAGTTGTCGCGGGCGTACACGCCGGGCGTGGCGCGGGTGTGCATGGCCATCGCGGAGAACCCGGCCGACGCGCGCCGGCTCACCATCAAGCGCAACACGGTGGCCGTGGTCAGCGACGGCTCGGCCGTGCTGGGCCTGGGCAACATCGGCCCGGCCGCCGCGATGCCGGTGATGGAGGGCAAGGCCGCGCTGTTCAAGCGGTTCGGCGGGGTGGACGCCTGGCCGGTCGTGCTGGACACCCAGGACACCGACGAGATCGTGGCCATCGTCAAGGCGATCGCCCCGGCGTACGGCGGGATCAACCTGGAGGACATCGCGGCGCCGCGGTGCTTCGAGATCGAGATGCGGCTGCGCGAGCTGCTGGACATCCCGGTCTTCCACGACGACCAGCACGGCACCGCGATCTGCGTGCTGGCCGCGCTGACCAACGCGCTGCGGGTGGTCGGCAAGAACCTGGCCGACGTCAAGGTGGTGGTCTCCGGGGCCGGGGCCGCGGGCACCGCGATCATGAAGCTGCTGCTGCGCCAGGGCGTGGGCGACATCATCGCGTACGACCGCCGGGGCGCCCTGCACCGCGGCATGGACGACCTCAACCCGACCTGGCAGTGGCTCACCGAGCACACCAACAAGGACAACTACAGCGGCGACCTGAAGGGCGCGATCGTCGGCGCCGACGTCTTCATCGGGGTCAGCGCGCCGAACCTGCTGACCGGGGCCGACATCGCCGGGATGGCCGACAAGTCGATCGTCTTCGCGCTGGCCAACCCGGATCCCGAGGTGGACCCGCGGGAGGCCCGCCAGCACGCCGCGGTGGTCGCCACCGGCCGCTCCGACCAGCCCAACCAGATCAACAACGTGCTGGCCTTCCCGGGCGTGTTCCGCGGCATGCTCGACGTCAGCGCCGAGGAGTTCACCGAGGAGATGGCGCTGGCCGCGGCGATGGCGATCGCCGACGTGGTGGGCGAGGACAAGCTGAACCCGACGGTGATCGTGCCCAGCGTCTTCGACTCCCGGGTGACCCCGGCGGTGGCCGCGGCGATCCGCGCGGTGGTCAAGGGCGCGCAGACCCCGGCCAACCCGGCGGCGGTCCCCGAGGCCGAGCTGGAGACGGCGCCCGAGACGACCTTCTGAGCGCGCCCGGGCCCGGGCGCGCTCAGCCCAGGCCGCGGGCGAGGCTCCAGCCGGTCAGCTCGCCGGTCCGATCGTTGATCAGGCCGGCCACGCCGGCCTCGACCAGGGGCGCCCACAGGGAGATGTCGTTGGGCGTCCACGGCATCACGCCGACGCCCTCCGCGGCCAGCGCCGCCACCGTCGCCGGGTCGGCCAGCACCGCCCGCAGGTCCGGGTTGACGTAGCGCAGGCGCAGCGCCCGCGCCACCTCGACCTGCCCGTCGTCGAAGCCGTGGCGGAGCAGCCCCAGGCGTACCTCCGGGGCGGCTTCCCCGGCCAGCCGTACGACGGCCGGGTCGAAGCTCTGCACCACCGTGCGGTCCAGCAGGCCGGCCTCGGCGACCTGGGCGATGATCACTTTCACCTGCTCGCGGGTGGCCGGCGGCTTGATCTCCAGGAGCAGCTCGACCCGGGGCTGGGCGTACGGGCGCAGCAGGTCGATGACCTCACGCAGCAGCGGGACGCGGAGCCCCGCGTAGGCCGGGGAGAACCACGAGCCCGCGTCCAGCCCGGAGATCTCGTCCAGGGTCAGCTCGGCGACGTGGCCGGCGCCGTCCGTGGTGCGGTCCACGGTGCGGTCGTGGATCACCACGGGCACGCCGTCGGCCGTGGTCCGCACGTCGAACTCGATGAACGTCGCCCCGGCCAGCACCCCCGCGGCCAGCGCGGGCAGGGTGTTCTCGGGCGCGACGGCGGAATAGCCGCGGTGCGCCACGCGGTGCAGCGCGGCCATCAGGCCAGGGCCGCCGGGTCGACCTCGCCCGTGGCGACCAGCACCGCCGGGCCCGCGAGCCACCAGGCGCCGTCGCGGTGGGTGACGGTGAGCCGGCCGCCCGGCACGTCCACGGCGATCACGCCCTCGGCCAGCCCGGCGTCGCGCAGCGCCACCGCGCCGACCGCGAGGGCGCCGGAGCCGCAGGACAGCGTCTCGGCCGAGCCGCGTTCGTAGACCCGCATGTGCACGTGCAGGTCGGCGCCCTCGACCGGCTCCCCCGGCGTGGTGAACTCCACGTTGACCCCGGAGCGGAACAGCGCCGGGTCGAAGCCGGGCGCCACGTGCAGGTCGAGCGAGGACAGCGGCAGGCTGTCGTGCAGGCCGCACACCAGGTGCGGGTTGCCGCAGTTCACGGCGACACCCGGGAAGGTCAGCGGGCCGACGGTCGCCGTGCTGGCCGCGTACACCTCGGGGGTGCGCATGTGGACGGAGATCGTGTCCGCGCCGACCAGCGCGCGCACGACGCCGGCCCGCGTGGCCACCGGCAGGCCCTCCGGGCCGGGCGTGGCCAGGCCGCCCGCCACCAGGTAGCGGGAGAAGACGCGGACGCCGTTGCCGCACATCTCGGCGAGGGAGCCGTCGGCGTTCCAGTAGTCCATGAACCACTCGGCGTCACCGGCGTGGCCGGCGCCGTCCGGGTGCTTGGCGCTGCGCACGACCCGCAGCACGCCGTCGGCGCCGATGCCGCGGCGCCGGTCGCACAGCGCCGCGACCAGCGCGGGAGTCAGCCCCAGCGCCCCGTCCGGGTCGCCCAGGATGACGAAGTCGTTGCCGGTGCCATGGCCCTTGGTGAACAACACGCGGTCCATCATCGCGCAGCCGCCGCGCAGGCCGCCAACGCGTCCTCCGTCAGGGTCGGCGACGCGCCGTCGAGCCAGGTGATCCGCGGGTCGCGGCGGAACCAGGACCGCTGCCGGCGGACGAACCGCCGGGTGGCCCGGACGGTCTCCGCGACCGCCTCGGCCCGGCTGAGCTCGCCGTCGAGCTGGGCCAGGGCCTGCTGGTAGCCCAGGGCCCGGCTCGCCGTCCGGCCCTCGCGCAGCCCGTCCAGCGCGCGTACCTCGTCGAGCAGCCCGGCCGCCCACATCAGGTCGACCCGGTTGGCGATCCGGGCGTCCAGCCCCTCGGCCGCGCGGTCGACGCCCAGCTGCACCGACGGGTAGTACGGCGTGGGCGCCGGCAGCGAGGCGGTGAACGGCGCGCCGGTCAGCTCGATCACTTCCAGGGCCCGGACGATCCGCCGCCCGTTGGACGGCAGGATCTTCGCGGCGGCCGGTTCGTCGAGCGTGCGCAGCCGCTCGTGCAGCGGCGCCGGTCCCTCGTCGGCGAGCTCCAGCTCCAGCCGCTCCCGAATGGCGGGATCCGTGCCGGGAAATTCGAACTCCTCCAGAACCGCCCGCAGGTAGAGCCCGGAGCCGCCGACGAGCAGCGGCACCCGGCCCCGGGACAGGATGTCGTCAACGGCCGCGCGGGCCAGCTCCTGATAGGCCGCGACGCTGGCCGGCTCACGCACGTCCCAGACGTCCAGCACGTGGTGCGGGACGCCTTCGCGCTCGTCAACGGTCAGTTTGGCGGTGCCGATGTCCATCCCGCGGTAGAGCTGCATGGAGTCCGCGTTGACCACCTCGCCGCCGAGGGCGTGCGCGAGGGCGATGCTGAGGGCGGATTTCCCGGCCGCGGTGGGTCCCACGACCGCGATGACTCCGACAGGCGGGAGCAAAGGCACGGAGCCACCGTAACGGGCTGGTCACGGTCGTTCGCGGGCGCTTCCCCGGAACCGGGTTGGACCTGTGACAATGCGCGAGAAAGAATGCCGATGGGATGATGGCGTTCGACTGCGCTATGGCGGCGGTCGCGGGCGACGAGGCCCGCGCAGCCGGGAGAACGAGGGTGGGCTCATGAACGACTGGACGGCCTTCGGGCGCGTGGATGCCGACGGCACCGTGTATGTGAAGACGGCCGAGGGCGACCGCGTGGTCGGCTCGTGGCAGGCGGGCACCCCCGAGGAGGGCCTGGCCCACTTCGCCCGGCGCTTCGCGGACCTGGTCACCGAGGTCGACCTCATCGAGGCCCGGCTGAAGTCCGGCGCCGCGGACGCCACGCACTCGCTGACCAGCGTGAAGCGGATCCGTGCGGGCCTGGACGAGGCCCACGTCGTCGGCGACATCGACGGGCTCGCCGCGCGCCTCGACCGGCTCACCGCGCTCGCCGAGGAGAAGGCCGGCGAGGCCAAGGCCGCCCGCGAGGCGGCCCGCGGCGAGGCCCTGGCCCGCAAGACCGCCCTGGTCGAGGAGGCGGAGACGATCGCCGCCGAGTCGACCGGGTGGAAGAGCGCGGGCGACCGGCTCAAGGAGATCCTCGACGAGTGGAAGACCATCCGCGGCGTCGACAAGAAAACCGACGGCGAGCTGTGGAAGCGCTTCGCGGCCGCCCGCGACGGCTTCACCCGCCGCCGCGGCGCGCACTTCGCCACCCTGGACGGCCAGCGCAAGCAGGCCCAGTCGGCCAAGGAAGAGCTGGTCAAGGAGGCCGAGACGCTGGCCGAGTCGACCGAGTGGTCGGCCACGGCCAACCGGCTCAAGGACCTGATGAACGAGTGGAAGGCCGCGCCCCGCGCCGCCAAGGAGGCCGAGCAGCGCCTCTGGGAACGCTTCCGGGCCGCCCAGGACGCGTTCTTCACCCGGCGCAGCGAGGTCTTCTCGGCCCGCGACGCCGAGTTCAAGGGCAACCTGGAGAAGAAGCAGGCCATCCTGGCCGAGGTCGAGGCCCTGGACGTCGACGCGGACCCGCGCGGCGCCCAGAACAAGCTCCGCGACCTGCAGGCGGCCTGGCACGACGCCGGCCGGGTGCCGCGCGAGTCGACCGCGTCGCTGGACCGCCGCTGGCGGGCCGCCGAGGACCGCATCCGGGTGGCGATGGACTCGGCCTGGCGCAAGACCACCCCGCAGGACAACCCGCTGCTCCAGCAGATGCGCGAGCAGGTCGCCGAGGCCGAGCAGCGGCTGGCCCGGGCCCAGGCGGCGGGCGACGCGAAGCGGATCAAGGAGGCGGAGCAGGCCCTGGCGTCCAAGCGCCAGTTCCTCTCCCTCGCCGAGCAGGCGGGCTGATCTCGCAGGATCAAAACCGTTTTCCGGTACGGGCACAGGGTCCCGCCGCCAGCAGACCGGAGTGATCCGGGCTGGGCGGCGGGACTTTCGCTCAGCTAGTT
>NZ_BOMQ01000012.1 GCF_016862275.1 Actinoplanes nipponensis | reverse complement strand
CCCTTGGCCGCCGCGGAGGCGCCCAGGGTGGTGGCGGCGTCGGCCGAGCCCGCGAGGGCGAGCATCGTGCCGGCGAGCATCGTGGCGGCCGCCGCGGCGACGAGCGCCTTCCACCGGCGGGTCGTTCGTGACCGGCGGCCGGGCGGAACGGAGGTGATCATCTGCGCTGCTGCTTTCGGGAGGGGGAAGGGGGTCACGGGGCGGTCAGGTCGAACCGGTTGACGGTGACGGCTCCGCCCAGGGCCTGCGTGGCGTAGTTGAAGATGCCGAAGCGGTAGCCCATGAAGAACTGCCAGTCGTTGGTGAGGGTGAACGCCGGGCCGAGGTTGCTGAAGGTCGTGCCGTCGGTGCTGTAGGAGAACGTGGCGGTGCGCCCGGCCCCCGGTTGGATGGAGGCGGTGGCGCGCAGCCAGATCCGGCCGCCGGTCACGGTCGCGCCGGCCTGCTCGGCGCCGGTGCCGGTGGTGGCCCAGCCGGAGGTGGACATGCTCAGCCCGTTGGTCATGGAGACCCGGGTGGCGCCGTTGTCCTTGCGGATGCCGATCCAGGCCGACTGGTCGCGGAGCATGGCCAGCCCGGCGCGGTCGCCGTTGGCCATGGCCGAGTAGTCGAGCTGGATCGTGGCGGTGGAGGCCGGGCCCTGGATGCGGTGGGTCAGGGTGTTGCGGGCGTTGTAGAGGTCGTTGGTGACGGTGGCGGTGGACAGCCGCAGGCCGTTGCCGACGCTGTACCTGCTGGTGTCGGGGTTGTGGTTCCACTCCCAGCGGGGCGCCAGGGTGCTGCCGGTGAAGGTGTCCGGACCGGTCATCGGCTGCACGGTCCTGCTCGTGCTGATGGCGGGCCGGGGGTAGGTGGCGCCCCAGCGGCCGTTCACGGTCTGCAGGACCGGCCAGCCGTCGCCGCTCCAGGTGATCGGGGCCAGCGTGGGCATGCGGCCGCCGGGGTAGGCGTCGGTGAAGGCCATGTACCACCAGTCGCCGCCCTGGGTCTGGACCAGGCCGCCCTGATGCGGGACGCCGCCGCCGCTGATCGGGCCGGGCAGGTTGAGCAGGACCTGGCGCTGCTCGTACGGACCCCAGGGGCTGGTCGAGCGGAGCACGTACTGGCCGTTGGCGGGACGGGTCAGCCAGATGTAGTAGTAGTTGCCGCGCTTGTACATGCGCGAGCCCTCGAGGGTGCCGATGCTCGACGGGGTCTGGTAGACGGTCTGTGACCGCACCTCGGCGGTCAGGTCGGCCGAGAGCTGGGCGACGCTGATCGTGCCGTTGCCGTACGCGACGTACGGGGTGTCGTTGTCGAACAGCAGACCGGCGTCGTAGTAGCACTTGTTGATCCGGGCCTTCTTCGACCAGCCGCTGTCCACCGAGGCGGAGGTGTAGACGTACGTGCGGTTGAACTCGGTGCAGCCCAGCCAGTAGTAGGTGCTGTTGCCGGGCCGGTAGTTGAACGCCGAGGCCCAGATGCCCTTGACGTACGCCCGTCCGCCGCTGAGGTCGTAGGCGCCCGAGTCGAAGTCCAGGCGCGGCACCGAATGCCCGGCGAACTCCCAGTTCACCAGGTCGTAGGAGCGCAGGATGGGCGCGCCGGGCGA
Source organism: Actinoplanes nipponensis (assembly GCF_016862275.1). Lineage (GTDB taxonomy): Bacteria > Actinomycetota > Actinomycetes > Mycobacteriales > Micromonosporaceae > Actinoplanes > Actinoplanes nipponensis. The sequence goes on along the minus strand of NZ_BOMQ01000012.1, from coordinate 12,644 downwards.
GTAGTGCATCGTCGACGCCGAGTAGTAGTAGGCGTCACCGACCCGGATGATGTCGCCGTCGGCGAAGTCCTGCCACACCACCGGATTGGTGAAGCTCCCGCCGGCCGGCGGCGTGGTGGGTCCGGTCGGGGGCGTTCCGGAGCCGACCGGGACGAGTTGCCACTGCTGGTTGGCGCCGTTCCAGTCGCTGTACTGCACGATGTTGCCGCCGTCGGCCGTCGAGGCGCCCTGCACCTCCACCGCCTTGCCGCTGTTGCGGTTGATCAGCTGCACGTAGCCTTCGATGTCCTGGATGCTGAACTGCTGGTTCACCGCGTTGTTGTCGGTCCACTGCACGACCGCACCGCCGTCCGCGGTGGACCGGTTGGCCACGTCCAGCACCTTGCCGGACAACCGCGACCTGAGCCGGTAGAAGCCGCCACCGGAGTCGACGAACTGCCACTGCTGCTGACTGCCGTCGTTACGGGTCCACTGCGTGATCCGTGCGCCGTCGGTGGTCGCCAGGTTGTAGACGTCCAGCGCCTTGCCACTGTTGCGGTTGACCAACACGTACCAGGCGTTCGGGTCGACCGTGGCGGCCGACGCCGCCGGGGCGGCGAAGACGGTGACCGCCACCCCGGTGACCAGCGCGAGCACAGCGGCGACCGCCGCATACCCGCGTCGCCGGAGCCTTGCCGGGAATGTGCCGCGTGCGCTCACTTTGCCGCTCCTCGCCGTCGGATCGAGCTGATAGTTAACGTTCACAATTTCGGGAAGACGTCTGCCCCGGATGAATCGGGAGGGTGGTGCCGTCAGCCGGCCGCCGGGTCGCCGCGGAGGTGTGCCCGGCCGATATCGGTGCGCCCGTCGGCCAGATCGCGCCGGGCCTTGATGAGCACGATGCCGGTGACCGGCCCGGTGCCGCCGATGCCGACATTGCGGGAGGTGTGGCCCGCCTCCGCGGCAAGGGTCGAACCCGCCTGCGCGACCAGGGGGGTGACCGTCACCGGGCCGGCGCGCCATCGCCCGGCCCGTCGCCGATTCCCTCCGGCACTCGCCATGGCGTCCTCCACGATGTGCTGACTATGCGAGCGACACCATTCCATGGGAGCGCTTCCAGATCGAACCCTAGCTATGTCACCGCCATTACGCCAGCATTTCCTGACCATGAATCCGGGCCCCAACAATTCTTGCTAAAGAGACCGGAAAACCGTTACGGCACCCTTCGCCGCGGGGTCATGCCGTGATCCGGCCCTTCTGCCGGCGAGGACCGGACATTGTGCTCGGTTTCCGGCGGCTCGCCACCCTCCGGTTTCCCGGATCGAGCGCGGCGTCAGCTGTCGGTCAGGACCTCGGCGGCGCCGTGACCGCTCAGGGTCAGCCGGTAGGCGCCGGCGGAGAAGCGGACCCACAGCTCGGCCCGGGCGTCCGCGGCCCGCCACGCCATGCGCAGCTCCCCCGCCAGGGCCTCGCCCACGGTGAAGTCGCCGCCGAACGCCGGGTGCGTGGTGCGGAGCCGGATCAGCCGGGTCAGGCCCCGCACGACCGGCCGGCGCAGCGCCTCGGCGACCTCGGCTTCGGCGTACCGGCGCCGGTTGATCTCCCGGGCGTCCCCGGCCGGGAGCGCACCGGGGTCGTTGCCGCCGGCGAGCAGGCCGACGTAGTAGACCTGCGGCAGGCCGGGCAGGAACAGCTGCACCAGGCGGGCCAGCAGATAGCGCCGGTCGTCGCGGCCGACCGCGTCGTAGGCGGTGCAGCTGATCTGGTACGGCCCGCCGCCCGGCCCGGTGCTGACCCGGCTCGTGCCCCCGCTGTTCCGGTCGATCGTCTGCACCAGCGCCGCCACCTGGCGCGCCGACAGCAGCCCGGAGTCCCCCCGCTCCGGTCCCGGGCCGGCGTCGACCAGGCTGATGCCGTCGTGCGTGTCGAGCACGGTGACGCAGTTGCCGGGACGGCGGCCCAGCCACTCGCGCAGCGGGGCGGCGTCACCGGTGAACAGGGCGTGCAGCAGCAGCGGGGCGGACACGAAGTCGTAGACCCGGTCCACCCGGTGGGCGGCCGCCAGCGCGAACCGCCGGTGGGCGTGCACCTCGGCCAGGACCTCGAGCCCCAGCTCGCGCGCCCGCCCGGCGATCTCGTCGAGGAACGCCATGGTCTCCGGGGTCAGGAAGCAGGAGGTGCCGGCCGTCTTGACCGCGTAGCCGACCGCGTCGAGCCGGACCATCGCCACGCCGTTGCCGGCCAGGCGCCGGAGCACCTCGTCGAGATGACGCCGGGCGGTGGGGTGGCTGACGTCGAGGTCCACCTGATGACCGGTGAACGTGGTCCACACCAGCCGCCGGCGCCCGCCCAGGACCATCGGGGTGAACGGCAGGCCGGGGCGCGGACGGGTGATGCGGACCAGGTCCCGCTCGGTCGCTCCGCCGGGGAAGACCCGGTCGTAGGTGAGGAACATGGGGGCGTACGGGGACCGGTCACCCCGCTCGACCACGTCGCGGAACTCCCGGGACCGGTCGGACACGTGGTTGACGATCAGATCGGCCACGACGTCCAGCCCGCGGCCGAGCCGCCGGATGTCCGCCCAGTCGCCGAGCCGGGGGTCCACGGCCAGATGGTCGACGGGGTCGAAGCCGGCGTCCGCCCCGTCGTACGGGTCGAAGAACGGCAGCACGTGCACCCCGCCGAACAGGCCGGCGAGCGGCCCGGCCAGCAGGCGGCCGAGCGCCGGCAGCGAACCGCCGAGCCGGTCGGCGTAGGCGATCAGCTGCACCTGGTTGCGGACCCGGCGCGCGGGGGCCGGCGAGGTCATCGGCGCACGCGGCGCAGGTGCCACAGGACGCTGGCCTGGTCGCCGGGGGGCAGCGCGAGATCCAGCCCGGCGTGCATCAGGACCGCCCCGTCGACGAGCACGCCCCGCTCCACGTCGCGGTAGCGGGCCGACGGGTCCAGCCCGCGCAGGCGCACCAGCGGGACGTCGACCTCCCGCGGCCGGGTGACGGCCCGCCAGGCCAGCACGACGGTCTCGCCGGCGTCCGCACCGACGTACTGCACCACCGTCGCCCGGTCCAGCGCCGCGGGCCGCAGCCGGTACAGGTCGCCGTGCTGGACGACGGGGCGGATCCGGCGGTACGCGGCCAGCAGGTCGGCCGCCTCGCGCCGCTCGGCTTCCGGCCAGGCCCGCAGGTCGCCGCTGAGCCCCAGGACGCCGGCCATGGCGACGTGGAGCCGGAAGCGCAGCGAGGCGGCCCGGCCGGTGACCACGTTCGGGCTGTCGCCGGCGCACGCGCCCATGGTGGCCGGCGGGTAGATCTGCCCGTAGCCCTCCTGGATGGCGATGCGGTCCACCGGGTCGGTGTTGTCGGACGGCCAGGTCTGGTCGGCCCGGCCGAGCATGCCCAGGTCGACGCGTCCCCCGCCGCTCGCGCAGGCCTCGATCCGCAGCCGCGGGTGAGCGGCGCGCAGCCGGTCGATGATGGCGTACAGATTGCGGGTGTGGTCCAGGAGCAGGCGCCCGGGGTCGGCGGCGCCCGGCCAGCCGGCCTCGGTGAAGGCGCGGTTCGAGTCCCACTTGAGGTAGTCGATCTCGTGGTCGGTGAGCAGCCGGTCGAGCCAGGCGTGCGTCCACTCCGCGACCTCGGGATCGGCCAGGTTCAGCACCAGCTGGTGCCGGATCTCGGTGCGGCGGCGGTGGTCCATGTGCAGCACCCAGTCGGGACGGCGGCGATACAGCTCGCTGTCCGGGTTGACCATCTCCGGTTCCACCCACAGCCCGAACCGCATGCCGAGCCGGTGCACCTCGGCGATGAGCGGGCCGAGCCCGTCGGGGAACCGGGCCGGGTTCGGCCACCAGTCACCGAGCCCGGCCCGGTCGTCGGTCCGGGCGCCGAACCAGCCGTCGTCGACCACGTACAGCTCCACGCCCAGCCCGGCGGCGATCCCGGCCAGCGCGCGCTGGCCCGGCTCGTCGACGGCGAAGCCGCACGCCTCCCAGGAGTTGTAGAGCACCGGCCGGACCTCGTCGGCCGCGGGCAGCACGTGCCCGCGGATGTACGCGTGCCACTGCCGGCTGGCCGCGCCGAACCCGCCGTCGCTGTACAGGCCCGCGAAGACGGGGGTCTCGCCGGTCTCGCCGGGCCGCAGAAGCCAGGGCGGACCGCCGTGGCCGGGGCCGCCGCTGACGGTCACGTTGCCCGCCAGGGTCCGCCTGGTGGTGATCCGCCAGCTGCCGCTCCAGGCCAGGGCGACCGACCACACCCGGCCGTGCTCCTCGGTGGCGTCGCCCTGATCCACCATCAGCCACGGGTTGACCTCGTGCCGGGTCACCCCGCGCCGGCTCGTCAGCGTGAACTCCCCGGTGCGCAGGACGGTGCGCTGCAGCTGGAACTCCACTGTGGTCTCGCCGCCGACGTGACTGAGCCGGTGGACGTGGTGGGCGGGCAGGGTCCAGCTCGCGGCGTCCAGGGTGGTCACCGAGACGGGTTCCGCCCCGCCGGTGTGGTGCACGCGCGTCCACCGTTCGATCACGTCCGTGTCGGGGCGCACCCGGTAGTGCAGCTCCAGCCGCAGCGGGTAGTGCCGGTCGGCCAGGGCGACGCACAGGTGGCCGCCGTCGATGTGATGGCCGGCGGGCACCCATTCGACGGCCCGGGTGCCGTCGGCGAAGGACACCTGCACCGACGGCGGGCCGAACCGTTCCCCGCCCTCGCCGGGCAGCTCCTCGCCGAGGACGTCGTCGTGGTCACGCCGGGGCAGCGGCAACTCGGCCACCTGCTCCGGCGTCAGGGCCGGACCCCACCAGACGTGCCAGACGCTGCCGGCGGCCAGGCGCAGCGCGTAGGCCGTGCTGCGCCCGTACAGGATCCAGGTGCCCGTGCCGGCGTCGTGCCGGACGGCTCCCGGCTGGGCCCCCGTCATGACAGTGATCGTAGGCCGCCGCGCCGCCGGGCAGCGCCGCGCGGCATCGGGCCACGCGGCGCTGCTCGGTCGTCGGCGGTGCGGTCAGCTCACTGGTACGGCAGCTGCACCGTCGACAGGCTGCCGAGCGAGACGGTGGACGGGCCGGAGCCGATCGCGTTCCAGATCTCCACCCGGACCGTGCCGTTGGCCAGGTCGCCCGGCGTCCCGGTGGCCGCGGCCAGGCCGGCCGTCTCCCGGTACCGCTCCCAGCCGGCCACCGGGTCGGTGGCGAAGTAGCGGTAGGTCTCGACCCGCTCGAAGCTGCCGTCGCCGGTCAGGTCGTACGAGACCCGCAGCTGGGTGGCGTTGCCGACGGTGGCGCCGGCGTCCACCGCGACGTCGAAGGTGGTCGGCACGCCGGCCCGGTGGGTCAGGGTGAGGCCGGTGGCGGTGAAGGTCACCGGGTCGTGCGGCTGGTCGTCCGGCACGTGCGTGGCCTTCGGCACGGACACCGTCCCGGCGGTCCCCGCCGATCCGGCCAGCGCTCCCCCGCTCTGCAGGAACCGGAGGGCGCCGCCCGGGGTGGTCGGGGTCGGCGTCGGGTCGGTGGTGGCCGTGGGGGTCGGCGTCGGGTCGGTGGTGGCCGTCGGCGTCGGGGTGGGGCTGCTGGTCGGGTCGGTCGGGGTGGGGGTGGTGCCGGTCGGCGTCGGATCGGCGCCGCCGCCGGTGGCGTCACCGCCGCTCCAGGTGAGGGCGCCGGCGGTGGCGGTCCTCCCGGCGGCCACGGAGAGGGTACGGCCGTCGGAGAAGGTCACGGTCAGCGGCTTCGCGGTGATGTTGGACGCCACGTACGTCCTGACCCCGTTCTTGACGAACACCCGGGCCAGCGGGTGGTTCGCGGTGACCGCGGGGTCGGTGGTGCCGAGCGCGGCCAGGTTGCGGATCCAGTGGAAGGTGTGCGCCCGGCTCTCGCCCTCCTCCGGGGTGTAGCCGCTGTTCGCCCGGAACTTGGCCAGCGCCGCCTCGCCGTCGCCCAGGGCCAGGAACGACCAGAGGATGTCCGACCAGACGGTGGGTTCGTGGCCGGCGTTGCGGACCACCTCGGCGTAGTTGGCCCGTACGTACGCGGGGTCGTTGCCGAGGTAGAGATGTCCGCCGGTGATCGGCAGCATGTTGATGCCCTGGATCATCTCGGGCGCCGCGGTGAACCAGGTGGAGTACGCGCCGCCGTCGCCCCACACCATGCCCACCGTGCCGTGGCCGAACGCCTCGGGGAAGTTCTCGTTGTGGACGTCGAACCAGTACTCGTTGATCGCGGCGGACTGGGTGGTCCAGATGAAGATGCCGGCGTCGCGGACCGCGGTGTTGCCGGTCGCCTGCCCCCACTGGATCAGCGCGTTGGCGTAGTTCATGCCCTCCGACGAGGACTCCTGGTTGTTGCCGGCGAAGAAGGCGCCGTGCCCGGCCGCCCAGTCGTGGCCGGCGTAGATGTCGAAGTCCCGCAGGTACGGGAACCGGGCGTCGCCCCGGTCGTAGTTGTTCGCGTCGCGGATCAGCAGATCCACCATCCCGCCGTAGCGGGCGCCGGACGCCCAGGCCGGGTCGAACTTGGCCAGCGTGGCCGCCGCGGCGATGAAGTACCCGTAGTGGAAGTGGTGGTCGTTGAGCTCCTGGTCGGAGCCGTAGGACGCGGGGTAGCCGATCATGGTGCCCCAGTTGCGGTCGTAGTAGAACAGCCGCTGGGTCTTGCCCGCGGTGGCGGTGAACCAGTCGGTGAGCCGCTCGCGGACGGCGGCCAGCGCGGCGTCGCGGACGTCGGTGCGGCCCACCTGGTCGGCGATCTCGGCGATCCGCGCGGCGCGGCCGAGGCCCTTGCCGGTCCAGTAGGTGTCGTTGCCGCGCACGTCCATCGGGTCACCCTTGACCTGGTCCAGGTAGCCGTTGAGCGTGGCGAGGTCGGCGCCGCCGCTGTCGGCCACCGCCGGGATCTCCGGCAGCACCCCGGAGAAGACCGCGGAGGTGGTGTACGAGGACCGGCCGACCAGCGTCTTCATCGCCCCGCGAGCGCTCACGTAGGTCGCCGCGATCGGGGTGGCGCCGGTCAGGGCCCGCCACTGGTGCGGGTACAGGGCGATGACCGTGCCGGTGCCGCCGCCCTCCCGCGCCGTGGTGGTGTACGCGTAGGTGGTCGAGACCCGACCGGCCGCCTGGTCGTAGGAGTAGGACAGCTTGGTGCCGGTGACGTGGTTGTGCGCGTACTGGCCGTACGAAGTGGCCAGGGCCAGCTTGTCCGCGGTGGCGGTGCCCGGCGTGGTGGGCAGCGCGGCGACGGAGAAGTAGCCCCGGCCGGCCAGGTCGGAGCTGATCACGGTGCCGCTGACCGACCAGGTGGCGCCGGTCGGGGCGTACGCCACGTAGTCCTTGCCGGCGACGGAGTAGCCGATCCGCGCGCCGCTGTTGGACCACACCGTCGGGGTGCTCTTGGCGGTGATCCGGGCGTCGCCGCCGGTGACCTGGAAGTAGGCGAAGGGCAGGCCGTGCCCGATGGTGGCCCGCATGGTGCGCACGCCGTCGCTCCAGTACGGGGTGACCGTCCAGTCGCTCCAGTCGTCGACGAGCACCTTCGGCGCGTTCAGCCCGGCCACGCCGGCGGTGAAGTCCTCGGCGTAGACGTAGTGGTATTCACCGACGCCGGTGGCCGAACCGCTGATCTGCGGCGTGGTGTTGTAGGAGAAACCCAGCCCGCCCGCGGTGGTGTCGTAGCTGATCGGGTGGGCGTGCAGGTTCTCGCTGTAACTGCAGTCGAATTTCTTGAACACCAGCGACGACCACCAGTCGTTGGTCGGCACGGGGCCGGCCGGCGCGTCGGCGGTCAGGAACTGCCGGGGGTTGGTGGACAGCGTGCCGCAGCCGGCCGGCAGCGCGGCGCCGGCGGGCAGCGTCTCGGTGTAGCTGCCCGCGCCGACCGTGGCCGCCTCGGCGGTGGTGGTGACGGCCACCGCCGCGAGCCCGGCGGTGACGGAGGCGATCGCGGCCAGGACCAGGGTCCGGCCGGTAAGGCTTCGGGACGTCGGGCGGCCGGGTTTCCCGGCTGCCGCGCGTCGGACAGACATGTGCATCACGCCTCCACTGTCGTACGAGCATTTTTCCCGTGGCCGTGAGAGCGCTCTCTCGTGACTGGACGGTAGATGTTTCCAATCCATGTCGTCAATGTCTCGAATTATTTAACGGCGTGTTCGAAGTGGCGCCGGCCGGCATTCCGTCCCTCGTTCCCGGGAAACGGTGAATAGTCTTGACGGCGTTACCGGCGACCGCCGCCGGCGCGGGCGGCGACGTCCGCGGCCAGCGCGGTGGCCTCCCGCACCTTGCCCGGCAGCCCGGTCGACGCGTACTGCTCGAGGGCGCCCCGGCAGTGCTCGGCGGCCGCCGCGGGCTCCTCCCGGACGACAGCTACCCGGGCCAGCATGAGCAGGGCGTCACCGGTCAGGGTCCGGTATCCCTGGGCGCGGGTCGTCGCCAAGGCGTCCGCCGCGGCGGAGCCGGCGCCGGGGGTGTCGCCGTCGTGGAGCAGAGCGGCCGCGATGCCGACAGCCGACTGCGCCTCGAAGTACCGGAAGCCGTGCTGCCGGCTGAGCCGGCGGGCCTGCTCGAAACGGATCCGGGCATCCGTGACGGCTCGGGCGCCCAGCAGGGCGAAGCCCAGCGTGTTGGCCAGCGCCGCCGTGAAGCGCGCGTTGTCGGACTCCTCGGCCAGGCGCACCGCCTCGGTGCCGGCGTCGACGGCGGCCGACCACTCGCCGAGCTGGGCGTACAGCTGGCTCAGCTCGTCGAGGGCGCACATCTCCCCGTCGGCGACGCGGCCTTCGCGGAAGTAGCTCAGGGCGGTGTCCAGGTACGCACGGGCGGTCTCGAAGTCCTCGAGCTGGCGCAGCGCCATGCCGAGGTTGAGCCGTTGCGACATCGCGGACCGGCGCCGGGCCGCGCCCTGGTTGATGGCGAGCGCCTCCTCGAAGTGTCCGACGGCGTCGGTCAGCCGGCCCTGCTCGGCGCACATCGTGCCCAGGTCGTTCAGGGTCGCCGCCCGGACATGGGCGAACTCGGGCCCGTCGGCGAGCCGCAGAGCCTGCCCGTAGCTCTCCCGCGCCTCGTCCAGACGCCCGAGCTCGGCCTGGACCAGCCCGCTGTTGTGCAGCAGGTACGCCTCGCCGAGGACCCAGCCGCAGCTTCGGGCCGCCGCCACGCCGGCGTGGTAGGACTCCAGCGCCCGGTGATGCCGGCCGAGCGACCAGTGCGCCTGCCCGAGGGTCTGGTGCATCGCCGCCTGCGCCCGCCGGTCGGCGGCCGCCTCCGCGGCGGCCAGGCCGGCCCGCCCGGTCCGCAGCCACGTGACGGTGTCCCGGTGCAGGAAGAAGTAGCCCCGTAGCTGATCGGCGAGCTGCCAGGACCGTTCGCGCCGCGGCCCGGTGGCGGCCTCGTCGATCGCCGCGGCCAGGCCGCCCAGCTCGTCGTCGAGCCAGGCGTCCGCGGCGGCAAGGTCCGGGAAGCCGGCATCGGCGGCGAGGCCGGCGCCGACCGGCAACCGCACCATCTCGGCGTAGACCAGGCGCATCGCCGCGGCCGTCCGGGCCAGGTACCAGTCGAGGAGCCGGCCGATGGCTGCGGCGCGGTCCGTCTCGCCGAGCTCGGCCGCGGCCGTCTGCGTGGCGAACAGGCGCAGCAGATCGTGGTACCGGTAGCGCCCCGGGCGTGCGGCCTGGAGCAGGTTCTCGGTGACGAGCGTGTCGATCGCGTCCTGGATCGGCGCCGGCTCGGCACCGAGGAGGGCGGCGACGGCGTCCGCGGAGAAGTCGGCCCCGGGGACCAGGGCGGCCGCGCGGAAGACCGCCGCGGCCGGCGGGCCGAGCTCCCGGTAGCTCAGCTCGAAGGCCGAGGTGACGGCCAGATCGCCCACGCTGAACTCGGCGAGCCCGCGCTGTTCGCCGAGGAGCCGGTCGAGCAGGTCCCGCATGCTCCAGTGCGGCCGGGTGACGAGCCGGCCGGCGGCCACCCGCAACGCGATGGGCAACCGGCCGCAGGCTTCGACGAGGGCGACCGCGGCCTCGCCGTCGCCGGTCCGCGCCCCGGACCCGTCGCGCCGGCCCAGCATGCCGAGCGCCTCGTCGCGGGTCAGCACCGGCACCGCGACCAGCGCCGCGCCCTCGAGGTCAGCGCACTGGTTGCGGCTGGTGACCAGGACGGCGCTGCCGCCCGGACCGGGCAGCAGGGGACGAACCTGGGCGGCGCCCCGGGCGTTGTCGAGGATCACCAGCATCCGGCGATCGGCCAGGACGGTGCGGTACATTGCGGCGGCCTCGGCGACGTCGGCCGGCACGGCGCGGCTCTCGACGCCGAGTCCGCGCAGCAGCCGGGCCAGCGCCTCCAGCGTGGCGACCGGCCGCTGGTCGGCGCCGCGCAGGTCGAGGTGGAGCTGGCCGTCCGGGAAGTCGGGCCGGACCGAGCGGGCCACCCGCAGAGCGAGGCTGGTCTTGCCGACCCCGGCCATGCCGGAGACCACGCACACGGTGTTGGGCGCCGCGCCGCCCGTCGCGGGCTCGGGGAAGCGCAGCAGCCGCTCCAGCCGGCGGCGCTGCGCGCTCCGGCCGACGAAGTCGCTCGGCGGGGCCGGAGCCTGCCACGGGATGCCGGCCGGGCCGGTGCCCGGCTCCGGCCGGTCGCCCGCACGGCGGCTCAGTCGCAGCACAGCCTGCCGCGCCTCGGCCAGTTCGTCGCCGGGATCCACCCCCAGTTCGTCGCCGAGCCGGCGGCGGATCTCGTCGTAGACGTCGAGCGCCGCCGCCTGCTGACCGGAGGCGGCGAGCGCGACGACCAGCCTCGCGTGCAGGCCCTCGTGCCATTGGTGCCGGTTGATCAGCCGGCGCAGCCGGGGCAGCACCTCGGCCTCGCGGCGCACGGTCTCGCCGAGCCGGGCCAGCCGGACAGCCGCGTCGACGCGCTCGTCGACCAGGGCGACCGCCGACGGATCGCCGTGCAGCTCCGGCACGTCCTCGGCCGGATCGTCGCCCTGCCACAGATCCAGGGCGTCGGCGAGCAGGTCGAACTGGCGCTGCGGGCCCAGGCCGGGCTCGCGGGCCTGCTCCAGCCGGGACCGGAAGGCCGCCAGGTCCAGCCGGTCGTCGTCGGCCCACAGCCGGTACCCGGCGGGCGACAGGGTCAGCACCGGAGGGCCGTCCTGGCCCGGCTGCAGCAACCGGCGCAGCCGGCTGACGTGGGTCTGGAGCACGTTGTGGGCGGAAGGCGGCGCCTGCTCGCCCCACAGGAGCCGGATGAGCTCGTCCCGGCGGACGGCGCGGCCGGGAGTCAGCGCCAGCCGGGCCAGCACCACCCGATGGCGCCCGGCCCCCATCGGCACGGGAGCCGCGGCCCGGGTGAGCGCCAGCGGGCCGAGCACTGCGATGCTGGCCGGCCCCGGCGCGTCCGGCGGCTCCGCGGCGGGCGGCTGCGCCGGGCCGCCGAGCCGGGCGCGGTGCTCGTCGCTCAGTCCCAGCACGTCAGCCAGCGCCCGCACCGAGCCGGTTCGGGGCCGGGCACTGCGGCCCTGCTCCAGATCCCGCACCGCGCCGAGGCTCACCCCGGCCCGGGCGGCCAGCTGATGCTGGGTCAGGCCGAGCCTCAGCCGGGCGTTCCGCAACAACTGGGCGAGGTTCATCCCCATCGGACCGTCCATTTCGACCCCCGTCGTCTCGGTCTGACGGCGGAAGCGTAGTACGGGATCGGTACGGGAGTTGTCCCTCCAGTCCGGCGTCAGCGGCACTCCCCAGACTCTGATCAGTTCGCGGCCGACGGTCGCGATTGACCACGGGGAGACCGACGATGCAACGCAGACACCTCTCGCGATGGCTGGCCCTGGCCGTCGCCCTGCCGCTGGCCCTGGCCGGCGCCGCACCCGCGACGGCGGCCGATCCGGTGGTACCCGGGGACCCGCCGCTGACCTCGTACCCGGGCACCCAGGTGGTCGCGCGCGCCGCGGTCACCTCGGTCCCGACCACCCCGCTGCCGTGCGACTCCAACGGCTCGGACAAGGCGATGACCCGCGCGGACGTGCTGAACCGGGCGCGCAGCTGGCTGACCGTCGGAATCCCGTACAGCCAGCGTCGCTGCTACCGCAACACCTACGGCGACTACCGCACCGACTGCTCCGGCTTCGTCTCGATGGCCTGGGGTCTCGGCGGCGCCGGCAGCGCCTTCTGGACCGGCAACCTGGACAGCCGCTCCCGCACCATCTCGCGTGCCGACCTGCAACCCGGTGACGCGCTGCTGCGGCACGACGGCGTGAGCAACCATGTGGCGCTGTTCGTCCGGTGGGCCGACTCCGGCCACACCCGGCCGGTGGTCATGGAGCAGACCGGCAGCCGCGGCACCATCCAGGACACCTGGTCGTCGAGCGACGCCGCGACCTACACGCCGATCCGGTACGACAACATCGTCGAGGACGGCACCACCCGCAACACCGTGCCCGACGTGACCGGCGACGGCTTCGCGGATCTCGTGGGCAGCAAGCCGGACGGCTCGCTGTGGCTGTACGCCAACAACATCGTCCGCGACGACGGCGTGCCGTACAGCGCGGGCCGGCAGATCGGTTCGGGCTGGGGCGCGTTCAACCGTGTCCTGGTGGCCGACGTGACCGGGGACGGATTCGCCGACCAGGTGGCGACCAAGCCGGACGGCAGCCTCTGGTTGTACGCCAACAACTACGTCCGGGACGACGGCGT
>NZ_BOMQ01000011.1 GCF_016862275.1 Actinoplanes nipponensis | reverse complement strand
GTACGCCAACAACATCGTCCGCGACGACGGCGTGCCCTACAACTCCAGCCGGCAGATCGGCGCCGGCTGGAACGCCTTCGACCGCGTCATCGCCTGATCCCCCCACTCCTGCGCCCGCCGGCCCCCAGGCCGGCGGGCGCAGCCCCACCGTGAAGGAACCCACGATGAAGGCACGCACGAGGCTGATACCCCTCGGCACCGCCCTGAGCATCCTGGCCGCACTGGCCGGCGCGGTCGCCGCAGCCGGCCCCGCCGCCGCCGCGACGACGGAGCCTTGCGACCCGCACGGCAGCACCAGCACGGACGCCCGGATCGCCCGTGAGCTGAACTCCCGGCTCACCGGACCGATGGACAACGCCATGAACGCCTACCGGGTGTCCTGCGCCCGGGTGATCGCCGCCGCCGTCAAGAAGCGCGGACTGAGCCTGCGGGCCGCGCAGATCGCCGTCACCACGACCGTCGTGGAGTCGACGGTCCGCAACCTGACCTACGGCGACCGCGACAGCATCGGCCTCTACCAGCAGCGGCCGTCGCAGGGCTGGGGCACGGTCGCTCAGATCATGGATCCCGGGTACGCCACGGGGAAGTTCCTCGACAAGATGCTCAGGGTCGACGCTGACACCTGGGCGACCGACCCGATCGGCAAGGTCTGCCAGGACGTGCAGGTGTCCGCCACCCCGCAGGCGTACGACAACGCCACCGGCGACGGGGTGGCGATCGCGAACGCGGTCTGGAACGCGTCGCCCACCCAGGGCAACGGGCAGAGCGTCACCGGTGACGACTTCGCCGACGTGGTGGCGACCAAGCCGGACGGCTCCCTGTGGCTGTACGCCAACAACATCGGCCGCGACGACGGCGTGCCGTACAGCGCCGGCCGGCAGATCGGCGCGGGCTGGAACGCCATCAATCGGCTCGTCGCCGCGGACGTGACCGGTGACGGCTACACGGATCTGGTGGCGACCAAGCCCGACGGCTCCCTGTGGCTGTACGCCAACAACATCGTCCGCGACAACGGCACGCCGTTCAACGCCGGCCAGCAGATCGGCGCGGGCTGGAACGCCTTCGACCGGCTGGTCGCCGCGGACGTGACCGGTGACGGCTACACCGACCTGGTGGCGACCAAGCCCGACGGCTCGCTCTGGCTCTACGGCAACAACATCGTCCGCGACAACGGCACACCGTTCAACGCCGGCCGGCAGATCGGCGCCGGCTGGAACACCGTCAACCGGATCACCGGCGCCGACGTCACCGGAGACGGCTACACCGACCTGGTGGCCACCAAACCGGACGGCTCGCTCTGGCTCTACGGCAACAACATCGTCCGCGACGACGGCGTGCCCTACAACTCCAGCAGGCAGATCGGCGCCGGCTGGAACACCGTCAACCGGATCACCGGCACGGATGTGACCGGAGACGGCTTCGCCGACCTGGTGGCGACCAAGCCGGACGGCTCGCTGTGGCTGTACGCCAACAACATCGTCCGGGACGACGGCGTGCCCTTCAACTCCAGCCGGCAGATCGGGGCCGGTTGGAACGCCTTCGACCGGATCACCGCCTGACCCTCCTCCGCCGGGAGAGCACCCGCCGGCCGATCAGCGCCGGCGGGTGGGCCGGGCGGTTTTCCCCGGGCGGACTCCCTGCCACGAAAGCTCACAGGTCTCGCCGGCCGCTGCGGCGCACGGCCAGGGCGAGCAGGGCGGCGGTCGCGACGAGGGCGACCCCGATCGGCCGCCAGAAGTCACCCGCGCCGGCGTCGGTGACCAGCGCGGCGGGCGCGGTGAGCAGCTGGGTCGGCAACCAGTCGCCGACGGGTCCCACCAGGCCCACGACCGGGAGCACGACCAGCAGGACGGCCAGCGAGACCCCGGCGGTGGCCAGGGTGCTGCGGCCCGTCGTCGACGCCGCGGCCACCACGGCGAGCGCGAACGTCAGGAACACCGCCTCCAGCCCGACGCCCAGCAGGACCCGCCCGGCCGGGAGCGGACCGAGCAGGATCGTGGTCTCCAGCCAGGCCGCCGCGGTGCCGAGCGCGTACGCCGCGATCGCCACCGTCACGGTCGCGACGAACCGGGGCCAGATGAGGGCGAACGGCCCGGCGGCGTGGGTGCGGTAGAAGGTGGCCAGGCCCCGGTGCGCGTCGAACGTCAGGACGCCCGCGGCCACGACGATCAGCACGATCATGCCGGTCTGGCTGCCCTGGCCGACGTAGTTGACGATGCCGTCGGCCGGCTTCGGCGCGGGGGCCACGATGGTCACCCCGGCGGACGACAGCCCGACGAGCTGGGCCATGTACCGCGCCAGCAGCGGGCCGGCGAAACCGAAGAAGGCGTACGTCGCGACGAGGGCGAGGCCCCGACCGGACCGGGTCATCCGCAGCCACTCCAGCCGCCACGGCGACATGGGCCGGTCGCGTCGGGTGCGCCGCGCCGGGAGGGTGTCGGTGGTCATCGCCGGGCCTCCTGTCCGCCGGGCCCGGTCAGGGCCAGGAAGGCGCTCTCCAGGTCGGCCGCCACCGGCTCGCACGAGACCAGGCCCGCGCGGCAGGACGCCACGACCTCGGGGATGCCGTACTCGCCGTGCCGGACCGTGTCGGCCTCGACGCGGATCCGGGCCCCGTCGAGCACGTCGACCCGGCGGACCCAGGACCGGCCACGCAGCTTGGCGACGACCTCGTCGACGGGCCCGGTCAGCCGGAGCAGCCACCGCGGGTCGAGGTGCTCCTCCACGAGGCTGCGGGTCGGGCCCTGGAACAGCAGCCGGCCGGCCCGCAGCACGCCGACGACGTCGGCGACCCGCTGGACGTCGGCCAGGATGTGGCTGGAGAAGATCACCGTGCGGCGCCCGCGCATGCCGGCGACGAGGTCGAGCATCTCGGCCCGGCCGGCCGGGTCGAGAGCCGAGGTGGGCTCGTCGAGCAGCAGCACCCGGGGATCGCCGACGAGGGCCACGGCCAGCCCGAGCCGCTGCGTCATGCCCCGGGAGAAGCCGCCCACCCGCCGGCCGGCCACTTCGGCGAGGCCGGCGTCGGCCAGCGCGCGCCGGACGGCGTCCGGGCCCCGGCCGGGGGCCACGTAACTGCGGGCGAAGTCCACCACCTCGAAGGCGGTGAGCCAAGGGTCGAACTCGGGGACGTCGGGACACACCGCCAGCGCGGTGGCGGGCACGTCGAGGCGTACCGAGCCGCTGTCGGCGCGACGCAGTCCGGTGAGGATGGACAACAGCGTGCTCTTGCCGGCGCCGTTGGGACCGACCAGCCCGTACACCGCGCCGCGGGGGACGGCGAGATTCACATCGAACAGACCGGCACCGCCGCCGTAGTCGCGCGTCAGGCCGCGGGTGGAGACCGCCACCGCGGTGGCGGGGTCCGGCGCCGCCGCCACGACCGGCGCGGCGACCGGGGGCGGCCGGCTCTCCTCCGGGGGTGCGACGGGCGTGGCCGCCGCGACCGGCGGGGCCGGCACATCGCCGCGGGCCAGCAGCAGGTAGGCGATCGCTCCCCAGGGCATGCTCACCAGCATGATCGCGGCCCACAGCCATTTCGGCAGGTACGGCGCCGAGGGCGCGCACGCCAGGCGGACCAGGCTGTAGGCGACCAGGCCCAGCACGACCAGGGCCAGCGGCAGGAGCGCCAGCATGGTCCGGCCGTCCGGCAGGCCGACATCGACGTCCGCCATGGGGGCAGCACCTCCGTCCACACCGTACCCACCGCCCACCATCGGCCGGGGCCCGCGCCGCCGGCCAGAGCCGAAGGACCCGCGGGTCCGGGCCGGACGCCACCGCGGCCCCTCCCGGCAGCGGGCTCAGCGCGCCGCCGGGCCGACCGGGGCCAGGGCGCCGAAGACCTCGGCGTAGCGCAGCAGGTGCAGGTCGCCGACGAAGTTGGCGCGGACGTAGTCGTGCGCCGCGGCCCCCAGGCGGGCGCGCTCCTCCGGGTGGTCGAGCAGGTGCCGCACGGTCGCGCCGAACGCGGCCAGGTCCGTCGGGTCGTCGAGCAGGACCCCCGTCCCGGCGGCGATCTGGTCGGTGATGCCGCCCACCGCGGACCCGACCACGGGCCGCCCCTTCCACATCGCCTCGGCCACGGTGAGCCCGAAACCCTCCGCCAGGCTCTTCTGCGTCACCACGCTCGCGTGCCGCTGCAGGGCGTTGACCATGGTGGCGTTCTCGTCGGTGTCGTCGAGGGGCAGGGTCACCAGCAGCGTGCGGGCCCGGGCCGCGGGTGGCAGCGCCCGCCACTGCAGCAGGCAGTCGGCGTAGACGGTGGCGCCCTCCGGGTCGTCGGCCACGTTGGTCACCGCGGGACCGACCAGCGCCAGATACCGGGGGCGGTGGTCGGCCACGTGGTCGGCGAAGCCGCGCATCACCCCGGTCATGTCCTTGAGGCGGTCCCAGCGGGAGACCTGGACGACCAACTCGTCGTCCGGGCCGGGCAGGCCGTCCGCGACGACCGCGGCCGGCCGGACGACCTCGCCGACGGTGCCGTCCCGCCGGCCGAACCGGGCGGGCGGGCCGGCGGGCGGCACGTCGAGCACGCCGATGGTCGCCAGGACCGTGCGGACCGTGTCGGCGTCGAGGTCCGCGTTCTTGGTGGAGAACGGGTCGATCGACGGCGGTACCACCCACACCCGCCCCGGATCCAGCCAGTCGGGGGCGTACGCCCGCCGGCTGAACACCCAGCCGTGGGCCGCGCTCAGGAACGGCCGCAGGAACTCCCAGGCGGCCTCCGTGACGCCGGTCTGCCGGTCGGCGCCGATGTGGCAGCGCCACACCACGGTGGCGCCGGCCTCGGCGAGCGGCGCGGCCAGCCCGGCCGTCTGCGGATCGTGCAGCAGCGCGATGTCGCCCGGCCGCACGTGGTCGAGCAGCTCCACGGCGTTCGCGGTCAGCACGTGCGTGTAGTGATGGGCGGCCGCGGCGTCCAGGCCGGCCGGGTCGCCGTGGCCGTGCACCGCGTTGTGCAGGCGCTTGGTGATCGAGAAGAAGTCGGCGTCGCCGTGGATGACGAGCCAGCGGATCGCGATGCCGAGGTCCTCGACGTAGCCGACCAGGCCCTGCAGCATCTCCGCCACGCCGCCGCCCACGGCGGTGGAATTCACGTTCCAGATGGTCCGGCCGGCGAACCGGCGCCGGAAGCCGTCCGCGGTCGTGCGCAGGCGGGCGTAGCGCTCGGCCTCGATGACGGTCTCCAGACGCGACACCGGGCGGCGGCTGGAGGGTACGACATGCACCAGCACCATGGGTACTGTCTACCGGAGCCGCGGCCCATCGGCATCCCGTGATCCGCCGAGCTGCCCGGTTCGGCGCAAAAGGACACCCGACCCTAGTCCGGCAGACGTACCCCGAAGCCGAACACGGTCGGCGCGGCCAGGCAGAAGACCGCGAGCAGCACGGACGCCAGCACGCTCAGCACCGCCGTCTGCCGCGCGGCCGAATCCGGCACCGTACCGGCCGCGACCAGCCCGGCCCCCCACGGCAGCGACCACCACAACGCGAACTGCCCGAACGCCGTGACGCTCGTGTAGTACCAGTGCGCGCACAGCAGCGCCGGCACCACGACCGCGACCACCACGCCGGCGACGACACCGCCGGCGACCTGCCACCGCAGCGGCCGCTGCCGGCCCCGGCCGGTGCGGTACAGCAGCACGCTCACCACCACCACGGCGACCGCCACGACCGCCAGCACCGCCGCCAGCAGCGATCCGGCGGCGGCCCGCTGGTGGCTGGCGCCGTCCGCGCCGGCGAAGTTCCACCAGTCCCGCCGGGCGACCACGGCGATGCCGGCGGCCTGCAGGCCAGCCAGGGCGGCGACCACCGCCACGGCCCGCGCGGCCGCCGGCCGGACGGCGGCGACGACACCGGCGACGGCCAGCGCCGCGATCAGCGCGGGCAACATCGACGGGTACGGCGTCTGCCAGGGCAGGCCGAGCCGGAAGCCGGGGTACCGATCGGGGTAGTCACTCCAGCTCGCGGGCAGGGCGAGCAGGACTCCCATGGCGCCCGCCAGCCCGGCCAGCACCCCGCCGCACACCCGGGCCGGCACGACCCGGACGGCCGTCGGCCGCGGCGACAACACGACATCACGGTTCACGAGATGATCAACGAGCCGGCCGGGCGATCGGCACCGTGGCGCGCGGGTGCCGGTGCGCCGGCGGGCATATCGTCCCCTGATGGCGTACGACCGCGAGGCGGAGAGCCGCAAGCTGATCGCCGGGGGCCTGCCGGCCCGGCCGGTGTCGCTGAGCCGCCGGCGGCGCTTCGCGCCGCTGGCCGTGGACGTCGACGGCGATATCGCCGCCGCCCGGTTCGTGCGCCGGGGAGTCTCCTGCTACTGGGACGAGACCCACATTCTGGTGTACGACGGACAGGCCGGCTGGCGCTACACGGGCGGCGGCGGCTCGAGCGCCGGTGAACGGTGGTCGGCCGAGGCCTTCCTGCGGGACCGGGCCGACCTGGCGCCGGCCGGGATCGAGGCGACGGGCGGCTCGTCCGTCCGGGACCACGCGCACCGGCCGGCCTGGATCCGCACCGCCGAGTTGCTCGTCGGCGGGGCCGTGACGACGGTCGTGGTCGACGGCCGCCGCCGGCTGGTCGTGCCCGGCCACGGCCGCCTGGTGGTGGTCTGGTCCGCGCGCCAGCCGCCGATCGTCTCCGCCCGCGACCCGGCGGACCGCGAGCTGTCCCGCACGCGCCCGCCCGGGAGGTGACCGTCCGCTATCCGGCGCCGGGCCGGTTGCGGCCGAGCCGCTCGTGGGCGGACACCCAGTCGCCGTGGACCACCGCCGCGGCCAGCGAGATCTCGCCGGCCAGCACGGTCGCGGCGCAGATCTCGGCGAGCTTGCGGGCGTGGCCCGGGCCGGCGCAGCCCAGCAGCGCGAGGCATTCGCGCTGGGTCGGCAGGGCGGTCCCGCCGCCGCAGGTGGCCACGATCAGGGCGGGCAGCGTCACGGACCAGTAGTAGTCGCCGGAGTCCAGCAGCTGGGTGTAGGTCAGGGAGGCGTGCGACTCGGCGACGTTGGCGGCGTCCTGCCCGGTGGCGATGAACAGCGCGGCCAGCCCGTTGGCGGCATGGGCCCCGTTGCCGGCCGCGCCCGCCAGCAGCGTGCCGGTCGCGGCGGCCTGCCGCCAGCGGAACAGCTCGGCGGTGTCGACACCCATGGCCGCACGCAGGGCCGTACGCGACAGCACCGCCTCCGCCACGACCCGGCGGCCGCGGGTGAGCAGCGTGTTGATGTGCGAGTGCTTCTTGTCCGTGTCGATGTTGCCCGACAGCAGGTACGCCGGCCGGGCGGGATGGTGCGCCGCGATCCACTCGCAGGCCGCGGCGGTCGCCCGACTGGTCATGTTCTGCCCCGCGGCGTCGCCGGTGGTGAAGTTCAGCCGCAGGTAGCGCAGCGGCCCGACCTGGAACTGGTCGATGTCCCGCAGGCGGGCGTGGTGGCTCGTGCCGTCCGCCACCCGTTTGATCTCACCGAACCGTCCGGTGACCCAGGCGCCGAAGTCGCGCGCCGCCGCGGCGGTGGCGAACGAGAAGACCGGCCCGCGCTGCATCGACTCCTCGACGATCGTCGTGGTGACGCCGCCGCACCCGGTCAGCAGCCGCATCCCGCGGCTGTAGCTGGCGACCAGCGCGCCCTCGGTGGTCGCCAGCGGCACGATGAAGTCGCCGCGGGCGTGCTCGCCGTGGATGCGCAGCGGCCCGGCCACGCCGATCGGGACCTGGGCGACGCCGATGAAGTTCTCCACGTTGCCGCGGGCCAGGGCCGGGTCGAACGGCGCGCCCGCGACGCCGGAGAGGTCGGCGCCGGTCAGCCCGGTGAGCATGGCACGGCGCCGGTCCGCCATGGCCGGGGTGTAGTCGTCCTCCCGGTCGCGGGGGATGCGGACACCGGCCGCGCCGTCGGTCGCGGCGGCGGAACTCGTTCCCGACACATCGATCACCCCCAGGCCATGCTCGCCCGCCGGGCCGGGCGCCGCGAAGGGGCCGAAGGACCGCACCCGGTCGCCATTGGCCTCGTCAACAGGTGGACCGGTACGGCAGCTCGGGGACGTAGCGGCTCCACTCCTCGGCGTTGAGCCCGCGCCCGCTGACCGCGCAGGCGTGCCTGACCGGGTCGGCGGACAGCTCCTCCGGCACCGTGGTGTCCCAGAGCGTCACGGTCTTGCTCGGGGCGTTGAAGGTGCCGCCGGCCGCCACGGTGCGCCCGTCGGGGCTCAGCGCGACGCTGTAGGTCTGCAGGCCGGGTTTCTTGATCGTGGCGAACCGGACCGGGGTGCCGGGTTCGGCGATGTCCCACAGCATCAGGGCGTTGTCCAGGCTGGCGGTGGCCAGGCCGCGCCCGTCCGGGGTGAACGCCACCCAGAGCACCTGGTTGGTGTGTCCGGTCAGGATCGCGATCCGGCTGGGCTGGGCCGGGTCGGCGACGTCCCACAGCATCGCCGCTCCCCCGGCGTTGTCGGTGCCGGCCGCCAGGGTGCGCCCGTCCGGGCTGAAGGCGAGCGCCCCGGCGTTGTAGCTGGACCCGTCCGTGAGGGGGATCGACGTGAGCCGCGCCGGGGCGGACCGGTCGGTCAGGTCCCACATCGAGATGTTGTAGCCCTCGCCGACGGCCATGAGGCGCCCGTCCGGGCTGAACGCGACAGCCGTCACGATCTCGCGCAGGGCGAGCGTGGCGAGCAGCGCGGGCCGCTGCCGGTCGGCGAGGTCCCACAGCGTCGTCTTGCCCTCGCCGTGGCCGATGGCCAGGGTGCGCCCGTCCGGGCTCAAGGTCAGCGCGTACACGGGGCCGCCGTCCTCGGTGATGACGGCCAGGGGCGCGGCGTCGGCCGGCCGGGTCGGGTCCAGCACGGTCACCGCCCGGTCCGCGCCCAGGACGGCCAGGGTGCGGCCGTCGCGGCTGAGGGTCATGCCGTCGACCTTGCTGCTGTGCAACGGCAGCGGGTCGCGCCGGGACGGGCCGGCCGGTCCGGTCAGGTCCCACCGCACCGCCGTGCCCGTCCGGCCGGCGGCGATCAGCGAGCGGCCGTCCGGTCCGAAGTCCAGGCCCACGATCCGGCCGGGCCACGGCCCGGGCAGGTCGGCGACCGCCTCCCGGGCGAACCGGCCCCGGGGGTTCCAGAGCGTGGCCGTGCGGCGGTCGCCGGCGGTGGTCAGCGTCCGCCCGTCCGGGCTGAAGGCCATCGACCGCACGGGACCGCCCCGGGAGGTCAGGGTGGCCACGAGCGTCGGCAGCCACGCCAGCCGGTCGCTCTCGGCGCTGACGCTCCACAACGCCGTGGTCCCGTCGGTGTCGCCGAGGGCCAGCGTGTTCCCGTCCGGGCTGAAGGCCATCGCGCTGAGATGGGCCACGCCGGAGCCGGCGAGCTGCGAGAAACCCTGCCGCGGCTCGGCGGGGTCGGTCAGGTCCCAGAGCCACACGTAGTCGCCGGGTCCCTCGACGGCCACCACGGGCAGCTTCGGGTTGAACTCGATGGCCGCGTCGGGCTGGTTGTCGCCGAACAGCAGGGCGAGCGTGGCGCCCCGCACCGGGTGGGCCGGGTCGGCCAGGTCCCAGACGGTGACGGACTCACCGCTGGTGACGCCGATCCGTCCGTCCGGGCTGAACTTCAGGTGGTGCGCCGCCGGCAGCGTGGCCAGCACGGCCGGCGCCGGCCCGGCGACGTTCCACAGGGTGGTGTCCTTGTCGCGGTTGCCCGTGGCGACGGTGTGCCCGTCCGGGCTGAACGTCACCGACACGATCCCGGCGGCGTCGGGCAGCGTTGCCGTCCGTACCGGCCGGGCCGGGTCCGTCACGTCCCAGAGCACCGCCTCCGAGCGCCCGTCGAAGACGGCCAGGGTCCGTCCGTCCGGGGCCGCCGCCAGCGTCCGGTCCGCGGTCCCGGCGGCCGGCAGCGAGCCGAGCCGGACCGGCGCGGCCGGGTCCGCGACGTTCCACAGCGCCACCGTCCCGCCGGCGCCGGCGGTCGCGACCACCGTCCCGGCGAGCGGCGCCACGTCGGTCACGTCGGCCAGGACGCCGGCGTAGTGCGTCGCCATCGCGAGGTGGCTGAGCTGGTCGCGGGTCTGCGCGTCGGAGTGCAGGCGCTCCGCGGCCACGCCGAGCATCAGGGCCTTCCTCGGGTCGTCCTCGATCATCGCGCGGGCCCGCCCCAGCAGCCGCCGGCCGGCCACGACGCGCTGCTGCAACGCCGTCTCCTCGCGCTGGCGGCGGGCCTCCTCGGCCGCCTCGCGGGCGAGCTTCTCCTGCTTCAACCGCTCCTGGTTGGCCTGCCGGGCCAGCTCGCGGTGGTGCTCGGCGAGCTTCTGCTGCTGCTTGGCCCGCGCCGTGGCCCGGTCGGCCAGCTCCTGCTGTCGCCGGGCGTTGGCCAGCTGCCGCTCGGCGTTGGCCTTCTGCCGCTTCGCCTCCTCGGTGGCTCCCCGGGCCGCCGCCTGCTGCTGCTCGGCGTTGGCCTTCTGCCGCTCGGCATTGGCCCGGTACCGCTCGGCGTCGGCCTGCTCCCGCTTCGCTTCGGCGGCGGCGTCCTCGGCCAGCGCCTGCTGTTGCCGGGCGAGCTGCGCCTGGTGCCGGGTCTCGGCCGCCGCGTCGCGCGCCCGGTCCTCCTGCACCCGGGCGTTCTCCTGCTGGCGTTGCGACTCCTCGGTGGCACGCTGGGCGGTGCCGCGCTGCTCCGTCGCCACCCGTTGCTGCAGCCGGGCCTCCGACGCCGCGGCGTTGGCCCGGTCGGCGTTGCGCGTGGCGACCACCCCGGTCAGCGAGGCGACCAGGCTCAACAGCACCAGCAGGGCCACCGCCACCGCGGACAACCGCCGGGCCCGCCGGTGGTGGCGGACGTCCTCGCCCTCCAGGTCGTCCTTGCTGACCCCGTGCATGGGCGCGGCGAGCTGCGCGATGGCGTCGCGGAACCGGGCGTGCTGCAGGCTCAGGTGGACGTCCCGCCGGGCCCACCGCAGGTCCAGGTAGAGCGGCTCCTCGGTGAACACGCCGCGCAGGGCCGCCGGCACCGCGGTGGAGTCGGCGGTGAAGTCCCGGGCGCCGGGATCCCAGCGCCATTCGCCGTCGGTCACCACCGGCAGGATGTGGTCCGGTGACTTGGTGGCCACCCAGTGCTCGATCTCCCGGTTCACCCACGGTGAGCGGGCCGCCTCCGGCGAGGCCAGCAGCACGAAGTGGCGCGAGCCGTCCAGCGCCTCCTGGATGGAGCTCCACAGCGCCGGCGTCACCGCCAGCCCGGTCTGGTCCCGGAAGATCCACAGCGCCCGGCGGCGGTGCCACGGCTTCGCCAGCCGGTGCAGACCCCGCTGGACGGCGGGGGCGAGCCGCCCGTCGGCGGCATGGCTGTAGGAGATGAAACCATCGAACGGCATGAATGTCCCCGCGGTCGGCTGGATCGGCGGGGAACGATTCTCCCCAACACCGGCCGACCGGTAAAGCCGAGGCTTGCGGGCGTACCTGCGGGTCCGTAATGTTACCGGCCGGTAGATCCCGTCGACGACCGGAGGCCTGGCCGCCATGGAGTTCTGGCTCGACCTGAACGAGGAGCAGCGCGACCTCCGGGAGTGGGTGCACGGCTTCGCCGAGGGGGTCGTCCGCCCGGCCGCCGCCGAGTGGGACGAGCGCGAGGAGACGCCCTGGCCGGTGATCCAGGAGGCGGCGAAGATCGGCCTCTACGGATTCGAGTTCCTGGCCAACACGTGGTCCGACCCGACCGGCCTGTCCCTGCCACTGGCCAACGAGGAGCTGTTCTGGGGCGACGCCGGGATCGGCATGGCGATCTCCGGCACCGCGCTCGCGGTCGCCGCCATCTACGGCTCCGGCACCCCGGAACAGCTCGTCGAATGGGTTCCGCAGTGCTTCGGCGACGCCGCCGACCCGAAGGTCGGCGCGTTCTGCACCACCGAGCCGGAGGCCGGCTCGGACGTGGCGGCGATGCGCACCCGGGCCCGCTACGACCAGGCCAAGGACGAGTGGGTCCTCACCGGACAGAAGGCGTACGCCACCAACGGCGGCATCGCCGAGGTGCACGTGGTCACCGCCTCGGTCGACCCCGAGCTCGGCGCGCGCGGCCAGGCCGCCTTCGTCGTCCCGCCCGGCACCCCGGGCCTGGCCGGCACCAGGAAGCTGCGGAAGCTCGGCCTGCGGGCCTCGCACACCGCGGACATCTTCCTCGACGAGGTACGGGTGCCCGGCAGCTGCCTGCTCGGCGGCAAGGAGGCGCTCGACGAGCGGCTGGCCCGGGCCCGCTCGGGACAGCGCGCCAGCCGCCAGGCCGCCATGCGCACGTTCGAGCTGTCCCGCCCGGCCGTCGGCGCCCAGGCCATCGGCATCGCCCGCGCCGCCTACGAGTACGCCCTGGAGTACGCCCGGACCCGGGTCCAGTTCGGCCGGCCGATCATCGAGAACCAGGCGATCGCGTTCGCCCTGGCCGACATGCGGACCGAGATCGACGCCGCCCGGCTGCTGGTCTGGCGGGCCGCCTGGATGGGCCGCAACGACCGGCCGTTCACCGCCGGCGAGGGCTCCATGTCGAAGCTGAAGGCCGGCGAGGTGGCCGTCGCGACCACCGAGAAGGCGGTGCAGATCCTCGGCGGGGCCGGCTACCTGCGCGACCACCCGGTCGAGCGGATGTACCGCGACGCCAAGATCTACACCATCTTCGAGGGCACCTCCGAGATCCAGCGGCTGGTCATCTCCCGGGCCATCTCGGGCATGCCGATCCGCTGAGCCGGCTCAGGCGCCGCCGTTGATGGCGCCGGTCCGCAGCGCGCCCTCCTTGACCTTCCACTTGGCCAGCAGCGCGTCGTAGGAACCGTCGTTGATGATCGAGTACAGCGCCGCCTGGACGGCGTGGGTCAGGGCCACCCGGTCCTTGGCGACGCCGATGCCGTACGGGATCGCCTCGATCTGCGGCCCGGAGAGCTCGAGGCCGGCCAGCTTCTCCACGTCGAGCGCGGCGATCGGGAAGTCGTTCAGGGCGGCCTGCGCCCGGCCCTCGCTGACGATCTTGGAGGGGGTGTCCGACAGGACGACCGTCAGGCCCTTTCCGCGGCATTCCTTGCGCTGCGCCTCGGCCATCTCGACGAACACGGTGTCGGGCTGGGCGGCGACCTTGCGCCCGCACAGCCCGGCCATCCCGCCGATGTCCCCGGTGCCCTTGGGGACGACGATCGACGTGCCGGCGTTGAGGTAGTTGACGAAGTCGGCCTTCTTCTGCCGTTCGGCGCGATCGAACATCGACGAGATCGAAATGTCGATCTTGTGACCCTGCACCTGGTCGAGCAGCTCGCCGAAGCCGACGCTGCGCCACTGCACAGTGAGCCCCAGCCGGCCGGCGACGGCCTCGGCGATGCCGACGTCGAGGCCGGCGAAGGTGGTGCCCTGCATGAACGTCATCGGCTCGAACGTGGGGTCGGTCCCGGCGATCAGCACCCCCGCCTGCCTGATCGATTCGGGCAGCGCGGCCCGGGCCTCCGCCAGCCGGTCCACCGGCCGGCCGGCCTCGGCGGTGTCGTCCGCGCAACCGGCGGCGCCCGCCAGGGTCACCACGACGCTGAGCAACAGCGGAACGAGCCTCATCAGAACCTCCCGGGACGCTTACCGCCCTGTTCGGCGTCCGGACGGTACGACTGAGCCGGAAAACGGCGCTTTCCACCGAACTTTCTGGATAGCCTGCGGTGAGGGAGGGCCCGTGACGTTCACCATTCGGCGCCAGATCGCCGGCCTCGCGGTGGCCGGATTCGTGCTGGTCATCGCGGCCGGGGCGATCGGGTACCGCGGCACCTCGGCCAGCGCCGGCCAGCAGGCGATCGCCCGGAACTCCGCCGCGGCCCTGCAGGCGGTGCAGTCCGCCGACCTGGCCCGGGCGCTGTTCCGGGGCAACGTGCTGGCCGCCCTGGTCACCAACAACGCCACCGAACGCCAGACCGTCCTCGACCGCCTCGGCGACAACGTGGCGCAGGCCCGGGCCGGCATCGACGACGTGATCCGTTACGTCCCGCAGCTGCGGCCCCAGGCCGACGCGGCCCTGCCGGTGCTGGACCAGCTGATCGCCTCCGGCCAGCGGATGGTGACGCTGGCCAGCCGGGTCGCGTCGGACCCGACCCGGGCCGGGGCGCTGGCGGCGCGGCCGGCCTACGACGCGGTCGACGCCAAGACGGCCCAGGCGCTGGACGCGCTCAAGGCCGCCATCACGCAGCGGGTCCGGGAGTCCTACGACGAGGCGCACGCCGTCGCCACCCGGGCGAAGCTGCTCACCCTGGTCACCGGCGTGCTGGCGGCCCTGGTGCTGGGCGGCGCGGCCCTGCTGCTGGCCCGCCGGATCGCCCGCCGGATGGACCACTGCCTGGCCGCGGCGCGCTCCGTGGTGGCCTACGACCTGACCGTCGACGCGTCGCTGCCCGGCAGCGACGAGCTGGCCCAGCTCGGCGCCAGCCTGAACGCGATCGTCGGCTCCCTGCGGGCGGCGCTGCTCGACATCGGCGGCAACGCCGGCTCGGTGGCCGCGGCGTCGGAGGAGCTGACCGCGACCAGCCGGCAGCTGGCCCAGGGCGCGGCGACGGCATCGGCGGAGGCGGCCGCGGCCAACGCCGACATCGCCATGGTGACCTCCAGCGTCGACCGGACCACGACGGCGGCCCGGGGGCTGGAGAGCTCGATCCAGGACATCACCTCGGCCGTGACCGAGGCCGACACGGTGGCCAAGGAGGCGGTGGGGCTGGCCGCCACCACCAACCGCACCATCGACCGCCTCCGCAGCTCGAGCGAGGAGGTCTCGGCGGTGGTCAGCATCATCACGGCCATCGCGGAACAGACCAACCTGCTGGCGCTGAACGCCACCATCGAGGCCGCCCGGGCCGGGGAGCAGGGCAAGGGCTTCGCCGTGGTGGCCGGCGAGGTCAAGGACCTGTCGCGGGAGACGGCCGCCGCCACCGGCGACATCGCGGCCAAGGTGACGGCCATGCAGAGCGACACCGCGCAGGCGTTCGAGGCGATCACCCGGATCAGCGCGGTGATCGGCCGGATCGACGAGCTGCAGCGCTCGATCTCCACCGCGGTGGAGGCCCAGACCGGCTCGACCCACCAGATCGTGGACAGCATCGCCTCGGCGGTGACGTCGGCGACGGGGGTGTCCGACTCGATCGCCCGGGTGGCGGGCACCACGACCCTGACCCACGAGGCCGCCACCCAGACCGAGGCGGCCGCCGTGGAGCTGTCCCAGCTGTCCCAGCAACTGCGCACGGTCTCGGACAAGTTCCGCCGCTGATTCCCCGCAGTGTGCTCAGGTCCGGCGGCCGGCCGTCGATCGGGTCGTGGACCGGTGGGCAGGGCGGGGCAGGAGATCACCTTGAGTTCGGAAAGAGCGGTGGTCGACGCGGCGCTGCGGCGCCGCCGGCGCGCCATCGAGGGCGGCGCCATGGCCGCACGCGGCGTCGGGATCGTGAGCCTCACGGTCTACGCCGCCGGGGTCTGGCACGCCACGGCCTCGCCCGAGCGGACCTCCGCGCTGACGACCTGCGGGCTGGCCACCGCCCTGATGATCCTGGCCACCGCGCTGTCGGTACGCAACTTCAGGAACCCGGCCGCGCGGGGTTTCGGCCGGCTGAGCGCGACCCAGGTGGCGCTCGACACGCTGGTGATCATCGCGTCGGCGCTGCAGCTCGAGGGCTACCAGGACACGGTGGCCTGGCCCGTCCTGGCCGTGCCGATCCTGACCGCGGCCGTCCGGCACCAACTGCCCGGGGCGTTGACGGTCTGGCTGGTCACCTCGGGCAGTTACGTGGTCGCCGTGACGGCCGGCGCTGTTCCCGCCCGTCCCGCCGGTGTCCCCTTCGCGGTCAGCGTGCATCTGATGATCGCGCTGATCTCCGGCACCCAGGCGACGTCGTACCTGCGGCAGTTCCACGACCTGCAGGCGGCCCGTCGCGCCCTGTTGGAGCGGGTCCGCCACGACGATCTGACCGGCCTGCTCAACCGCTCCGGCCTGGAGGAGGAAGCGGCGCGGCACGGCGGCCGGGCGATGGCCGTGCTCCTGATCGATCTGAACGGCTTCAAGTCGGTCAACGACACCCTGGGACACGCCGCCGGGGACCAGGTCCTGCAGGAGGTGGCCGGGCGGCTCTCCGCGGAGCTGCGCCCGGGTGACGTCGCCGGGCGCCTGGGCGGTGACGAGTTCGTCGTCGTGCTCGCCGGCACCGGCGCCCGCGAGGCCGGGGACGTCGCCGCCCGGCTCGCCGACGCCGTCTCCCGGCCGGTCCGGATCGGCGATCGAACGGTGCAGGTGGGCGCGAGCATCGGCGCGTCGGCGCGACCGGCGGACAGCGACCGGGCCTTTCCCGCGTTGATCGCCGAAGCGGACGCGGCCATGTACGAGCACAAGGCCGGCCACGCGATCACCGCCGGCCGCCGCTCCCCCGTGACGTCGTCGTCCGCGCCGCCCTGAGCCGGGCTCAGCCGCCGAACTCCTCGACGATCTGCGCCCCCGGGCCGGCGTTCCAGTACACCGTGACGACCGAGGCGTGCGAGGGACCGGCGAGCCGCACGACGACCAGCGTGTTGCTGCGCCGGGTCGCGCTGGCCACGTAGCCCGGCACGGGGTCGGTGTCGATCACGTCGACCCGGGTCGGCGAGTAGGCGACGATCACGTCGCCGCCCTCGGCGTTGACCCGGTACCGCGGGCGGCGGTCGGGCGGTGACGGCGACGGGCTGGGCGAGGGGGTGGCCGTCGCCGGCCGCGACGGCGCCGGACGGCGGGTCGCCGGGGTGGACGGCGTCCGGGTGGGCCGCGCCGACGTGCGGCTGGGCGCCGGGCGGGACGGCGCGGGCGCGGGCGTGACGTCGGCCAGGCCGAACCGGACCTCGGTGTAGCGGCGGTTGACGTCGATCGCCACCGGGGCCTCGTCGGTGATCGCGGGCGCGATGCCGATCCGTACGCCCAGCCACGAGACGGTCACGGCGGCCACCGCCGCGGTCAGCCACGCGACGACGAATCTCCAGCTCTGGCCCATGACTACAGCCCGCCTCCGGTGCTCGATAGATTGTGACCATGGCCCGCGTGCTGGTGATCGAGGACGACCCGGACATCCGCGACGCCGTCGAGGTGTTGCTGTCGATGAGCGGGCACGTCGTGCGGCTGTGCGCGGCCGCGCTCGACGGGCTCCGGGTGCTGGCGAGCTGGCCGCCCGACGTGGTGGTCCTGGACCTCAACCTGCCCGACCTGGACGGGGCGACGGTGCTGCGCCGCATCCGGGCCGCATCCGCGGTGCCGGTCGTCGTGGCCACCGCCCGGGGCGCCGAGAGCGAGATGATCCGGCTGCTGCGCGCGGGGGCGGACGACTACGTGGTGAAGCCGTACTCCGCCGAGCAGCTGGAGGCGCGGATCGCCGCGGTGCTGCGCCGCGGGGCCGGCTCCGTCGCCGCCACGCTGACCCTGGGCGGCCTCGAGCTCGATCCCCAGGCGCGGGTCGCCTCGCTCGACGGCGTGCCCCTGCAGCTCGCCCGGCTGGAGTTCGACCTGCTGGCGTACCTGATGCAGCGGCCGGGCAAGGTGGTCGCCCGGCGGCAGGTGCTCGACGACGTCTGGGGCGCGGAGGCGCGCTCGCTGGAGACCGTCGACGTCCACGTGACGTGGCTGCGCCGCAAGCTGGGCGAGCGGGCCGCGGCGCCGCGCTACCTGCACACCGTACGGGGAGTGGGCATCCGGCTGTCCGCGCCGGGGGACGCCGGCTGAGCTAGGGCCGGGCATGGGCACCGCCCAGCCGTTGCCAGAGCCGGGGGCGCGCCGACGCCGGCGGCGCGTCGTCGCCGGCCAGCCCCAGGGTCAGCATCACGCGCGCGCCGCCCAGCTCCCCGCGGCCCAGGGTGAGCCGGCCACCGGTGTCGGCGGCGAGGCGGCGGGCGATGTCCAGGCCCAGCCCGGTGGACTCGGCGCCGGTGGCGCCGCGGGACACGGCCGCCTCGGGGTCGTCGATGCCGGGGCCGGCGTCGTCGACCACCACCGCCGCCCAGCCCTCGCCCCGCTCGACCGTCACCCGGCAGCCGGCCGTCTCCGGGGTGTGGTGGAAGACGTTGCCGAGCAGCACGTCCAGCGCCTCGGCGACCACCGAGAAGGCGGCCGGGACGGTGATGCCGGTGGGCGGGGGCTCGGCCTGCCACGGCCGGCCCTGGTCCTCGGCGAGCGCGCCCCAGAACGTCGTCCGGTCGGCCACGACGGCGCCCAGGTCGCAGCGCAGCCGCGGCCGCGCCGCCAGGGGCCGGGCGGCCTCCACGATCACGGCGTTGATCTCGTTCTCCAGCCGGTCGACCACCCGCAGCTGGCGCTCGCGGTCGGTGCCGGCCGGCAGCGCCTCGGTGTTCAGCCGCAGCGCCGTCAGCGGGGCGCGGAGCCGGTGCGACAGGTTCGCCGCCAGGGCGCGCTCGGTGGCCAGCAGCTCGGCGAAGCGGTCGGCGAGCAGGTTGAGCGCGCCGCCGACGTCCTCGATCTCCCGGGGACCGCTCGGCCGGACCCGGGCGTGCAGGCGGCCCGCGCCCAGGTCGGCGGCGGTCCGGGCGAGGTCCCGGCTGGCCCGCACCACCCGGGCGGCGAGCCGGTCGGCCAGCAACGTCGAGACCCCGACCAGGACGATCGCCTCGCCGATCAGCACCAGCCAGGCGAGGCCGACGCCCGCCCGCAGCGAGGTCGCCGGCACGTACACCTCGATGACCGCGATGAGCCCCTGGGGCAGGGCCACCGGGCGCAGGTAGGCCCGGCCGCCGGCCACCTCCACCGTGCCGGCGCTCTGCTGCTGGCGTACGTGGATGACGGCGGCGCTGTCGACGCGCGAGGTGCCCACCGTGCCCAGGGTCGGCAGGTGGGCGGCGAGCCGTTGCTGCTGGCCGGCCTCCGTGCTCATGATCGAGGCCAGCACGAGGTCACGGTCGGTGGCGACCACCACCACGGCCGACAGGCCGAGGGCCTGCCGCTCCGCCTCGCGCAGCGCCCGGTCCTGGGCCGCGGTGTGCACGAGCAGCGCCAGCGGGATGACGAAGGCCAGCGCCACCAGCGTCGTCACCGCGAGGGCGACGCGAACGTAACTGCGTCTCATGCCAGGAGCACCGCCGGTCGAATGATCAAGTGCCGACCATAGCGGCCGGGGACGGCGCGCGCCCACCACGGACCTGTGATTGTCGGCCCCGGAACCTTAAGGGCGCCGGAAGAACAGCTCTCGAAGCGATAACGGCGCAAAATGCGTCCTGGTGACGACGCGGGCACTCATCGTCGACAGAAAACGACGGCGCGATAAAGCTTGCCGAAAGGGCTCCGTAAGACACTCAGCCGCAGCCTTATCCAGGGTTAAGCATTTCTTAAGCACATTGACGGCGGTTTTTATCCGCCCAAGACTGGCGGCGCTCGGCAGACGAGCGGATTCCCTCACTTCGCGACGGCGGGACGACCGGGCACGACCCGGGCATCGGCGCCGCGAGTCATCGTGCAAGGAGCACCCTTGAAGCACAAAGTCGCGCTGGCGACCGGCATAGCGGCCGTCACCGTAGCGGGGTCCATCGCCCTCACCATGCCGCAGGGCAACGCGGCCACCACTTCGCGGACCGCGGCGGGCGCCCGGCCCGCCGCCCCGGTGCCGACGACCGTCGCCGCCTCGCGGGCCACGACCTCGGCGTCGGCGCTGGTGGCCAAGAAGCCGAAGCTCTTCTTCAAGAGCGCCCACGACGAGCTGGTCAAGCGTCAGGTCGTGAGCCAGAACGGCCTGCAGTACGTGGCGTACGAGCGCACCTACCGGGGCCTGCCCGTGCAGGGCGGCGACGCGGTGGTGGTCACCGACACCTCCGGCACGGTGCTCGGCAACTACGTGGCGCAGGACCAGGCCCTGACGGTCGGCACGGCGGCGAAGATCTCGGCCGGCGCCGCGGCGAAGGTGGCCCGCAAGCAGCTGACCACGGTGCGCTCGACCAGCAAGCCCACGCTGAAGGTGGTCGCCCAGGGCGCCGGCGTGCTGGCCTACGAGGTCGTGGTCGGCGGCGCCAAGCGGACCAAGCAGGGTACGGCGCCCAGCAACCTGCACGTGTTCGTGGACGCCGCCACCGGCAAGGTGCTCGACGACCTGACCCGCGACGACGTGGTCGACGCCACCGGCCGGGGCGCGTACTACGGCACCGTCACCATCGGCACGCAGGGCTCGGGCAGCAGCTTCACCATGAGCGACCCGGCCCGCCCCGGCCTGCAGTGCGGCGGCCAGAACGGCGCCGCGTTCACCAACACGACCGACACCTGGGGCACCGGCGTCTCGACCGACCTGGTCACGGGCTGCGTGGACGCCATGTACGTGGTCGCGCAGGAATGGAACATGCTGCGGGACTGGCTGGGCCGCAACGGCATCGACGGCAACGGCCGCGCCTTCCCGATCCGGCAGGGCCTGGCCGACGTCAACGCCTTCTGGAACGGCTCGCGCGTCGAGATCGGCCACTCCTCCGACAACCGGCGGCTGCTCAACAGCATCGACGTGCTCGGCCACGAGTTCGGCCACGCGATCAACCAGTTCACCCCCGGCGGCTCCAGCGGCGGCAACGAGGCCGGCGGCCTGAACGAGTCCACCGGCGACATCTTCGGCGCGCTGACCGAGTTCTACGCCCGCAACCCCAACGACCCGGGCGACTACACCACCGGCGAGCTGGCCAACCTCACCGGCAACGGGCCGATCCGCAACATGGCCGACCCGTCGCGGCTGGGCGACCCGAACTGCTTCTCCAGCAGCATCCCCTCCACCGAGGTGCACGCCGCCGCCGGCCCGCAGAACCACTGGTTCTACCTGCTGGCCGAGGGTTCCCGGCCCACCAACGGCCAGCCGACCAGCCCGACCTGCAACAACAGCTCGGTGACGGGCGTCGGCATCGAGAAGGCCGGCAAGATCTACATGGCTACGCTGATGCGCAAGACCAGCGGCTGGACCCACGTCAAGGCCCGGGCGGCCTCGGTCGCCGCCGCCGCGCAGCTGTTCGGCAACGGCGCCGAGTGCGCCACCGTCAAGGCCGCCTGGAACGCCGTCAGCGTCCCGGCCGGCGCCGGCGAGCCCGCCTGCACCGGCGGGGGCACCCCGACCACCGCGCCCACGGCGACCACCAGCCCGACGCCCACCAGGACGCCGACCGCCACCCCGACGGCCACCCCGTCCGGCACGCCCACGGCGACCCCGACCGGGTCCCCCGCCGGCGACTGCCAGGCCGGCTTCTCCTCGCACGACAGCGGCGCGGTGGCCGCCGGCCGGACCGTCGTCACCGACTCGTTCACCGCCGGCGGCGGCCGCCACAGCGCCTGCCTGGCCGGACCCACCGGCACCGACTTCGACCTGTACCTCGACAAGAACGTCGGCGGGCGGTGGACCAGCGTGGCCCGCTCCACCGGCGAGACGTCCCGGGAGGCCATCGCCTACACCGGCACGGCGGGCACCTACCGGTACCGCGTCGTGTCCTACGCCGGCTCGGGCACCGCCGTCCTCGGCTGGAACACGCCCGCGGGAAGCTGATCATTGCGCCGGATCCGGGGTGGCGTGCGCGCCACCCCGGATCCCCCTGATGGCAGAGTGACGACAATGAGGAACCCACGGTGCGACAGCCCCCCACGTTCGTAGTCCTGGCCGCCGCCCTGCTCGTCTGCGGCGCCACCGGTTGCAGCGACACCGCTGAGCCGTCCAGCCCTCCCCCGGTCTCGGCGCCGGGCTCCGCGCCCGCCGGCTCCGCGCCCGCCACCTCCGTACCCTCCTCCCCCGCGCCCGTCCCCTCCGGGACCGGGACCACCACGGCCGCCGCGGCGAAGGTCTTCCCGCTCATCGTCACCCGCCGCGGGGGCTTCGCCGGCGTCGACGACCGCGCCTCGATCACGGCCGACGGCTCGGTGGTCGTGACGATGCAGGGCCGGCCGCCGGTCCGGTCCTCGCTGCCGGCCGCCACCATGGCCGAGCTCCGCCGGCTGCTGACCGCGCCCGACCTCACCGGCCCGGCGTCGCCGGCGGTATGCAACGACGGCTTCGAGTATGAGTTCGTCGGCCCTTCGGTGAACGCGAAGGTGCAGGACTGCGGGGCCTCGCACGGGGCCACAATGGACGCGATGCTGGCCGTCGCCGCACGGTTGTTCCAGGGATGAGGCGGCGCGTGGCCGGAGCAGCCCGAGCCGAGGAGCGACAATGCGGGTCACCATCACCGGCGCCGCCGGATTCATCGGACGGGCCCTGGCCGGGCGGCTGCGCGAGCGCGGCCACACGGTCACCGGGGTGGACCTGCACGCCGACCCCGCGGCCGGGGTGGTCGCCGGCGACATCGGCCAGGACGGCGCCTGGCAGGACACCGTCGCCGGGGCCGACCTGGTCGTGCACGCCGCGGCGGTGGTCTCCAACGCCGTCGGCCTGCGCGAGCAGTGGCGGATCAACGTCGCCGGCACCCGCCGGGTGGTCGACGCCGCCGCCCGCGGCAAGGTCTCCCGGCTGGTGCACCTGTCCTCGATCCGGGCGTTCTCCGACCTCGGCTTCCCCGACGGGGTGACCGAGGAGCGGCCGGTGCGCCCGGACGGCAACCCGTACGTCGACACCAAGATCGCAGGCGAGCAGGTGGTGCTGCAGGCCCACGCCGCCGGGCAGGTCGAGGTCACCGTCGTGCGGCCCGGCGACGTCTACGGGCCGGGCTCGCGGCCCTGGACGGTGCTGCCCGTCCAGCTGATCAGGAGGAACCTGTTCCTGCTGCCGGCCCGCGGCGCCGGGATCTTCAGCCCGGTCCACGTCGACGACCTCGTCGACGGCCTGGTGCTGGCGGCCGAGCGCCCCGAGGCCGCCGGCCAGGTGTTCACGCTGGCCGGCGGCGTCGGCGTGCCGTGCCGGGAGTTCTTCGGCCACTACTACCGCATGCTGGGCAAACGCGGACCGCTGTGCGCCCCCACCGGAGTCGCGGTGGCGCTCGCCGCCGCGGCGGCCGGGGCCGCCGCGCTCGCCGGCGCGACGACCGAGATCAACGCCACCTCGATGCGGTACTTCACCCGCACCGGCACCTACTCGATCGACAAGGCCGGGCGCCTGCTCGGCTACCGGCCCGCCGTCGGCCTCGCCGAGGGCATGGCCGGCACCGAGCGGTGGCTACGCGCCCAGCACCTGGTGCCCTGAGATCACCTCGGCCGGTCGCCGTTGCGCCGCAGGGCGGCCGTCAGCCGGGAGCCGAACTCGGCGAGCGGCAGGACGGCCGCGCTGCGCTCCTCGACCGGGAAGATCGCGATGTCGGCGTCGTCCTCCCGCAGCTGCGGCAGCCACTCGGCCAGGAACACCTCGGCCGGGATCCGGATGGCGTGCTCGCCATCGACCTCGCCCTCGTTCTCCAGCCGGGCCACGGTCGCGTGCGGCCAGATCGGCAGCAGGGTGCGGCGCCGGGCGTCCTCGGTGAACAGGATCTCGTCCTCGTCGCCCCAGACCCACAGCGCGCCCCGGGCGGCGATGACCTCGAACGTCCCGGCCACCCGGGCCGCGTCGTCCAGCCCGCGAAGTCGTTCCGCCTCGCGACGCGAGATGTCATCCGGTGCCACGGGACCTCCGACTGGGCGATCGTCTGCTTTCCGGGACGATGCTATCGGTCCCCCGAGCGCCCGCCGGAGGCCCCGTGGCGCGGTCAGGCCAGCGTCTTGCAGAGGTTCTCCATCGTGCCGA
Organism: Actinoplanes nipponensis; assembly: GCF_016862275.1. Taxonomy (GTDB): domain Bacteria; phylum Actinomycetota; class Actinomycetes; order Mycobacteriales; family Micromonosporaceae; genus Actinoplanes; species Actinoplanes nipponensis. The sequence continues at coordinate 160,197 of NZ_BOMQ01000011.1, read as the reverse complement.
GCTGGACCGGGATCTCCCGGACCCCGCCGGGACGGTCGATCACCACGAAGTCGCCGCTGGTGATGTAGTCGCCGCCGGGGAAGCCGGTGTTGGCCGCCCGCACCGGCAGGGCGTTGTGGCCGTGCAGCTGCTGGATCCTCGAGCCGTCCGGCAGGGAGTACACGCGGATGCTGCCGGTCGCGTCCCGGACCACCGAGCGGCCGTTGCCGGTGTTGGTGTACCGGATGACCAGCACCCCGCGGAAGTCCTGCACCTGCGGCTTGCCGTCCGGGAAGGTCGCCGGCGTGCGCATCCACTCGCGGTCGGCGACGATGTCGCCCTTCACCTCGAACGCGCAGACCTGCCCGGCCGGGATCACGAAGGGCGGCGTGCTGGTCGGCTCCCAGCCACCGCCGCCGCCACCGCCGCCGCTCCCGGGCGCGGCGGCCGCCGGCACCGCGGCCACCGCCACCAGCGCCGCCGCCAGAAGCATCGTCTTCACCACTCGCATCTCGACCTCCACGAATCCGTGACACCTGTGGAGGAGATGGTCGGTCAGCCGAGGCTGTGGCTCCACGATTCGGTCCTCGCCGAATGGTCGGCGGGCCCGGCGCCACCCAGCAGGTCGGTGCCGAGCAGCGTGCGCTGGTACAGCACCGAACGGCCGGCCCGGCGGGCCGTCACCAGGCCGGAGCGGCGCAGGACCGACAGGTGCTCGCTGACCGACGCCGCGCTCTGCCCGAGCTCCCGGGCGACCTCGGTGGTGGACAGCGGCAGGTCCAGCTTCGCCAGCAGGGTCGCGCGACTGCGCCCCAGCAGCTCCGCGAGGGGTGGCGCCGGGCGGCGGGCGGCGCCGTCCCAGACCTGCCCGACGCCCCGCGGGCTGTAGATCAGCTTCGGCGCGCCCGGGTCGGTGTCGACCAGCAGCGAGGGCCAGACGAACACGCAGGGCACCAGCAGCATCCCGGCGCCGTCGAGCCGGCCCCGGGACTGCCACGTGGGCCACCGGATCCGCAGCGCGTCCTGCGCGTACTCCAGCTCCGGATGCAGGTTGCCCAGCAGCCGTACGATTCCGCCGGATGTCAGCTGGTCGGCCCGGTGGCCCACCTCGGCGTCGAGCAGCGCGGCCAGCCGGGGCCAGATCGGCGCGACGGCGGCGGTCCAGTAGGCCTGCACCTCGGCGGCCAGCCGGCCCAGCTGACGCTCCGGGTCCTCGTACAGCGGGCGGAGCGCCTCGGGCAGCGGCGCCGCACCGCCGAGCAGGTCCAGGTGGGAGCGCACGACCGCCTCGGGCGTGGCGCGCAGCCGGTCCAGCTCGTCAGTGAACCGGGTGTCCATCCGCTCCGGCGAGGGGGTCAGGAAGTCGGGGACGTACCGCGGGTCGTCGAGCAGCGCCCGGAGCAGGTCGAGCCGCAGGCCGGCGACCGCGGGGCGGACCGAGCGCGCCCACGGCCGGTGCATCCGCGCCCGGTCGGGTCGCCGCGCGACGAGCAGGCTGGTCACGAGCTCCTGCACGGGCGAGCGGGCGAACCGTATCCGGGCCAGGTCACCGGCCTCGCACAGCAGCTCGATCACCCATTGACGGTAACTCATGTCCGGTGGTGCCGGCGCCGCCGATCCGCCGATGGTCCGGGGTGGCCGGCCGGGACTGCGGCCGGCCGGGGAACGGCCGTTGCCCAATCGGCCGGCGGGCCCTAGCATCGGCCCATACCGCATAGATACCCATCGACGTCCTGAGCCCACCGTCGAAGCGCTTCGATGACCCGTGCGGTGCCCTCCCCCGGAGATTGGAAGCACATGAGAAAGCGTACGATCGCGCTCTCGATGGCCGCCGCCGCGGCCGTCACAGCGGGAGCCGGCGTCCTCGCCGCCCCATCCGCATCCGCCGCCGCCGGCTGCCGCGTCGCCTACACGGTGAGCAGCTCGTGGTCGGGCGGCTTCGGCGCCAACGTCACGATCACCAACCTGGGCGACCCGCTCACCGCCTGGTCGCTGGTCTGGTCCTACTCCGCCGGCCAGCGGGTCACCCAGGCCTGGAACACCGCCCTCACCCAGAGCGGCTCCACAGTCACCGCCAAGAACGCCGGCTACAACGGCCCGGTCGCCACCAACGGGACCGTGTCGTTCGGCTTCAACGGCTCGTGGACCGGCAGCAACCCGGCGCCCACCGCGTTCACCCTGAACGGAACCGCGTGCACCGGCGGGGTGGTCCCGACCACCGGCCCGACGACACCCCCGACCACGCCGCCGACCACGCCGCCGACGACCGCCCCGCCGACCGGCGGCGTGCCGTCGGACGCGGTCTGGGTCGGCTCCGGCCAGTGGGACAACTGGACCAGCAACGGCTACACGATCTACAACAACGTCTGGGGCTCGGGCGCCGGCACCCAGACGACCTGGGCGAGGTCCCCCGGCAACTGGGGCGTGCTGGCCAACCACCCGCGCACCAGCGGCATCAAGTCGTACCCGAACGTGAGCTACACCCTCAACCGCACGCTCAGCTCGCTCAGCTCGCTCAGCAGCTCGTACAACGTGACGGTGCCGGCCGGCGGTGACTACGAGACCACGTACGACATCTGGGCCAACAACAACGCGTACGAGATCATGATCTGGACCAACAAGCAGGGCGCGGTGGGCCCGATCGCGGAGAAGTACGACGCGAACGGCGCCGTCCCGACCGCCGCGAACGTCAGCGTCGGCGGCGCCACCTGGAACATCTACCGCGGTTCGAACGGCGCCAACGCGGTCTACTCGTTCGTCCGCACCGGCAACAGCAACGCCGGCACGCTCAACGTGCTCGCGATGCTGAACTGGCTGCGCACCAACGGCTGGTGGGGCGACGTGACCCTGGGCCAGTTCCAGTTCGGCTACGAGATCTCCGGCACCGCCGGCCAGTCCGCCTTCACCACGAACAGCTACAGCCTCAGCTTCGGCTGACCGCCCCGCCCGCGGCGGGCCCGCGACGCGAAGGCGCCGCGGGCCCGTCCCTCACGGCCCGGTGACGAACAGGGTGAAGTCCTCGCGGACCCTCGCCCCGAGGGGCCGGGGCAGGCGGATCCGCCCGGAGTCGACCATGCCCCGGACGGCCGGACGGCTCAGGCCGAACCCGGCCGTGAGCAGCTTCTCGACCCGGATGGGGGCGGGCAGCTCGAAGCGGACGACGACCTCCAGGGATGCCGGTTCGCCGCCCCGCAGGTCGTGGAACGGCAGGTCGGTCTCCAGCTCCCAGGCGCCGCCCCAGTCGAGCCGGTACGCGGCCCGGCGCGCCAGCCCCGCGTCCATGGCCAGTCGCCGTACCAGGGCCGGATCGTTGTTCTCGAATCCCCGCAGCAGGTCTCCCGCGATCGCCCGCACCTGGACGCGCTCGTGGACAGCGATCTTCGACGTGCGGTCGCACCGCTCGCAGCCGATCAGCATCCAGACGTCGAGGAGCTTGCCGTTCGCGTTCACCCGGAACTTGCCGGTGGGGTGGTGCCGCGGGGCACGGCAGGAGGGGCAGTCCTTGACGATGGTGGGCAGCGCGAGCTCCCGGACCACCCACAGTGCTTTCCGGTCGGTATTCATGGCTGGTGAGGTCGTCTCCTGGATCCGGTGGCGAACGGCGCGACGCCACACCGGCGCCGCGTGCAGGAAGCCCGCACCGCTCACGCGGTGCGGGCTTCCGGGGCACGCCGGAGACGGACGGGGAGTGACTCGAACCCGTCCTCATCTCACGCGTGCGTCGCCTACCGATCCATGGCCGTCATCCTGGGCACCCGGCCGACGCCGGGCAACAGGTTTTCGCGCCGGCTCAGGTGACGTCGCGGCGCAGGGTGGTGGCCGCGCCGGCGAGCACGAACACGGCGGCGTAGCCGGTCAGGGCCAGGCCCGCCAGCCACTGCGGCGGCCCGTCGACCGCGGTCGGCAGCCGGTCCAGGGCCGAGCCGAGCGCGAACGGCAGCCACTGCCCGGCGTCGCCGACCAGCCGCGCGACCAGGCCCTCGACCAGGGCCAGCCACGCCAGCGCGGCGGCGATCGCGCCGATCTGGTTGGTGATCAGCGCGCCGACCCCGACGCCGAGCGCCGCGAACGCCGCGTTCCAGGCCACCCCGCCGGCGATGGTCAGCCACAGCCCGCCGGCGCCGGCATCCAGCGAGAAGCCGCGGCCGGCCAGCCACACCGCGCTGACGACCAGCGCGAACAGCGCCGTCACGAGGCCGAACACCAGCCCCGCCCCGGTGGAGACGACGAGCTTCGCGGCCACCACGCGGCCCCGGCGCGGCACCGTCAGGTAGGTGTCCGTGATGGTGCGGTGCCGGTACTCCCCCGCCACGGCCATGATCCCCAGCACGAGGGTGAACAGCGAGACCAGGCCGATGTGCGCGACCGCGGCCTGCTGCACGGCCGGGGAGCCGGCGTCGTCCCGGTCGAGCATCACCCCGCTGATGCCCACGACGATCAGCACCTGCGCGGCGCCCAGCAGCAGCCACACGCTGCGCGTGGTGCGCAGCCGCAGCAGCTCGGCGGAGATCAGCGCGGTCACGACCGGCTCCTTTCCGGCTGGAGGCCGGAGGTCAGCCGCAGGAACGCGGCCTCCAGCCCGGCCGGGCCGGGCTCGGCCAGCTCGTCGAGCGTGCCGGCGAAGCGGACCGTGCCCTCGTGCATCACGATCACCCGGTCCACGGTCTGCGCCACCTCGGACAGGACATGGCTGGACACGATCACCGTGCGGCCCTGGGCCGCCAGGTCCCGCAGCAGCCCGCGCAGCCAGGCCATCCCGGCCGGGTCCAGGCCGTTGCCGGGCTCGTCGAGGATCAGCACCGGCGGGTCGCCGAGCAGGGCCCCGGCCAGGCCCAGGCGCTGCCGCATGCCGAGGGAGAAGCCACCCACCCGGCGGCGCGCGTCGCCGGCCAGGCCCACCTCGTCGAGGACCTGGCCGACCCGGTACGCCGGGAGCCCGGCCAGCCGCGCGGTGATCGCCAGGTGATCCCGGGCGGTGCGGCCGGGGTGGAAGCCGGTCGCCTCCAGCAGCGCGCCGACGACCCGCCGCGGCTCGCTCAGCCGGGCGTACGGGCGGCCGTCGATGAGCGCGGCGCCGGCGGTCGGGCGGACCAGGCCGAGCAGCATGCGCAGCGTCGTCGTCTTCCCCGCGCCGTTCGGGCCGAGGAAGCCGGTCACCCCCGGCGCCACGGTGAACCCCGCGTCGCGCACCGCGGTCACCGCCCCGAATCGTTTCGTCAGTCCGGTGACGGACACGTCAACCATCGTCTTCCCCTTCGTTCGGATCAGGGCCTCACTGTGGCCCCGGCCCGGCCGGGACGGCGTCGCCCCGGCGCGTGATCCTGCGCGTACCGCGACCGCGGTACGGCACGGATGCGCCGCGCGGACGACGCGGCCGGCCCGCCGCGGCCCGTACGGTGAGCAACGTGCGCGTCATCGGCCATCTGCAACAGGCGGTCCAGCACCGTCCCCACCTCGCCGACCTCGCCGTCGCGCTCGTGATCCTGCTGGTCACCCTGCTCACCACGGCGGCGCCGGATCAGCTGCCCGACGGCGTCCCGTCGGCCTGGGCGGCGCTCGCCTGCGGGATCCTGCTGCTGCGGCGCCGGTGGCCGTACGCGGTGCTCGTCGTGTCGACGATCGCCGCCGAGGCGCACCTGGCCGGCAACCACGGCCGGGGCGGCACCCTGATCCTGGCCGCCCCGCTGTTCGCCCTCTACACCGTGGCCGACCTCTCCGACCGCCGCCGGGCCCTGCTGGTCAGCGGCCTGGTCGTGGCCGCGGTCGGCGCGCTGCACACCGTGGGGATACCGGCCCGGCGGCTGGGCCCGGAGAACCTCGCCCTCGCCGCGCTGGGCGGCCTGGCCGTCGCCGCCGGCACCGCGTCCCGGCACCGCCGCGCCTACCTCGCCGAGGTGGTACGCCGGGCCGAGGACGCCGAACGCGACCGCGACGCCGACAGCCGTCGCCGCCTCACCGAGGAGCGCCTGCGGATCGCGCGCGAGCTGCACGACAGCGTCGGCCACCATCTCGCCCTGATCAACGTCCAGGCCGGCGTCACCGGTCACCTCCTGACCGGCGCACCGGAGCCGGTCCGCGAGACCCTCGCGCAGATCCGGCAGAGCAGCCGGGCCGCCCTCGACGAGCTCCGCGACTCCGTCGGCCTGCTCCGCCGGCCCGGCGACGCGGCGCCCCTGCAGCCGGGCGCCGGCCTGACCACCCTGGACGACCTGCTCGACACCTTCCGGCGGGCCGGTCTGCGGATCACCGCCCACGTCGACCGGCCGGCGGCCCTGTCCTGGGCGGCCGACCACACCGCCTACCGCGTCATCCAGGAGGCGCTGACGAATGCCCGCAAGCACGCCGGATCGGCCCGGGTCGCCGTGACGCTGCACCACGACGGCGACGCGCTGACCGTCATCGTCGACAACGACGGCCCACCGGCCGGGCCGGCCGGCGACGCGTACCGGCCCGGGCACGGCATCGCGGGCATGCGGGAGCGGGTCACCGCCCTGGGCGGCACCCTGCTCGCCGGTCCCCGCCCCACCGGCGGCTTCCGCGTCACCGCGGTCATCCCGGCCGCGCCGTGACCGCGCCCATCCGCGTGGTCATCGCCGACGACCAGCCGCTGCTGTGCGCCAGCTTCGCCACGCTCATCGACTCCGCGCCGGACCTGCACGTCGTCGGCCGGGCCGGCACCGGCCACGAGGCGATCGAGCGGACCCGGGCCACGGGGGCCGACGTCGTGCTGATGGACATCCGCATGCCCGGGCTCGACGGCCTGGCCGCCACCCGCCGGATCACCGCCGACGCGGACCTGGCGGCCGTGAAGGTCCTCATCCTCACCACGTTCGAGATCGACGAGTACGTCTTCGAGGCGCTCCGCAGCGGCGCGAGCGGCTTCCTGGGCAAGAGCGCCGAACCGGGCGACCTGATCGACGCGATCCGCATCGTGCACCGCGGCGACGCGCTGCTCAGCCCGGCGGCCACCCGCAGCCTGATCAGCCGCTACCTGGCCCGCCCGGACCACGGCCTCGACACCAGCCCGGGCCGGCTCGAGGTGCTCACCGAACGGGAGCGCGAGATCCTCACCCTGGTCGGCGCCGGACTCGGCAACGACGACATCGCCCGGCACCTCACCGTCAGCCCGCACACCGTCAAGACCCACGTCAACCGCACCATGACCAAACTCGGCGCCCACGAGCGGGCCCAGCTGGTCGTCATCGCGTACGAGACCGGCCTGGTCCGGCCGGGACGCCCGTGAGGCGGTCCGGCACCATGGGTGGCACATCGGCGCCCGCTCGGCGCGACGGCCCGCACGACGAGGAGCATCGGGGTTGAACCACGCGGAGGTGCGGAAGCTCGCCACGGAGCTGCTGGACCGGCACGGACTCGCCGGCTGGCGGCTGGTGTTCGACAACGCCCGGACCCGGGCCGGGGTGTGCCGCTCGGACCGCAGGGAGATCGGCCTGTCGCGGCACCTGATGAGCCTGTACTCCGCCGAGCAGGTCACGGAGACGGTGCTGCACGAGATCGCGCACGCTATGGCCGGTCCCCGGCACGGCCACGACCGGGTGTGGCGGACGATCGCGCGGCGCATCGGCTGCTCCGGGCAGCGGTGCATGCCGGCCGACGCGCCCAGGGTCGACGGGGCCTGGGAGGGGGTCTGCGCGGCGGGCCACCGGACCACGGCCCATCGCCGCCCGATCCGGGTGCGGTCGTGTCCCGGCTGCTCCGCGACCTTCGATCCCGACGCGCTGTACAGCTGGACCTTCCGGGGGCGCCCGGCCCCGATGCACCCCCGCTACGAGGCCGAACTGGCCCGCATCCGCACACCCGAGACCGCGGCGCCGGTCCGGCTGGGGGTGGGTGACCGGGTACGGCTGACCGGCGGCGGACGGTACGCCGGGCTGGCCGGCACGATCGTCAAGCGCGGGCGCAGCCGTTACCAGGTGCAGACGACGGCCGGCATGCTCAGCGCCGCCTTCACGACGGTGCAGCCCCTGACGCGCGACTGACAGCGGCCTGAGTTGCCCTCAGCGCGGCCACAGCCGGGACTCGCGAGACTCGCCCCGGGCCGATCTCGGCCACGACAGCGGCGGGAAGGGACGTCCAGTGGGCGCGCAGGAGCGGGTGCAGCGGTATCTCGACGACCTCGTGGACAGCGGACAGGAGACGGGTCTGCAGGTCGCCGCGTACGTACGGGGCCGGCCGGTGGTGGACGCGGCCGCGGGGACGGCCGACCCGTCCACCGGCCGTCCGGTTGACCACCGCACCTTGTTCCACAGCTGGTCGACGGGCAAGGGCCTGTCCGCCACAGTGATCCACGTGCTGGCCGAACGGAAATTGCTGGACTACGGCGCGCCGGTCGCCGACTACTGGCCCGAGTTCGCCGCCGAGGGCAAGCATCGGGTCACCGTCGCGCACGTCCTGACCCACAGCGCCGGCGTGCCCCAGGCGCCGGACGGGCTCACCGTCGCCGACCTGGCCGACTGGGACGGCATGTGCGCCCGGGTCGCGGCGCTGCCCCTGCTGTGGGAGCCCGGCACCGCGACCGGATACCACGCCCTGACCTTCGGGTACATCCTCGGCGAGGTGGTGCGGCGAACCACCGGCCGGTCCATCGCCGAGGTGCTGCGCGAGGACGTCGCGGAGCCGCTGGGTATCGCGGACGAGCTGTTCTTCGGGGTTCCCGCGGCGTACCACGACCGGCTGGCCCGGCTGGAGGACGGCACCTGGCCGGACGCCCTGGCGGCACGGCACCCGGACTCGTTGTTCTTCCGGGCCGCTCCCCCCGCTCTGCAGGCGGGCGCGGCCCTCGGCAACCGACCCGACTACCTCTCCGCCGATGTGCCGTGCGCCGCCACGATGACGGCCCATGCCGCAGCCCGGCTGTACGCGGCGCTGACGCGGGACGTCGACGGCGTCCGGTTGGTCCCGGCGGAGCGTCTCGCGGCGCTCACCGCCGTCGCCACCGCCGAGGTCGACCTCGTCCTGGGCGCCGCGATCCCGAAGTGCCTGGGCTATTTCCGCGGGCTCGCCGAGTTCGGCGGACGCCCCGGCGCCTTCGGCAGCAAGGGCAGCGGCGGGAGCTTCGCCTGCGCGGATCCGGCCGGCGACCTCGCGATCGCCTTCACGCACAACCGGATGGCTGCACCGCCTCACGACCTCGCCGCCCGCATCGCCGGCCACGTCCGCGACGCCCTGGCCGGTCGACGGTAGCCGCCCGGCGTGCGTGCCTGCGGGCAAGGGGTCAGCCCGGGGGCCGGGATCGCCGCGGGCCCGGACGCCGGGCCGGTCGCCGGGCCCGGCGTTCGGGGTGGCCGTCGGCGGACGGGGTGAACGGCCGGTAGTGCACCGCTTCCCCGCCGAAGCCGACGCGGCGCCACCCCGTCCGGCAGCCGGTCTCGGAGCGTACGGCCTGCGACGCGATGCGCAGGATCGCGGCGGGCGGCCACGGGCCGGTCCAGGCGCAGCGGGGCACGCCGGCCCGGATCAGGCTCCAGCCGCCGTCGGCGTGGCGGACGAGCCGGTACTGCGCGAGGACCGGATGGGGTGACACGGCGTCCACCCCGCTCAGGTGAAGTAGCCGGGCCGGCTGACCCACGTGTCGGACACGAACATCACGCCCGAGGTGGCGGCCAGCAGCGGTCGCAGGCCGGCCAGCAGGGCGTCGACCCGGTCGTCGGGCACCACGGTGATGATCATTTCGAGGGTGGCCTGCTGGTTGAACAGCAGGCGCCCCTGATGCTCGCCGTGATGGCCCAGGCCGGAGACGCCGGAGACGCTGGTCCAGCCGGTCGCGCCGGCGTCGCGGAACAGGTCCCGCACCGCCGGGGCGTCGGCGCCGGTGACGACGACCTCCACCTTGGTCATCCGGGTCAGATCCGATCGGTCCACCATCACTCCTTCACAGCGGCGGGTACGGGCGCCGGGTCCCCGGCCTTCCAGCTCTCACGGGTCCAGCGCTGCCAGGGTTGTCCCGGGTGCTCCCGGGCGGTGAGCGCCACCCAGTCGTGGCCGAACAACCGCTGCAGCACCGGGTTGCGGTCCACCACGGCGTCGATGCGCGCGAGCGGGGCCTCGACGACGGCCAGCAGCCGCATGGGCTCGTGCACGAGCCGGTTCCCCACGGCGACGGACTGCCAGGGCAGGCCCAGCCGCAGGTCGCCGGTGTGCCCGGAGAGGACCCCGAGGCCGCCGACCGCGTTGTGCACGGTCTTCGTCCCGGCCCCGAACACCTGCGGCGCGACGGCGGAGAAGTAGTACTGGCAGTTGATCCACTGGGCGACCACGAGCGGGGCCGTCAGGATGGTCTCCAGCGCCGCGCCGTCGGGGTCGACGGTCGCGTCGTAGCTGTGCAGGAACGCGCGCCGGCCGAGGTCGAGCCCGGCGGTGAGCCGGCGCGGCCCGACGATGAACGCGGCGTTGCCGGCCAGCCCCCACTCGGGGTAGACCTGCGCCCAGTCCGCCGCGCGGCGGGCGACGTGGGTGCGCGCGCGGCGGGCCGCCGGCCGGCGCGGCGCGGCCGGCAGGTCGGCGCAGCGCTGCGCCGTCAGGGCCGCGCCGGCCCGGTCCAGGTCGGCGTGCAGGCGGGCCACGACGCCGCGGTGCGAGGCGGGCACCTGGTGCCGGTCGAGGACGCGGACCCGGTCGGTGCTGGTGTCGTGTTCGGCGGCGGCGAACCAGGTCTCCGCCGGGATCCGGATCCCCCGGCCGGCGAGCTGGTCGCGGACCGCCGGATCGTTGAGGACGGCGGCCAGGGCCCGCGCGTTGGGGCCACCGCGGTGCCCGCCGCAGGCGCCGCAGTCGAGCGACGCCTGGTAGGGGTTGTTCTCGGTGCTGCTGCCGTGCGCGCACAGCACCACCAGCCGGGCGAAGCGGGTGAGGCCCATCGTGGTCAGCGCGGCGTGGGCGTACAGCAGCCGCTCGGCCGGCGGGACCACGCGGTTGACGTCCAGCTCGGTCGGCGCGTCGGGCGCGATCGCCCGGCGCAGCCGGCGGCGCAGCGCGGCCGCGGTCCCCGGCAGCGCGGTCTTGATCACGGCCAGCGGCCCGGCCGCCCAGCCGGCCGACTCGGCCAGCACGAACGGGCTCACCGTGGCGTCCTTGGCGGCGTGGAAGGCGTCCTCGCCCCGGGCCAGCCCGCCCAGGCCGCGCACGTGCCGGCCGGCCGGACCGGCGGCGCCGGCGGCCGGCACCTCGGCGACCCGCAGGCCCGGCTCGACCAGCGCCGGGCACAGGTCGGACGGCGCGCCGCCGGCGAGATCCCGGAAACGCATCGCGACGGCGAAGAAGCCGGCGAAGCCGTACGTCTCGTAGGCGCCCAGGGACTCGAGATGGCGGCGTAGTCCCTCGGAGCGCACGTCGATGCAGCACACCACCTGGGCGTCCGGCGGCGGGTCGGCCGGGTCCTTGGTGGCCGGGTCGTTGGTGGTCAGGTCCCGCAGCAGGGCCCGCCGATAGTGCAGTTCGTAGGCCTCCTGCCAGATCAGCAGGCGGCGTTCGGCGGGCACCGCCGCCAGCACCGTCGCCACGGCGTCCAGTTCGTGGTCCGCCGCGGTGACACCGAGCGCGGCGGCGACCAGGGCCGCCCGCTGCCGGGCCGACGGTGCGGGGGGCGCCGGTGGTGGTTGCGGTGGTTGCGGCCCGCGCGTTCCGGCCGCGTCGAGCAGGACCGCTTCGTAGCTGAGCCGTACGGCCAGCAGCTCGACCAGGTCGAAGCCGGTGCGCGCCCCGACCGGACGCTCGCCACACCAGCGGGCGTAGGCCGCCCAGCCGGGCTGGCGGGTCAGATGCGCGCGCAGGTAGTCGAGGTGATCGTCGGCGGCGACGTCGAGCCGGCTCAGCGAGCTCCACGCGGCCGCGTCGGCGGTCTCCGGCAGCGACCGCAGACCGGCCCGGGCCGCCCGGGGCAGGGAGGTGTCGCGGACGGCCAGCTCCCGCCAGGCCGCGTAGAAGCCGCGGTCGCGGCCGGGCATGGGCCAGCCGGGCTGATCGCCGGTGAAGGCCGCACACCACTTGCTCATGGCCGCGTCGATCGTCTCGGCGACGGCCGGCGCCCGTACCTCGGACCGGGTCGTCGCCCGGCGCGACCGCCCGGCCGGCGCCGGGGCGTGCGTGAGGTCCGCCGCGAGGACCGCGATGACCGGTACGGACCGTCCGCCGAGGAGCAGCGCGTCCCGCACGGGCAGGTCGGGCAGCACCGTGTTCAGCGCCTCCCGCACGTCGTCGGCGGTGATGCGCCCGGCCGCGTGGGCGGCGCGGAACCGCGATTCGGGCAGGGTGCCGGCGGTGCCGTACCAGGACCCGGCGTCGGCCACGGCCCGCGCGAAGGGCCGGTCCTCGAAGCCGCCCAGCGGGTTGACCGCGATGAAGGCCGACACCGGGTGGTGGACCGGCAGGATCCGGCCGGCGAGCGTGGCCATGCTCCGGAAGGCGGTTCGGGACGTCGTCGCGGTCATGACTGCACTCCCCAGGCGAAGGAGCCGGACAGGTCAGCCGCGGGGACCGGGCCGCGGCCGCGCCGCCGGGCCTGCGGCCCGACGTGCGAGGCGCTCATGGCCCAGGCGTAGAGGGTGCGGGCGGCGTCCGGCCACCGCCCGGAGCGCACCGCCGCCACCCCCAGCAGGGCACCGAGGACCGCGACCACCGCCCACGCCGACCCCGCGGGTCCGCCGATCGCGCCGGCTGGTGTCCAGGCCGTGTGGGCGGCGGCGGCGCCCACCAGGTACGCCGGCAACGCCACCGCGACTGCCACCGAGGCGGCCGCGACCGCACGCGGGGTCGGCCCGCGCCGCAGCAGGCCGTACGTGGCTGCGGCGGCGGTGGCCCAGACGAACACCACCAGCGACGCCGCGACGGGCCGTACCGCGGAGGCCGCGGCCAGGATCACCGCGGGGAGAGCCGCCGCGACGACGACCGCGCCGGCCCGCCGGGCGACACTCAGCGGCGGCGCTGGCGGAGCAGCGGCATGACGCAACCCGCGGCGCACGACCGAGCCGGAGCCGAGGAACAGCGTCGCCTTGTACAGGCCGTGCCCGACCAGGTGCAGCATCGCCACGGCCGGCAGCCCCAGCCCACAGGTCATGATCATGAATCCCATCTGGCCGGTCGTGGACCAGGCCAGGGCGCCCTTGACGTCCGGCTTGGTCAGCATCACGGTCGTGCCGTACACGGCGGTGACCGCGCCGGCCGCCACGGCCAGCCACATCGCCGCCGCGGACAGCCCGACCACGGGGTTGAGGCGGACCAGCAGGACCCCGCCGGCGTTGACCACGCCGGCGTGCAGCAGCGCCGACACGGGCGTCGGCGCCGCCAGCGAGGCCGGCAGCCAGCGGTGCAGCGGCACCTGGGCCGAACGCGACAGGGCCGCCACGACGATCAGGACGGCCACCACCGGCAGCGCGGGATCGCCGGCGGCCGGGCCCGCGGCCAGAAGGCGGAGGTCGAGCTCGCCCCAGCGGACCACGGCGATCGCCACGGCCGCCCACAGGGCCAGGTCACCCACGGCGAAGGCCCGCGCCGCCCGCCGAACGCCGTCGCGGGCGGCCGGCATCGCCGGATACGTGTTCAGCAGCTGCACGAGCGCCACGCCCGCCACCGTCCACGCCGCCGCGAGCACCAGCAGGGTCGAGGCGGTCACCAGGACCGCCGAGCCGGCCGTCAGCACGCCGGCCCAGGCGACGAACCACCGCTGCCGCGGATCCCCGGTCAGGTACCGGACCGCGAACGCCTGCACGACGGCGCTGACCCCGCAGACCAGCATCAGCAGGCTGACCGAGATGCGGTCGGCCACCAGGGGGCCGCCGGTGGGCGCCGGCCCGTGCTGCCACACCGCGACGGCCGACGCCGCGGCCACCCCGAACGCGACCGCGGCCGCGAGCCATCCGGCCCGGGCCGCCGGGCGCGGCCGGGAGGCCCCGAGGACCAGAGCCACGAGGACGCCGCCGAGCACCACCGCCACCGCCACCGCCGGCCCCGCGGCGGTCACCACTTCGCCACACCCAAGTTCATGCGACGCACAATATGCGACTTAGATTTCGTATGACAAGTGTCGTGTATCAGCGGTCACGTCTCGGGTGTCGCCGACGGTAGGGTTGACCGTCATGGCCGACTGGACCTTCCTGACCAACCACGCGCACGTGCTGCTGTGCGTCGCCCGCGATCCCGGCATCCGCCACCGCGACCTGGCCGAGCGCGTGGGCATCACCGAACGCGCCGTGCAGCGCATCGTCGCCGACCTCACCGAGGCCGGCTACCTCGACAGCGTCCGCGAGGGCCGCCGCAACCGCTACCAGCTGCACCCCGAGCTGCCGCTGCGGCACCCCCTCGAACGCGACCACCGCATCGGCGAGATCCTCGCGGTGCTGCAGGAGCCGGCCACCACCCCCGCGCCCTGACCGGTGCCGCCCTACCGCGGCGCGCTCGTCGCCTTCGGCACCCGCCACGGCAAGCACCACCAGGTCGCCGGCGCCTTCGCCGACGTCCTGGGGGCCCGGGTGACCGCACCCGACGACATCGACACCGACCAGTACGGCACCTTCACCGGCGAGACCCCTCGCACCGGCAGCCCCCTGGCCGCCGCCCGCGCCAAGGCGGACCTCGCCCGGCGGCTCACCGGCGCCGGCCTGGCCCTGGCCAGCGAGGCCAGCTACGGCCACCTGCACGGCAGCCCGGTCGCCGTGCACGAGGAGCTCCTGCTGTTCCACGACGCGGCCCGCGACATCGAGGTCATCGAGGGCGAACGCGTACCGCTCACCCTGCCCGCCGCCGTCCGCATCCGCTCGGTCGCCGCGGCCGGCGACTTCCTCGAACGGGCCGGCTTCGGCCGGCAGGCCCTGATCGTCCGCCCGTCCGCCGGCGGCTCACCCGCCGACATCCGCAAGGGCGTCACCGCCGCCGAGCCGCTGGCCGCGGCCGTCCGCCACGCCACCGAACGCTCCGCCGACGGGCACGCCCTCGTCGAGCCCGACCTGCGCGCCTGCCACAACCCCACCCGCCGCGCCGTGCTGCGCCGCCTGGGTCGACGCCTCGCCGACCGCCTGGCCACCGGGTGCCCGGCCTGCGGCTGCCCCGGCTTCGGCCGCGTCGACAGCCGGCCGGGCCTGCCGTGCCGGGCCTGCGGCACGCCGACCGACGCGATCGCGGCCGACCGGCACGGCTGTGCGGGCTGCCCGCACCACGTCCTCGTGCCCCGGTCCGAGCCCGGCGCCGACCCGCAACGGTGCCCGCGCTGCAATCCCTGAACGGCTTCCGGCCACCCCGGCCGGGCGGGCCCCGATCGCCGTCGCGCCGACCCGTCCGGGACGCGGTGCGGGCCCTCGCGAGTGCGCTCCTCGAGGGCCACGACAGCCGCGTCAGCTCACCAGACGCGCACCCGCGTCGTACCTGAGGTCAGCGCGGCGATCGGGCCGGCCGCCGCGGGCTCGCCGGGCCGGCGCCGCTCCCCCGTCAGGTCGACGTCGATGACCGCCGGGCTGCCGTCGGGCTCCTCGAAGTCGGCGTCGGCGAAGCGGACCCGCGGCAGGTCACGGCCGCCGACCACGCCGACGCGGACCCGGTCGAATTCGGCCGGCAGGTCCGTCTCCAGGTAGACCTCGTCGCCCTCCTCGGCCACCGACACCGTCGCGTCCCCCAGCACCCGCGGGCCGGTCTCGGCGGCGAACGGCCGGGCCCCCGCGGCGTACACGTTGTCGCGGGCGTACACCGGCTGGAGCACGTCGCGGAAGCGCTGGTGGTCGCCGGGCGGCTGGGCGGCCAGGCGGTCCAGGTACTCCTCGAAGGACGCCGGGTGGCCGTCGTAGCCGGCCAGGCCGTACCCGGGAATGCCTTCGCCGTCGCCGCCCGGACCGTACGCCGCGGCGAGGTCGCCGCCGAGGAAGACGTTGCCGACGTAGCGGTCGTCGCCGCCGCGGATCACCGCGTAGCCGGCCACCTGGGTGCTGTGCGGCCGGTGGTACGGGGTGGCCCGGTCCAGCACCGGCTCCAGGCGGACCGTGCCGGCGAACAGGTTGCCGACGAACGCGCCGCCCTGGCTGAACGACTCGAACGAGGCGCGGGAGCCCAGCAGGTTGTGGTCGACCAGGTAGGGGCCGTGGCTGACCTCGATGAACAGGTCCCGGTTGTTGCGGTAGTAGACGTTGCGGGAGACCCGGGTGCCCTGCGTCTGCCAGTCCAGCCAGGTGCCCAGCGAGCAGTCGTGGATGCGGTTGTGCCGGATCACCACGTCGACCGCCGCGTGCAGCTTGATGCCGCCGATCTCGTAGCCGTAGAACTCGCGCTTGAGCGCGATGTTGTAGATGTGGTTGTCCTCGATGGTGGAGAACACGCAGCCCAGGTGCCCGACGATCCCGTTCTGCCCGCAGTCGTGGATCGTGTTGCGGCGCACGATGTGCGAGCCGATGTGCTCGCGGTCCCAGCCGATCTGCCGGGCGGCGAACACCGACTCGAGCTGGTACTGGTAGCCGGGCTTGTCGCCGCGCTCGGTGGCGTGGTTGTGCCCGGTGGACGCCTCCTTGCCGAGCGAGATCGCCGAGCACTTCGCGTCGTGGATGACGTTGTCCTCGATGATCCAGCCCTTGGCCCAGTTGGGGCCGATCAGGCCGGGCTGGTCGGCCGTCGGCGGGGTCCACGGGCAGGCGGCCTGGGCCAGCTCGAAACCGCGCACGGTGATGTAGTCCAGGTGCGGGACGAGGGGGTAGAACACCGAACGGCGCACGTTGATCTCGACGAGTTCGGCGTTCGGGTCGGCGCCCTGGAAGTTCGCCCAGATCGTGGTCTCGTCGGCGCCCACCCGGGCGTACCAGACCAGCCGGGTGCCCTCCGGGTCCCGGACCCGGTCGGCCACGCCGGTCCAGTGGTCCCGCACCTCGGTGCGCAACGGCGGATCGTCCAGCTCGGCGCGCCCGGCGGCCTCGTAGAAGCTGCGCCCGTTGAGGTACACGTCGCCGAGGTGCCGGGGCGGCGCGCCCTCGGGGTAGACGATCCAGTCGCCGGCCACCTCCTCGGCGAACGGGTTGAAGTCGCCGAACAGCGCGTTCGGCACGCTCACCCGCCAGACCGTGCCGTCCTCGGGGACCCAGCCGGTGACCCGCTCGGACCCCTTGATGACCACGTGCTCGCCGTCGGCGGCGGTGTAGGTGATCCGGCGGGTGTCGCTCAGACCGCCGCGCGGTGGCGCCACCCACTCGCGGTACTCCCCGGCGTGCACGACCACCGTGTCGCCCGGCCGGGCCACGGCCGCCGCCCGGTTGATGGTGCGGAACGGCTGCTTCTCGGAGCCGTCGGCGTCGATGTCGGCGCCGGTGGTCGCCACGTGCAGGACAGAGGTCATCTTGGGGGGAACCCTTTCAGGCTGCCGGCGCCGGGAGCGGCCGACGGACGAGACCCCGCCAACGTAATAGCCTGAAACATTCGGTGTCAACGCCGCAAGATTCCGATAATTCTCGGCGCATTTTCGGCCCGCGCGGGGCCGGGGACGCGGGCCGGCCACCCGTGCGCCGGGGACCAACGGCCCTGATGCGCGCCGCGGGCCCGGCGCTACATTGCGAGATCGGAGGGGGCTCACGGAGGCAGTCATGTCCACGTTGCTCACATCCGTCAGAAATCTGGTTCGGCTACTCGTGGTGGCGCTGGTCGTCGCCGGAGGCACCGTCGCGCTCGCCGAGCCCGTCCAGGCCGGCCGCCGGTCCGAGGCCGGGGTCGTGCCGGAATCGGCCTTCCTGCAACCGGAAGACCTCGGCGGGGTGGCCGGCCGGCCACTGACCGACGACTACGCCGCCCACCTGCGCCCGCCGCTGCCGGGCGGCGCCGAACGGTACGCCAGTCAGGCGTCCCGCCGCGCGCAGGGCGCCATCGCGATCGACTACCGGACGGCCGACTTCCACACCGCGCTCGTCGAGCACGTCACCACCTACCGGGGCGCCGGGGCCGCGCGGTATCTGCGCGAGCTGCGCCGGGCGCTGCTCCCGGGCGGCCGCACCGACCAGGTGGGACGGTGGACGGTCGTACGGGCCGGGCCGGCCGGCCGGGACTCGCTGCTCATCCGGCTCCAGGAGCCCTGGACCGACCCGGACGGGCAGCCGATCACCCACACCACGTACGTCGTCGTCGCCCGCGCCGGGCACGCCGTCGTCGTGCTGGCCGACCTCGGCTGGGAGTACGCCCCGGGCGACCGGGCCACCGTCCAGCGGTTGATCTGCCCGGCGCTGCGCCGGGCGGCGACGCTGCGCGGATCGGGGGCCTGAGATGACCCGGCTGACGCGCATCCTGATGGCCGCGACGTGCGCGCTGGTCGCCACGGTGGCCTCGGCCGGACCCGCGGCCGCCGGCCCGGCGACGCTGCCCGGGCGGTACCGGGCGGTTCCGCTCACCGGCGTCACGGGTGAACGGGCCGGTGCGTACGCGATGAACGACAGCGGGCAGGTCGTCGGCCAGTTCGAGACCGCGGACCAGGTGCTGCACGCCTTCCGGTGGCAGCACGGGCGGATGACCGACCTCGGGGTCCTGGAAGCCGGCCCGGACGAACGGGCCATGGCCCGAGACGTCAACGCCCGCGGCGACGTGGTCGGCAGCAGCGACCGCGGCGGCCGTCAGCGGGCCGTGCTGTGGCGCCGGGGCCACCTCATCGACCTCGGCGACCTCGGCAGCGGTTCCAGCTACGCCTCCGCCGTCAACGACCGCGGACAGGTCGTCGGCACCAGCTGGACCGCCCGGGGCGAGCCGCGCGGGTTCATCTGGCAGCACGGGCGGATGCGTGACCTCGGCGTCGGCGGATACACCCAGCCCCTCGACATCAACAACCGGGGACAGGTGGTCGGTTGGTCCGGCCGCGGCGCCGACGGCCCGCAACACGCCTTCCTCTGGCAGCGCGGCAAGGTGACGTGGCTGGCGGCCGGGACCCCGAGCCGGGCGACGGCCATCAACGACCGCGGTGAGGTCGCCGGCAGCGTCACCGACTGGACCAGCGAGCCGATCAGCCGCGCCGTGCGCTGGCACCACGGCACGATGAGCTACCTCGGTTCGCTGCCGGGCGGCAACGCCGGCGGGGCGGCCGCGATCAACGAGCACGGGGTGATCCTCGGCAGCGGCAACATCGCGCCGTACTCGCTCGAGGAGCACGCGTTCCTGTACCGGCACGGCACGATGCGGGACCTCACCCCGGCCGGCGTGCCGGCCGAGGCGGCGTCCGCGGTGCGGGACCTCAACAATCGCGGCGAGTTGCTGATCGGTGCGGCGGTCTACGTCCCGGTGCGGCGCCGTTAGCCGCTCCGGGCCCACCGTCCGCTCAGCGGGGGTTGCCCTGGGCCTTCAGCTCGGCCAGCAGGCTGTCCCGGTCGGTGAGGACCTCGCCGAGGATGCGCCGGCCGGCGGCCAGCAGGTCCGCGACGGCCGGGGTGCTCAGCGCGTACATGACCAGGCCGGCGTCGCGGAAGGAGACCACGACCCCGGCGCGGCGCAGCACGGCCAGCTGCTGCGACATGTTGGAGGGCTCCACCTCGATCTCGGAGAGCAGGTCGCGGACCGGCAGCGGGCCGGCCTGGAGCAGCTCCAGCACGCGGATCCGGACGGGGTGGCCGAGGACGCGGAACATCTCCGCCTTCGCCTGATAGAGCGGTACCGACACCGGCGGCCCTCACATGCTGCGCAACCGCGCCGTTGCGCGGTGCTGGGCTCGTAGCTTCTCCCGGGACCCGGAGCCCACGCAACCGCGCGCGTCTTCAGTTGCCGACCTGTTGAGTTGCGAAGACGCGCAACTGGAAATCCGGACAAACCCAGTGTGCGCCGGGAGTTCGGCGGGGAACCGGACAGCGCGTCCGATCGGCTGCCGCCCGGGTCCCCCATTGTCGGGCTCAGACGGCGGACCACGGTGGAGGGACTCGGATGGCAGAGATGGACGTAGCGCTCAAGGACGCGCTGCAGGTCGACGGCGCGATCGCGGCGGCTGTCGTGGACAGCACCAGCGGGATGGCGCTGGGCACGGCCGGCGGCAACCGGGACTTCGATGTGACCACGGCCGCGGCGGTCAACACGGAGGTGCTGCGCGCGAAGCTCCGGACGATCGAGCTGCTGGGCCTGCGCGAGACCATCGACGACATCCTGGTGACCCTCGGCTCGCAGTACCACCTCATCCGTCCCGTCACCGGGGCGTCCGGGCGGGGCCTCTTCGTGTACCTGGTGCTGAGCCGGGATCGCGCGAACCTCGCCCTGGCCCGGCACCGGCTGCGGATGATCGAGGGCGCTCTCGAGCTCTGACCCCGCCGGCACGGCGGCGCGGCCGACGGCCCGTGACAGGATGTCCGCATGTTGCGGGTGTTCTCGGTGGCGTACTGGGCGTTCATCGCGATCACCTGCCCGGTGTTCTTCGCCGGCGCGGTGCTGGTGTGGCTGGTCGCGCTGCCGTTCGACCGGCGCCGGGTCGCGTTGCACCTGTACTCGTCGGCCTGGGCGGCGTTCTACGTCTACGTCAACCCGTTGTGGCGGCTGCGGATCGCCCGCCGGGACCGGCTGCCCTGGCACGGCGCCGCGGTGCTGGTCGCCAACCACGCCTCGCTGATCGACATCCTGGTGCTGTACGCGCTGTTCCGGCCGTTCAAGTGGGTTTCCAAGCAGGAGATCTTCCGGGTGCCGGTGATCGGCTGGAACATGCGCCTCAACGGGTACGTGCCGGTGGTCCGCGGCAGCGGGCCCTCGGTGCGGCGGATGATGGAGCTGTGTCACCGGCTGCTCGGGGCCGGCTCGCCGCTGATGATGTTCCCGGAGGGGCGGCGCACCTCGGACGGCACGCTGCAGCCGTTCAAGGACGGCGCCTTCGAGCTCGCGGTGCGGCACGGCGTGCCGGTCTTCCCGATCGCGGTGCACGGCACCCGGCGGGCGCTGCCCCGGCACGGTTTCATCCTGCGCGAGCAGATCAGGGCGCGGGTCGAGGTGCTGCCGCCGCTCGCGCCGGCGGACTTCCCCGACGCGTACGCCCTGCGCGACGCGGCCCGCGCGGCGATCGCGGGCGCGCTCGCCGGGCCCGGCAACTGACAGCTCCGCCCCGGCCGGAGGCCGGGGCGGAGCGCGGGGACAGCTCGGCTCAGTGGGCGATGACGGGGGCGGCGTCGGGGTCGACCTCGAGCGGACCGGTGCGGAACGTCACCGCGGAGACGATCCCGCAGAGGACGAAGAAGCCGGCGGACCACCAGAAGACGGTGTGGTAGCTGTCGAGGGCGGCCAGCGCGGCCGTCTGCGGCCCGGGCGCCTTGCCGGCCAGGTAGTTCGTGGCGGCGGAGGCGGCGAAGGAGCTCAGCAGGGCGGTGCCGATCGAGCCGCCGATCTGCTGCGCGGTATTGATCATCGCCGAGGCGACGCCGGCGTCGTGGTGCTGCACGCCGGAGGTGGCCGCGTTCTGGGTCGGGGCGAAGATCAGGCCCATGCCGAGCCCGGTGATGATCAGGCCGGGCAGGACGCCGGTGACGTAGCTGGAGTCCAGGGCGAGCCGGGTGAAGAAGAACATGCCGCCGGCGGCCAGGAGCGCGCCGATGGTGACCAGCGGGCGCGGGCCGATGCGCGGGGTGAGGATCGAGCCGATGGTGGTGGCCGTGAGCATGACGGCGGCCAGCATCGGCAGGAAGGCCAGCCCGGACTGGATCGGCGTGAAGCCGAGCACGCTGGTCAGGTAGTAGGTGAGGAACAGGAAGACGCCGAACAGGCCGGCGCCGGCGATGGCGATCGACAGGTACGAGCCGCCGCGGTTGCGGTCCAGCACGACCCGCAGCGGCAGCAGCGGGTGCGCGACGCGGCGCTCGATGGTCACGAACGCGACCAGGATGATGACACCGGCGATGATGAACCCGTACGTCACGGGGTCGCGCCACCCGTCGGTCTCCGCGTTGCCGAGGCCGTAGACCAGGGCGACCAGGCCGGCGACGGCGGTGATCACGCCGGGC
Source organism: Actinoplanes nipponensis (assembly GCF_016862275.1). Lineage (GTDB taxonomy): Bacteria > Actinomycetota > Actinomycetes > Mycobacteriales > Micromonosporaceae > Actinoplanes > Actinoplanes nipponensis. The sequence continues at coordinate 138,307 of NZ_BOMQ01000011.1, read as the reverse complement.
CAGTCCATCCGGTCGCGGTTCTGCGGGGGCTCGTCGCCCAGCCGGAAGATCGCGCCGAGCACGGCCAGGACGGCGAAGACGAGGTTGACGTAGAGGCACCAGCGCCAGGAGGCGTACTCGGTCAGCACGCCGCCGAGCAGCAGGCCGACGGCGCCGCCCGCGCCGGAGATGGCGCCGAAGATGGCGAAGGCCTTGCCCCGCTCGGCCGGGTCGGTGAACGTGATCGACAGCAGCGACAGCGCGGCCGGGGCCAGCGCGGCGCCGAACGCGCCCTGCAGGATGCGGGCGACGATGAGCATCTCGATGCCGTTGGCGGCGCCGCCGAGCGCGGAGGCCAGGGCGAAGCCGATCAGGCCGATGAGGAACAGCTTCTTGCGGCCGAAGGAGTCCGACAGGCGGCCGCCGAGCAGCAGCAGGCTGCCGAACGCGAGGGCGTAACCGGTGACCACCCACTGCCGGCCCGAGTCGGTGAACCCGAGGTCGCGCTGGGCGGTGGGCAGCGCGATGTTCACGATCGTGGCGTCCAGCACCACCATGAGCTGGGCCAGCGCCAGCACGCCCAGGGCCCACCACCGGCCGGCGTGCCGCTCGAGAGCAGCGTGTCCCGGCGGAGTCGCCGGCTCAATCGTCGTCGTCATCGTCGTCCTTCGCCGCGGCCCAAGTGGAGGTGTCCCCTCCGCATCGGAAGGCTAGCGCCGAAGTTGAGGGAAAGGCTCCGCTTTGTTCGCCACGTCACTGCGCCCGGCGCGGGCGCGCGCCGGGTCAGCCGGGCCGGGTCGCGATCAGCTCGGTCAGCTCGGCGGTCCGCCGCGGGGTCCAGCCGGCCGGCGGTGCGATGTCCGCCCACGCGGCGACCGGCTCCGCGCCGTAACTGTGCCCGTGCCCGGCCGGCACCCCGGTGGAGAACGCCATGTCGGCGGTGACCAGCCAGAACGTGACGAACGGGTACCAGTGGACGGCGGGCGACACGTCGGCGCCGCGGGGCTCACCCAGCCAGTCCGGGCGGCTGAGCACCAGCCGCGGGCTCCACCAGACGATCGGATCCGACGGGTGCTGCAGGTACGCCACCCGCGGCGCCGGCCACGCCGGGGTGGGCACGTCCAGGTCGGTGGCCGGGTCCCGGGCGAACCGGATGGTGACGCCGTTGCCGTACCGGGGCAGGATCTCGGAGCTGCCCGGGTCGCGGTCGGCCACGAACTCCCGCCACAGCTCGTTCCGGTTGGGCGGGCCGACCAGCAGCATGCCGTCGACCCGGTTGCGGATGTCGTCGGCGCCGCTGAACGCCGACTCCGCCCCGAACGAGCCCAGGCTCTCGCCGAACAGCAGCAGCCGGGGCCGGCCGCCCGGCGGCAGTTTCGACCAGGCCCCGTACACGGCGTTGAACAGGTCGCGGCCGGCCTGCCGGGCGCGTTCCTTGTCGACCAGGAAGGACAGCCAGCTCGGCAGGTACGAGTACTGCAGGCCGACCATGGCCGAGTCGCCCCGGTACATGTACTCCAGCGGGTCGACGGCGTCCTGGTCGACCCAGCCCGTGCCGGTCGTGGTGATCACGACGAGCACCTTGCGATCGAACGCGCCGGTGCGCCGCAGCTCCGCCACGGCCAGGGCGGCCCGGTCGCGGGAGGTCGGCGCCGAGTCCAGCCCGGCGTACACCCGGATGGACCGCTGGGCGCCGGCGCCGCCGAAGCGGGTCAGCTGCTCGACGCTCGGCCCGCCGGCGACGAAGTTGCGGCCCTGCTTGCCCAGCGACGCCCAGGACACCAGCGAGCCCGGTCCGCCCGAGCGCAGCGGGTCCTCCGGCGGCGACACGTCGGGCTCGGTCTCGCCGTTGATCGCCTTGAAGCTGCGGTCGGTGACGGCGAAGAACCCGTCGAGGACCACGCCGTTGAGCACGCCCAGGGCCAGCAGCACCACCGCCAGACCGGCCAGCACCCGGGCGGCCGGCGCCGGGATCACCCGCCCGAACAGCCGGCCGAGGCCGCGGGCCGCGTGGCGCAGCAGCCGGACCAGGCCGACCAGGCCGGCCGCGAGCAGCGCGGCGAGGGGCAGGACGAGCAGGTACCGGGGCCGTCCGGGCGCCTCCAGGCCCATCATCTCGTGGATCTCGCGCTGCCAGCCGGCGCCCAGATAGAGGAAGATCAGCACGGCGACCGCGGCGGTGGCCGCCAGGACCCGCCAGGCCGTCCGCCCGGGCCGGCGCACCGGACCGGCCCACAGCCGGCCGGCCAGCCACACCACCAGCACGCCGAGCCCGTAGCCGATCGCCGCCGAGACGCCGCCGACCACCGCCTGCAGACCCGGACCCCGCGGCAGCAGCGACGGCGTGAGCGACAGGCAGAAGCAGGTCACCGCGCCGATCAGCCCGACGAAGCCGTAGTGCCACCGGTGCAGCAGCCGCCACCACCAGCCGTGCCGCGGTTGCGGAGGCCGTTCGGGCTCGGCGGGCGTCGGCCTCCGCGTCGTCGTGGTCGTCATCTGCGCGCCACCCTCTCCGTCATCGGTCCTCAGCTCCACCTCGCGGTCCCGGCGGTGACCAGGACGCCCAGGCCGTTGACCGCCCAGTGCAGGCCGAGCGGGGCGAGCAGGCTGCCGCTGCGCCGGCGCAGCTCGCCGAACAGCACCCCGGCCACGGCGGTGACCAGCACCGCCCCGCCGACAGCCAGGAACGGCCCGGCCGGGCCGGGACCGACCAGGCCGGCCACCGCCGGGTTGACCCGGTGGAGACGCAGGGACGGCAGTACGTGCCAGAGCCCGAACAGCGCTGACGACACCAGCGTGGCCGGGGCGGCGCCCCGCTCCCGGCGCACCAGCCCCCACAGCACACCCCGGAACGAGACCTCCTCGAACAGGACCGTGCCGAGCGGGATCACCAGGAACGCCGTGCGCACAGCCGCGCCCGGATCGAGGCGGTACCGCTCGTCGAGGAACGCGGACCGGGTGACCGGCAGCCGGGCGGCCACCAGGTACACCACGGCCACCGCGGCGACGCAGCCCAGCCCGTACGCCGCGCCCCGCCGCAGCGACCCGCGCCCCAGGCCGACGTCATCGGCGCCGAGCCCGGACCCGCGGGCCACGAGCAGCACCACCAGGGCGCCGAGCGGACCGGCGACCAGCATGGTGCCGGGCGGCCCGAGGCGCCCGGCGGCGAGGACCGTGGCCATGACCGTCACCGTCGCGGCCACGGCCCACGCCGGTGACACCCAGCGGTTCGACGGCGCGGCTGTCACCGGTCGAGCATCGCCGCCGCGGGCCGGCCCCCGCCTCACCCCTGGTGGATGGCCCGATACCCCTGGTGGATGGCCCGATACCGCTGGTGGATGGCCCGATACCGCTGGTGGATGGCCCGATCCCGTTCAGGCGGCGAGGAAGGGCGGCAGGCCGGCGGCCGGGGTGAGCAGGGTGACGGCGGAGCCGTCGGTGAAGGTGAGGCGCAGCCGCCCGCCCGGCCCGGTGGCCGAGGCGAGGTCCGCACGGGGGCATTCCCAGCACAGGCGCAACGGCGGCAGCGCACCGGAGGCCGGGCGGAACAGATCGCGCCAGGAGCCGAGCCGCTTGGCCAGGACCAGGAGCCGGCGGTCGGTGCGGGCCAGGATCCGGGGGTCGGTGACGATGCGGATGTGCCCGTCCAGGTCGACCGCCCGGCTGCGCGGCGCGCCGTGGACGCCCGGGCGGGCGCCGGGGCCGGCGGGCACGGGCCGGCGGAACCGGAACGGTGACATCTCGGCCCGGGTCGGCCCGGCCGACGCCGGCCCGTCCGGCCGGCTGACCCAGACGGCGGCCCGGAGGGTCTCGCCGGGCTGCAGGTGCTCCCGGACCCGTGCCGCCAGTTGCGCTTCGCGTTCGGCCTCGGCATCCACGGCTCCAGTCGATCACACCGCGGCGCCGGCGAACTAGGCTGCCCGCATGGCAGCGGACCGGGTCGGCCGCAACCCGGTCGCGGGCTTCACCGTCGTGGCCGCGAGCTACGTGGTGGCCGCGGTCGCCGCGGGGATCGTGGTCGCCGCGCTCCCGGGCCGGCACCCGCTGCTGGTCACCCTGGGCGCCGACCTGGCCGCCACCGTCGTGGTCTTCGCCGCGAGCACGCTGGTGGCCAACGCGAGCCTCTACGATCCGTACTGGAGCGTCGCCCCGGCGGTGATCGTCGTCGCGTGGGTGGTCTGGCGGACCGGCGCCGACCCCGGCGCGCTCGCCGGCCGGCCGGCGGCCGTGGTGCTGCTGGTCCTGGCCTGGGCCGTCCGCCTGACGGCCAACTGGGCATCGTCGTGGCGCGGCCTGGGCCACGAGGACTGGCGGTACGTGCAGCTGCGCGAGCAACGCCCGCGCGCGCTGCCCTGGTGGCTGGTCAACCTCACCGGCATCCAGCTCATGCCCACGCTGGTCGTCTTCGCCGGCCTGCTGGCGGCCTGGCCGGCCGTGACGGCGACCGGGCGGCCCTTCGGTCTCCTGGACCTCGCCGCGACCGTGGTGACCGGCGGCGCCATCGTCGTCGAGGCCGTCGCCGACCGGCAGGTGCGCCGTTTCGCGCGCGATCCCGGCAACCGGGGACGCACGCTCGAGCACGGGCTGTGGCGCTATGCGCGGCACCCGAACTACCTCGGCGAGATCGGTTTCTGGTGGGGCCTGTGGCTGTTCGGGCTGGCCGCCGACCCGTCCTGGTGGTGGACCGTGCTCGGCCCGGTCGTCATGGTCCTGCTGTTCACCTTCGTCAGCGTGCCGCTGATGGACCGCCGGTCCCTGCGGCGCCGGCCCGCCTATGCCGACTACATGCGCCGTGTCCCGGCGCTGCTCCCCCGCCGGCCCCGCCCCTGGTGAACCGGCGCCTGCCCGGCTCGCGGCAATCGACGATGGGTGCCACGAGAGACAGCCTCGACCGCGGGGGGCGAGCGCGATAAGTTGCGGTGAGTCGGACGTCTGGAGTGGACATGAGGCGGATCAGCGCGGCGCTCGGTGCGATCGTTCTCGTTCTGGCGGCGGCGGTCGCCCCGGCCGAAGCGGCCCATCGCCGGGCCGGCCCGCTCGGCCCGTTCACCCGGCTCGTGGTCATCTACCAGGAGAACCACAGCTTCGACAACATGTACGCCGGCTGGGGACGGGTCGGCGCCCAGCGGGTCGACGGGCGCGGCTCGCCGGGCTACGCGCGCCGCAGCACCCAGGTCCGGCAGGACGGCACGCCCTACCGGTGCCTCTATCAGAACGACCCGAGCCTGGCGACGCCGCCGCTCGCCCCCACCTGCGGCACCGACACGGCGAGCAACGGCTTCTCCTTCGCCAGCCACTTCCGGAACCGGCCGTTCTCGATCAACGACTACGTCACGCCGGAGAGTCCGACCTGCCCGGGCGGCACTCCCGGCGGCTGCACCCGCGACCTGGTGCACCGGTTCTACCAGGAGCAGTACCAGCTGGACGGCGGCCGGATGGACCGCTACAGCACCGGCAGCGACGCCACCGGCCTCACCCAGGGCTACTACGAGACCCGCCAGCTGCCCATCTACCAGTACCTGCACGCCGCCGGGGCGCCGCACTACGTGATCGCGGACCGGTTCTTCCAGGCCGCGTTCGGCGGATCGTTCCTCAACCACCAGTATCTCGTCGCCGCCCAGGCGCCGCCGTGGCCCGGCGCGCCCGCCACCGCCCACTCGGTCATCGACGCGCAGGGCTTCCCGAACCCCAATCCGCCGGCCGCGGGCACCGGCGTGCGGGCGTACCCCCTGCGCACCAGCGACCCGGCGCTCAACGACGGGCCGCTCACCCAGGCCTGCCCCGGGCGGCCCGGTTACGCCTGCGGCGACTACGCGGTCAACACCGTCCAGCCGGCCAGCCCGCCGTCCGCGGGCGGCGCCAACACGCTGCCGCTGGTCAACAACGTCGACCCGGCCGCGCCGGGCTACCGCCGTACGATCGGCGACGAGCTGTCCGAGCGGAACATCGGCTGGGCCTGGTACGCCGGCGGCTGGAACGACGCGGCGGCCGGGCATCCCGGTCCGCTGTTCCAGTACCACCACCAGCCCTTCAACTACTTCGCCCGGTACGCGCCCGGCTACGTCGACCCGCGCACCGGCGAGCACCCCCGCGACCACCTGCGGGACGAGACCGCGTTCTTCGCCGCCGCCCGCGAGGGGACGCTCCCGGCGGTCAGCTTCGTCAAGCCGTACGGGGCGGAGAACGAGCATCCCGGGTACGCCAGCACCGACAACGGCGAGCGGCACCTGGTGGACCTGCTCGACGCGGTCATGACCGGGCCGCAGGCCGACCGCACCCTGATCGTGGTGACCTACGACGAGTTCGGCGGCCAGTGGGATCACGTCGTGCCGCCCGGCCAGGGCCGGCACGCCACACCCGGCCCGGCCGACGAGTACGGGCCCGGCACCCGCATCCCCGCCGTGCTGATCTCCCGGTCGCTGCGCCGGTCCGGCGTCGACCACACGTCCTACGACACGACCTCCATCCTGCGCACCATCGAGCAGCAGTACGGCCTGGCGCCCCTCGACACCCGCTTCGGCCGGGACGCCCGCGTCAACGACCTGAGTCCGGCCCTGCGGGTCGGCGGGATCCGGCACCACTGAGCTACCGGGGCGGCGGGCTGCCGCCGCCCCGGTAGCTCAGCACGCAGCCCGCCACCGGCCGGCAGCACCCGTCATCAGGCGCGAACCAGATCGTTCTGCCGTCCATGAGGACGAAGTGGTTCATGGTGCCGGCCTGGTCGGCGATCGCGTTGCTGCTGGTCTCGCCGGCCCCGGGCCGCGGCTCGCCCGAACGGGTCGACCTCGCGGCCACCGCCCAGCGGCTGGACACCCTGTACGTCCGCATCGCCGGCCACCGGGCGGAGCGGCAGGCCGCGGAACTGATCAACTATCACCGGGTCGAGGGCGGCGTGGCCAGGTGCATGTGGGCCGCCGGCCGGCCGTTCCGCGCCCGGCCCTTCGCCAGCGGTTACGACGAGTTCACCGACGCCGACCTCGGCTTCGGCTCCGGCCGCGGTTCCGTCGCCGACTCGATCACCGACCGGGGCCGGTCGATCATCCTCCACCAGGTGGCCGCCGCCCGGCTCGCGCCGACCGGAGTGCTGGATTCGTGGGGCCCGACCCGGCCCGCCGACGTGGCGACCCTCAACCGGTGCACCGCGCCGTACCAGCACCAGCTCTATCTCGGGGTCGATCCGCCGGCCGGGGTGTACCCGCTCTCCGGTTTCCCCGGGCTGCTCGACGCCGCGGAACGCGACCCCGCCGTGATCGCGGCGATGCGCCCCTACCGCGCGTGCATGAAGAACCGGTACGGCTACGACGTCGCCGAGCGCACCGACTTCCTGTTCCAGCCCCGCATCTCCTACCGGGACGCGCCGCGCGACGGCCGCCCACCGGCCGCGGCGTGGACCCGTGGCGTCCGGCGGATCCACGCCGCGTTCGACGCCGACGTGGCCTGCCGGCTCCCGGCGTACCGGATCGCCCTGCGGCTGATCGCGGCGCGGCTGCCCGCGTGGGAGCGACGCCACCGCAAGGAGATCGACGCGGTCCGCGCGGCCTGGAAGCAGCGTGTCGCCCAGGCCCGCCACCTGCCCCGCACCATCTCCTGACCGGCCCGGCCGGGTCACCGGCGGCGCCCGGACCGTCCCTCGGTCCGGGCGCGCAGGCTCCGCGCCAGGACCGGGATCATCACCGCCGCCGGGACGAGGTGCAGTCCGATCAGGGCGGTGACGGTGGCGGCGTCGGCCCCGGAGACCAGGGGCGGGATCAACGAGATCGCGGTCAGCGACACCGCCGTCGCCACGAACCGCTCGGCCGGGCGGGCGCTCCACCGGAGCAGGGCGACGGCGAGGGCCAGGCCCACCATCGAGAAGAAACAGGTCACCACGGCGAACCCCGGCAGCGGGATCGTCTCGCCGCCGTCGGGGATCGCGAAGTCGACGCCCACGGCCTTGGCGAACGCGGCGGCGACGGTGGTGGCCGCCGTCGCCGCGAGGGCGGCGAGCACCCCGGCGCCGGCGAGCCGGCGGGTGCGGCCGGCCCGGCCCGGTGCCGGCCCGGCGGCCACCCCGGTCTCGTTCCCGCTGGTCACGGCGTGCCGTCCGCCGGCAGGCGCGCGGGCAGACCGAGCCGCGGGAACTGGTCGTGGTGGAAGGTGACGATCTCGGCGATCGCCCCGCCGGTGATGCGCAGGACGTCGATCGTCAGCGGCAGGTACGCGCCCTCCGCCTCCCGCCAGTGGTAGAAGGCGACGGCGGGCTGGCGGTTCACCGAGGTGGGGACGGCGCGCAGGCCCGTCATGCCCGCGAAGCCGCTCTCCATCCAGTCCTGCACCACCGCGTCCCGGCCGACGTACAGCCCCGGGGTGGGCGGCATCGAGCAGCGGACGTCGTCCCGCAGCATCGCGGCGAGCCGGGGGATGTCGGTGGCCACGCTGGCGTCGGTGAAGCGGCGGACCAGCTCCCGCGTGCCGGTGTCCTCCTCGCCGCCGGTCCAGTCCTGCCGCTCGGCGGGCAGGTGCTCCCGCAGGCCGGCGCGGGCCCGCTGCAGCGCGCTGTTCACCGAGTTGACGGAGTCCCCGAGCAGCTCCGCGACGTCCTTGGCCGGCCAGCCCAGCACGTCCCGCAGAATCAGCACCGCCCGCGGGCGCGGCGCGAGGTGCTGGACCGCGACCAGGTACGCCAGCTCGATCGTCTCGCGGGCAACGGCGACGGCCTCCGGCTCGTCCGCGTCGCCCGCGGGCAGCTCGTCGAGCAGCCGGTCCGGGTAGGGCTGCAGCCACCGCACCTCGCCGCCGGTGGCGGGCTCCGGGCGGCGCTTGGCCAGCAGGTCCAGGCAGGCGTTGGTGGCGATCCGGTACAGCCAGGCCCGGAACGTCGACCGGCCCGCGAAGGTCTCCCGCCGCCGCCAGGCGCGCAGGAACGTCTCCTGCACGGTGTCCTCGGCGTCCTCGAACGAGCCGAGCATCCGGTAGCAGTGCACGTGGAGCTCGCGCCGGTGCCGCTCCGCCAGGCCCGTGAACGCCGGCTCGTCGACCTCGCCCGGACCGCTCACGTCCCGTTCCTCCAGCCGCGTTTCCGCACTCATCACGTCATCCCTCCGCCTGTTCGTGTCCCGTCGCAGATATGACGGGTGCGGGCGGGACAACTCATCATGAGGGGTGCGGGGGGCCGGCGCGGGCGGCGCCGGCCGCGACGTCACACGGTGACGCCGTCGATCTGGAGCGTCTGCACCGAGGCGGCGGCGAACGGCACCCGCAGCGACTTGCCACTCAGCCCCAGGTCGGAGCGGGCCGCGTAACGGTCGGTCCCGGCCGGCACGGTGGACCAGCGGGTGACCACGCCGTTGCTGCCGCCGGTGACCTGCGCGAAGCGGGACAGGTCGAAGGTCAGGTTCTGCGCCGCGCCGGTGTTCACGGCGACGACGACCAGCCGGCGGGCGGCGGGGTCGTAGGCCGCCGCGGCGTTGCCGGCCCCGGTGTCGATGATCCGCATGCCGGGGCGGATGTGCCGGGTGAACTGGGCGAGCACGTAGTACTTCGTCTCGACGGCCCGGGCGGTCAGGGTGCCGGCGTCGTACCGGATCGTGCCCCACCCGGCGCTGGGGTCCATCACCTGCCAGTAGCACCAGGCGGTCGGGTGCAGCCAGCGCCAGTCCAGGCACAGGTTCGCGGCCAGGGTGAGCCCGGTGCCGTCGCCGTCGCCGGTCTCGGAGTTCCAGAGCACCTTGCCCGCCGCGCGCACGTCGTTGAAGAGCAGGTCGCGCCGGCCGCCGCCGCCCTGATAGCCGTGCACGTTGACCTGGCCGATCAGGGACCGGGTGGCGGCGTCGAAGCTGCCGAACGTCGTGCGGGCCAGGTCGTAGCTCGTCTCGTCGGACGCCGAGACCGTCACGCCGGACAGTCCCTGGCGGTTCAGCTCGGCCCGCAGCTGCGCCAGGACGCTGCGCTGGGTGGCGGCGTCGATGTAGCAGCCCTCCTGGGTGCCGTCGGCGCGCCACCAGTTGGACGACGGCTCGTTGAAGGGGTCCACCGTCCGGAAGCTCACGCCCCAGTTGTCGCGGGCCCGGCGGGCGACGATCGCCAGGTGGGCGGCGTGCTGCGAGTGGTTCCACGACTGCAGGTTCGGGCCGCCGCCGGCCGCCCCGGACGGGTTGTGGTTGAGGCACATCCACCACATCGGCGAATTGGCGAACAGCTCGCTGATCGCCCCCCGCTGGGTGGCCTTGACCAGCGCCGCGCGCTGCTTGGCATCGGCGTTCCAGTTCCACGCCGAGGAGTTCGGGTCGGTGTTGCGCCAGTCCTGCCAGTAGCCCTCGATCTGCTTGAACCGGGGGATGTTCGGCGAGGCGACCATCCGTTCGCCGGCCACGTCGTTGAAGCTGCTGGCGCCCAGGTTGTAGCGGGCGATGGTCAGGCCCAGCCCGGGCAGGGTGGCGCCGTTGTAGGCGACCTGCCTCGTGGTGAAGAAGAGGTCCGCGAAGTCGTCGCGGTCGCCGAAGACGTTGGCCCACCAGGCCAGGGACGTCCCCCATCCCTGCCACGCGCCGTGATCGGCGGCCGGGTCGATGGTGACGGTGGCATCCGCTCGGGCCGCGCCGCCGATCAGGGTGCTGCCGAGCGCGCCGGCCGCGGTCGCGCCGAGAACGGTTCTCCGGGTCACCATCGAGTCCTCCAGGGGGTCGGAACGCGGACGGCAGCACGCCGGCGGGCATGTTTGCGTTAACATCCGGTTTCGCACGAGTCTCTTCCCTGCGCGCGGGACTGTCAAGAGACGGTCATCGATGCGTTGTCACGGTGATCTCTCGGTGTAGCGCAGCACGTCCGAAATTGAATCGGTCAGCTCGGGGACGCGGAGGCCGGTGGGTGGCGTCGCGGTGGCCGGCGCAGCGCCCCTCGATCCGCGTACCGGGCAGCGGCGCTGGTTGCCGGACGCGGCGAGGAGGCTGATGGGGCGCCAGGTCGGGCGTCCGGAGTCGGTGCAGGAGGAGCCATCACTGATGGCAGCCTGAAGGCCGATTGCGGCCGTCAGACGCCGGCAGCGGGACCGTAAAGGGCCTGCCCTTGTCGAACCGTCCATGCCGGAGCTTCTCGCTCAGGTATGGGCGATGACCGTCCCCGTCAGCGCCCGTTCCCGCCCCTTCTGCAACGGGGAGGCGGCTACTTACGCCGTTGGGTTGTCACGGTCATCGGGCGTCGGTGGACAGCGTGATTGTCTCTACAAGGCGGTCGCTTCCGCTGCGAGACGTCTGGGCGTAGTCAATCTGATGGTCGATGGTCGAGGTGGCGATGACTCCTTCTTCGCCGACCTTCCAGTTGGGGTTCATTTTCCACGTCCGGACGCGAAAGCGGGCGCCGGGGACGTGCTGGCCCAGCTCATCGTGAATGTCCCTGATGCCCACGACCAGGTTCGCCGGCCAGTTCTTGACGGTTTGGACGTTACGATGCTGACAGTCGGAGGGTGACCACGCCGTGGTGTGGTAGGAAGTGGACGTCACCTCCTGGAAGTGGTTGTTGTTCCAGGTATTCAGCCCGGTGTCGATCGTGAGATCAGCGCCGACCGGCTTGCCGGGCACGTCGACCGGGAACCGGAGGTCGGCGTGGATCGGTCCGGGCTCCGTGCCGATCTGGTGGCCCTCGGCCCAGCCAGTCTCCCAGTCACAGTCGCTATCAATCCACGTCTTGGTGTATCGGTCGTCAAGGGAATAGGTGTAGTCGACGCCTCGTAGGTTGTCCGCCCCGGACTCGGTCATGCCGGGCATGGGATAGCGGATGTCGATACGAGCCCGGGCTGTGATGTCCGCGCGCTCAGTTCTGGTGCTCGTTCCCTGGATCTCCGAGCACGGGTTGCACGCCCAGGTATGGACGACGCGGGCTTCGTAGTCGACGTGGACGACGGCGTGGTCTTCCCAGTCGGTCATCTGGATGCCGGTGAAGTTGGCGAACTGGCCGTTCTTCGACGCCAGTTCGGCGAGGACTTTGATGGATGCTTCGACAGCGTCGGGGATGCTGCCGAACGCGGCGAGGGCGCTCTGGATCAGGACGACCGAGTAGTGCCCGACGGTCTCCCAGATTTCTCGCGCGGCGACGGCGTCGACCGTCGTCTGGAGAATCATGTGTCGTTCGACCTTGAACTTGGCGCGGGACATGTCGCGTTCCTGCACCCGGCCGATGATGATCCCCTTGGCGGTTCCGGACTCGTCGGTGATGTCGCGGTTGAACCCGGGCTTCACCTGGGCGTGGCGGGTGTCGAGCAGTTTCCAGTCGACCGGGGCGTGCGGTAGCGGGCCGCCCTCGGCGGGTGCGTCGGCGCTGACCCCGAGGACGGCGAGCCAGCGCAGCGCGCAGCGCAGCCAGGGTGTGCCCGACACGTCGCGGGTCCGCACCATGGTGACGATGTCGGAGCGGCCGCCGGCCTCGGTCGTGGACTTGGTACGAACCAACGGATCTGGGGTGATCCGGGTTTGGATCTCCAGGGCGACGAACAGCAGCGCGTAGTTGATCAGTGTGGATGCGGTGCCGACCCAACCGAGCGCAGCCGAGATCTTGGCCAGCTTTCCCAGCTTCAGTTTCTCGAGTACGTGTTCGGCGAACGCGCCGGTCGCGGTGGCGATGGCATCCATGACGAAGTCCGGAATGCTGTCCAACGCGCAAGGGATCCCAGCCCGTGCCGAGGCCGTAGGGGCTGGGGCGGTTCGGGTGTTCTCGCGCTGCAGTGCGACAGCGGTCTGCATGGCGTCGGCCCGCAGCCGCAGCGTGAGCAGGAGCAGCTGCAGGCTGGAGAGGTGCGTATCGGGTAGCGCCCCGCGCAGCGTGGCCTGCAGGTCCGATCCGAGCGGCTCTTCGCCCAGGATCAGCGCCTTCCACATCATCTCCGCCCCGCCGGTCGGCATTTCCAGGGCCTTGGCCAGGTAGGAACGGAGATCGAATTCGCTGACCACTGCCTGGGCGTGCGGGGTAGTGCCCTTGGCGAACATCGTCGTCAGCCACGACAGCGGAACCCGCTGATCGGCGGACACGGCACGGCTCAAGGCCAGCACCTGGCCGGCTTGCAGGTACATCCGCCGCGGGTCGGCCCTGCCCACAATGACCGCCTGGCCCCGAGGCCCGGACACCACCGTCACCCCGGCCTCTCGCAGCACCTCGACCAGCGCCGGCAACGCCGTGGACGGGTCATGCACCGCGCGCAGAATGCCGGCGGCGCGCTCATGCGCCTCGGCGAACAACGCCGGAGCGGCAGGCATCGGCCCAGGCTGGGGCAACAAGGCAGCGTCACCGTATCCGCCGTGGTCGCGATCAGCCCGCACCGGCTGCACGAAACTGGCCAGCAGCAGCGCTACCGCTACCGCCCCTGCCAGCACCACACGATCCGGACTCCCTGGTGAACGCCTCACAGCAGCCCCGCTTCAAAACAAAGGAACGACTTTTCTGTATTGAACACCCGAGAAAGCGCCAAACATGTCCAAAATTGTCAAGATCCGACTTAGAGGTTGCACCCGGTCACGCCGAGGGGCGCGCGGGCACAACCACGCCGTGAGCGTTCGGATCGCCGTCACCGTGACAGCGATCCGAACGCCAGGGACACACTCCACAGGCGACCAGTCGCATCAACTGCGGAGATACTGACGGCATCGCGTATTGAGATGTCGTGAGTTCGGGTGCGAGCGGCGAGCCGGTTGCAGTAGCCGGGGTATCGCAGCTGATCGAAGCGGACCAGGGTGCGAAGATCTGTCTCGTGAACGGGCCGGGGTGGGACAACGATGCGTGGCAGCAGATCCGGAACTACGAGCAGTTCTGGACTCCGTTCGATGACCGCTTCCACTTTCGTCCGGGGATGGACCCCTCCAAATGGCCTGCGATCAAGGAGCCGGCTGGTTCGGTGACGTTTGATCTCAGTTCTGTCTTCGAGCGTGCCGGCAGCTTCTCCGCCGATGAGGACGCGCTGAACGAACAGGTTCTTTCCGCCATGACTGCCGTCTTCTCGGCTGACCTTCCTCTGGTCGCTCTCGATTGGCAGCACACGTCGTACTGGTTCTGGCCTCATCGGCAAGCCGTCGAAGGTCAGTCGTGGCGGGTCTCGGCCTTTCCCAACGGCGACTACCACGCCTTCATCACGCAGGATCTTGAACAGGGAACGTTCGGCCATCCTTGGGAGCAGACGATCTGTGTGTTCGGCCGCGACCTGACCGAGGTGCTCGTTCCGGAGTTCGCCCTGTGGCTGCCTGTGAAGCGCAAGAACTGATCCGTGCCCGCGACGTCGGTGACATCACCCGCTTCACCAGCCGCGCACACTTCGCCTCCTGGAACGGCACCGCACCCATCGACGCGTCTTCGGGTGATCAGAACCGCCACCGGCTGTCGCGGGCCGGGAACCGGCGCATCAACCGAGTCCTGCACATCATGGCCGTCGTCCAGCTGCGCCGCGACACCGAAGGCCGCCGCTACTACCGGCGCAAACTCGCCGCCGGCAAGACCCCGATGGAAGCCATACGCGCTCTGAAACGACGCCTGTCCGACATCGTCTACCGGCGCATGACCGCCGACGCCAAAGCCGTCAGGACGAGCCCGGGAGGACACGTGGGGGCGACTCTGCAATCCAGCGCGGCCGACCCGAACCCCAAGATCGGCACTTCGGAGAAGTCACTTCCCGGACCCGCCGAACCCCAGCCCAGAACACCACTGCCGGCGGCCTCCTGACATAGAGGGGTGCCAAATGCGCTCTTGTACGCCGTGTACCGTCGCGACTGTGAGCAGTGAGCCGCCGGTGCGTGTGGGGCTACGAGTCAATGACGTGACCGCCGCCGCGATGTTGTATGAAACCCTCGGTTTCGTCCCGGTGGGGACCGTTCCGGGTGCCGATGGCGGTGTCGTGATGGCGATCCTGCGCCGGGGACCGCTGCAGTTGCTGGTCGACGCACTGGTAGGAATGCCGTTCCCGGACAGCCCACGGGAACGGCAAACGAAGGCCGGCCCACGGGGGCTTGGCGTTGTCATCGGACTCGAGGTCGACAATGTTGACGAGACGGCGCGTCAGTGCCGGGTCGCCGGGTGCATCATCACTTCCGCTCCGACGGACGCACCGTGGGGCGAGAGATACGCCGAGCTTGAGGACCCGTACGGGTACGCGTGGAAGCTCTTTCAGTTGACCGGGCCGTCAGACGACGGCATGCAAGCTGCCCATGACGCGTGGTTCACGGAGACGCGTTCATGAAGTGTTGGGGTCATGAGTAACCAGCGCAGACAATCCGTTCTTCGGTGAATCCGCGCATTCGTAGGGTCGGCCTTCGTTCTGACCGGCGGTGCCGGTGACGGTGGGCCGCATCTGGCACCTATCGAACATCGTTGTGGCGGTCGTGACGGACAGGGCGGAAGCGATCGATGTGTCGGCGGGGTTCCGTGAGCAGCTCTACCAGTGCATGACCAGGCGGGCGGATGCCTTGTTCGAACTGGCGGACGCCCTGTTGTGCACTGACGGGCCGGTCAAGACGCTGGTCGGCTTGTCGCTGGCACCGGAGCATCGGCGGGGCCACGGCGCCATGTACGACGCGCTCAACCACGGCCGTATCGACGTCGAGTCGCTGCGGCGGCGCTTGGCCGGGTTGCCGTTGCCGCGGGCGGCGGACGGCCGCCTGGTCCTGGCGGTGGATGTCTCGCCGTGGCTGCGCCCGGACGGTGACTGCAGTCCGCAGCGCTCGTTCTGCCACACCTACGGCCGGGGCGAGGACGAACACCGGATGATCCCGGGCTGGCCGTACTCGATCATCGCCGCCCTGGAGACCGGCGGGACCTCCTGGACGGCGCTGCTGGACGCGGTCCGACTGCCGCCCGGCGCGGACGTCACCACGATCACGTGCGCGCAGGTCCGCCAGCTCGTTGACGGGACGACCGCTGCCGGGCAGTGGAAGCCCGGGGACCGAGACGTCCTCATCGTGCTCGACGCCGGCTACGAAGCACCGCGCATCGCCTGGATGCTACGGGACCTACCGATCGAGATCCTCGGCCGGATGCGCTCCGACCGGGTGCTGCGCCGCCCGACGCCGCCACGCGTCTATCAGCCACTGGGTGGCCGGCCAGCCAAGCACGGCGGCGAGTTCGTCTTCGGTGACCCCGCTACATGGGACATTGAGCACGCCGTCACGCACACCAACACCCGCCTTTACGGGCAGGTCCGGGCGCAGGCCTGGGATCGACTGCACCCTCGGCTGACCCGCCGCGCGGCCTGGGTCGACCACGACCAGCCGCTGCTGATCATCGAGGGCCCGGTCATTCGGCTCAACGTCGACCACCTGCCCAGCCGAGGCGAGCCGAAGCCGCTCTGGCTGTGGTGGTCCAAGGTCGACGCCACCGCCGCGGACGTGGATCGCTGCTGGCAGGCCTTCCTGCGCCGCTTCGACATCGAGCACACCTTCCGGCTACTCAAACAGACCCTCGGCTGGACCACACCGCATCTACGCGAACCCGCCGCCGCCGACCGGTGGACTTGGCTCGTCCTGGCCGCGCATACTCAGCTGCGTCTGGCCCGGCCGCTCGCCCAGGACCTGCGCCGGGCCTGGGAACGTCCCATGGCGCCGGAACGGCTTACCCCGGCCCGGGTACGGCGGGGGTTTCGGAACCTCCGCGCAGCCAACCCCTCGCCAGCGCATGCGCCTAAACCCGGTCGGCCCGGCCCCGGACGGCCGCCCGGCTCCCGCAACCGGCAGACCGCGGCCCGCCACGACGTGGGACTCATCCTGGTAACCGGCCAGGCCCACCAGCGACCGACCCACCCAAGAAGGGCACCAAGCCCCGCCGATCTGGTTAAACGACAAGCTCAGGGCGTAGCGCACGGTGCGGCGCTCCCGCCGGATCAGCCCGGCGTCCCGGAGGAACCGCAGATGGTGCGCGATGGACGTGGCGTCCGCCGGGATCACCTCGGCCAGGTCGGTGGGTGACTTCTCGCCGTCCCGCAGCATCAGCAGGACGTGCAGCCGGTGCTGGTAGCCCATGCTGCGCAGCACGACCACCGCACGGTCCAGGGCCGGCCCGGTCCGCGGCCCCGGGTCGCCGTTCACGCCGGCGCCGCGGGCGAGCCGAGCGACGCCGGGCCCCGGCCTCGGACCACTCGGGACAGCACCGTGGACAGGGCCAGGATGGCGGTGGCGGTCAGGGTGATGCTCGCGCCGGCCGCGACGTTCCAGCGGCTCGACGCGTACAGCCCGCCGAGGCCGCTGAGGACGCCGAACGTGACCGCCAGCGCGGTGATGACGCTCAGCCGGGCGGACCACAGGCGGGCCGCCGCGGCGGGGGCCACCACCAGGGCCAGGGCGAGGATCGTGCCGACGGCCGGGACGACGGTCACCACCACCACCTCGATGGTGAGCAGCAGGACGATGTCCCACCGGCCGGCGGCGAAGCCGGCCGCCCGCGCGCCGGCCGGGTCGAAGCCGGTGTGGAGCAGCGGGCGGGCGCCGGCCAGCAGGATCGCCGCGACGACGACCAGCGCGACCGCGGTGACGAGCAGGTCCCGGGGGCTGACCGTGAGGATCGAGCCGACCAGGAACGACGACAGGTCCCGGCTGAAGCCGCTCTGGGTGGCCACCAGCCCGGCGCCGAGGGCGAACCCCCCGGCGATCATGACGCCCGTCGCCGCGGCCGCGTTCTGGCCCGCGCGGCGGCCGAGCGCGGCCACGCCGAGCGCGATGATCGCGCCCGCCGCCACGCCGCCGAGGTAGATGTTGACGCCGATGATGGCCGCGGCGACCACCCCGGGGAACGTGGCGTGGGTCAGCGCCATGGTGAAGAACGACAGCCGGCGCAGCACGACCTGCACCCCGATGAGCCCGGCGAGCGCGCCGACCAGGACCACCTCGGCCGTGGCCCGGTGCAGCGCGTCATCCCACCAGTTCATGTGGTGATCCCCTTCGGGCCGGGGCCGGCCGCCGGCGGCGTCGCCGCAGCGCGCCGAGCGGGAGCAGCAGCAGATAGGCGAGCACGAGCAGCAGCACGACGGCGGACGCCGAGGTCAGCGAGATGCCGTGCTCGACCGAGGCGGTCCAGCTGGCCAGCAGGCCGCCGTAGCCGGCGAGCAGGATGAGGCCGGTGCCCAGGGCCGCCATCACGGTCAGCCGTACGGTCAGCATGCGGGCGGCCGCGGCCGGCACGATCAGCAGCGCCACGACCAGGATGGTGCCGACGGCGCGGACGGCGGCGACGACCACGAGCGCGACGACGAGGTTGAGCCACAGGTCCAGCCCGGCGATCCGGTAGCCGGCCGCGGCCGCCCCGGCCGGGTCGAACGCCCGGAAGATCAGGGCCCGCGCGCCGAGGAGCAGCAACCCCAGGATGACCGCGGCCAGCACGGCGGTCTCGGCCAGCTGCCGCGGCGTCACGGTCAGGATCCGGCCGAACAGGAACGAGGTCAGGTCCGCGGTGTACGACGAACGGCGCGACACCAGCACCACGCCGACGGAGAACATGGCGGTGAGGACCACGGCGGTGGACGCGTCGTCGGACAGCGCGCCGCCCCGGGTCAGCAGGGTCAGCACGACCGCGGTGACGACGCCGGCGACCAGCGCGCCGGCGACGATGCCCTCCACTCCCCCGGCGAGGAAGCCGATGACGACGCCGGGGAACACGGTGTGGGTCAGGGCGTCGGAGACGAACGACAGCCGGCGGACGAAGACGAAGACGCTGACCGGCCCGCAGACCAGGGCGAGCAGCGCCAGCTCGGCCAGGGCCCGGCCCAGGAACGGGACGGTGAAGGGCTCGATCACGGTTCGACCAGCACGGTCCGGCCGTCGCCCACGTCGACGGCGTGTCCGCCGTACGCGCGGCGCAGGATGTCGCCGGTCAGCGCGGCGGCCGGCGGGCCGATCGCCCACTGCCGGCCGTTGAGCAGGCAGACCTGGTCGGCCAGCTCACGCGCGACGGTCAGGTCGTGGGTGCTCAGCACCAGCGCGGTCCCGGCCGCGCCGAGCTCGCGCAGGACGCGGACCACGGCTTCCTGGCTCACCGCGTCGACGCCGTTGAAGGGCTCGTCGAGCAGCAGCAGCTCCGGCTCGGCGGCCAGGGCCCGGGCCAGCAGCACCCGCTGGCGCTGGCCGCCGGAGAGGATCCCGAAGTGGGTCCCGGCGCGGTCCGCCAGGCCGACCCGGTCGAGCGCCTCGCGGACCGCCCGGCGGTCGACGGCCCGGGTGGGCCGCCACCAGCCGATGCGCCGGTAGCGGCCCATCATGACCACCTGGGCGGCGGTCACCGGGAAGTCGGCGTCGAGAGAGCCGGTCTGCGGCACGTACCCGGTGCGGTGCCGGGCACCCGCCGGGGCGCCACCCAGCACGGTCGCCGTACCGCCGAGCACGGGGACCAGGCCGAGGACGGACTTGATCAGCGTCGACTTGCCGGCGCCGTTCGGGCCGACGAGGGCCAGCCGCTGCCCGCCGGCCAGGGTCAGCTCGACGTCGGTCAGCACCGGTGTGCCGTGGTAGCCGAGGCTGACCCCGGCGTAGCGCAGCGCGGCGTCGCCCATGTCAGCCGGCCAGGGCCGCGGCGATGACCCGGGTGTTGTGCCGCTCGGCGCCGAGGTAGGTGCCCTGGGGGGTGCCCTCGGCGCCGAGGCTGTCGCCGTAGAGCGCGTCCTCGCCCCCGATGACCTTGACGCCGGCCTGTTTCGCGATGGCCTCGGCGCTCTTGGGCGGCAACGAGCTCTCGGTGAAGACGGCCCGGGCCCCGGTGGCCCGGATCTTCGTGACCAGGTCGGTCAGCTGCCGGGCGGACAGCTCGGCGGAAGTGTCGAGGCTGGGGATGACCGAGCCGACGAACTGCAGCCCGTACCGGTCGACGTAGTAGCCGAACGCGTCGTGGTTGGTCACCAGCTTGCGCCGGGCTGCGGGGATCTCGGCGAAGGCGGCCTCGTTGGCCGCGTCCAGCTCGTCCAGCTCGGCCGCGTAGCCGGCGAGGTTCTTCCCGAAGGCGGTGGCGTGGGCCGGGTCCGCGGCGGCCAGGCCCCGCTCGATGGTGGTCACCATGATCTTGGCGTTGCGCGGGTTGTGCCAGATGTGCGGGTCGTGCTCCTCGCCCTCGTGCTCGGCCCCGCCCGCCTCCTCGCCCTCCTCGTGGCCGCCCGCGCGCAGGGTCACGCCCTGGCTGGAGTCGACGACGGCGCCCCGGAAGCCGGCCGACTCGATGGTCTGGTCGAGCCATTCCTCCAGGCCGACCCCGTTCTTGACGACGAGCCGGGCCTCGCCGATCGCCTTGATGTCGGCCGGCGTGGGCTCGTAGTCGTGCGGGTCGACGTTGGGCTTGATGATCTGGGTCACGGTGACGTCGGCGCCCCCGATGGCGCGGACGAAGTCGGCGACCTCGGGGGTCGTGGCGACCACGGCGAGCCGGCCGTCGGAGGCGGCTCCGGCGGCATCGCCACCGGAGCCGCATCCGCCGAGCAGAACGAGCGCCGCGGCGGTGACCACGGCGGGGAAAGCACGGTGCTGGTTCATGAAGACACTCCGTTCCTGAGATGCGGAACGGTAATCGTTTTCATTAACTATCGTCTAATAGTGACCTGACCATGCACGCGTGGCTGGACGGAGTCAGGCGCCGGCCCGGCGGAGCAGCGCGTCGGTCTCGGGGTCGGGCATGAGCTCCCGGACCTCCTGCGGGCAACGGCAACCGGCGGCGATCTTGGCCGCCCACCCCAGCGCGTCCTCCCGGGACGGCACGTCGACGACCGCGAACCCGCCGATGACCTCCTTGGTCTCCGGGTAGGGACCGTCGGTGACCGTGCCGTCGGCGGCCACGACGCTCGCCCGCTGGCGCTCGAGCCCGGCGCTGAAGACCCACACGCCGGCGTCCACGGCCTCCTGGATCACCGCGTGCGCGGCCTTGCCCACGTCGGCCCAGTCCTCGGCGGGGATGTGGTCCATCGCGCCGTCATCGAACGAGATCAAGTACCGGGTCATTCCCTGGCTCCCTTGTCCGGGCGGCCACCTCCGGCCGCCTTCCACCCGTGCTACGAACGGCTCGCGCCGGATCCGACACCGTCACGGGATCCGCTTCAGCGCAGCCCGTGGGCCGGCCCGGGAGCCCGGAACCGGTGCACCTCCTGCGGCCAGTCGAGCGCGGTCGCGAGCCGGCCGGCCCAGTAGCGCGCCGCCTGGTCGTCGGGCACGTCCACGACGGCGAAGCCGCCGAGGTGCTCCTTGGTCTCCACGTACGGGCCGTCGCTGAAGACGGGCTCGCCGTCGACCGGCTCGACGCTGCACACCGCGGTGGACCGGTCGAGCCCGCCGTTGGTGAAGATCAGGACGCCCTGGGCCACCATCTCCGTGAGCACGACCCGGGAGGCCGCGGCCTTCTCGCGCAGCTGCTCCGCGGTGTGCTCGGGCACCCATTCGTCGTTGAAGGTGATGAGGTACTCCGTCATGATCGTCTCCTCCTGGTGCGGGGTGAGCGGGTACTGATGCCACGAACGGCCGCGCCCTGATCCGACACCCGTCGAGAAGATTTTCCGGAGCGCCCGGCGGAGCCCCGGTCAGGCGACCCGGGGCACCGGCGCCGGGCGCAGGGCGCCCATGCTCACGTCACCGGTCTGCTCGGGAGAAGGCGCCGATCGGGGCGGGGCCGCCGCAGCCGTCTCGGCGGCCGCCGGGGTCCCGGCGCCCTCCGGCTCCCCCGCCGCCGGCGCCGACGCCACGACGCCGGAGAGGAATGCCGCCAGCCGGCCCACGTCGGCGCCGGCCAGGCGGAAGGAGCGCCGACGGCCGGCATCGGAAGCACCTCGCCCATGCCGGCCAGCTTGCCGGAACGGCGAGCCGAAAGGAAGGCTCACCGGCGGCCCGGCGGGGCGTTGCCGGCCAGCGGCCGGGCGTCCGGCCGGCCCGATCCGTGGGCGCAGCCGCCCGGATCGCGGGGGTGCGCGTCGCGCAGTTCCCTCACCTTCCGGGCGGCGTCCGCGAAGGCCGGGTCGGCGA
Organism: Actinoplanes nipponensis; assembly: GCF_016862275.1. GTDB lineage: Bacteria > Actinomycetota > Actinomycetes > Mycobacteriales > Micromonosporaceae > Actinoplanes > Actinoplanes nipponensis. Next base: position 116,405 of record NZ_BOMQ01000011.1, on the reverse strand, counting down.
AGTAGTTCGAGTGCCCGCAGGGCGCGGGGTCGCAGGTGTCGCCGTCCGGCCGGTCGAAGCGCGGGTCGATCAGCTGACGGTCGATGTCGCCGTTGTCGCCGGCCGGCACGGGCCGGGCCGGCTCGCCCGCGCCGGGCACGGTCGGCGGGTACGAGACCAGCAGCGGCCCGCCGATCGGGTCGCTGCGCCGGTGCAGGTTGCGCCACGGCCGCTGGTCGCGTGGGGTGTCCTCGTGCGCGCAGCCCAGCAGGAACGCCCCGGTCCGGTTGAGCGCCCCGACGTTGAAGTAGTGCGGGAAGAAGCGGCAGTAGAGGCGCCGCAGCGGGCTGCCGTAGGTCAGGAACGCCACCGAGGCGCTCTCGTCGTACGTCAGCTGCATGATGACCGCCGCGCCGATGACCGTGCCCTGGGAGTGGCAGGACAGCAGCACCTTGCCGCCCCGGGCCCGGTCGCCGAGATAGCCGATGCGGGTCATCAGGTCCGGCACGGTCCGCTCGGTGTAGCAGGGCGGGGCGAGCGGGTGCGCGGCGCGGGGCCAGAACGTCCCGACGTCCCACAGCACCCCGACGGTGCGCCGGAAGGTGGCGTCCCGGTAGGCGCGGTGGCCCGCGTACAGCGTCAGCAGCACGAAGCCGACGACCAGGAACGTGCCCAGGTTGACCAGCCACCGGGCGTGCCCCAGCAGCCAGCCCGGGTCGAGCCAGAACATGACCTGGCCGGCCGTCAGCACCGCGGCGGTGATCGCGAGCAGCCAGCCGGCGACCCGCTGCGCCACGTCGCCGATCTCGGCCCGGGCCCACACCTTGGCGATCTGCCGCCGGCGCTCGGGCCTCGCGCCCCCGTCCTCGTAGACCTCGCTCACGTCGTTGTCGAACCGCTTCGCCCTGCGGGACAGCTGCCACCACCCGACGCCGATCGCGGGCAGCAGCACGAGCGCCAGGACGGCGGTCACCGCGGCCACCGAGAAGTAGCCGCCGGGCACCAAAAAGGCCGAGGAGTTCACGGACGCGGTGGTCGGCGTGCCGAGCAGGTCCGCGACCCGGATGCCGGCCCCGGCGGCCAGCTCCCCGACCAGCGCCACCGCCACCATCATCAACGCGGCGGCCGCCAGGCCGCGCCACGCCGGCCGGTCCTCGTACGCCTGCCCGGCCCGGTCCGGCACCGGCTCGACCCCGCCCTCGTGCGGCGCCTGCCGGTTGAGCCGGATCAGGACGACGGCCGTCACCAGCAGCGCCGCGAGCTGCGCGGTGGCCAGCCCCTGGACGGCGCCGGCCAGGCCCGGCAACGAGGGCGCCCGGCGCATCGCGCCGGGGCCGACGAAGACGTCCAGGACCACCGCCGCCGCCACCACGACGCCGACCACGAGCGCGAAGGCCGTGAACGCGTCGAACCGGATCGCCGGGGAGGTCCCGTCGTGCCTCGGCCCGGGCCGGGCCCGCCGGCTCGTCGCGGGCCGGCAGGCCAGCACGGCGGCCAGCCCGAGCGCCGCCAGCAGGATCACCACCACGACCGCCCCGGCGAGGTCGTCGCGCGGCGCGGCCAGGAACACCCCGACCACCGCGAGCGCGGCGGCCAGGTGCACCGCCCGCAGCTTGCGGACCGGTTCCGCGCCGTTCCACATCCGCCGGTCCTCCAGCGGCGTCAGGCTCGCCTCCGCCGGGGCCGCGCCGGGCACCGTGGCCCGCTCCAGCCGCTGCCAGGTCGAGCGGCCCAGCCACCACAGCAGGGCGACCACGAGCAGCGGCGCCAGCGCCGTCACCGCGAGCCTGCGGCCCGGGGCGTCGAGCCAGCCCCAGGCGAGGAAGCCCAGCCAGGTCGTCCCGGCCGTGCAGTCGCGCCCGGCCGGGCGCACGCACTGCCAGCCGACCAGATCCATGGCCAGCTGCACCGGCACCAGCATGAAGCTCACCGTCACCGACAGGGCGAACAGCCGGACCAGGCCCTCGGCCACCGCCCGGGTGCGCCCGCCCGTCCGGCCCTGCGCGGGCAGGGCGAAGAAGGCCAGGTTGGCCAGCATGAAGGGGGTGAGCAGCAGCCACAGCGCGCGGGCGCCGGCGCCGGCGGTGAGCCCGCCCCAGCAGTACGCCTCGACGCGCTGCCGGTCGTCGTCGGCCGAGACCAGCGGCGAGTCGTACCCGCGCCGGTAGAACGCGGCGTTGTCGTCGCCCGCGACCAGCTCCACGTGCGCGTGCTGCAGCATCCGCTCCGGCGGGGTTCCGGACACCCCGTGCACGCGCAGCTCGGTCCAGCCCGTGCGGCCCTGATCGACGCATCCGGACACAGCATCCACCGTCCGTCCCAGCGTTGCCCTCATCCCCCGGTCTACCCGGTCCGCGGTCCGCCGGCTGTCCGTTCGCGGACAACCACCCTCGGGAGATCCGACAGGCGCTGGGCGGCTGGGGCTTCTCGTCCCCGCGCGGGGCGTGGAGGCACCTCGCCGGCGCGCCGCCACCCGGCCTACCCTGATCCTGATCCTGATCCTGCTCCGGCCGCCGCGGCCCGGCGGGAGATTTCCGGATGGCCGTGTCGATCCGCGCGCCGCCCGTACGACGTGGGGGTGCGAGGGCCGAGAGGCGGCCCCGCCGGACGAGGAGAGACGCGATGGCCAAGTACTTGCTGATCATGCGGGGCACCGACGAGTCGAACGCGGCCATGATGGCCGACATCGAGCCGATGATGGCCGCGACCCGTCAGGTCATCGAGGAGATGGTCAAGGCGGGCGTGCTGCTCGCGGCGGAGGGGCTGGACGACCCGGCCCGGGGCGTCGTGGTCGACTTCAGCGGCGAGACCCCGGTGGTCACGGACGGGCCGTACGGCGAGACCAAGGAGCTGTTCGGCGGCTTCTTCCTGCTCGACGTGGCCTCGCAACCGGAGGCGGTCGAGTGGGCCAAGCGGATCCCGGCGGCCCGCGGCGCCAGGATCGAGGTCCGGCGGGTGCCCGGCGAGGACGAGGTCCCGCAGGACAGCACCGTCGCGCGCTGATGGGCCCGGCCGAGGTCGAGGCCGTCTGGCGGATCGAGTCGGCGCGGATCGTCGCCGCGCTGACCCGGTTCACCGGCGATTTCGGGCTGGCCGAGGACGCGGCCCAGGAGGCCGTGGCCGAGGCGCTGGTGGCGTGGCCGCGCGCCGCCCCGGCCAACCCGGCCGGCTGGCTGATGGCCACGGCCCGGCGGCGGGCGATCGACGCGATCCGCCGCCGGGCCACACTGCGGGACCGGTACGCCCGGCTGGCGACCGACCCGGCGGCCGTCCCGGCGGTCGACGAGCAGATCGACCCCGACCGGATCGACGACGACGTGCTGGCGCTGATGTTCATCAGCTGCCACCCGGTGCTGTCCCGCGAGGCCCGGGTGGCGCTGACCCTGCGCGTGGTCGGCGGCCTGTCCAGCGAGGAGATCGCCCGCGCGTTCCTGGTGCCGGTGCCGACCGTGCAGGCCCGCATCACCCGGGGCAAGAAGACGATCGCCGCGGCCGGGGTGCCCTTCGAGCTGCCACCGGCCGGGGAGCGCCGGGAGCGGCTGGGCGGCGTGCTCAGCGTCCTCTACGTGATCTTCACCGAGGGCTCCACGGCCACGTCGGGCGACCGGCTGCTGCGCCCCGACCTGGCGTACGAGGCGATCCGGCTGGCCCGCACGCTGGCCGCGCTGCAACCGGACGAGCCGGAGGTGCACGGCCTGCTCGCGTTGTGCGAGCTGACGGCCGCGCGCTTCCCGGCCCGGACCGGCCCGGACGGCTCGCCGATCCTGCTGGAGGACCAGGACCGGCGGCGGTGGGACGTCGCGGCGATCCACCGGGGGCTGGCCGCGCTGGCCCGGGCGTCGCCGCGCGGCCTCGGCCCGTACGGCCTGCAGGCCGCGATCGCGGCCACCCACGCGGCGGCGCCCACGGTCGGGGCGACCGACTGGGACCGCATCGTGGTGCTCTACGAGGCGCTCGGCCGGGTCGCCCCCTCGCCGGTGGTCACGCTCAACCGGGCCGTCGCCGTGGCCATGGCCGCGGGCCCCGCGCCGGCCCTGGCCATCGTGGACGAGCTGGTCGCCTCGGACCGGCTCCCCGGCTCGCACCTGGTCCCGACCGTACGCGGTGAGCTGTTGGCCCGCCTGGGCCGGCGCACGGAGGCGCGCGCCGAGCTGGAGCTGGCCGCCCGGTTGTGCGCCAATGAGCGCGAACGGTCGGTGCTGCTGCGCAAAGCGGCGGCGCTTTCCTAGCCCGAAAACGTTATGCTGGCCGCCCGGAACGGGTCGCAAGAACGCTGACCAGCCCCTTCTTGAGTATTCGGAATTGCTCTGACACCATTGTCGGATATCGATGGGAGCGCTCCCAGAGCGGCCGTCGTCCCCTCCTGTCAGGAGCGAATTCATGAGAAAACTCCGCACGGCTCATGCCGCCCTGGTCTCGGCCGGCGCGATGCTGCTGGCCTCGGCCGCGGTGGCGGTGGCCCTGCCGGCCGGCGCCGCGACCGCCGGCTGCGCGGTGACCTACACGGTGTCGTCGCAATGGCAGGGCGGCTTCGGCGCCGACGTGGTCGTCACCAATCTCGGCGACCCGCTGACGAGCTGGACGCTGACCTGGTCGTACAGCGCCGGCCAGACCGTCACGCAGGCCTGGAACACGACGCTGACCCAGAGCGGGGCCGCCGTCACCGCCCGGAACGTCAGCTACAACGGGACCGTCGCCACCAACGGCACGGCGTCCTTCGGCTTCAACGGCTCGTCGCCCGGCAGCAACCCCGCGCCGACCGCCTTCGCGCTCAACGGGGTCGCCTGCACCGGCGGCACGGCGCCGACCACCGGGCCGGCCACCCCGGCCACCACGCCCCCGACCAGCCAGCCCGGCGCCACGCCGGACGTCACGGTCGACACCGCCACCAAGTACCAGACCGTCGACGGGTTCGGCGCCGCCGTGTCTATCTGGGGCGGCGCCTGGTCGACGGCCGAGACGCAGACGCTGGTCGGCACGGGCGCCGGTCAGCTCGGACTGTCGATCGTGCGGACCGGCATCTCGCCGGTCTCCGGCGAATGGCCCACCCAGGTGAACGCCCTCAGGACGGCCAAGTCGTACGGCTCGAACGTGAAGATCCTCGCCTCACCGTGGACCGCGCCGGCGGCCTGGAAGACCAACAACAGCCGGGTCAACGGCGGAAAGCTGAAGACCGACTACTACGACGACTATGCGAACCACCTGAACAGCTACGTCCAGTACATGAGGAATCAGGGCGTGGCCATCGACGTCACCTCGGTGCAGAACGAGCCGGACTGGCACCCGAACTACGACTCGATGGACTGGAGCGGCGGCGAGCTGCGCGACTTCGTCCGCGATCAGGGCGCGAAGGTGCAGAACACCAGGCTGATGGTCGCCGAGGCGGTCAACCTGAACTACAGCTACACCGATCCCACCCTCACCGACGCCGGCGCCCGCACCAACGTCGGCTACATCGGCGGTCACCTCTACGGCACCGAGGACGCGGGCCGGCTCAAGCCGTACCCGCTGGCCGCCCAGAACGGCAAGCCGGTGTGGATGACCGAGTGGAACTTCCACGAGGCCGACGGCAGCGGCTCCACCATCTGGGGCAACCCCGCCAACCAGGCGGTCTGGGACGAGACCCTCGACGACATCATGCGCACCGTGCACAAGTCGATGGAATCGAACTGGAGCGCCTACATCTGGTGGTACGGCAAGCGCTACTACTCGTTCATCGGTGACGGCGAGGCCGCCTACGGCACCACCGCGGGAGCGCCGCTGAAGCGCGGGTACGCGTTCTCGCAGTACGCCAAGTACGTCCGCCCCGGCTATCAGCGGGTCGCCCTGACCAAGAGCGCCAAGGCCGCGCCGCTGGAAGTCACCGCCTACCAGGGCGGCGGGAAGATCACGCTGGTGATCCTCAACCGTTCGGCCGCCGCGGTGGCCAACGCCGTGCTCCAGGCCCCGCAGAACGTCACCCGGGCCGAGCACTACGTCACCTCGCAGAACGCCAACGCGGCCGGCCAGCCCACCAGCGTCAACGGCGGGCAGGTCACCGTCACCCTGCCCGCCCGCAGCATCTCCACCGTGGTGTTCACCCTCTAGGTGTGATGTCCGGCCAGGTTGGTCAACCGGGGCGGATCACCGCCGCCGAGCCGGGCTGCGCGCCCGGCTCGGCGGCGGCCCTCACTGCTCGATGACGGCTTCCACCGCGACCACCGCGCCGGCCGGCGCCGGCGGCACCACCGTGCCGTCGATCCGCTCACCGTCCACCACCAGGTACGCGACCCGCCCGCTGACCCCGGCCGCCTTGCGGACCGTGATCTCGTAGGTGGCGGACCGGAACTCCCGGGTGGCCCGGAAGCCGGACCAGGCCGCGGGCAGCACCGGGTCCACGCGCAGCCCGGCCAGCTCGGGCCGGATGCCCAGGATCCACTGCGTGATGGCCACGAAGTTCCACGCCGCGGTCCCGGTGAGCCACGAGTTCTTCGCCTCGCCATGGGTCGGCGCGTCCCGGCCGGCGATCATCTGGGCGTACACGTAGGGCTCGCAGCGGTGCACCTCGCTGATCGCCTCCCGGGCCGACGGGTTGATGCTCCGGTAGTAGTCGAAGGCGCGGTCGCCGTGGCCGACCATGGCCTCGGCGATCATGATCCACGGGTTGGTGTGGCAGAAGATGCCGGCGTTCTCCTTGTAGCCGGGCGGGTAGGACGAGATCTCGCCCAGCTCGATCCGGTAGTCGGAGTACGCCGGCTGCTGCAGGATGATGCCGTGCGGGGTGGCCAGCCGTTCCGCCACGCTGCCCAGGGCCCGCACGGCCAGCCCGTCGTCCAGGCCGACGCCGCCGAGCACGCACATGCCCTGGGGCTCGATGAAGATCTGCCCCTCGTCGTTCTCGCTGGAGCCGACCGGGTGGCCGTGGAAGTCGTACGCCCGGCGGAACCAGGCGCCGTCCCAGCCGTGCTCGATGATGACGGCGGTCATCTTCTCCGCGGCGGCGCGGTACCCGGCCGCCTCCTCGTCGCGGCCGCGCAGCTCGGCGATCGCGGCCAGCTCCTTGGCGGCCAGCACGAACTGCCCGGCGATGAAGACCGACTCGGCCCCGCCGCCGCTGGCGTTCTCGGTGGTCTGGAACGGTTCGCCCGGCGTGTCGGAGAAGCAGTTGAGGTTGAGGCAGTCGTTCCAGTCGGCCCGCCCGATGAGCGGCAGGCCGTGCGGGCCGAGCCGCTCCTGGGTGTAGGTCACGCTCCGGCGCAGGTGCTCGTACAGCGACACCTCGCTGCCGGGCACGTTGTCGAAGGGCACCGGCTCGTCCAGGATCGTCTGGTCGCCGGTCTCCTTGACGTACGCGGAGACGCCGAGCACCAGCCACAGCGGGTCGTCGTTGAAGCCCTCGCCGATGTCGTTGTTCCCCCGCTTGGTCAGCGGCTGGTACTGGTGGTACGCCCCGCCGGTGGCCATCTGGGTGGCCGCGATGTCCAGGATCCGCTGCCGGGCGCGGTCCGGAATCATGTGGACGAAGCCGAGCAGGTCCTGGTTGGAGTCGCGGAAACCCATGCCGCGGCCGATCCCGGACTCGTAGAAGGACGCCGACCGGCTCATGTTGAAGGTCACCACGCACTGGTAGGCGTTCCAGATGTTGACCATCCGGTCGGTGTCCGCGTCCGGGGTGGTCACCCGGAGCGTGCCGAGCAGCCTGTCCCAGTAGGCGCCGAGCGCCGCGAAGCCCTCCGCGACCGTCTCCGGCCGCAGCCAGCGCTCGATGACCGGGCGGACGTGCCGCTTGTTGAGCGTCTGGGAGCCGGGCGGGTCGAACTTCTCGGTCCGCGGGTTCTCCGCGTAGCCCAGCACGAAGACGACCTCGCGGGTCTCCCCCGGCGCCAGCGCGAGCCGCACGTGGTGGCTGCCGATCGGCGCCCAGCCGTGCGCCTCGGAGTCGAAGGCCGCCCCGCGCTCGACCGCCGCCGGCTGGTCCCAGCCGCGGTACGGGCCGAGGAACGTGTCCCGCTGGGTGTCGAACCCGGCGAGCGGCTCCGAGCAGGCGAAGTACGCGAAGTGGTCGCGCCGCTCGCGGTACTCGGTCTTGTGGTAGATCACGCCGTCGGCCACCTCGACCTGGCCGGTGGAGAAGTTGCGCTGGAAGTTCGTGGCGTCGTCCTGGGCGTCCCAGAGGCAGAACTCGACCGAGGAGAACAGCGAGAGCTCGGCCGCGGTGTCGCGGTCGTTGGTGACCCGGACCCGCCACACCTCGAGGGTCTCGCCGAGCGGCACGAAGTACAGCGTCTCGGCCCGGATCCCGCCGCGGGCGGAGGCGATCCGGGTGTACGACAGGCCGTGCCGGCACTCGTAGGAGTCCAGCGGGCTGCGCGTCGGCTGCCACGTCGGCGACCAGAAGTCGCCGGTGGCGTCGTCGCGCACGTACAGGTAGCGGCCGCCCAGGTCGAACGGGGCGTTGTTGTAGCGGTACCGGGTGAGGCGGCGCAGCCGGGCGTCGCGGTAGAAGGAATACCCTCCCGCGGTGTTGGAGACGAGGCCGAAGTATTCCTCGGTGCCCAGATAGTTGATCCAGGGCAGCGGCGTGTCGGGCCGGTCGATGACGTACTCACGCCGCTCGTCGTCGAAGTGTCCGTAGCGCACCAGGTTCCTCCTCCACCGCGACGGGCCGGTCCGGCGCCCGTCGGCCAGGGCATGGGAGCGCTCCCATATGGCAGACGGATGCCTGCCTGTCGCTCCACTCGGTACGCCATGTTATGTGCGACGCCCACGCAGCCGCGACCCCCAATATCCGGCCGGGACGTATCCGTCCCCCCGCCGGGCGCCGGCGCGCAGGCCCGCCGTCACTGTCCGAGGTAGGCGAGCACGGCCAGCACCCGCCGGTGGTCGACCAGGTTCTGCTCCAGGCACAGCTTCATGAAGATGTTCCGCACGTACGTCTCCACGGTCTTGCCGCCCACGCCGAGCCGCTGCGCGATCGCGTCGTTGGACCGGCCCTCGGCCATGAGCCCCAGGACCGTGCGCTCGCGGGCGGTGAGCTCGTCCAGGGCGCCGGCCGTCCGTCGCCGGCCGAGGAGCGTGGCGACGACCTGCGGGTCGATGACCGAGCCACCGGCGGCGACCCGGCCGATCGCCTCGATGAGCTGCCCGACGTCGGCTATCCGCTCCTTCAGCAGGTAGCCCAGGCCGCGCGGGTGCCGGGACAAGGCCCGCAGCGCGGTGGTCGTCTCCAGGTACTGGGACAGGATGAGCACGCCGACGCCCGGATGCCGGTCACGGATCTCCCGGGCCGCCCGCAGACCCTCGTCGGTGTGTGTGGGCGGCATGCGGATGTCGGTCAGCACCACGTCCGGCTCGCCCCGCTCGACCTGCGCGAGCAGGGTCGGCGCGTCACCGGCCCGGCCGGCCACCGTGATCCCGGCGTCCTCCAGCAACCGGCACAGGCCCTCCCGCATGATGACCGAGTCCTCGGCCACGATCACCCGCACGGCAGCTCCGCCCGGATCCGGGTGCCCGCGCCGGCCGGGCTGACCACGCCCAGCGCCCCGCCCACGGCCGCCAGGCGGTCGGTCAGTCCGCGCAGGCCGGTGCCGCGCGAGAGGTCGGCGCCGCCGACCCCGTCATCGGCCACCTCGACGACGAGCACGCCCGCGTCGTGCCGGACGGTGATCGTGACCGCCCGGGCCCGCGCGTGCTTGGTGGCGTTGGCCAGCGCCTCGCAGATCGTGTAGTAGGCGGTCGCCTCGATCACCGGCGGGCAACGCACCGCCTCGACGGCGACCACCACCGGCAGCGCGGAGCGCTCGGCCACGGCGACCACGGCCGGCCCCAGACCGTCGCGGGCCAGCACGCCGGGATGGATGCCGTGGGCCAGCTCGCGCAGCTCGGTCAGGGCCTGGCGCAGCTCCCGGCCGGCCTCGGCGACGGTGTCGCGCAGCATCGTGTCGTCGCTCTGCCGGAGCCGGACGTCCACCCGCTGCAGGGCCATCAGCGCGGTGAGCAGCCGGACCTGGGCCCCGTCGTGCAGATCCCGCTCCAGCCGGCGCCGTTCCGAGTCGGCCGCCTGCACCAGGCGCGAGCTGGCGGCCCGCGCCTCGGCCAGGCGTTCGGTGACCTCGGAGTGCAGCCAGGCGTTGTCCAGCATCAGCCGCAGCGCGGCGCTGACCGCGGGCAGCAGCGCCTCGTCGTCGTCGAGCGCCGGGTCGTGCACCAGCACGGCGGACCGCTGCCCGCGGTGGGCCACCGGGGTGACGCTGCGGCCCGGAGCCGGGGTCAGCGGGAGCGGCCCGCCGTCGGGCTCCACGTAGCGGGCGAGCTCCGGCCGCCACAGCCCGAGCTGGACGGACGGATCGTCCAGCACCCGGGCGAGGGCGTCCCGCAGGCGCGCAAGGCTGGGGTCCGGCCCGATCTCCAGGACGAGGTGACCCACCGCGGCGCGGCGCAGCCGCAACCGCAGCAGCCCCACCAGGAACGCCACGGGGACCGCGGCCTGACCCAGGTCGGAGGCGATCAGCAGCGCACCGGGCACCGTCGCGGCGCGCGCCGGGAACAGCAGCCGCAACACGATGTCCCAGACCACGAACACCACCACGAAGAACAACGACAGCACGGCCGGCAGCAGGGCCCGCCGCCGCGGCTGGGTGCCGGCCCGCCAGCGGCGCACGACGAGCACGGCGCACGCCACGGCGAGCGCGCCACCCAGCGCCCGGTAGGTCAGGTCGACCGTCGTGAACAGCCGCGCGGCGGGCGCGACGAGCAGGGCGTTGACGCCGCAGTCGGGACAGGTCAGATAGGTCGCGCCGGCGTCGGCCCGCGGATCGTAGGTGATCGCCCGCAGCAGCCCGCCGGCGAGCACCAGGCCGTAGCCGGCCCGGGCCACGAGCCGGCTGGACCGGTCGGTCAACCGGCCCTCCGGGAACGCCAGGACCAGATGGGCCAGAACCGCCAGGTTGAGCGCCTCGAACCAGGCGCTCAGGCCGACCAGCAGGGCCGGCCCGCCGGCCTGGAAGTTGCCCAGGAACCAGGTGATCCCCTCCAGGACCATGAGCCGGCCGGTGCCGTTGGCCGGCCGCCGCCACCAGGCGATCAGCCCGGCGCCGGCGAAGGACCAGCCGACCGTCAGGTCGCGGCCCAGGTCGCCGGCGGTGGCGCCGGTGCGGGCGTACGCCCAGGCGCCGCAGAGGCCCACGGCGACGGCGGCCACGGCCGCGGCTGCCATTCGGCCTGCGCCGGTCCCCTCCGTCACACGCCCGAATATAGGCAATCGCCGATGGCGGCCGGTGGTTTCGATCGTGAACGCGACACCGGTGGCCGGCCGCCGGGCGGATGCCCCGGTCAGCCGGCCACCGGCTCCCTCTCCGCGCCGCTAACGTCGAGACGTCACCACTTCCACCAGAAGTACGACGCGTTCTTGGCGACCACCACGGGAGCGGCGCCCCGCACCCAACCCGACCACTTCTTGGCGTAGTAGTTCCAGTACCGCATCTTGAACGAGCCGGTGGCCCGGTTGTGCAGGGTGCCGTGCTCCAGGCCCTGCTTACCGGCGTAGATCACCTTGTGCCCGGCCTTCATCCCGAGCGCCGACCCGGTGGTCACCACGTCGTCGTCCGAGGCGCCGATCAGCGTCCAGTCGGTGCCCTGCCGGGACTGCGGGCTCTGGTAGAGGCCCTTGAGGAAGCCGCTGCGGGGACGCATGTCGCGGCACTGCACCGGGGTGCAGCGCCGGGCCCAGTTGGTGCCCGTGTGCGGGGTGGAGATGGTGGTGACGTCCTCGACGTACAGGTAGGGCGGCCAGCCCTTGGCCCGCTTCTGCACCTGGGTCAGCGCGGAGCGGATCACCAGGCCGCCCATCGAGTGGGCGACCACGTCCACCGACTTGCCGTGCCGGGAGTACCGGTTGTAGATGTCCCAGGCCAGCTTCTGGCCGACAGTCCGGATGGGCGTGCTGCGCGTGCCGGGATGCTCCACTGTGCAGCCACGGTCGGTCCGGTAGTAGCCGAAGGTGACCAACTTGCCCTTCCAGCCGCCCTTGCGGAAGCCGTTCAGGGCGCCCTTCCAGTAGGAGCCGCAGTTGTACCCGCCGCCCCGGCGGCTGGAGTCGAAGCCGTGGATGAAGTAGACGGCCTCGGTGGCGCTGTCGTTGCGCCGCGGGCCGGCCGCCGCCCGGAGCTCGGCGGCGGGCGTGGCCGCCCGGGCGGCGGTGGGCGTGGCCGCCTGGGCGGCGGGCGAGGGGACGCCGAGCGTCGCGGCGCCGGCCGCGGCGATCGCGACGATCGCCAGGAGTGCTTGTCGCATTGATGGATCCCTCCGTGAGTGGCTACTGCCCGACGGACGGCGACCGCCGTCCGTCGGGTGCAGGTAAGCCGCTGACCTGCGGATCCGATGCTATGAACGCGCCGCCGGGCGCACATCAGGGCTGGCCCTGAGCCGGCCGGACCGGTCAGTCGCGGCCCGCGGGCAGGATCCGGCCGCGCACCTCGCCCAGCCCGATGACCGTGCCGCCCGCGCCGGGCGCGACCGCGCTGATCACGACCTCGTCGCCGTCCTCGAGGAAGGTTCGGGTCGTCCCGTCGGCCAGCCGCAGGGGTTCCGCGCCGCCCCACGACAGCTCGATGAGCGAGCCGCGCTGGTCGGGACGGGCGCCGCTGATCGTGCCCGAGGCGTAGAGGTCACCGGTGCGCAGGGACGCGCCGTTGGCGGTCAGGTGGGCCAGCATCTGCGCGCCGGTCCAGTACATGCCGTCGAAGACCGGGCGGGAGACGACGTGGCCGTTGAGGCGCACCTCGAGCCGTACGTCCAGGCCCCACGGCGGGGTGCGCGAGTCGTCGAGGTACGGCAGCAGCGGCACGGTCCGCTCGGGCGGCGCCACCCGGGCGGCGTCGAGCGCGGCCAGCGGCACCACCCACGGCGAGACCGAGGTGGCGAAGGACTTGCCGAGGAACGGGCCGAGGGGCACGTACTCCCAGGCCTGGATGTCGCGGGCCGACCAGTCGTTGACCAGGCACACCCCGAAGACGTGCTCGGCGAACCGGGTCAGCTCGACGGGCCGGCCCAGCCGCGACGGGGCGCCGACCACGAAGCCCAGTTCGGCCTCGATGTCCAGGCGCCGGGACGGCCCGAAGGTGATCCCGCCGTCGGGCTCGCGGCGCTGGCCGCTGGGCCGGACGACGCCGGTGCCGGAGCCGACGACGGTGCCCGCGCGGCCGTGGTAGCCGATCGGCAGGTGCTTCCAGTTCGGCGTCAGCGGGTCCTGCCCGGGCCGGAACATCCGGCCGAGGTTGGTCGCGTGCTGCTCGGAGGCGTAGAAGTCGACGTAGTCGGCGACCGTGAACGGCAGGTGCAGGACGGCGTCCCGCGCGGGTACGAGATGCGCGCCGAGCTGATCGCTGAAGGAGGGGTCGGTGAGCCAGGTGGTCACCGCCGCGCGCACCTCGGCCCAGGTTCGCGGGCCGGCGGCCAGCAGGGCGTCCAGCGACGGCCCGGCCACGGCGGGGGCGAGCCGCGGGGCCAGCAGCCGGACGACCGGCGCCAGGTCCAGGATCAGCTCGCCGATCGCGACCCCCACCCGGGCGACCGGGTCCGCCGCCGTGCTGAACACGCCGTAGGGCAGGGTGGCGACGCCGAACGGATGGTCCGCCGGGACGTCGAGCCAAGGTGCGGCGGAGACGGTGGTCAACGCGGGTCCTCCGGGAGTAGTCCGTGGCGCAGCAGGCCGTCGACCGGCTCGGTGACGCTGCAGGTGCCGAAGCTGATGAAGTGCCGGCGGATCCGCTCGGCCGGCGCGTCGCCGATGGCGGCCACGGCGCCGGCCACCCGGGCGCCGTCCTGGTCGGCCAGCGCCGCCAGGACGTCACCCCCGGCGAGGGCGCGGGCGGTGGCCAGCAGCACGTTGAGGTAGCCGTGGTGCTCGAAGCCGGTGGCGGGGTCGCGGTGCCGGATCGGGTCGTGCAGGCCGGCGGTGAGCTTGAAGGCGACGCCGCCGCGTACGGCTGTGCGCAGGACTTCGGCCAGTTGCTGCTCGGCGGGGAAGGCCGCGGCGGCCAGCCCCCCGGTGCGGATCTTGAGGCGCAGGCCGGCGTCGACGAGCGCGGCGACCGTGGTCGCGTCGACGTCGGCCCAGGGCAGCTCGACATAGACGGGCACCGGCCGGTCGGCGGTGTTCGCGAGGACGGCCAGTCCCGCCGCGGTCGCCGGGACCTCGAGCGCCGCCAGTTCCACCCGGGGCTCCGCGCGCGCCAGGGCGATCGCGGCGGGCAGATCCGCCGCTCCGCCGGGCACGGTGAGCGCGACCCGCAGCGGCGGCCCGGCGGTCAGCTGCTCCCGCAGCTCGCCCCAGCGCGGCAGGGCGCAGATGAACGCGCCCAGCAGCGGCAGCGCCCGGCGCTCGCGGTACGCCCGGACGGCGTCCGGCATGGGCACGTTGCCGGGCGGGAAGACGGCCGCGTCGTCGAGCAGGCCCGCGAACAGCCGGGGCGTGCCGGTCACGCGGCCGGTCCCCGGGCCGCCGGGGGGCGCGATGCCGGCCCGCTGATCGTGCGCCATCCGTACCTCCGCTGATTCCGGGTGGGCCGCAGCCGGCCGCGGGCCCAGCTTGGCCAATGGGCCCGCGGTGCACAACCAGCCCATCCCGGACCGGTCATCTTGCGCTGATCGGCGGGCCACAGCCGGCCTTCGCTGGGCAATCTGTCCAGTGCGCCCGGCGCGGCGGGCCGGCCCGGGCCGACCCTGCCCCCCTGCGTTCCGGGACCGAACATGCAACACTCTCAGCAAGATCGGTGCGTGGACGGCCAGGAGGGGGCATCATGCGATCTCTGGCGGGCCGTTACCGGGTCGAGCAGGCGGTCGGTCACGGCGGCAGCGCCGTCGTGCACAGTGGCTACGACCGTACGCTCAAACGCCGCGTCGCCATCAAGCTGTTCGCGGCGCACCGGTCGGAGAGCGGCGCGCCTTCCCTCGATGTGCTGCGCGAGGCGCGGGCCGCGGCGGCGCTCACGCACCCCAACGTCGCCCGCGTCTACGACTACGGCGAGGCCACCGACGAGGGCCAGCGGTACCCGTACCTGGTGATGGAGTTCCTCGAGGGCGACACCCTGGCCGACCGGCTCGCCGCGGACGGCGCGCTGGAGTGGTCCCACGCCGCCGGGGTCTGCGCGGACGTCGCCGCGGCCCTGGCCGCCGCGCATGCGCGCGACCTGGTGCACCGCGACGTGAAGCCCCGCAACGTCATGCTCACCCCGGCCGGCGTGAAGGTTCTCGACTTCGGCATCGCCGCCCTCTCCGGCCAGAACAGCCTCGACACCCACGGCCGGCTCTGGGGCACCCCGGCCCATCTGGCGCCCGAGCAGCTGCGCGGCGAGCCGACGTACCCGGCGGCCGACGTCTACCAGCTCGGCCTGCTGCTGTTCGAATGCCTCACCGGCGCCCGGGCCTGGCCCGGCACCACCGTCAACGAGATTCTCGCCGCCCGCTACCAGCAGCGGCCGCCGCGCCTGCCCGGCATCGCCGGGCTCCCCCGCGAGGTCGTCCGGCTGTACGAGGCCTGCGTGGCCGACGACCCGGCCCGGCGCCCGCCGGCCGCCGAGGTCGCTGAGGTCCTGCGGCGGGCCTCCGGCCGGCCGCCGACCGTACGGCCGGCGGCCGTCATCACCCGCACCATCGCGCCGGTACGCCCCCAGCGATCGCGCAGCCGCGCGGCCATCACCGCGTCGATAGCCGTGGCCGCGGCCTTCGTCAGCGTCATCGGGCTGCAGGTGGCCAACGGGTATTCGACGCCGGGCGGCCGCGAGGCGGAGGCGGCGGTCGACGGCGCGCCCGTTCCCGCCCCCGAGACCCGGGCGCCGCAGCCCGCCGGCACCCCGTCCCCGACCTCCACGCAGCCGGTCCGCATCCTGCCGGTGGACGACGAGCGCCCCGCCCGCCGGGCCACCGACACCTGGACCCGCGACGCCACGACGCCGCCGCGGACCGCGAGGCCGGGGCCGAAGCCGTCGAGCGCGGCGCCGACCGCGGGCCCGACGACCCCGCCGACGCCGCCCGATCCCACGCCGACCGACCCGACGCCGACCACCACCACCACCGAACCGGACCCGGAGCCGACGGAGCCGCCGGTCACCACCGCGCCGCCCACCGAGCCGACGCAGCCGCCGAGTGATCCGGATCCGGAGGACCCGCCGCCGGCCGACGGGGGATCGGCGCAGAACCTCGTGCTGGCCGGGTCGTCCTGACCCGCGACGGTCAGCCGACCGGCTGATCGGCGCGCGGCCCGGTGGACCGCCACGGCGCGACGGTGACCCGGCCGGCGTGGCGCAGCATCGCCCGTACCACCAGGGGATGCACGAGGCGCACGACGGCGAGGTAGGCGCGCCCGGCGCGGGACCGGGTCGCCGCCAGGGTGGCCACGGTCACCGTGGTGCCGGCGGCGTCCGGCTGGACCAGCACGCCGGCCCGGAAGTCCAGGTGCCCGGCGTCCGTGCCGAGCAGCACCTGGCGGTCGTCCCGGCCGATCGTGTCGAAGGCCGAGGCGTCGCCGCGCTCGATCCCGAGCGGTACGACCAGCCGGTTCCGCAGGCGCAGCAGTGCGACCACGACCCGGGGCGGGCGCCGGAACACCGCGTCCGCCCAGGCCTGCGGGTCGGTGGTGGTGCCGGGCGGCACCCGCAGCGCGAAGGCGTCGGCCAGCTCGGGCCGGCCGAGGGAGCCGTGCAGCAGCGTCGCGGCGGCCGGGACCGGCACGGCGCGAACCCGGCCGCTGCCCAGGTCGACGGCCAGCCGGGCCCGCCACGGATACCGGACGGGGTGGGCCACGGTCCCGGTCACCGTGCGTTCGGCGTTGTCCAGCAGGTGCTCGATGAGGGTGTCGTGGCAGGTCCGTACCAGGGCCGGCCAGAGCAGGCGCATGCGGCCCACCGGCCGGGCGCTCAGCCGGTGCCGCAGCACGCAGGCGTGCGGGCCGCGCTCCTCGACCTCCAGGACGTGGGTGCCGATCAGGCCGATGCGCGGGTGGAAGGTCAGCTCGACCCGGCGGCCCGGCTCGTACCCGGTGACGTGGTAGCGGACGGGTCCGTGCCCGCCGTCGGCGCCGACGGCGAGCGGCCGGTCGAACCGCACCGGCGGCCAGGCGGGCGCCGGCCACACCGGGTCGTCGGCGGCGCCGATCCGGTCGAGCAGCCGGCCCACCTCGGCCGCGGGAACCGGGAGAGCCCGTTCATGGACATTGAGCACCGTGGCTGTCATCGTCGCCTCCATACGGTTCCGTATGTTTTCCATACGCTACCGTACAGTGGTGAATGAGCGACCGGTCAAGCGCCCCGCGGGCAAGCGGACGACCCCCCGGCTGACGGCCGACGACTGGACCTCGGCCGCCCTGGAGGCGATGGCCGGCGGCGGCCTCGCGGCGGTCGCGGTCGAACCCCTCGCGGCCCGGCTGGGCGCCACCAAGGGCAGCTTCTACTGGCACTTCGCCAACCGGGACGCCCTGATCGAGGCGGCCCTGCTGCGCTGGGAACGCGACCACACCGAGGCGGTCATCGGCCTGGTCGACGCCGAGCCCGACCCGCTGGCCCGGCTCCGGCTGCTCATCGGCCTCGTGCTGAACTCCACGGTGCCCCGCGAGGCCGGCTCCATCGAGCTGGCGATGCTGGCCACCGCCGATCATCCGCACGTCGCCCCGGTGCTCGCCCGGGTCACCGAGCGGCGGGTGGCGTACACCGCGGGGCTGTTCGCCGCGCTGGGCTGGCCGGCCGAGGAGGCGCGGCGGCGTGGGCTGCTGGCGGTCACCGCGTACCTGGGCTATGCCCAGATGGCGCACGTCGCCCCCGCAGCCCTACCCGCCAGCGAGGCGGACCGCCACCGCTACATCGACCAGGCCATCCGGCTGCTCACCGCCGGCGAGGCGGCAGGCGGAAGCCGCTGAGGACCTCCGGCGGCGCGGCGCCCGGGAGAGCCGGGCCGCCCGGAGAGGTTGTCGCTCGTCATGATCCAGGTTTCTTCCACGGTTCGGCCCGCCGGATGGCGGGCTCGTCGGATGGGAGAAACCCTGCGCCCGGCTGCGGGGTGATGCGCGATGGCGCGCCCCGGTCGCGTGGTTGTGCCGGAGCGCGCCCCGGTCAGGCGACCGTCCGGGCCGGCGCCGGCTGCGGGGGCAGGCCGAGGTGACGGCGGGCCTCGTCGAGCCGGTCGACCAGGGTGCGGGTGACGTCGTCGACCGGTCGCTCGCCGGCCACGGTGATCAGGGTTTCCCGGTTGGCGTAGTAGGTCAGCAGCGGCGCGGCGGCGGCCTCGAAGACGTCCAGGCGGTGGTTGATGACGTGCTCGGTGTCGTCGGTCCGGCCGCTGGCCGCGCCGCGGGCCAGGAGCCGCTTCATCAGCTCGGTGCGCCCGGCGGTGAGGTGCACGGCGATGCGGACCTCGGCGCCGAGCCGACCGGCCACCTCGTACGCGGCCTGCGCCTGGGCGACGGTGCGGGGGAAGCCGTCCAGGATGTACCCGCCGCGCGCGGCGGCCGCCTCCACGGGCTTGCGCAGGATGTCCATGACGATGGCGTCGGGCACCAGGTCGCCGCGCTCGATGCACGCCGCGACGGCCCGGCCGATGCCGGTGCCCTCGGCGACGTGGCGGCGCAGCAGGTCACCGCTGGAGATGTGCGCGATGCCGTAGTGCCGCGCGATCCGCACGGCCTGGGTGCCCTTGCCGCTGCCCGGCGGGCCGATCAGCAGTAGTCGCATTTAGACGCTCCGGGTATGGGGGGTCGGTGGGGGGACGGCCCGCGGTGGCCCGCCGGCCGGGTGGTGCAGGACGTGGGTGCGGGCGTACGCGATGGCGGTGGGCGTGTCGGAGAAGACCCGCCCGTCGCGGCGCAGCTGGTCGGCGACGCCGAGGGTGTGCAGGATCTCCTCGTGGCCGGGGGCGATGCCGGACAGCAGCACGGTGATGCCCCGGCGGTGCAGCCGGTTGATGGCGTCGCCGAGCACGTGGGCGCCGGTCGCGTCGACGGTCGTGACCCGGGACATCCGCAGGATCACCACGCGCACGTCGGCGATCTCGGACAGCTGCAGCAGGAAGCGGTGCGCGGCGGCGAAGAACAGCGGGCCGTCGAGCCGGTACGCGACGATGTGCTCGGCGAGCAGCGCGTGCTCCTCCGCGCTGTGGTCGCCGGCCTCCAGCGGCACCTGCTCGATGCGGGCGGTGCGGGCGACCGCGCGCAGGGCCAGCACGATCGCGACGGCGATGCCGACGGCCACGGCGGTGACCAGGTCCAGGGCGACGGTCACGGTGAAGGTCAGGACGAGCACCAGCGCGTCGCCGCGGGTGGAGCGGGCCAGGGCGAGCAGGGAGCCGGCCTCGACCATGCGCACGGTGGTGGCCAGCAGGACGCCGGCCAGCGCGGCGAGCGGGATCCGCCCGACCAGCGGCCCGGCGGCCAGCACGATGACGGCCAGGGCGACGGCGTGGGTCAGCGACGCCAGCTTCGAGCGGGCGCCGGCGCGCACGTTCACGGCGGTGCGGGCGATCGCCGCCGTGGCCGGGATGCCGCCGAACACGGGCGCGGCGAGGTTGGCCAGGCCCTGACCGAACAGTTCCCGGTCCGGGTCGTGGCGTTCGTTGACGCTCATCGCGTCGGCGACGGTGGCCGACAGCAGGCTCTCCAGGGCGGCCAGCGCGGCCACCGCCAGCGCGGCGGGCAGCAGCGTGCGCACGGCGTGGACGTCGAGGAAGCTCAACGACGGGGCCGGCACGCCGGCGGGCAGGGCCCCGATCCGGGCCAGCGAGACCGGGGCGGCCTCGGCCAGCACCGTGGCGGCGGCCACTCCGAGCAGGGAGAACGGCAGGCCGGGGCGCCACCGGGCGCCGAGCAGCATCAGCGCCGCGACGCCCACGGCCACCGCGATGGACGCCGGGTGCGGGTCGCGGGCGAAGCGGACCACCGCGTCGGCGGCCACCGCCCACACCTTGTCACCGTGCGCGCCGGCCACGCCGAGCGCGGCCGGCAGCTGCTGCAGCGCGATGACCACGGCGATGCCGGCGGTGAAGCCCTCGAGCACCGGAGTGGGCAGGTACCGCACGTAGCGGCCGAGGCGGGCCAGGGCCAGTCCGATGAGGATCAGCCCGGCCAGCACGCCGACCATCAGCACCCCGGTCGCGCCGAACCGGGCGATGACCGGCACCAGCACCACCGTCATGGCCCCGGTGGGCCCGGACACCTGCAGATTGGAGCCGCCGAACACCGCGGCGACCGCGCCGGCGACGACCGCGGTGACCAGCCCGGCCTGCGCGCCCATGCCGGAGGTGACCCCGAAGGCCAGCGCCAGCGGCAACGCCACCACGGCCACGGTCAACCCGGCGAGCAGGTCGTTGCGCGGCGCCCGGCGGGCCGCCGCGAGGTCGCTGCGCTGCGGCAGCAGTCCGGCGAACCGGGCGGCCAGCGACCTGGTCGCCCCCGCGAGGCTCACTGCTCGGCCTGGGTGCGCAGCTCGGCCAGGAGGTCGTCGCGGTCGGTCAGCACGGCGCCGAGGATGCGCCGGCCGGCGGCCAGCAGGTCCACCACGTCCGGGGTGCTCAGCTCGTACCGCACCAGCGATCCCTCCCGCGCCGACCGCACCAGTCCGGCCCGGCGCAACACCGCGAGCTGCTGCGACAGGCTCGACGGCTCCACGTCGATCGCGGTGAGCAGGTCGCGTACCGGTTGGGGGCCGTCCCGCAGCAGCTCCAGCACCCGGATCCGCACCGGGTGGCCGAGGGTGCGGAAGAGCTCGGCCTTGGCCTGATAGAGCGGGACCGACACGGTCACCTCACCCCCACCCTCGACTTTACGACTTGCAAAGATTAGCAATTCAGCAAGGCGTCACGGCGTAGGCGGGTCCGTGCGATGCGTCACCCCGTGGGCTTGCCCCTCACGCGGCGTCAGGCCCCATAGTCGTGCCGTGGATGAGCACTTGACCGTGGGGCGGGCCGCCGAGCTCACCGGTGTCACCGTTCGCACGCTGCACCACTACGACGACATCGGGCTCCTGCGCCCGTCGATGCGGACCCCGGCCGGGTACCGGGCCTACTCCGCCGACGACGTGGAGCGGCTGCGGGAGGTGCTCGCGTACCGGCGGCTGGGCTTCGGGCTGCGCGAGATCGCGGATCTGGTCGACGACCCGGCCACCGACGCGGCCGAGCACCTGCGCCGGCTGCGCGGACTGCTCCTGGAACAGCGCGACCGCGCCGCCGCCATGGTGGCGGCCCTCGACCGAGAGCTGGAGGCCCGAGCGATGGGGATCAGGATGACGCCGGAGGAGCAGCTGAAGGCGTTCGGCGGCCAGTTGTACGACGCCATCGGATCCGCCTACCCGGCGACGCGGCGCACCGAGCCCCGGATCGCCGGGCGCATCTGGGCGGCGCTGGGAGACGCGCGCACGGTGCTGAACGTCGGGGCGGGGACCGGCTCCTACGAACCCCCCGACCGCGACGTCACCGCGGTGGAACCGTCGGCGGTCATGCGGGCCCAGCGTCCCCAGGGCGCGGCGCCGTGCGTGGCCGCCACCGCCGAGCGCCTGCCGTTCGAGGACCAGTCCTTCGACGCCGCGATGGCGGTCAGCACCGTCCATCACTGGCGCGACCCGGTCGCCGGGCTGCGGGAGATGCGGCGGGTGGCCCGCCGGGTGGTGGTGTTCACGTACGACGCCGCGGACACCGGCGGCCGCCAGGAGTTCTGGCTCACCCGCGACTACCTGCCCGAGTTCGCCGGCCTCCTGGTCGGCTGGCCGTCCCTGGCCGACCTGACCCACGCGATCGGCGGCCGCGCGGAGCCGGTCCTCATCCCGTGGGACTGCGCGGACGGCTTCTTCGAGGCGTACTGGCGCCGGCCCGAGGCCTACCTGGAGGACCACGTGCGCCGCGCGGTGTCGGTGTGGACCCGGGTCGGTCGCCCGGCCGAGCAGCGGGCGGTCGGCGCCCTCCGCGCGGACCTCGCCTCGGGCCGGTGGGCCGAGCGCAACCGCGACCTGGTCGCCCTGGACGCGGCCGACCTCGGCCTGCGCCTGCTCATCGCCTGAACCGCCGCTCCCCCGGGCCGTCGCGCCGGCGGCCTCAGCTGATCCGAGTGCCGGCGGCCGGGCGGGAGTCCACCGGCACGCCGGCCCCGGCTGTCCCCGTGGCGCCGACCCGGTACCGGTCGCGGCCGGCGTCCTTGGCGGCGTAGAGCGCGATGTCGGCCTCCCGCAGCGCCGACGCCGTGTCGGCGACCACGTCGAGCGGCAGCAGCCCCAGGCTGGCCGAAACCTTGATCACCGCGCCCTCGATCCGCCGCCGCCGAGCGGCGACCGCCAGGATCCTGTCCGCCAGCCGGGTCACGGCCGGAGCGTCGTGCTCGGGCAGCACGATCGCGAACTCGTCACCGCCGAGCCGGGCCACGCTCCCGGCCCCCGGCACCGCGACGGTGAACTCGCGGGCGAGCGCCACCAGCAGGGCGTCGCCGACCGGATGACCGAAGGTGTCGTTGACGTTCTTGAAGCCGTCCAGGTCGAGCAGGATCAGCCAGCCCCGGCTGCCGACCGGCCGGCTCAGCGTGCAGTCCAGGGCATCCAGCAGCGCCGCGCGGTTGCCGAGACCGGTGAGCGGGTCGTGGGTGGCCCGGTACTCGAGCTGCTCGCGCAGCGCCTGCTGCAGGCGCAGCGCCTCCTCGAGGGCCCGGGACCGGCGTTGCGCGACCGCGCTCAGCATGCCCAGCCGCAGGACCAGCAGGATGGCGACGCTGACCCCGAGAGTCATCTGGATCCAGGCGCCCTCGACCGTGCGGCCCGCCGGGGCCGCGGCTCCGGTGATGTCGTCGAGCCCGGTCACGATCGGGATCACGGCGGTCAGCAGCACGAAGATGACCAGGCGGGCCCCCGAGACGGTGTCGGTCGGCCGGCCCGGACGGACGGGCGCCGCCATCGCGGGGTGTAGCGCCGTCGCCGCGATCGTGACCGGTCCCCACAGCCAGAGCAGGTCGAACCACTGGACCGGGATCGGCGCCTCCGTCGTGGCCGCATAGGTGAAGAGGATGTCCCCGGCGATCGGCAGGGACATGCCCGTCAGCACCAGACGCTGGGCGCTGCCGCGCGCCGTCGCCGCCATGAGGATCAGGGCGATCAAGGCGATCCTGGCCAGCTCGAAGAGCTCGTAGAACCAGAACAGCGCGCTGTGCCACGGGTCGAGCCCGCCGATGGCCAGGAACGGCTCGGCGATGAAGTGCCAGCTGGCGGCCGACACACCCAGGACGACCACGAGGCCGTCGATCGCGTCGGTCCGGCGGTTGCCGGCCGGCTGTCCCCGGAGCGCACAGATCGCGAGGGCCGCCGTGAACAGCCCGAACGCCAGGTAGAGGAGCCAGTCGTCGATGCCGCCGAACGGAATGACCGTTTCCCACCCGTCGTCACCGGTGCGCCAGGAGCATTGCGCCACGGCGTACGCGATCAGGGCGGCCGCCGTCACTACCCAGAATGCCGGTCGGGCCGGACGGTGCCGCAGGATGCCGGCGACGACGACCAGCCCAGTCGACACCTGCAACGCCGTGGCGGCCCAGACCGACCAGCGATGGTCACCGAACGCGATGACAACCGCCGCGACGCCGCCGAGCGCAAGGTAGACGAGCCATGCCTCGGTGCGCGGTCGGGTCACGACGTCACTATCGACCGGCCGCACCCCGACCTTACGGCTCATGGCGCCCCGGCACCTCGATCAGGCGCGTCGCCGGCGCAGGGAACGCAGGGTGGGCACGGCGCTCGTCACGGCCAGGGCCCACAGCACCAGCAGCGGCTGGAAGAGCAACCGGATCGCGCGGGCCGCGTCGGTGTCGAGACCGAAGCCGTCGCGGTGCTCGGTGAACTGGGCGATGTTGCCCGGCAGGATCGCGACGAAGAACGCGGCCGTGACGGCGCCCACGATGCCGCGCGCGGGCTGCCGCCAGGCCGTCAGCAGCGCCACCGCGAGGCCCAGCTCGACCAGGCCGGACGCGACGACCACCGCGTCGGCGTCGATCGGCAGCCAGGACGGCACCTGGGCCCGGAACTCCGCGCGGGCGAAGCTCAGGTGAGCGGCGCCGGTGAACAGCAGCACCGCACCGAGGACGAGCTGACCCGTCGTGCCGACCGCGCGCCGCATGGCCGCCCCTTTCATTCCGATCGCCAAGGTACGGGATCGCGGCGGGCAATCAGGGTAGTAGGAGGCGGTGACCAAAACGGTTCTGGTAAGCGGCGCGTCCGGCTTCATCGGCTCCCACGTGGCGACACGCCTGGTCGAGGAGGGCTACCGGGTGCGCGCGATGACCCGGCGGCCCGCGGAATACCACGGCGCCGGGGAACCGGTCGCCGCGGACGTGTCCGATCCCGGCAGCCTGGCGGCGGTGTTCGCCGGCGTCGATGTGGCCTACTACCTGATCCACTCCCTGGGTTCGGACGACTTCGAGCAGCGTGATGCCGACGCCGCCCGGGCCTTCGCCGAGGCCGCCGCCGCGGCCGGCGTGGAACGGATCATCTACCTCGGCGGTCTCGGCGCGAACGACGGCACGCTGTCGGCGCATCTGCGCTCCCGCCGCGAGGTCGAGAAGATCCTCCGGGCCGGCCCCGTGCCGGTGACCGTGCTGCGCGCCGCGGTGGTCATCGGCCACGGCGGCATCTCCTGGGAGATGACCCGGCAACTGGCCCACCGGCTCCCGGCCATGGTGACCCCGCGCTGGGTGCGCACCCGGACCCAGCCGATCGCCCTGCCGGACGCCGTCCGCTACCTGACCGGCGTGCTGGAGCCGGCCGAGGCCCGCGGCCGCACCTACGAGATCGGCGGCCCGGAGGTGCTGCGGTACATCGACATGCTGCAACGCGTGGCCGAGATCCGGGGCCACCGGCTGCCCAACCTCACCGTGCCGCTGCTGACGCCGCGGTTGTCGTCGGCGTGGCTGAAGTTCGTCACCGACGTCGACTCGGCCACCGCCCGCAACCTGGTCGACTCGATGACCACCGAGGTCGTCGTGCGCGACGACGCCATCACCCGGCTCGTGCCCGGCACGCCCATCGGCTACGACGACGCGGTGCGGCTCGCCCTGGCCGACCGCGAGCGCGCCGCCCGGTCCGACCGGGCCCGGGCGCCCCGGTGACCCCCGCCTGGCTGGAACGCGCCAGACGGGTCGTCGGACCCTCGCTGATCGACCAGGTCGAACGCGACCACCATCAGTCCGACTCCGAGTTCCGCCGGCGCCGCCTGATCGTCGCGATCACCCTGGTGGCCGGCGCCGCCCTGCTCGGCGTCTCGCTGTCCGTCCGCCCGGGCGACGACGTCTTCTACCTGCTGACCGTGCTGGTCGCGCTCACCTGGGTCGGCGGGGCGCTGCTGTCCGGGCCGCTGCACCTGGGCCGGATCCCGTTCCGGGACCGGCTGCGGCGCCCGATCGTCACGCCGATCGTCACCGGCCTGGTGCTGGGCGCCGTCTTCGTGGCCGGCGCGCTGGTCGTCCGGGAGCTGCCGCCGCTGCGCGAGCTGGTCAACAGCGTCCTGGCCCACGCCCGGTACGGCGCCATCGTGCCGATCGTGGCCGTCACCGTGCTCAACGGGGTGGCCGAGGAGGTGTTCTTCCGGGGCGCGCTGTTCGCCGCGATCGGCCGCAGCCACGCCGTGCTCATCTCCACCGCGATCTACGCCGCGGCGACGGTCGCGACCGGCAACCCGATGCTGGTCTTCGCGGCGGTCCTGCTCGGCCTGGTGCTGGCGCTGCAGCGGCGCGCGTCCGGCGGCATCCTGGCCCCGATCCTGACGCACATCACCTGGTCGACCACGATGGTGTTCGCGTTGCCCGCCCTGATCGGCCAGTAGCGGCCCGTGCGTCACACCGGAGCCGACACCGCCCATACCCGGTCCACGGTGCCCGTGAGGTCCGCCGTGGGCGGGCACGCCATAGCCGGCCGGCTGGCCGTACGCGGGGCGCATGCTCTGACGGTGCCCGACCGACTGGCATACCCAGGCATCGACCTGCTGCCCCTCGGCCAGGCGCATCGGCCCGGTCATGGTCACCCGGTGGAACTTCCCGACCACGCCGTACTCGCCGTCGCCACCCTCCACCTCGACGCGGGTCACCAGGCCCGTGGGGTCGCCCCCTCGCTGCCCCTGGCACCGGCGCGTCATGCTGAACAGGTGCGCTTCATCCTGAACGTCCTGTGGTTCATCTTCGGCAGCGGCTTCGTCCTGGCGCTGGGCTACGGTCTCGCCGCCCTGCTGTGCTTCGTCTTCATCGTCACCATCCCGTTCGGGATCGCGTCCCTACGGCTGGCCTCGTACTCGCTGTGGCCGTTCGGCCGCACGCTGGTCAGCCGCCCGGACGCCGGCGCCGCGTCCGGGCTGGCCAACATCCTGTGGGTGATCATCGCCGGCTGGTGGCTGGCGCTGGGACACGTCGTCGCCGGTGTCGCCCAGTGCGTGACGATCATCGGGATTCCCTTCGGGATCGCGAACTTCAAGCTGGTGCCCGCGGCTTTCTGGCCGCTCGGCCGCGACATCGTCGACCTCGACCGGCCGCGAGACAGCCGCGACACGTGACCGCGATATGACATCGACGGCGTGATCGGGTTAGGCGATCCCCGGCGGCGGCGCACCCGCTGATCCCTTCGCCGGCCACCGGGCCGGAGCTCATGTCGCCCCGTCGCTGCCCGCCCAGCGAGCGGGGCAGCGACGGGGCGATCTGCTCGCTCCGCCCGGTGGCGAAGCGTCGAGGCGCCGGTTGACCACGGCGCCGCGCGCTCGGCATCCTGAGGCCGTCGGACACCCGGACCGGAGGGGACGCCCCGGACATGCGCGGCAAAGGCATCAACTACGACACCGGTTTCTTCCCGGGCGGCCGCCCGTCCCGCGACTCCTTCGATCCGGACGTGGTGCGCCGGGAGATGCGGATCATCGCGGCGGACCTGCACTGCACCGACGTCCGGGTCTCCGGCGGTGATCCCGAACGCCTCGCGGTCGCCGCTGGGCACGCGGCGCAGGCCGGGCTGCGGGTGTGGTTCTCGCCCTTCCCGACCGAGCTGACCACCACGCGGATGCGGCCGTTCCTCGCCGAGTGCGCCGAGCGCGCCGAGCAGCTGCGGGCCGGCGGCGCCGACGTGGTGTTCGTGGCCGGCTGCGAGCTGACCCTGTTCGCCGCCGGCCTGCTGCCCGGCGACGACGTGTACGCCCGGATCCGCTCCCTCACCTCGCCCCGGCGGCACGGCGGACCGACCCGCGAGGGCCTGAACCGGCAACTCAACACGTTCCTCGCGGACGTCGCCGGGGACGTGCGGCAGCGCTTCGGCGGCCCGCTCACGTACGCGTCCGGGACCTGGGAGGCGGTCGACTGGACGCCGTTCGACATCGTCGGCGTGGACGCGTACCGGGACCTGAGCAACCTGATCGGGTTCCGCCGGTCGCTGCGCCGGCACCTCCGGCACGGCAAGCCGGTCGCGGTCACCGAGTTCGGCTGCTGCACCTACCGGGGAGCCGGGCTGCGCGGCGGTACCGGATGGACCATCGTGGACCACGGGACCGAGCCGCCAAGCATCCGCGGGCGGCACACCCGCAGCGAGTCCGAACAGGTGAGCTACCTGCACCGGCTGCTCAAGGACTTCGCCGCGGTCGGCGTCGACGCGGCGTTCTGGTTCACGTTCGCGTCGTACCAGCTGCCGCATCGCGCCGATCCGGCCCGGGATCTCGATCTGGCCGCGTACGGGGTGGTCAAGGTCCTCGACGACCGGCCCGGCAGCACCTACCCCGGCCTGGCGTGGGAGCCCAAGGAGGTCTTCCACGCCCTGGCCGCCGCCTACCGCACCGGGTCGCCGTAGCGGCTCAGCGCCGCGGCCGGCGGTCGCCGCTGGCGGCCCCGGGCGGCATGGCCTCCGACAGTTGCCGCAGGTCCTCCTCGGTCAGCTCGACGTCGGCCGCGGCCGCGTTCATCTCGGCGTGCATGGCGGTACGGCTGCTGGGGATCGCCACGATGTCCGGCCCCTGGGCCAGCAGCCAGGCCAGCGCGAGCCGGACCAGGCTGACGTTGCGCCGGGTGGCGATTTCCTGGGCCCCGGCCACCAGGGCCAGGTTGTCACCGAGGTGGGCGGCGGAGAACCGGGGGTGATTGCGCCGGAAGTCCCCCTCGCCGAGCGAGTCGGATGCGATGATCCGCCCGGTCAGCAGGCCGCGGCCGAGCGGGCTGCAGGCCACCAGGCCGACCCCGAGGGCCCGCGCCGCCGGGAGCACCTCGGCCTCCACGCCCCGTTCGAAGAGGGAGTATTCGCTGGCCAGCGCGGCGACGGGATGCACCGCGACGGCCCGGGCCAGCTCCTGGGCGGTGGCCTCGGACAGGCCGATGTGGGCGATCTTGCCCTCGGCCACCAGCTCGGCGAGCGCGCCCACGCTGTCCTCCACGGGCACCCGGGGATCCACCCGGGCCAGGTAGTACAGGCCGATCCGGGGCACCCCGAGCCGCCGCAGTGACGCGTCGCAGGCCCGCCGCAGGTGTTCCGGCGAGCCGTCCACGCCGGCCGGGCGCCCCTCGGGGGTGAACAGCGCGCCACCCCGGGTCGCGATCGTGACGTCGTCGCGGCCGGCGACCGCGGCGGCGACGACCGATTCGACGCGACCCCCGCCGTAGAAGTCGGCGGTGTCGACGAGCCGCATGCCGCTGTCCAGGGCGTGCCGGATCGCCGCCACCGACTCGTCGCGGCCCACCGCACCGTAGCCGCCGGTCAGACCGAGCGTGCCGAAGCCGATGGCGGTCGTGGTGAGCGCGCCCAACCGTCGCGTCTGCATCGCACCTCCCAGAGCCGAGTGGGCACCGACCCGGGGCCCTGTGCGCGCAGCATGCCCGCAGCGGATCGAAGCCGGATCAAGGATCGCGGCTTCAGTCCGGCTTGAACGCCGCTCGAAGCCGGCCGCCGAGTCTCAGCGGTGAAGCAGGCAGCCCGACGAGTCCGAGGCGACGACAGCCCGGGAGAGGGAAGGTGCGCGGTGTCGCGAACCCTGAGCCGTGAGGCTCTCGAGACGGTGGCCGTGGCGGCGCCGGCGGATGCGGTCTTCGGCCTCATCACCGACGTCCGGCGCTGGCCGCAGTTGTTCCGCTCGCTGGTGCACACCCGGATCGGGCCGGGCGACGGCGGCGCCACGGACGTGGTGCACTGCTGGGGCGTCCGCGGGCCGGATGCGGTACGGGCATGGACGGCACGCCGATGGATCGACGCCGAGGCGCTGACCGTCGACTTCGACAACGAGCCGCCGCCGCCGGGCGTCCGCGCTCAGCACGGCCGGTGGACGGTCGAGCCCAGCGGCCCCGGGTCCTGCCGGGTGACGCTGTCGCACGCCTTCGACTGCGGCGACGACGTGCCGGGCCACCTGGCCGACCGCACCGCGGCGGAGTTCGCCCGGCACAGCGCCGGCCAGCTCGCCGAGCTCAAGCAGGCCGCCGAGCGGGGCGTTGAACTCGACCAGCTGATCATCGGCTGGGAGGACACCTTGTTCGTCTCCGGCGACGCGGCGGACGCCTGGGTGGTCCTCTGGGAGGCCGGCCGGTGGCCGGAGCGCATTCCGCACGTCTCCCGGCTGGCCCTGTCCGAACCCGAGCCGGGCGTGCAGTTCTTCGACATGGACACCGCCACCCCGGACGGGCGTGCGCACACCACCCGGTCCGTCCGGATCGGTTTCCCGCACGACCTGATCGTCTACAAGCAGATCACCCTGCCGCCGATGCTGGAGGCACACACCGGACACTGGCGGTTCGAGCAGACCCCCGAGGGCGTGCTGCTGGGCGCCCGCCACACCGTGACGCTGAAGAAGTCGGCGCTGGACATGCTCGGCCCCGGCACCACCGTCCCGGCCGCCCGGCGCTACGCCCGCAAGGTGCTCGGCACCAACAGCATGAAGAACCTGCAGATCGCCAAGGCGTACGCCGAGGAGCGCGCCGGTGACTGAGCTGACGCTCGCCGCGGCCGCCCGGCCCGCCATCGACTACCCGGCCGGACCGGCGGACCGGCTCCTGCGCCGGGCGGCGGCCCGGCGCCCGGACCAGGTGGCGATCTCCGCCCGCACCGGCCACCTGACGTTCGCGCAACTCGACGAGGCGGTGGACCGGGCGGCAGCCGCGCTGACGGCTTTCATCGGTGGCCCGGGACAGCGGATCGGGGTGGCCACCGAGCTTTCCGTCGCGTTCGCGGTGGGTTTCTACGCGGTGCTGCGCAGCGGCAACGTCGTGGTCACCCTGAACCCGATGCACCGTCCGGAGCGCATCGCCGGGACCCTGACAGCCTCGGGCGCGACGCTGGCCCTCGTCCCGGACGCCCTGCGGGATCAGCTGTCCGAGGTGGGGGCGGCGCTGCCGCCGTTGCTGATCCTCGGCGACGCCGGCCCCGGATCGCTGGGGCACCTCGCCGCGACGGCGGGACCGGTGGCGCTGCCCGAGGTGACCGGCGACGACATCGCCTGCGTGCACTTCACCAGCGGCACCACCGGCGAACCCAAGGGCGTGCTGCTCAGCCACCGCAACCTGATCGCCAACGCGGCCCAGACCGCTCAGGCCCACGGCCTGGACGCTGACGCGGTGAGTTTCAACGCCCTGCCGGCATACCACCTGATGCACCTCGGCGCCGCTGTGCTGGCCGGCGCGACCCAGGTGCTGCACGGGGCGCCGGCGCTGGCGGGGCGGGGCACCGTCGCCGACTCCCTGGTGGCGGCGGCGCGCGCCGGCGCGACCCACTACTACACGCTGCCCATGCTGCTGGCCATGCTCGCCCGCGACCCCGGTCCGCACAGGCCGGACGCGGGAAGGCTGCGCGGCATGTTCTGCGGCGGCTCGGCCCTGGCCGCCGCGGTGGCCCGGGCGCTGAGCGCACGCTTCGGCATCCCGGTCGTCCAGGGGTACGGCCTGGCCGAGGCCAGCTCGATGACCCACCTGGACCGGCCGGACCGGCCCCGGCCCGGCTCCGTGGGGATGGTCGCGGCCGACACCGAGTGCCGCATCGTCGACGTGGACAGCCGGCTCGTCGTGCCGACCGGCCGCGCCGGAGAGATCGAGGTCCGGGGGCCGCAGATCATGGCGGGCTACGCGGACGGCGCCACCGGCACCCACGCGGACGGCTGGCTGGCCACCGGCGACGTGGGCCGGCTGGACGACGACGGCTACCTCTGGCTCGTCGACCGGCTCAAGGACGTCTTCAAGTGCGACAACGAGCTGGTCTCGCCGTCGGAGCTGGAGGAGGTGCTGGGCGGACATCCCGCCGTCCGCGAGTGCGCCGTCGTGGACCGGCCCGACCCGGTTCGCGGCGCCGTCCCGGTCGCTCTGCTGGTGCTCGCCGATCCCCTGGCGGCCCCGGCCGCGATCATCGCCGACGCCAACACCCGGCTGGCGAGCTTTCAGCAGATCACGACCGGCCTGGTCGTCGACGCGCTGCCCCGTACCCCCGTCGGCAAGATCGCCCGGCGCGACCTGCGCCGTCTCGCCGCGGACCGACCGGAAAGGACCGCACCGTGCTGACCCTGATGAACGAGTTCACCGTGACCGGCGACGTCGACGAGTTCCTCGGCGTGCTGGCCGACTTCAACGCCTACATGTCCGCCCGGCCCGGGGCCGGCTCCTACCAGTTGCTGCGCTCCACGCGCCGGCCCCGGGTGTTCGT
Source organism: Actinoplanes nipponensis (assembly GCF_016862275.1). Lineage (GTDB taxonomy): Bacteria > Actinomycetota > Actinomycetes > Mycobacteriales > Micromonosporaceae > Actinoplanes > Actinoplanes nipponensis. Next base: position 84,819 of record NZ_BOMQ01000011.1, on the reverse strand, counting down.
GGAGCTGGCCGAGTGGGAGAGCGCCGAGGCGCACCAGGCGGCCGTCCGCAGCGAAGGATTCCTGCCGCTGGTGACCCGGCTGCGCCCGCTGGTGGAGAAGTCCGTGCCGGACCTCTACGAGACGCTGCACGCGCCGGCCGCGGCCTGACCCGTCCGCGAGACTGCCGAGGAGCACCTCATGCCCGACCAGACAGAAGTCCTCGTGGCCGGCGCCGGGCCGGTGGGACTCACTGCCGCCCTGGAACTGACCCGCCGCGGAGTCCGGGCCCGGATCGTCGACGCCGCCTCCGGCCCGGCGACCACCAGCCGGGCCATCGCCACCCACCCGCGCACGCTGGAGACGTACGACCAGATGGGCATCGCCGACGAGATGATCGCCCGCGGCCTGATCGTGCGGGCGTTCACGATGTACTCCAACGGCAGCCGGCTGATCCGTCTCGACGCCGACTACACCGCCAGTCCCACCCAGTTCCCGTTCACGGTCGCGATCGACCAGGTACGCACCGAGGAGGTGCTGCGCGAGGCCCTGGCCCGGCACGGTGTCGAGGTGGAGTGGGACACGGCACTGACCGGCTTCGACGAGACGCCGGACGGGGTCCTGAGCCACACCGCGAGCGGCGCGTCGATCCCCTCGGCCTGGCTGATCGGCTGCGACGGCGGCCACAGCACCGTCCGCAAGCAGCTCGGCCTCCCGCTGACCGGTGAGGTCAACGAGACCTGGCTGATCGCCGACGCCCTGGTCGACACGGACCTGCCCCGCAACAGCATCTACTGGATCCACACTTCCGGCGGCACCCTGATGATGGCGCCGCTGCCCGGCGCGCGGCGCTGGCGGATGCTCGACACCGTCGACGTCGACTACGACGGCGATGCCGGCGCGATCGCCGCCCGGTTCACCGGCAAGTTGTCGGTCGGTACGGGCGTGCCGGTGGTCGTCGAGGCGCCGGCCTGGGTATCGGTGTTCACCGCCCAGCAACGGATGGTCCCGGCGATGCAGTCGGGACGGGTGTTCGTGGCCGGCGACGCCGCGCACGTCCACAGTCCGGCCAGCGGACAGGGCATGAACACCGGCATCCAGGAGGCGTACAACCTGGCCTGGAAGCTGGCGATGGTGATCCGCGGGTGGGCCGGGGCGGACCTGCTCGACACGTACAGCCAGGAGCGGGTGCCGGTCGGCGCCGGCCTGCTGGAGTCGACCCGGACGGCCAGTGCCCTGGTGGCGCTGAAGAACCGGCTGGCCGGTGTCGCGCTGCCCGTGGTCTTCGCCATCATGCGCCGGGTACCGCCGATGCGGGTCCGGGCCCAGCGCACCGCCCTGGGCCGCGTCTCCGGGCTCGACATCGGCTATCCGCGCGGACCGCTGACGACCACCACCACCGGCGGCCGCCGGCCCGCACCCGGCGACCGCGTCCGGCGCATCACCGTGGCCGCCGACAACCCGGGCTGGCAGGCGCTGCGCGCCGAGCTGCGGGACGTCCGGTGGACGCTGCTGGCCTTCGGCGCCGAGGCGGCAGCGCTGGCCGGTCCGTGGGGACCGGCGCTGTCCGTACGCACCGTCGCCGAGGACGCGGCGGACGTCGAGGGGGCGCTCATCGACCCCGGCGGCGTGCTCACCGAGGCGCTCGGCGCGGCCGCCGGCGGCTGGATCCTGATCCGACCCGACGGCTACGTCGCCGCCCGGGGCGACACCCCCGATCCGGCCGCCGTGCGCGCCGCGCTGGCCCCGGCCCACCTGTTGTCCGGCGGACCGGTCGCGGCACCGGTGTGACCCCGTTCGCCCACCCCGAAGGGAACAGACCATGAACCCACCGCAGCCGTCCGCGCCGACCCGGCTCAAGGAACTCGCCCTGGGCAACGCGTACGCCGCGATGCTGCACGCCGCGACCCGGCTCGGGATCGCCGACGCCCTCGGGGAGGAACCGGCCACCGTGCCGGAACTGGCCGAGACGGTCGGCGCCGACGGCCCGACCCTGCGCCGGTTGCTGCGCGCGCTCGCCCTGGACGGGGTGTTCGCCGAGACCCCGGACGGCCGGTTCACCCACACCGAGATGTCCCGGCTGTTGCGGACCGGCAGCCCGGCGAGCATGGCGGACATGGTGTTGTGGGCCGGAGCCGCCTGGACGTGGCAGGCCTGGCCGAAACTGGCCGACGCCGTGCGCACCGGCGAACCGGTCGTGCCCGGCCTGTACGGCAAGGACTTCTTCACCTACCTGCGCGAGGACGGCGGGGCCGACGCCGAGGTGTTCGACCGCGCGATGACCCAGTCCAGCGCCCGCACGTCGGAGTCGGTGGCCGCGGCGCTGGACACCTCCGGCGCGAAGACCCTGGTGGACGTCGGCGGCGGTCAGGGGCACCTGTTGCGCACCCTGCTCGAGACCCGTCCGTACCTGCACGGCGTGCTGTTCGACCAGCCCGGGGTGGTCGACGGCGCCGTACCGGAGCTGCGTGACGGCGGCGTCCTCGCCGGCCGCGCCACCGTGGTGCCCGGCGACTGCCTGGAGGCCGTTCCCGTGGACGCCGACATCTATCTGATCAAGCAGGTGCTCAAGTGGGACTTCGACCGGTCCGTGCGGGTCCTGGCGAACATCCGCGCGGCGGCCCGCCCGGGTGCCCGGGTGGTGGTCGTGCAGAACCTCGTCGACGACACCCCGGAGCCCCGCTACGCGGCGGCGATGGACCTCCTGCTGCTGCTCAACGTCGGCGGCCGCGAGCACTCGCTGGACGAGTTCAAGACGCTGTTCACCCGCGCCGGCCTCGCCTTCGCCGGTGTGACCCGCACGTCGACGTCGCTGCGGCTGATCGAGGCGACGGTCTGACCGTTCCTCCCGCGGGTGGCGCCTCGAACGTGCGTCGTGCCGTCCTCGACCGGCCGGCGGGAGCCTGAAGTCCCAGGGAAAGGGGAAAGCGGTGCGCGAGATCCGGACGGACGTCTGTGTCGTCGGGGGCGGTCCCGCCGGGCTGACGCTGGCGCTGTTGCTGGTGCGTTCCGGCGTCGCCGTCACCGTGGTCGAGAAGGCCCGGTCGCTCGACCGCGAATACCGCGGCGAGATCCTGCAGCCGGGCGGCCTGCGCATCCTGGACCAGGCCGGCGTGCTGGCCGGCGCGAGGTCCCGCGGCGGCTACGAGCTGACCCGCTTCCAGCTGATCGACGGCGACCGGCCGGTGCTGGACATGGACTACCGGCGCCTACCGGCGCCGCACAACTATCTGCTCAGCATCCCCCAGCGGCACGTGCTCAGCGAGCTCGGCGACCGCTGCGCCGAACACGACACCTTCCGGATGCTCGCCGGGCACCGGTTGAGCGCGCTGTTGCGCGCGGGCGACTCCGGTCCGGTGCGGGGCGTGGTCGCCGACGACGGCCGCGAGCGGGTCGCCGTCCGGGCCGCGGTCGTGGTCGGCGCGGACGGCCGCTATTCCAAGACCCGGGCGCTCGCCGGCATCGCCAACCGCCGCCACGACGTCTTCGACCTGGACATCTGCTGGTTCAAGCTGCCGTGGGACGGCGCGCCGACCGGGCGGGTGCGCATCTTCCGAGCGCCGAGCAACCCGGCCCTGGCCTACGATTCCTTCCCCGGCTGCCTGCAGATCGGCTGGACCGTGCCGCACGGCGGCTACCGGGCCGTCGCCGCGCGCGGCATCCGGCATGTCAAGGCCCAGATCCAGGCCAGCATCCCCGAGTACGCGGACCTGGTCGGCCGGCACATCCACGCGCTGTCGGACCTGACGCTGCTCGACGTCTTCGGCGCCCGGGCGAGCCGGTGGTCCGACGCCGGGCTGGTGCTCATCGGCGACGCCGCGCACACCCACAGCCCGCTCGGCGCGCAGGGCATCAACCTCGCCGTCCAGGACGCCGCACTGCTGCACCCGATGCTGCTCGCCGCCCTGAGCGACGGCGACGTCAGCGCCGCGCGCCTCGGCGAGTTCGAGCGGACCCGCCGCCGTGACATCAACGGCGTCATGCGTTTCCAGACGCTGCAGAGCAAGGGAATGTTCTCCGGTGGCGGCCTGGCCGGCTTCCTGCGGCCAAGGGTCGCCCGCGTGCTCATGCACACGCCGGTCGGCACCCGGATCACCCGGCACGTCACCCTCGGCAATCCCCGCATCCGGGTGGCCGCCGGCTGAGCCTTTCCCCATCCCCACCCACCACGTACCCCGCAGCCACGCCGCACAGTGCCGGCCACGGACCGGCGCCCTGCCCCGGGAGGAACCCATGCGCATCATCGATCTGTCCACCTCCATCGACGCTTCCAAGTGGGAGCCCGAGACGGTCGTGCACGAGGTCACCTCGCCGGCCGACGGGGCCACCCACATGGCCGAGGAGATGGCCGCCAACTTCGGGCTCGAGATCAGCCCGGCCGACCTGCGGGACGGGGAGCTGCTGTCGATCGACACGCTTACGCTGACCACGCACACCGGCACGCACATCGACGCGCCGTCGCACTACGGCACCCGTACCACCTACGGCAACGGCGTGCCGCGCAACATCGACGAGATGCCGCTGGACTGGTTCTACGGCCCCGGCGTGGTGCTCGACATCAGCGAGGCGGAGCACGTCGCCGACGCCGCCTACCTGGAGCGGGAACTCAAGCGGATCGACTACACCCTCTCCCCCGGCGACATCGTGCTGCTCAACACGGGCGCCTCGGTGTACGCCGGCTCGATGCTCTACTTCACCAACTTCGTCGGGCTGGACGCCTCGGGCACCAACTTCCTGCTCGACCAGGGGGTCCGGGTGATCGGCACCGACGCGTTCAGCCTGGACGCCCCGTTCGGCGACATGATCACCCGGTTCCACGACAGCGGCGACCGCGACGTGCTGTTCCCGGCCCACTTCGTCGGCCGCGACCGCGAGTACTGCCAGATCGAGCGGCTCAGCAACCTCGACGACCTGCCGGAGCCGTTCGGTTTCACGGTGGCCTGCTTCCCCGTGAAGATCGCCGGAGCCGGCGCCGGATGGTCGCGCGCCGTCGCGATCGTCGAGGACGGTGCCGCGTGACCGCCGCCGTGACCACCGGCCTCGCCGAGCTGTACGCCCAGGTCCACCAGTTCTACGCCCGGCACTTCCACCTGCTCGACGAGGGCGACGCGCGGGCGTGGGCCGAGACGTTCACCCCGGACGGCTGGTTCTGGCCGGCGGTGCTGCCGGAGCCGGTACGCGGCCGGGAGGCCCTGATCGCCGGGGTGCGGGAGACGCACGCCCGGCTCGCCGCCGCCGGCGAACAGCACCGGCACTGGCACGGCATGGTGCACATCGAGCCCGTCGACGAGGACACCGTGGCGGTGCGCTGCTACGCGCAGATCTTCGCGATCCCGGCCGGCGGCCCGGCCCGGCTGCAGATGCACTGCGTCTGCGAGGACGTGCTGGTGCGGGCCGGGCACGGATGGCAGGTCCGGCAGCGCCGGGTCCAGCGCGACGACCTGCGCTGAGCGACCACCGCCAGGACGAGGGAGTACGGATCGATGCGAGTGCTGTTCGCCGTGTCTTCGTGGCCCGGCCACTACTATCCGATGGTGCCGCTGGGCTGGGCCCTGCAGGCCGCCGGGCACGACGTCCGCGTCGCCTGTACGCCCGGTCAGCACGCGGCGGTCAGCGCCGCCGGGCTCACCCCGGTGCCGGTGCTGGACGGCATGGACATGGTGTTCCTGACCCGGCTGCGCTATCTGTGGGACGCCCAGGCGGGCCACTGGCCCTACCCGTGGCAGCCGCTGCACCCCGTGACCGGGCAGGAGGTCGCCGGCCTGCGCGACTTCGACTTCGACTCCTACGTCGCCGCGCACACCGCCACCACCTTCGGGGCGATGATCCGCAGCTTCGACGCGGCCGTTCGCCTCGCCCGGGACTGGCGGCCCGACCTGGTCGTCCACGACCCGCTCGCCGTCGAGGGGGCGCTGGCGGCGGCCGCCGTCAAGGTGCCGGCCGTGACCCACCTGTGGGGGCCGGTCGGCACCCATGAGCCGGCGGCGACCGGCCTGCAGATCGTGCCGGAGTACCCGGCGGGCACGTTCGCCCGGTGGAAGGTCGGGTCGCTGGGCCCGGACGCCGTCACCCACGTCGTCGACGTCTGCCCGCCCGCGCTGGCCCCGCCCACCACGGCGACCCGGCTGCCGGTGCGGTTCGTGCCGTACAACGGCCCGGGCGCGGGGCCGCCCGGGGACGACCGCCCGGCCGGCCGGCCGCGGGTGTGCGTCGTCTGGGGCACGTCCACCACGGCGATGTCCGGGCCGCGGTCGTTCGCCCTGCCCGACATCGTGACGGCGCTCGCGGGCCTCGACGTCGAGGTGGTCGTCACTGCCACCGCCGAGGACCTGGACCGGCTCGGCCCGCTGCCGCGGGGCGTACGCGGCGTCGAGCGGTGCCCGCTGCGACTGGTGCTGCCGGGTTGCTCGGCGGTGGTGCACCACGGTGGCGCCGGATGCACCATGACGGCCGTCGATGCCGGGGTGCCTCAACTCGGCGTCAGCTTCGCCATCGAGCAGGCCCTGAACGCCGAACGGGTCGCCGCCGCCGGGGCCGGCGCCCATCTGCCCGGGCACCTGGCCGGCGTGGACACCGTCCGGGCCGCTGTGACGGACCTGCTGGACAAGCCCGCGTACGCGGCCGCCGCCCGGGCCCTGCGGGAGGACGCGCGGGCCCGGCCCACGCCGGCCGACCTGGTGTCCACCCTGGCCGGCCTCGCGGGACGGCCGTGATGCGGATCCTGGCCACGGTCTCCGGCTGGCCCGCCCACTACTTCCCGATGGTGCCGCTGGGCTGGGCGCTGCGCGCGGCCGGACATGAACTGCGGGTGGCGTGCGCGCCCGGTCAGGCCGCCGCCGTGCGGACCGCGGGCCTGGCCGCCGTGCCGGTACTGGGCGAACTCGACATGGTGTACATGGCCCGCTTCGCCAATCTCTGGCTGGCCCGCGCGGGCGCGTGGCCGTATCCCTGGGCGCCGTTGCACCCGGAGACCGGCGAGCCGGTCGATCCGTCCACCTTCGACCTGGACGGCTACGCCGAGACGGCGAAGCGGCACATCGCCCGGCAGACCGAGACGAGTTTCGACGCGGCCATCGGCTACACCCGGCGATGGCGGCCCGACCTGATCCTGCACGACCGGCTCAGCGCCGAGGGGCTGCTGGCCGCGAAGGTCGCCGGCATTCCGGCGGTCGCGCACCTGTGGGGGCCGGTCGGCACCGACGAGAGGGCCGCGGAGCTGTACCCGCTGCCGGTGGACTACACCCGGGCGTTCCCGCGCCACGGCGCCGGCATGCTCGACGCCGACGCGATCACCCACGTCGTCGACCCCTGCCCGAGCGGGCTCACCCCACCGGTGCGCGGCATCCGGATCGACATGCGCTACCTGCCGTACAACGGTCCCGGTGCGGCGCCGGAGCTGCCCCCGGCGGGCCGGCGTCCCCGGGTGTGCGTGGTGTGGAGCAACTCGATGAGCCGGATGTACGGCCGCGGCGCGTACCTGGTGCCCCGCATCGTCGCGGCGCTGGCCGAGCTGGACGTTGAGGTGCTGCTTCCGGTGCACCCGGACGACCGTGCCGCGCTGGGTGAGCTGCCCCCGCGCGTCCGCCTGCTCGACCAGGCCCCGTTGCACCTGCTGCTGCCGGGCTGCGCGGCGGTCGTGCACCATGGCGGCGCCGGCTGCGCGATGACCGCCGTCGACGCCGGGACGCCGCAGTTGGCCCTCCCCTTCGGCCCGGAGCAGCGGGCCATCGGCGCCCGGCTGGCGGCTGCCGGCGCGGGACTCGGCATCGCCGGGCACGAGGCCACCCGGGCGCAGATCCGCGACGCCGTGCAGGCGCTGCTGAGCACGCCGCGGCACTCCGCCGCGGCGGCCGAGCTGGCGGCGGCCAGCCGCAGCCGGCCCACCCCCGCCGACGTGGTCCGCGTGCTGGCGACGCTGACGACGGCGACCTGACGACGCCACGGAGGTCAGCGTGTCCCCTCACCGCCCCGACCCGGCCCGGCCCGTGGTGGTGCTGGGCGGCAACGGCTTCGTCGGCCGGCACACCTGCGCCGCGTTCGCCGCCACCGGCGCGCCCGTGGTCGCGGTGTCCCGCCGCCCGGCCCGGCTGCCCGGCGCCCGTTCGGTGGCGCTCGACCTCGCCGCGGGCGACGTGCCCCGGCTGATCGGCATGCTCACCGCGATGCGCCCGTTCGCGGTGGTCAACGCGGCCGGCGCGGTCTGGGGCGTCACCGAGGAGGAACTGAAGGCCTCGAACGTGACGCTGGTGCACAACCTGGTGGAGGCGGTGACCGCCCTGCCGTGGCGGCCCCGCCTGGTGCACCTGGGTTCCGTGCACGAGTACGGCGCCGTGGGCTGCCCCATCCGCGAGGACGCGCAACCCCGCCCGATCAGCCCCTACGGGCACAGCAAGCTGGCCGGCGCCGGCGCGGTCCTGGCGGCCGTCGGCGCCGGCGCGTGCGACGCGACGGTGCTGCGCGTGGTCAACGTCAGCGGCCCGGGCACGCCCCGGGCCAGCCTGCTCGGCCAGGTGGCGGACCAGCTCGCGGCCGCCCGCCGGGAACGCCGCACGGCGCTGCTGCGGCTGGCCCCGCTGCACGCCAGGCGGGACTTCGTCGACGTGCGGGACATAGCGGCGGCCGTACGGGCGACGGCGCTGACCCCCGGCGCCGGGCCGGTCATCAACATCGGCCGCGGTCAGGCGGTCAGCGTGCGCTGGCTGGTCCGCGAGCTGATCACCGCGAGTGGGGTGCCGGCGGAGATCGTGGAGCACGAGGACCGGGCCACCGGCGAGGAACGCGGCCGGGGCATCGACTCGCAGGAGATCGACACCACCCGGGCCCGGGAGCAGCTGGGCTGGCAGGCGCGGCACGCACTCGGCGAGTCGCTGGCGGCCCTGTGGGCGCACGTGCGGGACCGCGCCTGAGCGGTCCCGGCTCCCGGCCTCACCGAGCGGCCAGCTTCTCCAGTCCGCCCACCAGCTCCGCCGGCGTACCGCGGTCGTCGTTGGACCTGCGCAAGGCCGCCGCCGCAGCCCGGTACGACGGCTCACCCACGACCGCGGCCACCGCCGCGCGCACCGCTTCGGGGTCGGCCCCGGCCCGCGGCACGGAGATCGCGGCGCCGGTCGCGGCGAGCCGGGCGGCGTTCACCGGCTGGTCCATGCCGGTCGGCAGCACCACCTGGGGCACCCCGGTCGCGACAGCGGTCATCAGGCAACCCGCGCCGCCATGGTGCACCACCGCCGCGCACGTCGGCAGCAGCAGGTGCAACGGAAGCTCGGCCACGACCCGCACACCGGGCCGGGTGTACCGGACACCGGCCGCGTCCCGGGCGCTGGTGCAGACGACCACCTCGACGTCGAGACCGGCGAGGGCGTCCAGGATCAGCGGCACGGCGAACGAACCCGGCCCGTACATCGCGGTGAGCGACGTGCCCCAGACCACGGCCACCCGCGGCCGCGTGGGCGGGTCCAGCAGCCACGCCGGCACCTCCTCAGGCCCGTTGTACGGCGTATAGCGCACCGCCAGCCGCTCCGCGTCCACCACCGGCCCGAGTGGCTCGGGACAGGGGTCGATGACGTGCCCGACGGTGTCCAGCGCCACCGCCCCGGCCCCGTGCGGCGCGAACGAACCGACCGGGTACTCCACGACGGAGGCGGCCGCCGGGTCCCGCTCGTGCGTGCCGATCGGGCCCCACAGGTGTACGGCCGACGCGACGCCGACCACCCGGGCCGCCAGCAGCCCTTCCATCGCGAGCGGCTCGTGCAGGACGAGGTCGGGGCGGTACTCGCGGGCGAAGGCGATCGCGGCGCGGCCGTTGCGGGCGACCGGCCGGGCGATCTTCTCGGCGCCGGCCCGGGTGAACTCGGCGTAACCGAACTCCGCGACCGCCTTCATCGGCGCTCCGGTGACCGGGTGCGGTGGCGGCCAGTCGTACGGCCACGCGCCGGCCTGGGCGTCGAAGACGTTGCGCAGCCGGGCCAGGAACGCGATGTCGAGCTCGGCCAGCACCGGCGCCGGCGTGAGCCCGGCCCGGGTGACGGGGGCGGCCTGGCTGGGCGGGCACACCACCGCCACCTGGTGACCCGCCGCCTGCAGACCCCACAGCACGGCCACCATGGGGTACCAGTGGGTCGGCCATGCCGACACGGTGCACATCACTCGCATGGTGCCGCCTCCCGGTTGTCTCCGCGTACCCGGCCAGCCTGCGCCGCCGCGCTGGAGTCCCGGTCCAGGACCGGTCGCCGGGAGGTCGACCACGCGTCGACGCCGCCTCGACCCTCGGCGGGCACGGTCCGGGTTGCAGCGGTGCGGTCCGCGCACCGCGCGACCGGTCGGGAGGCGGCGATGGAGACAGCACAGGGGTCGGGACCGGCGCGGGATCCGTGGTGGCGCAGGGCGCTGTGGCGGGCCGTGGCCGCGCTGGCGCTGAGCGCGCCCACGAACATGCTGTACCGGGGCCTCGATGACCCTGCGGCCGGGGCGAACCCGCCGGGACCGCCCGCCGGCCGGCCGGGTCACCCCGAGCGGGCGGCGGGCCACGTCCCGCCGTCACCCGCCGAGCTGGCCCTGTGGCGGGACCTGGGCTGGGTGCCCGCCGCCCGGCGGCGCAGCGGATGAGTGCCCGCGGGCGGCGGCCCCGGCGGCATGATCCGCCAGGGCCGCCCGCTCACCGTGCCGAGAGGGCGGGCTCGCTGTGCCGCAGCGCCGCCAGGGGCCCGAGCCCGCCCAGCAGCGCGTCCGCGTCACCGACGAAGTCGACCAGGCACGCGATCTCGTCCACCCCGGCGGCCCGTACCGCCTCGACGGTCCGCCGGCAGTCGGCCACCGAGCCGATGAGCGACGCCCCGGCCAGGTAGCGGTTGACGCCCACCTCGGCCAGCCGGTCCCGCGCCCGATCCTCGCTCAAGAACTCCCGCCCCGTGCGGCCCCCGCTCATGCCGCCACCGGCGCCCACCGCCCGGGCCTCCAGGTCGATGGCGGTACGCAGATAGCTGCGCAGCCACGGCACGGCCACCTTCCGGGCCTGCTCGGTCGTCTCGGCGACGTAGGTGTGCATCATCAGCGTCACCGTGCCGTCGCGTCCGGGGTGGTGGGCGGCCAGCGATTCGCGGTAGGCGGCGATGTTGTCACGGAGCACCGCCACGTCCTGGTTCTCCAGGTGGGTCAGCACGTGCGCGCCGAGCACCCCGGCCTGCCGGAAGGTCTCCGGGTTGCGCGAGACCGTCACCCAGAGTGGCAGCTCGGTCTGGACGGGCCGGGGAAAGACCGGCAGGGTGACCTCCGCGCCGCGCGGGTTCCGGCCGGTCCACTGCCCACCGGCCCAGATCCGCCGGATCTCCTCGACGTCGGACAGCAGCCGTTGCCGGCGACCGTCGAACATCTCCGGATTCAGCACGAAGTCGTTGACGTTCCAGCCGGAACCGACGGAGACCGCCGCCCGGCCGCCGGACAGACAGTCGATGACGGCGAAGTCCTCCACGATGCGCAGCGTGGGGTGCAGCGGCGTGACGACACTGCCGGCGCGGATCTGCACCCGGCTGGTCACCGCCGCGATCGCGGCGCCGGTCAGCGCCGGGTTGGGGAACGCCCCGCCGAAGCGGTGGAAGTGGCGCTCGGGCGTGGAGACGAAATGCAGCCCGAGCTCGTCGGCGCGGCGCGCGGCGTCGAGCATCATCCGGTACGTCGCTGCCGCGTCGTCGCCGAGGGCAGCGAAGAAGAACAGGCCGAAACCCATCTCCCGATTGGACATCGTGGACTCCTCACATCGTCGGTACGGCGGTCAGCTCGGCCAGGAGCCGGGCCGGGGTGGGCTGGCGCAGGGCTTCGGCGCGCAGCCGGAGGGCGGGCGTCGCGTCGGCCCGCAGTCGGTTCACGGCGTCGCGCACGGCCGTGTCGTCCGCGTCGTCGGCGCCGAGCCGCAGCCCGGCACCGGTGGCCGCCAGCCGGTCGCCGTAGAAACCGAGGTCGGGCATGCTCGACAGGACGAGTTGCGGCACGCCGGCCAGCACGGCCGACATCATGGTGCCGGCGCCGCCGTGGTGCACGACGGCGCTCGCTCCGGCCAGCAGCGTGGTGACCGGGCAGTCGGCGACCAGCCGTACGCCCGGGGGCACCTCGCCGAACGCGGCAGCCTGCCGGGCGCCCAGCGCCACCACCACCTCACCACCGTCGCCGGCCAGGGCGCGGGCCACCCGCGAGGCCGGAAACGCCTGCTCGCCGACCAGCCCGGAGACGGACATGCCGAGGGTGACCACCACCCGCGGCCGTCGTGGCGGCGCCAGCACCGCGCGCGGCACCCGGGCGGCCGTGCTGTGCGGCACGTATCGCACGTGCCGCCAGGGCGCGCTGGTCGGCACCTGCACCGACGGTGGGCAGGGATCTATCGTCAGCCAGGCCGGCACCTGGTCGGCGCTGCAGCCGTGCCGGGTGAACAGCTCCCGCACACCGTCCGGCATCCGCTCCCGGCCGCTGCCGCCGCGGCCCACGATGTCCGGTCCCCAGAGGAAGCGCCAGCAGGGCGCCCCGGCCGCGGCGGCGGCGACCGGGCCGGCGAAGGAGGTGGGCTCCCAGACCACGACGTCCGGGCGCCAGTGGCGGGCCATCGCGACCAGGTCGTCCGCCATGTCGGCGGCGATCCGCACGAACAGGTCCTTCGGATCGGCGGCCCGGCCCCGGCGGTAGTCGCCGGCGAAGTCCATCGGCCGGCCCACTCCGACGGTGGCCAGGCCGCACGCGGCGACCGCCGGGCACAGCTGGGGCTGGGTGGCGACCCGCACGTCGTGGCCGGCGGCGTGCGCGGCCCAGGCGAACGGGGCCATGGCGAAGAAGTGCGACGGCAGCGCCGACGCGACGAACAGCATCCGCACGGCGGACGACTCCTCTCTGGCCGGTGGCTAGACCAGCGCGGCGGTGGACACGTAGCGGTCGAGCACCGCTTCGAAGTAACGCTCGCCGAACCCCATCCCGGCGGCCTCGGGCACCAGCCGGTGCAGCTTGCGGGTGCAGACGAGATGGTTGACGGCAGGCGCGGTGACCCGGACCCGCTCGGCGCGCCGGCCCAGCACTGTCTCGATCCGGTCGACGAGCGCCTCCACCGGTACGGCGAAGCCGGTGGCGATGTTCACCACCTCGCGCGACGCCCGGGTCGCCAGCAGCCGGTCCACCAGCGCCACCACGTCGGCGACGTCGATGATGTCGCGGCGGGCCGCCTCGTGCAGCCGGACCCGGCCGGCCATCACCTGGCTCAGCAGCGACGGCAGCAGCTGGTGCGGCGGCTGGTGCGGACCGGCCACGTGCGCCAGCCGGACCACCAGGTGCTCCACCGGCGAATCGGCGATGACCTGTTCGAGGCGCCTCTTGTGCTGCCCGTACGGGGTGCCCGGGGCGACCGGCTCGTCCTCCCGGCCGCGGCCGAGCGCGCCGTACATGCCGGTGGAGGCGGTGGAGAAGAACAGCAGTCGCTCACCGGTGGCGGCGCACCGGCGCAGGGAGCGGGCGACCAGGTCGGCCTCGCGGCAGAACTGGGCGTTCGAGGTGCCGCTGGCCGCGGAGACCCCGGCCGCGAGCACCACCACCCCGTCGTGCCTGCCGGCGATCCCGGCGAGGTGCTGCGCCAGGAAGCCCCGTCCGACGATCTCCATCCGCGTCTCCTCCGGTGGCCGGCTCACGGGCCGGTGATCTCGGCGCGGCGGGCCACGGCCCGGACCCGGTCCACCAGGTCGGCCTGCCGCAGGATGTCGTCGCCCTGGAGCCCGCTGTCCGCTCCGTCGCGGACGGCGGCGGCGAACGCGCGCACCGCCCGGCGGAACTGGTCGTCCGGCTCGAGGCGGCGGGTCCGCACGTCGTCGCGGGTCCTCAGGTGCAGCACCGGGACGTGGTCGGGGGGCGTGGCGTAGGCCCGCTCCAGCCGGATGGTGCCCCCGGTCCCCCACACCTCGTAGCCGGCCCGGTACGCGTGCTCCATGCCGAAGGTGACCTCGGAGATCACCCCGGCCGGCGTGCTGAGCAAGGCCGCCCCGGACAGGTCCACCCCCCGGGCGGCGTCCACCCGCAGGGTCGCGCCGATCACCTCCAGCGGCTCACCCAGCAGCAGCGCCGAGGCGCGCAGCGGATACCCGCCCACGTCCGCCAGCGCTCCGCCACCGACCTCCGGCCGGTACCGGATGTCGCCGGCCGGCAACGGCGGGATGGTGAACGCGGCGCGCATGCCACGGACCTCGCCGATCATCCCGGCGGCGATCAGTTCGGCGACGCAGGCGTGCTGCGGGTGCAGGGCGAACATGTAGTTCTCGGCCAGCACGAGGCCACGGGCGGCGGCCGACGCCACGAGACGGTGCGCGTCGGCGGCGCGGATGGTCAGCGGCTTCTCGGCCAGCACGTGCTTGCCCGCGTCCAGGGCGGCCTCGATCCACCGGGCGTGCAGGGCGGCCGGCAACGGGAGGTACACCGCGTCGATGTCGGCGCGGCCGAGCAGCGCCGCATAGCCGGCCATCGGCTCACCGCCGAACACCTCGGTGCACCGCCGCGCGCGGTGTGGGTCACGGCTCGCCACGGCCACCAGCTCGACGTCCGGTTCGGCGGCCACGGCGGGCAGCGTGCGGCGGCGGGCGATGTCGGCCGCGCCGAGCACCCCGAGGCGCAGCGGTCGCGCCCCGCTCACCACAGCGTCTGCAGGCACGCGACCAGGCTGCGCGCCTCCACGTTGAGGTGGTTCGACCGGGCGAGCAGCGTCATCAGCTGCGCGACCGTCACCCAGCGGTAGCCGTCGGGGACCTCGAGCGGGAAGTCCTCCGCCGTCTCGATGATCTGGTAGAGATTCTGCGCGTGGTAGAAGCGGCCGCCCTCCTCCGACTGCACCACCTCGTACCGTATCCGGGACCGGTCCACGCCCAGCACGTAGTCCAGGAAGGGCGGCCGGTGCTGCGGTGGCACGTCACGGTAGTTGCTGGGCAGGCAGTGGATGGTCGGCGCCGCCTCCACCACGTCGAGCGTGCCGGCCTCCACCCGGGCCTGCACCAGCAGGTGCAGCACCCCGCCGACGCGCCGGGTGAGGAAGGTCGAGATTCCCCGCCCGACCGGGTGCACCAGCGGCTGGGTCCAGTTGGTCACCTCACGGTTGCTGGCCTGCACCCGGACCCCGACGATCCGGAAGAACTTCTCGTCGACGTGTTCGATCGTGTCCGGGGTGCGGCGCCAGCCCTCCAGGTCCTTCAGCGGGATGCGCCGCTGGCCGAGGACGAACCGCGTCCTGGCCTCGACGAACCAGCTGAGCACCTCGGCGGTGGTGTGCAGGGCGCCGTGTGCGCCCGCCATGGACGCCAGCAGGGCCTCGCGGAAGCCGTCACCCGTGTCGACCCCGCGGGTGGAGCGGTCCGGCGCCGCGAACGGCATGCACGACAGCACCGTCCGGGCGTCCATGTTGATCAGGTTGTCCACCCGCATCAACTCGTGCACCTGCCCGACGGTGAGCCATACGAAGTCGTCGCGGGCCGCGACGTCCTCGGTCGTCTCGACCAGCATGTTGCGGTTGCGCTTGTGCAGGAACCAGGCACCCTGCTCGGACTGCAGCACGTCTACCAGCACCGTGCCGCGCCCCCGGCCGGTGAAGAACTCCAGGTACGGGATCGCCGCTCCCCGGTGGACCCCGGTGTAGTTGCTGCGGGTGGCCTGCACCGTCGGGGACAGCTGCAGGGTGTTGACGTTGCCCGGCTCCATCTTGGCCTGCATGAGGCAGTGCAGCACGCCGTCGAACTCCTTGACGAGGATGCCGACGATGCCGACCTCGGGCTGATTGATGATCGGCTGGGTCCAGCGCGGGGTGAACCCGAAGTCGGTGCGCACCTCGAGGCCCTCGACGGAGAAGAACCGGCCGCTGTCGTGCACGAGGTTGCCGGTGTCCGGCGCGAACCGCCAGCCGCTGAGGTCCGCGAACGGGACCCGCTGCACGTCGAACCGGTTCACCGCGGCGCGCTCGCGCAGCCAGTCCTCGAACCGGCCGGTTCCGGGAAGCCGGCCGTCGGTGGCCAGCGCGGACTCGGTCAGCCGTCGCGCGGTCACCCGCGCCGTCTCCGGCACCAGCAACCGGAAATTCGTCGTGATGCTCACAGTCGCTCCTCGTCCGGTCGCAGCGGTACGGCCAGCCGCTCCAGCACGCCGACGACCTCGGCCGGGGTGGGCGCCGTCGCGATCTCCTCCGCCACCACCGCGGCGTTCTTGCCGAACAGCGGGTCGGCCAGCAGTTGCTCGCAGGCCGCCACGACCGTCGTTGTGCCGCGCTCGGCGGGCAGCAGCCGCAGGCCCGCGCCGGTGGCCACCATCCGGTCCGCGTTCTCGAACTGGTCGGCGGTCTGCGGCAGGGCAAGCTGGGGGACTCCCAGGGCCAGGGCGGTGAAGACCGAC
Source organism: Actinoplanes nipponensis (assembly GCF_016862275.1). Taxonomy (GTDB): domain Bacteria; phylum Actinomycetota; class Actinomycetes; order Mycobacteriales; family Micromonosporaceae; genus Actinoplanes; species Actinoplanes nipponensis. The sequence continues at coordinate 68,459 of NZ_BOMQ01000011.1, read as the reverse complement.
CCGGGACCGCCGTGGTGCACGACGAGGTCGCAGGCCGGCAACACCAGGTTCAGCGGCAGCCAGCCGGCGGCCCGTACGCCGTCCGGCAGGTCCGTCCAGCCGGCGGCGACCTGGTCGTCCACGGCGATCACCACGTCGGCGCCGAGACCGGTCAGCCCGGCCGCGAAGTCGCGCAACATGCCGCCGAAGTCCAGCAGCCCGTGCTTGGGCAGCATGCTGCCCAGGGTGACGCAGATCCGGGGCCGGTGGCGCGGCTGCGAGGCCCACGGCGGCAGCAGTGCCGGGCCGTTGAACGGCACGTAGCGCATCCGCTGGGCGTCCGGTACCCCCGGACGCTGCACCGAGGGCGGCGACACGTCGATGCGCAGCGCCGGCTCCGGCAGGTCCCGCAGGCCGAGCCGCTGCAACTCCGGCTCCAGCTCCCGCTGGGCGAAGGGCCGGTACTCCGGCTGCACAGCCAGCCCCCACCAGTGCTCCACCCAGGCGATCCCCGCGGTGGCGGCGGCGAGCTGGCCGGCGTACTCGGTGGGCTCGCAGACGAGCAGGTCCGGCCGCCAGTTCCCGACGATCTCCCGGACGCCGTCCAGCGTGCGGGCGGCCAGCCGGCCCCAGGCCCGGCCGCTGCCGGCCCGGCGGGCGGCCGGGTCGGCCGGGGGCGTCAGCGGGGTGCCGTCCCGGTCGTGGAACATGAAGTCGGCGAAGCCGATCGGGCCGGCGGAGGGCACCGCGGGCAGCCCGGCCCCGGCGATGTCGTCGACGAAGTTGGCCGGCGCGGCCACCAGCACGTCGTGCCCGGCCGACCGCAGCGCCCAGGCCAGCGGCACCATCGGGAAGAAGTGACCGTGCAGGGGCGCGGTCGTCACCAGAACTCGCATGATCCCTACTCCCCGCCCCGCAGCAGGGGCTTCCACCACCACGAGTTGTCCGCGTACCAGCGCACCACCTGGGCCAGTCCGTCGTCGAAGTCGATGCGCGGGACGTAGCCGAGCTCGTCGCGGATCTTGTCGTCACAGAGCGAGTAGCGCAGGTCGTGGCCCTTGCGGTCGGCCACCCGGCGGACCATCGACGCGTCCGCGCCGCACAGCGCCAGGACGCGCTCGGTGAGGTCGCGGTTGGTCAGCTCGATCCCGCCGCCGACGTTGTAGATCTCACCGGCCCGGCCGCCGGCGAGCACGGCGTGCACGGCCCGGCAGTGGTCGTCTACGTGCAGCCACTCCCGCACGTGGCGCCCGTCGCCGTACAGCGGCACCGGCTCGCCGTTGAGCAGACAGGTGACGAAGCGCGGGATGACCTTCTCCGGATACTGGTACGGCCCGTAGTTGTTGCTGCACCGGGTGATGGACACGTCCAGCCCGTGCGTCCGGGCGTAGGCGCGGGCGACCAGGTCGCTGCCGGCCTTGGACGCCGCGTACGGCGAGCTCGGCTCCAGCGGCCACTGCTCGGTCCACGACCCCTCGGCGATGGAGCCGTACACCTCGTCGGTGGACACGTGCACGATCCGCGGCACCGCCGCACGCAGACAGCCGGCCATCAGGGTCTGGGTCCCGGTGACGTTCGTCCGCACGAACGCCGAACCGTCGTCGACGGAGCGGTCGACGTGCGTCTCGGCGGCGAAGTGCACCACGGCGTCGTGGCCGGGCAGCAGCTCGGCGAGCAGACCCGCGTCACAGATGTCGCCGCGGACCACGGTCAGCCGGTCGGCGTGCGCCGGCAGGTTGTCCGGGTTGCCGGCGTAGGTGAACTTGTCCAGCACGGTGACGTCGACGCCGGCGAACCCGTCGTACTCGTCGGCCAGCAGGCCGCGCACGTAGCGGGAGCCGATGAAGCCGGCGCCGCCGGTGACCAGGATCCTCACGAGAGCACCTCCACCCGGGTGTCGTCGCCGATCACGAGCCGGTTGCGGGCGACGTCGCCGATGGACACGCACACCTCGGCGGACCGGCCGATCAGCGAACCGTGGATACCGCGCACGTCGCGGACGGAGACGTGGTCCAGCACGATGGAGTGCTCGATGCCGGCGCCGACCAGCACACAGGAGCCGCCGATCGACGTGTACTGGCCCACGTAGCTGTCCACGACGAGGCTGTCCTTGCCGATCACGGCGGGACCGACGATGCGCGACCGGATGATCCGGGCGCCGGGCTCCACGGCCACCGCCCCGATGACCTCGCTGGCTTCGTCGATCTCGCCCCGCAGCCGGCGCTCGGTGGCCTCCAGCAGCACCCGGTTGCATTCCAGCAGGTCGTCGATGCGGCCGGTGTCCTTCCAGTACCCGGTGAACTCGGTCGCGGTGACCGGGCTGCCGGCGCTGACCAGCCACTGGATCGCGTCGGTGATCTCCAGCTCGCCGCGCGCGCTGGGCTGGACGGCCGCCACCGCCTCGTGGATCGCCGGGGTGAAGAAGTACACGCCGATCAGGGCCAGGTCGCTGACCGGCGTGGCCGGCTTCTCCACCAGCCGGGTGACCCGGCCGGCGGCGTCCACCTCGGCCACCCCGTAGTCGCGGGGGTCGGGCACCTTGGTGACGACCACCTGCGCGGCCGGGCGCCGGGCCCGGAACCGGTCGGCCAACGCGAGCACACCGCCGGCCAGGATGTTGTCGCCGAGATACATCACGAAGTCGTCGTCGCCGAGGTAGGGCCGGGCGAGACGGACGCAGTGAGCCAGACCCAGCGGCGCGTCCTGCATGATGTACGTGATATCCAGGCCGAGGGCGGCGCCGTCGCCGATCGCCTCGCGGATCGCGGCGCCGCGCTCGGGGCTGATGATGATGCCGACCTCCCGGATGCCGGCCTCCGACAACCGGTCGAGGCAGTGCATCAACACGGGCTTGTTGGCGACAGGCACCAGTTGCTTGGGCATGCTGTGACTCAGGGGGCGGAGCCTGCTGCCGGTTCCGCCGGCAAGGACCAGGGCTTTCATGGCGGAGACACCTACTCTCTCCAGACGCCGCGAGCGATTTGCCGCAGCAAGGCACCTTCATGGGTACGGTCCGGGCCACGAGGAGCCTTCGAGGCGCCGTCCAACGTCGTCTTCGACCGAGACTCGAACCGGCGCCGATACCGTCACCGGCATGCAGATCCGTCCGCTGACCGTGCTCGATGCCTATCGGGTCACCCCGGACAAGATCGTCGACGAGCGCGGCTGCTTCTACGAGACGCTGCGCTACGACACGCTGCTGGAGCAGACGGGGCACGATTTCACCCCGCGGCAGGTCAACCACTCGGTGTCGCGGGCGAACACGGTGCGCGGCATCCACGGTGTGCGCCTGCCCGCCGGTCAGGCGAAGTTCGTCTCCTGCGTGCGCGGCGCGGTGGCCGACATCGTCGTCGACATCCGGCCCGGCTCACCGACGTTCGGCCGCCACCACGTGAACCGGCTGAGCGCCGAGAACGGCGTGTCCGTCTACGTCGCCGAGGGGCTGGGTCACGGGTTCGTGGCGCTGACCGACGAGGCCTGCGTGCAGTACCTGTGCTCGACCACCTTCGTGCCGGGCACTCCGCTGGAGATCGATCCGATGGACCCGGCGCTGGACCTGCCCTGGCCGCTGGCCGGGCCACCGTTGATGTCCGCCAAGGACGCCGGGGCGCCGACGCTGGCCGAGGCGGCCGACCGTGGCCTGCTGGCCGGCTACGACGAGTGCCTGCGGCACTATGCCGCCAACCGCCGGCGCCGCCCGGAGCCGGCCCGCGGCTGAACCGGCCGCGCCGGCCCGTACGACGATCGGCCCGGCACCTCGGGGTGCCGGGCCGAGCTGCGCGTCCCGCTACGCGGCCGTCTCGAGCAGCCGCCCGTTGACGAACGCGACGAACTGCGCCGGGGTCTCGACGTCGCCCAGCGCCTCGTCCGGCAGCGCCACCCGCAGCTCCCGTTGCACCCGGCTCGCCGTCTCCAGCAGCGCGAGGGAGTCGTAGCCCAGCTGGTCGAAGGTGAGCTCGCCGATGTCGCCGTCGAGGTCCACCGACTCGTCCTCGCCGGCGCACGCGCGCATGATCCGCTTGAGGTCCTCGATCGTGAACTGACTCATGCCTCTTCCATCCCTTCCGATCGTCGATCGGCCGCCCGCAGCACGACCGCCGCGTTGAAACCGCCGATGCCGCGGGCGAGCACCAGGGCGGTGCGCACGGGCACGTGGCGGAGCGAGGTCACCAGGTCGATCTGGTGGCCGTACCCGTCGCCGCCGGTGTTGACGGTCGGCGGGATGATCCCGTCGCGCATCGCCAGCAGGGCGGTGGCGACGTCCAGGGTGCCGGCGCCGGCGCTGAGCCGGCCCGTCATGGTCTTCGGCGCGGTGACCGGTACGCCCCGCGGGCCGAAGAGCTTCTCCAGCGCGTCGGCCTCGGCGCGGTCCCCGGCGAGCGTCCCCGCCGCGTCGGCCAGCACCACGTCGATCTCGTCCGGCACGAGATCGGCCTGCCGCAGCGCCGTGGCGGCGGCCCGGCCGAGACCCGGCTCGCGGTCCGAGCCCGGCGGCGGGTCGAAGGTGGCCGCGTATCCGGCGATCTCGCCGTACACCCGGGCACCGCGCCGCCGCGCGGCCGCACCGTCCTCGATCACCAGGACGGCGCCGCCCTCCCCGGCGACACCGCCGCTGGCGCCCGCGTCGAACGGCCGGTACGCCCTCGCCGGGTCGTCGCACGTGCTCCACTGCCCGGCCGGCACCTGGCCGGCCACCCCCATCGGGCACAGCGCCCCGTCCACCCCGGCGGTGATCACCACCGGGGTGCCGTCGGCGACCAGCCGCCGTGACAGCCCCACCGCGTCCAGCCCGCCGGCCTGCTCGGTGACGAGCGCGGCGGCCGGGCCGCGCAACTTGTGCCGGATGGAGATCTGGCCCGTGTTGACCGCGTAGAACCACGAGAACGACATGTAGGCGCTCACCGTCGACGGTCCCTGGGTCCACAGTTTCTGCAGCTCCCGCTGCCCGAACTCCAGTCCGCCGGCGGACGCCGAGGTGACCACGCCGAAGTCGAAGTCGTGCGCGGCGTCGGGAGCCAGCCCCGCGTCGGCCAGCGCCCACTCGGTGGCGACCAGGGCGAGCTGGGTCATCCGGTCGGTCTGCGGGACGAGCCGCCCCGGCAGGTGCGCGGCGGGGTCGAAGTCGCGCACCTCGCCGGCGAGCCGGATCGGGTACCGGCTGGCGTCGAACCGGGTGATCGGGCGGATGCCACTCGTCCCGGCCCGGGTGTGCCGCCAGTAGTCGCCGGTACCGACCCCGTTGGGGGCGAGCACGCCGAGACCGGTGACGGCGGCGCTCACCGGCTCACCGCCTCGGGCCGGCAGAGCACCATCGCGCTCTGGAATCCGCCGAAGCCGCTGCCCACGTTCAGCGCCACGTCCACTCGGTGCTCCCTCGCCTGCAGGGGTACGTAATCCAGGTCGAGTTCCGGGTCCTGCCGGTGCAGGTTCGCGGTCGGCGGCACGGCCCCGTGCGTGATGGCCAGGGCGCAGGCCGCCGTCTCCAGGGCGCCGACCGCGCCGAGCGAGTGGCCGATCATCGACTTGATCGAGCTGGCCGGGGTCCGGTACGCGTGCGGGCCCAGGCTTCGCTTGATGGCCGAGGTCTCGTGCCGGTCGTTCTGCTTGGTGCCGGTGCCGTGCATGCTGACCCAGTCGACCCGGTCCGCGCCGATCCGCGCCTGGTCCAGGGCCACCCGGATGGCCTCGGCCATCTCCCGGCCCTCGGCCTGCAGGCCGGTCATGTGGAAGGCGTTGGCCCGGGTGGCGACGCCGGCGATCTCGGCGTAGACCCGGGCACCGCGGCGCCGGGCGTGCTCGTACTCCTCGAGCACCAGCATGGCGGCGCCCTCGCCGAGCACGAACCCGTTGCGGCTGACGTCGTACGGCCGGTGCGCGTGCTCCGGGTCGTCGTTGTGCACCGAGGTCGCCTTGATGGCGTCGAAGCAGGCCACGGTGATCGGGGCGATCGGGGCCTCGGTCCCGCCGGCGATCATCACGTCGGCGTCGCCGCAGCGGATGACCTGGGCGGCGTAGCCGAGCGCGTCGATGCCCGCGGTGCAGCCGTCGGAGACCACCGACACCGGTCCCTCGGCGCCCACCTTCCACGCCACCTCGGCGGCCAGCGAGCTGGGCACCAGATAGTCGTACAGGTGCGGAACGGCGTAGCCGGGATCCACCTCCCACCGCCGTCCGCCGTCGCTGAGCACGACGTACTCGGACTCCAGCTTGATGGTGGCGCCGACCGCGCTGCCGACGGTGACGCCCACCCGGGTGGCCGGCACCTCCCCGCCGGCGAGCCCGGCGTCGGCGACGCACTCGGCGGTGCACACGACGGCGAACTGGGCCGTGCGGTCCATCCGCCGGATCTCCTGCGGGGTGAGGCCGTACGCGGTCGGGTCGAAGTCGCACTCGGCGGCCATCCGGGAGCGGAATCCGGACGGGTCGAACGCGGTGATGGTGCGGGTGGCGCTCCGGCCGGACAACAGGCGTTGCCAGTACGCCGGGGTGCCGACGCCACCCGGCGCCACCACACCGATTCCGGTGATCACAACTCGGCGGCTCATCTGCTCCTCCGCTCGTCGGCTTCTGGGACGGGGGGCACGGCGGACTCCAGCGTGGTGAACCGGCCGTACCGGCCGCCGTGGTACAGCAGCGGCGGGGCGGACGTGCCGGCGTGCACGGCGACCAGCAGTCCGACCACCAGGAAGTGATCGCCGAGGGGGAGCACCGCGTGCCGCCGGCACTGCAGGTGGGCCGCCGCCGCGTCGAGCAGCACCGCGCCGTCCGGCCCGTGGCGCCAGCGGGTGGGTGGCGCGAAACGGTCCACCCCTCGCGCGGCGAACCGGGCGGCCAGGGCCTGCTGCGTGTCGGTCAGCACGTTGACGGTGAACGTCTCCGCGGTGCGCAGCCGCCCCCAGCAGCCGGCGTACTTGTCGACGCAGAAGGAGACCAGCGGCGGGCTCATGCTGACCGAGGTGAAGGAGCTGGCGGTGAAGCCGGCCGGCCGGGCGCCGGTGGTCACCACGACCACTCCGGCGGCGCAGTGGGCCAGCGCGCGCCGGAACACCTCGGCCCCCACCCCGCCGGGCGGTGGTGCGGGCGCCTGCCGGGTGCGGGAACCGGAGTCCGGTACGGACACTTCCGTGCGCACGACTCGCCTCCCCTCCGGCGGGAGCGGCGGCTCGTCTGCCGTCGTCCCGTCCTGTGCAAGAGGGTCGGCCGCGCCGCTGGAGAACCGGTACAGGCGCGAGCTAGAGGCCGCTCAACGGTGGTCCGGGCGGCCACCCGGGCCGCGGGGCGGCTGGATGATCCGCATCTCGATCGCCTTCTTGACCGCGTCGATCCGCGACAGGGCGCCGAGCTTGGCGAACACGTTGCTGAGGTGGCGTTTGACGGTGGCCTCGGTGACGTAGAGGCGGGCGGCGATCTGGGCGTTGGTCAGCGCCATGGCGGTCAGCTCGAGAACTTCGCGTTCGCGGGCCGACAGGCTGGCCGTCTCGCGCGGGGCGTGCACGGCGGCGAGGCTGCGGCGGGAGACGCCGAGGATGATCCGGTCGTCGCCGGAGCACGCGGCGCGTACCGCCGCGACCAGCTCGGCGCGGCCGGCGCTCTTGAGCAGGTACCCGCGGATGTTCAGCGCCAGCAACCGGCGCAGCAGCTGCGGGCCGTCGTACATGCTCAGGATGAGGATCTGGCTCTGCGGGGCGAGGGTACGCATGCGTTCGACGGTGGTGGTCACGTCGTCGCCGATGATCTCCACGTCGAGCAGCACGACGTCCGGGCGCAGGTCGCTCACCAGGCCGACGGCGGTCTCGCTGTCGCCGGCCTCGCCGATCACCTTCAGGTCCGGCTCGGTCTCGAGCAGCTCGCGGACCCCCTGGCGCACCAGCGCGTGATCGTCGACGAGGACGATCCGGATGTCGTTCATGCCGTCGGCCGGGCGAGCGGGAGCAGCAGCTCGATCGTGGTGCCCTGGCCGGGACTGCTGGCCACGGACAGCGCTCCGCCGAGGAGACCGGCGCGCTCCCGCATGGAGACGATCCCGGCGTGGGAGGAGTCCACTGCGGACGGTTGGAACCCCTGGCCGTCGTCGCGTACGGTGGCGCGCAGCTCGCCCGGACTGATCTGCACCCGGACCAGCGCGACGTCGGCGCCGGCGTGGGCGAGGACGTTGCGCAGCGCCTCCCGCACGATCAGGAAGACCTCGTCGCGGACCTCCGGGGACGCCCAGTGTTCGTCGCCGGTGACGTGCAGCCGGACGTCGGTCCGCGATCGGGGTTCGGTTTCCAGGAAGCTCCGCAGAGCCTTTTCCAGCCCGTCCGGCGGCTCGGCCACCCGCAGATCCGAGATGAGGTCCCGAACGGCGTCGAGGGTCTCCCGGAGGGATTCCTGAGCGGTGGCGACGCAGCTTCGCGCCTGAATGGGACGCTTCGCCTGATATATCTCGTAGAGCTCCAAGTTGCGGTAGGCCAGGCTGACCCCGTGACCAACCCGGTCATGCAGTTCTCGGCTGATCCTCTTGCGTTCCTCGACGTGCGCGCCATGAATGCGATCGAGCAGTAACGCGGCATACGAATCGGCGGCGGCGCCCAGCGCCCGAATCAGCACCCTGTTCATGCCGAGCGCGACAGCGAGCATGGCTTGCGCGGAAGCGCCCTGCGGTCCGGCCTGCCGGTCCACACTGCACATCACCACGTCGAAGAGCATGCCCGCCGCCCGCAACGAGACCCCGGGGTAGATGCCCGCCTCGGCCCGGCTGCTGCCGAGCTCGGTGGCCAGTGTGCGCCGCGCGGTCTCGGCGTGCCGGCCGTACAGTTCGTCGACCAGGTCGTCGAGCAGCTGCCGGGCGTGGGACAGGATCTGCGAGCGCGTCGCCGCAGTGGACAGCAGCGGGCTGCCCTGCTGCTGCAGCGCTCGTTCGTACCCGGCCAGGATGGACGACGTGGACGCCTCCAGCCGGGCGACCACGCCGGAAATCGCCGTCATTTCCTCTGGTTCGGCCACGCGTTCCCCCGCCCCATACGTGGGACGAGGCTATCTCGCGCGAGATCATGTGAGCAACAGAAAGACATCGATCAGAATCGCCGCGTGAACCGCGTACTGGGTAAGCATGAAAGCTTTATACGGGCGCCGCCGCCGGTGCCGTTCCGGCGCCGCCGCGAAGGCGATAGTGGTAAATACGACACACCAGGCACCAGCCATCATAATCAGGCTAGAAGGGCGAAGAACCGGCGCAATGGTGAACGCGGCCAGGCCGAAGCCGCCGGCCACCACGAGCGCGTTGCCGACGACCAGGCGCACCGCCCGCCCGTGCCGGGTCGACGCGGTGGTGCGGCAGCCCGCCACGGCGTCGCCGTCGACGTCGGAGAAGTCCTTGGCCAACGCGCCGACCAGTCCCATCCACACCGACATGACGAGCGCGAAGATGATCAGGGGCGCGGTCGGCCGCAGCGGCCCCCACACCGCCGACCCGGCGGCGAAGGTCAGCAGGCCCGCCACCACGACGATCGCGCCGGCCGCGCCGGACCAACGCTTGAGCCGCGCCGGCGGGCTGCAGTACGCGTACCCCAGCAGCACCATCACCGGCACCAGAAAGATGTACGGCGCCCCCAGGCGTGCCGCGCCCAGCACCGACAACACCCCGGCAGCGACCGCGACCACCGCGGCGAACCCGCGGGGCAGATCGCCACGGGCGATCGGCCGGGTGGATCCGTTGAGACGGTCCTCCACGATGTCCATCACGCCGTCGGCCAGGTAGACGCTCAGCACCGCGAGCTCCCAGACCGCGATCGACCCGAACAGCCGGAGCCAGGGAAACGCCACACCGGCCGGACGGCCCAGCCCGAAACCGGCCAGCAGCCGCAGCAGGAAGATCACCTGTACCTGCAGCCGTGCCTCCGCGAAGCAGGCGGCGATTTTGGCGGGGAAGGACAGCGTCCTCTGCACCGGCACCTCGGCACCGCTGAGCACAGTGATTGACATGAATCAACCGTCGGCAACCGCGACCGCAGCGTCAATGGTGGTAGCCGAAGGTTGTAGTGCCGGCTACCACCTTCGTCCGCCGAGCGCGTGGATGGTCCACTCTCGCGCCGCCGCCGGGATAGGACTCCTTGCGACCCGGTCCGGCCGCTCCCTAGCTTTCGATCCAGAGCTCGGCCGTGCACCGTCCCTCCCCTGTGGCGTCCGCCCGGGAACGACGAAATCGGAGAATACCGTGATGAAATTCAATGTGCTGGGTCCCCTGGAAGTCACCAGCGAGGGCACGGACCGCACCCCCACCCCGCCCAAGGTCCGCCGGGTCCTGGCCCTGCTCCTGCTGCGCGCCAACCAGGTCGTCTCCGTCGACGCGCTGATCGAGGAGCTGTGGGGCGAGCACCCGCCGATGAGCGCGGTCACCACCGCCCAGACCTACATCTACCAGCTGCGGCGCAGCTTCAACCGGCACCAGGTGGCCCCGCAGCGCCCGGAGTGGCTCGTCACCACCGCGCCCGGCTACCTGATGTACGTCGATCCGGAGCAGATCGACGCGCATTCCTTCCAGACGATGTCCTGGCAGGGCCGCCAGCTGCTGGACAACGGCCGCACCGCGGAAGCCGCCGCCGTGCTGCGCCGGGCACTCGACCTGTGGCGCGGCCCGGCACTGGCCAACGTCCTCACCGGCCGGCTGCTGGAGTCGCACGCCGTCCACCTGGAGGAGGAACGGCTGCGCACGCTGGAACTGCGCATCCTCGCCGACGCCGAGCTGGGCCGGCACCACGAGCTGATCGGCGAGCTGCGCTCACTGGTGGCCGCCCACCCGCTGAACGAGTGGTTCCACGGTCAGCTCATCGCGGCGCTGAGCCGGTGCGGGCGGCGCAGCGAGGCGCTGCAGGCGTACCAGAACCTACGGGTGCTGCTGCACGACCAGCTCGGCCTCGACCCGCAGCCGGAGCTGCAGCGGTTGCAGCGCGAGGTGCTGACCTACGACTCCCCCGAGGCTCCCGGGTTCGGCCTGGGAATGCGGCCCACGCTGGCCGCGGCGTCCTGACCCGATCACCACCCCGGCAGGAGGAGTCATGCCCAACCGGCAGCGTCCCAGCCCCATGGCGACGCACCGCTACCAGCGGTTCCCCGCTCTGGTCAACCGCCGGCGGCGGTGGCCGGACGCCGAGCACACGGCTGCGCCCCGGTGGTGCTCCGTGGACCTGCGCGACGGCAACCAGGCGCTCATCGAGCCGATGTCGGTGGACCGCAAACACGCCCTGTTCCGGCTGGCCGTCGAACTCGGCTTCAAGGAGATCGAGGTGGGCTTCCCGGCCGCGAGCCGGGTCGACCACGAATTCGTGCGCCGGCTGATCGAGGACGACCTGGTGCCCGAGGACGTCGAGATCTCCGTGTTGACCCCGGCCCGCGAGGAGCTGATCGACACGACGCTGCGCAGCCTCGGCGGCGCCCGGCACGCCACGCTCCACCTCTACAACGCGACCTCGCCGCTGTTCCGCGAGGTGGTGTTCGGCACGGACCGGGCCGGCTGCCGTGACCTCGCGGTCCGGGCGACCCGGCACGTCGTGCGCCGGGCCCAGCAGCTGGTGCCCGGCACCGTGCTGGGCTTCGAGTACTCCCCGGAGCTGGTCGTGGACACCGAGCCGGACTTCGCCGTCGAGGTGTGCGAGGCCGTCATGGACGTCTGGCAGCCGGGGCCCGACCGGGAGATCGTGCTCAACCTGCCGGCCACCGTCGAACGGTACGGCCCGCACCGCTACGCCGATCTCGTCGAGTGGTTCGGTGACCAGCTGACCCGCCGCCGGCACGTCTGCCTGTCGCTGCACCCGCACAACGACCGCGGGACGGCCGTCGCGGCGGCCGAGCTGGGCGTGCTCGCCGGAGCCGACCGGGTGGAGGGCTGCCTGTTCGGCAACGGCGAGCGCACCGGCAACGTCGACCTGGTCACGCTCGCCCTCAACCTGTTCAGCCAGGGAGTCGACCCCGAGCTCGACCTCTCCGACATCGACGCGGTCCGGCGCACGGTGGAGCAGTGCAACCAACTGCCGGTGCCCGACCGTCACCCGTACGCCGGGGACCTGGTGTACACCTCGTTCTCCGGGTCGCACCAGGACGCCATCAAGAAGGGTTTCGAGGCGCTGCGCGCCCGGTCCGGCGCGAGCGGGGTGCCGGCCGCCCGGCTGCCCTGGCGGATGCCGTACCTGCCGATCGACCCGCGTGACGTCGGGCGTTCCTACGAGGCGGTGATCCGGGTGAACTCGCAGTCCGGCAAGGGCGGGGTGGCCTACCTGATGCAGACCGAGCACCACCTGGAGCTGCCCCGCCGGCTGCAGATCGAGTTCTCCGGCGTGGTGCAGCGGCACCTGGACGACAGCGGCGGCGAGGTGGACGGGGACCGGCTGTGGCAGGTCTTCACCGCGGAGTACCTCGGTGGCGCACGACCCCCCTTGCTCGACTACGCGCTGTACGGGCCGGACGGCGCGAGCGCCCAGACCGTCGAGCTGACGGCCGAGCTCACCCTGGGCGGGCGCCGGCATCGGCTGGCTGCCGCCGGCGAGGGACCGCTCGACGCGCTGGCCAGGGCATTCGGCGAGGCGGGCCTGTCCGTGACGATCCGCGACCACCACGAACACCCGGCGACCGTCCAGGGGCGGGCCGGGGTGGTCGCCTACGTCGAGTGCGCGGTGTCGGGAACGACGCTCTGGGGCGTCGGCCTGGGCGGCGACTCCGCCGAGGCGGCGCTGCGGGCCGCGGTGAGCGCGGTGCATCGGGCCGCCGTCGGTCCCCTGCTGCGCCCCGCCGTGGCGGTGGCCCGGTGACCGCCACGGCCCTGAGCCGGCCGGACGGCGCCGCCCCGGCAGACCCGCCCGCGGGCCCGGCGGTGCGCCTGCACGACGTCTCGTTCGGCTACGGTCGCGATCCGGTCGTGCACGGTCTCGACCTCCGGGTCGAACCCGGCGAGGTGCTGGCCCTGCTCGGTCCGAACGGCGCCGGCAAGTCGACCACCATCGGCCTGCTGCTCGGCCTGCTCACGCCGGCCGCCGGCCGGGTCAGCCTGTTCGGGCTCGGCCCGGAGCAGGCGGTGCGGCGCGGTCTGGTGGCCGCGATGCTGCAGGAGAATCAGCTGCTGCCCCGCGCGACCGTCGGGGAGTTGCTGCACTTCACCCGGGGCCTGTACCGGGAGCCGATGTCGCTGGACGAGGTGGCCGGCCTGGCCGACGTCGGTGACCTGCTGGGTCGCACCACGGACGGGCTGTCCGGCGGCCAGGCGCAGCGGGTCCGGTTCGCGCTGGCCGTCGTCGGTCGCCCCTCCCTGCTGGTGCTCGACGAGCCCACCGCCGCACTGGACGTGCGCGCGCGCCGGGAGTTCTGGCGCGCGATCGACGGCTACGCCGCGCACGGGCGGGCCGTGCTGTTCGCCAGCCACCACCTCCAGGAGGTCGACGAGCACGCGGGGCGGGTGGTCATGTTGGCGGCCGGCCGGATCGTCGCCGACGGCAGCCCGGCGCAGATCCGGCGCACCGTCGCCGATCGCACCGTCGCCGTGGACGTGACGCGCGACGGCCCCGACGAGGCCATGCTGCGGACTCTGCCGGGGGTCGCCTCGGCGACCGTGGCAGCCGGGCGGGCCGAGCTGCGCTGCACCGATGCCGACGCCGCCGTCACGGCGCTGGCGGAACGCGGGCTGCTGCGCAACATCGAGGTCGGCGCCGGCAGCCTCGAGGACGCGTTCCTGTCCATCACGGAGGTGCGCTGATGCGGGGATATCTGCGCCTGGAGCTGCGGCGGACGCTGCGCACGCCGGGTTTCGTCATCTTCACCGTGGCCATGCCGCTGGTGATGTACCTGGTGTTCACCAACCTCGGCACGGTCACCGGCCGGCACAGCCGCGACGCCGCCCTGTACGCGATGATCAGCGTCGGTGGCTTCGGTGCGGTCGGGGCGCTGCTCAACTACGGCGCGTCCGTGGTCGCGGACCGTACCAGCGGCTGGCTGCGCCACCTGCGGCTTACCCCGCTGTCGCCGCTGCGGGTGGTGCTCGGCAAGGGGCTGACCGGGATGCTGCTCGCGGTGCCGCCGGTGCTCGCCCTGTGCCTGGCCGCGGTGCTGGTCAACCACGTCCGGCTGGGTGGCGGCCAGTGGTGCGCGCTGGTCCCGTTGATGTGGCTCGGCGCCACGCCGTTCGTGCTGCTGGGCCTGGGCCTGGGGTACCTGTGCACCGCGCAGACGGTGCAGCCGGCCAACTTCGTCTGCTACTTCGGCATGTCGCTGCTGGGCGGGCTGTGGCTGCCGCTGCAGACCTTCCCGGCCTGGCTGCGCCGGCTGGGACGGTTGACCCCGACGCACGGCTACGCCGACATGGCGCTGCGGGTGGTCGGTTTCAACAGCGACCCGGCCGGCCTGGACGCCGCCGTCCTCGGCGCCTGGTCGCTGGCTTTCGCCGCGTTCGCGGTCTGGGCGTACCGGCGGTCGGCGGCCCGCAAGGACGCCTGACGGCGGGCCGGCCCCGGCGAGTGAGGCCGGGGCCGGCCGCGTCACCTGCGTTCCGCGACCGCGGCCGCGACCGGCGAAGGGTCACGACCGCCGGCCGCGGCCGACACGACCCGCCGGTGCCAGGCCCACAGCACCGGCGGCGCCACCAGCTCGACCACCATCGCGGCGGCCATCACCGGGTGCGGCGGGCCGGCCACCACGAAGGACACCGCCCGGGCGAGCCCGCTGGCCGCCATCACCCCCAGCCACCCGCGGTACGCCGGCGCCGCCGGAGCCGCGGCGACGCGCGGCGCCAGCACCAGCGTGACCACGCCGTACGCCAGCCAGTAGGTGCCCAGGAACCGCACCTCGCTGTCCACCGTCGGCGTGGTGACCTGGCCGTCCAGCATGCCCGCCGGCCCCTCGGCGACGGCGAGCGTCCCGGTGGCCACGGCCAGCACACCGAGCGCCCCGGTCACGAGCCGCAATCCACGTCCGCTCATCTTCTGCTCCTCTCCCGGCGGTCGCTCATGCGACGCCGCGACACCTGTGCACGAGGTCCCGGACGTCGGCCACGAGCCGGTCCGGGCCGGGTAGGGCCAGCACGGTACGAGCCACCCGGCGGGCGGCCTGCCGGTACGACGGAGTGTCCAGGACCTCGACGCACGCCCGCGCCAGAGCCCTGGGCCCGGCCGTGACCGGGACCACCTTGGCGACTCCCAGCCGGGCGCAACGGGCGGCGTGGAACGGCTCGTCCCCGATCACCGGCAGCGCGAGCATCGGCGTGCCGGCCCGCAACGCCTCCCGCACACTGCCAAAGCCCGCATGGGTGACGAAGAGGTCGGCCGCCTCCAGCAGCAGGGGCTGCGCGACCGTCTCGACCACGCGAACGCTCGGCGGCGCCGCGTCCCGCAGCTGCTCGGCGGTGTCCCCGGCCGCGACCACGGCGGTGCACGGCACCTCGCCCAGAGCACGGACCAGCGCTGCGGCCGGCGGTGCCAACTTCCAGGATTGTCCGGTGAGCACCGACCCGAACGCGGCGTACACCAGGGGCCGGTCGGTGGGCAGCTCGGTGAGCCACGCGGGGGCGTGCTCACCGACGCGGGCCGGCTGCTCCTGCCGGTAGTGCCGCAACGTCGCGGCGTCCGTCCCGTCGCCGTAGCCGGGCGGTGTGAAGCCGGCCAGCAGATACCGGTACGGATCGGGGTGGGCCTGGTCGCTCAGCCCGAACGCCGCCCGCAGCCGCCGCAGCTCGGCGCTGATGGCGCCGGCCTCCAGCAGGTGCGTACAGCCGGACGCGACGGCCACGTGCGGCAGGCCGAGCGCCTCGGCGGCGAGGTAACCGCCGAACTCCTCGGCCACCCGCACCACCACGTCGGCGTTCCACTCGACCGCCAGCTCCCGGATGTCCGCGGCGGCGCGCACGGCCGGGTCGCCGAAGAAGGCCCGCTCCTTGAGCGCGTCCGTGTACGCCCGGTGTGCCCCCAGGGCCAGATGCCGGCCGATGGTCCCGGCGCTGTCCTCGTCGGCGGCCCAGTCGACGCCGACCGGCCGGAAGTCGAGGCCGTAGTCGAGGCGCACCTCCGCACCCGCTTCCGGCGGGCCGGCCACCACCACGTCGTGCCCACCGGCCCGGGCGGCGGCCGCGACCGGGGCCAGGGCGCGCAGGTGGGAGCTGGCGTTGAGGGTGCTGATCAGGAATCGCACGTACGCTCCTCCGTCGTCCGCTCAGGCGACGCCGCGGGCCGGGCCGGCGGCCCGCGCCATCGGCACGCCGGCGCCGGGCCAGCGCCGCGTCGCATGCGCCCGGTGGGTCTCGCGGATCTCGCAGGCGCGACCGAACGCCACCCCGCCGGCACGGGCGGCGCGTTCCACCTCGCGCTCGTCCGGCTCGGTGCCGCTGGTCCCCGCGCGGCTCACCCGGTCGCGGACGACCGCGTCCCGGGCCAGCCACGTCAGATCGTCCTGGGATGCGGCCGGCGGTGCCGCCGCCGTCGGCACCGGCGGGGCGGCCCGGGACAACACCTTCGCCAGCCCGGCCGCCGTGGCCGCCAGCGCGGGGTCCACCGGCGCCGCATCGGCCGGGGCGGGCCGGAAGCGCACCGGGACGGCGTCCCACCGCACGGCCGGCACGATGGCGAGCAGTTCCTCGAACACCGTCGTGATACCGGCGGTCAGCGCGTCCTCGTCCAGCTGGACCAGTGCGACGTCGTGCGCCGCACCGATGCCGCTCAGGTAGCCCGCCAGCAGCACCGCGCGGCGGATCATGCCGAGCGCGGCGAAGACGGTCCGCGCCCCGGGATCGTCGACCTCCAGGTAGCGCCGGGCGATCGGGGCGCTCGTGTCGACGCACCGCCGGTAGGCCGCCACCGGGCTCGGGTAGTAGTACTGCAGGTCGCGGCGCTGCAGAAAGACCTGGGCGGTGCCGATGCCCTGGCGCAGGGCGCGGCGTACCAGGGAAGCGGGCTCCTCGTCCACCTCGTGCAGCGGCGCGGGGGCGGCGCCGAGCCAGTGGATGACACCGCCGGCCTGCCTGATGCGCAGCCCCAGGTCGGTGTCCTCGGCGAAGTGCGGATAGCGGGCCACGTCGAACGGTTCGCCCGCGATCAGGTCGCGGCGGTATCCGGCGTTCGCCGTCACCAGCGCGTGCGCGGTGTCCGCGGTCAGCGGGGCGGCGTCGAAGACCCGTTCGTGGTGCAGGAACGCGGTCACCGGCCCGGTCACGACCGTGCGTACCGGGGCGGCGACCGCGTGGCCGCCGCCCAGCAAGGGCCGGGCCATCTCGGCGCACCACCGCGGCGGCACCACCAGGTCGTCGTCGGTGAACAGCACGGCGTCGTGGCGGGCCAGCCGGACCCCCTCGTTGCGGGCGGCGGATACGCAGGCGGCGGCCGAGCGCACCACCCGTACGCGGGGGTCGACGGGCGGCAGCGGGGCCGCGGCGGCCGGCCCGTTGACCACCAGCAGCACCTCGGCGTCGGGGTGGAAGCGGGCCGCCGAGTCAGCGGCGGCCCGGACGCACCGGGTCACCGTGGGGCTGCGCAGCACGGTCGGGATGATCACACTGACGGTCATCGCCGGCCTCAGTCGACCACTCGGGCGACGAACCGGGTCACCGCGGCCCAGCCGACGATCACCGTGCCGCCGGCCAGCGCGGACATGAAGGCGATCGCCGGCATGTGGGCGAGCTGCGGGGTCAGCGACGCGCGCAGCCCTTCGCTCATGTAGACGACCGGGTTGAGCAGGACGGCGTACTGCAGCCAGGGCAGCGGGCCGAGCGTGGACCAGGAGTAGTAGACGCAACCCAGCATGGTCATCGGCGTCACGACGACGGCGAAGAACTGCTGGGCGCGCTTGATGTCGATCACCGTGCCCAGCAGCAGCCCGCTGGCCGAGCCGAGCAGCGCGGAGAGCAGGGCCACGGCGATGAACAACGGCCAGCTGTACACGTGCACGTAGGGCGCCTGATCCTCGGCGTGCACCAGCAGCACGATCGGGAACACCAGGGCCCCGGCGGCCAGCGCCTGCAACGCCCCAGACGTGATCTTGGCGACGCCGATCAGCCAGATCGGCACGGGAGCCATCGCCCGGTCCTCGATCTCCCGGTTGTAGGAGAACTCGAGCAGCAGCGGCATCGTCACGGCCATGATGCCCTGGATCGCGATGGTGATCGCGACCAGGCCGGGGACCAGGATGGTGGCGAAGCCGCGTCCGTCGACCCCGGGGGTGCCGGCCATGCCGATCTTGGGCATGACGTACGTGAACACGAAGGTGAACGCCAGCGGCTGCATCACCGAGCGGGTCAGCAGCGATCCGAGCTGGCCGCGCAGCACCCGCAGGTCCCGGACCAGCATCGCCCGGAAGGTGTGCCACGCGATCCGCCGCGTGCTGATCGTCGACTGGGGAAGTGCGACAACGCTCATTCCCGGTACTCCCGTCCGGTCAGGTTGAGGAAAGCGGCCTCGAGGCTGGGCCGCAGGGTGGAGACGTCCAGGATGGACAGCCCGTGGTCGGCGCCGATGGAGGCCAGCTCCCCGACCAGGCCGGCCGCATCGGCCGCGTGCACCCGCAGCCGCCGGCCGTCGGCCTCGGCCCGCGACACGTCGGGCAGCTTGCCGGCGGTCTCCGCGGCGGGCTGGGCCTCGCCGTCGAAGACCACGGTGAACACCGACTCCGCCCCGGACGCGGTCTTGATCTCGTCGACCGTGCCGCCGGCCACCACCCGGCCGTGGTCGATGATGGCGATCCGGTCGCACAGCGTCTCGGCCTCTTCCAGGTGGTGCGTGGTCAGCAGGACGGTCTGCCCCTCGGCGTGCAGCCGGCCGAGCAGTTCCCACAGGTGCAGCCGGGTCTGCGGGTCGACGCCCGCGGACGGCTCGTCCAGCACCAGCACCTCGGGCCGGTGCATCACCGCGCGACAGATCATCGCCCGCCGTGCCTGGCCGCCGGACACCTCGTCCAGGGACGCGTCGGCCTTGTCGGCGATGCCGAACTCCTCCAGCAGCGCCAGGGCCCGCCGGCGGGACTCCTTGCGGCCCAGCCCGAAGTAGCGCCCCCGGAACTCCAGGTTCTCCAGCACGGAGATCTGCCGGTCCATCGTGTTGCGCTGGGTCACCACGGCGACGCGGCGGCGCACCTCGACGGGGTTGCGCTGCACGTCCACGCCGGCCACGACGGCGCGGCCACCGGTGGGCCGGATCCGGGTGGTGAGCATGCCGATGGTGGTGGACTTGCCGGCGCCGTTCGGCCCGAGCAGCCCGAAGAACCGGCCCGGCCGGACGAGGAGGTCGATGCCGTTGACCGCGTTGATGGTGTGCGGGCCGTAGGCGTACGACTTGCGCAGGTCATGGGTCTCGATGGCGGCCGCTGTCATGGTCGGCTCCTTCGCGGTGGTGGGCCGCCGGCCGTGGGGCGGCCCGGCGGATCGG
Organism: Actinoplanes nipponensis; assembly: GCF_016862275.1. Lineage (GTDB taxonomy): Bacteria > Actinomycetota > Actinomycetes > Mycobacteriales > Micromonosporaceae > Actinoplanes > Actinoplanes nipponensis. The sequence goes on along the minus strand of NZ_BOMQ01000011.1, from coordinate 49,116 downwards.
TGGCGATGGACGGCTGCGGCACGGCCGTCGCGAGGTCCGGCACGGCGATGTCGTGCCCTTCGGCGCGTACGCGCTCGGCAGCGGCCATCGTGGCGGCGCGGTCCGCCTCGTCGCGGCCCCGGCGGGCCGGCAGCAGCCCGACCACCGCACTGCGGCCGGCCGCCACCGCGGGATGCCGCCGCGCCGCCGCGGCCAGCGACTGCCCGGGGCTCGCGTCGACCAGCAGCGCGTCCCCGGCGCCGAGCAGCCGGTCCAGCGTGGGCCAGAAGCGCACCGGTGTGGCGGCGTGACCGGCCCAGAACCCGGGATCGCGGGCGGTGTCGGCGGTCAGCGGCCGAGTCGTGTAGGCCGACCACAGCGGCAGCAGCGGCTCCCGCAACGTCATCCGGGCGAGGCCGGGCAGCGCCTCGTCGACCAGGTGGGCGGCGGCAGGGCTGTGGAACGCCACCGAACTGCCCAGCCGGCGACACACCAGCCCCGCCGCGTGCAGCCGTCGCGTCGTCTCGGCCAGCGCGGCGTCGAGCCCGGCCAGCATCGTCTGGCGAGGTGCGTTGACGGCGCCCACCGCCACCCCCGGCGCCAGATGGGGCCGGACCTCGGCGACGCTCGCCGCCACCGCGAGCATGCCGCCGGCCGGAGCCCGCGCCGCCTGCTCGACCCGGTCGGCGAGCAGCCGCGCCGCGTCGGCGACCCGGAACACCCCGGCCAGGGTGGCCGCCGCGACCTCCCCGACGCTGTGGCCCAGCAGGGCCGCGGGTCGTACGCCCCAGTCCAGCACCATCCGGCCGAGCGCGTAGTTGACGGCGAACAGCAGCGGCTGCGCCCGGCTCACGTCGTCGATGCCGACCCGCGGGCGGTCGGCCAGCCAGTCGGCGCGCAGCCCGGACGCGGCGGGGCCGAAGCAGTTCAGCACCTCGTCCACGGCCGCGGTGAAGACCGGGCAGGCCCGGTAGAGGCCGGCGGCCATCCGGGTCTGCTGCGCGCCCTGGCCCGGGAACATCAGCACGACCGGACGCGACGAGGGTGGCGTCCCGGTGGCCGTCGCCCGGGCGGCGACGTCGAGCTGGGTCATCGGACGGCCTCCTCGGCGGATGGCGCCGGGCGTGCCCGGCTACGACCACCACACCGTCGCCGGTGGACTTCGAGACCGGTTCGACGACGGGTCGCACCGGACGTCGACCGGTTCTCCAGCGACCGTCGAGCGCGGCCCGCGAGGGTGACAGCCATGGCGCGATCCGCCCGCCACCCGGCGCCGATCCCGGGCGTCGCCGCCTCGCCCACGAGGCGTACGCGACGACGCCCGGGAGGCCCTCAGCCGCACCGAGAGGTGACGCCATGCTCCTGGACGACATCCGCCTGGCCGCGCTGGGCAGTTACCTGCCGCCGGAGATGTCCGCGTCCGAGGCGGCCGGTCTGGGCCTGTGCGACCCGGTGTACGCCGCGAGCCAGCAGATGCGGGCGGTCACCGTCGTCGCGGAGGACGGCGACGCACCGGTGTCCGGCCCGCAGCTGGCGGTGGCCGCCGCGAGGCAGGCCCTGCGCCGTGCCGGGCCGTCCATCGACGGCATAGACCTGCTGCTGCACAGCGCGCTCTACTACCAGGGCCACGACATGTGGGCGCCGGCGTCGTACGTGCAGCGACACACGGTGGGCGACCCGTGTCTGGCCATCGACGTGCGGCAGACCTCCAACGGCGGGATGGCCTCGCTGTATCTGGCCGCGCGGCAGCTGGCGACCCTGCCCACCGGCCGGGCCGCGCTGCTCACCACCGGGGACCGGTTCTGCCTGCCCGGCATCGACCGCTGGCGCAGCGACCCCGGCACCGTGTTCGCCGACGGCGGGACCGCCGCGGTGCTGACCCGGGGCGTCGGCTTCGCCCGCCTGCGCGGGCTGGCGCTGGTCAGCGGGAGCGAGCTGGAGACGATGCACCGAGGCGACGACCCTTGGCATCCCGGTCCGCTGACCGCGCGCGCCCCGCTGGACGTCCGGCACACCACCCGCGACTTCCTGCGCCGGGTGGGCAGCTCCTTCGTGGCGCAGCGAATGGCAGCCGGTCAGCGGGCCGCGGCGAAGCAGGCCCTCGCCGAGGCGGACGCCACGATCGCCGACATCTCCTGGTTCGTGCTGCCCAACTTCGGCGCGCGGCGGATGGAGCCGGGCTTCTTCCGCCCGTTCGGCATCGATCCGGCGCGCACGACCTGGCCGTGGGGCCGTTCGGTGGGCCATCTCGGCGCGGGCGACCAGTTCGCCGGCCTGGCGCACCTGGCGCGGACCGGCCGGCTGCGTTCCGGCGAGCTGATCGCCCTGATGGGCGTGGGCGGCGGTTTCACCTGGTCCTGCGCGGTCTTCGAGATCATCAGCGCCCCTGACCGCTCGTGAGCGCGCCAGGCAGCGGATCAGCCGGACGCCGGAGCCCGCGCACCGGCGAGGTCCTCGAGCCGGGCCACCAGGCCGGCCGGGGTGGGTCGCCGATCGTTCTGGTCGCGCAACCAGCGGGCCGCCCGCCCGTACGCGAGGTCCGCGATCACGTCGGTGACGGCGGCCCGCACGGCCCCGGCGTCGAAGTCGCCACCCCGCACATGCAGGCCCGCGCCGGTCGCGGCCACCCGGTCGGCGTTCGCGGCCTGTTCGGCGGCGAACGTGACGGCGACCTGCGGCACTCCCGCAGCCACGGACGTCATCACGCATCCGGCGCCGCCGTGGTGCACGACGACGTCGGCGCCGCTCAGCGCCGACGCCAGGGCCACGTCGCTGAACACCGTCGTCGCCGGCGGCACCCGCAGCGCTGCCGCGTCGGCCGCACTCACCAGGACGGTCACGTCCAGCCCGGCGCCGGTTAGCCCGGCCAGGATCTCGGGCACGACGAACGACCGCGCCCCCGCCATGGCGGTCAGCGAGGTGCCCCAGACCACGCACACCCGCGGACGGCCGCTCACCCGGGGACGCGGCGGGCAGCTGCCGCCGAACCCGCCCGCGTACGGCACATAGCGCACGTCGAGCCGGTGCGCCGCACCGACCGGCGGGCACAACGCCGGTGGGCACGGGTCGATCACGGTACGGAAGGGAGGGTCACCCAGCTCCGCCACGCCGTGACGGGCGAACGACCGGGTCGGGTCGCCGGGCACCAGCCGCAGCGCGCCCTCCTCGGCGGTGCCGACCGGACCCCACAGGTGCGCCACGGCCGGCACCGAGACCACTCGGGCGGCCAGCACGCCCTCCAGGCTGAGCCGGTCGTGCACCACCAGATCGGGGCGCCACCCGGTGGCGAACCGCACCGCCGCGTCGAAGCTGCGCGCGGTCGCGGCCAGGGCCGCCGCCCGGTGCTCGGCCCGGTACGCCGCCGAGTCGAAGTCCTCGAGCCGGCTCAGGTGCTGCCCGGTGACCGGGTGCACGGGCAGCCACGGGTACGGCCAGTCCCCCGCCTGCGCCTGCCAGAAGTGGCTCAACCGGGCCTGGAGCACCATGTCCAGCCCGTCGAGGACCGGGACCGCGGGCAATCCGGCGGCCTGTACGGAGGTGGCCTGCGAGGCGGCGCACAGCACTCGTACCTCGTGCCCGGCGGCGCCGAGCGCGCGGGCCAGCGGCACCATGGGGAAGTAGTGCCCGGGCCACGCCGACACCGAGAAGAGGACCCGCATCGCGGCGCTCACGGCAAGAGGAAGCCGGCCAGCAGGCCGCCGTCGACGACGATCTCCGTGCCGGTGACGTAGGACGAGTCCGCCGAGGTGAGGTACGCGACCACGGTGGCGACCTCCGGTGCGGTGCCGAGCCGGCGCAACGGCAGGGTGCGGTGCAGCCAGCCGGAGACGTTGGCGTCCAGCTCCTCGGTCATCGGGGTGCCGATCACGCCGGGGCAGACCGCGTTGACCCGGATCCCGTCCGGGCCGAGTTCCATCGCGGCGGTGCGGCTGATCGCCGACACCGCCGCCTTCGAGGCGCAGTACGCCGAGAGGTACCGGAAGCCGATCATCGCGTCGATCGAGGAGATGTTGACGATCGTGCCGCCGCCGGCCGTCCGCATCGCCGGGACGACGGCCTGGATGCCCAGGAACACGCCCACCTGGTTGACGTCGACGATCCGGCGGAACTCCGCCTCGGGCAGGTCCGCGACGGCGCCGACGCCGAGCACCCCGGCGTTGTTGACCAGGCCGTCCAGATGCCCGAACACCGCCTGCGACCGGGACACCGCGGCGGCCCACTGCTCCGCTTGGCGGACGTCGAGCGGTACCCCGGCCGCGACCGGCTCGGCGTGACCGTCGTTCAGCTCGTCGACCAGGGCCTTGACCTCCGCCGTGTCGGCGAGCACGACCTTCGCGCCGCAGCCGGCCAGCAGCCGTGCCTGGGCCGCGCCGAGACCGCCGGCCGCGCCGGTGACCAGGACCACCCGACCGGCCAGGTCGACGCTCATCGCCCGGTCACCGGCGGCGCGGACACGGCGTCCGCGGACCGCACCTGCGTCAGGGTCCGCCACAACGCGGCCGGGGTGGCGAACGTGTCGCCGGTCAGCAAGGAGTCCGGCAGCCGCACCGCGTAGGCGTCCTCCAGCTCCATCAGCACCTCGATGGAGGCCAGGGAGTCAAGCCCGTGGCTGCGCAGGCACGTGTCGGGGGCCAGCCGGGGCGGCAGCGGCAGGATGCCGCGCAGGACCGTCTCGAACCGGGTGTCCCACTCGGGAGCAGTGGTCATGGGTGCCTCCTTCATTCCTGCGGCTGGTCGAGCAGCTCGGCCAGGCGCCGCTTGTCGGTCTTGCCGTTGGCGGTCAGCGGCAGCTGCGGGAGCACGTGGCAGGCCGGCGGCAGCTTGCCGTCCTCGATCCGCTCGGCCAGGGCGCGCAGCACGTCGGCCGGCGCCAGCTCGGTGACGGCGAACAGGGCGACGTCACGGCGGCCGGTCGGGGGCAGCACGGCGGCCGCGCGTACCCCGGGAACGTCGCAGGCGGCCGCCTCGATCTCCACAGCGCTGACCCGCAGCCCCCGGCGCTTGAAGATGTCGTCGCGCCGGCCTTCGAAGTAGAGGTGGCCGTCGGCGTCGAGCCGCCCGTAGTCGCCGGTGTGCAGCGTCACCGTGCCCGTGTCCGGGTCGCGGCGGAACCGTTGCGCGCTCAGCTGCGGCGCCCGCCAGTAGCCGGCCATCACGTGCGGGCCGCGGACCGCGATCTCGCCGCACTCCCCGGGCGGCAGCGGATGCCCGGCGTCGTCGAGGATCAGCACCTGGGTGCCGTCCAGCGCCGTGCCCACCGAGCCGGGACGCCCGCGGTCCCCGTCGCACTCGGCGATCGTCACGCGCTTGCACTCGGTGATGCCGAACATCGCCACGATGCCGGCGCCCGGGAAGCGCTGCCGCAGTGCGGCGATCATCGGCGCGGTCAGCGCCGCGCCCGTGTTGGTGAACAGCCGGACCGCCGGCACGCTGCTGTGCCGGGCGGCCAGGCGCACCAGCATCTCGGCCAGACTGGGCACGACGGGCACCACCGTCACCCCGTGCTCGCGGATCGTCGAGATGAGCCGCACGTGCGCCGCCGGCTCCCCGAGCACCAGGTGAGCGCCCGCCAGCACACTGAGGAAGACCTGGTAGAGCCCGTAGTCGAAGGCGAGCGGCAGGGCGCAGAGCACCACGTCGTCCGCGCGGTAGCGCAGCCGGTCGGCGATCGCGCGGGCCGCGAACACGACCGTGCCGTGCGGGCTCACCACCGCCTTCGGCGCGGCGGTGCTCCCGGACGTGTAGATCAACAACGCGGTCGCGTCGCCGTTCGGCGCCGGTCCGGCCGGTCCGGCCGGCGGCAGCGACGGTCCTGACAGCGCCGCCCGGAGGGTGCCGAGGCCGACGACCGGCCGGTCGGTCACCTCCCGCACGGTGACGGCGTCGTCGTCGCCGGTCACCACCAGCCTCGGGTCGGCGTCGGCGAGCACGCTCCGCAGGTGGTACCGGCGCATGCCGGGATTGATCGGCACGAAGATCGCCCCGTGGCGCAGTGTCGCGAACAGCAGGGCCACGAACTCGCGCACGTTGCCCGCCCGGCACACCACCCGGTCGCCGGGGCCGATCCCGTGGGCGGCCAGCCAGGCGGCGCCGGTGCGGGCGGCCGCGTCCAGCTCGGCGTACGTCCAGCCGCCGGTGGCGTCGCTGACGGCGCGCGCGTGCGGCCGGCGAGCGACCGCCTCGCGCAGCAGGTCGTCGACGACGAGGCCGGTACGGACGTGCTCCATGACGGTCATGTCCACTCCGGCCGGTCGAGGATCTCCACGACGGCGGTGGTGCAGGTGTAGCCGGCGCCACCGCCGAACAGCAGCACGTGGTCGCCCGGCTCGACCGCGCGCGTGGTGACCAGGTGTTCGAGCCCGGCCGCCCAGTCGCCCGCCCCGACGTGGCCGGTGGTGCGGCCGAAGTCCCAGGTCGTCATCTCCTCGGCCACGCCGAGCAGGTGGTGCACCTGGTAGTCCCCCTTGAGCCGGCCGGTCGCCGGGGTCACCATGCGGGCGACGCGCTCCATCGGCAGCCCGGCGGCCTTCAGCACCGCGGCCCGGGCGGCGATCATCACCCGGCCGATCCGGATGCTGGTCTGCGTCGGATCGTGGGCTGTCGCGTACGCGGCGGAGCGGGCCTGGAGATCGACCGGACACTGCCCGGCCCGCGATGCGGCGGAGAAGGTCTCCGCGCCGCGCGCCTGGCCCTCCAGGGTGTTGTCGGCGACCGTGGCGGTCGCCAGGACGCGCGCGAAGCCGCTGCGCGACGACAGCACCAGCGCGGTGCCGCCGTCGCCGTAGACGTTGAAGTCGTGGGCGTTCCACCGGTCGATCGCCGGGCCGGCGAACCGGTCCGCCGTGGTGATCAACGCGGCCGGGGCCCGGGAGACGGCCAGGTGAGCCGCCGCCAGCTCGACGGCGCCGAGGCCGATGTTGCACCGCTGCTGGACGTCGTACGCGGGCACGGAGCGGGCGCCGGCGGCCGCGGCCACATAGGACGCGGCCGGCCAGATGTCGAGCCCTTGGAACCACAGGCTGCCGTGCAGGGCGATCGCCAGCTCCCGGCCGGCGACGTCCGCGCGGGCCAGCGCCACCCGGGCCGCCTGCACGGCCATGTCCGGCGGCGCGGTGTCCTCGTCGACGCAGATCGATCGGTAGCCCAGGGTCTTGAAGCGCTCGGCGTCGAGCAGGCCGGCGTCCACGGCTTCCCGGGCCGCGGTGGGCGGGGCCAGCCGGCTGCCCAGCCCCGCGATGTACAGGCTGTTCCAGCGCATCGGATCAGCCCCTCGCCGCGACGAAGTCGCGGACGGACGCGGCCATGTAGTCGAGCATCTCGATGCTCAAACCGGGGTAGACACCGATCCAGAAGGTGTTCTCGGTGATCACGTCGCTGTTGGTCAGCTCGCCGGACACCCGGTACGGCTGGTCGGCGAAGGCCGGGTGCCGGGTCAGGTTGCCGGCGAACAGCACCCGGGTGCCGATCCGGCGCGCCTCGAGGTGCGCCACGAGCTGCGCGCGGGTGAACCCGGCGTCCGGGGCCACGGTGAGCACGAAGCCGAACCAGCTGGGGTCGCTGCCCGGCGTCGCCTCCGGCAGCAGCAAGCCGGGCACGCCGTCGAGCCCGGCGCGCAGCCGCGCCCAGTTGCGCCGTCGCGCCGCCCCGAACTCCGGCAGCTTGGTGAGCTGGCTGAGCCCCAGAGCCGCCTGCAGGTCGGTGTTCTTCAGGTTGTAGCCGACGTGCGAGAACGTGTACTTGTGGTCGTAGCCGTACGGCAATCCGCCCTGCTGCTGGCCGAAACGCTTGTGACAGGTGTCGTTCTCACCCGGCTCGCACCAGCAGTCGCGGCCCCAGTCCCGCAGTGACTCCACGATCCGGGCGAGCCGCAGGTCGTCGGTCAGGACGCAGCCGCCCTCACCCATGGTCAGGTGGTGCGCCGGGTAGAAGCTGGCGGTCGTGAGGTGCCCGAAGGTGCCGGTCGGGCGCCCCTGGTACAGCGAGCCGACCGCGTCGCAGTTGTCCTCGATCAGGAACAGCCCGTGCCGCTCGGCCAGGGCGGCGATCTCCGCCACCGGGTACGGGTTGCCCAGCGCGTGCGCGATCATGATGGCCCGCGTCCTCGGCCCGATCGCGGCGGCCACCCGCTCGGCCGTGGTGTTGTAGGTGCCCAGTTCCACGTCGATGAAGACCGGCAGCAGGCCGTTCTGCAGGATCGGGTACACGGTGGTCGGGAAGCCGCACGCGACCGTGATCACCTCGTCGCCGGGGCGCAGCCGGCGGTCGCCGAGCTCACGCTGCCGCAGCGCCGTGAGGGCGAGCAGATTGGCCGACGATCCGGAGTTGGTCAGATGCGCCTTGCGCAGGCCCAGCACCTTGGCGAACTCCCGCTCGAAGCGCCGCGAGCTGACGCCGGCCGCGATCCGCAGGTCCAGCGCCGCGCCGACCAGCGCGACCCGGTCGTCCTCGTCGATCACCGCCCCGGAGGGAAGAAGCGGCGTGACCCCCGGCACGAACGATGTCTCGCGTTGCTGCTCGCGGTGGTATTTGCGGACCGATTCCAGGATGAGCTCCTGCGACTCGCTCATCAGCTCCACCTCCACGGGCTCATCGGTGGGAACCTCCGGAGGCTCCGCCGTCAGGTGTCACCGTGCTGGCCGGGCTTCGAGACCGTCTCGAAGCCCGGCAGAGCAGGCCTCCCGGCGGGACGCCAACGATCTTCGAGGCGAGGTCGGCATAATGACGGCACCGATCCGGCCGGACACCACCGAAAGGGGCACGATGGGCATGCCGCGGATGATCCGGCGCCCGTGGCTGACGCTCGGCGTGTTCGCCGTCACGGCCACGGTGAACCTGATTCAGCTCACCGTCGATCCGCGGCTGCTCCGGTCCCTGGAGCGCACGTCGGCCGGGCTGCACAGCGACTGGTGGCGGACGTTCGCGTCCCTGTTCGTGCAGGACGGCGGCGTCCTGGGCACCCTGTCCAATCTGGTGTTCCTGCTCGTGCTGGGCGCCGTGGCGGAGAGTGTGACGTCGCGCCCGCGCTGGCTGCTGGCGTACTTCGGCACCGGGCTGATCGGTGAGCTCGCCGGCTACTCGTGGCAGCCCACCGGCGGCGGCAATTCCGTGGCGGTCTGTGGCCTGGCGGCCGTGCTCGCCTGGGCGCTGGTGCGCCGGCCCCGGTCGGTGCCGGCCATCGCCGCGCCCGCGACGCTGGTCTGGTGCGGCGTGCTCTTCACCACCTGGTACGTGCCGCTGGTGGTGCTGGGCGCGGTCCCGGCCGCCGTGACCCCACGCCTGATCCAGGCCCGGTGGGGTGGTCTCGGCTTCCTCGTCCTGGGCGTCTGCGTGGCGACCGCGGTGACCTTGACGGCCGCCCGCAACATCCACGGCGCGGCGCTGCTGGCCGGCCTGCTTCTGGCGGCCGCCCTCACCTGGCGCGAGAAGCCGGGACCGGTGCGCGGGAGCCGGCCGCTGCGGGCGTGAGCGACAATCGCGGGGTGCAGCAGCGGCTCACTCGAGTGGTGTCGGCCGACGGCGCCGTCGTGGCGTACGCCTCGGTCGGCGCGGGCCGGCCGTTGGTCTACGTGATGGGCTGGCTCACCCATCTCCGGCTGAGCTGGGAGCTGCCGGCCGAGCGGGCGCTCTACGAGGCGCTGGCCCAGGACTGCCGGCTGGTGCGCTACGACCGCGCCGGGTGCGGGCTGTCGGCGGCCGTGGCCCGCCCGGCGTCGCTGGCGTTCGAGCTCGAACAGCTGGCCGCGGTCGCCGGCACGCTGGGCGAGCCGTTCGATCTGATGGGCACGTCGATGGGCGTTCCGGTGGCCGTGGCGTGGGCGGCGGCGCATCCCGGCACCGTGCGGCGGCTGGTGCTCTACGGCGGCTGGGCGCGCGGCGGCGACCTGTCCCCGGCCCCCGTACGCGATCATGTCCTGGGTCTGGTCGAGGCCCACTGGGGGCTGGGCTCGGACGTGCTGACCGACATCTTCGCCCCCGACGCCGACCGCTCGACCCGGGCCGAGCTGGCCCGCTACCAGCGCGCGTGCTCGAGCGCCGCGACCGCCCGGGCGCTGCTGGCGCTGAGCTACGAGCTCGACGTCACCGACCGCCTCGGCCAGGTACGGGCGCCCACGCTGGTGGTGCACCGCACCGGCGACCGTGCGGCGCCGGTCGCCCAGGCCGAGGTCCTGGCCGCCGGCATCGCCGGCGCCGAGCTGGCGCTGCTGCCCGGCCGGTCGCACCTGCCGTACGCGGGTGACCGGGACGAGCTGGTGCGGGTGGTCCGCCGGTTCCTCGGCCTGCCCCTCCCCCGGCGCCGCGCCGACGGGCTGACCGCGCGCCAGCGCGAGGTGGCGGAGCTGGTGAGCCGGGGCCTGACGAACCGCGAGATCGCGACGCGCCTGGGCATCGAGGAGCGCTCGGCCGAGGGTCACGTCGAACGGATCCGGCTGCGGCTGGGTTTCCGGTCCCGCGCCCAGATCGCCGCCTGGTACGGCGCCCGGCGCGACCTGATCTGAACGGTTGCCGACAGTGGGGTATTTCCCCGCCTGACTCGCCGCCGCGATCGGCGCAGAGTGCCGGTACCGACCCAGCGAGGCAAGGACTGCCATGACCGACGACACCATGACCCCGGCGACCGGCTTCCCGGTGCACCGGGCGCGCGGGCCCTTCAACGCCGCGTTCTTCAGCGCGATGGGCCCCTATCTCGAACGGAGCCTGCGGCAGCACAAGCGGCGCGTGTTCGCCGAGCTGCCCTCCACGGTGGTCGAACTCGGCCCCGGAGTGGGCGCCAACCTGCCGTATCTGCGCCCGGGAGCGACGCTCGTCGCCATCGAACCGAACCGTCCGATGCACCGGCGGCTCCGGGCCGCCGCCGAGCGCCACGGCGTGCACCTCGACCTGCGTGACCGGCGCGCCGAGCGCACCGGCCTGCCCGGCGCCGGCGTGGACACCGTGATCTCCTCGCTCGTGCTGTGCACGGTCGACGACCCCGTCGCCGTCCTGGCCGAGGTGCGGCGCATCCTGCGTCCCGGCGGCACCTTCCGGTTCGTGGAACACGTCGCCGCCCCGGCCGGCACCGCCACCCGCGTCGTCCAGCGCGTGCTGCGCCGGCCGTGGGCCTGGACCTTCGAGGGGTGCTCGTGCGAACGGGACCTGGCCGGTCTGCTGCGCGCCGCCGGGTTCGCCCGGGTCGACCTCCGGCCGTACCGGCTGCACACGCCGTTCGTGCCCTTCAACACCCAGATCGCGGGCATCGCCCACGCTGCCGGTGGATCGGGTGGGTGAGCCCCCGGCCGCCCGGGACGGACCGGAGCTCAGCGGCCGTGGACCGGGCCGGCCGGAGCCGCGCCGGTGCTGCCGCGGCGCCGGATCCGGATCGGCGGGCCGGGATAGACCCGCGGCCGGTCCCCGCGCAGCCCGTCGAGCACGGCCCGGCCCAGGGTGACGCCGTGCTCGTGGACGTCGATGCTCAGGGCCGACATCGGCGGCACGGCCAGCTCGCACAGGGCGGAGTCGTCGCAGGCGAGCAGGCTGACCCGCGCGGGCACCGCGACGCCCGAGCGCACGAGGTCCTCCTCGGCGGCCACGGCCATGACGTCGTTGTCGAAGATGAGCGCGGTGGGCGGGCCGGGCTCCGCCAGCAGCCGGCGGGCGGCCCGGACGCCGGCCTCGGCGCTGTAGTCCGCCTCGGCGATGCGCACGTCCAGGCCCAGCCGCTGCCCGCAGGCGAGCATGGCCGCCGAGCGCTCGGCGGTGTGCAGCAGCTCGGCCGGTCCGGTCACCCGGCCGATCCGCCGGTGGCCGAGGCCGCGGAACAGGTCCATCGCGGCGCCGATGGCGCCGGCGTTGTCGGAGACCACGCTGCTGAGCGCGGCCGGCCCGGCGTACCGTCCGGCGAGGACGGCGGGCAGGCCGAGCTGCGCCAGCCGGCCGGGGCGTACGTCGTCGTGCACCAGGTTCACCACGACCACGGCGTCGACGGCGCCCTCGCCCGCCCACCGGGCGTAGGTGGCCAGTTCCGCGTCCAGGTCGCGCACCACCAGCAGGAGCACGGTCCCGCCGGCCGGCGCGAGCACCTCCTCCAGGCCGGAGACGAGCTCCAGGAAGAACGGCTCCACACCGACCGGCGGGGCGCCGGCGGTCAGCACGAGGCCGATCATCCCGCGGGTCATGGCGGGTCCGGCCGTCATCGCCGGTCGCCGGCGCGGAGGACCTCGGGCATGCCTGCACGCTCTCTCTCGTCGCCGTGCGGGGCGGGCCCGGCACGCCGCCGGGGCCGGCGGAGAACCCGGTGAACTTTCTCGATCCATTATCTTAGGCAGGTGAACGAGGCCGTCAACGGATCACGACGGTGAGCGACGACGCCCCCGCCCCGGTGGCCGGCATCGCCACCGGGCGCGGCCGCCGTCCCGGGGCCCGCGAGGCGATCCTGGATGCGATCCGGGCGGCCGAGACGCTGAGCCGGGTGGAGCTGTCCGCGGCGACCGGCCTGACCGAGGCGTCGGTCTCCACCACCGTACGGCGGCTGCTCGACGAGGGGCTGGTCGTGGAGACGGGCCGGGCTCCGAGCGGCGGCAAGCCCCGCACGATGCTGCGGCTGGATCCGGCCGCGCGCATCGCCGTCGGCGTGCACCTGGACGACGACGTCACGACGTACGTGCTCACCGGGCAGACCGGCGGGATCATCGCGCGGATGAACCGGCCCACACCGGCCGGCGCCGGCCCGGAGGCCACGCTGGCCCGCCTGGTCGCCGACATCGCGGGGCTGGTCGACGGCTCGGGCATCGACCGCGCCCGGTGCCTCGGCATCGGGCTGGTGTGGTCCGGTTCGAGCGCCCGCCCGGCCGCGTCGGCCGGCGACCCGCACCCGGCGGGCCGGTACCGCGACGACCTGGCCCGTCGGCTGGCCGGGGCCACGGACTGGCCGGTGCTGCTCGAGAACGACGCGACCGCCGCCGCGGTGGGCGAGTACTGGGTGGCCCGGGTCGAGGCCGCCCGGCCGTTCGCGGCGCTCTACATGGCCGGCGGCATCGGCGCCGGCATCGTTCTCGACGGGGTGGCCCTGCGCGGCCGGCACGCCCACGCCGGCGAGTTCGGCCACCTGTGCCTGCAGGTGGACGGCCCGCTCTGCTGGTGCGGCAGCAGGGGGTGTCTCGAGGCGCTGGCCGGTCCCCCGGTCGTCGTGGCGGCGGCGCTGGCCGATCCGGTCGCCGCCGGGGAGGCGGGGCTGGACCCGGCCGTACGGCGCAGCACGGTCGCCGACTTCGCCGCCGTGGCCCGCGCGGCCCGCGCCGGCGCGCCGGCCTGCCGGGCGCTGCTGAACGGCTCGGCCCGCTACGTCGCCGCGGCCGCCGAGTCCCTGGTCAACCTGCTGGACGTCAACCTGCTGGTGCTCACCGGTCCGGGCTTCGCCGCGGCGTCGTTCGTGTACGGCCCCGCGATCACCGAGCGCATCGCCGCGGCCGACGCCCGCACCTGGCGCCGGGGCGTCTCGGTCACGGTGTCGCTCGCCGCGGCCACCGCCTCCGCCACCGGCGCGGCCGCGCTGGTCCTGCAGTCGTCGCTGCGCGGCTGAACATCCGCCCAGCCATATCTTGACTTACCTAAGAAACATGCCGGACGCTGTGGGAGCGCTCCCAACTATCGACATCCATGCATCGCTTCCCGAGAGGAGAGCCGCGATGAAACACCGCGTTGCCCTGGTGGCAATGTCGGCCGGCTTGCTCGTCGCAGCCGGAGCGGCGGCGGCGTCCACCGCGTCGGCCGCCACCACCGGTTGCTCGGCCACGTACACGGTGGTCAGTCAATGGCCGGGCGGATTCCAGGGCGGTGTCTCCTTCACCAACCTGGGTGACCCGCTGACCGGCTGGAAGCTGGAGTTCGACCTCCCCGACGTCAACCAGAAGGTCACCCAGGGCTGGAACGCCACCTGGTCGCAGTCCGGCGCGCACGTCACCGCGACCAGCCTGAGCTGGAACGGCGGCGTGCCCACCGGCGGCGCCGTGTCCTCCCTCGGTTTCACCGGCTCGTACAGCGGCAGCAACCCGGTCCCCACCTCGTTCCGCGTCAACGGGGTGGCCTGCACCGGTGGCACGTCCCCCTCCACCCCGCCGTCCACCCCGCCGTCGACGCCACCGTCCACGCCGCCGTCCACCCCACCGTCCACGCCGCCGTCGACGCCGCCCGCGGGTGGGGTGGCCCCGGCGCTGCGGGTGTCGGGCAACAAGCTCGTGACCGCCGCGGGCAAGCCCTACCGGCTGCTCGGGGTCAACCGGTCCAGCGGCGAGTTCGCCTGCGTGCAGGGCAAGGGCATGTGGGACGGGGCGCCGGCGGACCAGGCCGGCATCGCCGCGATGAAGGCCTGGAACGTGCACGCCGTGCGGATCCCGCTCAACGAGGACTGCTGGCTGGGCCTGTCCGGCTCGCCGAGCGGCGCCGCGTACCGCACCGAGGTCAAGACGTTCGTCGACGCGCTGGTCGCCAACGGGATCAACCCGATCCTCGACCTGCACTGGACCCACGGGCAGTACACCGGCAACATCTCGGCCTGCTCGGACGTCAACGCGACCTGTCAGAAGCCGATGCCCAGCATGCAGTACACGCCGCAGTTCTGGACCGGCGTGGCCACCATGTTCAAGGGCAACAACGCGGTGGTCTTCGACCTGTTCAACGAGCCCTACCCGGACGCGTCGAACAACTGGTCCGACATGACCGCCGCCTGGAAGTGCCTGCGTGACGGCGGCACCTGCACCGGCATCGGCTACGAGGTGGCCGGCATGCAGGACCTGCTCGACGCGGTCCGGGCCACCGGCGCCACCAACGTCGTCATGTCGGCCGGCCTGACCTGGACCAACGACCTGAGCCAGTGGCTGGCGTACAAGCCGACCGACCCCACCGGCAACCTGATGGCCTCGTGGCACTCCTACAACTTCAACGCGTGTGTGACCACCGCCTGCTGGAACAGCCAGATCGGCGCCGTGGCCGCGCAGGTGCCGGTGCACGCCGGCGAGATCGGCCAGGACACCTGCGCCCACGACTACATCGACCAGGTGATGGCCTGGGCCGACGCCAACGGCGTGGGCTACACCGCCTGGACCTGGAACCCGTGGGGCGGCTGCGCCAGCGGCGGCAACGTCCTGATCGAGGACTGGAACGGCACCCCGACCAAGACGTACGGCGAAGGGTTCAAGGCCCACCTGCTCACCGTCAACCCGTAACCCGACGGATCGTGGCGGGCCGGCCCCGGCCCGCCACCACCGGGAAGGAACGACCATGTCGCGAAGGTTCCGCTCGCTGCTGCTGTCCGCCGCGTTGGCCGCCGTGGCCGGGGCGCCGATACTCGCCGCGGCGGAGCCCGCGCGCTCGGCCGCCGCCCCCGTCCGGATCATGCCGCTCGGCGACTCGATCACCGCCGGGCCCGGCTGCTGGCGGGCCGTTCTCTGGCACCGGCTGCAGACCGCCGGCCAGACCGGCGTCGACTTCGTCGGCGGGGTGTCCGACGGCGGGGGGTGCAACCCCGGATACTCCTACGACACCGACCACGAGGGCCACGGCGGCTACTCGGCCACCGGCATCGCGGCCAACGACCAGCTGCCGCCGTGGCTGGCCGCGGCCCGGCCCGACGTCGTGATGATGCATCTGGGCACCAACGACATGTGGGGCGGGTATCTCCCGCTGGCCGACAAGCTGGCCGCGTTCACCAAGCTGGTCGGCCAGATGCGCGCGAACAACCCCGACATGAAGATCATCGTCGCCCAGATCATCCCGATGAGCGCCGCGGCCTGCGCCACCTGCCCGGCCGACGTCGTCGCGCTCAACAACGCGATTCCGGGCTGGGCCGCGGGCCTGACGACGGCCCGCTCGCCGATCGTCGTCGCCGACCTGTGGACCGGGTACGACGCGGTCGCGGACAACGTCGACGGGGTCCACCCGAACAGCACCGGCTTCCAGAAGATGGCCGACCGCTGGTATCCCGTGCTGACCAACGTCCTCGCCGGCACGGCGCCGACCCCGCCCACCACGTCACCGACGACCCCGCCGAGTTCACCGCCACCGACCACACCGCAGCCGACCACACCGGCCGGCGCGTGCGACGCGGTCTACCGGGTGGTCTCGGAATGGACCGGCGGCTTCCAGGGCGAGGTGACCGTACGCAACGGCTCGGCCGCGCCGTCGTCGGCGTGGACCGCGACCTTCACCTTCCCCGACGGTCAGCGGATCAGCCAGGCGTGGAACGCTACGGTGACCCAGAGCGGCGCTGCCGTCCGGGCGCGGGACGCCGGCTGGAACGGCGTCCTGGCCCCCGGCGGTTCCGCCACGTTCGGCTTCCTGGCCTCGTCGAACGGGACCGACACCCGCCCCGCGGTGGCCTGCGCCCTCGGCTGATCACCGCCACCACCTGCAGGAGGACCCACCGGTGCTGACCGACCTCTCCGGCGACGAGCTGCTGGCGTACCGCAGCACGCAGACCGAGCCGGCCGACTTCGACGACTTCTGGGCCAAGACCCTGGCCGAGGCCGCCGCCCACGACCTCGACGTCAGCGTGCGGCCGGTCGACACCGGGCTCACCACCGTGACCACCCACGACGTCACCTTCCGGGGTTATGCCGGCCAGCCGGTCCGGGCCTGGCTCCGGCTCCCCGCGACCGCGGCCGGGCCGCTGCCCACGGTCGTGCAGTACGTCGGCTACGGCGGCGGCCGCGGCAACGCCCTGGAGAACCTCTTCTGGTCCTCGGCCGGATTCGCGCACCTGCTCATGGACACCCGCGGCCAGGGCTCGGGCTGGAGCACCGGGGACACCCCCGACCCCGGCTCGGGCGCGCCGCAGGGTCCCGGCGTGCTCACCCGGGGCATCAACGATCCCGCCGACTACTACTACCGGCGGCTGTACACCGACGCCGTACGCGCGGTCGACGCGGCCCGGTCGCTCCCCCAGGTCGACCCGGACCGGCTGGCCGTGGTCGGGGGCAGCCAGGGCGGCGGCACCGCGCTGGCGGTGGCCGGGCTGCGCTCGGACCTCGCGGCCGCGGTGTCCTTCGTGCCGTTCCTGTGTGACTTCCCGCGGGCCACCCGGATCACCGACGCCTACCCGTACCGCGAGGTGGCCGACTACCTGGCCGTGCACCGCGAGCGGGTGGACCGGGTGCACCGCACCCTGGCCTACTTCGACGGGGTCGTCTTCGCCCGCCGGGCGAGCGCGCCGGCGCTGTTCTCCGTCGCGCTGATGGACGCGATCTGCCCGCCGTCCACGGTGTACGCGGCCTACCAGGAGTACCGCGGGGACCGGGAGCTACAGGTGTGGCCCTACAACGGACACGAGGGCGGGGGCATCCTCGACGAGGCGCGCGCCCTGCGCTTCCTGCGCGAGCGCCTCGGGTGACTGGCGGCTGAGCCGCCGCGACTAGCCGGCCATCAGCTCGAGGGTGTCGATGACCCGGTGGGCGAAGCCCCACTCGTTGTCGTACCAGGCCACCACCTTGACGTGCCGGCCGTCCACGCGGGTCAGGGCGGCGTCGAAGACGGCCGAGGCCGGGTTGCCGGCGATGTCGCTGGAGACCAGCGGCTCGTCGGTGTACTCGAGGATGCCGTGCAGTCCGCCGCCCGCCGCGGCCCGGTACGCCGCCAGCACGTCCTGGCGGCTCACCGCGCGGGCGACCGTGGTGTTCAGCTCCACCAGCGAGCCCACCGGCACCGGCACGCGGATCGAGTCGCCGGTGAGCTTGCCGTCGAGCCGGGGCAGGACCTTGCCGATCGCCTTGGCGGCGCCGGTGGTCGTGGGGGCGATGTTGACCGCGGCCGCGCGGGCCCGGCGCAGATCGCGGTGCGGCCCGTCCTGCAGGTTCTGTTCCTGCGTGTACGCGTGCACGGTGGTCATGAAGCCGTGTTCGATGACCGCCAGGTCGTCCAGCACCGAGGCCAGCGGGGCGAGCGCGTTGGTCGTGCAGGACGCGTTGGAGACGACGAGGTGCCGCTCGCGGTCGTACGCGCCGGTGTTGACGCCGAAGGCCAGGGTCACGTCGGCGCCGTCGGAGGGGGCGCTGACCAGCACCCGCCGGGCGCCGGCGTCCAGGTGGGCCCGGGCGGCCCGGGCCCCGGTGAAGCGGCCGGTGGATTCCAGCACGATGTCGACGTCGAGCTCGGCCCAGGGCAGGGCGGCCGGATCGCGCTCGGCGCAGACGCGGATGCGGTGGCCGTCGACTGCCAGGCCGGCGCCGTCGACGTCGACCGGGCGGCCGAGGCGGCCCAGTGCGCTGTCGTACTTGAGCAGATGGGCCAGGGTCTCCGGGGCGGCGAGGTCGTTGACGGCCACCACCTCGAGCTTGCTGTCGCGCCGCAGCAGGGCTCGCAGGGTGTTGCGTCCGATGCGGCCGAATCCGTTGATGGCGATGCGAGTCATGGCCCCATCGTCGGTGGCCCGCCGGCCCGGCGACAGTGGCTGCACCGCCGCTATGCGCAAGGATCTCGCCATCAAGATCAAGAGGCGAACGTGTGCCGGTACTCCGTCGGTGAGGTGCCGAGAATCCGCTGGAAGTGCAGGCGCAGGTTGGCGGCGGTGCCCAGACCGGCGCGGGCGGCGACCTGCTCCACGCCCAGGGCGGTGACTTCGAGCAGCTCGCGGGCCAGGTCGACGCGGGCCCGCAACACCCACTGCATCGGCGTGTACCCGGTGTCCTCCACGAACCGCCGGGAGAAGGTCCGCGCCGACACCCGGGCGTGGCGGGCCAGCGCGTCCAGGGTGAGGGGCTCGTCCAGGCGCGACAGGGCCCATTCACGGGTGGCGGCGAACATCTCGCCGAGCGGTTCGGGGACGCTGCGGGGCACGTACTGGGCCTGGCCGCCGCTGCGGTACGGCGCCGCGACCAGGCGCCGCGCCACGATGGTGGAGAGTCCGACGCCGTGGTCCCGCCGTACCAGGTGCAGACAGAGATCGAGGCCGGAGGCCGCGCCGGCCGAGGTCAGCACGTCGCCCTCGTCCACGAACAGCACGTTCTCGTCGACCCGCACCTGCGGATGCTTCTCGGCCAGGGCCCTGGTGTAGTGCCAGTGGGTCGTCGCCCGCTTGCCGTCCAGCAGGCCGGTCGCCGCGAGCGCGAAGGCGCCCGTCGAGATGGCCGCGAGCCGGGTTCCGCGCCGGTGGGCCGCGCGCAGGGCGGCGACCACCGCGGCCGGCGGCTCGGTCGTGGCCGGCTCGCGGTAGCCCGGGATGAAGATGGTGTCGGCGTGGGCGAACGCCTCGATCCCCTCGGCCACGTGGTACGACAGCCCGTCACCGCCGGCCACCGGCCCGGGCGCGGCCCCGCACACGAAGACCTGGTACGGCATGGTCGGCCGGTTCGCGAAGACCTGCGCGGGAATGCCGACGTCGAGCGGCTTCGCGCCGTCCAGCACCAGCACCACGACCCGATGATTCATGGGGCAACGATGGCACCCGTCGCCAGCATCCCGCCAGCCCGTGGAGCCGCACCCCGGGACGAGCGACGGCGCGGCGGCCGGTGAGCCGCCGCGCCGTCACCGGGATCAGGCCACGCGACAGGAGACGCTCGGCCAGGTGGTGCTGCCGTTCTTCTGGATCGTCACGCCGAAGTTGTTGCCGCTGCCGTTCGGCCGGGCGACCAGCTGTTGCGCTGTCGGGTAACTCGCCGTGATGTTCCAGGTGGAGAGGACCTTCTCCGGCGCCGGAATGTCCATCGTCACAGTCCAGGTGTTCGAGCCGCTGACCGCGACGTTCAGGTTGTACCGGTCGCTCCAACTCGAGCCGGCCGACAACGTCGCGGTGCAGCTGCCGCTGCCGGGCGGCGGCGTGGTGGCCGTCGGGCCGGGGCCCGGGTCGGTGCCCCCGCTCGGCGCCACCGCCCGGCCGGTCGACGGCGAGATCATGCCGGCGCACAGGTTGCGGCTCGCCAGACCCTGGGCGATGCGCGGGATGGCGGCCAGGGTGTTGGCCGCCCAGTCGTGCATCAGGATCACCTGGCCGTTGGTCAGCCGCGCGTTGGCCGCCACGATGGCGTCGGTGCTCGCGTTGTTCCAGTCCTGCGAGTCGACGTCCCAGATGATCTCGGTCAGGCCGTACTTCTGCTCGACCGACCGCAGGGTCGCGTTGGTCTCGCCGTACGGCGGGCGGAACAGCTTGGGCGTGCCGCCGCCGGCGTTCGCGATCGCCGTCTGGGTCCGGCTGATCTCCGAGTCCATGCTGGCCTGGCTGCCCTGGGTCAGGTGCGGGTGGGTGTAGCTGTGGTTGCCGACCCACATGCCGGCGTCGACCTCGGCCCGCACCAGCCCGGGATTCTGCGCGGCGTACTGGCCCTCGTTGAACATGGTGGCGCGCAGGCCGTTCTGGCGCAGCGCGTTCAGCAGATTCTGCGTGTTGCCCGAGGGTCCGTCGTCGAACGTCAGTCCGACGTAGCCGTTGCAGGTCGCGGCCTGGGACGGGGTGGCGTCGACGGTGATCGCGACGACGCTCGCCACGGCCAACGCGGCGACGGTCAGGCCGGTCAGCGACTTTCTCCACCGGCGTGCTGGGGTGCGCATACGACGTGCCTCCTCTCGGATCCGGACGGCCGGGTCAGCCGGCCTGGCAGGAAACGCTCGGCCAGGTGGTGCTGCCGTTCTTCTGGATCGTCACGCCGAAGTTGTTGCCGCTGCCGTTGGGCTTGGCCACCAGGGTCTGGGCGGTGGGATAGCTCGCCGAGATGTTCCACGTGGAGAGGACCTTCTGCGGCGCCACGACGTTCATCGTCACGGTCCAGTTGCTGGAGCCGCTGACCGCGACGTTCAGGTTGTAGCGGTCGGACCACGACTGCCCGGCGCTCAGGGCGGCGGTGCAGCCACCCCCGCCCGGCGGCGGGTTCGTGGTGGACGTCGGGTTCGGATTCGGGACCGTGGTGCCGCCGCTGCTGACCGTGATGTTGGAGCTGCCGCTGCTCTGGTAGCCCTCGGTGGCGATGATCTGGTAGTCGTGCGAGCCGAGCTGCAGGCCCGACCGGGTCCAGGCGTCGAAGTGGTTGCCGGTGGTGATGGTGCCGCCGGTGCGCTTCTGCTGCCGCACGCTCCAGTACTGGTAGAACGTCGCGGTGCCCTCGATCGACGGCTGGTTCACCCGCTGGGTGCGGTAGACGTCGTAGGTGCCGCCGTCGGAGGTGACGGTGCCCAGCCGCGTGGCGCCGGTGCTCGGGTTGTACGAGCCGAAGTTCTCCACCACGTAGTACTCGACCAGCGGGTTGCGGGTCCAGCCGTAGAGCGCCAGGTAACCGTTGCCGTTGACGTTGAACGAGCCGGAGTAGTTGATCGTGCGGCGGGCGCCGGTCGCCCAGCCCTTGCCGCCGACCCAGTTGTTGACGTTGCTCCACTGGGAGGTGTAGTTGCCGTCCGGCCCCAGCGTCATGGAGACGTTGCCGCTGTCCTTCCAGAACGAGAAGAAGTAGCCGTTGTGGCTGCCGGTGGTGTTCGACGTGACGGTCCGGTTGGCCTCGGCGCTGGCATCGACGGTCATCACCGTGCCGGCGACCGCGACGGCCAGCGCGCAGCCGGCGCCGAACAGCGTTCTGATCAAGCCGCGTCTGCGGGACTTCGGGTACGTCGGGGATTCTTGCATCGCGGACTTCCTCCTCGGGGAAAGCCTGGCGGGGCGACCAGGCGGGATGGGCAAGACGGGCGGGCCGGGCGCACATACAGACCGATCGATCAGTGGCACGAGTATCGATGGACGCCGTCGCGAAAGTCAACAACTTCCGGAAACACACCGGAATTCAAACCCACGCTCAGAACCCGCTCCCCAGCGATTTTCCCAGTTCAACGCGGTTAAGGTGGCCGCCTGGTGCGCTCCCGAGTCGCAAGCTTGCGGCCACTCTTGCGATCTTCTCGCCCGAAACTTTCGGAGGGCGCGGCCTGCCGTGGTCGACCACCGGCGCCGTCGCTCATTCCGAAAAAGCGTTATGCACGGCCGCATCACTAAGTCGGCACCCGCTTATCAAATTCCTACTCTTGAATGTCCGGAAACATTCTGGCAACCTTGAGAATTACGTTGTTAACGTTCACACCCAGTACCTGCCGGTGCCGCCGCGGACACGGCGGACCGCCGAAAGGAAAGCGATGCCCAAACGAAGAAGATGGCTCCTCGCCGCCGCCCTGAGCGTGGGACTCACCCTGACCGGCGCCGTCACGCAAGCCGGCCCCGCGGCGGCGGAGTCCAACGGCGGGACCCGCGTCATGCCGCTCGGCGACTCGATCACCGAGGGCACCCAGGTGCCCGGCGGCTACCGCATCGGGCTCTGGCAGCGGCTGGCCGGCGCGGGCTACCGTGTCGACTTCGTCGGCACGCAGTTCAACGGCCCGGCCGCCCTCGGCGACCACGACCACGAGGGCCATCCGGGCTGGCGGATCGACCAGATCGACGCGAACATCACCGGGTGGCTGGGCGCCACCGGCCCCCGTACCGTTCTGCTGCACATCGGCACCAACGACATCCTGCAGAACTACAACGTGTCCTCCGCGCCGAGCCGGCTCTCCACCCTGCTCGACCACATCACCGCGGCCGCGCCCGCCGCGGACGTGTTCGTGGCGACGATCATTCCGCTGGCGTCGGCCGGCCAGGAGGCGGCCGCGCGCACCTTCAACGCCGCCCTTCCGGGCATCGTGCAGGGCAAGGTGAACAGCGGCAAGCGGGTCCACCTGGTCGACATGCACGCCGCATTGACGACCGCGGACCTCATCGACGGCATCCATCCCACCGCCGGCGGCTACGACAAGATGGCCGCGACCTGGTACGCCGCGCTGCGGTCGGTTCCCGGCACCATCGGCGAGACCACCGGCACCCCCACCGGCGGCGCGCTGGTCGGGGCCGGCTCCGGGCGCTGCCTGGACGTGCCGGGCAGCAACACCACCAACGGCACCCAGCCGATCATCTGGGACTGCAACGGCGCCGCCAACCAGAAGTGGACCGCCTCCGGCCAGACCCTGCAGTCGCTGGGCAAGTGCCTCGACTCACCGACCAACGCCACCGCGGGGGTCAAGGTGCAGCTGTGGGACTGCTCCGGCGGAGCCAATCAGCGCTGGAACCGCAACGCCAACGGCACGATCAGCAACGTGGCGTCCGGCCTGTGCCTGGACGTCAGGAACAACGCCACCGCCGCCGGCAGCCTGGTCCAGCTGTGGACCTGCACCGCCGCCGCCAACCAGGTCTGGTCAGGTCGATAGCCCATGAGACGTCTCCGAACCATGCTCGCCGCGGGGCTCCTGCTGCTGTCGGGAACCGCGTTCGTCGCGACCGCCTCGCCGGCGCAGGCCCTGGACAACGGGGTGGGCCGTACGCCCCCGATGGGGTGGAACAGCTGGAACACGTTCTTCTGCAACATCAGCGAATCGTTGATCCGGGGCATGGCCGACAGCATCGTCAGCTCCGGCATGCGGGACGCGGGCTACCAGTACGTGGTGGTCGACGACTGCTGGATGAACCCCAACCGCGACTCCAGCGGCAACCTGCAGGGCGACCCCACCCGCTTCCCCAGCGGCATGAAGGCGCTCGGCGACTACCTGCACAGCAAGGGGCTGAAGTTCGGGCTCTACCAGGCGCCGCTGGACAAGACCTGCGCGCAGTACTTCGGCTCCTACCCCGGCGCCACCGGCAGCCAGGGCCACGAGGCCCAGGACGCCCGGCAGTTCGCGGCCTGGGGTGTCGACTATCTGAAGTACGACTGGTGCTCACCCACCGGCACCATCAACGACCAGGTCGCCACCTTCGCCAGGATGCGCGACGCGCTGGCCGCCACCGGCCGGCCGATCCTCTACAGCATCAACTCCAACAGCATCCACTCGAAGACCGGGCCGCAGCGCAACTGGGGCGACGTGGCCAACATCTGGCGCACCACCGAGGACATCCAGCTGGTCTGGAGCACCAACCAGGTCAACGACTACCCGATGGGCGTCCAGAACATCATCAACGTCAACGTGCCGCTGGCCGGGTACGCGCGACCGGGTGGCTTCAACGACCCGGACATGATGGAGGTCGGCCGGGGCACCCTGACCGACACCGAGCAGCGCTCCCACTTCGCCATGTGGGCGATCATGGCCGCGCCGCTGATCGCCGGCAACGACATCCGGAACATGAGCGCCGCCACCCAGACGATCCTCAAGAACCCCCGCCTCATCGCCATCAACCAGGACAGCCTCGGCCTGCAGGGCGTCCAGGTCGCGGGCGACGCCAACCAGCGGGTGCTGGCCAAGCGGCTGGCCAACGGCGATGTCGCGGTGGCCCTGTTCAACCAGAGCGGCGGCACCCGGACGATCTCCACCACGGCCGCCGCGATCGGCCGGACCGGAGCGTCGTCGTACAACCTGGTCGACGCCTGGAGCGGGGCGACGACGACCACCAGCGGCACGATCAGCGCGAGCGTGCCCGCCCACGGCACGGTCGTCTACCGGGTCAGCGGCGGCACCGGCGGCGAGCCGCCGGTGCCCTCCTCGACCAGCCTGGTCAGCACCTCGTCCGGGCGCTGCCTGGACGTGCCGAACAGCAACACCACCAACGGCACCCAGCCGGTGATCTGGGACTGCAACGGCGCCGCCAACCAGAAGTGGACCGCCTCCGGCCAGACCCTGCAGTCGCTGGGCAAGTGCCTCGACGCGCCGACCAACGCCACCGCGGGGGTCAAGGCGCAGCTGTGGGACTGCAACGGCGGCGCCAACCAGCAATGGACCTTCCAGAGCAACGGCACCATTCGCGGCAACCAGTCCGGCCTCTGCCTGGACGTCAACAACAACCAGACCGCCAACGGCACACTGACCCTGCTGTGGACCTGCACCGGCGCCACCAACCAGCAGTGGACCCGGCGCTGACCGGGTAGCGACGGCTGTGGCGGCCGCCCGCCGCCACAGCCACCCGCTCTCACCCCGGCGTACGCCTCGACGCGACAACGCCGGGACAGCCGACGGCACCCCGGTCACCTACACCGGCGGGATCCACCAGAACAGACGCGGCTGATCAACGGTCGATCGTCACCGCCTGCGGCGGGCGCCGGCTCGGTGCCCGCCGCAGCCCGGCCCAGGTCCAGAGCGCGAACCCGGCGGCCATGGCGAGCATGGTCAGCACTCCCCGGGGCGCGAAGATGTGGCTGTCGATGAAGGACCAGCCGGCGGCGAGCAGCACCACGGTGCCGGGCAGCACCCGGATGCCGTGGCTGCTGCCCAGCGACAGCGCCGCGGCCAGCGTGGCGGCGAGGAAGGCGTACACGCCGGCGGCCCCGAGCCCGTCGCCCGTGTCGTAGAGCGCCAGCACCAGTCGTCGCAGCTCGGCCGGGTCTCCCGGCTGCCCGGCGACGGTGCCCGCGCCGATCCCGGCCACCGCGTCCAGGCCGGTGTAGCCGGCGGCGTAGACCGCCGCGCAGACCCAGGCGACCATCCGGGCCACCCCGGCGGTACGGGTTCGTGGCCGCTCGCGCAACAGCACCACGAACCCCAGCGCCAGCAGGGGGAAGACCGGCAGCAGAACGATGTGCAGCCATACCCAGTGCTGCGCCGTCGCGGCGGACAGCCCGCTCGGGTGGGCGAGGCCGGCCAGGGCCAGGAGCACCGGCCCCAGCATCACGAGCACCAGGGTGCGGGCCGCGCTCGGGCGGGGCTGACGGGGGTCAGGGTTCGCGTCGATCATGGCACCACCGGTCGGTCGGGAGGAGACGGTTGTTCATCGGGAGGGGTGCGGCATCCTTGCTGGGCGAGAGCGGCGGTTGTCCGTCGGGCGCGAACGCGGCTTCCGGCCGGCGGCGGCGCGGCTCCCGGCCCGCGCCGACGCGGCTTGCCGCGGCAGCGCGGCCTGCTCGCGGCAGCGCGGCCTGCTCGCGCCGACGCGGCCTGCTCGCGGCAGCGCGGCTTGCTCGCGGCAGCGCGGTCGAAGGCGTCGACCATCAGGTGCCGCTCCTCGGTCTCGCCGCCGATGCGGCCGGGAGCGCGCCCTCGCCGTCGCCGGAGACGAGCCCGGCGCCACCTGGTCAAACCGCAGCCACGCATCCGAGCCTCCATACCGCCGCGAGTCGCTCCGGGGAAAGGTACGCGACGCGCACGGTAAACGATGAAGCCGCAAGAGGTTCGTAAGAACTCTGCGCTCGTCCGGTGTCAACCTTCTGCGCAGCAGTTGCAGACCCGCCGGCGCGCAACTCCGTGTGGTAGCGACGTTCGCCGGGCGTTCGTTACCGCAGTGTCCACCGCTGACCGGCCGAGCCGTTGCAGCTCCACAGCACCAGCTTGGTGCCGTTGGCCGTGCCGGCGTTGGCCGCGTCCAGGCACAGCCCGGACTGCACGCCCCTGATGGTGCCGTCGGTGTTGACGTTCCACTGCTGGTTGGCCTGGTTGTTGCAGTCCCAGATCACCACGGCGGTGCCGTTGGCGCGGCCCTGGTTGTACGCGTCCAGGCACTTGGCGCCGTAGATCGTCAGCTGCCGGCCGGCCGAGGTGTACGTCCAGGCCTGGTTCGACTGGCTGTTGCAGTCCCACAGCTGGGCCTGGGTGCCGTTGGCGGTGGCGAAGTTGTTGATGTCGACGCACCGTCCCGACACGGCGCCCACGATGCTGCGCGCGGCGGTCTGGCCTCCCCCGCCGCCATCGGTGCCGGTCACGGTGAGCAGCACAGCCTCGTGCGCCGGCACCGTCGCGGTGTAGCTGCCGTCGAACCGGCCCACGTCGGCCGCCCGCCAGAGATCACGTACGGCCGCCGGCCCGGTGAGGCCCAGGTCCGCCCACCGGGCGGTGACGGGGGCCGAGGAACCGGTGCGGTTGAGCAGCAGCACGGCCCGCCGGCCGGAGCCGGACAACGTCTTGCTGTACACCTGCAGGCCCGCCTGCGCCTCCGCGACCTTGCCGCCCTGCCGTCCCAGCGGGTCCTGGTCGACGGCGATGACCTCCCGATTCGTCAGCACGGAACGGGTGTCACCGCTCATCTCGGTGAGCTTGTTGCCGGCCAGCAGCGGGGCGCCGGAGATGGCCCACAGGCCCATGTGGGTCCGGTTCTGCGCGGCGGTGAAGCCGGGCATGCCGACGACGAGCATGTCGGGGTCGTTGTAGTGCCCGGCGCTCTGGGCCGCGGGGTGCTGCGCGGCGTCGAAGTTGCCGAGCACCCGGTCCATCGACGGGCTCTGCCCCCAGTAGATGATGTCCTGGCTGGTGCGCCACATCGTGGACAGCGCGGGGGCCCAGGTCCACGGGCTCTGCTCGCCCCAGTTGCACACCGACAGCACGAGGGGCCGTCCGGTCTGGGCCGCCGCCCGGTCGATCGCCGCGCTGATCGCCTGGTACGCCGTACGGGCGTCCAGCCCTTCGGCGCTGCCACCGCACCAGTCCACCTTGACGAAGTCGAAGCCCCACTGGGAGAACTGGAGGAAGTCCTGCGCGTAGTGGCCTTCACTGCCGCTGCCGGGCGCGGCCGGTCGCCCGGTCGGGTAGTAGTAGCCGCACCCGTCGCGGCCGGCGTCGGTGTAGATGCCGGCCTTGAGGCCCTTGCCGTGGATGTAGTCGGCGATGGCTTTCATGCCACCCGGCCACTCGTTGGTGTCGACCGTGATGTTGCCGGCGGCGTCCCGGGTGCCCTGCCACCAGCCCTCGTCGATGTTGACGTACTGGTAGCCGGCGTCCTTGAGACCGGTGGACACCATCGCATCCGCCTGCGCCTTGATGACGGAGTAGTTGATCTGCGCGGCGAAGCTGTTCCACGACGCCCAGCCCATGGGAGGCGTGGCCACGGCGGCCACCGCCGGAGCGGGCGCGGGTGCGGCCACCGCGGGCGGCGCGGCCACGGGGGGTGCGGGTGCGGCAACGGCCGCCTCGCCGGCCATCGCGCCGCCTGCCGTCACCGCGAGCGCGAGCATCGGGACCGCCGCGACCACGGTGCGCCAGCCCGCATACCTTCGTGACCGGACCATGCCGCCACCTCCGCTTGAGCACCAGTGCTGTGAACGGTAACAATCAATGACATCTATGTAAATCGTTGCGTCGGCCCGCTGGATCCGCCCGGGTCGAGACCTGACCCGACAGCAGCGGGCGAGCGGCGGCGAGCAAGCCGGGCGACAGGGGGGCGGGCTACAGGCGGCGACGGGCGGCGAGCAAGCGGCGGGCGCGCGCGGCGGATGACGGCGAGCAAGCGGCGGACGGCAGGCGGCGGCGAACGGCAGGCGGCGGACGGCGGACGGCGGACGGCGGCGAGCAACGGGCGCGCGGGCAGCGGCGCGTGACGGGCGGCAGGCAGCGGCGGGCGCGCAGGCGGCGGCGAGCAACGGGCAGCAGGCGGCGGCGAACAAGCGGCGGACGGCGGACGGCGGACGGCGATCAGCGGGCAAGCAGCGGCGGCGGGCGCCCGCCGACCGGTCGTCAACCGGTCTGCTGCCGTACCCGTCTGCGCGACCGGGACCGCCAGACGGCAGCGCCCGCCACCCCCAGCACAGCGGCGAAGGCCATCACGACAACCGGCACGCCCAGCTCGGCGACCGCGCCCGAGAACCACCCCTGCACCGTGAGGGCGGCCCCGATGACCGGGTCGTCCGCCGGGTCGCCACGCAGCACCCGCAGCTCGAACCAGCCGTAGTAGGCGACGTAGGCGCCGGCGAGCGCGATCACCAGGCCACCGGCCCGCGAGACCAGCGGCGCGAGCCGGCGCATCCGGCCGATCAGCGAGGTGCGCGCCAGGGCCAGGGCGAGCGCCGCGATGCCGACGACCATGCCCATGCCGGCCGCGTACCCGAGGAAGAGCAGCAGCCCGGCCAGCGGCGACCCGGCCCGGAAGCTGGACACGACGATCGCCAGGAACGGCCCGATGGTGCAGCTCAGCGACGTGAGCGCGTAGCTCGCGCCGAAGGCGGCCATGGCCGGGATGGTCCGGGTCGCCGCCGGCCCGCGCCGGGCCAGCCGGCTGATCCCGGGCAGGCTCCGGCCGCCGAGCAGCCACCCGCCGAGCCCGACCAGGGCCAGGCCCAGCACGATCGTGAACCACGGCAGCCGCGCCTGCACGACCCCGGCGACCGGGGCGAGCGCCAGCCCGAACAGCGCGAACACGGCCACGAACCCGCTCACGATGGCCGCCGTGCTGATCGCGGCCCGGGCCACCGCGCTGGCCCGGGACTGCTGGTCCTCGGTGACCAGGATGGTCAGATACACCGGCAGCAGCGCGAAACCGCAGGGGTTGAGCGCGGCGAGCGTGCCCGCGGCGACCGCCAGCGCGAACGGCACCTCGGTCATGTCGGATCGCCGTTGCGTACCGGCAGCGCGGGGCCCCGCCCGGTCACGGGGCGTCCAGCAGCTCTTTGACCTTGCCGGGCACCTGGTCCGCGCTGAGCACGCCCCGGCCGGTCGGCTGCCCGGCCGCGTCGAGCAGCACGAAGGTGCTCTGGGAGGTGATGCCGAAGTGCTTCCACACCGCGCCGGCCTCGTCGGAGAGGTTGGTGATCGACTCCACCTTCGCCAGGCGGACGAACTCGGGCATCGCGGCGGCCTTGTCCAGGCCGGCCACCCCGACGATGGTGACCCGGTCGCCGTACTGCTCGACGGCGGCCCGTACCCCCGGCGCCTGCTGCAGGCATACGGGGCACCACGGCGCCCAGAACCACAGCACCGCCGGCTTGCCGGCCAGCGACTTCCCGTCGAACGGTTTGCCGTCGATGGTGGTGCCGGAGAAGGCGAGGAGCGAACCGCCCGCTCCGGGACCGGCCGCGCCGCTCGGGCCCGTGTCTCCCGTCGGGCCGGTGCGGTCACCGCCCGAGCCGCAGCCGCTCAGCACCACGGCCATGACCACGCCGAGAAGAACCAGCCTGCGCATCACGATCGTCCGCCACCTCTCGTCCGGCGTATGGTGCACCGACCATACGTCCGAGCGCCCTGGCGAAATCCTTACAGGCCGATGAAGCCGATCGGCGACGGGCTCGAGCGGTTCACCGCTCGTGCGGAGCCGGTGGAGTGCCCCCGCTCAGCGTCTCGTAGACGTCGAGCATCTCGAGGATCTCGCGGACGGGACCACAGGCGTTGCTGATCGTCAGGCGGATGCCGCGCTCGCGGGCCGCCCACTGGCTTCGGATGAGCGCGGTGACGCCGTTGGAGTCGATGAAGTGGAGCTGCCCGATGTCGAGCGTGACGGCGGCGACGTCGGTCTCGACGAGAACGTCGTGCAGCGTACGGGTGAACAGGTCGCCGGTGGTCATGTCGATGTCGCCGCCGACGCTGATGTGCAGGCCGCCCGCATCCCGCACCGGGGGCCCGAACCGCACCTCCGGCAGGGGAACCGCGTCCGTGGGGTCCATCGGCTGCTCCCCCATCGCCGTCACCCGAGCTTCGCCGGCCGTTCGTAGCGCAAGGTGACGCAGGTGCCCCGCGGCCAGATGGCCTGGATGTCGACCGCGTCGCAGATGTGCCGGGTGAGCCACAGGCCGTGGCCGCCCACGTACCCCGGCTGCCGCCGGTAGGAGCGTTCGAGGAGCTCGGCGGAGATGCCCGGTCCCTGATCCTCGATGGCACACCAGAGGCTGGTGCCGTCCTGCCACAGGCGCAGATGCCCCACACCGCCGCCGTGGCGGACGGCGTTGGTGGTGATCTCGTTGACCGCGAGGATGAGGTTCGACAGCAGCCGGTCGTTGAGCCCCGCCGCCCGGCCGTAGCGGCCCAGCTCGCGACGGATGAGGGTGAGGGCGTTCCGGTCGAACGTGCGCTCCAGCAGGGGAACGACGGCTGCGGTCGCCGGGGATCGGATCGATTCGGGTAGCTCAGGCACGTCGCCTCGAGTCGGTAGTGGAGGTCGCGTGCCGCCGGTGGAGTCGTGGGACGACAGCGATGGTCAGCGCCACGGTAGGACGGCCCGGCGGCGCGAGGAACGGACTCGCTGTGCGTTTCCGGTGGCGGGAACGGCCGGTGGCGCCATCCGCGGGCCGTCCAGGTGTGCGGTTGCGGCGGCCTTTGTGGTTGTCTCGGCGGTGACAGGCGCTGCCCCGGCGGTCGCCGCGTTCGCCGAGCAGGAGGTCGTTGCCGCCATGGCCCCGTCCGAGGTCTGCTGTCACTCGGCTCTGCTGTACGCGAGCGCCGAGGAATACCTGGTCGAGGTGATGGGGTTCGTCCGCGGCGGACTCGCCGCGGGGGAGCCGGTCGCCGTCGCCGTGCCGCCGGCCCACCTCGTGATGATCGAGGACGCCCTGCGCGGGGACGCCGGCCGGGTGCGCCTGATCGACATGACCGACGTCGGCCGCAATCCGGGACGGATCCTCCCGGCGGTGCTGTACGCCTTCGCCGACGCCTTCCCCGCCGACCGCGTGCGCATCGTCAGCGAGCCGGTGTGGCCCGGCCGCACGCCCGAGGAGCTCGCCGCCTGCGTGCAGCACGAGGCTCTCGTCAACCTGGCGCTCGCCGAGCGCCCGATCGCCATCATGTGCCCCTACGCCCGGCCGGCGCTCGACGAGGCGGCGCTGGCCGACGTGCTGGCCACCCACCCGACGGTGATCCAGGGAGAGGGCCTGCTCCGCAGCGAACGCTACGCCGCCACGGACGTGCTGGCCGCTGCCGACCGGCCCCTGCCCGAGCCGGTCGGGGCGCTGCACATGTCGTTCGATCTGGCCAACCTGGGCCGGGTCAGACAGGCGGCCGTGGCGCAGGCCCGCCGCTCCGGGATGCCCGAGCGCCGGGTGAACACGGTGGCTGTCGTGGTGAGCGAGCTGGCCACGAACGCGATCAAGCACGGCGGGGGCGGCGGAACGCTCCGGATCTGGACCGGCGACGGGATGTTGACCGGCGACGTGCGCGACCGGGGCCGGCTCGACGACCCGCTGGCGGGCCGGCGGCCGGTGCCGCCCACGCAACTGTCCGGGCGCGGGCTGCTGCTGGTCAACCTGATGACCGACCTGGTACGCACCCGCTTCGCCGCCGACGGCACGACGGTCCGCTTCGCCATGGCCATCGGCGAACCGGCGGGCGGGGAGGGGTCGGGCCATGGTTGAGATGGACGTCTTCGGAGCTGAGCGGACCGCCGCGAGCGGGGCCGACACGGGACTGGCGGCTCTCCTGCTGAACGCGGCGGAACAGGGCATCATCGCCACCGACCTCGACGGGCGCATCGTCGTCTGGAACCGTTTCGCCGAGGTCATGTACGGGTGGACGGCGGCCGAGGTCATCGGGCGATCGATCATCGAGGTGACCCCGACGTTGACGACGGCGGACCAGGCCCGCTCGATCATGTCGGCGCTGCGCCGGGGCGACAGCTGGCGCGGGGAGTTCGAGGTTCAGCGCAAGGACGGTTCCACCTTCACCGCGATGGTCGTCAACAGCCCGATCATCCGCGGTGACGAGCTCGTCGGCGTCGTCGGGCTGTCCATCGACGTCTCCGAACGCCTCGCCTCG
Source organism: Actinoplanes nipponensis (assembly GCF_016862275.1). GTDB lineage: Bacteria > Actinomycetota > Actinomycetes > Mycobacteriales > Micromonosporaceae > Actinoplanes > Actinoplanes nipponensis. The sequence goes on along the minus strand of NZ_BOMQ01000011.1, from coordinate 16,812 downwards.
CAGGCGGCCCTGCGGGAGAGCGAGGAACGGTTCCGCACCATGGCCGACAACCTGCCGTTGCTGATCTGGCAGCACGACTCCGCCGGCCGGCAGGAGTGGGTCAATGCCACCTTCTGCTCGTTCTTCGGCGTCAGCCGCCACCAGATGCGGGCGGAGCGGTGGCAGATGCTGACCCACCCCGACGACGGTCGGCAGTACGGGCGCGACTTCCTCGCCGCCGTCGCCGAACGCCGCCCCTTCCACGGCGAGGTCCGCGTCCGGCACGCGGACGGGCAGTGGCGCTGGCTGGAATCGTGGGGCAGCCCCCGGATCGGCCCGGACGGCGTGTTCCTCGGTTACGTCGGAACCAGCGCCGACGTCACCGAACGGAAACTGGCCCAGCTCACGCTGAACGCCGCCGCGGCGATCAACGCCTTCCGCACGCGGCTGGCCGACGTGCTGGAGTCGTTGACGGACCCGGCGCAGATCGCCGCCGGGGCGGCCCGGACCCTGGCCCGGCACCTGCGCGCCGGCCGGGTCCGCTACCTGGAGATCGACGAGCACGTCGAGTACGCGACCGTGCTGGCCGAGCACTGTCCGGACCTGCCCGGCCTGCGGACCCGGCACCCCTTGGACGACTACGGGGCGGACCGTATGACGGCGTTCCGGGCCGGGCAGCCCGTCGTCGTCGACGCGGCCGGCCCCGAGTCGCCCGCCGGTTTCGGCGCCGGGGCCTACGTCGTCGTGCCCGTGGTGCGGCAGAACCGCCCGGTGGCCGCCGTGGCGGTGCACGACCTCGAGCCGCGGAGCTGGGTTCCCGACGACCTGACGCTGATCACCGATGCCGCCGAGCGCACCTGGGCGGCGATCCGCAAGGCCGCGGAGGAGCAGGCCCGGCACGATCGGCACGCTCGTGCGCAACTGGTCGTCGACGTGCTCAGCACCCTGGAACGCCACCACACGGTCGCGGCCCAGGTGCAAGCTCTGACCGATGTCCTGGTGCCCCGGGTCGCCGACTACGCGACGGTGGAGGCGCCCGGCGAGGACGACTTCCTCCTCGCGCTCACCCACCGCGACCATGAGAAGGCGCAGATCCTGCGCCGCCTGCGGACCGAGCACCGGCTCGGCGCCGGACAGCCCGATTCGCTGCACGCCGCCGCGGCCGGGACTGCCCAGCTCCTGAGCATCGCCCCGGACATGATCGCGGAGTACGCCCGGTATTCCCCCGACGCGACCCAGCTGCTCGCCCGGCTGGGCACCCGCTCGCACCTGGCCGTGCCACTGGCGCTCAGCGACGCGAAGTCGGGAGCGCTCATGATCGGGCTCAGCGAGCCCGGGCGCGCGCCGTACCGGCCCGACGATCTGGCCTTCTTCGAGGACCTGGCCCGGCGCATCGGCGTGGTCCTGATGTCGGCGCACATCCGCCAGCGGGAACACGACATCGCCGTCCGGCTCCAGCGGTCCATGCTGCCCGACCGGGTCGAGTCCCATCCCCACCTGGGCATCGAGGCCCGCTACCGGGCCGGCGACGAGCTCCTGGAGGTCGGCGGCGACTGGTACGACACGTTCGCCTGGCCGGACGGCCGCATCGGCGTGGTCATCGGCGACGTGGCCGGGCACACCATGGACGCGGCGATCATCATGGGCCGGCTCCGGGCCGTCACCGCCGCCTTCGTACCCCACACCCCGGCCGACCCGGCCGCCGTTCTCGACGCCCTCGAGGAGTACGCCTGCGGACCGAGCGGCGCCGAGCTGGTCAGCGCCGTCTGCGTCATCATCGACCCGCGTTCCGGCGTGCTCACGTACTCGTCGGCCGGGCACCCGCCGCCGCTCGTGCTCGCCCCCGGCCGGCCCCCGCAACGGCTCGAGCACGCCCGGGCCCCCGCGATCTACCGGTACCACGACGACCGCGACACCCGGCGCCGCCCCAGGGCAGAGATCACGCTGGAGCCCGGCGCTCTGATCGTCATGTACTCCGACGGCCTCATCGAACGCCGCCGCACCACCCTCACCGCCGGCATCGCCCGCCTCGAGACGGTCGCCGCCGGTCTGACCGCCCGGACCCTGCCGGCCGTCGCCGACGGCATCGTCGCGCGCATGACCGACGACTCCCCCACCGACGACGACATCGTCCTGGTCTGCCTGCGGTACACGCCACCCGGACAGGACACCGGATCGCCCCGCTCGGCAGACCCACGCGACGGTGAGCCGCATCCGCACCCCGGGTGACGTCGAAGCCCTGACAGGACACCCCACGCGGCGGCACGGGCCGGTCAGGTGGCCGGGGCCAGCTCCGTGAGCAGGTGCTCGACCCGGGTCCTGATCTCGTCGCGGATCGGGCGTACGGCCTCGACGCCCCGGCCGGCCGGGTCCTCGAGCTTCCAGTCCTCGTAGCGCTTGCCGGGGAAGACCGGGCAGGCGTCGCCGCAGCCCATGGTGATGATCACGTCGGAGGATTCGGCGGTCTCCCAGGCGAGCTTCCTCGGGGTCTGGCCGGTGATGTCGATGCCGACCTCGGCCATGGCCTGGACGGCGGCCGGATTGACGGCCTCGGCGGGCGCGGAGCCGGCCGAGCGGACCTCGACGGTGTCGCCGGCGAGGTGGCGTAGCCAGCCGGCGGCCATCTGGGAACGGCCGGCATTGTGCACGCAGACGAACAGGACGCTGGGCTTGCTCATCGGAGACATCTCCTGGTGTGGTTGTCGGGGTGGGGCGGCGGCGCGGTCAGGGCCGGCCGGCGTGGGTGGGCGCGGTGCCCCCGTCGTGGGCGACGACCACCTCGTCGGCCGCCTGGCCCACGCCGGGGTAGAGGGCCAGGGTCAGGGCGGCCCCGGCCGCGAGACCGACGAGCTGCGCGACGACGAAGCCGGGCACGGACGCCGGGGCGATCCCGGCGAAGGTGTCGGTGAAGGCGCGGCCGATCGTGACCGCGGGGTTGGCGAAGCTGGTGCTGCTGGTGAACCAGTACGCGGCGCCGATGTAGGCGCCGACCGCGGCCGGGGCGACCGCGGACCGGCCGGAGCGGGCCAGGGCGAAGATCAGCAGGATCAGCCCGGCGGTGGCGACGACCTCGCCCAGCCACAGGTGACCGGCGGAACGGTCCCGGCCGGAGAAGTCGACGGCGGCCAGGTCGAACATGAGGTTCGCCAGGATCGACCCGGCGATCGCGCCCAGGGTCTGGGCCAGGGCGTAGCCGCCGAGGTCGCCGGCGGTCAGGCCGGTGCCGGCGCGGCGGCCGAGGAACCAGTCGGCGGCCGAGACGACCGGGTTGAAGTGCGCGCCGGAGACCGGCCCGAAGGTGAGGATCAGCGCGCCGAGGGCGAACGCGGTCGCGACCGAGTTCTCCAGCAGCTGCAGCCCGACGTCGTCCGGCGACAGGGTGGTCGCCATGACGCCCGAGCCGACGACGGCGGTCACCAGCAGCGCGGTGCCGGCGAACTCGGCGAGCAGGCGCCGCCAGGTCGCAACAGGGTTCATGAGTACGGTTTCTCCAGGTGGTGGGCAGGTCAGGCGGGACGTACGGGTGGGGCCGGCGGACCGGGCGGCGCGAGACGCTCGATGCGCCCGGCGAGGTCGGCGTAGGCGGCCTCGAAGGCCGCGTCGGTGCCGGCCCGCACCGGGTCGGGCACCGACCAGTGCAGCCGCGGCCGGACGGCGCCGGTCAGGTCCTCGTGGGCGTTGTCGCAGACCGCGATGACCAGGTCCTGGTCGGTGACCACGTCGGCGACGTGCGCGGGGCCGGCCGGGTTCAGCCGCAGCCCGTGCCGGCGGGCGACCCGGACCGCCCGCGGGTGGACCCGCGGCGCCGGGTGGGTCCCGGCGGACGCGGCGGGCCGGTGGGTGCGGTCGGCCCACAACGCGGCGGCCAGCTGGGAACGGGCCGAGTTGTGGGTGCACACGAAGACGACCCGGTCGGCGTCGGGCAGCCGGGGCCCGGCCAGCAGGCCCAGGGTCTCGGGGCGCAGCCGCAGGTAGGTGCGGCGGCGGTCGGCCTCGGAGCGGGTGCGTTCCACCAACCCGGCCGCGGCCAGGACCTTGACGTGGTGCGCGACCAGGTTCGTCGGCAGGGCGAGGTCGTGGGCGATCTCGCCCGGCGAGGCATCGCCGAGGCTCAGCGCGTCCACGATCGCCAGGCGCGCCGGGTCACCCAGCGCGGCGTGGATCCGCGCCCGCTCCCCCACCCGCTGCCGCTCAGTGCTCATTGACTCAATAATCACTGAGCTTGTTGTCCCGGACAAGCCCCGCGGGCGGCTGTTCACCTGATGGCCATCAGGGCCGCTTCGTGTAGACGAGGCCGAGCTTGTCCACCTCGTCGCCGGAGCGGCCGTGGAAACCGGCCAGGGCCCAGCCGTCCGGCGTCGTGCGGGTGACGCAGTCCCCGGTCGTGGCGCCGCCGGCCAGGGTGCGGCCGGCGCTGGTGGTGAACTGCGCGAAGAAGATCCGCGTCGTGTTGTCGTGCCGGCCCCGGCAGAGCCGGACCGAGCTCACGTACTCTTCCGGGCCCAGGGCGAGGGTCGCGGCGGTCCCGCCGGCGCCGCCGTGGGCGAGCACGGCGCCGTCGCTCAGGGTGAGGCCGATCTGGTCCACCCGGGAGCCGGACCGCAGGCTGAGGGAGGTGGCCCGGGCGCCGGCCGGGACGCGGTCGAGGTCGGTGTAGAAGCCGCCGTGCGGGCCGCCGAACTGCTCGCTCATCCGGTACGCGGGGTTGGCCGACCAGGAGAACGTGACGCTGATCGGGTCGTGGTCGGACAGCCTGCGGCCGTTGTCGTCCCGGAAGGCGGCGTGCTGGTTGTGGTAGTCCAGGGCGTTCAGCGTGACGAGCCGGTTGCCGCGGTAGAGGACCTTGTCGACCACCTCGCAGGCGTCGGTGACCGCGTTCTCGTCGCAGAGCAGCGCGTCGCTGCCCTTCGCCGGCGCCACCCCGCCGCGCTCGCGTTGCACCCAGGCGTCGGTGAGCCCGTTGGCCGCGGCGAACTCGGCGATGGTGTCCGCGGCGCGCGTGTATCGGGTGTTCGTGTCACCCATGACCAGCACGGCGTTGCCGGCCGAGTGCGTCGCGATGAACGCGCTGAGCTGGTGGAGGTTGTCGGCCCGGGCCGCCTGGTCCCCGGCGCTGGTGCCGGCGTTGGTGTGCAGGTTGTAGAAGTCGGCGAACACGCCCTCGGCCAGGCGCGCGCGCTGGAAGCTGAACCCCTTCGGGGTCAGGCAGTCGCCGGAGTCGAGCCGGCAGGAGTTCCAGCGCACGCGCTCGAAGTCGTCCGTGTCGGAGGAGAGGCCGGACAGCGTGTTGAGTCCGCTGCCGATGCCGGCGCCGCCGCTGGTCGGCGTCCGATGGGGGTGGCTGTCCGCGGCGTACAGCGCGGCGTGGTAGTTGAAGTCCTCCTGGACGTGCACGACGTCGTACGGCCCGAGGCGCTGGCCGATCGCGGTGGTCGCGGAGGCGCGCGGGGTCGGCGCGCTGGACAGGCCCTCCGGGAGCCCGGCGACGTTGTAGGTCAGCGCGGTGAAGGCGCCGCTCGCGGCGAGGGCGGCCGGGGCGGCGGTCAGGACCGCGACGCAGGCGCCGGCGAGGGTGACGACGGCCGCCAGGGCACTGGGGATTCGAGGCATGTACCGGAGAGTAGGGTTCGATGGCGGTGGATGGATAGACCGGCGCGCCCGCGGGGTGGAGGCCGGGGGGTACGGTGAGCCCTGGTGTGCCGGGAAGTCTGGTCGGCGGTCATATCCACGTCGGCCGGTAAGGACCTCCGCCATGAGCAGTGCTGCGCTGCGCACCGTCAATCTCGGCAAACGGTACGGCCGTGTGGTGGCCGTCGACGACCTCTGCCTGGAGGTGGCGGCCGGGGAGGTGTTCGGTTTCCTCGGCCCCAACGGCGCCGGGAAGTCGACCACCATCCGGATGCTGCTGGGACAGGCCCGCCCGACCGCCGGCCGCGCCTGGGTGTTCGACACCGACGCCGCCGACGTCGCCCGGGCCCACCGGCGGCTGGCGTACGTGCCCGCCGACGTGGCGTTGTGGCCGCAGCTGACCGGGGCGGAGATCCTGCACCTGCAGGCGTCCACCGGCCCCGGCATCGATCCGTCCTACCGCGCCGAGCTCGTGGAACGCTTCGCCCTGGACCCGAGCAAGCCGGCCCGCACCTACTCGAGCGGCAACCGGCAGAAGGTCGCGCTCGTCGCGGCGTTCGCCACCCGGGCGCCGCTGCTGGTCCTGGACGAGCCCACCAGCGGCCTCGATCCGCTGATGGAAAGGGAGTTCCGCGCCGCCGTGGCCCAGGCCCGTGAGCGCGGGCAGACCGTGTTCCTCAGCTCCCACCAGCTCGCCGAGGTCGAGGCGGTGTGCGACCGCGTCGCGATCCTGCGGGCCGGCCGGCTGGCCGAGATCGCCGCCATCGACCAGCTGCGGGGCCTGCACCGCACCGAGGTGACCGTGTCCTACACCGGCGCCCCACCGTCCGGACTGGACACGGTTCCCGGCGTCGACTCGGTCGAGCAGGTCGGCGCCGGCCGGCTGCGGTTCTCGCTCATCGGCGCGCCGGCACCCGCGTTGCGGGCGCTCGCCGCCGCCGAGGTCACCGCTCTGGCCGTCCGGGAGGCCAGCCTGGAAGAGATCTTCCTCGACTACTACGGCACGCCGGAAAGCCGATGAGCGCCGGAAGGCCGGCCAACCCGGCGACGGCGGTCACCGGGGTGGCGGTCCGCCAGGTGCGCCGGGGCGGCCTCCTCGTGGTGGGACTCTGCGCGGGCCTGCCGGCGCTGGTGGCGGCCACCTATACGAGGGTCATGGCCGATCCGGCCGCCGCGGGCAGCATCGGCCGGCTCGCCGCCAACCCGGCCATCCGTACGCTGTTCGGCGAGCCGGTCGCGCTCGACCGGGCCGGCGGCTTCACGGTGTGGCGGGTCGGCACCTTCATCGCCGTCCTGCTGGCCGCGTGGGCGATCCTGGCCACCACCCGCATCACCCGCGGCGAGGAGGACGCCGGCCGGTGGGCGCTGCTGCTGGCCGGGCGGGTGACCCTGCGCGCGACGGTGGCCCGGCACCTCGCCGCGGTCATGATCGTCCCGGTTGCCGCGGGGGCCGCGGTGACCTCCGTGCTGCTGCTCAGCGGCACCGAGCCGGCCGGCGCGGTGGTGCACGGCGCGGGCCTCGGCGTTCTCGGGTTGTTCTTCGTCGCTGCCGCCGGGCTCGCGGCGCAGGTGTTCCCGGCCCGGGCGACCGCGACCGGCACGGCCGTGGCGGTGCTGGGCGCCGGGCTGCTCGCGCGGATGGTCGGCGACGGTCTCACCGAGCTGGGGTGGCTGCGCTGGCTGACGCCGTTCGGGCTGCTCGCCCTCAGCGAGCCGTACGGCCGGAACCGGGTCCTGCCGCTGCTGCTCCTGCTGGCCGCGGCCGCGGTGGTGACCGGCGCGGCGCTCGCCGCCGCCGGCCGCCGCGATGCCGGGGGTGGCCTGGTGGCCGGCCCGGCCGGCCGGCGCCCCCGGCTGAGCTCGCTGACCAGCGTGGAGGCGTTCGCGGCCCGGCGGCTGCTGCGGCCGCTGACCGGCTGGGCCCTGGGTGTCGGCGCGTACTACCTGCTCATCGGCTTCACCACGAGGTCGGTCACCGGCTTCCTGGCGGACAACCCCGCCCTCGCCGGTCAGGCGGCCCGGGCCGGGTTCGCCGGCCTGGACGCCGTCGAGGGGTTCGCCGCGACCCTGTTCGCGTTGCTGGCCGTGCCCGTCGGCGGTTTCGTGGCGGTCCGCCTGTCGGCCTTCGTCGCCGCCGAGAACAGCCGCCACCTGACGCTGCTGACCGCCCAGCCGATCAGCCGGCTCCGGCTGCTCGCCGCCGAGCTGGCCGCCACCGTCGGCGGCGCGCTCGCCCTGGTCACCGTGGCCGGGGTCGCCGTCTGGGCCGGCCTCGCCGCCACCGGGGGCCGGCTCGGGCTGCCCGCCGCCCTGGCCGGGGCCTGGAACACGCTGCCCATCGTGCTCCTCAGCCTGGGTGCGGCCGTGCTGGCCACCGGCTGGGCGCCGCGGGCGGCCGCCCTGGCCGGATCGCTGCCCGCCACCGGGGGCTTCCTGCTGCTGGTGATCGCCGAGAGCGCCGGCGCGCCGCGCTGGGTGCGGCAGCTGTCGCCGTTCGCCCACCTGGCCCCCGTCCCGCTGACCGCCGTCGCCTGGGCCGCCACCCTGATCATGACAACGCTCGCCGTCGCGCTGGTGGCGGCCGGCGCCGCGGGCTACCGGCGTCGGGACCTCCAGGGCTGAGGACGACCGTCATGGCCGGTCGGCGACGTCCAGGTAGATGACCGCGAGCCCGTCGCGGCGGACCGCGTCGGCCAGCTCGGCGAGGGTCGGCGGGCGGGGCACGTTGATCCGGATGCCCAGGCGACGGCCGGCCTTCGCGGGCCCGGCCTCCTCGATGAGTCGCAGGTAGACCGGGGCCACCCGGTCGGGGTCCTCGACCAGGTGCGCGCGGGCCGGGCGGTGGCTCCCGCCCAGGGTCACGGCGACGTCGGGACGATCGCGCAGGTTGGCCCGCCACGGCGAGTTCGTCAGCACCAGCAGGCGGCCGTCGCCGTTGTCGCGGTAGGCCACCGGGAACACGAACCGGCGGCCGGACCGGCGGCCGGTGACGTGCAGCAGCATCAGGTGCCGGCCGACACCTCGCGCGCGGCCGGGCGAGGACAGGAGCCACCTCATCACGCGGTTCACCACGCGGTAGGGGGCTTTCGGGGGTCGCACGCGCTCAACGGCGGGCCGGGTACCGGAGGACATGCCCCCAGCTTACGCTACGACTGCGTAGCGAACTGGGCGCCCTGCGGCCCGTCATCAGCCGAAAGGCCGTTTTCGCGGTGCCGGTCGCGTGGTCTGATACCGAGAAGGAAGATGCCCGTCGAAACAGCGCTGACCGGTTCGGCCGGTGCAGCCGGAAGGCGCGATCACCATGCACACGACCCTGAGGATGCGGCTCGCCCTGATGAGCGCGGCCGTGCTGACCGTAGCGGCGACCGGCGGGGCGCCCGCCGCTGCCGGGCCCGACAGCGCCGCGCCCTGCGCCGAAGGCAGCGCGGCCCGGGTGAAGGCGGGCGCCACCGCCCAGGAGCCGGCGCTCTACCCGAAGAACGAGGCCAACGCCTACGGGGTGATCAAGGACTCGCCGCGCCTGCGCGACGGCAGCGTCACCGTCCCCACGGTCTTCCACATGATCTCCGACCACGCCTTCAGCGCGGCCGAGAAGAACCGGTGGAACACCCTCATCGCCAACCAGATGACCGTGCTGAACGACGCGTACGCGGGCCGCACGGCGGCCAACGCATCGGCCACGCCGTTCCGGTTCGCCCTGTCGAACACCACGTGGACCGTCAACAGCGCCTGGTACACCGTGGAGCCGGGGAAGAACGAGCGCGACATGAAGAGCGCCCTCTACACCGGCGATGCCCGCACCCTCAACGTGTACGCGGCCGACATCGGCGGCGGCCTGCTCGGCTGGGCGTACTTCCCGAAGGCCTACAACAACGGCCGCGACTTCATCGACGGCGTCGTGATGCTCGACGAGTCGATGCCCGGCGGCACCGCCGGCAAGTACGCCGAGGGTGACACCCTGACCCACGAGGTCGGCCACTGGCTCATGCTGGAGCACACGTTCGCCCACGGCTGCTCGGCCTCGGGCGACTTCGTGGCCGACACCGCCCCCGAGGCGGCGCCGCAGTTCGACTGCCCGGTGGGCGCCGACACCTGCACGGCGCCGGGCCTGGACCCGATCCACAACTTCATGGACTACACCCAGGACTCCTGCATGAACATGTTCACCGCCGGCCAGGCCGACCGGATGAGCGACGCCTGGGTGGCCTTCCGCGCCGGCGGCGCCTGACGCGGACGGCCGGTCCCGCTCGGCGTGACGCCGGTCAGCCGAGGGGGACCAGCCGCCACACGTTGTCGGCGGTGCCGTTGTCGGCATCCTGGACGACCTGGGCGCCCCAGGCGCTCGCGCCGTCGAGGATGGCCAGCAGCTTCCCGCTGTTGACGTTGCGGATCCGGTAGGTGTTGCCGCCCAGGTCGATCAGCGTCCAGCGGTGGTCGGCGGTGCCGTTGTCCGACCACTGCAGGACCCGGGCGTTGTCGGCGGTCGACATGTTCTCGACGCCGAGGACCCGGCCGCTGTGGACGTTGCGGAACCGGACGGCGCCGCCGTCGGCGACCCTGACCCAGTTGTGGTCGGCTGTCCCGGTGTCGCCCCACACCACGGCGAGCCCGCCGTCGGCGGTGGACATGTCCTTCACCCCGAGGACCAGCCCGGTGCCGACGTTGACCAGCTTGTAGGTCGTGGCGCCCCCGGTGCTGTCGCCGGTGTTCCAGTACACGGCGTAGTTGAAGCCGTGCGCGTCGTGGAACGGCCCGAGCGGCACGGTGGTGCCGCCGGCCGTCGCGGTGAAGGCCAGGCTCGACGAGCTGGTCCGGGTGATGGACGAGACGGTCAGGGACGGCGGCGAGGACAGCGCGGTATTGCCGTAGTTGCCGCAGAGCACCGCGGGCCCGTAGGTGATCGCCTGGACGGCCGCGTTGTCGTTGGCCGCCCGCATGACCACCCGCATCGGCAGGGTGACCGTCAGCGTGTCCCCGGCGGCCCAGGTGCGGGTGATGGTCGCGTAACTGCCCGGCGTCGCGGTGACCGCCTGGGTGGCGCCGTTGACGGCGAGGACCGGGTTCTGCGTCCAGGCCGGAATCCGTACCCGGATGCTCCAGGCCCCGCTCATGGCCCCGGACAGGGTCAGGGTGGTGGTGTCGCCGACCGGGTAGGTCGTGGCCTGGGTGACCGTGATGCCGCGCTGCGACCAGTTCAGCGTCGAGGGCACGAAGAGGTTCACGGTCAGGGTGGTGCCGGCGAAGAAGTAGACGGAGTCCATCAGCTTGGTGTTGGTCTCGATGCCGGTGCCCTGGCAGCACCAGAACGAGTTGTAGTCGGTCGAGTAGGTGCCGCCGCCCCAGGCCGGGCCGACCCCGCGGCGCCCGCCCGGCTTCAGCGGCGTGAAGTAGGTGACGCCGCCGTGGCTGTCGGCCGGGTTCTGCGCGCCGATCAGGTGGTTGAGCAGCGCCCGCTCGTAGAAGTCGAAGTAGCCGGCGTTGTCCGGGTCAAGCAGCCACAGCTCCCGGGTCAGCTTCAGCATGTTGTACGTGTTGCAGTGCTCGCAGGTGTCGTTGCTCAGGTAGCCGGCGATGGCGTTCGGGGCGCGGAAGTGCTCGGCCTGGCTGTTGCCGCCGATCGCGTACGTGTGCGCCCGGGTGGTGATGGCCCAGGCGTTGGCCGCGATGTCGCGGTAGCGGGTGACCCCGGTCGCCTTGTACTCGCGGGCCGCGCCGATCCACTTGGGCACCTGGGTGTTGGCGTGCAGCCCGTTGAGCTGATCGGCCCCGGCGGCGAGCGGGTCGAACGCGGCCGCGTGGTCGAACCGCCGCGCGGCGGCCAGCCAGCGCGCGTCGCCGGTCTGCTGGTAGATGTCCGCCAGCACCTCGTTCATCCCGCCGAACTCGGTGCCCAGCATGGCCTGCAGCTGGGCGGCGCTGAGCCGCGCGGTGCGGGTGTCGACCCAGCCGGCCAGCCCGAGCAGCACGGTCCGGGCCTGGTCGTTGCCGGTGTGCCGCCAGACGTCGAGCAGGCCCGCGAGGGTCTTGTGGACGCAGTAGTAGGGCACGTTGCCGTTCGACAGGGTGCGGGCCTCGAGCGCGGTGAAGTCCGATTCCGGGAAGCCCGACAGGTAGCCCGCGGCGAATCCGGCGGCGGCGTTGTTGGCCTGGCACCGGGCCAGCTCGGCGACCATCTGGGCGGCCTTGTCCCGGCAGGTGGTGTCGCCGAGCACCGCGTACGCCTGCGCCCAGGCGGTCAGGAAGTGGCCCTGCACGTGGGAGCGGAACGGGAAGGACGGCGCGTCCCAGCCGCCGTTGGCCGCCGCCCCGTTGGTGGCCAGCCGGTGGTTGGCCCGGAAGACGTAGAGCAGCCGGTCGACGTCGACGAACCTCAGGTAGTTCAGCGTCCGGGTCTGATTGTCCAGGAACCGGCCCGCGGTCAGCCGCACCTCGCCCGGCTGGAAGGCGAACGCCGCCGCGCCGAGGTCCGGGCGGACCGGCGGCACGACCGCGGCCGCGGCGGGCCGGGCGTCCACGACGCCGGCGCCGGCCGTGGTGACCAGCGCGGCGGCGCCGGTGGCCTGGAGCAGGCGACGGCGGCTGAAAGCGGAGGAGGACATGAGCGGACTCCCGTCGGAGGTGGTGGATCGAAGCGGGGTGGGTGAGCGGGCCCGGCCGGGCCCGCTCACGCGGGTACGCCGGTCAGGCCGGGAGGGTCACCCGGCCCGGGGCCGGACGCTGGGTGGTGGTGTTGTCGCCCAGCTGCCCGTTGGCGTTGTTTCCCCAGCACCACAGGCTGTCGTCGGCCTGGAAGCCGCAGATGTGGTAGCCGGTCGCGAAGTCACGCGTCCAGGTGGTGGCCGTGCCGATCCGGGTGGGGGCGGACCGGTGGGTCGTGGTCCCGTCGCCCAGCTGCCCGGTCGAGTTGTTGCCCCAGCACCACAGGCTGCCGTCGGTCCGGACCGCGCAGGCCGTGTCGAAGCTCGCCCGGACGGTGCTCCACGTGGTGGTCGTGCCGACCTGGATCGGGGTGACCTGGTGCGTGCCGCTGACGCCCAGTTGGCCGTACCCGTTCTCGCCCCAGCACCACAGGGTGCCCTCGGCGCGGACCGCGCAGGTGTAGGCGTAGCCGGCGGTGACGCCGGTCCAGGTGGTCGCGGTGCCGACCCGCGTGGGGGTGTCCCGGTAGGTCAGGTCGCCGAGGCCGAGCTGTCCGTCCGTGGCGTTGCCCCAGCACCACAGGGTGCCGTCGGTACGGACGGCGCAGGTGTGCGCATAACCGGTGGTGACACCGGCCCAGGTGGTGGCCGTGCCGACCTGCACCGGAGCAGTGGCGTAGTAGGGGTCGGACCCGATGCCCAGTTGCGCGAAACGGTTGAAGCCCCAGCACCACAGGGTGCCGTCGGTGCGGGTGGCGCAGGTGTGGCTGTCGCCGGCGCTGACACTGGCCCAGGTGGTGGCCGTGCCGACGCGTACCGGGCTGGTCCGGTTCGTGGTGGTGCCGTCGCCGAGCTGGCCCCGGAAGTTGTTGCCCCAGCACCACAGGCTGCCGTCGACGCGGATCGCGCAGGTGTAGCTGGTGCCGGCGTCGATGCTGGCCCAGGTGGTGGCCGTGCCGACGCGTACCGGGGCGGTCCGGGCCGTGGTGCCGCCGTCGCCCAGCTCGCCCAGGTAGTTGCTGCCCCAGCACCACAGGCTGCCGTCGACGCGGATCGCGCAGGTGTGCCCGTAACCGGTGGCCACCTCGGAGACCGCCGCGGCGCTCGGCGCGGCGGCGCTCGCGCCGGCCGGGCCGGCCAGGCCGGTGATGCTCAGCGCGACGATCCCGGTCGCCGTGGCCAGCGCGGTGACGATGCCGTGCGCGACCCGGCGCCAGCGACGGTGGGTATGCCCGGAGGCGGAGCGGCGTTTCATGTGTACTCCCTGCTCGGTGTGGTCGGATCGGGGCGCGGCGGTGCCGTCTGCCCGCGCGGGTGGCTGCCCGGCGGGCCGGTGCCGGCCGGTCGGAGGAAAGGGTGGGGATCGGGAGCGGCACCGTCACACGCCCGTCCATCGCTGCCGGGCCGGGCCGAGGTCACGGTGCGGCGACAGCGGTGACGCCTGCACCCGGACATTGCCAGAATGTTTCCAGACATTCAAGAGCGTCAGTCGGAAAGGCTTTACCGACTTCCTCGGCGGATGCGCTGTAACACTTTTCCCGGCCGCATCCCTATCGTGAAATGACGCATGCACATTGCCGCTTGTCAATAACGCAAGCGACCGCTCCGACCCGGCCGCGACCATCGGCGGTGCGGGACCGGCCCCCGCCGTCCACCGGTTGCTAGGGTGGCGCGGGCCGTGCGGGCTTCCGGCGGTTCGAACGGGGAGGTGGCACGGTGGCGCAGCTGCGGCTGCTCGGACCGGTGGAAGTCGTCGCCGACGACGGCGTCGTCCACACCGGCGAGCCGCGCCGCCTGGCGGTGCTGGCGGCGTTGACGGTCGACGCGGGCCGCGTGGTGTCGACGACGACCCTGATCGACCGGGTCTGGGGTGACGGCCCGCCCGGGCAGGCGGCCCGGACCCTGGGCACCTACATCACCCGGCTCCGCCGGATGCTGGAGACCTCCTTCGTCGACGCGACGGTCACCGTGATCAACCAGCCGGGCGGTTACCGGCTGGCCGCCCGGCCGGATCAGGTCGACCTCTTCCGCTTCCGCGAGCTGGTCGTTCGGGCCCGGATGCCGTCCGGTACGCCCGAGGAGCGCGCCGCTCTCCTGCGGCAGGCCGTGGAGCTGCACCGCGGCGACCCGCTGACCGGGGTGCAGGGCGCCTGGGCGGTGCGCACCCGTGAACAGCTGACCGGGGAACTGCTGACGGCCCGGGCGGAGTGGGCCGAGGCGGAGGTGGCCGCCGGCCACGCGACGGCGGTGCTGGCCCCCCTGACCACGCTGGCCGAGGCCCATCCCCTGGTGGAACCGCTGGTCCTGGCGTTGGTGCGGGCGCTGGCGGCGACGGGCCGGCCGACCGAGGCGCTGGAGCGGTGCCGCTCGCACCGGCAGCTTCTCGCCACCGAGTACGGCACCGACCCGAGCCCGCAACTGATGCAGCTCTACGAGAGCATCCTGCGCGCCGACGCCCCGCCGGCCGCCACCCCGCCGGCCGCCGCCCCGCCGGCGAAGCAGTCCGAGGCGCCGGACACCCCGGCGCCCGCGGAACCGGCACGGGCCCGTCCCGCCCGGCGGCGCCTGCTCGCCGGGGCTTTCGCCCTGGTGGTCACCCTCGCCGTCGCCTTCGGCGCCGTCGCCCTGCTCCGGCCGGCCGACCGGCCCGCCGGCCCGCCCGGCCCGGACCACTTCACCGTCACCGAGGACTTCTCCGGCACCGGGCTGGCGCCGCAGCAGTGGGACGCCCACGAGACGCAGCAGCACAACGGATCGTCGTGGTCACCCAGCATGGTGCGGGTCAGCGGGGGCGAGCTGCAGATCAACGGGGTGGGCCGCAGCGCGACCGGGACCGGCAACATGGCCGGCTCGGTGTGCTGGTGCCTGGAGCACGGCGTCAAACGCACCTACGGAAAGTGGGAGGTGCGGGCCAAGTTCGACGCCGGCGCCGGTTACGCACCGGTCATCGGGCTGTACTCGGAGGTGGACGAGCACACCGCGGGCTGGGGTTTCCTGACCTTGGCCAGGCTCGACGACGGCGCGCGCAGAATCATGTATCCGGTCGTGCGCGGCGCGGGTGGCAGCCCGATCGACGGCGCTGCGGTGGCCGGGGACTTCACCGCCTGGAACACGTACGCCATCGAATGGCGGGCCACATTCGTCACCGTCTCCCTCAATGGCGCGGTCATCTTCGACACCCGCACCCTGCCCACCCGGGTGGCCATTCCGACGGTCCCGATGTTCCTGTACGTACAGGTCATTCCCGGACCGGAGGGTCCGGTCCCGGCGCCGAATCCGGCCACGCCCGATCAGGTGACCGCGCACGTGGACTGGGCGCGGTACACGAGCTGACCCCGGCGCATCTGCCCTGCCCAGCCGGGACCTCAGCAATTCCGCAGCCGAGCCGTCGGCGGGTCCTGCGACGCTGTCGCCGCAGCACGAGCCGGCCGGGGTGAATGACGGCAACAGGGGCATGTCGGCCGGCCGCCCGTCCCCTCATGCACTCCAGGAGCAGCCTGATGTCTTCACGCAGGAAACCGTCCGCCCGGCGCGCGCTGGTCGCGATCGTGACGCTCGCCGCGATGGCCACCGGTGCGGCCTTCGGCGGTACGAGCGCGGCGGCCGCCGGCAATGACGGCTACAAGATGCCGAGCCGATCCGGCGGCGCCTGGGCCAGTGGCGTATTCGTTCCCGGCTACGACACGCAGCGCTATGCCGCCTTCGGCCAGTACCGGCAGCGGCCACTCGACCTCGTCTCGACCTTTCCGTCCCGGGCGACCTGGGACGACTTCGTCGAACCGGGCCCGGCGTACTCGAGTTTCACCGGACAGCCGTACACCATGGTCTACGGCATCCCGCCCATTCCCGAGCAGGAGGACGCGTCCCTGGACCGGTGCGCGGCCGGTGAGTACGACCAGAAATGGACGACGTTCGGCCACACCCTGACCGACGCCGGCCTGGGCTCCTCCGTCATCCGCCTGGGCTGGGAGATGAACGGCGCCTGGTTCCGCTGGGGCGGCGACGCCGTGGCGTACCGGGACTGTTTCCGGCGAGTGGTCACCGCGGTCCGGGCGGTCGCGCCGGACCTCAAGTTCGACTGGAACGTCAACCGGGGGCAGAGCAACGGCATCCCGGACACCGCCGAGCTGCAGGACGTGGCCTACCCGGGCGACGAGTACGTCGACATCATCGGCGTCGACACCTACGACAGCTGGGTCGACTGGAACTGGGCGCTCAACGACCCCGAGCAGGGCATGAACGCCTGGCTGGCGTTCGCCCGCCGGCACGGCAAGAAGCTCTCCTTCCCGGAATGGGGCCTCTACACCACTACCTACGAGGACGGCGAGGCGGCGCCCGGCCACGGCGACCAGCCCGGCTACATCCAGCACATGTACGACTTCTTCCGGCAGAACGCCGCGGACATCGCCTACGAGGCGTACTTCGGCAACGACGGCAACGACGGCCGCAACTCGCTGTGGAACCCGGTGAACATGCCGCTGGCGTCGGCGAAGTACCAGGCGCTCTACAAGGCCGCGACGCCGCCCGCGGGCGTGACGACGATCCAGGACACCGCGCGGGGCACCAG
>NZ_BOMQ01000010.1 GCF_016862275.1 Actinoplanes nipponensis | reverse complement strand
GTCGACGTCGACCCGTACGCCGCAACCGCCGGCACCGGCAGCGAACAGCTCTACGCCTCCCCCATCCTGGCCGAAGGGACGCACACTGCGGTCATCACCATGACCAACCGCCGCAACCCGGCATCCACCGGCGGCAGCTCCATCACCTTCGACCACGCCGACGTGAACTAGGGTCAATTTCGGATCGAGGCCGTCGTGGCAACGGGGCCCGGACAGGCGTCTCGTCCGGGCCCCGTGGCGGAGCAGGACGGCCCGCCGCCGGTGAGGGAATCGCGTTGTTCAGCGCGCGCGGCGGTAGTGCATGGCCACCGCGCCGTTGCGGAGCGGCTGCGCCGAGAGCAGCTCGAGCCGGCGCGTGCCGGGCAGCCCGCCCTGGTACAACGTCGGGCCGTGGCCGGCGATCCGGGGATGGACGAGCAGCTGGTACTCGTCGATCAGGTCCAGCCGGTCGAGCTCGGTCGCGAGCTTGCCGCTTCCGAGCAGGACGCCGGCCGGGGTAGCGTCCTTGAGCTTCTGCACGCCCGCGCGCAGATCGCCGGCGACGTGGTGGCTGTTGGCCCACGGGAATTCCGTGCGCGTCGACGACACCACGTACTTGGGTTTGGCCTCCAGCTTGACCGCCCACTCGCGCAGGGCCGGCGGCGCCTGCTCGTCGCCGCGGGCGATGGCCGGCCAGGAGCTCTCCATCATCTCGTAGGTGACGCGACCCCAGAGCATGGCCCCGCCCTCGTCCATGAGACGGATGAAGAAGGCGTGCGTCTCGTCGTCGGCGATCCCCTCCTGGTGGTCGACGCAACCGTCCAGGGTGAGGTTGAGGCTGAAGGTGAGGAGTCCCATGGCCGGCGACTCTAACGCCCCGGCGGCGTCGCGTCGGATCACCACGCGGCCCATCCCGTCCAACGATCGACGGCGGCTCAGCCGGGGGCGCAGGCGCCGCGGTCGGCGTTCAAGGTCACCCGCAGCGTGTCCGCCCGCCGGCCCGGGAGCGCCCGCACCTTCCATTGCCCACCGGGATCGTTCACGACGGTGATGTTGGAGCGCGGCGTCAGGACCTCGGCCGTCTCCGCGGCGACCAGCCGGGCGAACAGCTCCACCTGCAGGCCCCGGTTGCGGTCCGGATCCGCCGGCGTGGGTTCGTCGCCCAGCTGGACGTTCCGGAACACCCATCCCCGGTCGGTGCGTTCGGCGGGTCCGTCGAGCCACAGGTCCGCGGCGGGATCGGCCGTGGGCCGGTCGAACATCAGGAGCTGGTACCCGTCCGGGATGCGGCCGGTGCCGGGGTAGTCGCGACAGAACGGCACGGTCTCCAGGACGGGGTCGAAGCGGAATCTCAGGGTGGCCGGGTCGACCGCCGCGTCCCGGGGCCGGACGAGCCGATCGACGGCGACGCCCGCGACGCCGCCGCCGGCGACCACCGCGAGCACCGCCAGCGCGGCCGCGAACCGCCGTCGCGCGGGCGCCCCGGCGACAAGCGCGATCGACCCGAGGAGCAGGGCCGCGCCGCCGGTGACCAGCAGCAGCGCGAATCCGCCGCGGTTCCGCAGCCAGGCCAGGACGCCGAGGACCGCCGACGCCAGGGCCAGCAGGTCGGCGGCGACGGCGAGCCACCGCAGGCGCGGGTGGCCCGGCCCGGCGCCGTTCACCGGGTGGCCGCGGCGCGGCGCGGCACGGTTCCGGTGACGTCCCCGGACGACGTGGCGGTGACCAGCGGCTCGGCCATGGCGGCTCCGTGTCCTTCGTGGATCACCGTGACCGGCGGCGGGCGGACGGGCACCGAGGCGGGCCCGTGGAGTAAGCGTGCCCCGCACCGGTCGCCGGGTGGGACACACCTACGGGTGAACTCCTCGGTGGTGCGCGGAGTGCAGGGCGGTCCGTACCCGGTCGGCGTCCGGGTGCCCGAGCTCGTCCAGGATGTCCAGGGCCTGCCGCCAGCAACCGCGGGCGCCGTCGTGGTCGCCGGCGCTGTGCCTGGTGTCGCCGAGGTGGACCAGGATCTCCGCCCGGTTGTAGCGGTCCCCCGTCTCGCCGAGCGCGGCCAGGGCCCGGCCGAAGCACGCCGCGGCCTCGTCGAGCTCACCCAGGTGGTGGTGGGCGTACCCCAGGCTGTCCCAGGTCACCGCGGCGCCGTGCCGGTCGCCGAGGCGCTCCAGCAACGGAATGGCCCGCCCGCAGTGGGCCAGCGTCTGCCGGTGGTCGCCGAGCCGGGCGTGGTCCCAGCCCACCGCGTTGAGGGCCCGGGCCTCGCCGACCAGGCTGCCGGCCTGCCGGAACAGCGCCAGGGCCTGCTCGTTGTGGTGCAGCGAGGTGCGGTCGTGGCCCTCCTGTTCGAACATCCAGGCGAGGTTGCGGTGGGTCAGGCCGGCGCCGCCGAGATCGCCGATGTCGTGGAACAGGTCGAGGGCACGGGTCAGGTGCTCGTACGCGTCGGGGTGGCCCTGGATGGCGTAGGCCCGGCCGAGCATCCGGTGGGCGTGCGCCTTGCCGGCCCCGTCGCCCAGCCGGCGGGCGGCCCGCAACGCGATCTCGTGAGCGGAGATCATTTCCTGCCAGTGTCCCTGGCCGCTGAGGAAGTCGGCGACGGTGGCGACGAGCCGCCAGGCGTGACGGTCGAAGCCGTCGGCCTCCGCCCGGGCGATCAGGGCCAGCAGCACCGCCCGCTCGGCGGCGTACCAGGCCAGTGCGGCGTCGCGGTCGGGCAGCCGGTCACCGGTGACGCCCTCGGCGGCGGGGTCGAGGGCGACCGGCGGGCGGTGGGTGTGCACCAGCCGGTCGGCGCACTGGGCGGTGTGCAGGTGGTGGTCGAGCAGCCGGCGGACCGCGTTCCGGCGCTCCGGCTCCGGTTCCGCCGCCCGGACCAGCTCGCCGGAATAGCTGCGCAGCAGGTCGTGCAGGGCGTACCGGCCGGGGGCGTGTTCCGTGGCGAGCTGGAGGCGGGCCAGCTCGGCCAGCGCGAGGCGGGCCTGCCGCACCGAGGTCCCCGTCAGGGCCGCGGCCGCGCCGGCGGTGACGTCCGGGCCGGGATGGAGCCCGAGGAACCGGAACAGCCGGGCGGCCGGCGGGCCGAGGGCCCGGTACGACCAGGACAGCACCGCCCGGACGTCGGTGAGGTGGTCGGGACCGGCGAACCCGTCCAGGCTGCCCGCCGACCGGTCCAGCTCGTCGGCCAGGGCGCTCAGTGAGAGCCGCGGATGGAGCGCGGCCCGGGCGGCGACGATGGCCAGCGCCAGGGGCAGCCGCGCGCAGCGGGCGACGATCCGGTCGACGGCGGCGGGCTCGGCGCCGGGCCGGCCGGCGAGCGCCCGGCGCTCGAACAGGCGCCGCGCCTCGGCGGGTTCGGGCAGGTCCACCGCCAGGGGCCGGGCGCCGTCCGCGACGACCAGCCCGGCCAGGGTGTCGCGGCTGGTCACCAGGACCAGGGCGCCCGGGCCGCCGGGCAGCAGGGGGCGGACCTGGTCGGCGTCGGCCGCGTTGTCCAGGATCACCAGGAGGCGCCGGTCCGCGGCGACCGTGCGGTAGAGGGACACCTGCGCGGCCGGGGCGGCGGGGATCTGCCGGGGCGGCACCGCGAAGGCGTCCAGGAAGCCGCGGATGGCGTCGGCCGGGCCGAGCGGCGTGCCGCCGGGGTCGAAGCCCCTCAGGTTGACGTACAGCTGGCCGTCCGGGAAGGCGTCACGGACCCGCTGGGCCCAGTGGATCGCCAGCGCGGTCTTGCCGACACCGGCCGGCCCGCTCAGCACCCCGACGACGACGGCGGTGGGCCGTTCGGCGGCCACGGCGAGCAGCGCGTCGAGCCGGGCCAGCTCCCGCTCCCGGCCGACGAAGTCGGCCACGTCCATCGGCAGCTGCGCCGGCGCCGGGCCGGGCGGGCTCGGCGGGCCGGGCGGGCTCGCCGGGCCGTCCGGCGCGGCGCGGTGGGGACCGTCGGCGGGTCCCGTCCGGGCCGCCCATCCCGCCGCCCGGCCGGCGTCGAGGAACTCGGCCTGCTCCTCCGCGGTCAGCTCCAGCGCCGTGGCCAGCAGTTTCACCGTCCGCAGCCGGGGGCTGCGGCCGCGGCCGCGTTCGATCTCGCCGACCGAGCGGGAACTGAGGCCGGCGCGCTCGGCAAGCTCCTCCTGAGTGAGCCGGCGGGCCACCCGGAGGCGCCGCACCAGAGCCGAAAAACCCTCCAAAGACGTCACACCCCTCCCCCACTGTGCTAATCGGATCACATCGATCCCAGTGGTGGGGGGCGCGGTGGACATCGGCCGGGCGTGAGGTCAGGTGCCCGGTCCCCGTCGGAGGGCCGGCGGGGGCGGTAGGGCGCCCTCGCCGAGCCGCCGGATCGCCACCCCGACCAGGGCGTCGATCGGTACGGGCCCGAACTGCCGCGAGTCGCGGCTCATCGGCAGGTTGTCGCCCAGCAGGACGAGGTGACCCGGCGGCACCACCCCGGACGCGGCCCGCTCCCACGGCGGCAGCAGGGCGGGCACCGGATCCCCCGGCGCCGCGGCGACCCGTTTGACGATGAGCGACCGGCCGGCGCCCGACCCGCCCACGCGGCAGGGACCCGGGTCGGGCAGCACCACCACGTCCCCGGTCCGCGGGGCCGCACCGCGGCGGCGCACCAGGAGCCGGTCGCCCGGGCGCAGCGTCGGCGCCATGCTGGCCCCGCTCACCCGGATCACCAGGATGCGGGCGCGGACCAGCAGGACCGCCGCGGCCACCACGGCCAGCGCCGTGAGACCCGCACCCAGCAGGGCGGCGGTCATCGGCTCAGCTCCTGGGCGGCGGAACGGTAGCCCCGGGCCTGGAGGGCGAAGAGCCGGGCGTACGCGCCGCCGAGGGCCAGGAGCTCGTCGTGGTCGCCGCGCTCGACGAGCCGGCCGCCGGCCAGGACCACGATGTGGTCGGCCTCCCGGACCACGCCGAGCCGGTGCGAGACGAGCAGGCTGGTGCGGTCGCGGCGGTGCTCGCGCAGCCGGGCGTGCACCTCGTGTTCCGCCTCGGCGTCCAGGGCGGAGCTGGGCTCGTCGAGGATGAGCAGGTCCGGCCGCTCGTGCACGAGGGCGCGGGCCAGCGCCACGCGCTGCCACTGCCCGCCGGACAGCTGCACTCCGCCGGCCGGGTCGGCGCCGGCCTGCTCGGTGAGGTAGATCCGGGTCAGCGGGGTCTCGTACCCGCGCGGCAGACCGGACAGCAGCTCGTGCACGCCGGCCCGGCGCGCGGCCCGCTCCACCCGGCCGGGATCGTCGAGCGCGGTCAGGTCGCCGAGCGCGATGTTCTCCCGGGCCGTCAGGTCGTAGTGGGTCGCGTCCTGGAACACCGCCCGGATGCGGCGGCGCAGCTCCCCCGGATCGAGGTCGCGCAGGTCCACCCCGTCCCAGAGGACGGCGCCGCGGGTCGGGTCGTACAACCGGCACAGCAGCTTCACCAGCGTGCTCTTGCCGGCGCCGTTGACGCCCACCAGCGCGGTGCTGCGTCCGGCGGGCAGCACCAGGTCCACGCCGCGCAGCACCCAGGGCTGGTCCTCGGCGTAGCGGAACCAGACGTCGCGCAGCTCGATCCCGTGGCGCAGGGCGACCGCGGGCCGCGCCGGGCGGCGGACCGGAAGGTCCGGTTCGGCGTCCACCACCTCCAGGTAGTGGCCGAACAGCAGCAGCGCCTGGTGCATCGACACCGCCTCGCCGACCAGCCCGGCCAGCGCGCCCTGCACCGAGCCGACGGCGGCGAGCACCAGCGCCACGTCGCCGACCGTCAGCGCACCGGTCAACGCCGCCCGCACCGACCACACCAGCAGCCCGCCCGACAACAGCGCGCCGAACAGCGCCAACCCGCCCTGAACGGCGAGCTCACGGCGGTCCACCCGGCGGTGGGCGAGGTTGACGGTCCGGATCTCGGCGGCCATCCGCCGCCACAGGTACGGTCCGGTGCCGAACAACCGCACCTCCTTGGCGGCCGCCGTGTCGGTGAGCAGGCCGGCGTAGAACAGCTCCCGCCGCTCGGCGTGGCCCACCTCGACCGTCATGCGGGCCCGGCGGCGACTCAGCGACAGCTCCGCCAGCAGCGCCGGCACCGCGGCCACGACGACCACGACGGCCACCCACGGTCCGAGCAGGAACAGCGTTCCGGCGAAGCCCACCAGGGTCACCACCGCCTGGACCATGCCCAGGCCGCCCTCGACCACCATGCCCGGGCCGCCCGCGCCGCTGGAGCGCGCGAGCTGGACCCGGTTCAGGAACACCGGGTCCTCGAAGCGGGCCAGGCCGACGAGCCGGTCCATGGCCGCGTAGAGCCGTTCGACGGCGGCCTCGCCGATCCGCCGGCCCATCTCGGCCCGCAGGTACCGGCCGGCGTGCGGGGTCAGCGCCGCGGCGACCCCGGCGGCCGCCAGGGCCCCGACCAGCGCCGCCGCCTCGGGCCAGCCCATGTCGCCGCCGGCCAGGCCGTCCACCAGCAGCTTGGTCAGCCAGGCGAAGGCCAGCGGGACGACGCCGGCCACGACGGCCAGCGCCAGGTACGCCGCCAGCTGCGCCGGCGCGGCCCGCCCGGCGAGGGCCAGCGCCCGGCGCGCGGCCGATCTCACGACCGGGCCGGCTCGGCCACATCCACCGGCATCGCGGCGTCACGCTCGGCCACCGGCGTGAGGTCGAAGCCCGACGCCTCGACCACGCCGTCGCGGACCAGCACGAAGGCGGGGAACCCGGTGACCGCGAACGCCCGCTGGATCGGGCCGTCCTCGGCCTCGGTGACGACGGTCGCCACCGGCCGCAGCTGGCTGACCAGCTCGACGGACTCCTCGGCGGACCCGACGACAACGGCCAGCAACCGGTCCGCGCCACCCCGGCGGGCGGCCGCGAAGGCGAGGAACGCGGGCAGTTTCTCCCGGCAGGCGCTGCACGACATCGAGAAGAATCCCACCAGGGGCCGGTCACCGAGCCCCGCGAAGCTGACCGGGTGCCCGTCGACGTCGGTGCCGGAGAAGTCGGCGACCGGGGAACCCGCGGTCAGGGCCACGTCGCCGCCGGCGATCCCGGCGCCGCGCAGCTCGGCCAGCTCGCGGGTCTGCTCGCGGAGCCGGCGCACCACGCCGACGGTGAACAGCAGGTTGACAGCGGCGAGCAGTCCGATGAGGACCAGCGCCGCGGCTAGGTACGCCATGGGTTCTCCCGTGCGGTCTTGAGCGGTGTGAACAGGGCCACCACGTCGTCGAGGACGGTGACCAGCAGGCCGGCCAGCGCGCCGGCGGCGAACGCGACGATCGCCCCGGCGGTGGCCACCCCGGAGCCGGCGGCGGCGAGGCCGGCCCCGGCGAGGCCGGTGAGCGCGGCATTGCGCACGAGGTGCCGGCGGCGCAAAGGTTCCGCCGAGGCGCCGAAGCAGCGGCAGGCGGCAGCGCTGCCCCGGGCCAGCACCATCCCCACGCCCGCGGTCAGCACGGCGAACAGCAGGACGCCGGCCGCGAACCCGAGGCGGCGCGTGGCCGGCACCGTCAGCAGCACGAGCGTGGCCGACTCGGCCGCGGCGACGGCGACGGCGAGCGGCACGGCAGCGCGCGGCCGCACCAGACCCATCTCCGTCAGGGAAGCCGCGAAGGAGCGCAGGGCCCGCGCACCACGGATCTTGCTCGCCGTGGCGACGAGCAGGACCACGGTGAGCAGGCCCTGACACCCGATGGCAACGTAGGCCAACTCAGCAGCCCTTGTCGCGGTACACGCAGGCGCCACAGCTTTCGTACTGGCAGCTGCTGCCGCTGCGGCTGCACAGCTTGGCGTACCGGGACAGGCCCTTGCAGTAGCAGAACTTCCAGTACTGCTCCGCGCAGGCGGCCCGGGCGGTCGCCTTGGGAGCGACCAGGCCGACCATGCGGTCGGCGAACGCATTGAGAGTACGGGTCATGAGGAACCTCCTTGGCTGGCGGCCGTCCCCGTGCCGGCCGATCAACCCATTCGATCCCGTCGCCCGCCGCCGGAACAGGACGTAGCACCGGACGTTCGACCGGACGTTGCCGCGTCCGGGGGCAGGACCGGTCGGCGGCGGCGTCGCCGGCCGGCGCCGCGTCCGGAACGGCGGCCCGGGGCGGCGCCGCCGATCAGCGGGGGCCGGGCCGGGTGAACTGGGTGGCGACGAAGCGGTCCCACAGGCCGTCGGTCATCAGCCGGCGCTGAGTGATCAGCAGGTGCGCCGAGGGGGTGACCCGCATTCTGATCTTCGGCCGGCGCGCGGTGATCGCCTGCTCGACGGCCCGCGCGACGTCATCCGGCTCGCCGCCGAACCGCGCCAACGGACCCTTCTCGTACGCCTTGGTGGTGTTCTCGGCGACCGCCGCGTTGAAGGCGGCGTACGGCCCATCGGCGTCGCTGACCGCGGCGGCGGCGGTGTGCGAGAAGTCCGTACGGATCAGGCCCGGCTGGACCAGCACCACGTGCACCCCGAAACCCCGCACCTCGAAGCGCAGCGCGTCACTGATCGCCTCGACCGCGTACTTGGAGGCGTGATAGGCGCCGCCGCCGGGGAAGGTGAAGTTCGCGCCCATGGAGCTGATGTTGACGATGCGCCCCGAGCCGCGCGTGCGCATGCCCGGCAACACCAGCTGGCACATCCGTACCGTGCCGAAGACGTTCGTCTCGAACTGCCGCCGCAGGTCCGGCATCGGCAGCGACTCGATCGCGCCGGACTGCGAGTAGCCGGCGTTGTTGACCAGCGCGCCCACGGCGCCGTGCTCGTCCACCACGCGGGCGACCGCCGCGCGCATCGAGGACTCATCGGTGACATCCAGGGCCAGGGTCCGGCAGCCGGCGTCCCGCAGGTCGGCGATGGTCTCCTCGCGCCGGGCCGTGGCCCAGACGGTGTGGCCGGAGCGAGCAAGGCGCAGGGCCGTGGCCCGGCCGATGCCGGTGGAGCAGCCGGTGATCAGAACCGGTCCTGTCGTCGTCGTCATGTCAACAAGGTAGACAGATTTTGCACTTACTGTCAAGGTTGGCGATAATGGCGGGATGGTCACACCGGTCCCCTCGCGGAGCGCCGCCACCCGGGCGCTGATCCTGGACGTCGCCGCCGCCGAGTTCAGCACCCACGGCTACCGCCGCTCCTCGGTCGACAGCGTCAGCAGACGGGCCGGGGTCTCCCGGGCGACGCTGTACCAGTACTGGCGCAGCAAGGAGCAGCTCTTCCGGGCGCTCGTCGAGCACCTGCACGAGCAGCACCTGAGCGCGATGCAGGCGGTGCTCGACGATCCGCCCGGCGGCCCGGTGGAGAACCTCGCGGCGATCCTGCAGGCCCGCTTCGGGCGCTTCGTAGCGCTCACCTCGACCTCCGGCAACGCCGACGAGCTGTACGACGTGCACGACCGGGTGTGCGGTGACATCGCGCTGGCCGCGGAGCAACGCGGCCGGGATCTCATCGCCCAGCTGCTGCGGCGAGCGATCGACGACGGTCAGCTCGATCTGTCCGCCGCAGAGGTCGGGGTCGACCAGGCGGCCGCCCTGCTCATCGACTGCGCGCACGCCGCGAAGGGCCCGAACCCGGCGGCCGCCACCCCCGCGGAGTTCGCCGTCCGGATCGCCCAGCTCATGCGGCTCGTGGTCAACGGGCTGCGGCCCGGCCCGGACCGCCCGACGAAGAAATCCTGACGCCGGCGGGTCCCGCGGCGAGCACCCAGGCGCGGCGCGGATCTCACCGTTCCCAGGCGCCCCTGTCCACCGGCTGCCGGCGAGGCACCCGGCCGGCGTCCACGGCGGGGGCGAGCGCGGCCGCGCCGCTGTCGATGCCCGGGCTGCCCGCCGCGAGCCGGAAGTCCCCGCCCCCGGCGTCGGTGAACCGCGGCTGACTCGTGAGGACGGCTTCGTCGCGGGGGGTGTCGAACTCACCGACGAGCAGGTTGTGATCGAAGCGGACCTCCGTGGACCCGGAGACCACGGCGGCCGGACTGCCGGCTCCCGGCACCACGACGGTGTTGACGACCCGTACATCGCGAGACCTGGTGACGGCCAGATCGATGGTGATGGCGGGATGGGCGGCGTTGCGGTAGAGCGTGTTGTTGACGATGTCGACGTGTGCCCCCTTGAAGACGTTGATCCCCCGGGCGCCGTTGTGGTGGGCGATGTTGTTCTCGATCAGGGTCCGGCCGGTGTACGGCTGCTGGAACAGCGGGGCGCCGCGGATGTCGTCGTTGTTCAGCGACTCGACGATGATGCCGTTGCCGTCGGTGATCCTCCTGGCTGCGCCGGAGCACAGACACGGCACCAGATTCTGGTTCCCGGACGAGACGTTGCCCCGGATGATCATCTTGTAGCCGGTCCGCGTGTCGGAGTTCCACAGGTTGAGGAACGCGATGCCGCTGCCGCCGTACGGGGAGTACCAGCCGTTGCGCGCGGTGATGTTGTACGCCGCGGTGACGTAGTCGGCGAACTGCACCGAGATGCCGTTCAGCGTGCAGTCCGTCAGGGTGTTGCCCCAGAGCACGACGTGGTGCGGGCGCCGCGGCGGGTCGGCGTTGCGCAGCTCGGTGACGGCGATGCAGCTGTTGGAGACCGCCGGATCGGAGACGTCGCCCCGCCGGGCCGCCGCGATCTGCGCCTGCGTCAACGCGGTGCGCTTACCCGTCACGGTGAGGCCGGAGACGGTGATGTAGGAGGCGTGCACCCAGATGCCCTGCCACTGCGAGGCGCGCACGACCGGGCGGGCGCCCGGATAGGCGGCCCAGGTGATCCACTTCTTCGGCGTGCCGGAGCGTTCGATCGTCACCACGCTGGAACGGCGTGGGTCGCCGTACTCGCCGTCGTCGACCAGCACCGTGTCCCCGGGCGCGGTGAGCTCGGCCGCCCGGCGCAACGTCCGCAGCGCCTCGGCCCGCGACCGGCCGCTGTTGCTGTCGTCGCCCTTGTCCGAGACGTACAGGTAGCGGCCGCCCTGGGTGGGCGGTTTTCGCCCGGCCGGCCAGGTCGGGCCGCCGAATCCCGCCCCCGCGCCGATCGGTACGGCCTTTGGCGGCGCGATTGTCGGTGTGGGCGCGGAGGATGCGCTCGGCGCTGTCGTGGTGACCGGCGGGGCCGTGACGACGTGGGGGGCGGGTGGCCGGTCGAGGACGAACGCTCCCACGCCGAGCACGATCGCCAGCACTGCGGCGACCACGCCGGCGCCCTTCAGGAGTCTGCCGCGCAGCGGCGCGGCAGCCGAGACGCCCGCCCGTTCGATGGCCGCGGCCGCGTCACGCAGGTGTGGCGGCGGCGCCAGCAGCGGCAGGCTGACCAGCAGCCGTTCGGCGGGGAGCAGTCCGGCGCGGGCGCCGGCGCACCGGCGGCAGTCCTGCACGTGCCGGGCGAGCCGCTTGCGCCACACCGGAGCCGGGCGGCCGTCCCAGGCCCTGATCACCTCGCCGAGAACGGCGCAGCGCTGCCGGGCCCCGATGGCCTCCATGATGTGGCGCGCCGTCTCCAGCCGGGAACGCAGGCGTTGCAACCGGACCCGGGTGTGCGCCGGGGAGGTGCCGAGCGCCGGAGCGAGTTCGCTGCCTTGCATCGCGCCGACCTGCACCAGCCACCACAGGGCGAGCAGCTCCCGGTCGGCGGTGTCGAGCCAGCCGGTCGAGGCGGCCAGCGTACGGCGCTGCCGGGCGACCTCCAGGCGGTGGACCGCCTCCTCCGCCGCTCCGGCCTCGTCGGTCAGGAACTCGTCGGTGTCGGCGACGGTGAAGTGCTGCCGGTCGGCGCCGAGCCGGCTGCCGCGCCGCCGCGTCTCCCGAACCGCGATGGCCACCAGCCAGGAGCGGAAGCTCGCCGGTTCCCGCAACCCGGCCAGGCCGGCCATGGCCCGGATCATGGTCTCCTGCGTCACGTCGTCGGCGTCCGCCGGCGGCAGGGTCCGGGCGGCGATGTTGTAGACCAGCGGCAGGTGCTCGCCCAGCAGCCGGTCCAGCGCCGCGCGGTCGCCGCCCTGAGCAGCCACGACGAGGTCGGCCGGCACCACGGTCGCGGTCATCGGAATCTCAGTCCTCCCCCGGGCCCGTCACCGGGCCGTGTCACACGACGCCGTCGCGTATCGCTGCGAGGCAATACGGCTGCGGTACGGGTTCCGTTGAACCGCCTCCGCCCGGCGGCCCTGTTCCGCCGGGGCCGCCGTCTCGGCCTCGGCCCGCAGGGTCGTCAGAACCTGGTGCGCCAGCCCGGTCGGGGTGTTCACCGACCACGACAGGTAGGCCGCCCACTGCGGGGCGCCGCGTACCGGCCGGCGGACCACGGCCGGGGCGGAGCCGGTCAGCGGACCGGCGAACCCGACCGCCCGGCCGGCCGTCACCATCCGCCGGGTCTCAGCGGGGTCGTCGCCGGGTTCCAGCAGGCGCGGTTGGAACCCCCCGAGGTGCACGCACGCCCACTCCACCAGGGCGCGCTCCTGGTCCGTGGCTCCTGGGGACCATGCCTCGCCGGCCAGCTCGGCGAGCTCGACGGAATCCGCCGCGGCCAGCCGGTGTCCCGCCGGCAACTCGACCGCCAACGGGATCTGCCTGATCAGGGCCGTCTCGAGGCCCCGCAGGTCGACCGGCTCGGTGAACGGCATCCGGTACCACAGACCCAGCTGCACCCCGCCGGAGCGCAGCCGGTTCGCGAGCACTCTGGGCGCCGGGGCCGTACCCCAGGTCCACAGCACCCGGGTGAACCGCCGCACCAGCGGCGCGAGGACGAGGCGCGGCTCCGGCCCGCAGACGTCGAGGCGGGCCGCCGGCCGCGGTAGCGGGACGGCCGGCTCCGGCGGCTCGGCCGCCGCCTCGTCGATCTCCCGCTGGACCTGCTCCCAGCCCTGAGCGGTCCGTTCCACCCAGTCCTTGAGCACGCGTCCGGCAGCCGTCAGGGTGGTCACCCGCGTGCTGCGCTCCAGCAGCCGGACTCCCAGGTTCTTCTCGAGCCGGCGGATCCGCACCGACAGAGCCGGCTGGGTGATGTGCAGCGTGGCCGCGGCACGGGTGAAATTGAGCTCTCCGGCAACTGCCAGGAACCCGCTCAGATCGCCCCAGTTCATCCGCGCGAAGTCGTTCGCCGCGGGTCGCCGGCCGGCCGGCGACCCGGCTTCACGGTCATCCTGCGTCACAGCTCTCCCCTCCAGCCGACACCAGGCGTGTCGGGCTTTCGCGGCGGAGACCTCCGCACCGCGCGAGGCGTAACACGAATCAAGAATTTCGGCGGGTACGCCATACCAGCATAGTGGTATACCAGGACCCGTCACCGGCCACGGTCCAGATTTCAGGTTGATTTCAAGATAGGAACCGGGCGCCAGGACTAATGAGTCATCGGGCCATGACCCAGAGCATTCCCGGACCTTCAGGAAAGGCTATTGATAATGCTACGAACATGAATTCCGACCATGGCCGCGTGAGGCCGCACGGAGGTCTCGGCCCGCCATCCGAGGAGCAGGACCCCGGCGAAGGGAATGCCCAGCCACCATTGGCGCACAGTCGGCCACCGTGGCCGCGTCCGGGCGCTGATGGTCAGCGTGTGGGGCGAGCCAGGGCGCGTTCCCGCAGGGCCAGGAACAGGGGCAGGGTGCAGGCCAGGGCCCCGACGAAGGTTGCCGGCACGAGCAGCCAGGCCCAGCGCATGCCGAGGCGGTGGCCCTCACGCAGGTAGAAGATGCTCGCGGCCACCGCCGCGACGATGACGTCGACAGCCGCCGAGGAACTCGCCGGGTTGGCGAACCACGCCTCGAGATAGCTGGGTTCCCCGGGCCCGGGGGCGTACTGGAGGTTGAAGTACCAGGTGCCCACGAGGCCGGCCACGGCCAGCAGGAGATAGCCGGCGAAGGCGAGGCGCCGGACGACCGGCCATGACGTGGTGGGTTGCGCAACCGGCATGACGGCATCGTCCTCATCGGTAGGGAGCGGGTCGCCCGGCCCGCTCGGCGGCGGCGGTCGGGCGCAGATGTCAGCTAGCGCCGGGCCCGGGCGGGCGTGCAC
Source organism: Actinoplanes nipponensis (assembly GCF_016862275.1). Lineage (GTDB taxonomy): Bacteria > Actinomycetota > Actinomycetes > Mycobacteriales > Micromonosporaceae > Actinoplanes > Actinoplanes nipponensis. The sequence continues at coordinate 10,216 of NZ_BOMQ01000010.1, read as the reverse complement.
CCGGTACGCCGGTGTTCGAGGTCGGACACCAGATGCAGGGTGGCGCTCTCGTAGTAGCTGGTGGCCGCATCGAGCGGCGTGAGCCACGGCAGGTGGTGCAGGATCTCCAGCATCACCAGACCGTGCATGCGGCCCCACAGCTCGATGAAGATCCCGTAGGCCGGGGCGGGCAGATGCGGGGCGACCTGCTCGGCGCCGGCCTGCAGCGTCCGGGCGAGCAGCGGATCGGGTCTCGGCAGCTCGAGCCGGGCGATCTGCTCAGCGCTCCAGCCGGCGAACACCGCCCCGGCGAACGCCGCGCCCAGCCGGCGGGCCGCGCCGATGGTGGGACCGGGATCCGGGGCACGGTAGCCGGGGACCGGCGTCCCGAAGATCAGCAGGAACTCGGCGCGGTGATCGATCGCCCACTGGCGGTACGCCCTGGCCAGGCGGAGCAGACGCTCGCCGGCGGGCTCGGCGGGACCTTCCGCGTCGGCCTTCTCGACCGCGCCGGCCAGCCCCTCGTACCCGTCGACGATCAGGGCGGTGATGAGCTCGTCGCGGCTGGGAAAGTAGTGGTAGAGCGATTGCACGGTCATGCCCATCTCGCGGGAGACGCCGCGCAGCGTCATCGCGCCGCCCTCGTCGGCCAGCTGCCGCAGTGCCACCGCTTTGATCTCGCTGATCGTGGCTGCCCGCTTGCGCTCCCGCAGGGACACCTCCGGGCGCCGCCCTGTCACCGTCACCACAGTCCTCTCCACCGCACTCCGAAAGAATGTAGCAGTGTCAGCTTTACTTGGCACCGTTAGGCAGAATGCGGGTCCTCGGTCAGGGCGGCGGGCCCGGGACGAGGCCCTCGAGCCACCGTTGGTGCCAGTGCCGCAGCCCGCGACGCAGCCGGGCCCGGGCGACGGTGGGCAGCAGACCCCGCTGGGCCTCCTCGGTGACGACCCGGGTGCGGCCGTCCGGCAGTGGTTCCAGCAGCCAGCGGTGGTACCCCCGCGAGCCCAGGACCTGCCCCGACCAGGCGAGCTCCCGGAACGGAAGGCACACCTCGACGCGACAGGTGACCCGTACGCCGAAGGTCGTCCACCGGAATCGGGTGCCCGGACCGAGCAGGACGGCGCCACCGTCCAGCACGACGTGCCGGGCGTTGGCGTACCACTGCGGCCACGCGCGCGCGTCGACCAGCCGGTGCCAGACCTGCTCCGCGGTCGCCGGCACGGTCAGCTCGTTGTACGCCCCGACCGGTACCTCCCGCGGATCCAGCCCAGCCGGCCAACCGGCGTCGGAGTGCCCGGTCACCGCGATCCACCCAGGTCCCGCAGTTCGGTGCCGGGAGTGCTGAGCGCGAGCTCGGGCCCGTGCACTCCGGCCGGCGTCCGGTACCCGGGTTCCGCCGTGCCGGCACCGGTACGGGCCAGCAGCTCGGCGGCCGCGTACGCGGTGACGAGGTAGGCGTCCGGTCCGGTCAGCAGCGCCTCGGCCGTGGTCCCGTCGCCGGCCAGGGCACGCCCGTGCACGACGGTACGGCCGGCCGTCAGATCAGCCTCGGACGGTCCGGCCGGAAGACGTTGCAGCAGGGTGGCCTGCAGCCGCCGGCTCACCGCGGAGGTGAACAACCACGGCGCACGCGGGCCGAGCGCCGCCAGCAGGCGCACGGGTGCCGGCAACGCCGTGAAGGTGTCGATCGTCGCGACCCCGGTCGAGACCGCCGCGGACACCAGATCGGCGCGCCAGGGGTTGGTCACCACGGTGATCCGGCCGCCGGCGCCGTCGGGCACCTGCCGGCGCTCGGCGCCGGCGCGCGCCGGAACCAGGTGACCGGCGCGGCGCCGCAGGCCGACGGTGGGCAGGCCGGCGAGCATGGTGGAAGCGGTGCCCCGGGAGATCCCGCCGCGGGTCGCGAAGCTCAGCTCCAGCGCCACCGCCCCGGGCAGCCGCCGCGCCAGGTGCACGGCGACCGCGTCGGTGGGCACCACCCCGAACCCGGCGCCCGGCATCGCCATCACCCCGGCCCGCCGCAGGTCCTCGTCGCGGCGGCGCACCGCCTCGAATTCCACCGCCTCCCCGGACAGGTCCAGGTAATGGGTGCGGGTGCGCAGGGCCGCGGCGAGCAGCGGTGGCATCGTCGCCGCGAACGGCCCGGCGGCGTTGAGCACCGCGCCGACGCCGTCCAGCAGGGCGTCCAGGTGCGCCGGGCGGTCGAGCCCGGCCGTGCGGACCGGCAGGTCCAGTTCGGCGCCCAGGGCGCGCAGCCGGGCGGAATCCCGGCCGGCGAGCACGGGCCGCAGCCCCGACCCGACGGCGATCCGGGCGGTCAGGCCGCCGATGTATCCGCTCGCACCGTAGATCGCCACCGACGAACCACTCATGATTCTCCTCCGCCGAGCATCGTGCAGGTGCCGCCAGAGTGCCGCCGACAGGTTCGTCCCGTCCAAGAGCAGGCGCCTGTCGGTTGATCGGCGCGGCCTATCCTGCCTGGTGGAGCCGCTGCCGGCGGCTTTCCCGGCGACCCGGATCACCGTCGGCCTACCCTGGCCGGATGGATCTGGACCTGGCTCGGCTGCGGGCCTTCGTGGTCACCGCCGACGAGTTGAGCTTCACCCGGGCCGCGGAGTTCCTCGGCATCGCGCAGCCGTCGCTGTCCGAACGGATCCGCAGGCTGGAGGACGACTTGGCGGTCACGCTGTTCTCCCGGGAGCGCCGGCAGATCACCCTCACCCGCGCCGGCCAGGAACTGTTGCGCCGGGCCCGGCCACTGCTGGCCGGCGCCGACCGGATCGTCGCGGAGGTGCGGGCAGCGGCACGCGAGGGCTTCCCCGCCCCACGGCTGGTGTTGACCACCCTCGCGGCGGGGATCGACGAGCTGAAGGCCGGCATCGTCGTCGCCCTGCGGGAGAAGGCGCCCGACCTGATGGTGACCCTGACCCCGGTGTCGTTCAGCGACCATCTGCGGGTCCTGCGCGACGGAACGGCCGACGCCGCGTTCGTCTGGCCGCCGTACAGCTCCGCGGGCCTCACCGGTCTGCACGTCGAGCCGATCCGCGACTTCCCGCGTCTGCTCGCGCTGCCGAGCGGGCATCCGGCCGCCGCGGCCGGCTCGGCGGACCTGGCCACCGTGGCCCGGCTGCCGCAGATACCGCTGGTCGAGGGGGTCGACCCGGTGTTCGCGGCGACGTGGCGTCTCGTGCCGGACCCGCCCCTGGCCCCCGTACCGCCGGTGGACACGGTCGGCGCGCTGCTGGCCGCGGTGGCCGCGGGCCACGGCTGCGCACCCGTCCCGGCCCTGCTCGCCCGGACCGCGGTGCGACCGGATCTCACCTTTGTGGCCCTGTCCGACGCGCCGCCGGCGACGCTCGCCGTGGCCTGGCGCCGTGACGGTGCCGACGAACGCCACCGCATACTCGCGCGGGTCGCCGCGGGCTGACCGGGTTCGGTCGCGGGACAGATCTGGTGATTGATACCGCCGCCGTTATCAATGCGCTTTCATAATGCGCTCGGCATAGCTGCGATATGCGGAAGAACATCACGGGGCAGCGTCCCTTAAATGTTTCTGAGACGGCCGCCGCGAATGGGCGCAGTCACCGCCCCCGCAGCTATTTTGGGGACGCCGAAGCACCGATGTCGGCTGCCCGCACCATCGATCCCCCGGAGTTGTCGTGCCCGTCTCTGCCCCTGCATCCACCCGCACCACCAGGCCGCCGCGCGCGCGGCGGCGGTGGCTGATCGCGGTCTCCGCCGTGGCCACCGTCGCGGCCGTCGGGCTGACCGCCCGCACGGTCGCCTCGGCGGACGACCGACCGACGATCGGCACGGTCGTTCTGCTGGACGCCGCCGCCGACCAGCGTATCGCCGCGGGGCCGCTGCGCGGCGATGTGCAGATCGACCTGGCCGCCGTGCGTACGCGTGAGCTGAGCGTGCAGGCGATCACGTCGGCGAAGGTCGGCAGCGTGCGCTTCGAGCTCGACGGCCGGACCACCCGCATCGAGAACCACGCTCCGTTCGTCCTCAACGGCGATGCCCGCAACGGCACCGACTACCTGCCGTGGCGGGCCACCACCGGACGGCACTCGCTGGTGATCACTCCGTACAGCAAGGACAACGGCAAGGGCCGCACCGGCGCCCCGGTGCGCCTGACCCTCACTGTGATCGACGGCGGTTCCCCGGCCACTGCCGCCCCGGCCACCACCACGCCCGGCGCCCGGCCGAGCGCCACCAAGCCCCGCGCCTCCGAGCCGGCCGAACCCGGACCTGCGGCGTTGCCCGCGAGCCGGCTCGCGGGCGCCGGCATCGGCGGTCCGACGTGGTCCGCCGGCGAGCTGCCGCCCACCCAGGGCGGCCGGCACCGGTACGTCAGCGGGAACGGCGACGACAAGGCCGACGGGCTGTCCCCGGCCACCGCCCTGCGAACCCTGCAGCGCGCGGCGGACCTGACCCAGCCGGGCGACACCGTGGTGATCGGCAACGGCACCTATTCCGCGCCGGGCAAGCAGTTCGTGATGGGCATCAAGCGTTCCGGCACCGCGAGCAAGTGGATCACCTTCGCCGCCGCACCGGGCGCCACACCGCTGATCGAGGCCGCCGGGTGGCAGGGCGTCGCGGTCAACGCCCGCTACATCACGGTCGCGGGTCTGACCGTGCACGGCGCGACGGACCGGCTGACCGACAAGCAGAAGAACGCCGCCCGCAACGGCGACACCAGAGACCCGATGATCAACACCAACTGCATCGCGGTGTCCGAGCCCTTCGGCGGCGGTGAATCGACGTACCCGCACCACGTCCGCATCCACGGCAACACCGTTTCCGACTGCCCCCTCGTCGGCATCAGCGCCGCACACGTCGACCACGTCGAAATCTCCCACAACCTGGCCTTCGGAAACGCGAACTGGTCGCCGTTCGGCGGCAGCGGCATCTCCCTGTGGCAGGCCTGGAACTCCGACGGCGGAACCGGCCACAAGCTCATCGTGCGCGGCAACATCACCCGCGACAACGGCTCGTTCGTCAAGTGCGTGTGCAGCGGCTTCAAGACCATCACCGACGGCAACGGCATCATCATCGACTCGTTCGACAACCGCGACGCGAAGATCAAAACCCCGTACCGGGGCCGCACCCTGGTGGAGAACAACATCGCCTACGACAACGGGGCGCGCGGCATCAACGTCTTCCGCAGCGACCACATCGACGTCGTCAACAACACCGTCCACCACAACGGCCGCCAGCCCTCGATCCAGAACAACCTGGCCGTCACCAAGGCGAACGACGTCCAGGTGATCAACAACATCCTGGTCAGCCCCGGCGCCGGCGTGACCGCCGCGTCGCAGTCGTCGGCCACCGGCGTCACCTTCGACGCCAACCTGATCGTCGGCCCGGCCAACGTCACGGACCCCCGCAAGCTGACCGGCGACCCGCTGCTCGTCGACCCCGCCCAGGGCGACTTCCGCCTCCGCGACGGCAGCCCGGCCATCGACAGCGGCACCGGCCGGTCGGCCGCACAAACCGACGCGACCACGGCCCGCCGCAGCGGACCGGTCGACCGGGGCGCCCTCGAGCACCGCTGACCCGGCACGTCGATCAGGGGGCCCGGCGCGTCGCGCCGGGCCCCCTGTTGCTGGGAAGTCTCACCTCTTCGAGTGGCGGCGCCAGCAGATGAGGGCGCAGCGAGGGCTTCGTGGATGTCGTCACGCAGCTCCCAGCGACGCGCGGGCGGCGGGACCAATGAGCCTGGAATGAGCAGGCGGCCGGCGCAGCTCAGGACTACCTCGACACCCAGCACCTCTCCCGCTCGGGCTCGATCAAGCAGCTCGAATTCGATCGGTTCACGCAGGCGGAGTACGGCGTCAAGAAGGCCGGACTCTAGGCAGAGCCGCACGGACAGCCACGCCAGCCCGGCTCCTTTCTTTGCCCGCCTTTGCCGGACGGTCATACCGAGATGACGCCCAGCTCGCCGCCGACCCGAGTCGAGATCATGGTCGCGTCCGCACCCCGAACAGCGCCACCGCATGAGGCCAGAGCCCGCCTGCGCGGGCGGCCACGTTTCCGCCGATCGGCGGGCTGCTTGCAAGGGGCCGGCCGCCCGCGGTCTACCGGACTCCGGTCGGCGAGGAGAGCCACCGCGCGCCGGGCAGCAGACGCCAACCGGCGCCGGGAACGACGACCGCGATACCGTCCTCGTCGAGGTACGGGTGGGTCGCTGCTCCCGGCGCCGGAAAACCGCATCCGGGCAACGCCCGGATGCGGTTGATCAGAAGCGGTCCGGTGTCAGGCCGGCCGGGCCAGCAGGTCGCCCTCGCGCTCCCGGTAGAGCCGCAGGGTCCCCGCGTCCGGCGGGTAGGTGCCGCGCAGGGGAGCCCCCGCGGCGACGCGGGCCCGCAGGAATTCCTCCAGCCGCTCCTGGGCCCGGGCGGGCTGGGCGACCACGGGCACCAGATGCCGGGGCACGCACACCACGCCGTCCGCGTCGCCGACCAGGACGTCGCCGGGGTACACCGGGACACCGCCGCAGCCGATCGGCGCCTGGAGGTCGACGGCGTGGTGCAGGGCCAGGTTGGTCATGGCCGCCGGCCCGGCGGCGAACACCGGCAGGTCGAGCTCGCCGATGCCGGCGACGTCGCGCAGCGTTCCGTCGGTGACCACCCCGGCGGCCTGCCGGTAGGCCAGCCGGGTCAGCAGGATGTTGCCGGCGCTGGCGGCCCGGCCCTGCCCGCGGCAGTCCATCACCAGCACCTGGCCGGGGCCGACCGACTCGACAGCCTTGCGCTGCGGGTGGTCGTAGTCGTCGTAGACCTCGAGGACGTCGATGTCCTCGCGGGCCGGGATGTAGCGCAGGGTGAACGCCTCGCCGACCATCCGCGGCGCCCGGGGGCTCAGGCTGCGCAGCCCGCTGAGGTAGGTGTTGCGCAGGCCGAGCTTGAACAGCTGGGTGGTCAGGGTGGCGGTGCTGGCCTCGGCCAGCGCGGCGAGATCAGCCGGGGCGAGCGGGGCGGTGGGGGTGGGATTCATGGCGCCTTTCCATCGGTCGTACGGGGCGGGTGTGGGGCGTGCGGTCACAGCTCGGCCTGCGGCGGGCGGGCCTGGGCGGTCAGCCCACCGTCGACGGTGATCACCTGGCCGGTGATGTACGCGGCGTCGGCCGAGGCCAGGAACGCCACGGCGGCCGCCACGTCCGCCGCGGCGCCGATCCGGCCGAGCGGCACCGCCTCGGCTCGGCGCCGCCGGTCCGCTTCACTGAGCGCGGCCGTCCGGTCGTTGCCGATGGCGCCCGGCGCGACCGCATTGACCCGTACACCCAGCGGGGCCAGCTCCAGCGCCATCGCCCGGGTGGTCGCCTCCACCGCGCCCTTGGTGGCGTCGTAGGCGACTGCCCGGCGGTGCGCGCGTACGGCGCCGACCGAGGAGATGTTGACGATGGCGGCGTCGGTGGCGCGGGCGCCGCCGCGGGTCATCGCCCGGGCGGCCGCGACGCTGCACAGGAAGACGCCGCGGGCGTTGACGGCGAACGACTGCTCCCAGGCGTCCAGGTCGAGGTCGAACAGGGGCACCCGGCCGGTCATCGGCGTGGCGGCGTTGTTGACCAGGATGTCCAGGCGGCCGAAGCGGGCGATGACGGCGTCCACCATCGCGCCGACCGCGTCGGGCTGGGAGACATCCGCGGGGAAGCCGGCCGCCACCCCGCTCCCGCACAGCTCGGCGGCCGCGGCTGCGGCCTCGGTGGCGTCCGGCCCGTTGACCGCCACCGCGGCGCCCTCGGCGACGAGCCGCCGTGCGATGGCGAGCCCGATGTTGCGTGCTCCCCCGGTAACCAGGGCCACACGGCCGTCGAGCCGGAGCGGCGCCGCCGGGGCCGACGGCGTCACCGCGGGCTCGCCACGGTCGTCACCGGCGCCGCCGGGGCCCGGTCGACGACCGCCTGGGCGTCGGTGCCGGCCCAGGTCAGCGGGCCGGCGCAGGCAGCGACCCGGGCGGGGTCGAGGGTCATCCCGAGGCCGTGGCCGCGCGGGACGAGCAGCCGGCCGTCGACGTAGCGGACCGGCTCGGTGACCACGTCGGCGGTGTAGAGCAGCGGACCCACCGGGTCGCTGGGCAGCGTGACCGCCGGCATCGCCATGGCGACGTGGGCGGCGGCCGCCGTGCCGATGGACAGTTCCTGGGTGGTGCCGACCAGGCAGGGCTTGCCCGCGGCCTCCGCGATGGCGAAGACGCGCCGCGCTGCGGTGATACCGCCGATGGCGATGACGCTGACGTTGAAGACGTCCACCGCGTCCGCGGCGACGAGGTCGAGCGCCCAGCGGTAGCCGTACACGTGCTCGCTGACCGGCACCGGCATCCGGGCCCGGGCGAAGGCCAGCCCGCGCACGTCGTGGTCCGGCGCCGGTGCCTCGACCAGGTCGAAGCCCACGTCGAGCACCCGGTCGACGAAGCGGCAGGCGGCCTTGGCGTCCAGCAGGTTGGAGAAGTCCAGGGACTTGATCGTGATGGTGTCGCCGAACCGGTCCCGGGCCGCGCGCAGGAACGTCTCGTCGAGTTCGAGGTCGCGGCCGACGTACACCCGGAAGCAGCTCTGCCCCTCGGCGAGGCGCTCGGCCACGGTCGCCAGGCTGCGCTCGACGTCCTCGGGGCGACGCTGCCGGAAGATCGGATAGGCGATCGGCACGCTGTCGCGTACCGCGCCGCCCAGCAGGTCGTGGACCGGGACGCCGAGGCTCTTGGCGGCCAGGTCCCAGACCGCGATGTCCACCCCGCACCGGATCGCCCGGCTCTTGTCGTAGATGTAGCCGGCCTGCGGGAAGTTCTCCTCCAGCAGCGCGTTGATCTCGGTGATGGCGAGCACGTCCCGCCCGGTCAGCAGCTCCCGCAGGGTGCGTTCCAGCTCCCCCACGTCGAAGTGGAACCGCGGCAGGTGCTGCAGGTCCGACATCTCGCCGAGACCGACCAGGCCGGGGTCCTCGGTCAGCAGCTCGACCAGGACGTGCCCGCAGACGGCGCCGGTGCGCCGCGGCGTGTTGACGGTGGTGAGGCGTACGTCGGTTATGCAGACCACGGCGAAGGGATCCTGTTCTGGGTCGGTGACGATGGGGTGGTGCCGCCGGGCCCGCCGGGGTGGCCGGGGGCCAGCTCGAGCAGGGTCCGGGTGTATTCGTGGGCGGGGGCGGCGTAGATCCGGTCGGCCGGTCCCTGCTCGACCACCACGCCGGCGCGCATGACCGCGATCCGGTCGGCGACCGAGCGGACCACCGCGAGGTCGTGGGTGATGAACAGGTACGTCATGCCCAGCCGGTCCTGCAGCTCGGCGAGCAGGTTGAGCACCTGGGCCTGGATCGACACGTCCAGGGCGCTGACGGCCTCGTCGCAGACGAGCAGTTGCGGGCTCAGGGCCAGCGCACGGGCGATGACGATGCGCTGCCGCTGGCCGCCGGAGAACGCCCGCGGGTAGAGCTCGAGGGCGCCGCCGTCCAGACCCACCATGTCGAGCAGCCCGGCGAGCCGGGCGTGGTCCGCCGGTTCGCCGTGCGCCCGCAGCGGCTCGGCGAGAATGGCGCCGACGCGCATCCGCGGATCCAGGCTCGCGTACGGGTTCTGGAACACCACCTGCACCTCGCGCTGCAGGCGGCGCAGCTGGGCCCGGTCGGGGCGGGTGACGTCGATGCCGTCGTAGCGCACCCGGCCGCCGGTGGGCCGTTCGAGGCGCAGCAGCGTACGGGTGAGGCTGGTCTTGCCCGAGCCGGACTCCCCCACCAGGGCCAGGGTCTCACCACGCCGGATGCTCAGCGTGACGCCGTCGACGGCGCGGGTGCCGGCCGCCGCCCGGCGCAGCAGCCGGCCCCGGGCCGGATAGTGCAGGTGCACGTCGTCGAACTCCACCAGCACCTGCTCGGCGGCGGGGCGGGGCGGGGACGGCAGCCCGACCGGCGCCGACGCCTGGTCGAGGTCGGGCCGCAGGCACGCCGCCCGGTGGCCCGGTGCGCGCTCGGTCAGCTCGGGCCTGCTGGAGTGGCACTCCGGCGTCACGTGCGGGCAGCGCGGCGCGAACGCGCACCCGGGCGCCGACCGGCGCAGATCCGGCGGCGAACCGGGAATCGCCGCCAGCCGGTGCCGGGCCGGGCCGTCGACCCGCGGCGTGGCGTCCAGCAGCGCCCGGGTGTAGGGCATCCGCGGGCGGTGCAGCACCGCCCGGCTCGGTCCGCACTCCACGACGCGGCCGGCGTACATCACCGCGACCCGGTCGGCGTGGCCCGCC
>NZ_BOMQ01000009.1 GCF_016862275.1 Actinoplanes nipponensis | reverse complement strand
GGCGTGGCCCGCCACGACGCCGAGGTCGTGGGTGATCAGCAGCAGCGCCATGCCGAGATCGCGGCGCAGGGAGTCCAGCATCGCCAGGATCTCGGCCTGCACGGCCACGTCCAGCGCGGTGGTCGGCTCGTCGGCGATCAGCAGCTTGGGCCGGGCGGCGATCGCCAGCGCGATCGCCGCCCGCTGCCGCATGCCGCCGGACAGCTGATGCGGGTAGCGGCCCAGCATCTCCTCCGGCCGTGGCAGTCGGGCCAGGTCCAGGGCCTCCAGCACCCGCTTGCGGGCACCCGCCTTCGAGACGGTCTCGTGGGCCCGCACCGCGTCGCCGACCTGCGTGCCGATGGTCAGCAGCGGGTTGAGCGCGGCACCGGGGTCCTGGAAGACCATGGCGATCTCGGCGCCCCGGACGCGGCGCCAGTCGCCGCGGGACAACGACGTCAGCTCCCGGCCCCGGTAGCGGATCTGGCCGGTGGTCGTGCCGGCCGGCGCGGGCGGGTTCAGCCCGAGCAGGCTCAGCGACGTGACCGTCTTGCCGGATCCGGACTCGCCGACCAGCGCGAGGGTCTCGCCGGCGTCGACGGTCAGGCTCACGCCGGCGACCGCCGGGACCCGCTGGTCCCCGGTCCCGAACGTCACCCTCAGGTCCTCGACCTCGAGCAGGTGCATGGTGTCCTTCCCGATCGCTGGAGCCGGGTCAGCGGCCGAGGCGGGCTTCGTGCAGCCGCCACTGTCCGTCGAGGTCGAAGGCCAGGCCGGACAGGTCGCTGCGGTGGATCACCGGCGACCGGGCCTGGTGGAGGAACACCAGGTGGCTCTGGTCGAGCACCCGTCGCTGCACGTCGGTGTACGCCTCGGTGCGGACCTTGCGGTCGGGGGCGGCCCGTCCGGCGGCGAGCACCTTGTCGAGCTCGGGATCCTTGATCTTGGAGAAGTTGTTCGGCCCGGTGCTGCTCAGATACGGGTCGAAGGTCAGCGACGGGTCGTACCGGGGGACGTCGATGACGCCCAGCCCGAGATCGAAGTCGCCCTTCTTGAGGGTGTCCAGGTAGGACTCCAGTTGCAGCGCCTCGATGGTGACCTCGAGGCCGGCGGCGCGGAGGTTCGCCTGGATCAGCTGGGCGATGGTGGGGTCCGGCGGGCGGTTGCGCACCACCAGCTTGAGCGGGGTGCCGGCGCCGACACCGGCGGCGGCGAACGCCGCGCCGGCCTTGGCCGCGTCGAAGGCGGGCACGGGCAGGGTGGGGTCGGCGAACCAGTCGGCCTTGGTGGCGAAGGTCGCGGTGAGGTCGTACTCGCCGGAGGCGGCGGTCTGGCCGACGCCGTCGCGGTCGATCGCACCGGCCAGGGCCCGGCGCGGCGCGAGCTTGTCGAACGGCGCCCTGGTGGAGTTGACCGCCAGATAGTAGGACCGGCGCACGCCGAGGTCCTCCAGCCGCACCTGCGCGTTGTCCTTCAGCTGGGTGTACTCCTCCGGTGGCAGCGCCCGGAGGAGCTGCACGCCGCCGGTGCTCAACTCCGCCCGCAGGGTCTTGGGCTCGGTGATGAACCGGACGACCACCTTGTCGAGCCGGGGCAGGGCCTGGCCGGCGGCGTCCTTGCGCCAGTAGCCCGGGTTGCGCTTCGCGACGAGCTGCGACTTGGCGATCCACCGCTCGAGGACGAACGGTCCGGTTCCCACCGGTCCGCGGCCGAAGTCCTTCCCGGCGGCCGAGGCCGCCTTGCGCGAGACCATCATGCCCGGCTCGTAGCTGAGCTGGGTGAGCAGCAGCGGGTCCGGGGACTTCGTCTGGATCCTGACGGTACGGGGATCCAGTACGGTCACGGAGGCGATCGTGCTCAGCGTGCCGGCCTTGGTGCTCCTGGTGGCCGGATCGATGACCCGCTTCAGGTTCCAGGCGGCGGCGTCGGCGTCGAACGGGCTGCCGTCGTGGAACGTGACGCCGGTGCGCAGGGTGAAGGTCAGGGCCGAGCCGTCCACCTTCCAGCTCTCGGCGAGGGCCGGCACGATCGTCCCGTCCTTCTCCTGACGGACGAGTCCTTCGTAGAAGAGGTTGAGCAGGTTGCGGTCCGAGGAGATCGCCGAGGACAGGGCGGGGTCGAGGCTGACCGGCTCGTTGTCGAAGCCGATCGTCAGGGTGCCCTGGCCGCTGCCGGCGGAGGATCCGCCCGAATCGCCACCGCACGCGGTGAGGGCGGTGGCGGCCAGCGCCGAGGCGGTGAGGCCGAGTATGGCTCGGCGGGACATGCCGGGTGGGACGGACATGGTGATCCTTCGGGGTGAGGGGAGGGGGAATGTCAGGCCGTCGCGCGGAGCTGGGGACGGTGTGCGTCGAGGGCGTCCCGTAGCGCGTCGGCGAGCAGGTTGAAGGCGACGATGACGAGCAGGATGGCCAGACCCGGGAAGACGCTCAGCGCCCAGGTCGTGTCCAGGTGTTCGGTGCCGGCGGAGACCATCGCGCCCCAGCTGGGCTGCGGCGGCTGGACGCCGAGCCCGAGAAAGCTCAGCGCCGCTTCCGCCATGATCGCGGTGGAGGCCTGCAGGGCCGTGAAGACGAGCAGCGACCCGGCGAGGTGCGGGAGCAGGTGCCGCAGCAGGATGGTGCGCCGCGGCACGCCCACGATGCGGGCGGCGGCGACCCATTCCCGGGTACGCAGCGACAGCACCTCGCCCCGGACCACCCGGGCGATCCGGGGCGTCACGATGACGGCGATGGCGATCAGGGCGTTGCGGAGCCCCGGCCCCAACGCCGCCACCACGGCCAGCGCGAGGACCAGCAGGGGGAACGCCAGCAACCCGTCGATGACGCGCATGAGCAGCGAGTCGGCCCAGCCGCCCGCGTAGCCGGCCAGCAGCCCGATCAGAGTCCCGATAACCAGGGCCAGCCCGACCGCGACCGCGGCGGTCTGCACGGTGACCCAGGCGCCCTGCACCATGCGGGCCAGCACGTCGCGGCCGAGCTCGTCGGTGCCGAGCAGGTGGTCGGCGCCGGGGCCGCGCAGCCGCCGGTCCGGCGCCACCGCCGTGGCGGCGGCGTGCAGCAGCGGGCTGACGGCGGCGACCACGATCGTGGCGACGAGGACGAGACCGGAGAACAGCGCGCGGCGGTCCCGCAGCAGGGCTCGGAGCACGGGGCGTCCCGGCGTGCCGGCCGCGGCCGGCACGGGGGTCTCCGCGGGGGTGAGATCAAGCGTCATGGCGCTTCTCCAGGTCAGGCGGAACGGCGTCCGTCACGTGTGAGTGACGTCCGGGGCGGGGGCTGGGGCCGCGAAGCGGATCGATGGCGCGGCTGCGCACCGCTGTCAGTAGGTGATCCGGGGGTCGAGCCAGGCGTAGATCAGGTCGGTGAGCAGGTTGACGGCCAGGACGAAGGCGACCACCACCAGGACGGCGCCCTGCACGATCGGCATGTCCCGGCTGAAGATCGCGTTGACGATGAGCGTGCCCATCCCGGGCAGCGTGAAGATGGTCTCGGTGATCACGGTGGCGCTCATCAGCGCGCCGACCTGCAGCGCGATCACCGTCGTCACCGGCGCCAGGGCGTTGCGCATGGCGTGCACCAGCACGATGCGGCGGCGGGCCAGCCCGCCGGCCTCGGCGGTGCGGATGTAGTCCTCGCCGAGCGTGGCCAGCAGCGAGGCCCGGGTCTGGCGCATGGCCACCGCGACGATGGTCGAGCCGACGGTGACCGCGGGCAGGATCAGGAAGCGGAGGTTCCCCGCCGGGTCCTCGGTGAACGCCACGAAACCCGAGGCGGGCAACCAGCGCAGGGTGACGGCGAACAGCAGCACCAGCAGGGTCGCCAGGTAGAAGTGTGGGACGGAGAGCAGCAGCATCGCGATGCCGGTGACGGCCGAGTCCGTCCTGCGGCGGGCCCGGACGGCGGCCAGGATCCCCGCCGGGATCCCGATGACGGTCGCCAGCAGCAACGACGTGACACCGAGCTCGACGGTGACCGGCAGGCGGTCGGCGATCGCCGCGCCGACCGGCTCGCGGGTCAGCCACGACTGGCCCAGGTCGCCGCGGACGAGGCCGGCGATCCAGTCCACGTACTGCTGCCACAGCGGCTGGTCCAGGCCGAGATCGCCGCGCAGCGTGGCCCGCTGGGCCTCCGTCGCCTCGGGCCCGAGGATCGCGGTGCTCGGGTCACCCGGCAGCAGGCGCAACAGGACGAACAGGGCGAGCGAGACCACGAGCAGGACCGGGATCAGGTGCAGGCAGCGGCGTATGACATAGGTCAGCACGGCGCGACCGCCTCGGGCGCCCCGCTGGCGACCGTCGGTCTCAGCGCCGCGGCCGGCCAGCCGAGGCGGGCGGCCGGCGCGAGGTCGTAGGCGTAGAAGGCCGCGGCGGCGTAGCCCGACGCCGTCTCGGTCAGCGGGTCGAGATCCGCCCGGGTGAGGGTGTGCTGGGCCAGCAGGCTCCACCCGACGGTGATGCGGTCGGGTGACACCCCGGCGGCTGCGGCGGCGCGCAACTCCCGGCGCAGGGCGGCGAAATCGCCGGAGAGGTCGGTGAGGGTCAGGCCGACGCCCGTGCGGGTCAGCGCGGCCGGGTCCGCGCCGGTCTTGCCCGCGCAGGCGTACGGGTCGGCGGTGGCGCGCAGCCAGACGGGTTTGCCGCCGGCCGCGGTCGCCGCCTCGGTGAGCAGGGACGTGGTCACCGCCTCCCGGGCTCGCAGCACCGCGTCGTGCAGCGGCCGGCCCAGCGCCGTGACGGCGTCGTCGAGCGTCGCCGGAGCCGCCGGGCTCGGCCCGGCCAGCTGGCGGCGTACCGCGTTCGCCGCCCGCACCCGCACCTCGGCCGGGTCGGCGCCCGCCTCGCCGTACGCCCGTTCGCAGGCGGGGCAGGTGCACAGCGACAGCAGCCACCGGTCCGCGGGGCGCAGGGTGACACCGGTCTTGTCGTGCGCACCCGCGTGCGGCCAGCCGAGGTAGCCGTACGCCTCGAGGTCGAGCTCGTCGACGCCTCGGGCCGCCACGTCGGCCACCAGCGCCGCTGCGTAGCGGCGGACATCCGGCTGCGCCGGGCACAGCGCATGGCGGTACGGGTGCCCGAAGACGTTGCGCAGGGCCAGTTCCGGGTGGGCCGTGGCCAGCGGTGACGAGTGCAGGCCGACGATCCAGCCCACCACCGCCAGCCCGGCCGATCGCAGCGCGCCGTTGGCCGCCGCGACGGCGTCGTGCGGGGTCGCCCGGGGTGCCCGTAGCTGCGGTTGCCCCGCCCGCAGCGGATCGGGGGCGTACCAGGCGCCGGAGGACAACTGGGCGACCTCGCCGGGACGGCTGGTGGTCAGCAGCCACCGGCTGGAGTGGTAGACGTGGGCCAGCCGGACCGCCGTGTACCCGGCCTCGGCGATGCGGCGGCTCTGCCCCGCCGCGTCGGTGGTCAGCGAGTGCGGATGCGCCCAGAGGTCACAGCGGGTCATCGTGGTTGCTCGCCGAGGACCGAGACCAGCGTGCGCGCGGCCCGGCGGATGTGCTCACCGGCCAGCCGCTCGGCCAGGGCGGGGTCGCCGGCCTCCATCGCGGCCAGGATGGCCCGGTGCTCCTCGGCCTCCTGCTCGAAGGTCGCCTTCAGCCGCCAGCCCGCGGTGGCGACGAACGTGGTGAGGTCCTGGAGCTGGTTGAGGAACTCGCACAGGAACCTGTTGCCGCTCGCGGAGTAGATCTCCCGGTGGAACCGCCGGTTGGCCAGGCCCAGCGCGGCGGTCTCGCCCGCGGTGGCCAGCCGTTGGGCCTCGTCGAGGGCCTGGCGCGCGGCGTCGTGGCGGGCCGGACCGTACGCGACGACGGCCAGCCGGACGGCGGTGGGCTCGACCCCGGCCCGCGCGGTGTAGAGCTCCTCGATCAATGAGCCGTCGATACGCCGCACGCTCACACCCGAGTAGGAGTTCATCTCCACCAGGCCGCTGAGCGCCAGCTTCTTGAGCGCCTCGCGGACCGGCGTCTTGGACACCCCCAGGGACTCGGCGAGTTCCCGCTCCACCAGAGGGCGGCCCGGAGGCAGGGTGCCGTCGAGGATCGCCCGGCGCAGGGAGTCGTACACCCGGTCGGAGCGCGAGGCGGGCTGCTCCACCGGGATCACCAGGGCGCCCGCGGCGGGTGCCCCGTTCAGCGGCGCCGCGGACGTGGTCCGGGTCACTCGAGATCTTGACATGACGGTATCGTGGTATACCAGAATGCCAGTGCGCAAGATGTTGCCGGAAAGTTTCCCGGACTCCCCTGGTTTTTCCTCCCTCGCACTTCCTCTCAGTGGAAGGCAGTCATGTCTGATTTCCCCGTGCCCCCGCCCAGCACTGCCGGCGACGTCGACCACCGGTGCCGCGCCGCCGTCCGGGCCGCCCCGGCCCTGGCCGCACTGCCCCCGGCCGACCGGGCCGTCCTGCTCGACCGGCTCGCCGCCACCCTGCGCGCCCACGAGCAGGAGATCGTGACGCTGGCCGACGCGGAGACCTCGCTGGGCCGGACCCGGCTGACCGGCGAGTTGCACCGCACCGCCGGGCAGCTGGAGCTCTTCGCCGCCGCCCTGCGCGACGGCGGGGTCCTCGACGTCATCATCGACGCGCCCGACCCCGCCGCCGTCCCCGCGCCGCGTCCCGGCCTGCGGCGCTGGCTGGTGCCGCTCGGCCCGGTGGCAGTGTTCTCCGCGTCGAACTTCCCGCTGGCGTTCTCCGTGCTCGGCGGGGACACCGCCAGCGCGCTGGCCGCCGGCTGCCCCGTGGTGGTCAAGGCCCACTCCGGGCACCCGAAACTGTCCGACCTGGTCGCCGGTCTCGCCGCCCGGGTCCTGCCCCCGGGCGGGCTCGCCGTCGTCCACGGCCGGCAGGCGGGGACCCGGCTGGTCACCCACCCCGGCATCACCGCGGTGGGATTCACCGGCTCCGTGGCCGGCGGCCGGGCGCTGTTCGACCTCGCCGCGGCGCGGCCCGACCCCATCCCGTTCTACGGCGAGCTCGGCTCGGTCAACCCGGTGGTCGTGACGCCGGCCGCGGCCGCCGCCCGGCCCGACACTCTGATCTCAGGCTTCGTCGGCTCGTTCACCCTGGGCAACGGCCAGTTCTGCACCAAGCCCGGCCTGCTGTTCCTGCCGCAGGGGCACGGCTGGGAGGAACGACTCGCGACGGCGGTCGCCGCGGTGCCGGCGGCCCCGATGCTCGGCCCGTGGATCTGTGCGGGTTTTGCCGAGGCACGTGACCGGCTGGCCGCGGCCCCGGGCGTACGGCTGCTGGCCGGCGACCTGGCGCCGCATCCCGGTGACGGCACGACGCTGACCGCGCCGGCCCTGTTCGCCACCACCGCCGCCGAGCTGGCCGCCAACCCCGCCCTGGCCGACGAGGCGTTCGGGCCGGCCGCCCTGATCGTCGAGTACGGCTCCGAGGCGGAGCTCGAACGTGTGCTGGCTGCGTTGCCCGGCAGCCTGACCGCAACCCTGCACGCCGACGCGGACACCGAGGCGGCCACCGCTCGCCGCCTGCTCACCCTGCTCGGCGGCAAGGCCGGCCGGATCGTCTGGGGCGGTTGGCCCACCGGGGTCGCGGTCGCCTGGGCCACCCAGCACGGCGGACCCTGGCCGGCGGCGACCCCGTCGACCCACACCAGCGTCGGGGTGACCGCAATGCGCCGGTTCCAGCGGCCGGTGTCCTTCCAGGATCTGCCCGACGAGCTGCTGCCGGAGGCCCTGCGCGACGCCAACCCGTGGCGTCTGGCCCGACGCGTCGACGGCGTGCCGGTCGCGCCCGAGGCGGCGACCACGGCCGGGGCCCGGTGACCGGGCGAACCGCCGGGGCGGTCGACGAGCAGGTGATCGACCGGCTCCGCGACGCCGTCGGTGCGCGGTGGGTGCGCACGGACGCGGCCACCCGCCGCGCGTACGCCCGGGACGCCACTCCCCTGTTCGACGCCGAACCGGACGTCGTGGTGCAGCCGGGCACGACCGCCGAGGTGGCGGCCGTGGTGCGGATCGCGGCGGCGCACGGCGTACCGGTGGTGGCCCGCGGCGCCGGCACCAACCTGTGCGCCGCGACCGTCGCCACGCACGGCGGCATCGTCCTGTCGGCCACCCGGATGGACCGCCTGCTGGAGGTCAGCGAGGCCGAGCAGCTCGCCGTCGTCCAGCCGGGCGTGACCACCACGGCGCTGGCCACGGCCGCGGCGGCGGCCGGCCTGCTGTACCCGCCCGATCCCGGCTCCCGGGCGGTCTCCACGATCGGCGGCAACGTCGCGACCTGCGCGGGCGGGCTGCGTGGTCTCAAATACGGCGTGACCCGCAACTACGTGCTGGGCACCGAGGCGGTGCTGGGCACCGGCGAGATCATCCGTACCGGTGGGCGGCTGGTCAAGGACGTGGCCGGCTACGACCTCACCCGCCTGCTGGTCGGCAGCGAGGGCACCCTCGCCGTGCTCACCGAGATCACCGTCGCGCTGGTGCCGGCGCCGCCGACCGCCGGTTACGGCGTGGCCTACTTCGACTCGCTCGCCGATGCGGGCCGGGCCGTCGCGGCCGTCGTCGGGGCCGGACTGGTCCCGGCGACGCTGGAGTTCCTCGACGCCACCTGTATCGAGGCAGTGGAGTCGCACGCCGGGCTCGGGCTGGACCGCGGCGCCGGGGCGCTACTGCTGTTCGGTGACGACGGCGCACCCGCGCAGGTCGACGCCGCCCTGGCCACCATGGTCACCGCCTGCCGCGACGCCGGCGCCCGGGCCGTCACCACCGCACCCGACGTGGCCACCGCGGAAGACCTGCTGGCCGCCCGCCGCTGCACGCTGCCGGCCCTGTCCCGGCTCGGCAGCCTCACGGTGCTGGAAGACGTCAGCGTGCCCCGGCCCCGGCTGGCCGAGGCGGTCGCGCGCATCGGCGACATCGCCCGCGGCACCGGGGTCCGGGTCGGGGTGTTCGGCCACGCCGGCGACGGCAACCTGCACCCGACCGCGGTCGCCGACGGGCAGGACCCGGCGCAGGTCGCCGCCGTGCACCGCACGTTCGAGCAGATCTTCCAGCTCGCGCTGGACCTGGGCGGCACGATCACCGGCGAGCACGGCGTCGGCGCCGCCAAGCTCGCCTGGCTGCCGCGCCGGCTGGACCCGGCCCAGCTCGCCCTGATGCGCCGGCTCAAGGCCGCCTTCGATCCGGCCGGCATCCTCAACCCCGGAAAGCTGGGCTCATGAACGTCTTCGACCCCGAGGTGCTGGGCCGGTGCATGTCCTGCGGCTTCTGCCTGCCGGCCTGCCCCACGTACGCGCTGACCGGCGACGAGGCGTCCTCGCCCCGCGGACGGATCACCCTCATGCGGGGCATCGAGGACGGTACGGTGTCACTGTTCGATCCCGCCGTGCAGGAGCAGGCGTCCATGTGTCTGGGCTGCCGGGCCTGCGAGCCGGTCTGCCCGGCCGGCGTCTCCTACGGCCTGCTGCTGGAGCAGTGGCGCGACACCGCCTGGCGGGGTCGCGACACCCCGTGGCTGGTCCGTCCGCTGCTGGCGCTGACCCGGCACGACCTGGTGCTGCGGGTCCTCGGCCGGCTGCGGCGGCACGCCCGGCCCGGCCCGCGACGGCACCCGGGACCTCATCTCCTGCTGGGCTGCGTGGAGCGGGTGCTCTTCCCCGGCGTGAGCCGGGCGGCGCGGGCCGTCGACCCCGACCTGCAACCCGGCCGGGGGCCCGGCTGCTGCGGCGCCCTGCACGCCCACAACGGACGCCTCGGCGAGGGCGAGGCGATGGCCCGGGCGCTCGGCGACCGCCTGCCGGGCACCATCGTCACGACCAGCGGCGGATGCGCCGCCCACCTGGCCGGCGTCCTGGGCCGCGACCGGGTGGCCGAGCTGAGCGAATGGATCGTCCGGCGCGGCCTGCTGCCGCCGGCCCGGACCGGTCAGGCCCGGCCCCGGGTCGCCATCCAGGACTCCTGCCACCTGCGCAACGGTCTCGGGGTGTCAGCCACCATCCGCACGGCGGTCGGCGCCGTGGCCGAGATCGTCGAGCTGCCCTCGGCCCGGGACTGCTGCGGCGCCGCCGGCACCTATTCCCTGCTGCGGCCCCGGGAATCCGCCCGGATCATCGCCCCGAAGGTGCGCGAGATCGCCGACGCCGGGGTCGACCTGGTGGTGACCGTCAATCCCGGCTGTCAGCGCCAGCTGCGCACCGCCGTACGGCGGGCCGGACTCGAGGTCGAGGTCGTGCATCTCGCCGAGCTGATGGCCGGGCAGCGGTAACGAGCCGGCGGTCGCCACCGGTGCAGGTCGAGGCGGACGCGTTTGCAGGAAAGGGACGCCGAATCGACGACCGGGACCACTCACGGACGCGGATCCCAGGCCGATAGGAGGGCATCGGTCAGGGGAGCGACATGGCGCATCGGCGGACATGGTTCACGGCGGCGAGCCTCGCGGCGGTGCTGGCGTACCAGTGGACTCCGGACACCTGGGTGCAGACGGTCTGCTACGACGTCATCGGCTTCGCCGGTGTCGCGGCAATGGTGGTGGGCCTGCTCCTGCATCGGCCCGCCCGCCCGCTGCCCTGGTGGCTGCTGCTGGCCGGACAGTTCTGCTACGTCGGCGGGGACATGGTCGCCGCGGTGATGCGACGCTGGCTGGAGATGGAGCCTTTCCCCGCGCCGGCCGACTACATGTACCTGGTCGGGTACGCGCTCCAGGCCGCCGCGCTCCTGATGATCATCCAGCGGCGACCGCGGGGTGGCGACGGGGCCGCGCTGCTCGAGGCGTCCATCATCGGCGCCGCGTTCGCGCTCGTGTCCTGGGTCTTCCTGATGAAACCGGTGGTCCTGGACAACGAGCTCACCCTCACCGGCAAGCTGATCTCCGTCGGGTATCCGGCGCTCGATCTGCTGCTGCTGGCGTTGCTGGCCCGCCTCCTGGCCGGAAGGGGCGCGCGTGTCCCCGCGTTCTGGTGGCTGGCCTCGAGCATCGCCTTGACCCTGGGTGGCGACTACGTCTGGGCCTTCACCGACCGGATGGCCTATGACGGGAGCACGGTGTTCAGCCACCTGCTGGACGCGGTCTACCTCGTCTCGTTCCTGAGCTGCGGGATCGCCGCACTGCACCCGTCGATGCGCCGGATCACCGATGACGACGCCACCACGGTCGCGGAGCGCCTCGGGCCGACCAAGCTCCTCCTGCTCACCGCGGCCACGCTGATCGGGCCGCTGGTGCTGGCCTGGCAGGCCGGCCGCAATGACGGCCGGGTGGACGCCGCGGCCGCCATCTCCATCGGCTGCATCTCCATGTTCCTGCTGGTCATCGCCCGGATGGCCCTGCTGCTCAAGCAGGTGCAGATCCAGGCCGGTCTGCTGGAGGAGCAGGCCGACGTGCTCCGCGAGCTGGCCCGGCACGACGCGCTGACCGGACTGCCGAACCGTCGGGCCTGGGACGCCGCGTTGTCGGCAGCCGTGACGCGTGGCGCTCGCGACGGCTCATCCTTCTGCGTGGCCATGCTCGACCTCGACCATTTCAAGCGGTACAACGACTCCTTCGGCCACCCGGCCGGCGACCGCCTGCTCAAGACGGCGGCGGCCACGTGGACCACGCGGCTGCGCCGGTCGGACCTGCTGGCCCGTTACGGCGGCGAGGAGTTCGTCGTCCTGCTGCCGGACACCACCGCGGCGCAGGCGGTGGCGCTGCTCGACGAACTCCGGGCGGTCACGCCGGAGCACCAGACCTTCTCGGCCGGCATCGCCGTCTGGGACGGCGCCGAGTCCGGGCACACCCTGCTGGAACGGGCGGACCGGGCGCTTTACACGGCCAAGGAGGCCGGCCGTGACCGGGTGGCGTGCGCGCCGGACGCCGTGCGGGCCGGAACGGCAGCCATGATCAGCTGACCGCCGTGGCGGCGCCGGGCGCATCCGTGGCGGCCGTCGGACCAGGTTGGGTGTGTGCGCGTCGGAAGGCCCCCGGTGACTGCCCGCACACGGCGGCGAAACTGGCGTAGAGCCGGCTGGCCGAGCCGAAGCCGGACAGGTGCGCCACCTCCGTCACGGTGTCATCGCTGGTGAGCAGGCGGCGCTGGGCCTCGGCCACCCGGCACTGCTCGAGGTAGCGGCCGATGGTGAGGCCGGTGACTTTCCGGAACACCCGCATCGCGTAGCGCGGATGCAGATGGACGGCGGCGGCAACGTCCGCCGGTCCGATGCGTTCGGCGAAGTGGTTGACGACGAAGCGCGCCATCGTCGTGGCCTGGCCGATCGAGCCGTCATCACTCGGGCGCACCACCGGCGACGGATCGAGCTCGCTCCCGTGCAGGAGGCGGCGGACGTACGCCTCGATCTCCAGCATGGCCGCGGTTCTCAGTTCGCGGTCGTCGCCCGCCACCTCGGCCGACCACTGCGCGAACGGATGGGTCGCGGCCCCCCGGCTGACCACGACCGGCCAGCCACGCAGCGAGCGGCCCAGCACCGCCCGGTCGAGACCCCAGGCGGACACCGTCGCCATCGGCAGCGTGAGCCATCTGACGTGCGCGCCGGCCGCCGCCGTCACGAGCTGATGCGGGATGGCCGCCCAGAACAGCGTGGTCGTGCCCGGCCCCAGCTCGACGTGCCGCCCGCCGAACAGGTACGTCATGGTGCCCTCGACCACGACGTTGATCTCGATGTCCTGATGACGGTGGGCCCGGCCCATCGGCGCCGGCGCACCTTCCCAGCAGGCCAGGCCGAACTCTTGTTCCTGCGGTGCGAGCGTCATGTGCCCATCCGGGAGAAGGAGGTGAGCAGAGGTGATGATTCGCCAAGCATCCCGACCATACGCTCGGGTTTCCCCGATCCGTTCGAGCAGGCCGAGGTGGAGATCATGACATGGGAACTGACCGAGGACGAGGTGCGCTCGTTCGACGAGAACGGGTTCCTGGTGCTGCGGGGACGGGTGCCCGGCCCGCTGCTCGCTCGGCTGCAGCAGGCGGCTGACCAGTGGATCGACACGGGCCGGGCCGCGGCGCGGAGCAACCCGGGACACCCCGACTACAAGTTCGCGGACCGGCCGGCCGGGCCCGCCCTGTTCCGCGTCGACTACCTGCACGACAAGACGCCCAGCGCATCGATCGAGCTCCTCGGCTCACCCGCCCTGCTGGGCATCGCCGAGAGCCTGGCCGGGACCGCCTTCGTTCCCACGTACGAGTCGCTGGTCTTCAAGGAAGAGGGCGACGGCGCGGCGATACCGTGGCATCAGGACGCCGTCCATCCCCGCCGTCACCGGATCTTCAACATCGACGTCTACCTGGACCGTTCGCTGCGGGACGAGGGCGCCTTGCGGGTGGTGCCCGGCAGCCAGCGTCAGCCCGTGGACATCTGCGCGCTCACCGCGGCGCACGGCTGGGACCTGCCCGGCGCCGTGGCGGTCGAGCTGGAGCCCGGTGACGTGCTGGTGCACGACGTCATGCTGGTCCACGGCTCCGCACCCGTGACGGGCAACCGGCTGCGGCGGACGCTGTACTTCGAGTTCCGCCCGGCCGAGCAGATCCTCGAGGAGGGACCGTGGGACGCCGAGTGGGTGCAACGCCGCCTGCGGCTCGTCCCGCTGGCCCTGTCCGAGTACGCCAGCCGCAACCCGGGCCAACCCGCCTTCCGCTGGCGGGCCCCGGAGAGCCTTCGTCCCGCATCGTCCGGTGATCCGGCCGTCGAGCTGCGCATCGCCCACCAGACCCACACCCCGGGCTCGTACTGCAGCGCCGGTGACGTGCCCTCGGCGCTCTGACCTCGCCCACGTCGCCCGGCCGATGCGGGCTGTCGCCCGCCGGCGGTCCGGGCCTCGTGCCGCGGTCGCGGACCACCGGCGACGCCGCTGCGCCCGGGAGCGCAGCGGCGTCACATCCGGCGGTCGGCTCGGTCAGAGTCCGACCACGCTGCGGTCGGCGACCACCACGGGGGTGTTGCCGATCGGCACACCCTTGATCGTGAGGGAGCTGCCCGCGCGCTGCACGGCGCCGGCGGGGACCTGGTAGATGTTGCCGCTCACCAGGTCGACGAGGACCGGGTTGCTCATCTTCGCGGCCGGGAACGTGACGTCGACCTGTCGGGTGCCGCGGTCCTCGCTGGGCGCCCGGTCCGGCTTCGCGAGCTGGTTGCCCTGGCTGTCCTTCTCGGGTTGCTGGGCCGGGTCACCACCGAACCACAGCGCCACGGCCTGCTCCGCGGAGCCGGTCTTCTGGAACGCCCGGACGGTGACCTTGCGGTCGCCGTTACCCGTCGTGCTGTAGGCGAAGCCCTTGATCGGCGACTCCTTGCGCCAGTCGCTCACCGGCTCAAGCCGGGTGAGCGGCCTGAGCGTGCTGTCGAACAACGCGGCGACGTTCTGCAGACCGTAGTAGGACAGCTTCGTGTAGGTGGCCTTCAGATCCGGGCCGCAGGCGACCACGCCCTTTGAGTTGATCTTCGGGGTGTCGGTGGCGTTGAACTTGTACCAGAGGTCGCAGGTGCCCAGGTTGGAGCTGTCGATCCCGACCCCGATGTCACCGACGTTGCGCCGCAGGTTGTAGGCGAGCTGGCTGCGTTCGGTGAAGGTGTCCGCCGAGAAGGCGCCGAACGACCCGGCCGTGCTCGGCGCGTTGTTCTCACCCTGCCGGATCACGATCGTGGGCGAGTACCGGGCCAGCGTCTTCCGCAGCTCGGCCATCGTGTTGTAGAGCTTGGGATTGTCGGGGTAGTTGTCGTACGGGTGATACGCGACGCCGTTGACCAGGGCGATCCGCGCCGCCTGCTTCGCGGTGTCGTTGTCCGCCTCGCCCGGGTCCTTGAGGTTCTTGAGCTCGGTCATGAACCTGTCGGCGAAGTCGACGCTGATGCCGAACTCGGTGGCGTAGATGACGGCGTCCGGCTGCTGCTTGCGGACGCACTGCGCGATCCGCTTGAAGTAGGTCGCGTAATCCTTGGCGATCGTGCTCGGCGCGCCGTCGTTGTTCGGCTCGTTCCAGACCTCGTACTGCTTGACCCGGTCCTTGTACCTCTCGACCAGCGCGTCGCACCAGTTCTCGGCCTTGTCCAGGCCCTCGCCGGCCGGCAGCCCGGCGCCGAGGTTGGCGCCGCCCGCGGTGAGCCCCTTCTTGGTGGTGTAGTGCCAGCTGCCGTAGGAGAACTGCACCCACGGCCGGGCCCCCGCGGCCACGGCGGCGTTGATGATCTCGTCGGTCTTGGCCCAGTTGTACTTGCCCTCGGTGTTCTGCTCGACGTCGTTCCATTCCGGCATGACCCGCCAGGTGGTGGTGCCGAGCGCGGCGAGCTGCCGCCGGTACTCCGAGAACCTGGCGTAGTTGCGTCCCGTCGTCTCGACGCCGGAGATCAGGCGGGACGAGCCGATCTGCTTGGCGGTACGCGGCGTGACGGTGCCGATCTGGGCCCAGTCCGTGCCGGCCGGGGCCGCGAAGACCCGCACGTCGTCGATCCAGGCCGTGCCCGTGGTCTCCTTGCTGACGCCGACCTGCAGGTTGGTGAGGGTCTCGGCCGCGACCCGGAAGGCGAGATCCTGGGCCAGGCGCTTGCCGCGCAGGAAGACGCTGTAGGTGTTCGTGCCCGGCTGCGTGGTGATCCGCAGATCCAACCACTCGTTCGCCTGGTACTCGCCGATGGTGACCTGCTCGGGGCCGTTGTAGGCGTACAGCCGCTTGTCCGGGCCCAGACCAACGGTCGCCGCGTGACCCGCCGGGCTGTCCAGGTGCAGGCCGATCACCGACGTGGTCTGCCCGGCGCGCAGGCGGGCGGCGGCCACCACCGGGGCCGACGTCGCGCCGAGGGACCGGCTGACCGTCAGCGACTGGTCGGGCGACGTGTCCGTCAGCCGCAGGCCGCGGTCGATGGTGT
Organism: Actinoplanes nipponensis; assembly: GCF_016862275.1. GTDB lineage: Bacteria > Actinomycetota > Actinomycetes > Mycobacteriales > Micromonosporaceae > Actinoplanes > Actinoplanes nipponensis. The sequence goes on along the minus strand of NZ_BOMQ01000009.1, from coordinate 11,000 downwards.
CCGGCACGTCCTGCACCGTGGCGGCGCCGCCGGCGACCGCCCAGCCCGCGGGGGCGGATCCGGCCGCGCCGCCGAACCCGTCGATGATGTCGGCGAGGTCCAGCCCGGCGGCCGGAGCGGGAGCGACCTGAGCCGAACCGGACTCGGCCAGCACCAGCAGGGCGGGGGGCGTGGCCAGACCGGCGAGCGTCAGCGCCCCGGCCAGCAGCAACCGCCGGGGCTTCGGGCGGCTCCTCGCTGCGCGGGATCCATCATTGCGGTCATCAGGCATCGCAATACCTCCGGGAGAAACGGAACTGATCGGGCGAAGAATGGCGAATGACGGCGCCGACGAACGGATCTCGATGAGCGCCGAAATGGGTGGCGGAGTACCGAAGAAACGGTCGGCCAATTCCCTCTTTCAGTCCTCGTATACTGGTATACCAGGGACGGGCGGGCAAGGCCGGTGAGGTGATTGACCGGGTACTTCTCGTCATATCCGCAGGCCGGAGAGGTGCCGGTCAGCGAATATCGGCATCGGTGGCCGCGGCATTCATATCGGCTGCGAAATAATTGCGGTCGGCTCAGTCCGTGGTCGCCCGCGGCACGGTCGCCGTGAGCACAAAAGCGGCCCCCGGTGGGGGCTCGTCCACCACCTCGATCGTGCCGTCGAGCCGGGCGGCCAGTTCCCGCGCCAGCGACAGGCCCAGGCCCGTACCGCCGGCGTGCCGGTCGCGGGCGGCGTCCAGCCGGGTGAACCGGTCGAAGATCCGGTCGCGATCGGCGTACGGGATGCCGGGACCGTCGTCGCGTACCTCGATGCGCAGCCGCACCCGCGCCGGGCCGGCAGCCGCGGCCTCGAGTCGCACCTCGACCCGGTGCGCGGCGTGCCGGACAGCGTTGTCGAGCAGGTTTCGCAGGATCCGCTCGAGCCGGAGGCGGGTGAGCCGCACCCGTACCGGCGCGCTGTCCGGGCAGCTCACGACGACGCCGGCCGGGGTGACGATCTCGTCCGCCACCCGGGCGAGCACGGCGACGACATCGACGTCGGTCGCCGGTTCCGGCCGCGCGGTGCCCGCATCCAGTCGCGCCAGCAGAAGCAGGTCGTCGGCCAGGGCGGTGAGCCGTTGCGCCTGCGCGACCGCCGTGGCCGCCGCCGCGGGCCAGTCGGTGCGGTCGGGGTAGGCCTGGGCCACCTCCAGTCCGGCTCGCAGGATCGCCAGCGGGCTGCGGAGCTCATGGGCGGCGTCGGCGACCATCCGGCGCTGGGCGGCGTCGGCGCGCTCCAGCCGCGCGAGCATCGCGTTGATGGTGACCGCCAGGGCCGCGATCTCGTCACCGGTGTCCGGGACGGTGACGCGGTCGGCCAGCCTGGTGGCGGTCACCTCCGCCGTGCGGATCCTGATGGCTTCCACCGGGCGCAGCGCCCGCCGGGTGGCCAGCCAGGCGGTCAGCGCGACCATCGCGACGGCCAGGGGTACGGCCGGCAGGAGCACCCGGTCGACGGTGGCCACCGCCCGCTCGGCCGACAGCGGCGTGACGAACACGTAGACGGCGATCGTCGGACTGCGCACGCGGCCGGGCCCGGCGTCGCCGTCGAGATCGGCGAGAACCACCTGGATCCGTACCCCGGTCACGGTCCGGCCGTCGAGGCGATGACGGCCGGCCGGATCCGGCAGCCGGACGTCCGGGCCACGTCGCGGCAGGTCCATGACCGTGTCCGCGGGGGACAGCGGCTCGGCCGCGGGCATGACGGCCCGTCCGCCGGTCTCGTACGGGCTCAGGTCGGGGCTGGCCGACAGCACCGTCCCCGCCTCGTCGACGACCTCGAAGGTCACGTCGGGGTAGAACGCCGGCCGCAGTTCCTCCGCGCCGTTCGGCCCGGCGCTCATGGCCGCCAGGCCCATGGCGTTGGCCTGGCGCGTGGCGCTCCGGTACGCCGCGTCGAGCTGCTGGTCACGCACGAGGTGACGGGTCCACGATCCGCCGCCGACGAGCACCACGGCGGCCGCCGCGGCGGCGGCCAGAGCGGACCGCGCGCGCACGGACCTCAGGCCGGACCGGACCCGTGCCCACCGGCGCCCGGCGCCCGCGGGGTCAGTCACGCCGGGCGCGATCGTCGATCAACCGGTAGCCGACCCCCCGGACGGTCCGCAGGCTGTCCCGCCCGAACGGCACATCGATCTTGCGACGGAGCCGGCCGACCCGGACCTCGACCAGGTTGGGATCCTCGACCTCGTCCGGCCACGCCTGGCGCAGGATCTCGGTCTTGGTCACCGGCTCTCCCGGCCGGCCGGCGAGCAGGTCCAGGATCGCGAACTCGCGGGGGGTGAGGGCGATCGGCACCGTGCCCCGGTGGCAGGTCCGGGCGGCGCGTTCCAGCACCAGGTCACCGACAGCCAGGCGGACAGGCACCGCGGCCGGCCCCCGCCGCACCAGCGCCCGCAGCCGAGCGACCAGCACCGGATAGGAGAACGGCTTGCTGAGATAGTCGTCGGCGCCGGTGTCGAGCGCCTCGATCTGGTCGTAGTCGCCGTCCTTGGCGGTCAGCACGAGGACCGGGGTACGGATCCGCTCGCGGCGCAGCGCGGCGCACACCTGGTAACCGTTGAGCCCCGGCAGCATCAGATCGAGCAGGATGGCCGCGTAGTCCTCGAAGCGGGCCCGGTCGAGCGCGGTCCTGCCGTCGCCGGCGACATCGACGGTGTAGCCCTCGGCCATCAGCCCGCGCCGCAGGATGACGGCGAGCTCGGGCTCGTCCTCAACCACCAGCACGCGCATGGGGACGAGCATCGCACAGCCCATGATCGGTTCCTGACCGCTTCGTCAGGTCGGGTCAGGTCGCGGTCAGCGGTCCCGGCGCAGGGTCCCGGCATGATCACCCTCACCCGCGCCGACGCCGCGGTGCCGCACCCCGGGTCCTCGCGCCGGCGCTCGTCGGCGCTCGCCTGGACGATCGCCGCGACGCTGGCCGCGGTGTACCTGGCCCTGTCGGTCCGCAACCATCAGCGGTTCCGCACCACCGGTTTCGACCTGGGCATCTTCGAACAAGCCGTGCGCTCCTACGCCGAGGGCCGGCCCGGACTGGTGCCGCTGAAGGGGCCGGACTTCCCCCAGCTCGGCGACCACTTCTCCCCCGTGCTCGCGGCCCTGGCCCCGGTCTACCGGGTTTTCCCCTCCCCGGTGACGCTGCTGGTCGCGCAGGCGCTCCTGCTCGCTGTCGCCGTCGTACCGATCGTGCTGCTGGCGCACCGCAGGCTCGGTGTCCTCGCCGCCGTGACCGCCGGGGCCGGGTACGGCCTGTCCTGGGGTATCGCGCAGACCGTCGGCTTCGACTTTCACGAGGTGTGTTTCGCGGTGCCGCTGCTGGCGTGCAGTCTGACCGCGATCGCGGAGCGGCGCCTGCGGGCCGGCGCGCTGTGGGCGCTGCCGCTGGTGCTGGTCAAGGAAGACCTCGGCCTGACCGTGGCGGTCGTCGGTCTGCTGATCGCCGCCGCGGGCGCTTGCCGGCTGGGCTGGGGGCTCGCCGCCGGCGGGGTGCTCGCTACCGCGCTGGCGGTGGGCGTGGTCATACCGGTGCTCAACCCGAACGACGGCTACGCCTACACGACGACGGCAGGCGCCGGGCTGCACCATCCGGTGACCGCGGTCAAGGTGCTGACCGTCCTCGCGCTGCTGGCGCCCACCGCCGGCCTCGCGCTGCGGTCACCGCTGGTGTGGGTCGCGGCGCCGACGCTGCTCTGGCGCTTCACCTCCGGCAATCCCGCGTACTGGGGCACCGGCTATCACTACAGCGCCGTGCTCATGCCGGTGCTGATGGTGGCGTTCATCGATGCACTGGCGCGCCGGCGCGCTGCCGGCAGAGCCGTACGGCCGCTGCTCGCGACCAGCCTCGCCGCTACTGCGCTGCTGCTGCCCCACTTTCCGCTGGCGCAGCTGCCTTCGGTGCAGACCTGGCGCGGCGACCCCCGGACCACCGCCGCGCACCGGGTGCTCGATCGCATTCCCGACGGCTCGACGGTGGCGGCCACGAACCGGCTCGTGCCCCAGTTGACCGGCCGGACGACGGTGACGCTGTTCGGCTTCGACTACCCCGGCCCGGCCCCGCAGTTCATCGTGGTCGACACGGCGGGCCGGGACTTCCCGCTCGAGCGGGACGGCCGGCGCGAGCGGGTGAACGCCGCCCTGGCCGCCGGCTATCGGATCGTGACCAGCGACGAGGGATTCCTGCTGCTGCACCGCGCGGTCACCGACCGGTGACGGACTCAGCCCGGGCCAGGTGGGCCGAGAGCCAGTCGAAGGCGGGCGACTCCATCTGCCGCCAGGCCGCGTGGCTGTGACCGCCGGCCGGCAGCACGGCCGTCGTGACGAACAGGGGTGACCGGGCCAGCTGGGCGATCCGGCGGGAGCCGTCCGCCGCGTCGGTGTCGTCGGCCGCCCAGGCCACGTACAGGGAGGTCGCGGGGGGCGGCCGGTGCCGCAGCCGCCAGGCGATGTTGTTGGTGGTCTTCTCGCTGCCGTCGCCCACGGTGATGCCCGGGTCGGGGTAACCGGACAGACTGGCCCCGGCGGCGTAGGCGCCGGGGTGCCGCAGGGCGAGATTCATGGCGCAGAAGCCCCCGGCCGAATAGCCGATCAGGCCCCAGCCGGCCCGGTCGGTGCGGACCCGCAGCCGGGTCCGGGCGAAGCGGGGCACGTCCTGCGTCAGGAAGGTCTCGGTGCGGGGACCGCCGGCCAGATCGGTGCACTCGGTGTCGAGCAGCCGGTCCGGCGTCTGGTACGGCAGGAGGACCACGGTAGGTGCCATGCGCCCGGCGGCCATCTCGGTGTCGAGATGGTGCACGACGTCGAGCCGGCGGACCCAGCTGCTGGGTGATCCGGGGTAGCCGTGCAGCGCCTCGATCACCGGGAACCGCTGGTTCTGTCCCTGCGGGGTCGAGTAGGCCGCGGGCAGGTAGACGTACATCGACAGGTTCAGGCCGCTGGCGGTCCCGCTGACCATGACGGTGAGCAACCGGCTGTGGCCGGGCCGGTGTGGCCCGGTGGACGCCGCAGCCTCCACGGTGGGTTCGCGCAGCGGCAGGTCGGCATCCTCCGGCGACCGCCCGGCCAGGGACGCCCAGGTCGGGTACGTCTCGGTCAGCCGGTTGAGCTGCAACGCCGCGGTAGCGGTCAGGGCGAGCACGACCAGCGCGACCGCGACACCGCGGCCCGCGGCGCGACGGCGGTCCCAGCCGGCGGCCAGCACGGTGGTGGCCGCCAGAACCGCGATGACGCCGGCCACGACGGGCAGGCGCCCGTCGATGCTCACGACGGGAACCGCAGCGGTGCGGTCAGCGGCGCCGGGAGCCGGCTGACGGCTGCCCTCACCGCCGCGTCGCGCGACGTTCCGCTGACGACCACGAGCGTGGCGAAGCGGTCGGGCGCCAGCCGGCACAGCTGTTCCGCGACCCTCGCGGCCGGAGGGTCCGCCACGACGGCCCAGCCGCGGCCGGTGACGCGGGCGTCCCGGTCGAGCTGACCGGCGAGCGTGGTCATCGCCGCGGCCGTCGTGGCCCGGGTGGGCGAGACGACCACGGTGACCGCGTCCGGCGTCAGCCCGGCCAGGGATCGCGTCGCGGCCGGCTGTCCGCCGGCGACGAGGGCGAGCACGACCGGGAACGCGCGATCGGCCTGCTCGTCGTAACCGGTCGGCACCATCAGGGTCGGCGCCGCCGCGAGGTGCCAGGCTCGCGCGGCCGGCGGCTCCCAGGTCACGCCCGAGCGCGCCCCGGTCAGCACCTCGTCGAGGTGGCCCGCCGGACGGGTGGCTGCCACCGCGGTGGCGCCGGTGTCCCCGCCGAGCGCCTGCCAGGACGGATAGAAGTCCTCGGCCCGGTTGGCCCCGAGCGCGATGGTCAGCACGCCGGTCACCTCGAGCGCCACCAGCCCGGCCGCGCGCGCCGCGAGCCGCCACCGTCCGCCGCGCGACCACAGCCGGACCACCACGACCGCGGCCAGCGCGGTGCTCACGACCGCGACGAGCAGCAGGGGTACGCCGGTCAAACTCACCGGGAGGTCGCCCGCTGCGGCAGGAACGACTCGGCGCCCAGCGCGGCGAGCGCGATCCGCGGCAGGTCCCGCGCCGACGGAAAGCACAGGAACCGCGGCTGCCACAGCGGCTGGTACTTGGCGTTGGCGCGGTACAGCGACTCGATCTGCCAGAAGCGCGAGACCAGGCCCAGCAGCCGCGCCCACAGCCGGATGACCGGCCCGGCGCCCAGCTGCTCCGCGCGGGCGAAGACCGAGCGCAGCACGGCGAAGTTCAGCGAGATCCGGCGTACGCCGAGCCCCGCCGCCGCCTCGATGGCGGAGACGATCATCAGCTCGGTGAGCCCGTTGCCGGCGTCGCGGTCGCCGCGCATCAGATCCAGCGACAGGCCGTCGTCGCCCCAGGGCACGAAGTGGAGCAGGCCCCGCAGCCGGCCCTCGGCGTCCCGGCACAACACGTACAGGCAGTCGGCGTCGGCGGCCTGGCCGAGCCGGGACAACGCCATGGAGAAGCCGCGTTCCACCTTGCCGACACGCAGCGCGTTGGCGCAGTGGACCGCCTCGGCGAGGACGTCGGCGGACAGGTCGCCGCGGCGGATCACCTCGCAGGTGTAGCCGGCGCGGCGCATCCGGCCGACGGCCTGGCGGACGCCGCGCATGCACCGGCCCTCCAGGGAGAAGCCGGGCACCTCCACGATCGCCTCGTCACCCAGCTCGATGACGTCGAGCCCGGCCCGCCGGTAGGCCGTACCCCCGGGGGTGCCGCAGGCCAGCACGGCCGGCGTCCAGCCGTGCCGGGCGCAGTCGTCGAGCCACGCGGCGATCGCCTCGGGCCAGGCCGAGGGCGGGCCGAGCGGGTCGCCGGAGGCCAGGCTGACGCCGTTGACCACCCTGTACGCCACCGCCGCCCGGCCGGAGGGTCCCCAGATCAGCAGCTTGTCGGCGCGCAGCGCGAAATAGCCCAGCGAGTCGCCGCCGCCGTGACGGTGGAGCGTGGCGCGCAGCCGGGCCTCGTCCTCGGGCGTCGGCTGCCGGCGCCGGGTGCCGGGACGCAACAGCAGAACGGCCGCGGCGGTGAAGGCCAGCAGCCCGAAAGCGCCGGTGGTGACGCTGACCGCGGCGGCGCCCATCGGGTGCTGGAACTGCACGGGGCCGGAGACGCCGACCAGGCCCAGCGCCGCGTGTTCGGCCCACTTGACCACGCCCGGGTGGTCCACGAGCCGGTTGGCCCGTACCGCGATCTCGGCGAAGCCGAGCAGGAAGCCGGCGCCGAGGAACATCGCCCCCGCGCGCAGTGCCCGCCACCGGTTGCGCAGGTCCCCGAGCGCGGTGAAATGGTCCCTTTTCCACACCAGCAGGGCGCACAGCGCCAGGCCGAAGGCGGCCGCTCCGGCCAGCCCCTTGACCAGGTGCAGGACCGCGCTGAGGGCGGACAGCCCGACGGCGAGCTGCCAGGCGCGGTGCTTGCCGCGGCGCAGGCCGGCGCCGAGATAGATCAGCAGGACGCCGACCACCCCGGTGGCCGCGCGGGCGGTGAGGATACCGGCGGTGGGCACCAGTTCCGCCAGCAGCGGGAAACGCTGGTGCCAGGTCGGCAGCACCGACAGGGCGGCGTCCACAGCGCCGGCGACCTGCACGAGCCGGGCCACCGCCGCCCGCGACGACGGCGGTCGCGGCGACCACGACGGCCCCTGCTTCCTGGGCGCGGAGGCTTCCGGACGCCCGTGGGACTGCCGTGGTCGCGCGGTGTCCGCGGGCGGGCCGGTCTGCTCCAGAATCATGCGGCCAGCGTGTCGCATCGACGCCACCCCGGCATCCGACCCGGGTCGGATCCGGCCGGCGGCCGCTGCGACCTTCGGCCGATCGGCTCACCGGAATCAGGCACGCGGACACACCCCGTCAACGACATCTGCGCCAGACGTCGACGCGCGTCGTGAGCACGGTGGGATCGGGTTCTCCGGCGAACGGCGATGCCGAGAAGTCCTCGTCCAGCCAGGCGAACCGGTACGGAGCGTTCCCGCCGGACTGCACGCTGAAGCTGACGTCGCGGCCGGAGGCCGGATCGCGCAGCACGTAACGCCCGGCGTGTTGATTCGGCACGCTCAGGTAGTCGCCGAACGTCGGCGCCACGTCGTTGCCCAGCAGACAGTAGTGGCCGCCGAGCAGCAGGCTCGACGCCTCTGTGCTGGCGTTGTGGCGCTCGTCCTGCTGCGGGGCGTAGAACTCGCGCGCCGCGCCGTAGCAGACATCTGTGTCCGCGCCCGAGGGGAACGTGTTGACGCGATCACCGACCCAGTTCGGCAGGACCTCGGCCAGGTTCACCCAGGCTTCTCCGGAGCCACCCAGCCTCTCGGCCAGGCGGGTCCGCATCGCCTGAGCCCCGAAGCCGGTGCCGAAGTACCGGGCGGCCCCGTCCAGCGTGTCGGCGGTGAGCCGGATCTCGACCTTGAGCGCAGCCCGCTGGGCCGGTTCGGCCTTGGCCTTGCCCTTGAGGACGGTGGGGGTGACCCGTACTCGGACCGCGGGGTCGAGCGTCGCGTCCGTGGCCGGCGCGGGCGTGCCGCGGAACGCCTCCCGGCCGAGGTCGAGGTCGGGGGTGAGCAGGCTCTTGAGGTAGCGCTCGTACCGTACATAGCCGTCGTCGTCGACGATCGGCAGGTTGAACGGGGTGATCACGATCTCCGCCGAGCCGCTGGCGCTGTCCTGCGGTCCGATCAGCTCGAACCCGTAGGACCCCGACCCGATGATCACTGGTTGTCCTTCGGCGCCGGCCGTCGGCGAGGCGGACGCGGGCGACGACGCTGCCGGCACGGCCAGCTGCCCGGCGCCGCCGGCTTGCGGCAGCAGACCTTGCCGCAGTTGCGACTCTGCCGGCCCGCGTTCGCTGCGTAGCAACTCGAAGTTCTTCGCGTCGTCGAACCACTCCAGCACCTCCGCCACGGTCAGGGAGTGCAGGGCGTAACCCTTGGCGGCGGCCACGTCGTTGACCGCGTCGACCGCGGCCTGTAGTTGATCACTGTGTGGGAGCACGGTCGCCGAAGCGGCCGGCGAGGGTGCGCGGACCGCGACCGAGGAGTCCGTGCAGGCGGTCAGCACCGCCAGCGGGCCGATCGCGAACGACAAGGTGACAGACCGCCAGAAGCGGCCTCGGATCCCAATCATGATGACTCCGGGGTGGCGTGGATGGACAGCTATGGATGACCGGCCGGCGCTCAGTTCCGCGAGAGCTCCGCCGGCGATTCATGCCGCAGTGCGGCGAAGGACTGCGTCAGTCCGCGACGAAGCCACCGGCCCATCGGCCGCTCGACGAAGTGCCGCACGAGATGGGCGAGGACCACCATCGCGATCAGGGCGACCGCCACCACGGCGGGCGGCGACAGATACGGCCGCAGTTCGCGGATGACGACGAAGCCGATGACCTGGTGCATCAGGTACAGCGGGTAGCTCAGCGCACCGGCGACCGTCAGCCAGCGCCAGTCGATCCGGTCGAGAACATGCAGCGCGACCATGGCCATGACGAGGAAGAAGCACGTCACCGCGAGGGCGACGAGCTCATCGGTGCGGGCGGTGATGTCGGACTCACGGATCTGCGACGCGATGTCCCGGTCCACGAAATGCAGAGCCAGCAGGTAGTTGAAGCCGACGATGCCGGTCAGGAGCAGGTTGCCACCGAAGCGATGGATGAGGTGGAAGGCGACCCCCGCGATGAAGTAGGGGGCGTACTGCGGCATCGCCACGAGGTCGAGGAGCTTGTTGTCCGTTGCTTCGGCAACCACGGCGCCGACGGTCCACAGGGCACAGAAGGCGACGACTCTGCGATAGGTCAGGCCGACCATCACCACGACCGCGAAGATGAGGTAGAACCTCAGCTCCCACCAGAGCGTCCAGTAGGACGGATCGACCGAGGGTCCGCCGTAGGCCGCCTGCACCATGGTGAGGTTCAGCACGGCGTTCTCCACACCGCCGCGTACCTGGCCATTCGTCAGGCCGGGCCGGAAGGAGACGACGGCGACCGTCAGGAGCACGGCGAACCAGTAGGCGGGAAAGAGCCGGGCGACCCGGGCGGTGAAAAAGCCGCCCAGCGTGCGGCCCCAGCCACTCATCGCGATGACGAACCCACTGATCAGGAAAAAGATGTTGACGCCCAGCCAGCCGTATACGGCTGGGCCGTGCCAGGGGCCGAATAGCTTCTCCGGCGATTCCGGGCCCCACGGATAAACCCATTGCCCGTCTTCGGTGATGGCGGCGGCGCCCACGCCCACCCAGTGCTTGGAAAGCACCGCCAGCGCGGCCAGCAGTCTCAGCCCGTCGAGAAAGCCCAGACGGGACGGCTCGGTCACACCACCGCGTTGCGCGGCAATGAGCGGTGCGCCACCACCTTGTCGAGCAATTCTCCGGCTCATGAGCTGACGATGGCAAAACCATATGAAGAACTTGTTGTCGTTCCGTGCCATGGCCGTCATGCGCGGCCTCGCGCGAAAGGCCACCGCGACGACGACGCCGGCCGACGCGTCATGCGTCGGCCGGCGGTGGAAGGTGAACGATCGCCGCTGCCTCTCGGCGGGACGGGCTCAGCGCAGGGTGCCGAAGTCCTGGGTCCAGAAGGTGGTGCCGCCGCGCGTGGCGACACCCACACCGAGATCCTTGAAGGCGCAGTTGAGGATGTTGGCCCGGTGGCCGGAGCTGTTCATCCAGGCCGTCATCACCTCTGCCGGGGTGCGCTGGCCGGCCGCGATGTTCTCGCCCGTCCGCTGCCAGTTGTAGCCGGCGTCGAGGACCCGCTGGGCCGAGCTTCTTCCCTGTGGATCGGTGTGGGAGAAGAAGTTGCCGGTGGCCATGTTCTGCGAGTGTGCCCGGGCGGCCCTGGCCAGCCGAGCGTCGGTCTTGAGGGCCGCGCATCCGGCCTTGGCCCGTTCCTTGTTGACCAGGCTCGTCACCTCGCCCTCGAACTTGCTCACCGTCCCGGTGGGCTGGGGTGCCGGCTTCGCCGT
>NZ_BOMQ01000008.1 GCF_016862275.1 Actinoplanes nipponensis | reverse complement strand
CGGACCGGCCGGTGGTGTCGACCCGGCCTTCGACGTCGTCACCAGGGACAGCTTCTCGGCGGACAGGACCGGATTGATCGGCTGGTACACCGTCTGCGCACGTCCGCCGCGGCAGCTTCCGGAGCCCCCGGACAACACGCCTTGCGCCTGGTTGCCGGCCAGCAGCGAACCCCCGGAGTCGCCGGGCTCGGCGCACGCCGTCGTGACGATGAAGTTCCGCACGATGCGGCCGCTGACGTTGATCGTGGCGTTACGGGCGGTGATGGTGCCGCAGTGCGTGCCGGTGGTCGATCCGGTCCGGCACACCGAGGCGCCGACCGGAGCCTCCTGCGAGCCGGCGATCGGTACGTCTCCGCCGGTGGTCTTGACGACCGGCTTGGGCGTCCACTGCTGGTTGACATCGATCACGGAGTAGTCGTTGCCGCCGCTGTTGCCGAACTGGGACGCCCGGAACGTGCCCTGCGCCTGGTTGTTGAAGCCGTTTGTCGTGGCGCCGCGCGGGCCGCAGTGACCAGCCGACACGAACCCCGAGGTCACCGGGAAACCGACCGAGCAGCGGGCCGACCGGTTGATCAGATACGCGTCACCCCCGCGGACGTCGAACAGAGCCTTGAAGTCCGCGGCGACCGTCTGGACTCGTACGGTCTCTGTCCGGAGGCCGGCCTGCCGCGCGAAACCGCGCGCCTTGTTCTCGCTGCCGGGGCGCGCCAGCATCGTGACGGTGTTCGTCCTGGCGTCGATGTACCAGCCGGCCACCGACTGCGGCGTCCCGGTCATCCGGTCCAGCCGTCGCCGTGCCGACTGCAGCTGCCGCTCGCTGTGTTCGACCACGCGGGGTTCGGCGCCCAGCGCCCGGGCCCGCTGGGCCGCCGACGCATCCGCCACTGCCACCATCATCCGACCGCTCCGACCATCGAGCCACGTGCCGGCGAAGGAATCGCCGATGCCGACGCGCAGCGCCGCGTCCTGCTCCACCGCTTCCGACTCGGCGGCCAGCCGCCCGGCCGCGGCGGACTCGCTGATACGCAGGTCGCGCGACATGGCGGACAGGAGCGCCGCTGCCGGTCCCCCGTTCGGCGACGGGGGCGCGGGCGCCTGCGGACGACTCTGCCGATCGGTGCCGGCGTCCGCCGGCACCGTGAGCACCACCGCGGTACCCGCCGCTGCCGTCAATGCCATCCCGGCGATGACCCGTCGTACTCTCACATTCCGATCCCTTCCCTGAACACCCGGCCCGGGGGCCGACTTGCACGGCACAATCTGCCGCGCCGCGCGGGCTTTGCCCAGTCAGGAAAGGGAGAAATAAGAAAACCGTGAAAATCCGGTTACGGTCTCGCCGGCAAGGCGGCCGGCACCCCCGGAAAAACCGTTCCGCGGCGGCCGGTCCGGTCATTTATGTTCGCCGGCTTATTAATGCGCCGCCGGGCCCGAACGACCGGATCGATCACGAGATGCTGCCGCCGGCAACGCTGGTTCCGGCCACCGCCACGGGGGGTGGAACAACACGACGCGGCGGCTCATATACTCGGATGACACCTTTGCCGTGGCTCTTGGCGGCATACATGGCCAGGTCCGCCTCGCGGATCAGGGCGCTGATATCGTCGGCGCCCCCGGCTGCGGTGGTCACGCCGATGCTGCATCCCACGGCGACGTCGGTCGAATGGATCCGCATAGGCTCGGACAGCGAATGCACGACTCGCTTCGCGGTGCCGATTCCCGTCTGGACCGGCACGTCGGTCAGGAGCACGGCGAACTCGTCGCCGCCGAGCCGGGCCACCACGTCGTCCGGGCGCAGAGCCGCGAGGAGCCGCGCCGACACCGCCACGAGCACCTCGTCCCCCGCGGCGTGGCCGAGCGTGTCGTTGACGGCCTTGAATCCATCAAGATCGATAAGCATGATCATGATCGGGCGTTCGCCGCCGGTCAGCGCCGTTGCCCCGGCGGCATAGAAGGCAGCGCGGTTCGGTAACCCGGTCAACGCGTCATGGTGCGCCTGGTGGGCCAGTTCCTCCGTCTGCGCGGCCAGCCTGACAGCCAGGGCGGACACCGTGGCCAGCGTCAGGAACTGACGCAGCAGCACCAGCGAGAAGGTGCCCAGCAGCACCCAGACGACGACGGGCCCGATGGTGCCGGTTCGCAGTTGCAGGACGGCGGTCGCGGCGACCGCTCCCACGATCGGGGCGTAGGCGAGCAGGACCCAGGCACTGGCCACGAGCCGTCTGACGCTCGCGGTCGAGCCACCAGGCATGTCCTCGCGGCTCGCCATCGCCATCAGCCCGGCGGCGAAGACGTAGCCACCGCCGACTCCGGTGGCGTACCAGGGCGAGCCCTCCATGCCGTTGCGGAGCGACAGCAACGCCGTCACCGCGAGAACGACGGTGGCCAGGGCCAGCAACCGCAGCGCGTGGTTGCTGTTCCCTCCGGCTGTCGCCGCCATCGTCACCAACGCGATCGCGCAGGCGATCACCTCGGGCAGGGTCTGCGCGGCAGCGAGCGCGGTGGGACCGGAGCCCATCCGATGCAGCGACGGGAGCAGGACGAATTGCCAGGTGAGCGCGAACGTGGCCCCGGACACCGCAGCGACGTCGATGAGCCGGCGAAAGCGGGCCATCCCGTGCAGCGGCGGAGCCAGGAGCAGGAGGCCCACCGGCACCGCGACGGCCGCGGCGAGGCTCAGGATGTCGCCCACCAGCCGGCCACTTCTGTGCGGCAGCCCGTAGGCGGTCAACAGGAAGAGCAGGTTGGCCAGACTCCACATACCGGCGGCGGCGCAACCGGCGATGAATCCGGCGCGTGCGCGTCCGCGATGGCTGCGCGCCTGGCGCAGGTAGCCGGCACAGCCGTAGCCACTCGCACCAGCGATCAGGACATCGGAGAGCTCGAATCCCAGCTGCGACGGCAACGCGGGCAGAACCCATTGGAAGGCGACGGCCACACCCGTCACCAGCAGGGGCGCTACTACCGGCATCCGCACATCCGGCTTAACGGCAACTGTCGCGCCGACCTGAGGGGGGTGAGCTGGACCGTGTCCTGATCATGCCCGGAGGTTGTAGAGACCCAACTCGGCATCCTCGGCCGCGCCCAGCACGGCCCGCAACGCCCTCCTCCGGTGCTCCATCGGCCAGCGAACCAGGCCCTGCTCGAGTTTGCCCACGTCGTGTGCGGTCATCGGGTGATCCGGATCCGCGTCGTCGACGGCATTGACGGCGTCTGCCAACTGACGCCGGGTGAGGCCGTGGCGGCGGCGAGCCTCGCGCAGGAGCTCGTTGGGCTCACGTCCGATCGGCGCCCCGGGGCGCCGTGGCAACGGGTCGCCCGATGCTCTTCTGTTATCCATGGTGGGTCCAGGTCGGGACTGTGCGGCAAATGACGGCGTATTCGACAAGCGATCACCCCACTCGGTCCGAAGCGGTCAAGAACCGTGAGTCGGGTGGGCTCGGCGCCCCTGTCCTCCCTCCCCATGGGGTGGGAGAGTGGCTGGAGGACAGGGACACCGAGGTGGGACGCGCCTTCACCGGCCTTGCTTCGAGAAGGTGCGCCATGACGATAACCGAAACCTCGCGATATCAACAATGCGCATGACCCGGCGCGGCCCCGGAAACGAAAGAAGGCCCTCCGCCACGGGCTCACAATATGCATTTTGCGCCGATCTTCATGAGACTTTCACACGCGGCCGACAAAAGTGGAGGCCCCGCGACCAGGCCGATCGCCGACACGAACCGCCGTCGCGGGTTTCTGCCGGTCGTCGCCGGTTCATGACGTCAATCGTATGAATAGCTCGCCGTAAGCATTGAGGTGCGCGATGTCATCGGACTCGGGCGGACTTCAGTCAGGCCGGCGGCAGCCTTGCGGGAGCTGGTTCCGCTATGCCAGGATCTGGCCCAGCGGTGGCCGAGGAAATCCTCGCACCGGCCGGATCCGCGCCACCTGCGCGACAGCGCCTCCGGTATACGCGGCACCATTTCCGCGGACGAAAGGCCCGTTGCCGTCAAGCCCCGGCCTTCCCATGGGTAGCAGTGGGGTTCGACGCCGGAGACCACGAGGCGACGCGATTCTTCCCCCGATCGCCGTCGCCTCTTCTCGCGTCCCCGTTCCTCCCTCACCTCCCCCCGGTCGAGGAACGGGGACGCACCTTCTCGACGACCCCGCCCGGCCGCTGACCTCGCCAGCCTTGACTAACAGTGTCAAATAAACCTACTGTCATCAGGCCAACGTTCCCGTGACCCACCGGAGGCCATCGTGAGCACTGCCCTCGGGACACCCGCTCCCACCCTGCGGGGTCCCGCTGCCGAGCGAACCGCCCGCACCCGGACCTGGTACGCCGCGGTCGGCGCGCTGCTGCTGGTCGAGTCGCTGCTGATCTTCGTGCCCGTGGTGGTTCTCGGGCGGGCGGTGAACTGGCCGGCGGGCCTGGACGCCCCCGCCGCCACCACCCTGCCGCTGGTCGCGGACAACCTCGCGGCCGTGCGCCTGGGCTACCTGTTCTATCTCGCGTACTCGCTGCTGTTCCTGCCGGTCATCGCCTTGACCGTGACCGCGTTGACCGATCCGGCCGGACGGTCGCGGACCGTGACGCGGATGGCGGTGGCCCTGGCCGCAGTCTCCGCGCTGGCCCGCGCCATCGGCATCTCCCGCTGGCTGACCACCATGCCGGGGCTGGCGGAGCAGTGGCAGGGCGGCGACGACGCGCTGCGCCGGGTGCTGGCGGTGCAGTTCACGGTGGTCAACGACTTCGGCGGCGGCATCGGGGAACTGCTCGGCGTCTCCGCCTTCGGTGCCGGTGCGGTGCTCTGCGCGACCTGGGCCGTCCGGGCGTACGCACCTCGGTGGCTCACCGTCTTCGGGGGTGTCGCCGGCCTGGCGGTCGCCCTGCCGGCGGCGGAACTCGCCGGTGCCGACATCGGCCCGCTGGTCGTCGTGGGCACCACCGTCGTGCAGTTCTGGTTCATGGCCACCGCGGCCGTCATCATCCTGCGGGCGCGCCGCGGCAACACCCAGAAGCTGTCATGACCCTGCATGTCATTCTCGGGCACGGCCAGGTGGGCCGCCTGCTCACCGCCCGGCTCGCCGCCGACGGCCACCGGGTACGCGTGCTCACCCGTACCCGTCCGGCCCGCCTTCCGGCCGGTGTCGAGCACACGACCGTGGACCTGCGGGAGCCGGCTGCTGCGGCGGCAGCGGCCGGCGGCGGCGTGCTGTACCACGTCGCCGGCGCGCCGTACGCGGCCTGGAACGAGTCCCTGCCCCGGATCGCCACGACCGCCCTGGCGGCGGCCGCGGCCACCGGGGCACCCCTGATCTACCTCGACAACCTGTACGCCGTGGGCGCCCCCACGGGCCCGATCACCGAGGACACGCCCGCCGCGCCGGTCGGGGCCAAAGGCCGGCTGCGTCACCGGCTGGCCGCACAGCTCGTCGAGGCGGCCCGGTCCGCCCGGGTGTCGGGCGTGTCCGTGGTGCACGCCAGCGACTTCTTCGGGCCCGGCGTCACCGCTGCCGTCCCGCACGCGTTGGTGCTCGACCCGGTCTCCGCCGGCCGGGCGCCGCGGTGGCCGATTTCGCTCGATCAGCCGCACGCCCTGTCGTACACCCCGGACGTGGCCCACACGCTGGCCGCTCTGGGTGTGCGGGAGTCGTCGGCCCAGGCGGGGGCGCAGCGTTGGCTGGTGCCCGCCGACGGCGCACCGACGGGCCGGGAGTTCATCGCGGCGGTCGCGCGCAACCGAGGTGGCGAACTCCGGCGGCCGGGCACGCTGAGCGTCACGCTGCTGCGCCTGGCCGGGTTGTTCAATGCCGACGCCCGTGCCCTCGGGCAGTTGTCACACCAGTACGCCCGGCCGTGGACGGTGGACAGCACTCGCACCAGCAGGGAACTCGGCGTCACCGCAACGCCCCTGGCCGCAGCTGTCGCGGCGACCGTCGCCCGCTCCGTGGCACCCGGAAAGCCGGGGAACCGGTCATGACAGCGAACCTCGCCGGATCAGGGAGGCGTCGATGGGGGCCTCGGCCGGGCATGGCTGGCTGGTCAGAGCGCAGCTCAGGCACACTGTCGGCATGAGTGCTCACATCATGGTGGCGGAGGACGACACTCGGCAGGCCGAGCTGATCCGCCGCTACCTGCAACACGAGGGGCACTCCGTGATGGTGGTGCACGACGGGCGGCTCGCCATCGACGAGGCCCGCCGGGCGCGCCCGGACCTGCTGGTGCTGGACGTGATGATGCCCACCGTCGACGGCCTCGACGTGTGCCGCGTCCTGCGCGCCGAGTCCGACGTGCCGATCATCCTGTTGACGGCCCGCGCGCTGGAGGACGACATCCTGCTGGGGTTCGATCTCGGCGCCGACGACTACATCACCAAGCCCTACAGCCCGCGGCAGCTGGTGGCCCGGGTCCGCACCGTGCTGCGCCGGGTGACGCAGGCGCGTACCGCCGCGGGCGTGGTCCTGCAGGTCGGCGAACTGACGGTCGACCCGGTGCGGCACGAGATCAGCCTCGCCGGCTCGATCATCGAGTGCACGCCCGCGGAGTTCAGGCTGCTCGCCGCCCTCGCCCGGGAGCCCTACCGGGTCTTCACCCGGCGACAGCTGCTGGCCCAGGCCTACGGCGCTGACGGGTTCATCACCGAACGCACCATCGACGTCCACATGATGAAGCTCCGCCGTAAGGTCGAGAAGGATCCGGCCCGGCCGCGCTACCTGCTCACGGTGTACGGCGTCGGTTACAAGATCGTCGATGGGCAGCGCGACGAGCCGTCACCGTCCGCCGGACCGGGCCGTTGATCCGCCGGTCGACACTGCTCCTGCGCTTCTTCGCCATCTCGGTGCTGATCGCGGCCTTCTCCATCGCCGTCACCGCATGGCTCGCGACGCAGACGACCGCCGACAACATTCAGCAGCAGTCCGGGGCGAACGCCGTCCAGGACGCCCGCCTCTACGACCAGTTGCTCGGCTACGCGGCCACCCATGCCTCGTGGGAGGGGGTACGGCCCACGCTTGACGCACTCGCGGCCCAGAGTGGCCGGCGCATAGCCCTGGCCTCCCTGGACCGCATGCCGATAGCCGACACCGGCGACCGCGACGCCCCGGTTCTGCCTTTGCAGAGAGACGCCCTCATCGATCCTCTGCACGTCGACGCGACGCTGCAGCCACGGGCACCGGCCAACCTGATCGACCGCCGCGCGGTCGCCCGGCTGGCGCCCCTGCCGGACCGGTACCGGCGCGATCTGAGGGGCGTCGCCGACCGGCTAGCGAAGTGCCTTCGCACCGCCTACGACATCGATGCCCGCGTCGCGTCCAGCCCGAACGGACGCCCCTTCGTCGTGGTGCCCACCCTCGAGGAACTCGCACCCGTCTACGACTCCCGGCGCTGCGTGAGCGACTCGATCAACCCGCTGAGTGTGCTCACCTCCGCCGAACAGGAGGTGAATCGCCAGTTCCGGCAGGGGGTCTCGGCCTGCCTGGAGAAGCTGCCCGCATCTCCCACTCCGCCGCCCTCGTCCTCGTCGCCGGCCACCGCCGCCTCGACAACGCCGACCAACGTCGCCGCCGACCCCCGTGCGACGGCACTTGCGCCTGTCGTCATCTCCGCGTCCGAAGCGACCGATTCCGTGCCCGACCTGATTCCGGCCCGGCTCTGGACGATCGCCGCGGTCCAGGACCATCTCGGATACCTCGCGGAATCCCCCGATTTCGAGGCTGCGACCAGGAGTTGCTTCACCACAGCTCTGCACCATCAGCTCACCGATGCGGTCTCGCCCCCCGCACTGGTGTTCCTGACCGCTCCGCACGGCCCCGCCCCGGCAACAGCCGACCTGTCGAGGGCCGGAGCGGCCCGTATCGCGGTGACTGCCGCGATCGTCCTCGCCGTCGCCATGTTCGCCGCCTGGCTCAGCGCCACCCGGCTGGTCCGCCCGCTCCGCGCGGTCACCTCGGCCGCGCATCGGATGGCCGGCGGCGATCGGACCGTTCGCGTGCGCACCAAGGCCCATGGTGAGGTCGCCGAGCTCGCCGATGCGTTCAACGCCATGTCGGAACAGTTGGAAAGCACCGAACGCCAACGGCAGGCCCTGATCGGCGACATCGCCCACGAACTGCGCAACCCGCTGGGCAACATCACCGGCTGGCTCGAGGCCACCCATGACGGTCTGGCCACCGCCGATCCCGAGCTGATCGACATGTTGCTCACCGAATCCGTCCTGCTCCAGCGCCTGGTCGACGACCTGCAGGACCTGGCCCAGGCTGATGCCGGTCGGCTGCGGCTGCACCCCGAGCTGACCGATGCCGCCGACATCGCGGACCAGGTCGCGGCGGCACATCAGGCCGCCGCCGACGAACGCCACATCACCCTGCGCTCCGTCACCCGCGGGCGCCTGCCTGTGCTCGCCGATCCCACCCGGTTACGCCAGGCGCTGAGCAACCTGGTCGGCAACGCCGTCCGCTACACGCCGGCGGGCGGCGAGATCAGCGTCCGGACCTGGGCCGACGGAGACACCGTCGGGTTCGAGGTGACGGACACCGGATGCGGCATCTCCGCCGAGGAGCTTCCCCATGTCTTCGACCGCTTCTGGCGATCGGACGCATCCCGTAGCCGGCTCACCGGTGGCACCGGACTGGGCCTGGCGATCACGAAACACCTCTGCGAAGCGCACGGCGGCGCCGTCTCGGCCACCAGCACCGTGAACCGGGGAAGCACGTTCCGCATCACCCTTCCCGGCGCTCACGTACGCCCCGCAGTGGACCCGCACCGGAGCGGTTGACGGCCGGGCCACTCCCGCCGGCCTGCGCCGGCGGGAGTGGCGAGGTCACCCTCGCGCCGCCAGGCCGCCGCGCCGCGACTCGAACATCACGGTCATCGGCGCGGCGAGGAAGACCGACGAGTACGTCCCGACGGTGATCCCGATCAGCAGCGCCAGCGCGAAGTCGAACAGCGAGTCGCCGCCGAGCACGGCCAGGGCGGTGAGGATGAAGATGGCGCCGAGGCCGGTGTTGACCGTACGCGGCACGGTCTGCAGCGAGCCGGAGTTGGCCAGCTCCGCGAAGGGCCGGCCGGATTTCGCCCGGACCAGTTCGCGCATGCGGTCGAAGATGACGACCGAGTCGTTGACCGAGTAGCCGATCACGGTGAGCAGCGCGGCCAGGAACACCCCGTCGACGGGCCGGCCCAGCCAGGCGAACACGCCGACCAGCAGCACCACGTCGTGGAACATGGCCAGCACCGCAGCCGCGCCCCACTGCCAGCGGAACCGGATCGCCAGGTACGCCAGCTGGGCCGCGAGCACCACGCCGACCGCGATGACGGCGTTGCGGCGCAGCTCCGCGCCCAGCGTCGGGCCGATCCGCTCGTCGCGCAGCCGCTGCACCTCCCCGCCGCCGGCCCGGGTGAGCGCCGACCGGATGTCGGCCTCGACGTCCTCGCCGAAGGCGCCGGCGCGGACGTTGATGGTGCCGTCGCCGGAGGTGTTGACCACCGCCCGGTCCAGGCCCGCCGAGGTCACCGCCGCGCGCGCGGTGTCGGCCGACAGCGGCACGGCGGCGGCGTACTCGACGGACCGCCCCCCGGTGAACTCGACGCCGACGTCGAGCCCGCGCACGCCGATGCCGGCGAGCGCGAACGCGGTGGCCACGCCGGCCAGGGCCAGCCAGGCCCGCCGGCGCCCCATGATGTCGGGGTTGCGCTCGCTCAGCTTGCGCCGCACCCAGCCGGTGCCGGCCAGCCCGCTCCAGCCCGGCCGGCGTTGCGCCCAGCGGCTGCCCATGAGCGGGGACGCGAGCACCCGGGTCAGCACCAGCGCGGTGAACATCGAGGCCAACACGCCGATGGTCAGCGTGACCCCGAAGCCCCGCACCGGCCCGGAGGCCAGGAAGAACAGCAGTCCGGCGGCGAGCAGCGTGGTGATGTTGGAATCGGCGATGGCGGACCAGGCGTTCCTGAAGCCGCCCCGCAGCGCGGTCCGCAGGCTGCGCCGCGCGCCGCGGGCGGCGTACTCCTCCCGGGCTCTTTCGAAGATCAGCACGTTGGCGTCCAGCGCCATGCCGATCGCCAGGACGAACCCGGCCAGGCCGGGCAGGGTCAGGGTGGCGCCGAGGGCGAGCAGCGCCGCGTACGAGACGAGGCCGTAGCCGATCAGCGCGACTGCGGCCACCCCGCCCGCCAGCCGGTACACGCCCACGATGAACAGCAGCATGGCGATCGTGCCGAGCACCGCGGCCGTCGCGGACGCCTCGATCGCCGCCCGGCCCAGTGTCGGGCCGACCGTACGCTGCTCGATGGTGTCCACCGGGACCGGCAGCCCACCGGCGCGGACCAGCAGGGCCAGGTCCTTGGCCTGGGCCTCGGTGAACGATCCGGTGATCTGCGTCCGGCCGCCGGCGATGCCGGCCCGGCAGGAGACGTCCCCGTCGACCTGCGGTGACGAGATCACCTCCCGGTCCAGGACGATCGCCACCCGGCGCGCCGGGTCACCGACCGGCGCACAGGCCGCCCGGCCGGTCAGCTGCTGCCAGGCGCCGCCGCCGTCGCCGCGGAAGTCGAGCGAGACCTGCCAACCGCCGAACTGGTCGAGGACGGCGTCGGCCCCGCCGACCTGCTGCCCCGACAGCGCGGCCGGACCCAGCCGCAATGGCCGGCCGTCCTCCGACGGCAGGACGAGCTCGGCCGGGTCCCTCGGCTCGGCGGCCGGCGATGCCTCGGCGGCGCCGAGGACGGGATGGAAGGTGAGCTGGGCGGTGCGGCCGATGACCCGGACGGCCTCGGCCGGGTCGGTGACGCCGGGCAGTTCCACGATGATGCGCCGCTCGCCGGAGCGGGCCAGCGTCGGCTCGGTCACGCCGAGCTCGTCGACGCGACGACGGAGCACCTCGAGGGCTTCGTCGGTGGTGACGGCGTTCGCCCGGGCGAACTCGCCGTCCCGGGTCTCAAGAACGATCTGGGTGCCGCCGCGCAGGTCCAGGCCCAGCTGGGGCGTCCGGGTGGCCAGCAGCCAACCCGACACCGCCAGTACGACCAGGGCCAGGACAGCGCGCACGGCAGTAGCGCGCGACATGGTCGATGCTCCTCAACGCAGGATGTCCCGCGCGGCCGTCGGGCCGGCGCGGGCGAAAGGAAAGGGGGACGCTGCTACGCCGTACGGCGTGGCGGCGCCCGTCCTCGCACTGCGCTGAGAGCGACCGCGGGCACGGCCGACGAGCCCACCCGGGCGGCCGCCGCCCAGCTGAAGCGTCGCGCCACCCCGAGCAGGACCGCGGCAACCGCGGCGACCAGCAGGAAGATCGCACCGACGGAGGGCTTCGCGATCGGCCGCGCGGCCGGGAGCACCGGCACCATCGCCGCCGGCGCGACCGCCGCGGTCACCGTGGCGACGCGGGGCTGTTCGGCCTGCTCGCTGTGGACGAACACGGCCAGGGTCGCGCCGATCACGAGCGCGATCGCGAGCACGGCGGCCTGGAAGGTCTGCTGACCCCGCCACCTGCGCTGCACGTCCGACCCCCTCATCCGGCCTGGCGCGAGAGTACCCCTCCGGCGCCCGTTCGAGGTTCGGCGCGGCGATGACGCGCCCACGCGGGCCGGCGCGCGTCCGGGAAAGCCGCGGCCGAACCCTTGACACGAGAAGGTCTCGTGTAAAGTATTTCATCGCGGGTGTCGGCACTCGGCGACGGAGTGCCGGCTCCCCGGTCCGCGCGGACGGCTTCTTCCCCAGTAGCTGCCCGCTCACCCGGCTGACGACGATGCGTCGTCGGCCGCAGGACGCCGATGCGCATCGGTCCGCCAACCGGTGCGCATCGGCGTCGCGGCCCCGGGCCCGTCCCCATGGAGCATGGGTCAGGTGGCGCGCCAGTCTTGCTGCATCAGCAGCCGGTGAGCGACCGGGACCGGCGACGGTGACGGCTACCGCGGCGACGACGGCGCGGTGTCCCGCCGCAGGACGGCGTCGAGCCGTTCGAGGGTGGTGGTCATCCCGGCGCGCAGGTGGGCCGCCCGGTCCCGGACCCCCACGGCGCTCTGGATCAGGCGCACGAGCGCCATCTGCGGGGCCGCGCGGGTCATCGACTCGGTGATCCGGGTGCCGCCCGCCACCGGCTCCAGGTCGTACCGCCAGGTCGAGGCGGACGGCCAGGCGGTGGTGAAGGCGAACGCGCGTCCCGGCGCCGCCTGCGTGACGGTGGCCGTCATGCGCCAGCGGTAGACGGGCCCGATGCGGTTGCTGCCGGTGAAGCGCCGGCCCGGCTCCCGCCACCGCGCCGCGTAGGTCTCGGGACTCCACTCGCCCATCCGGGTGATGTCGCTGATCAGGGCGTAGACCCGGTCCGGCGGCGCGGCAACGGTGCGGCTGACCGTGACCGACAGGGCCGGCGCGGATCCCAGGTCGGCGATCAGGCGGCGGGCCAGCGGTACCGACGAGGCGGGGTTCTGTCCGGTGTAGAGGTTGCGGTCCACGCTCACGTGCGGGCGCAGCGGCACCGCGCCCTTGACGTAGCGGGCGCCGCGCGCCACCAGCTGGTCCTCGAGCAGCCACGGCGCCTTGCGCGCGAACCGGTTGAGCAGCTCCTCGCGGTTGGACAGGCCGGTCATGGTGTAGCCGGCGAACGGCCAGGACCCGTCGGCGGCGACCGCGGCGAGGGTCGCGGCCGGGGCATGGCACAGCAGCGCGAGCGGTCGGCCCGATTGCACCGTACGGGCCAGCAGCGCGCCGGAGACGGGGTCGGCGGCGAGGTCCTCCATCGGGCCGTGGCCGCCGGGGTAGAAGACGAGGTCGTAGTCGGCCGGATCGACCTCGTGCAGGGCGCTGGGGTGGCGCAGCTCGTCGGCGTGGGCGGCGAGATAGCGGCGGTAGCGCCGCAGCCGCCACGGGCTGCCGGCCGGGAACCGGAGGCTGAGCCGGTCGACGGTCGGCACGCGGCCGTCCGGGGTGGCCACCGTGACGCGCCAGCCCGCCGCCCGGAAGAGTCGGTGCGGCTCGGCGAACTCCTCGGCCCAGAACCCGGTGGGATGCCGGCTGCCGTCCAGCAGCGTCCACCGGTCGGCCGCCGACACGACCATCAGCACAGCGGGCATGACCGCCTCCTCCTCATCCGAACCTGCTGGTTCGGTTCCGGTATATCACCGGGCCGGCCCGAAACCAAACTCGATGGTTCGGTTCTTCGGCGGTACCGTTCCAGGCGCGGCCTGCCGCAACCCGACGCGCACCGAGGAGCGGAAGACGCCATGACCCACGCCGCCTGGCAGCCGTTCGCCACGCCCTGGCACTACCTGGGGCTGCCCGGCAGCATCGCGCCGCCGCTGTGGCGGGAACGCCGGGCCGGCGCCGAGCTGGCCGCCCTGCGCGCCGGCCGACCGGCGCCGCCGGCCCCGCCGCACCCGGGCGCGCCGGTGGTCGTGATCCCCGGCTTCGCCGCCGGAGACGCCGAGGTGGCGCTGCTGCGCACCTGGTTCCGCGAGGGCGGATGGGACGCCCGGCCGACCGGCGTCACCGACGGGCGGCGGTGCTCCAGCCGTGATCTCGCCGTCGTCGAGGACACCCTGGTACGCGTGCACAGCGAGACGGGGCAGCCCGTCACCCTGGTGGGTCACAGCCGCGGCGGGATGTTCGCCAAGGCTCTCGCGGTGCGGCATCCGGACGCCGTACGGGCCCTGGTCACCCTCGGGTCGCCCCTGACCGACCCGTTCGGGGTGCATCTGGCCGTACGGGTCCTGACCCTGGGGATGGCGACGATGAGCTACCTGGGCCTGCGCGACTGGGTCCGCAACTGCCCGTTCGGCGACTGCTGCCGGGAGGTCCACGACGACGTCCTGGCGCCGGCCCCGGCCGGCGTGCCGTTCACCTCCGTGGCCAGCCGCAGCGACGGCATCGTGTCGTGGCAGGCCTCGCAGGACCCCGGCGCCCGCTGTGTCACGGTGGACAGCTCACACGTCGGGATGGTCGCCCACCCGGGCGTCTGGGCGGCCGTCGCCGACGCCCTGTCCCCCGCCCCGCCGGCCGGCTGACCCGGCCCCGGGCCGATCGGCGGTGGGGGTCGCCGCGTTCACCCGCACCAGGCGTTCCGCCGCCTTGCGGGTCTGCGTCCGTGCCGCGTCCGCGTCGTCCTGAGCGCCCCCGGCGACCTGCCGCAGCTCGACCGGCGCCATGAGCCATGAGGTCGCCACCGCGATCAGCGCCGCGAAGAGGTGGTGCGGCGACCAGGACGGGTCGGCCCGCCCGGCGCGCTGCGCCGCCTCGATCACCGCGATCTTGCGCTGGTAGCCCTCCAGCCGTTCCGTCGAGATCCCCTCGGCGCGCCCGCGCTCGTGCAGCCAGGCCCAGACCGCGATCCGCTGCAGGTCGGGCCGCTCCGCGAAGGTGTCATGCAGGCGGACCGTGTAGTCGACCAGGTCCTCGGTGATCGGCACGACCTGGGACAGCTCCTCGAGGCCGACCCGCATGACGGTGTCGAACAGGGCCTCCTTGTCGCCGAACCAGGCGTAGATGCGCTCCTTGCTGGCCTTGGCCCGCTCGGCGATCCGGTTGATCCGGGACCCGTCGACGCCGTGCTCGGCGAACTCCGCCAGCGCCGCCTCGAGCACCCGCTGCCGGGTCTCCAGGCCGCGGGCCTGCGCGGCGCGAGGCGTCACTCAGCGCACCCGCCGGGCGCTGAACTGCATGCGCGGGTGGGCGTAGGACTCCTGGGCCTGCACCAGCTGCAGCTCCCGCTCGCCGGACCGGTACGTGGTCTCGATCAGGTCGAAGACGCTGGAGGCGGTGCGCTCCAGCGACACCGCCGCGTCCCCGGTCGCGACGTAGTGGGCGGTGAACAGCGCCGCCGTGACGTCGCCGGACCCGTTCGCCTTGAACGGCAGGTGCGGGGTGGTCACGAGCCAGGCGCCGGCGCCGTCCACGACGAGCATCTCGATCACGCCCTCCTCCCGGTCGGGCCGCTCGACGCTCGTGACCAGCACGGTCGACGGGCCCATGGCGCGGGCGAGGTCGGCCGAGGCGAGGGTCGACTCGACGCTCGCCGGCTCCGTACCGGTCAGGAAGCCCAGCTCGAACTGGTTCGGGGTGATGATGTCGGCCACCGGGACGACCCGGTCGCGCAGCAGGTGCGGGATCTCCGGGGCGACGAAGCAGCCGGACTTGGCGTTGCCCATGACCGGGTCGCACGCGTAGACCGCCGACGGGTTGGCCGCCTTGACCCGGCGGACCGCGTCGATGATGACGTCGCCGATGCCCACCCCGCCCTGGTACCCCGACAGCACGGCGTCGATCCGCGGGAACACCCCGCGCTCCTCCACCCCGAGGAGGATCTCCGCCACGTCCTGCGGCGGGATGAGCGGACCCCGCCAGGCGCCGTAGCCGGTGTGGTTGGAGAAGTTCACCGTCGGCACGGGGACGACCTCGACACCGATGCGCTGGAGCGGGAACACGGCCGCGGAGTTGCCGACGTGGCCGTGGGCGACCGCCGACTGGATGGACAGAACCCTCATCGCCCCAGCCTAGAGAATCATCGGCGGCTCCGGCCGGACCGGCCCGCCTCAGGCGCCGGCCGCGGGTGGGAACACCCGGAGCTCACCGGGGCGGGACAGCACGGCGGGCAGGTCCACCGCCCGGCCGCGCAGCGTCACGTCGAGGAACGCGGCGCACGCCTCGGTGGTGACGCGGACGCTCTCCACCCGGCCCAGGGAACCGACCAGGGCCGGAACCGGCGGCAGGAACAGCGGGGCGTCGGTGAAGGTGAGGTGCGCGCTGCCGGCCACGGTGAGCAGGTAGCTGGTCGCAGCGCCGCGTTGCAGCACCCGCGCCACGAAGGCGAGGTAGTCCGCGTCCGGCCGGTCCCGGGCGGGGTGGGCCAGGGCCAGCACGGGCTGCCGCAGGGCGCCCTGCTCCGGGCTGAGGCCACCGTCCAGGTCGATGACCGCGGAGAACCGGCGGTCCTGCTCGGCGGCGCGCAGGGCGGCGGCCCCGCCGATGGAGTGCCCGGTCACCGCGGCCCGGGTGGTGTCGAGCCGCCCGGCGAGCGGCCCGCCGAACTCGCCGCGGTCGAGCCGGCCCAGCTGGGTGAGGACGAAGCGGAGGTCGGCGGCCCGGACCGCCGTCCAACCGGCCATCCTGCGGCGGTCCTGCTCCTTCTCGCCGGTGGCCGCCACCCGGGTGCCGACGGTACGGCCGTCGGCCAGCACGACCGCCGCCGAGTCGTACGGGTGGTCGACGCCCACGACGGCGTACCCGCGGCTGGCCAGGTCCTCGGCCCACGCGGTGTTCTGGGTGCGCACGCCGCCGAGCCCGGGCGAGAACAGCACGACCGGGAAGCGACCGGCCGCGGGCGCCGCCTCGAACGCCGCGTGCGTCCGGGCACGCGTCGGGCCGCTCAGCAGGAAGGCGGGCGCGCCCAGGTATTCGGCCGCCGCGGCCGCCACGATGCCGGCCTCCCGCCGGGACCGGCCGAGATACTGCGCGCGTCGCGTCCCGGCAGCCCCCGCCCGAGCCGGATACCAGAGCTGGGCGACCACGGTACGGCGGTCGCCGGGCTCGGGGGTGGCCGGTTCCGCCCGGCCGGGGTCGCTCCACTGCACCACCGTGGTGCCGACCGCGGCGGGACCGGACGGCCGCGGGAACACCGGCTCGGGCAGCGCCCAGGCCGCCACCACGGTGCCGGCGACGAGCCCGAGGCACGTGACCGAGCCGGCCAGCGCCGGCCACCGCCGGGACCGGCTGCCGCGACGCCGGCGCAGCAGCCACGCCGCGCCGACCAGCACGTCGGCCGCCAGCGCGGGCAGCAGGTGCCAGTGCGGGCCGAACAGGCTGCCGGCGCCGCCGGCCACGATCGCGATCACCGCACCCACGGCGGTACGGCGGCGCGCCGCCGGTGGCAACCACCGCGCCGACACCAGGGCGACCGAGCCCAGCACCACGACGATCTCCGGCGGGGACAGATGAAGGGTGGGCAGGTCATTCACGGCGGAATTGTTCTTCGCCCCGGCTGTGAGCGTGCTGAGGGCAGGACGGCCGGCTCCCCGTCACGGTGACTCTTGATGGCGGCTGGAGGGTGCCTTGAGGATGTCAGCCGACAGTGATGCCATGACCAACACGCCACTGAGCTCCCCCGACCTGCGAACGCTGCGGCACGTGCTCCAGGGTGGCGCTGTGCAGATCGCTTTCCAGCCGATCGTGCGGCTGCGCGACGGTCTGGTCCGCGGCTACGAGGCGTTGGCGCGCTTCGACCGTGATCACTTCGCCAGCCCGGTCCAGGCGTTCGCCGCGGCGAACGCGGCCGGTCTGGGCGTGGATCTGGAGCTGCTGGCGATCCAGCGTGCGTTCGAGCGCCTCGACGACATGCCGGCGGGGGCCTGGCTGAGCGTGAACCTGTCCGTGGAGGCGGTGTCGACCCCGGCCGTACGGGCCCTGCTGCTGGCCCACGCGCACCGCGGCATCACCGTGGAGCTCACCGAGCACACCCAGGTCAGCGACTACGTCGCGCTCACCGAGGTGACCGGCCGGCTGCGCGCGGCCGGCATCCTCATCGCGGTCGACGACGCGGGCGCCGGCTACGCCAGCCTGACCCATGTCCTGCACCTGCGCCCGGACATCATCAAGCTCGACATCGCGCTGGTCCGCGACATCGACACCGACCCGATCCGGGCGGCGCTGGCCCGCGCGCTGGCCAGCTTCGCCGGCGACATGGGCGCCATGCTGATCGCCGAGGGCATCGAGACCCACGCCGAACACGAGAAGCTGCGCTCGCTCGGGGTGGAGCTGGGCCAGGGCTACTTCATGGCCCGGCCGGGCCCGCTGCCCAGCCGGCACATCGAGCCGCTGCTCTGACCGCCCTGGGCCCTACGGTGACCACCCCCGGTCAGCCGACGAGGGCCACGTCGACCCGCGCCGCCCGCGAGTAGTCGTTGCGGGCCTCGAAGACGACGCCGTAGACCCCGTCCTCGGGCGCGGTGAAGTCGACGGTGAACGTCTGGTCGTCGGTGTCCGGCTTCGGGAAGGCGGTGCTCAGGTCGGCGGTCCGGCGGGTCTGCAGCCAGAAGATCGGCTTCGGGTCGTCGCCGAGGACGGCGACCGCGCCGACGGCGCCGCCGACCCGCAGGCTGACCATGTCCCCCGCGCGCAGCGGCAGGTCGCGGACGTCCACCAGCCACGGCCGGGCGGTGTCGCCGACGGTGCCCGGCCGGCCGGGCACCAGGTCGGCGCCGCCGCCGACGAGCTGGACCAGGTGGGTGGTGGGGCGGCCGCCGTCGGTGTCCGCGGTGACCCGTACGTCGTAGCGGCCCGCCGGGTGCCGTCCGGCGTTGGTGTTGACCGCCACCCAGTCGAGGATCCCGAAGCCCTCCGCGGAGCGGATCAGGCTACGGCCGGCCGCGTCCCGGATCTCCAGGTCGGCCTGGCCCCCGTCCCGGCCCTGGGTGGCGGCGACCGACCAGGCCGCCCCCTCGGCCGGCAACGGGTACGTCGCGTCGGTGGCGGAGGTGGTGAACGCCTGGCCCGGGGGCACGCGGGGCGCCGCGAAGGCCGTACCGGTCGCGCCGGCCAGGGCGAGCGCGCC
The DNA here is from genome assembly GCF_016862275.1 of Actinoplanes nipponensis. Classification (GTDB taxonomy): domain Bacteria; phylum Actinomycetota; class Actinomycetes; order Mycobacteriales; family Micromonosporaceae; genus Actinoplanes; species Actinoplanes nipponensis. The sequence continues at coordinate 585,306 of NZ_BOMQ01000008.1, read as the reverse complement.
GACCGTCACGGCGGCGGACAGGACGGGACGGCGAAGGGTGCGCATGGTTCTCCCGGTGGACGGAGCACGGGTCGGACGATCACCACCCTCCCATCGCCGGTCAACAACAATTCAGTCGACGTCGCCGGCCCGGGGTTCGTATTCTCGGCGGCATCGTCGCGACCGGAGGGAGACTGCCGTGCGTTACCGCACCGTCGTGGTCGTTCCCTCGTCGCTGTTCGAGCTGATCCTCGTGTCTGGCGTGCCCGGCTCCGGTCGCGCCGCCGGAGCCGGACGTTCCTGACCGCACCTGTCCGCACGCAGCACGCTGCGTGCGCTCGCGGTCGGCTGGGCGCCGTCCCCATGTCGATCACTTCGAAAGACCGAGACCATGCGTATCCGCAACATCGGCATCCTGGCCCACGTCGACGCCGGCAAGACCACCCTGACCGAACGGATCCTGTACGTCACCGGCGCCACCCACCGGCGCGGCGAGGTGCACGAGGGCACCACCGTCACCGACTTCGACCCGCAGGAGCGCGACCGGGGCATCACCATCTTCGCCGCGGCCGTCAGCTGCGACTGGGCCGGGTACCGGCTGAACCTCATCGACACGCCGGGGCACGTCGACTTCTCCGACGAGGTCGAACGCAGCCTGCGGGTGCTCGACGGCGCCGTGGCGGTCTTCGACGGCGTGGCCGGGGTGGAGCCGCAGAGCGAGTCCGTGTGGCGGCAGGCCGACCGTCACGGCGTGCCCCGGATCGCGTTCGTCAACAAGCTCGACCGCCCCGGGGCCGACTTCGCCGCGGCCGTGGAGTCCATCCGCGACCGTCTGGGCGTCGTCCCGCTGGCGGTGCAGGTGCCGATCGGCTCCGAACAGCACTTCACCGGTGTCGTCGATCTGGTCACGATGCGCGCGCTGACCTGGGTCGACGGGCAGCTGCAGGAGCAGCCGGCCGACGCGGCCGAGTTCGGCGCCGCCCGGCGGCGGCTGGAGGAGGCCGTCGCCGAGCTGCACGCCGCCGCCCTGGAGGAGCTGGGGGCCATGTCCGAGCACACCCTGCGGACGGCGCTGCGGGAGCTGACGCTGCGCGGCGACGCCGTGGTGGTGCTGTGCGGCTCGGCGTACCGCGACAAGGGAGTCGAGCCGCTGCTGGACGCGGTCGTCGCGTACCTCCCGGACCCCGCCGGGGATCCGGGTGCGGACCTGGCCGCCCTGGTGTTCAAGGTGCACGCCGCCCGCCCGGCCCGGCTCACCTACCTGCGTGTCCACGACGGCACCCTGCGCAGGGGCGACGTCGTGTGGGATTCGGACTCGGGCCGCAGCGAACGCGTCGCCCGGATCCTGCGGGTGCAGGCCGACCGGCACACCGACATCGCGTCGGCGGTCGCCGGCGACATCGTCGCGGTCGCCGGGATCAAGACCGCCCGGGCCGGCACGACGCTGAGCACCCGCCGGAACCCGGTCCTGCGGAAGGCGCCGCGCTCCGCCGACCCGCTGGTGTCGGTGGCCGTGGAGGCCCGCACCCGCGGCGACGCGCAGCGGTTGACGGCGGCGCTGGCGGCGCTGGTCGACGAGGACCCCTCGCTGACCGTCCGCACCGACCCCGAGACCGGGCAGATCCTGCTGTCCGGCCTCGGCGAACTGCACCTGGAGGTGGCCGTGGAGAAGATGCGCCTGAGCACCGGCCTGGCCGTCACGGTGGGCCGGCCGCAGGTCGCCTACCGGGAGACCGTCGTACGCGGGGTCACCGGCCTGCTGTACCGGCACGTCAAGCAGGACGGCGGCCCGGGCCAGTTCGCCCACGTCGTCCTGGACGTGACGCCGGCCGACGACGCCGGCTTCGCGTTCGCCTCGACGGTGGCCGGCGGCCGGGTGCCGCGCGAGTACATCCGCGCCGTCGAGGCCGGCTGCCGCGAAGCCCTCACCGACGGCCCGGTCGGCGGGCACCCGGTGATCGGCCTGCGCGTCACCCTGACCGACGGGCTCACCCATCCGAAGGACTCCTCGGAGGTGGCCTTCCGGGCGGCCGGGCGCTTCGCCCTGCGGGCGGCCCTGAACCGCTGCCGGATGACCCTGCTGGAACCGGTCACCGAGGTCACGGTGACCGCGCCGCCGGACACCCTCGGTGCGGTGCTCGGCGACCTGTCCGCCCGGCGCGGTCACGTCACCGGCTCGAGCGCCCAGGCCGTGACCGCGGTGGTGCCGCTGGTCGAGCTGTTCGGCTACGCGAACCGGCTCCGCAGCCGCACCCACGGGCGGGGCACCTTCACCAGCCGCCCGGCGGGCTACCGGCCGGCGGCGTAGGCCGTGCACGTGCGGGCCCGGCGGGAACGCCGGCCGGGCCCGCCGTCACGACGGGTCGCGGCTTCACCGTTCCCAGGGACGAAGGGGTGGCGGGTGAACGCCCGGTGTGCCAGGTTGAACCCCTCAGACCGTCTTCGTAGGAGCCAGAATGCCGTCGATCGACCTGCAGCCGGACCGACCGCACTCGGCCCGGATCTACGACTACCTGCTCGGCGGCAAGGACAACTTCGAGGCCGACCGGGCGGCGGCTCGCGAGATGCTCAAGCACACCCCCAACCTGGCCATCTCGATGCGGGCGAACCGCCGGTTCATGGGCAAGGTGGGGGTCTACCTGGCCGCGAACGGGATCCGCCAGTTCCTCGACGTCGGGACCGGCCTGCCGACCCATCCGAACCTGCACGAGAGCGTCCAGGGCGTCGCCCCCGACGCCTCGGTGGTGTATGTGGACAACGACCCGCTGGTGCTCACGCACGCCCGGGCGCTGCTGACTCCGGTGGGCACCGGCCGGGTCGCCTACCTGGACGCGGACCTGCGCCGGCCCGACGACATCCTGCGGTCGCCCGATGTCACGGCCTTCGATCTGTCCCAGCCGGTCGCGCTGACGTTGATCGCCGTGTTGCAGCACATCACCGACGACGAGCAGGTGCTCGACATCATCGCCCGGCTGACCCGGCCGCTGGCCTCCGGCAGCGCGATCGCCATCTCCAGCGTGACCGTGGAGAACGACCCGGACGGCGGGCCGGGCACGGTGCGCACCTACAACCAGAACGGCGTGCCGGTGGTCGCCCGCAACCGCGCCGGGGTGGAGGCGCTGTTCGCCGGCTTTGAGCTGGTCGAGCCGGGCGTGGTGCCGGTGCACCACTGGCGGCCCGGCGAGGAGGACAAGCAGGTCAGCGACCGGGACGTCTACATGTACGGCGCGGTCGCCATCAAGCCCTGACCCCGGCGCGCCGCGAGCCGGCGCGCCCCGCGGTGGCCCCCGCCGGCTGCCGTAGGATCGCCGCAGTCAGGGCGAGCGGAGGGAACCACATGTCGGCACCGGCCTCGTCCCGACCGCCGACGCTCGACGAGGTGGCCGAACGCGCGCAGGTGTCCCGGACGGTGGCCTCCCGGGTGATCAACAATGGCCCGCACGTGAGCCGCGCGAAGCGGGACGCGGTGCAGAAGGCCATCCGCGAGCTGGGGTACACGCCGAACCGGACCGCGCGGGCGCTGGCCACCCGCCAGACCGGCGTCGTGGTGCTGGCGATCTCCGGGGACGGGCCGGGCGTCTTCGCCGATCCGTTCTTCGCGCAGATCATCGTCGGCGCGTGTGCCGCGCTCGAGCGCACCGAGCTGCACCTGATGCTCAGCCTGGCCTCGCCCGGCCACGGCCGGCGGCGGCTGGAGAATCTGCTGCAGACCCGGGGCGCCGACGGGGTGATGCTGGCGGCCCTGCGCGGCGACGACGCGCTGATCGACATCGCGGCCCGCGCGGGACTGCCGACCGTCTTCATCGGGCTGCCGGTGCGCGGCACGCCGCCGTTCTACGTCGAGGTGGACAACGCCGGCGGGGCGCGGGCGGCCACCGAGCACCTGATCGGCGGCGGGCGCCGCCGCATCGCCATGATCGCCGGACCGGACGACACCGCGGTGGGCCGGGAGCGCCGTCGCGGCTGCGCCGAGGCGCTGACGCTGGCGGGGCTCGCGCCGTACGCCGTCGAGCCCGGGGATTTCACCGAGGCCGGCGGGGCCGCCGCGATGCGCGCGTTGCTGAGCGCGCACCCCGACCTGGACGCCGTGGTCGCCGCGAACGACAACATGGCGGCCGGGGCGTTGCGGGTGTTGCGGGCGGCGGGCCGGTCGGTGCCCGGGGACGTGGCGGTGACCGGCTTCGACGACCTGCCCGTGGCGACGCACACCGATCCGCAGCTCACCACGGTTCATCAACCGGTGCAGGCGCTGGGCCGCGAGGCCGCCCGCATGCTGGTCGACCTGCTCGACGGCGGCCGGCCCGCCCCGCTCGTCGTGCCCACCACCGTGGTCGTGCGCGAGTCGGCCTGACGGGCCGGCGGCGCGGCGCGGGGACGCGCACGCCGCCGGCCGATGCTCACGCCGGCCGCGACCGGGCGTAGTCGGCGGCGACGCGGGCCAGTTCGTGACCACGCCCGCGCATGTACCGCTGCTGCGTCCAGGCGGTGAAGGCGGCGAGCGCGGCCGGCGACGAGCCGGGCGCCCAGGGCTCCTCCTTGATCACGTCGAAGTAGGTGAGCAGCCGCAGATCCGGGTACGCGCCCGAGCGCAGCGTCGCGTCCATGTCCCTCAGCCACTGGGCCTTGTCGCCGCCGTCCTCGGTCGACGCGAACTCGCCGAGCATCACCGGCCGGCGCGGCGCGATGGCGCGGGCCCGGGCGTACGCGGCGGCGAACGTCGCGTCGAAGCTAGCCCAGTGGTCGCCGGCCGGGTCCCACGACGGGCCGAAGCCCCAGTTGTAGCCGTCGATGCCGACCCAGTCGACGTACCGGTCACCGGGGTAGGCGGCGGCCGGGTCGTTGTAGGCCTCGTCCGGTGACGAGCCGTTGTTGAAGGCCCACACCCATTGCACGTTCCGCGCCCCGGCGGCCACGGCCACGTCATGGACATGCCGGTACGCCCGCACGTACAGCGAGGGGTCGGCGTCGTTGTTGGCGATGCCCCACGGGTACCAGTTGCCGTTGAACTCGTGACCCCAGCGGACCAGGACGGGCCGCCGGACGGCCGCGAACTCCCCGGCCCGGGCCCTGATGTAGCCGTCCCACGCGCCGTCGATGATGTCCCGCAGGTGGATCTGCCCGGGGTCGCCGGGGCCGAGGGCGGTGTTCCAGGGCTCCCAGGTGTAGTGCGGCATGATGCCGCGCCGCCACAAGGCCCTGGCCTCGGCGACGGGGAAGGCCAGGCCGCTCGCCCAGTTGTCGAACCACATCACGCTGGCCGGGGTGACGTCGTACAGGCTCTCGACCTCGGTGGCGACGGCGCCGGGATCGCCCGGCCGGAACATGCCCAGGTACCGGGCCGGCGCCGGGCACCGGCCGGGCTGCGCGTGGGCGGCGCCGGCATCGGAGAGCGTCAGTGTGACCGCGGCGGCCGCCGCACCGAGCAGTGTTCGCCTGCGCAAAGTGTCCCCCAGACAGGAAGAAAGAGCGCTCTCCACTGATTGGAAGCGCTTCCGGTCATAAGGTAGGACTCGCGGTCATCGATGTAAAGAAGGGGTTTCCGAAGGAGGCTTTCTCTCGGCCAGTCCGCATGGAGGTCGATGGAAGCGCTTCCAGAAGGCGGCCTGCAGGTCAGCTGTCCACCGTGTACGACCGATCGACCAGCTCGGCCATGGCCAGCAGGAAATCGCGGCGCCGACGCTCGCTCCAGCCCTCCGTCAGCCGATCGAAGATCCGCTCCTGCCAGGCCTGCGCCTGTTCCAGCAGGGTGTGCCCGGACGCGGTGACCGCCGCCTGACGCCGGCGACCGTCGGTGTCCGGCGAGCTCATGGTCAGGTAGCCGGCCGCCGCCGCACCCTTGATCAGCCGCGACGCCCCGCTCTGGTCGATACCGATCTCCCGGGCGACGGCATTGACCGTGGCCGGGAGCCCGCGCCCGACCAGGGCGTCGACCGCCTCGGTGACCAGCACCAGGCGGCCCCGCTCGGCGGCCCCGGGACCGCCGGACCACGACCGGCGTGACCAGTGCCGGACGAAGGCGAACAGGGCCCGCCCCGGCCCGGGGTCGCTCATTCGGTGGCCGCCATCTCGCGGCAGATGAACGCCAGCTCCAGGGCCGACCGCAGATCGGGCAGCCGGAGCGAGGCCGTCACCTTCGCGCCGGCCACCCGGAACACCGTCGCCACCCGGGTCGGCGCCTTGCTCCGCGGCCAGGTGGCGTCCTGCTCGACGACCATGAGGCTCGCGCTGACCGGATGCCACGACCGCGGGACGAGCGTGACCCCGGACCGCCGCACCCACTCCGCGAACTGCGCGGGCGTGATCGGCCCGGCGCCCTTCGGCCCCAGCACCACGATCGGATCACCGACCGCCCGGGCCGACCGCTCCGGGTCGCCGCTGTTCACGCTCAGGTGCCACTCGTTGATGGCGGCTTCCAGCACCGGCTCCATCGCCAAAGTCTATGCGAATCGCATACGTATGGGAACCGGGCCGGAATCGACGATGATGGGATGTTCGTACGCCGACTCGACGTGGTGGTGGACTCATGACGACCGCATCCTCGACCGACAAGGCCGCCGCCCTGCTCGCCCTGCACGCGGGGCGCGGCTTCGTCCTGCCCAACGCCTGGGACGCCGGCTCCGCCCGCATCCTCGAGCAGGCCGGCTTCCCGGCCATCGCCACGACCAGCGCGGGCATCGCCTGGTCCCACGGTATTCCGGACGGCGAGGCGCTCGACCGCGAGGTGATGCTCGACCAGGTCGGTCACATCGTGGCCGCGGTGGGCGTGCCGGTGACCGCGGACCTGGAAGCCGGCTACGGCGCCACCCCGGACGACGTCGGCCGCACCGTGGCCCGGGCGGTGGAGCTCGGTGCGGTGGGCGGCAACCTCGAGGACGCCGGCCGGGACGGACTCTTCGGCATCGATGAGGCCGTCGACCGCCTGCGGGCCGCCCGGTCCGCGGCTCCCCGCGGCACCTTCGTGCTGAACGCCCGCACCGACACGTACTTCGCCGGCACGGCGGGCGACGCGTTCGCCGCGACCGTCGAGCGGGCGGTTCGGTACGTCGAGGCGGGCGCCGACTGCGTCTTCGTGCCCGGCGTCGTCGACAGCGACACCATCCGGCGGCTCGCCGCAGCCATCCCGGCCCCGCTCAACGTGGTGGCCGGGCTGGCCAACCTCATCGACGCCCCCACGCTGCTCTCCCTCGGCGTCAAGCGGGTGAGCCTGGGCGGCAGCCTGGCCCGGGCCGCGCTCAGCACCGTGGAGCGCGCCGCGCGGGAACTGTTCGACTCCGGCACCCTCGGCTTCCTCGACGGCGCGATCCCCTACGCCGACATGCAGCGCCGCTTCGGCGCCTGATCACCGCCTTGAGCCACAAGTTACCGAGCGGTAGCATCGCGGGGCGGCTCGCCCCGACCTTCCGCCCACCCGTCAAGGAGCGCCATGCCCACTCTCGACCGTCAGGACGACGTGTTCATCCTCGACATCGGCGCCGGCGAGAACCGTTTCCACCCGGACTGGATCGCCTCGGTGAACGCGGCGCTGGACGAGGTGGAGCAGGCCGGCGAAGCCCGCGCCCTGGTGACGGCCGCGACCGGGAAGTTCTTCTCCAACGGCCTGGACCTGGACTGGCTCGGCGCCCACCCCGATCAGTACCAGCCCTACGTGGTCAGCGTGCACGACCTGTTCGCCCGCCTGCTGGCGCTGCCGGTGATCACCGTGGCCGCGTTGCAGGGACACACGTTCGCCGCCGGCGCGATGCTCTCGCTGGCCCACGACTTCCGGGTGATGCGGGCCGACCGCGGCTACTGGTGCCTGCCCGAGGCCGACATCGACATCCCCTTCACCCGCGGCATGTCCGCCCTGATCCAGGCCCGCCTCACCGCGCCGGCGGCCCACGAGGCGATGACCACGGCCCGCCGTTACGGGGCACCCGACGCGCTCGCCGCCGGCATCGTCGACCGGGCGGTCGACGAGGAGTCGGTGCGCCGTACGGCCGTGCAGCTCGCCGCCGCCCAGGCGGGCAAGGCCGGCCCCACCCTCGGCACGATCAAGGCCCGGATGTACGCGCCCGTCCTGGACACCCTGCGCGACCGGGACAACCCCCTCGGCTGACGGCGAACGGGACGGGGGCAGGACATGCAGCAAGGCACCCGCGGCGAGTTGCTGGACCGCCTGGCCGAGGCAGTCGGCGCCGTCCCGGCCGGACATCCGACGCGGGTCGCCATCGACGGACCGCCCGCCGCGGGCAAGACCACGCTCGCCGACGAACTGGCCGCCGTCCTGCGCGCCCGGGGCCGCCACGTCCTCCGCGCGACGATCGACGATTTCCTCGTCCCCCGGGTCCGGCGCTACGCGCGCGGCGAGTACTCGGCCGAGGGCTGCTACTTCGACGCCCATGACCACGACGCGCTGAACCGGGTGCTGCTCGATCCGCTCGGCCCGGGCGGAGACCGGCGCTTCCGGACCACGGCGTACGACCGCACCGCGGACACCGCACCGGCCCCGCCGCTCAGGACTGCCCCCGCGACTGCCGTGCTGCTGTTCGACGGCGTCTTCCTCATGCGCCCCGAGCTGATCGACCGGTGGGATCTGCGCATCCTCGTGTCGACCGCGCTCGAGAGGACCGTGGCCCGGGCCCTGGTCCGCGAGCGCGGGGTGGCGTCCCGCGCCGCCGTCGAACGACGCTGGCGCGAGCGCTACCTGCCCGCCCAAGCGCTCTACTTCGCCACGGTCGGGCCGGCCGGTCACGCCGACATCGTCGTGCACAACGACGAGCCCCGGCAGCCGGCCTGGGTGGCCCGCTCCTGAGCGGCCCGCCCCGTCGTTGACTTCCGGCGCAACCTGCGCCCCGCCGATTAGGACCGGCCGGCTGGCCGACGGGCTCACCGGATCGGACCCCGGTCACCCTCCCTTTCCGTCCTAGGAACCTGGTACACATGACGTGTTGCCGCAGACGCCGGGTCGCCGCCACGCAGAAATTCCGCGTCACCGTGAACCGGATGCCGCACGGATGCAACAGACAAGCGATGGACGACGACGAGCTGATCGCCGCGGTAGCGGCCGGTGACGACGCGGCGTTGCGGGAGTTGTTCTCGCGGCACGCGCCGTGGATGGCCGCGCGGCTGCGGGCTTCGCTGCCGGCGGCCGACGTCGAGGACGTCCTGCAGGAGACCTTCCTCGCCGTGTGGCGGGGTGCCGCGGGCTACCGCTCGGAGAGCGCCGGCGGCTGGCTGTGGGGAATCGCGCGACGGCAGGCCGCCCAGTGGCTGCGCCGCCGCGGCCCCGCCGAGCTGGCGCTGCCGGCCCCGCTCTCCGCCGACGGGCCGCACCCGGCTGATCCGGCGGAAGCGGCGCTGTCCCGAACCGTGCTCGGTGAAGTGGTCGACGCGCTCGGGCCGGAGGGCAGTCCCCACCGTGAGACGTGGCGACTGATGTACGTCGAGGAGAGGACGGTGGCCGAGGTGGCCGAGCTGATGGGTGTTCCGCCGGGCACGGTCAAGAGCCGCGCCCATCGGGTCCGCCAGCTGATGCGTGCGGCCCTGCGGCGGTCGGACCCGCTGGCCGGCGGGCGCGGGCGATGACCAGCGGCCGTGCGGACGCCACCGGGCCGGTCCCGCCCGACGTGGATCTGGGCCGCGTCTGGATCGCGGTGGCCGAGCAGGTGTGGCGGCGCCGCCCGGGGCCGCCGGAGCGGTTGGCCGCCCGGATCCTGGGTTCGCCCGGCCTGGCCCGGGCGCTGGTGACCACGCCGTCGCTGCTGCTGGGGTGGGTCATGGCCACGGCCGTGGTGCTGGCGGTCGGAACGCTGGTCACCCGGGGCACCGGGACGCCCTACGTGGCGCTGGGCGCACCGGCGATCGCCGCGGTGGGCATCGCCTACGCCTACGGACCGGGGATCGACGCCGCCTGGGAGCTGATGGGCAGCATGGCGGTGAGCCATCGGCTGGTGCTGCTGGTCCGGGCGCTGACCGTGTTCGGGCTGAACGCGCTGCTCGGGCTGGCCGCGTCGGCCGCGTCGGGAGCGGCCGCCGCGATGACCTTCGGCTGGCTGATCCCGATGACCGCGTTGTGCGCGCTCGCCCTGGCGGTGTCCACCCTCACCCGGTCGGCGAACGCCGGTGCGGCCGCCGGCCTGGCCGGCTGGGTGCTCACCCTGCTCTCCGGGCGGGCGGCCACCGGACAGGTCGCGGCCGCGGTCACCGACACCGCCCTGACCCTGCCCTACCTGACGGTCGCCGCCGGCTGCGCCGCGATCGTGGGGTACGCGACCCGGACCTCGAGAGGACCGTCATGAACGTCGAGATCACCGACCTGACCCGCCGATTCGGCCGTGTGCGGGCCGTGGCTGGCGTGAGCCTGCAGGCCGGTCCGGGCGTGCTCGGGCTGCTGGGCCCGAACGGCGCGGGCAAGACCACGCTGCTGCGGACCCTGGCCACGGTCATCTCGCCGTCGTCGGGCCGGATCCGGCTGCTGGGCCGCGATCCCGGTGCCCACCGCCAGCGCCGGGAGATCCGGCGCCGGCTCGGCTACGTGCCGCAGAACCTCGGGTACTACCCGGGTTTCACCGTGGTCGAGTTCGTCGAGTACTTCGCGCTGTTGAAGGAGATGCCGCCGGCGACGGTGTCCCGCGCGGTGGCGTCCACCGTCGAGCGGGTGGGGTTGGGCGACAAGGCGACGGCGAAACTGCGGACGCTCTCGGGCGGGATGCTGCGCCGGGTGGCGATCGCGCAGGGAATCGTCAACGAACCGGAGCTGCTGCTGCTGGATGAGCCGACCGCCGGGCTCGATCCCGAACTGCGGGTGGAGTTCCGGGCCCTGCTGCGCGAGCTGGGGCAGCGGGCCACGGTGGTCGTCAGCACGCACCTGGTCGAGGATGTCGGCTCCGCCTGCGCCCGGGTCGCGTTGATGGATCGGGGAAGGGTCGTCTTCCACGGCACGCCGGCGGAGCTGAGCGCCCGGGCCGAGGGTACGAACGCGGCGGGCGACGCGCCGCTGGAGCGCGGTTACAGCGCCGTGTTGGCGGAGTCGCGGTCATGACGGCCGCCCCTCCGGCGCCGACGGTCCGGCTCCGGCGCTCCGCCGGCGTACCGCTGCCGGGGGCGCGCCGGCTGGTGCGGCTGGAACTGCGCCGCAACGCGATGCTGTGGCTGCTGCCGTGGGCCGTCGCCCTGTTCGGGCTGGTCGCCCACCGTACCGGGGCGGCTGCCCCACCGCTGTGGAACGTCCGCGCCATGTCCATGCAGACCGGCGCCCTGGCGGTCTTCGTGCCCACGGTGATCGGCGCCGCGGCGTGGATGGGGTCGCGGGAGGCCCGCCTCGGCCTCACCGACCTGCTCACCGGCACCGCCCGGTCCCGGTGGGCCCGCCACCTCGCCAGCTGGGCGGCCACCAGCTGCTGGGCGCTGGCCGCCTACCTGGCCGGTGTGACCGTCCTGTACGCCGTCGTCGCCCGGCAGGCGGCCTGGGGCGGTCCGCTGTGGTGGCCGGCCGCCGTCGGCGCCGCGACCATGCCGGCGTTGTCCGCGCTGGGTTTCGCCGCCGGGGTGCTGCTTCCCAGCCGGTTCACCGCGCCGCTGGCCGCCGTGGGCGTCTTCGTCACGCTGGAGCTCAGTCTGCAGCTGATCCACGGCGGCAGGTCGCCCCTGCAGGTGCTGCCGGTGGTCGCCGGACCCTGGGAGCTCGGGACCGACGCCGGCGTGGCGGTCTTCCACCCGTACCTTCCGGACCTGCCGGTCGTCCAGCTGATGTTCCTCGCCGGCCTCACCGCGGCCCTGGTGGCCGCCCTGGGGTTGCCCGCGGGTTCCGCGGGGCCCCGGTCGCGCCGGGCCGCCGCGGCGATCACCGCGGCCGGACTGCTGCTGGCCGGTACCGCCACCGCGCTGGCCGGCACCGGACGGCTGGACGAGCACGGCCTGATCGCCATTCCGGCCTTGCATTCGGCCGCCGGGGACCGCCCGGTCCCGTACACCCCGGTCTGCAGCACCACCGCCATCCCGGTCTGCCTGCACCCGGCCTACACCGCCTACCTGGCCGCCCTGGCGGCCCGCCTCGCACCGGTGCTCAGCGACGTGGCCGGCCTGACCGGCGCGCCCGTTCGCCTCAGTCAAGCCGCCACCGTCTACGAGCAGGGACCCGGCAACACCGTGGAGATACGCATGGCGGCACCCCGCATCGGCGGGACTCCCCCGGTGCTGCACTTCCTCCTGCCCGTTCAGCTGGCCGGGCCCACGATGACCGTCGACCAGGCGGCCGACGCCGTACGCGCGGAAGCCGGACCCGCCCTCGTGGCCACCGTCATCGGGGACGTCACCGGCCCGGCCCAGGCCGCCGTCACCGCCGCCCTGCTGGGCACCGCCGCGCCGGCAGCGGATCCCGCGACGGTCGCCGCGGCACGTCGATTCGCCGCGCTGCCGCCCGCCACGCGGCACGCCTGGCTTCTCGAACACCTCCCGGCCCTGCGGGCGGGTCGCCTGCCCCTGGCGCGTGTGCCATGACACCGGCGAGAGCGCCGTCGCGGCCGCCGGCCCTGCGCCTGATCCGCATGCACCTGATCAGCCGGCACGTCCCGGCCGCCGTGGCCGTCATGCTGGCCTGCGGCATCGCGCTGCGGATCGCCCTGCACTGGCGCTGGAACACCTACGGTGCGCTGCAACTGCCGCTGATGATCGAGACTGCGTGCGCCGTGACCGTCGCGATGGCCGCGGCCAGCCCCTTCGGCGAGCCGGAACGCGCCGCCGGGCGATGGCTGCCGTGGCTGCGGCTGGGTGTCGCGGTGGCCCTCACCGCCATCGCGGCCGGCGCGCTGGCCGCGGCCGGAACCGGTGGCGCGCACCTGGCCGGCGGCGCTCCGGCCGTGCTCCGCAATCTGGCCGGGCTGACCGGCATCGGCCTGTTGTGCGCCGCCACCCTCCGCGGGGCCCTGGCCTGGACCGGCCCGGTCGCCTACATGATGATCGCCGTGTACGCGCTCTACACCCGATGGCACGGACCGGCCCAGAGCACACCGTGGATCTGGCCGGCCCGGCCACCGCACGACCTCCGCGCCGCGCTCTGCGCCGCCCTGGTGTTCGCCGCCGGGGCCGTCGTCGTCACCGTTCGCGGGGCTCGCGACCCGAACGACGACTGACGGTGCACGCCCGGCCGCTCAAGTCGGGCGATTCCCCGCCGATCGGGACGGCATGCTGGACAACGCCGAGGTCATGCGCCTGGTCGCGGCAGCGCACGAGGGTGACCCGGAGGACGTGCGCCGCACCGTCGAGGCGCGAATGATCGGGCTGTCCGGCAGCGTCGAGGACGGGCCGGCCGGGCTGCACTACGTCCGTACCGTGGCGTTCCGCGCGGCCGGAGCGCACCGGGAGGCGCTGGCGGCCTGCACCCTCATGGTGGCCGCCGCGGACCGGGAGCAGAGCCCCGGCTGGCGGGCCAACGCGCTGGCGCTGCGGGCGATGCTGCGGATCGTGCTCGGCGACAGCGACCTGGGCGAGCACGACGTCGACGGGGTGTTGCGGGACCTGACCGAGGCGGAGGCCGCCGCCGCCGACTCCGCCGATCCGATGGTGGTCTCCAGCGCGCACAACGTGATCGCGATCGGCTACTACACCCTGCGGCTGTACGAGCTGGCCGATCCGCACTACACCACCGCGTACGAGCTGATGACCCAGCTCGCGCCGGCCGGGTCCGCCCTGGTCACCTTCCAGGTCAACCTGGCCGAGCTGCACCTGGCCTGGGCGCTGGAGCTGTACCGGGTCGGCCGGCTGGCCGAGGCCGAGGAGCACAGCGCGGTGGCCCTGTCCCACGGGTTGCTGGCCGGTCAGCTCGCCCCCACCGACAGCCCCTACTGGCGCGACGTGGCCGGTCTGTACGTCGGCTGCGCCCAGGCCGACGGCGACGACCCCGCCGCCGCGGCCGAGCTGATCCGCCGGCATGCGGAGCCGCTGCGGGCCGGCCGGTACCTCGACTGGTGGCGGTTCAGCGTGCCCTTCCTGGCCGTCGCCCTGGCCCGCAGCGGGCGCCGGGCGGAGGCCGTGGCGCTGGTGGAACAGGTCCTGGCCGAGCTGCCGGCCGACATCGAGTGGTACAACGTGGCGGCCCTGACCCACACCCACGCCATCCTGCTGAGCGCGGACGGCCCGGCGGACCTGCGGGTGGCGCTGCGCTACGGCGACTGCCTGGCCGCCGCGCTGTGGCGTCAGCGGCTGCAGACCCTGCACGCCGTCCGGACGATGCGCTCGTTGCAGCAGCTGCGGGTGGAACACGAGCTCGTGGCCCGCTCGGCGGACACCGACGCGCTGACCGGGGTGCCCAACCGGCGGGCCTACGACCGGGAACTGGTGCGCCGGGCCGGCGGGGCGGCCGGCGTCGAGCACACGGCGGTCCTGGTCGTCGACCTGGACAGGTTCAAGGCCCTCAACGACGGCCAGGGCCACGCGGCCGGCGACCGGGCGCTCACGGCGATCGCGGCCGCCCTGGCCGCGGAGACGCGGGCCGGCGACGTGCTGGCCCGGATCGGCGGCGACGAGTTCTGCGTGTTGCTCGACGCCGTCGACGACCGGGCCGCCGCCGAGGTGGCCGAACGCATGGTCCGCCGGGTGCGCGCGCTCGGCCTGACCGTCACCGCCAGCATCGGCGTCGCGTCGGGACCGGCCGGCGCCCTGAGCGACACCCTCGCCGGCGCCGATCACGCCATGTACGCGGCCAAGGCCGCCGGCGGCGATCGGATCCACTGGGCTGCCGCGGCTGCGGTGTAGGCCCGGCTCAGGCTCAGCTGAGCACCTCGGCCAGCGACAGCGCCTGCATACCGTGGGCCTCGGCGACCGGACCGTAAGTGACATGCCCCGCGTGGGTGTTCAACCCCAACGCCAACGCCGGATCAGCCTGGACCGCATCCCGCCAACCCCGGTTGGCCAACTCCAACGCATACGGCAACGTCACATTGGTCAACGCATACGTACTGGTATGCGGCACCGCACCCGGCATGTTCGCCACGCAGTAGAACATCGACTCATGCACCCGATACACCGGATCAGCATGCGTGGTCGGCCGCGAATCCTCGAAACACCCACCCTGATCGATCGCGATGTCGACCAACACACTGCCCGGCTTCATCCGCGACACCAACTCGTTCGAGATCAGATTCGGCGCCTTCGCCCCCGGCACCAACACCGCACCGATCACCAGATCCGCGTCGATGACCGCCTTCTCAATCTCATACGCATTCGACGCGATCGTCTGCAAATGACCCCGATAGTCGGCATCCGCCGCCCGCAGCCGAGCGATGTTCTTGTCCAACACCAACACCTCGGCCTGCATACCCAACGCGATCGCCGCCGCGTTCATCCCCGACACCCCGGCCCCGATCACCACAACCTTGGCCGCGTACACCCCCGGCACCCCACCCATCAGCACCCCACGGCCACCACCAGAACGCATCAAGTGATACGAACCGACCTGCGGGGCCAACCGCCCAGCAACCTCCGACATCGGCGCCAACAACGGCAGCGAACGATCCGCCAGCTCCACGGTCTCATAGGCGATCCCGGTGACCTTACGATCCAGCAACGCGTCGGTGCACTCCTTGGACGCCGCCAGATGCAGGTAGGTGAACAACACCTGCCCCTCCCGCATCCGGCCGTACTCCTGCGCGATCGGCTCCTTAACCTTCAAGATCAGATCCCCGGTCGCCCACACCTGGTCCGCACCGTCAAGGATCGTGGCCCCCGCCGCAACATAATCAGCGTCGGTGATCGACGAACCGGCACCCGCACCAGCCTGCACGAACACCTCATGCCCGGCCCGGTCCAGCTCGAACACCCCCGCAGGAGTGATCGCGACCCGGAACTCGTTGTTCTTCACTTCGCTCGGAATGCCGACCTTCATGAGTCGACACCGTCCTTTCCGGAGGGCTGGTTGCGCTGGGGACTGCCGGCCGCCGGTTCGGCCGGCGTGAACAGGATCTCGCCGGTGTCCGGGTGGCGGCACAGGTAGCTGTTGTCCAGGTGCAGCCACCCCCACAGGTCCTCGTGCCACAGCGCTCGGCGGCAATGCCGGCAGAGGACGTCCGCGCCGGCGTCGTGACTCATACCCACCCCTAGACACACCGTAGTTAACCGGAGTTGCTGGGAGAGTAGCAAGGCACCCGGCGGCGTCGCGCGCCCGGGACCGGCCGCCCGAAATCGGTGAGGATTAGGGTGGAGCGGGGAGGTGGCGTGACGACGAAGCCGCTCGAGGCGTTGCGGGAGAACGGCGAGCCGGCCGGGGTGGGTCCCCGCATCCGTCGCCTACGCCGGGCGCACGGCCTGACCCAGCGCGAGCTCGCCCAGCCGCACTACAGCCGGACCCTGCTCGCGGCGGTGGAGGCCGGCACCCGCAACCCCAGCGAACCGATGCTCACCCACGTCGCCCAGCGCCTGGGGGTGGACCCGGACGACCTGCGGTACGGCCGGCCGCCCGGCGCCGCCGCCGACCTGAACGACGCGCTCCAGCGGGCCCGGCGCCTGCTGTCCGAGGGCAAGATCGGCTATGCCGAGGACGAGTTCCGCCGGGTACGGGCCGACGCGTCCCGGTACGCCCTCACCGAACCGGCCGGCTGGGCCGGCTACTGGCTGGGTGAGGCCCGCCTGCAGAGTGGCGACCTGCGCGGGGCCGAGGAGCAGTTCGGCCGCGTCCGCGACGAACCACCATCGACACCGCGCACGGCTGCGGTGGCCCGGTGGGCGTACTGCCGGTTCGCTCGCGGCGACCTGTCCACCGCCCTGGCCGTACTGCAGGAGGAGCTGCGGGCCCCGGCCGAGCTGCCCGCCCACGCGGACGGGCGGTTACGCCTGTCGGCGTCCCTGCTCTACATCTTCGTCGAGCTGGACTGGCGCGAGCGGGCCCGCCGGCTGGAGGCCGACGCGCAGGCCCTGCTCCCCCAGGCCACCGTCCCGGAGTGGCTGGCCCACTTCTACACGACGGCGGGCCAGCTGCGGCGGAGCCCGGCGGAGCTGCCCGAGGCGGAACGGATGTTCACCGAGGCCGGCCGGATCTATCGCGAGCTGGGGCTGACCCGCGAGGTCGGCCTGTGCCACTGGGCGCACGGATACGTGCTGCGCCGGGTGGACCGGCTGCCGGAGGCGGCGCGGGAGCTCTCCGCCGCGGCCGAGATCCTGCGGGCGGTCGGCGCGACGCAGGACCACGCCGGGGCGACGCTGGAGCTGGCGGAGGTGTGCCGCCGGCAGGGCGACCTGGACCAGGCGGCCCGGCTGGCCACCGAGGCCGGCCGGATCTCCCACGACGTCCACCACGCCGAGTGCATGGCCGAGGCGGACCGGCTGCTGGGCCTGGTCGCGGTGGGCCGGGGCGACCCGGCCGCGGGCGAACGGCTGCTGACCCGGGCGGCCGCCCGCTACGAGCAGACGGGCCTGATGGCGGAGCTGGTCCGGACCTGCCGGATGCTCGGCGACGTCCTGCTGGAGGCCGGCCGCGAGGCCGACGCGGTGGTGGTCCTGCGGCGGGGCCTGCACGCGGCGGAGAAGATCCGGTGAGCGGCGACCGCACCGGGCCCGAGCCCGGCGCCGCCGAGGCGGTGGGCCGGCGCATCCAGCAGCTGCGCACGGCCCGCGGGCTCACCCAGCGGGAGCTGGCCGCGCCGCGATACACCGGCGCGTACGTCTCGTCCGTCGAGGCCGGCCGGCGGATGCCGTCCACCGACGCGCTGGCCCACTTCGCCGAGCGGCTGGGCACCAGCCGGCAGGAGCTGCTCACCGGCCGGGCGCCGGCCCACGACCTGCGCATCGATCTGGAGCTGGCGCTGGCCGAGGCGGCGGCCGGCCCGGATCCCGCCGCGGCCGAGGCGGCGTACCGGCGCCTGTCCGCGGAGACCGGCCGCGCGGGCGACACCCTGCACGCCGCGCAGTGCCACCTCGGGCTCGGCCGGCTGGCCCTGGAACGCGGCGAGCCCGAGCGGGCCGTCCGGGAGTTCGACGAGGCGGCGCGGCTGTCGGCCGGCGCGCCGGCGCACCTGCGGGTGGGTCCGGTCATCGGGCACGCCGAATGCCGCCGGCACCAGGGCGATCCCCGGTACGGCGCGTACCTGTTGCGGCAGGCGCTGACCGAGCTGACCGAGGCCGGGCTGCCCGACCCCGACGCGCTGCTGGGGCTGCACGCGCACCTGGCCCTGTGCCACCACGACCTCGACGACGACGCGGAGGCGGCCGACGCGGCCGCGGCGGCCCTGGCCCTGGCCGGCCCGCGGGACGCCGCCACGGTCGCCGATCTGCACCTCAAGGTGTGCCGGACCCTGCTGGCCCGCGGCGACACCAGGGCCGCCGAGGTCGCGTTGCTGCAGGCCCGGCAGGCACGCCGGCAGGCCGCGCTGGCGGTGCCGCTGGCCGGCTGCCGGGTCATCCGCGGCCGGGCCCGGCGCACGAGCGGCGACCTCGCCGCCGCGCTGCGCGACCTGGCGGACGCCCACGCCAGCTTCGTCGCCGCCGGCCGGGCCGGCCTGGTGATCGACAGCGCGGTCGAGCTCGCCGAGGTGTACCGGGCGCTCGGTCGCCGGGCGGAGGCCCGCCAGCTGCTGGCCGACCTGGCCCCCGGCGGGCCGGCCGGCGCGCGGGTGCCCGCGGCCGACCGGGTGCTGGCCGCGCTGGCCACGGACGACGGCGACCTGCCCGCCGCCGAACGTCACCTGCGGGACGCGGCCGACGGCTACCGCCGTACCGGTCCACGACGGCACCTCGCCGCCGTCGTCCTGTCGCTCGCCGACAACCTCGAGGCTCAGGGCCGGGCGGCCGAGGCCGTCGCGCTGTTGCAGCAGGGGCTGGCCGATGTGGAGCGGCTCTCCGGGGAGCCCAGCCGGCCGGCCGTCGCGGCCGACTGAGCCGGGCCGGATCAGCAGGGGCCGGCGTCGCTCCAGACCGCCCAGGAACCGGGCGCCCCCGGTTCCGCGCCGGTGGAGTACCACGTCGAGTTCCACAACCGGCCCAGGTGCGCGGCCCGGTCACCGGGCGCGTACGCCTGCGTCGCGCTCCAGGCGCTCACACCCCCGCAGCCGCCCGGCGGAGTCCCGCCGGGAACAGTCACGGTGAACCGGGCGGTCTGCGTGGCGGAGGTGCCGGTGCCGGTGACGGTCAACGCGTACGTACCGGCCGTCGCGGAGGCCGACACCGCCACCGACAGCGTCGCCGAGCCGCCGGAGGTCACCGGCGACGGGCTGACCGTCGCACTGACCCCGGCCGGCGCACCGGACACCGACAGCCGTACGGGCTGCGCGCTGCCCGAGGTCGTCACGGTCGACACCGCGGCGGTGGCCGAGCCGCCCGGCTCGACGGTCGCCGACGACGGCGACACCGACAGCGAGAAGCCGTCCCCGGCGGGCGGCGGGCCGTCGCCGACCGCCTGGCTCCACACGGCGGTGGCCATGGCGTTCACCGCGCGACCGAGCGGCACGTCGGCGATGTTGGCGGTGGTGTCGCAGGCGCTGTGATAGCAGGAGTCGTACGACGCGTTGGCGGTCCCGCCCCACTTCTGCGCCTGCGCGGCCGTCTTGCGGGCGCTGGCGCCCGCGGCCACCCCGCTGCTGGCGATGCCGGCGTTGCGGAAGGACGCGTCGTCGGAGCGGTTGACCCCTTCGACGTTCTCCTCGGTGGGGACCCCGATCGCGTCGTAGTAGCTCTTCAGCGACGCGGCCAGCGGCGTGTTGATGTTGTTGACGAAGTAGCCGGCGTTGCGCGAGGCGATCATGTCGAAGTTCAGGTACCCCGTGATCCGCGCGCGCTCGGCGGCGGAGAGCCGGCCGACGTAGTAGTCGGAGCCGCGCAGGCCCTGCTCCTCGTCGGCCCACCAGGCGAAGCGCACCCGCCGGGTCATGGCCGGGTGCTGCCGCGCGAGGGTCAGCGCGACCTGCAGGACGCCGGCCGAGCCGGAGCCGTTGTCGTTGATGCCCGGTCCGGCCCGGACGCTGTCGAGGTGGGCGCCGAGCATGAGGACCTGGTCGGCGTCGCCGCCGGGCCACTCGGCGATCAGGTTGGGCGACTGGGCCGTGCAGCTCGGGCACGGCTGCCGGGTCACGGTGTAGCCGGCGGTGCGCAGCTTCTGCTCGACGTAGCTCACCGAGGCGGTGTAGCCGCCGGCGCCCGCGTACCGGTTGCCGCCGTTGCCGTTGGCGATCGCCTGCAGCTGCGCGAGGTGCGCCTTCACGTCGGTGACGCTGATCTCGGGAGCGGTGGTCAGGGTGGGGACGGTCGGGGTCGAGGTGGCGGACGCGGAGGTCGCCGCGATGACCGGTACGGCGAGAGCCAGGGTGGCCGCGACCGCGGTGAGGGTCCTGCGGTGTCGCACGGTTTCTCCTAGGGGGTAGGCGGAGCGGGCCCGGGGGCGCCGGGCCCGCTCCGTCGCGCCGGAGGGGGATCAGCAGGGTCCGGCGTCGCTCCAGACCGCCCACGACCCGGGCGCACCGGGCTCGGCACCGGTCGAGTACCAGGTGGAGTTCCACAGGTGACCGTTGTACGAGACCTTGTCACCGGGCAGGTAGCCCCGGCTGGCACTCCACGCCGCCACGCCACCGCAACCCTGCGGCGGCGTTCCGCCGGAGACGGTCAGGGTGTAGGTCGCCGTGTGCGTGCCGCGCGTGCCGCTCCCCGTCACCGTCAGCGGGTAGGTGCCCGCGGCGGCGTTGGAGGAGACCGAGACGGTGAGGGTGGCGGAGCCACCGGAGGTGACCGACGAAGGGCTGACCGAGGCGGTGACGCCGGTCGGTGCGCCGGTCACCGACAGGCTCACCGGCTGGGCGCTGCCGGAGGTGGTGGCCGTGGCGACCGAGGCGGTGCCCGAGCTGCCGGGTGCCACCGTGCCGGACGCCGGTGCCACCGACACCGAGAAGTCGTCGCCCGTGGGCGGCTCATCGGTGGTGACCGTGACCGTGTAGGTCGCGGTGTGGCTGCCGGAGGCGGCCGAGCCGGTCACCGTGACGGCCTTGCTGCCGACGGTCGCGGTCGCGGAGGCCCGCAGGGTCAGCGTGGCCGTCTGGCCGGCCGTGACGGTCGCCGGGCTGAAGGTCGCCGTGACGCCGGCGGGCAGGCCGGACGCGGCCAGCGTGACCTGCTGCGCGTTGCCGCTGCTGACCTGGGTCGCCACCGTGGTGGTCACCGCGGTGCCCTGCTGGAGGGTGCCGGACGACGGGCTGACGGACAGCGAGAAGTCGTTCGACGGGCCCGGGGTGCCGCACGCCGGCTCGCCGGACTGGGTGCCGATGCTGACCGCGCTCCACGCCGCCTTGGTGCTGGCGCACTCCTGCGAGTTGGCGCCGAACAGGTTGACCGCGGCCCGGACGGTGGCGCCGCGGTACCGCGGTGCGCTCCAGCCGGAGGTCTTCATGCTCATCGCGGCCATGAAGATCTGGCCGGCCTTCTGGATGCCGACGCCCGTCACGGTGCTGCCGTCACAGGTCGGGCTGGCCGGGTTGCCGTTGGCCGGCCGGCTGCCCTCGGCGAGCAGGTAGAACCAGTGGTTGGTGGGTCCCGCCGCCGCGTGCACCTCGGTGCTCGGGATGGACGACGAGTAGCAGCTCGGGTCGCCGTTGGTACCGGGGTTGTCCATGTACCGGATCGGGCCGTTGCCGACCAGGTTGATCTTCTCGCCGACGGTGTAGTCCGCCGGGTCGCTGGGGTTGTTGGCGTACGCCTCGGTCAGCGCGCCGAAGATGTCGCCGGTGGCCTCGCCGAGCCCGGCCTCGCTCGCGGTGCCCGCGCCGGTGAACTGGTCGATGGCGTGGCCCATCTCGTGGCCGACCACGTCCATGCTGACCGCCTGGGCGGAGTTGGCCCGGTTGTGGCCGAAGGTGCCCGACCGCCCGTCCCAGTAGGCGTTCACGTCGTTGAGGCCGACGTAGAGCGGGAAGCCGCGGCCGTTGCCGTCGATGCCGCGCCGGCCCAGCCACGACTGGAGCATGTTCCATTCCTGCTGGACGCTGTAGTACGCGTCGACGCAGGCCGTCTGCAGGTCGGTGCCGGTGCCGGTGCCGCCGTTGCGGTAGGTCTGCTTGGTGCTGTTGTTGGCACAGGACAGGCCCGCGCGCTGCGGGTCCTGGAGCAGGCCGCCGTTGGTGTCGATCTGGACGGAGCCGTTGAGGTAGCCGCGGGCGGCCTCGGAGACCACGTCGTCCCGGGTGGACAGCACCTTGCCGGTCAGCGCGTCGACCCACACGTGCAGGCTGCTCGGCGCGCCGTCGCGGGTGCCCAGGAGCTGGCTCTCGTAGGCCAGCCGGGGCCGGGCGGTCAGCGCGTACACCACGAGCTGCGGGTCGGTGGCGGTGGACACGGAGTCGAGTTGGGCCCGGGCGGTGGCGCCGGCTCGGGCCGCGGACAGCCGCGGCTGCAGCGAGGAAAGGTGGACCCGGCCGTGCGCGGCGGCGAGGGTGTCGCGCACGTGGCCGGACGAGTCGACCACGACGGTGGCGTCGCCGCCGACGACCGGCACGCCGCGGTAGGTGCGGTCGTAGGTGATGTACTGCAGGCCCCGCAGGCCGCTGACCGCGCTGCGCCGCAGGAACGCGTCGTTCGGGCCCTTGGCCAGGGCGTCGAAGCCGCTCGTGGCGGCCCGGTCGGCGGCGGCCAGGGCGGTGGGGGTGGGTACGCCGGCCGCGGTGGTCGCCGGGGTCGGCGTCCGCGGTTGCTCGGCGGCGCCGGCGCTCGTGTCGAGGCCCAGCGCTACCGTGGCGGCTCCGGTGGTGATGACCACCAGCGCAGCCAGTACGGATCTGCTTCTCACCGAATCTCCTTACAGGGGTTGGGATCGGGGGGTCAGACGCGCTGCCACAGCGCGGGGACGTTGGGCGGTTCCCAGCCGGTCATCGCGGTGTGCGCCTGCAGGCAGCGGTAGGTCACGCCGGCGTAGGAAACCTGCGCCCCGGCGGCGTAGCCGGTGCCCGCCTGCCAGGTGGTGCCGCCCGGTCCGGGCGGGGCCGTGGTGGTGGCGGTGGGCTGCGGGCCGGGGCCGCCGGAGGTCAGCAGCGTCAGGCCGTACGCGGCCAGGATGGGGTTGACCGGCTGGAAGTACATGACGCCGCCGGAGGTGCAGTTGCCGGAGCCGCCGGAGGTCACGCCCTGCGCCTGGCTGCCGGCCAGCCACGAGCCGCCCGAGTCGCCGGGCTCGGCGCAGGCGTCGGTGCGGGTCAGCCCGGAGACGGTGCCCTCGGCGTAGGTGACCGAGGCGTTCTTCTGCTGGACGGTGCCGCAGTGCCAGCCCGTCGTGGAGCCGGAGCGGCAGACCGCGGCGCCGACGGGGGCCTCGGTGGAGCCGGCCACCGCGACGGTGCCGCCGCTGTAGTTGTTCACCAGGGCGCGCGGCGTGTTGCCCGCGTCCACCCGCACCCAGGCGTAGTCGCGTCCCGGGAAGGTGGAGCCCTGGAAGGTTCCGGCGGGCTGGCTCGTCCGGGCTCCCGCCCGGCCGCAGTGCCCGGCGGTGACGAAGCCGCCGGTGACCGAGAAGCCGACCGAGCAGCGGGTGCCACTGCCGATGTAGTAGGCATTGCCGCCGATCACGTCCTGGTACGGGCGCGGGTCCTCGGTGCTGGCCCGCACCCGGACCGCGGCGGGGTCGGCGCCGGCGCGGGTGGCGAAGGTGCGGGCGGCGGCGAGGCCGTCGGGGCGGGCGAGGACCACGACGGAGTTGGTGACCACGTCGACGTACCAGCCCGCCACCTCGGCCGGGGCCGGCGCCCGGTTGAGGCGCTCGGCCGCGGCGGTCAGTTGCGCCTCGGTGCGCCGTACCCGGACGGGCTCCGCGCCCAGGGCCCGCACCGCCGCCACGGCGGCGTCGTCGTTGACGCCGACCGTGACGGCGGTCCCCCGGGTGGAGACCCACGTGCCCGCGTACCGGGTCCCCAGAGTCCTGCGCAGCACCTGCTCGATCCGGCCGGCCCGCTGGTCGGTGGCCAGGCGTTCGGTGGCCTGCGCCGGGGTGAGGCGCAGGTCGCGCTGCAGCGCGGCGAACATCGCGGGCGCGACGCCGGCCGGCGTGACGTCCGGCCCGGCGCCGGTGGTGCCCGCGTCGGCGGGCACGGTGACAGCGAGGGCCGCGGCCACGGCGGCGCTCAGCAGGGCCGTCAGAACGGCGGCCGGTCGTCGGTGCATGGGGATCTCCTTCGGTGGAGGCGTACCGAAATGAAACCTGGCAGTTAACTGCCGTTATCTGTGATGTGGCGAACCATAGGCGCGCCGGCGACGCTGGTCAATAGCAGATGGTCGATGGCCTGGCGGGCCGGCGGATCACCCGCGGCGCCACAGCGCCGGCACGGCCGGCGGCTCCCAGCCGGCCTGCGCGGTGTGCGCCTGCAGGCAGCGATAGGCCGAGCCGGCGTAGGTGACCTGGGTCCCGGCGGCGTAGGAGACCCCCGGCGCCCAGCTGCCGCCGGGCTGCGGCGGCGGGCTGGCCGGCCCGCTGGTGGGCGGCGTACCGGGCGCCGGCGCGACGTCGAGGACGAAGTCGAACGAGGCCTCCTGGGCCCCGCCGGCCGCGCGGACCGTCATCAGCAGGCGCGGGTCGAACAACGTGTCGGTGTTGTTGCGGGGCTCATTCGGAAAGTACAACTGCGTGGTCAGCACCGGACGGTTCGGCGCCTGCGCCTTGACGTGGATGTGCCGGGTACGCCCGGGATACAGACCGGGCACGATCGTGGTCAGCGTGAAGGCGCCCTGCGCGCCGGTGAACTGGTGTCCCCGCAGCCGGAACCCGGTGTTGTCGTACGCGCCGTCGGCATCGGCCTGCCAGAAGTCCAGCAGCACGTTCGCCAAGGGCTGGCAGGCGAGGCCGAAGACGTAGCCGGTGACCGTGAGGCGGACGCCGGCCAGGCCGGGTTCGAGCAACGACCGGCGCTCGGGCGAGGACGGCTTGAAGTAGGGACCCTCCATCTGCGAGGGCGTGGGGTCGTCGCCGTCGTCGCAGAACGGGGTCGGCGCGAGCGGCGGGCCCGAGGGCGTACCGCCGAACGCCCGGGCGGCCCCGCCCAGCAGCAACGGCGCCGGGACCGCGAGGGCCGCGGCCTTGAGCAGGTTCTTGCGGCTGATGCCGGACGGCTCGGTCCGGGCCTCGGCGGACGGGTCGTGGTTCTCGATCGGGGCGGCCATGTCGGCTCTCCTTCGCTCGGATCGCACCGACGTTACGAACGCCGCCGGGCGCCGACGATGGACTCCGCAACGCAAGCCTGGTGTCTTTCACGCCCCCGGGAATCCCCGGAAAACTTACTGTTGACAAAGTTAACTATTAACCATTCTCATGGATCGCAGTGGATGAGTCGAGCCACGAAAATCCGAAGGAGCACGATGGATCTCACGAAGAGAGCGGCCGCGCTCGGGGCCGCCGTCCTGGTGGCGCCGCTGGCGTCGGTGGTCATGGCGGCCACCCCGGCCAGCGCGCACGGTTGGGTCACGAACCCGCCCAGCCGGCAGGACCAGTGCGCCACCGGCGCGGTCGCCAACTGCGGCGGCGTGCAGTACGAGCCGCAGAGCGTCGAGGCGCCCAAGGGCGCCCGGACCTGCAGCGGCGGCAGCGGGTACACCGCCCTGGACGACGACAGCGCGGGCTGGCGGGTGACCAGCATCGGCAGCACGGCGTCGTTCACGTGGCGCAACACCGCCGCCCATCGCACCCTCAACTGGCAGTACTACGTCGACGGCCAGCTGCACCAGACGATCAGCGGCAACGCGTCGCAGCCGCCGTCCACCGTGTCGCACACCCTGACCAACCTGCCCGCCGGGCGGCACAAAGTCCTCAGCGTGTGGAACATCTACGACACGGCGAACGCCTTCTACGCCTGCATCGACGTGAACGTCGGCGGCGGCGCCACCACCCCGCCGACCACACCCACCACGCCACCGACCCAGCCCACGACGCCACCGCCCGCCGGCGCCTGCGCCGCCGCGTGGAGCGCGTCGGCGGTCTACACCAGCGGCGCCGCCGTGTCACACGGCGGGCACAACTGGAACGCTCGCTGGTGGACGCAGGGCGAGGAACCCGGCGCGGCCGGCCAGTGGGGTGTCTGGCAGGACAAGGGCGTCTGCTGACCGTGCGCCGGCGGATCGGCCTCATCGGCGCCGTGGCGGTCCTCGCCGCAGCCGGTTGTACCGCGGGTCCACCCGCCGGGGGCGGCGCACCGGTGTCGTCCCCGCAACCGGCGACGGCGTCCCCGGCCGCCGCGGCCCACCGGCACCAGCACGATGCCGGCCGGGCCGGGCCGGCCGACCCGGCCCGGTCCGCCGAGCCCGAGGGCGCGCTGGTCGTGCACGCCGACGAACAGGTACGCACGGCGTTCGGCATCCTCGTCGAGAAGTTCGAGGCCGCCTATCCCGGCACCGACGTGCTCGTCGAGTTCGGGCCGAGCGCCCGGCACGCCCAGCACATCGTGGCCGGCGCCGCGGTCGACGTCCTGATCTCCGGCGACGCAGCCGCGACCGCGCGGGTGGTCAGCGCCTCCGGGGGCAGGCCCTCGGTGATCGCCCGCAACCCGCTCGTCATCGCCGTGGCCCGCCGGGACGGGCCGGTGCACAGCGTCGCGGACCTGCGCCGTACCGGTGTCCGGGTCGCGGTCTGCGCCGCACGGACCCGGTGCGGAGACGCGGCCCGCTCCCTGGTGGACGTGCACCCGGCCGTGACCGCGGCGGACGGGCCCGCCGCGGTGGCCGCGGTACGGGCCGGCACGGCCGACGCGGCCCTGGTCCACCGCACCGACATCGTCGCCGCCCGGGCGGACCTGCCCGCCATCGACTTTCCCGCGGCCGTCCAGCACGCCGACCAGTACACCGTCGTACGGCTCGGCCAGGACGACAACCGCACCGCCGCGGACGCCTTCGTGGCCTTCACACACTCGGCGCTGGCCCAGCGTGTGTTGTCCGACGAGGGCTTCTCGCCGGCGGGATAGACCCAGCCGGAACAGATCGGAGTTGACATGAGAATTGGCATGCGTCGCGTCCTGTGGGCGGGCGCCGTGATGGTGGTCGGAGGGGCAGCCACGCTGCTGTCCGTCTCCACCGCCTCAGCGGCAGTGCCCTGTGCGTCGCCGTGGAGTGCGGCCACGGTGTACACGGGCGGGCAGACCGCCTCCTACCAGGGGCACAACTACTCCGCGAAATGGTGGACCCAGGGCGACGTGCCGACGGCCGCCGGGCAGTGGGGCGTCTGGGCCGACAAGGGGGAATGCGACGGCGGCACCGAGCCGTCCACCCCACCGTCCACCCCACCGTCCACCCCGCCGACGACACCCTCGACCCCGCCCGGCACTCCCCCGCCCACCGGCGACAAATGGGTGGTGGGCTACTTCGCCGAATGGGGCGTCTACGGCCGCAACTACCACGTCAAGAACATCGACACGTCCGGGTCGGCGGCCAAGATCTCGCACATCCTGTACGCGTTCGGCAACACCGCCAACGGCCGCTGCTCGATCGGCGACTCCTACGCCGACTACGAGAAGGCCTACACCGCCGACCAGTCCGTCGACGGCGTCGCCGACACCTGGGACCAGCCGCTGCGCGGATCGTTCAACCAGCTCCGCAAGCTGAAGAAGAAGTACCCGCACCTCAAGGTGATCTACTCGATGGGCGGCTGGACCTGGTCCGGCGGCTTCACCCAGGCCGCACAGAACCCCGCGGCGTTCGCCGAGTCCTGCTACAACCTGGTCGAGGACCCGCGCTGGGCCGACGTCTTCGACGGCATCGACATCGACTGGGAGTACCCCAACGCCTGCGGGCTGACCTGTGACACGAGCGGCCCGGACGCCTTCAACAAGGTGATCACCGCGCTGCGGGCCCGATTCGGTCCCAGCAACCTGATCACGGCGGCGATCACCGCGGACGGCAGCACCGGCGGCAAGATCGACGCCACCGACTACGCCACCGCCGCGCAGAAGCTGGACAAGGTCTTCCCGATGACCTACGACTTCTTCGGCGCCTGGGCCGCGCAGGGCCCGACCGCCCCGCACTCGCCGCTGACCTCGTACCCCGGCATCCCGCAGCAGGGCTTCTGGTCCGACGCGGCGATCCAGAAGCTGAAGAGCAAGGGCATCCCCGCCGCGAAGATCCTGCTCGGCATCGGCCTGTACGGCCGCGGCTGGACCGGCGTCACCCAGACCGCACCGGGCGGCACGGCGACCGGCGCGGCGCCGGGCACCTACGAGGCCGGCATCGAGGACTACAAGGTCCTCAAGAACAGCTGCCCCGTCACGGGCACCGTGGCCGGCACCGCCTACGCCAAGTGCGGCAGCAACTGGTGGAGCTACGACACCCCGAGCACCATCGCCGGCAAGATGACCTACGCCAAGCAGCAGGGTCTGGGCGGCGCGTTCTTCTGGGAGTTCTCCGGCGACACCAGCAACGGCGAACTGGTCACCGCCATCAACGGCAACCTGTAACCACCGTGAACGGGGCGGGGAGCCGGGCGTACCGGCTCCCCGCCCGTCCCGGGAGGCATGACATGACATCGGTGGACCATCCCGCACCGGCGGGCCTACCCCGGCACAACCTGGAGGTGCCCGAGCCGGCGACGTTGCCGTTCGCCATCGGCTCGTTCGATCGGATCGGCCCGCTGTCCCGCGCGCCGTTCCCGCACCGCCACACGTTCTACGAGTTCGTGCACGTCACCGGCGGCGCCGGCGCCCACGTGGTCGACCTGGACGAGCGGGAACTGCACCCGCCCCAGGTGTGCGTCATCGCGCCGGGACAGACCCACTACTGGCGACAGTCGGCGCGCCTGGAGGGCCACGTCGTGCTCTTCACCGACGACTTCCTGCTGACCCATCCGGGCGACCGCGACGCGCTGTACCGGCTCGGCGGGGCGCCGGGGCGGCAGCTGACCGCCGAGGAGTCCGGCCGGATCCAGGGCCTGGTCGCCAGCATGGAACGCGAACACCGGCGGCGCGCGCCCGGCTTCCGCGGCGTCCTGCAGGCGTACCTGCACATCCTGATCGTCGAGACGGGCCGGCTGCACCACCAGGCGCCGGCCGGCCGGCGCGCCGAACCGGCCGTCGCCCTGGCCAAGCGGTTCCAGAAGCTGATCGACGACCGGGAACTGCTCGGCTCCAGCGTGCCGGCCTACGCGACCCGGCTCGGGGTGTCCGCCGGCTACCTCAACGACATGGTGCGCCAGGCCCTGGGCGCCTCCCCCGGCCACGTCATCCGGCAGGCCCGCGCGCTGGAGGCCAAGCGGCTGCTGGCCGGCACCACGCTGTCGGTCACCCAGGTGGCCGGCCAGCTCGGCTTCGCCGACGCGGCGTACTTCTGCCGCTTCTTCCGCCGGGAGGTCGGCGACACCCCGGGCGGCTTCCGGCAACGGCTCCGGCGCACCCGCCACGACGGCGACGGCGACGGCTGATCGCGCGACAGTCGTCAGTCCCCGGCCGCGCGGGGTCAGGAGACGATCATCGCGGCGCGCCCCGCCGGAAGACCCGGCGGGCCGCGGCGGCCGCCACCCCGAGCATCACCACGAGCACCACCCACAGCAGTTTCTGGTCCATCGCCGGCTGGATGCCGAGGTTCGCCTGAGCCAGCGCGACCTGGGAGGTGTCCTGTGCGGGCGGCAGGGCGGCCGGCGCCAGCTCGCCGTAGCGCACCAGGCCGGTGCTCTCGAGCATCTGCATGTGCTGCATGACGAAGATGTTCGCGTCGTCGGCCAGCTTCCGGATGACCGGATTACGCGTCCCGGCGCGCACCGCGCCGATGACCGGGAAGATCTTGCCGTGTGCCGCCCGAAGCCGGGCCACGAAGATCTCGTCGAAGCGGGCCCCGCTGTTCTGCTGCATTTCTTGGACCCAGCCCGCCTGGTCGGCGGTGGGGGTGGAGGGAATGGTGGTGCCGAGTTTGTTCGCGGCGTCCACGACCAGCTGGTCCAGTTGCACGTGCTGCTCCGCGATCATCGTGCCGACCTTGCGGACGACCGCCCGGCTGCCGCGCTGGGCGGCCATCTGACCCGCGGGAATCTCCCACAGACCGGCCTGGCGCACGCCGTTGAGCAGGGTCACATCGGCGGCGTTGAGCTGAGTCGGCACGGCGGGAGCCGCGACGGCGGGCGACGGCGCCACGGCCCCCGCGGCGCAAACGGCGACCAGCAAAGAGGCTGCGCGTACGGCCAGCGACGGACGGTTCATCTCCACCTCCACAAGCGCACGCCCGGCGGCTGGACGTACGTTCGGCCAGGGGTACGGGCGCCACCGTGGAATGGTTCACTTGTGCACCTAATTTTGGGACGAGGGTGGCTCTTCCTCGTCCGGCACCGACGCCGACCACTGCCTCCACCACTGCGCATCCGGCACCTCACCGGCGGCCTCGACCAGGGCGTGCAGGACCGAGGCGAACGCCACGGGCCGGGTCAACGCCAGATCGCTGACCAGGGCGGCG
Source organism: Actinoplanes nipponensis (assembly GCF_016862275.1). Classification (GTDB taxonomy): domain Bacteria; phylum Actinomycetota; class Actinomycetes; order Mycobacteriales; family Micromonosporaceae; genus Actinoplanes; species Actinoplanes nipponensis. The sequence goes on along the minus strand of NZ_BOMQ01000008.1, from coordinate 554,985 downwards.
ATCTCCGTGCGGCGATGGCGCATCACGTCACCCACGAGGTCACGTCCGGCCGCGGTGAGGGTCACCCAGACGGCCCGGCGGTCGTCGGCGCGTTCGCGCCTCGCGACCAGCCCCTTGCGGACCAGGCGGTTGCACATCCGGGTCGCCGTCGACGACGTGACCGCGAGCTCCTGGGCCAGGTCGACGACCCGCTGCGGCCCGCGGGAGACGAGCACGACCAGCGTGCGGTACTGGGCCAGCGTGACATCCTCGCCGACGACGCCCAGGGAGCGCGCCGCCAGGCCGACGAACACGCGGCTGGTGGCCAGCAGCGCCCCGACGACCTCTTCCTCGGCGGCGGACCGGTGCTGGTGCTTCACGACGCCGTCCATCGGCCCACTGTGCCATGACGACGGCGGCGACTGTCACACGACTGTCATGCTTCCGCCCCCTGATGCCCCGCCCATAAAGGTGCACACATGCACGAAATTGGCCACGGGACACGAGGCAGATGACAGAGCTGTGACGTTTACCCGGCCACCGGTTTTGTGACCGGCGCCGCGGGCACGGTGAGACGACTCCCTCACGCGCCTCGAGCGACAGGACGACACAATGCAGCTGGGCATGGTCGGGCTCGGCCGCATGGGCGCCAATCTGGTCCGTCGGCTGATGGCAGCAGGTCGTCAATGCGTCGTGGACGACACCGATGCGCGGGCCGTCGCCGCGCTGGCCGCGGTCGCACGACGCCCGGTCATCGGGAGCCCCGGGGAAGGACAGTGGTGAATCGTCAGCGCTGGAGTGTGCTCGGCGACGCATGGCGCACGCAGCTGTGGCCCGTACCGTCGTTGTGCATCGCGGTCGCGGTCGCGCTCGGGGTGGCGCTGCCCCGCCTCGACGCCCGCCTCGACGACAACCTGCCCGACTCGGTCACGGCCTACCTGTTCAGCGGCGGCCCGGAGGCGGCCCGGACGGTGCTGTCGGCGGTGGCGGGCTCCCTGATCACGGTCACCTCGTTGACCTTCTCCCTCACCGTGGTCACCCTGCAGCTGGCCAGCAGCCAGTTCTCCCCGCGCCTGCTACGGACCTTCAACCGTGATCGCGTGGTCCACGTCAGCCTGGGACTCCTGCTCGCCACCTTCACCTATGCCCTGACGGTTCTGCGTACCGTGCGCGCCTCGCTGTCGGAGCAGACAGCGTTCGTGCCGCAGATCTCGGTCACCGTGGCCTTCTTCCTGGCCCTGGTCAGCGTGCTCACGCTCGTCGTGTTCCTCGCCCACCTGTCCCGGCAGATCCGGGTGGAGTGGATCATGCGCCAGGTCCATGCCGAGACCGACGCGACGATCCGCCGGGTCCTGGACGACGACACCAGGGCCGCGACGACCGCCACCGCGGCGCCTCCCACCGCGCCGGAGCACGCCGAACTGCTCTGCGCCGGCGGATCCGGCTTCCTGAACGCCGTCGACGAGCGGGCGCTGCTCGCGGCGGCCGTGGACAACCAGGCGGTCGTGCTGGTCGACCGGTTGCCCGGGGACTCCCTGGTGGCGGGTACGCCCATCGCCCGGGCCTGGCCCGTGGACGGAAGCAGCGTGCTGCCCGAATCGAGCCGGGCGGCCCTGGCCACCTGCGTCCACCGTGCCGTGCGGACCGGTTTTGAACGCACCGCCGCCCAGGACGTCGCGTTCGGGCTCCGCCAGCTCGTCGACGTCGTGGTCAAGGCGCTGTCCCCCGGCGTCAACGACCCCACCACCGCCGTACACGGCCTGGGCCACGTCGCGGTGCTGATGTGTGAGCTGGCCGGTCGTGACCTCGGCTCGCGTCTGCTGTGTGACGACGACGGTCACGTCCGGCTGATCCTGCGCAGGCCCGGCTTCGCCGAGCTGCTGGAGCTGGCGGTGGCTCAACCACGCCGCTACGGCACCACGGACCCGGTCGTGCTGTCCCGGCTGGCCACCCTGCTCCGCGAGGTCGCCTGGTCGGCCGCCGGCCCGGCGCAGCACGCGGCAGTCGCCGGCCAGCTCGAGCGGCTCGTCGACACCGCCGCCCACCAGGACTTCGACACCGACGACAACGAGCTCCTGCGCGCCGAGTTCCAGCGAGTGCGTCACGCTCTGACCGGGCGGTGGCCGCGGGACGGATCAGCCTCGTGACCTCTCGGGACGGCCGGACTCCCCTCCATCAGCTGGTACGTACGGCAACGGTCGCGGCTCCAGCCGTGAGGCACGTCCGTCCGTGACGATGACGCAACGAATCGGCGCCGCCGCGGTTGAACGGACCCGGACGCGGTAAGTCTGGAAGGGTGCTTTTCGGCGCATCTCGAGGTGGTGGTGACATGGATCGGCTCGCACACCGCGCCGCAATCGGCTCACTTCTGCTGGCGTGCTGCCTGCTGTCCGGTGGATGCAGCCCGTCCGACGGCGATGACCCCGAGCCCCGCCCCACGCAAGCCACCACCATCATGAACACCATCGAGGCGAGCGACGTGGGAGACCGGCTGACCCTCACCGCGGTCGTGGTCCGGGTTCTGACGGCCTCGTCCTTCGTCGTGCACGACGTCGATCTGCCCGACGACGGTCTGCTGGTGCTCGGCGGGAGCTTGACGGCGATGCACCCGCACGACCTGGTGACTGTCGCCGGAACGATCGACCTGTTCGCCTTCGACCGCTTCCGCGAGCGGTTCAGCCTGGGCCCGGCGTCGTCCTATGGCCTCTTCGAGGGTCGAAAGGTGCTGGTCGCGCACGATGTGCGCTCGTGGGCGGCCGCGGAACACGACAAGAAGCCGCTGCCCGCGCTGCCACGGTGACGGGGCTGGTGCGGTGTCACCGCCTCGGGAGGCGGCTTCTCGGACGCGCCGGCACGATCGGGTGCCCGGCCGGGTGACTCGCGAACAATCGCCAGGCCAGCCACAGCGGGCGCCGTGGAGTGCATATCCGCGCCGCCGGCCCACGCATCAGTGGACCGGCTCGCCCTGAACCCGCCCGCGGATCGGGAGCGCCGGCAAGGCGCGCGCCGCGGACATGGCCTGTGGGACGGTGTCGAAGGTGGGTATCGTCGCGGCCAGGCGCATGCTGTGCGAGACCACCTGCCGCATCGCGGACGACGCCACCAGCAGCAGGTCGGTGCCGAACCGGCGGGCCGACTGCCGCGCCCGCAGGACGGCGCCCGTCGCGATGGGGTCGATCGAGGCGGCCCGGGTCAGGTCCACGATCACGACGGCATGCTCCGTCAGAGCCGTGTCCAGCGCCGCCCGGAGATCCCCGACGATCTCGACGTCCAGGTCACCGACGGCCCGGACCAGGCACACCGCCCTGGTCAACTGCCATGACACCCGCCCCGTCGGGTTGGTTCGGCGCTGCCGGCGGCGGCGCCCGTGGCCGGGGCCGCGCGTCTCGCACCCGGGACACCGGTGCGGACCCCGGGCGAAGGCCGGACCGGTCCAGCCGATCTCACCGACGGCGACGTAGACCACGTGCGCGTCATGCAGCCCGCACCCGCTGGCGGCGGCGACGCGTCCACATCCGTCACAGATCAGATGCACGCCCGCGTCTGCCGCCACCGCATCGACTGTCATGTCTGGTCCTCACCACGCCGGCCCGGCCCGGCCCGAGACGTTCTCGGTCTCGGCGTCACGCCCGGCGCGCTTCGCCGAACTCAGGGTCGCGGACCGACATGGAGACGGTTCGGCGGGTCTGTGACGGTTGCGTGACAACACCGCTGCCGTCGTGGCGCGGCGACGACGGCCGCGGCTGTCATTCCGGCCGGCCGGGTCCGGCTCCGCGGACGAGTTCGAGACGCCCGGTTCGGCGTCGGTCAATCCGCGCAGCCGGTCCTGGGCCATGTTCCGCGTGGGGAAGCCGTTCGCCGTCAAGGCGTTGTCCGCCCGGCTGCGATCGCTGCGCCGCCCGGACGACGGTGACCGCTGCGGTCCCCGGTCCGGTCCTCGGTGACCTCACGATCCGTCCGGCGGCCGACGTGACAGCACAGCCCGCCGTCATGACCGTCATTCAACTGTCACGAAGCCGGGGAACTACTGCCGCATGCGCCCGGCAGTCTGTTCGACATAAACGCAATCTCTCGCCTGGAGGCGTGGTGAACGGCAGTGACATCCACACCGTCCGGCGTTCGTCGCTGAGCGACCGACACCGGCCGGATGCGGTCACGGCAGTCCGGGAGGTGTGGCGGTGACCGCGACGAGTCTGCTCTCCGCCGTCCTGATCGGCCTCGTTCTCGGCGCCTCGGCCGGTCGGTTCGTGCCCGCCTGCCGCAGCGTGCCGTTCTGGCTGCCCGTGGCCGTCGGCGTGGGCGCCGCCGTGCTCGGCACCGTCGTCGCCCGCCTCGCCGGCGTGGACGACTCCCGGGTGAGCCCCGTCGAACTGGCGCTCCAGGTGAGTCTCGCCGGCCTCAGCATGATCGTCGTTGCCCTCACCGCGGACCCGCGGCGCCCGAACAGGGGCCACAACGAAACAGGTAACCTCCGATGACCGTCGTACCCCGCACCGCCGGAACCGCGGTCCTGATCTGCGACCGATGCGGCGACCACGACAACACGCCGGCGGCCACCACCGACAGCGACGTGGTCTGGCCGCTGGTCGCCCACGCCGGATGGACGGGTTCGCCCTTCGCGGGCGGACCCCACAACTGCCCCCGGTGCGCCGATGAGGCCACGGAGCCGGTTCCTCCCGTCCGCGAGTCGCCCGCACCGGCCCACGGACCGGCCTACGCCGTCCTGGTTCACCGGGACCTGGACGCCGTGGTCGTCACCCCCCTGGTCGACATCGACGCCGGCTTCGCCGAGACCCTGCAGGACGCCCTCATGACCGCGGCCAGGACGAGCCGGCACATCGTCCTCGACCTGCACGCCGTGCATCTGATCGACTCAGCGGGTCTCGGTCTGCTGGTCCGCGCCCGTCAGGAGGTCAGACACCGGGGCGGATCACTCGGACTCGTCGCGCCGTCCCGGTTCATCCGCACCGTGCTGCACACGATGCGCCTCGACTCCGTCTTTCCCAGTCACCCCGATGAGGCGTCCGCGCTCAGCGCCCTGCGCCTGATCGGCGAGCAGGGGAAAGAGGTTTCGCCGGGAGGCCCCGCCGACCATGACCACGCCGCTTGAGGGGTAACGGTCCCCGCTGACGGTGGCCCCGGGGTTCGGCCTCCGAGCCGACTGGCCGGCAGGACGCCACGGCACGGCCGCTGTCCCCCGAGGAAGGAGCGAGATGCATGGTCGCCTACGCGCGGCGCCATCGGCGGCTGGACCGCCGGTTCGCCCGGCTCATGGGGTACGAGGTCGACGGGAGCGACCGCGACTTCGCCGCCCTCGGCCGGCGTTCCCCCACGGATCCGGTGGGAAATCCGGCGTCGGTGAGCGCGCGTACGGTCCGCGGGGCGGCGTCGTGGTCCGGGTGCACGGCGATCACCCGCTGCGCCACCCCCACCTGACCCGCCGACGACGGCCACCCGGTGGCTGTGCTCCGGAGTCGTCATGATCGTTTGGCTGCCATCGTCCACCATCCCCTGGGTCAGTGCCGGAACCCCGGACACCACGCCGTTCTGCACATCGAGGTCGATCCGGCCGCCCGTCACCGCGGCGTCACAGAAAAGGGCATCGGCCACCGCCGCCAGCAGTCGCTGGTCCCGGCTCAGCGGCCCGGCCGGATCAGCGATGTCCCGGGCTGTTGATCGGGGCTCCGACGGCCGGCTCTCCCGGATTGCGGCGGATATGCCACGCCGTTGTTCCAGTCCGTGTACCACCACAGGTACATGACCGCCTCCTCCCACCGTCACCGTTCGCGTCTCCTACACGCTGCCGGGCCACCATGGCGGAAGCCGCGCGGCGGGATGACAGTCCCCGTGACCGTTGGACCCTCCCGGGGCTGGGCCGCTTCACCGGCCCAGGACGTCACGGAAGTGCGCGGACTCCGTTCCATGATCGTCATAAAGCGGGGAAAGTGTCGAGGTCACGACGGCGCCGCAGGACAGCGGCCACCGAGCGGGAGGAACCTCAGCTGACCTACGTGATCAACACTCGACGACCGCGAGCATGGAGCTGGTCCACCCCGCGGCGCAGGTACGCGGGCAGCTCCGCCGCCACGGACTCACCGAGCCGATGGACGCCTCCGCCGCACGCCAGGAGCAGGCCCGGGAAGGATGAGGGAGGGGGCGTCCGCCATGATGAAGACGTCCGGCCGGAGCCCAGCACCAGATGCCACGACGGCGCTCCCGTCTCGCCGTCCGCCTCCTGACGATCGGCAATGACGGGCACGATTCAGTCCAGCCGGAGCACCACGAACGCCAGCGAGTCCAGCGACCGCACGACGCTGGTGAGGCACGCGAGGTCGACGGGCTTGCTGGCGTACCCCTGCACCGGCAGGCCCTCGCGGCGCAGGATGCGCTCGGCGACGGGCGAGTCGACGAGCAGAACCACCGGCGCCACGGCCGGCGCACTCCCCCCGAGATGGCGCAGCAGATGACGGCCGTCCCGGCCGGGCAGATTGAGGTCCAGCAGGATGACATCGGGCGCCGGGGCATGCGCGTACGGCGGATCCCGGCGCAGGAAAGCCAGGGCCTGCGGCACGGTGTGAACGGTGTGCACCCGGTTCAGGACCTTATGGGTCTCGAGCATCTCGCGGGTGTAGAGCTCCTCGGCGGGGTCGTCCTGGACCAGGAGGAACTCCACAGTGGCGGCCCCCGTCAACGGCTCTCCCCCGAACAGTCAGCGAGCATTCGGCCGACTCTAGGCTCGCTTCCGCACGATGTCCGCACGAGTTCATGACGATCGGATGACGGTAGCGCTCAGTCCCCCGCTTTGTCCTCCCCGCAGCTTCTTCGCGCACCGCGGCGAGCGGTGACCCGGCCGTGTCGTTCACCGAGGGCGCCGCCGCACTGACCCTGCTGGTCGTCCTGCAGTTCGCCGCCACCTGGCTGTCGGTGCGCTGGTCGACGCTGCGCGAGGCCCTGATATCGGTGCCGACGCTGTTGGTGCGCGACGGCGAACTGCTCGTCGACGCGATGCGCCGGCAGCGGGGCACCGACAACGAGATCTACCAGAGCGCCGGCGCAGCGTCTCCACCACGTCGAGGTCGATTTCGCCGTGCAGTTCGACCACCGTCACTGCGGCCTCGGAGATCGTCCGCGATTCGACGAGGCAGTGTTCCAGTCATATCGGCCAGATCGACCAGGATGTCGGACCCCTGGTCGATCTCCGTGCAACTCCACCACGGTGACGGCGGCCAGGGCGAGTCCCCGCGACCGTGTGACAGCTCGGTGACCACTCCGACGACCGGCACCGGCGCGGGTTCGTCGTGAGACCGACACAGAAACGCAGGAGCCTCGACATACCGCCTCGGCAGGCTGTACGCGGTGCCGCGGTTGGGTCCGGCGCCCCTCGTACCCCGCGAGCGGGTGACGGCCTCGGCCGCGGCATCTCGACTCCGGTCAGCGGACAGCCCGGCCGGGGTCCGGCGGTCTGCGCCGAGACCACGAAATCCACGGCGCCCGCGCCGGCGGCATCGACGACCTGGTCTCCCGCCTCGGGTGCCGGAGCGATGCTCAGCGTCACCGCTCCGGCCGGCGAGTCGGCGGCGATCCGCAGCCCGGCGCCGGATGATGACGGTTGGATGGCCGGGTCACGCCGGGGCGATCAGCGCGGTGTAGTCGCTGCCGTACAGCGGACCGCGCGACAACGACCCGTCGGCCCGGGGAACCTCGAGCCGGTCGCCGTCCCGCAACAGGAGCACCGACGCGACATCGGCCCGGGAGGTCAGCGTGCACACGATCTGCGCGTAGGCGAGGGTCTCGTCGCTGCGCGCACTGCCTTCATCCGCCTCGGTGATCTCGACCTGGGCCGTGGCGTCGCCGGCCATGCGGACCTCGAGCGACGAGCCGACCAGGGCGGTTGTCATGGCCCGGTCACGCTCGGGCTGCGTGGGACCCGCCACCAGGTGATCGATGTGCTCCTGGGGCGTCGGTGGCGCGTCGAGCCGGCGCACCGTCTCCACCAGCCGGTTGTCCCGGACCATGCACAGCACTTCGGCGACGCCACCGGCGCGACCTTCGGTGGCGGCGCTCGCCCGGGGCTCGGTCAGCGGCCGGCGCGGCAGTTCCACCGCGTGCGGTTCGCTCTGCGTGGACACCCCGCAGGAGCTCACCAGGATCCCGACGAGCAGCACACCGGCGAGTCGCCTCGGGCTCCTCATGGCAGGCAGCCCGCCAGCTCGATCCGGAAACGCGCGCCGCCGCCGGGCCGGTTGTGCCCGTCCACCGTGCCCTGATGGGCGGCGACATGCTGAGCGACGATGGAGAGTCCGAGGCCGGTGCCATCGGTTCCGCCCCGGGCGTTCGCCGCCCGGCCCCGCACGAACCTGTCGAAGATCACTTTTCGGTCCTCCTCCGTGATGCCGGGACCGCCGTCATCCACCTCCAGGAAGCAGCGTTCGCCGTCGGCCCGCCCGATCCGGATCGTCTCGACGCCACCGCCGTATCGCATCGCGTTGTCGACCAGGTTGCCCAGCGCCTGCTCGATCCGCCGGCCATCCACCTGCCAGACGACCGGGCTGTTCCCGTCGATCCGCAACAGCTCTCCGGTCAGGCCCCGCGCCCGGCACACCCGCGACACCAGCGCGGGCATGTCGGTCGCTTCGCGGACCGCCGGCCGATCGCCGCGGGCCAGTTCGAGCAGGTCCTCCACCAGCGCCTGAAAGCGGGTGACCTCGTCGGTGATCAGCCCGAACGCCGTGGCCGCCTTGGGGTCGAGGCCGTCGCGACGGCGATTGACGACGCTGATCGCCGCCGACAGGGTCTGGAGCGGGGATCGCAGCTCGTGACTGACATCGGCGGCGAACCGCCGGTCACGTTCCATCCTGCGGGTGAGCTGATCCGCCATGTGGTTGAAGGACGCGGAGAGCTGGGCCAGGTCGGGTTCGGTGTCGGGATCGAGCCGGGCCTCCAGATCGCCGTCGGCGATCGTGCGAGCGGCCTCGGCCACCGCGGTCAGCGGCCGCAGCGCGTGCCGGGTGACGTACCACCCCACCGCCGCCCCGCCCCCGGCGACCATGATCGCCACCGCGGTGAGCACGAGGGCGAGCAGCTGCAGGGTCCGATCGAGTTCCCGCAACGACACCACCTCGTAGAAGACCATGGAGGACGACAGCGGCACCGCGACGACGAGGGTCGGTTCGCCGGCCCGGCGGACCCGCTGGGCTCCGGCCGTACCCTGGCGGGCCATCGTCCGCAACGCCGGGGAGACCGCCGCGGTCGCCGCGGGGTCGGCGCTGCGGGAGAACCACCGGCCGTCACGCTCGAGCAGGACGTACCGGTCGGCCCCGGTGTCGAGCGAGCGCAGGACGGTCAGCACGTCGGGATCGTTACCCTGCAGACCGGCGTCCACCACGGCGGCGTCGAAGTACGTCGTCCTGACCGAGGTGCGCTCGCGCTCGCTGAACAAGGTGCGCCGGGTCAGTTCGTAGGACACCAGGGTGACGCAGGCGGACAGCAGCAGAGCGCCGATCGCGAATGCCGCGCTGACCCGGGTACGCAGCCCCAGCCGCCTCATTCCGGCGCCGCTCGGTCACCGTGCACCGCGGCCGCCCGGTGCGGTACGCGCGGAGCCCGGCGAGACTCGCCCGTCAGCCTGATCCTCATATCCGCATGATGCCCGCAAGCAGCGACGGTCGGCATGGTGTGGCCCGGCCCGGACGGCATCGTCACGCAACTGTCACAGGTCCGGCCGGGTAGGGCCCACGGGCGCCTGTCAACGCCGGAAACGGTCCGGACCCACCGCGAGCATGTTGCACACGTCGAAGACCCCGGGCGTGGCCCAGGCCCGCCGGACGGCAGCCTCGCGCGTTTCCGCGGTGTCCGCGCATCCCTCGAGGATGACCACACCGTTCTGCACCGTCACGACCATCTGGCCACTGCCCACCTGAGGGTCCTGGTTGATCTCGTCGGCGACCAGGTGGCTCAGGAAGTTCTCCGCTTCGAGCACCTCGTCGGCGATCCTGTCGCCGGGGCCCTGCCCCCGCGGAAGCCAACCGTCGTTGTCCGGCCAGATCGGCGCCATCGTCAGCTCCTCGCCGTCGGCACGGCCGGTGCGGCACCCGTCTGATCCTCGACGTCGAGCACCCGGTCCACCCGGGCGAGGCCGAGCATCCGACGGACCTGTGCCGATGCGCCGCGCAGCAGTAGCCGGCCGTCCGCACACACCATCGCCCGGTGGGTCTGCAGCAGCATGACGATGGCGGAGGCGTCGATCCGGGGGCTGCCGGACAGGTCGACCACCAGCAAGGGCGGTTCCAGGGCAGCGGCTGCGGCGATCATGTCGCCCCACCGTTCGACGGCGGATCCTTCCAATGGCTCGGTGACCACCACGGTGGTCTGGGGGATGGTGCGCTCCGGCATCCGGACCTCCTTGACGATGTCGTAGCCAGGCTGCCGAGGCGATGTCGCGGAGATCTCCCGTCCGCATGACAGTTGCGTGACAGTCCGTCGGCGCCGCCACCCCGGAGTCGCCGGGAGGGCCGGGACGAGCGATGATGCGACCATGGCCGCTGTACTGGTGATCGAGGATGACGACCGGATCCGACTCTCTCTCGTGATGGCGCTCGAGGACGAGGGCTACACCGTGACGGGCGCGGCCACCGCCGAGGAGGGCCTCGAGGCGCAGCGCAGTCGGCGCGCCGACACCGTCCTGGTCGACCTCATGCTTCCCGGCATCGACGGCTTCGAGTGCATCCGGCAGATCCGCCGGACCGACGACGCGCCGATCGTGGTGATCAGCGCCCGCAACGACACCCACGACATCGTGGCCGCGCTGGAGGCCGGCGCCGACGACTACCTGGTCAAACCCGTCGCGGTGAAGGAGCTGACCGCCCGGCTGCGGGCCTTGCGACGCCGGGCCCGGACCGGCCCCGAGACGTTGCGCCTGTTGCGCTTCGGCGATCTGGAAATCGAACCCGACGCCGGTGAGGTGCGGCTCCGCGACACGCCGGTGCAGCTCACCCGCACGGAGTTCCAACTGCTCTGCGAACTGGCCGAGCACGCCGGCAAGGTGCTGTCCCGCCAACAGCTGCTCCAGCGGGTGTGGCAGTACGACAGCGGCGACGAGCGGCTCGTCGACGTCCACGTCGGCCGGCTCCGGCAGAAGATCGAGGACGACGCCTCCGCACCGCAACACCTGCTGACCGTTCGCGGACTGGGCTACAAGTTGCACCGGTGAAGCCCGCCCGGCGCCGCTACGACGCCGCAGGCAACCGCTCGGCAGCGGCGCCGGGGCACGTGTCGACCACGGTGAACAGGTCATTGAGGCGCGCCGCGCGCAAGGCGGCCCGCACGGCCGGCGGCGGGGCGACAAGGCACAGAGCCGCGCCCAGGGCCGTGGCCCGGTCATGAGCGCGAGCGAGCGCTCCGAGGCCGAACCGGTCGACGGCGCCCACGGCGGACAGATCCACCACCACCATCCGGTGATGGTTGACCGCCCAGGTGAGGGCATCCCGCAGACTCCGCGTCAGCGCGTCGTCGACGTGTCCGCACAGCCGGACCAGCGCCGTATCGCCGTGCTCGGACAACTCGAGCGCGCCCCCGCCGTTGCCGGCCGCCACGTCGATCTGATCCTGGGACATCGGACCTCCCTTGTCGTCCGCCCACCCTCGCGCGCGGGTGTGGCAGCCGCTGCCCGACGCTGTGACACTTGAATGACATCTACGGTGGCCGGCACCGGGCAGCGCGCCCGTTCACGCCGGCGGCTGCGCCGGGCCCGGATCCTGGTCCGAGACGTCCCGCGACAGTTGCTCCACCCGGCGGAGCCGACCGTCCGGACTCAGCTCACCGAACATGTGGATCTCCGTCGCGATCACCTGGCCCCGGCGCATCAGCGCGGTCAACGTGTAACGAGCGGCGACCTTTCCGCCGGCCGCCAGCGCATCGTGCACCTGGACATCGATCCGCGTGGCGTTCCGGCGACCCGCCTTGGCATGGGCGAGCAGCCGCTCCCGGTCGAGGGGAACGCCGTCGTTGCACAACACGAAGTCGTCGGTGTGATAGCGGCCGAACACCGCCGCCGGGTCCTCGTGGCCGAACGTGAGCTCGTGCGGGTACCGCGTCAGGTATCCGATCAGATCATCGCCGGGCGCACCGGAGAACGGGGATCCCACAGCGACTCCTCTCACTTAAGTTAGACACGTACGTCCAAGATAAGGGAGGAGATTACGATGGGCAACCGTGGCCGAACCCGAGCGTCCGCGAAGCCGTAAGCGGCGACTGGACGGCGAGCGCAGCCGCGCCGCCGTCCTGGACGCGGCGATCGCCACCCTCGGCCGACAGGCCGACGCGAGCATCGAGGACATCGCCGCGGCGGCCGGAGTCGTCCGGCAGACCGTCTACGCCCACTACCCGTCGCGCACGGCCCTGCTGACCGCGGTGATCGATCACCTGACGACCGAGACCGCGAGCGCCTTGGACGCGATCGATGTGACCTCGCCCCCTCCGGAGCAGGCCCTACGCCGTTGGCTGGAGGCCAGCTGGGCCGTCGTGGAGCGTTACCCGATCCTGCTGAGCCCGGTCATCGCCACCGCCGCTCCGCCGGCCGACGAGCACGACCGGCACCGACCGGTCACCACGCGACTCGTCGACCTGGTCCGCCGCGGCCGGCGGACCGGTGTGTTCGAGGAGCGCCACTCCGAGGAATGGACGATCAGCGCCGTCATCGCCCTCGGCCACGCCGCCGGACAACAAGTCGCCGCCGGCCGGATGAGCTCGGCGGAGGCCGCGGCGGCGTACCGCGACAGCGTCTTGAGACTCGTGGTGAAGCTGCCGATGGCGGAGGACGACTGAGCGCCGATGCCGTCCGCCGTCAGCGGAGGAGCCCGAGGAATCAGGACGTGTCACGACGGTGGAAGGCAGTGAACCCGGCCATGATGAGCACGGCCGCAACAAGAGACAGCGCGGTCAGGCTGCCGGCCTGGGCCGTACCCACCGGGGGGCTGCCGACATGCGTGGTGGGGGCGAGGTCGAGCACCCACCGGGCGAGGTCGAGGCCGGGGCCGAGGAGGGCGATGAAGGTCGCCGCCGCGTAGGCCGCCCAGGTGAGCGCGAAGGCGCGCGGCCACCGGCCGAACAGGGCGAGCGCGAGGCCCGCGAGCACCAGTTCCGCCGGCAGGTAGGCCAGGCCGGCGGCCATGATGGCGCCGGTCTCGTCCGTGTTCCCGACCGACCAGGCGGTCGTCAGGGCGAGGACCAGCGACGAACCGACGACGATGAGCAGCAGCCCCGCCGCGATGACGGCGCCGTGAGCCGCCAGCCAGCGGTTGCGGGAGAGCGTTCCGGCGAGCCGGGTCGCCAGGCGGCCGTCGGCTTCCTCGGTGCGCAGGGCGCCGATCGCCTGGATGACGTACCCGGCGGCGATGACGGCCAGGTAGAGCTGGGTGGCGGCGACGAAGCCGTCCAGCGGCCGGCCGGCCGCGACGCCCATGGCCCGGCCCAGCGCGGGGTTGCCGGCCATCGCGTCGAGGAACGGGCGGGCCAGCGCGCCCATCATCGCGGTGAGCAGGATTCCGCCCGACAACCAGCCCGCGGTCGCCGGGCCGTGGATCCAGGCCGCGAAGCCGATCGGCCCTCGCCGCACCCGGGTCGCTCCGGCGGGGCCCGCGCCACCGCGCAGCAGGGCACTGCCGAGGTCGCGGCGAGCGGCCAGCCACACGGCCGCACCACCCATGACGAGGCCGGCGACGGCGGGAAGGGCGAGCACCCACCACCGCTGGTCGCCGAACGGTGCGGTCTTCTCGGCCCACCCCAGCGGTGACAGCCAGACCAGCCCCGTCCCGGTCGTGTCGCCGATCCCCCGCAGGACGTACGCCGCGGCGAGCCCGATCAGGCTCCAGGTGTAGACGCCGCGGGCGTGCAGCACGAGTTGAGCCAGCAGAGCCGCGAAACCGGCGAACACGAAGGCCAGCGCGCCCAGCGCCGCGCTGTACAGGATCGCCCCGGACACGGGCACCCCCTCCAGGACCAGGCCGGCGGCGAACAGGACGGCCGTGGCGAGGATCGCCGCGGTCGCCACGGTGAGGGCGGCCAGTGCCGGTTGGTGGCGAGCGATCCGGCCGCCCAGGATCGTCTCGAGCCGGCCGGACTCCTCCTCCCGTCGGGTCGAGCCGGCGATCAGGGTGATGCCCAGCAGCGGGAGCAGGAACGAGGCGAGAAATCCGAACTCGTCCTGGATCACCCCGCCCAGGCTGTCGATGCCTTCGACGGCACCGTTGATCGCCGCCAGCGCGCTGCCGGAGGTGACCGCCTCGGCATAGGTGTGGATCTCGGCCGGCGTGTCGTAGAGGCCGGCGACGGCGGCAGCTGTTCCGATCATGCCGGCGGCGAGGGCGGCCACCCAGACCAGGATCGTCCGGCGCTGGGTACGCCAGACGATCCCGGCCATGGTGTTCAGCCGGGGCCGGCGGGGATCCGCCGTTCCTGCCCCGGCGCTCATCGCGTGGCCTCGGCAAGCGTCTCGCCGGTCTCCCGGGCGTCGAGGGTCTCGCCGTAGGCGTGGAGAAAAAGCGCGTCGAGGCTCGGCGGGGTGACCGTCAACGTGTGGATGCGGGCGGCGTGCAGCCGGCCGATCGCCGCGTCGAGGTGCTCCGCGTCGATGGTGAACCTGGCGTCGACCCGCCCGTCGGCCCGTTCGCAGACGCAGTCGGCCACCCCCGGCGCGCCGGCCAGCCCCTCCGGTTCGGCGATGGTGACGGCATGCACCGAGGTCCGGGTGTGGCGGCGCAACTCGGCGAGACTGCCGGTGGTGACAGCGCGGCCACGGCGGATGATGCTCACCCGGTCGGCGAGCGCTTCGACCTCGCCGAGGATGTGACTGGAGAGCAGCACGGTGACACCGTCTTCCCGGCGTTCGCGTACGCATTGCTGGAAGGCCTGTTCCATCAGCGGGTCGAGTCCGGACGTGGGCTCGTCGAGGATGAGCAGCTCCGCCTCCGCGGCCAGGGCCGCGACGAGGGCGACTTTCTGGCGATTGCCTTTGGAGTAGTCCCGGATGCGCTTGGCCGGGTCGAGATCGAACCGGGCGATCAGGTCGTCCCGGCGCCGCCGGTCGACCCCGCCGTGCGTCGCACCGAGCACGTCGAGGCACTGGCCACCGGTCAGGCCGGGCCACAATGCGACGTCCCCGGCGACGTAGGCCAGGCGGCCGTGCAGCCCGGCGGCCTCCCGCCAGGGGTCGGCGCCGAACAGTTCGACGCGACCGGCGGTGGCCCGGATCAGTCCCAGCAGGATCCGGATGGTGGTGGACTTGCCCGACCCGTTGGGGCCGAGGAAACCATGAACCTCGCCCGGACGCACCGACAGGTCCAAGCCGTCGAGGGCACGGACCTTCCCGAACGTCTTGCGGAGGTCCCGGACGTGGATGACGGGAACGGAACGACTCACGAGGATTCCTGCCCGGGCGTGGCTACGAACGCGCCCTTGGTGTAGACAGCGGTGGCCTCCCCGGCCCACCGGGCGATGCCCTCCGGCGTGAGCGGGTCGACCCCGATAGCGGCAGCGACCTGGTTGCGCAGCAGGACCAGGGCGAGATCGTTGACCAGCAGGAACGCCGCACGAACGGCCGGATCCTCGGCCGGTCGGGCGACGCCGAGCTCGGTCATGGAGTCGAGCAGACGCCGGGTGAGGGCGTACCACCGGCCGAACAACGCCGCGCCCGCCGGATCGTTGACGAGCAGCAGGCGGCGCAGGTAGGCGGGCAGCGGCGAGCCGTGCGGGAAGGCGCGGGCGAACATCTCGGCCACCGATCCGAGGCTGCCCCCGGTCAGCGCCTCGGCCAGCTCGTGTTCGTCCATCGAGAACAGCGCGTCGAACGCCTGCCCGGCGTAGTCGTCCACCGCGGCCCGCAACCCGTCCTTACTGCCGAAGTGATGCACGACGAGCGCGGGCGACACCCCCGCCGCGGCGGCGATCTCCCGCACCGTGACGGCGTCGTGCCCGCGCTCGGCGAACAGGCGCAGCGCGGCGTTCCGGATGTTTGCCTTCGCCGTGAGGTCACCCTCGTCCACCGCTGAACTCATGTTCAATACGCTAAACGCTTGTTCAGTAGTCGTCAAGGTGGTCAGGTCGACAGTGGTCGTCTACGTGGCGTTCCTGATCATGCTGCGGGTCGTCAGCGTGCTCCGGCGGGGCGGGACCATCGCCTCCGCGCTGCTCAGCGACGTGGCCAGGGGCAAGGCGACCGTTCCGAAATCGCCTGACGGAGTGAGTACTCACTCCTCAGAATCCGGCCATGACTACGCCACCAAGCCGGCGCCGGGCGACGTCCCGCTGGCCTGCGTCACCCGAGCCCTCGACCCCACCCCGCATCGCCGGCCGCGGCCCGCGCCGGCCGGCGAGAATCACCAGGTGCTCGGTCAGCCGGCCGCGACGCCTCGCAGGCCGCCACCCGGCACGCCGTCGGCGAGCTGTTCGCGCCCGACGAGCAGCACCTGCGCCTGCCGGTCGAGACACTCGCGGACGCCTTCCTCGGCCTGCTCTTCGGTCGCGAACGAGCTCGCGGCAAGGAACTGCCGAGGGTGCCCACCGAGCAACTCATCGACCTGTTCCTGCACGGCGCGCTGACCACGAAGGTACCGGCCTGAAGCCCGCACCGACGGTTGCCGTGGGGCCCCGGCCGCCCCCCTCGGCGACCGGCCGAAACCCGCTGCCCACGGCCGAACGACCACCCCAGTACGGTTGCCGGAAGTGGGCCGGGACAGTGCGCCCGGTACCGGAAGCTGGAGGAGAGAGAGCGGATGCGTCTGCTGGGTCGAGTGCCGGCGTGGCAGCGTCGCACCGATCGTTTCCGCCACCCGGCGCAGGTCATCGCCAGCAGTTTCGCGCTTGCCGTGGCGACCGGCACGCTGATGCTGTCCCTGCCGGCCGCCACCGCTTCGGGCGAGCGCGCCGACACCGTCGACGCCCTGTTCACCGCCACCTCGGCGGTGTGCGTCACCGGTCTGGTCACCGTCGACACCGGCAGCTACTGGTCCGGATTCGGACAGGCTGTCATCCTGCTGCTCATCCAGGTCGGCGGGCTGGGCATCATGACCCTGGCCACTCTGCTCACGGTGCTGCTGTCACGCCGGCTGGGCCTGCGGGCGCGATTCCTCGCCCAGGCCGAGACCAAGAGCCTGGACCTGACCGACGTCCGCGGCGTCGTGCGCCGCATCGTGCTGTTCAGCCTCGGCTGCGAGGCCGTCGTCGCCGCCGCGCTGACCGCGCGCTTCCTGGTGGGCTATCGCGAGTCGGCCGGCTCAGCCGTCTACCACGGGGTGTTCCACGCCGTCTCGGCGTTCAACAACGCCGGCTTCTCCATCCACGCCGACAGCCTGACCCGCTACGTCGACGATCCGTGGGTGAACCTCCCGGTCGCCGCCGCGGTCATCGTCGGCGGCCTCGGCTTCCCGGTGGTCTTCGAGCTGGCCCGCCACTGGCGCCGGCCCACCCGCTGGTCGGTCATGACCCGCCTCACCGTCGCGCTGACCGTCGCCCTGCTGGTGGCCGGCACGCTGGCGCTCACCGCCGCGGAATGGTCCAACGACCGCACCCTCGGCCCGCTGGACGCACCGGGGAAGCTGCTCGCCGGCTTCTTCGCCTCCGTGATGGCCCGCACCGCGGGATTCAACAGCGTCGACATCGGCGCGCTGCGCCCGGAGAGCCTGCTCGCCACCGACATCCTCATGTTCATCGGCGGAGGCAGCGCCGGCACCGCCGGCGGCATCAAGGTCACAACCTTCGGCGTCCTCGGCTTCGCCCTATGGTCGGAGATGCGCGGCGAAACCCACGTCAACGTCGGCCACCGCCGCATCCCGCCCAGCAACCAGCGTCAAGCCCTCGCCATCGCCCTGCTCGGCATCGGCGCCGTGATGACGGCCACTCTCACCCTGCTGGCCATGACGACCCACACCCTCGACCAGGTGCTGTTCGAAGCCACTTCCGCGTTCGCCACGGTGGGCCTGTCCACCGGCATCACCGCCGACCTGCCGCAGCGCGCGGAACTGCTGCTGATCGTGCTCATGTTCGCCGGGCGCATCGGACCGCTCACCCTGGCCTCCGCACTGGCGCTCCGTGAACGCAACCGCCGCTTCGAACTTCCCGAGGAAAGGACCATCGTTGGCTGACAACCGCACCGAACCCGTCGTCGTCATCGGGCTCGGCCGCTTCGGCAGCGCCCTCGCGCTCGAACTGGTCAGCCGCGGCACCGAGGTCCTCGGCATCGACCACCACCCCAAGACCGTGCAGGCGCTCTCCGGCCGCATCCCGCACGTCATCACCGCCGACTCCACCGACGTCGAAGCGCTGCGCCAGCTCGGCGTGCCCGAGTTCCACCGGGCCGTCGTCGCCATCGGCACCGACATCCAGGCCAGCATCCTGACCACCAGCCTGCTCGCCGAGCTCGGCATCGCCGACATCTGGGCCAAAGCCATCAGTGACCAGCACGGCCACATCCTCGCCCGGGTCGGCGCCCACCACGTCGTCGCCCCCGAACACGACATGGGCGAACGCGTCGCCCACCTGCTCTCCGGACGCATGCTCGACTACGTCGAAGTCGACCAGGACTTCGCCATGATCAAGACCAGGCCGCCCCGCGACATCGTCGGCGTCACCCTGCGCGAAGCGCGCCTGCGCAGCAAGTACGGCGTCACCGTCGTGGCGGTCAAACCCGAGGCGCCGCCACCCGGCACACCGCGTGCCTTCACGCACGCCACCGCCGAGACCACCCTGATGTACGGCGACATCATCCTCGCCGTGGGCACCATCGACGCCCTGGAACGCTTCGCCGCCAGCGAGTAGCGCCGGGCCGGTGTCCGGGAGTTCTTACCGAGTGCTTACGCGGTCGTCCCGGACCCGTCCGGCGCCTCGTGCCCGCCGTACCTGCGAGTGCGACTCCGCACCGGAGCCGCGGCACCCCCAGGCTACGAGGAGTGAAGCGTGCGAACCACACCACGTCCGGCAGGGCGAATGCACACCCGCACGGCACGGATCGCCATGGCCGTGGCAGTCGTCGCGGCGTCCGGGGCTCTGACCGCCACGTTCGTCTCCGGCGGCGGCAAGGGCAGCGCGGACGCGGCCACCGAGCTGAACCAGTACGTCCGCATCCAGAATGTTCGACCCAACGTGAAGAACCCCGTGCCGGGCGCGCAGGCGTCCCGGGGCTCCTTCACCGTGGACTGCGGCACCAACGGCAACGGCAAGTTCAGCCCGGACAACCCCGTCGCGCAGCCGGGCATCAGGAACGGCGCCGAACACGTCCACGACTTCGTCGGCAACCTGGCCATCACCGCGAACTCGTCCAACGCCGATCTGGACGCCTCCGGGACGACGTGCCGGAACGGGGACAAGTCCTCGTACTTCTGGCCGGTCGTGCGCATCGACAAGAGCGTCCGTTCCGGCGCGGAGACCCGGCGCGCCCTCGCCGCCACGACCCCGAGGGTGACCTGCCCCAGCGTGCGGGACCGGCTGCCCGCCGTGCCGGCCCGGGCCAAGGCCGCCGTGGACACCCGGCTCGCCGCCCTCGACCGCGCCTACGACGCGGCCAACCGGCGGATGGCCGAACGGAGCGGCCGCATCGACGCCGGCCACAACGAGTCCGTGCTGACCTCGCTGCGCACCCAACGGGCCAAGCTGATCAAGGGCATCAGCGACAGCATCGCCGGCGCCGGCGGGGGCCGCACCGCGGGCCTGGTCTCGCTGGTGGAGTGCGACACCGACTACGACGGCATGCACGCCGCCATGCGGCACACCGCCGCCGGCGTGAAAGCCGGCCTGGTCGCCAACCCCCAGGTCCAGTGCCCGACCGTACGCGACAAGCTGCCCGGCGTGCCCGCACCGGCCCTCGACGAGGTCAACCGCAACCTCGCCGAGCTCGACCAGCAGGTCTCCCAGGCCGACGAACGCCTGGTCACCACCCGCGGCCAGGGCGGGAAGGACTTCGTCGACAACGCCGTCCTCGGGCCGCTGAAGGCCAAGCGGACCGCCGTCCTGGACCGCATCGGCATCGCCATCTCCCGCCACGCCGCCCGCCCCCAGGGACTCGAGGCGCTCGCCGGCTGCGTCGTGACCGGCCAGGCGCCGGCCCCGAACGGCCCGGGCAACCAGAACGGCGCGACGCCGGCCCCCAGCGCGCCGGCCGCCCTGCCCGATCCGCAGGGCCCGAACCTCGAGCTGCCGAACAACACCGGCGGCATCGTCCGGCCCGCATCCGTGCTGATCGAGTACCGCGGCAACGCCACCAGCCGGGTCGTCCCCATGCCGAAGTTCCTGCGGGCGCTCACCGGTGACGCCAAGCCCACCAGCCGCGGCCCCGCCAACGCCCGCGCCACCTGGACCTGCTCCGGGTTCGCCGACCGCCTGGCCGACCAGTACCCGGTCTGCCCGGCCGGCCGGCAGGTCCAGCGGGTCCAGGACTTCCCCGGCTGCTGGGACGGCAAGAACATCGACAGCACCAACCACCGCGACCACGTCGCCTTCGCCGACCCGGGCACCGGCGCCTGCAAGCCGGGCTTCGTGGCCATCCCGCAGCTGCGCATCACCATCTCCTACGACATCCCCCGCGACGCGCAGATCAAGGGCCAGTACGCCCTGGACTCCTTCCCCGAGGAGGACCACAACCCGTTCTCCGACCACAACGACTTCGTCAACGTCAACTCCGCCCGGCAGATGCAGAAGATCGCCACCTGCATCAACCAGGGCAGGACCTGCCGCTGACCGAAGGTCGCCCCGTTGGCGGCGACGAGGCGAGGCCGTCGACCCCGGTGGGAGTCGACGGTGTCGCCCAGCCGCCGCTCACGGGCCCCGGTCAGGCTGGGCGCTCGTTCCGACGCGACAACACGTGAACCCGCCACGCCACGGCTGCGCCCCACACCGCCGAGACCAGGGCCACCCCCCGTTGCAGCAGCCCATGAACCGGGCCGGTGACCGGTAGGGCCACACCGAGGAGCCCGAGGACGACGAGCAGACCGGTCCACCGGGTCGGAGCCGCCCAGCCGGCCCAGGCCGGCAGCCGCCGGTACGCGCGTGCGGTCAGGAACAGCGCACCGATCAGCAGGAGGAGGCAGACCAGCCCGAACGCCGCGTGCCACTGGCCGTGCCCCGAGGCCGTCGTCTGTGCCGCGGTGCAGCCGTCGGCCGCACGGCAGTCGAGGCGAAAGGCCGCGTCGCTGAGATCTTGAACAGCGGAACCGGCCGCCGACCAGGCGGCCACGATCCCGACCGTCCCGGCCGGGCGGAGCACGGGCCGGAGAGCGAACAGGGCGAAGCCGATCGTCAGCAGTCCGGCTACCGCCTGCGGTACGAGGAACAGCCACGCATGCGGTGCGGTCACCGCGCCCATCTCGCTGATGTCGTCCCGTGTCCACCGGTAGCCGGGGCCCTGCCACAGCCCGGCCGCCAGCCACGCGGCGGTGAAGAGCGCCGCGCCGGCCACACCGGACAGAGCGGCGATGGTGGTCCGCGCGGTCCTCGGCCGGTCAGCGCTCATGGGTCAGTTCTCGTAGCCGGGCCGCGTGCCGGGTGCGGCGGGCCGAGCCCTGCTCGAAGAACGTCACGAGCAACGCCACCTCGTTCGCGCTGTAGGCCGCCGTGTCCGCCGCGGCCTCGCCGGCATAACCGGACAGGGCTACGTCGAGCCTGCGCAGTACCTCCGTGGTCGGCTCGACCAGAATCCGGCGACGGTCCACGGCGCCGCGGGTGCGCTCCACATAGCCGAGGTGTTCCAACCGATCGATGGCCGTCGTTATCGCGGAGGGGGTCAGCCCCGTCGCGCGGGCCAGGTCGCGGGCCGATCGCGGCGCCTCCACCAGGAAGTCCAGGCAGCGAAGATCGGTGCGGTTCACCCCGAGGAAGCCGGCCAGCGCCTGATCGAACTGGTCGACTTCGCGCTGATACCGCCGGATGGCCACGCTCAACCGATCGGACATCATTCGATATTCGCACCGTTAGAATTTCGAATCAATAGGACCCGCCCTGTCTCCGGCGACTCGCAACCGCCCGGGCCTCGGCGGGCGCAGGGTCAGCGGGTGGTCGCGAACTGCGCCCCCGGCCTCCGGTGGCCCTCGCCGTACGCGGCCGTGACCGTCTGCGTCGACCAGCGCAGCGCATCCATCACGGCGCCGGTGAGATCGTTGCCGGGCCGGGTAACGCCCATGAGCGCCATGTCGCCGCGCTCGTAGGCGTCGACGACCCTCAGCATCCGGCCGAGCGGCCCGGTGCCCCGGGTCAGCGCCGCGCACAGGTCCACAGTGAGCGGCAGGTGGCGGACCAGTGAGGAGGTGTCGATGCCGAGCAGCTCCGCGACCGCGGTGATGAGCCCGGCGACGAACGCCGAGTCCGGGTCGGCGTCGAAACGCGGGGCCAGGTTGTGGCACAGCCGGGCCCGGGTCAGCGCGTCGACCAGCTGCGCCTCGGTCGTCTCGGCCACGTCGTCGACGACCATCAGCATCGCCCAGCGCTGGATGTGGCCCAGGCCCAGCAGCACCACGGCCTGCCGGATCGACGACACGCGCTGGATCGTGCCGACGGCGGCGCTGTTGCTGGCCCGCAGGACCCGCATGGTCAGCGCGGGGTCGCTGGAGATGATGTCGACGATCCGGTCGAGGTCGGCGTCGGCGGCGCTGAGCGCGCCGAGCAGCTCCAGCCGGCGCAGCTTGAACGGCGGGATGCAGGCGGCGGTCATCACCTGGGGCCGGCTCAGGACGTAGCCCTGGCGCAGCTCGATGCCGTAGCGGTCGCACAGGGCCAGGTGCTCCAGCGTCTCCAGGCCCTCGGCGACGATCTCGATCGGCGGGAACCCGCGGAAGAACGCGAGCTGCTCCTCGAGGCGCTCCGGGTCGCAGTTCGGCAGGTCCAGCTTCACGTACGAGGCCAGCGGCAGCAGCCGTTCGTGGCCCGACTGCCACACGAAGTCGTCCAGCGCGATGCGGTAGCCGGCGGCGACCAGGTTGGTGACCCCGGCGACCACCGCGTCGTCCACGTCGATGGTCTCGAGGACCTCCAGGACGACGTTCTCGGGGCCGAAGGGCAGGATCAGCTCGCCGGTGAGGAATTCGCGGGTCATGTTGATGAAGCACATCCGGTCGCCGACGACCTCGTCCAGGCCGAACTCGGTGAAGGCGTTGACCATCACGTGGCTGGTCGCGTACGCGTCGCGCCGGTCCGCCTCGACCGCCTGGGCGTTGCCGCGGAACAGCAGCTCGTAGCCCGCGATGTCGCCGCACGTGTCGAAAATGGGTTGCCGCCCGATGTGCACGAGGCTGGCACCCGGCTGAGTGAACTCCGACTGGCTTCCCACGGCGGGACGATCGGCCGCCTTGACCCGCGCTTGAGGATTCCCTGCGTCGGACTTGACGTCCGGCCGGGGTCAGCCGATGGCGAGCGTGGCGTCGGCGTCCGGGCCGGCGCCGAGGGGCCGCCCGGTGAAGGTGGCGATCCGCTCCGGGGCGTCGCGGTCCGTCAGGTCGCCCAGTCCCAGCTGGCCCGCGGCATTGGCGCCCCAGCACCAGACCGCGTCACCGGCGGACGTGGCGCAGGTGTGCCGGCGGCCGGCGGCGACCGAGGTCCAGTCCGCGTCCGCCCCGACCCGGGCCGGGGCGTCGCGGCCGGTGGTGTCGCCCAGGCCCAGCTGGCCCGTCGCGCCGGCGCCCCAGCACCACAACGTGCCGTCCGTCCGCACACCGCAGCTGTGCTGCCCGCCGGCCGTGACGGAACGCCACTCCGCAGCCCCGACCCGGGCCGGGGTGTCGCGGTCCACGGCGTCACCGAGCCCGAGCTGCCCGGCGTCGTTACCGCCCCAGCACCACAGCGACCCGTCGACTCGCGTCGCGCACGTGTGCGCCACCCCACCGGCAACCGAAGCCCAGGTGGACGCGGCGCCCACCCGCACCGGCACGTCCCGGCCGGTCAGGTCACCGAGCCCCAGCTGCCCGGCGTCGTTACCGCCCCAGCACCACAGGGTTCCGTCGGAGCGGACGGCGCAGGTGTGCCGGCTGCCGGCGGCGACCCCGGTCCAGCCGGCGCCGGCCAGCTGCACGGGCCCGGCGTTGCGGGCGGCGGTGTCGCCCAGTCCGAGCTGGCCGTCGCCGTTGACGCCCCAGCACCACAGGGAGCTGTCGGTGCGCGTGGCACAGCCGTACCCGTGGCCCGCGGTGGGCCGGGTCCACCCGGTGGCCGAGCCGATCCGGGCGGGCAGGCCGCCCCAGCCGTAGAGGTCGCCGGAGCGGAAGCCGGGCGCGGCCGCGAACGTCGACGTGGCGCCGGTGGTGGCGGTGAACGCGGCATCGACCCGGCCGAGGCCGAGGAAGGCCGCGAGGGCCGCCACGGTCAGGGCCGTCGCCATCAGCACGCGCCGCACGCCGCTCCTTCCGTCCAGGGTCGTCCTCGGTGACTCGTCGGTCACCACGGGCCGGATGTGAGGGTTCGCCGGTGACGCCGCCGGGCCGGCCGCCGCAGGAGGGCGAAGGCGCCGAGCACGGCGACGCTCTGGCCCACGAACGGCGCCGGGTGGCCGGCGCCCAGCTCCAAGGCCGCCCGGGCGACACCGGGGATCAGGAGCCGGCCGATGCCGCGGACCTCGGTGCGGGCCGTCCGGAAGGTGTCGTCGCTGCCGTTGGCGTCGCCGCGCGTGATCAACAGGCCGTTCTCGTCGACGCCGGCGATGCGGTGGATCCGGGTCTGCCCGGGGTGCACCTGGTCGGGGACGACCACCACCTGCCCGACCGCCGGCTGCCAGCCCCGCGGCGGGGCCGAGGTGACGGCGACGTCGCCGCGGTGCAGGGCCGGGCTCATGGAGCCGCTGGCCACCACCGCGGGCGTCCAGCCCCAGAGCGCCGGCAGGATGCTCCAGACCATGAGCGTGCCCACGCCGGCCAGCGCGGCGGCCGCGGCCAGCCGCAGCACGATCGCGGACAGGCGCACCCCCGCGGCGAACCTGCTGGTCACGATCAGCTCGCCGCTTCCCAGGTGAAGGCGGCCGCGGCCGAGGCGCCCTGCACGCTGTCCGGCGTCGCGGCGTTCACCGTGTACGAGATGTGGTAGGTGGTCGCCTCCGCGGGCCCGCTCGGCGCGAACGAGCCGGCGCCGGACGCGAAGTCGGTGGCGGTGCTGCCGAACGCGGCGAGCGTACCGGTGAACGCCGTTCCCGACGGGGTGAAGCCGGCGCAGCTGCCGGAACCGCCGCCCGTGCCCTCCTCGATCACCAGGTCCACGTAGGGGGCCAGGGCGCCGGAGACGGCGCTGCCGTACATCCGGACCGAGGCCGACAGGCTGCCGCTGTAGGTGACGGTGATGCACTTCTCGCCGGTGGAGCCCGGCCGCAGGTCGGTGGCGGCGAACATCGCCGTACCGCTGTCGTCGTCGCTCAGCGCGACGGTGCCGGCGTCCCAGCTGTTGGCGCTGTTACCGGTCTGCGCGGTGAACGCGGCGTTGGAGGCCTGCCACATGACACCGGAGCTGACCGCGATCCCACCGGCCACGGTGAGACCCGCGACCATCATCTTCATACCGCCGAGCTGCATGAACGTTCCTCTCACCGGCGCCGAGGACTCGGCGTTGCCTTCGCCGGGAGGAATCGGCGGTGTGGCTCAGGGCAGGCTCAAGCCGCCGTCAAGTCGGGGGCAAGGCTGGGGGGCCCGGCCGGGGGAAGAGCTCCAGGACCCAGTAGCCGGTGGAGCCGGCCACCCCGGCGTCGGCCCGGCCGGCGATGCCGCGGCATTCCAGTAGCCGGTCGATGTGCTCCTCGCCCGCTGTGCCGTCGAGGCGGCTGAGGAGCAGCAGCTCCACCTCGTCGTCGCAGAGTTCCCACGCGACGGCCAGGCCCGGCTGGTCGCCCGGTGGCGGGTCGCTCGCCTCCTCGCGGTACCAGACGAACACCGGTTCGGGTCGAGGATGCTGCTCGGCGACGGTGACGAGGGCGGGCACGACCGCGTCGAGCATCCGCGCGGCCAGCTGGTCCGCGCGTTGCTCGAGCGCGCTGCGCGGTACGCGGAGTTCCAGCTGGTCAGCTGCATCACCGGGGCGGACGGTCAAGGTGGGCGCAGGGTCCGGGTCGTCCGTGACGGTGACCGTGATCGCGACAGCGTGCGGCGTCGCCGCCGCGAGGAAGTCGTCCCACCGGGCGAGGCAGTGTCGAGCGGTGCTGACGGCGGAGCGCAGCGTCTGCGACCGCCTCGCCGGCAGGCCGGACATCTGCGGTGTCCAGGTCACCGGATGTGGATGGTCCATGCCTCCGCCTCCCCGTCAGGTGTGGCGACGGTGTGCCGCGCGACGACCGTGCCGAGGGCCTCGATGACGGCCCGGTGCTGCTCGGCGACGGCGGCGGACGGGGGTTCCTTCGCGACGAGCACCATCTGATCCGGCCGGGTGGAGTGGGCGAGGCGCTGCAGTTCGAGCGCGGCCGCGGCGTAGCGGGACGGCCCGGACGGTGGCGGTCGGAACGGATTCTCCAGCTCGGGCCGGCCCCGGTCGGCGGCGGGGCCGACGGCCGCGGGTACGCCGATGCCGTACTGGTCGCCGATCGCGTGCAGTGCGTGCTGGACGGCCTGGAACAGGCGGAGCCCGGTCAGCCCGTCCCCGATCGGCGGGTCGGCGAACCAGGCGGCGGGGAGCCGGAGTCCGCACCGGATCTCCTTCGGTCCCCCGTAATTCTTCTTCCTGACGTACTCCACGCCCACCACCGTGTCGTCGCGCGGCAGCAGTTGCACCTGGACGCAACTGCGGGCCGGGAACCGCTGCCGGAGCCAGGCCGCGCCGGCGAAGCTGCGGTTGACCCTGTCCTCGACGCTGTGGGCGACCACCATGGCCTGTCCGTAGGCCACCCGGCCGACCCCGGCCGGCGTCGTGAGCGAGGCCGACAGAAAGATCCACGAGTTCATGTCGCCGCTCCTGGCTGCCCGCCGTCCGGCGGGCGATCGGTACGGGGTATCGGCCGCGAGGCAAATCTGTCAGGATGATCTCCCTTCGCCGAAGGGCGCAACAATTCGAGTCCTGCCGACGTCTATCTTGCAGGGCCGCGGATGGCGTCGGTCGGCATCCCTCGAATGTGAGAGTCATGATTCAGCGACGTAAGGTGATCATCGGCGCGGTGGGCCTGGCGGTGGCCGGCACGGCCGCCGGATGTTCCTCGTCCGGCAAGGCGGACACCCGCAGCTGGGTCGAGCCCGCGGCCGACATCGAGCCGGCGGTGGCCGCGCCCGTGCGGCTGAGCGTCACGCCGGCGGACGGCGACACCGATGTGCTGCCGGTGAAGCCCATCGTGGTCAGCGCCGCGGACGGCAAGCTCCAGTCGGTCACCGTCACCGCCGGCAAGGCCAAGATCGACGGAGCGCTCCAGGACGACGGCACCTGGCGGTCGACCGGGGATCTCGCGTACGGCAAGAAGTACACGGTGACCGTCACGGCCACCGACAACGCGGGCACGGCGACCACCGAGAAGACCGCGTTCACCACGCTCAAGCCGGAGAACACCGCCCGGGTCACGTTCCAGGCCAACGGCATGCTCGCCCTCAAGGAGGGCCGGACGTACGGCGCCGGGCAGCCGGTGATCGTCGCGTTCAGCCGCGCCGTCAACAAGAAGGCGGCCGAGAAGGCCATCGAGATCACGACCTCGCCCGCGGTGCCGGGCAAGTTCTACTGGAAGGACGACCAGACCGTGCACTGGCGGCCGGCGAAGTACTGGGCCGCCGGCACGACGATCAAGGTGAACGTCACCATGTTCGGCGTCAAGCTGGGCAAGACGACGTACGGGGCGAAGAACGCGTCGACGCACTTCCGGATCGGCCGCCAGCTGATCGCGGTCAGCGACAACCGGACCCACCTGACCAAGGTCTACATCGACGGCAAGCTCGTCCGCACGATGAAGAGCAGCCTGGGCAAGGGCGGCGGCACGACCGGGGCCAACGGCGAGCAGATCAGCTACTGGACCGCCGGCGGGCCGCACGTCGTGCTGGGCAAGAAGCGCAAGCACACGATGAGCTCGGCGAGCTACGGCATCAGCGACCCCAAGGACCCGAACTACTACGTGTCGGAGAACATCGAGTTCTGCACCCGGATCAGCTACTCCGGCGAATACCTGCACGCCGCTCCGTGGAACGGCTCGCTGGGCCGGGCCAACCTGTCGCACGGCTGCATCAACCTGAGCACGGCCGACGCCAAGTGGGTCTACAACAACTTCCTGGTCGGCGACATCGTCGACGTCAAGAACACCCCGCGCGAGCTGCCCATCTGGAACGGCCTGGGCGACTGGACCGTGCCGTTCGACCGGTACGGTCGCTAGCTAGCGCCGCAACGGCCGAGAGGCCCCCGGTAGGCGGGTTCGTCCTCGACGAACCCGCCACCGGAGACCTCCTTCAGCGGCCGGCCACCGCGCGACCGGCCGGGGCGGGCCTCAGCGCTGCAGGGTCAGCAGGCCCGGACGCCACGGCAGGTTGTTGTAGTCGCCGCCGGCGTTGGGGTCCTTGCCCTGGTAGAGCAGTTGCAGGTTGCACGGGTCGACCGTCTTGGTCTGGTCGGGGTTGGTGCGGACCAGGTCACCGTGGCTGATGTCGTTGGTCCAGGTCGCACCGCTGTTGGCCTTGCCCGCGAACGGGTTGCTCTCGCTGGCCGCCTGCGGGGTCCAGGTGCCGCCCAGGCTGCTCGCGGTGAACGAGCGGAAGTACCGGCCGTTCGCGCCGATCGCCTCGACGATCATCAGGTACTGGTTCTGGCCCTGCACCTTGTAGACCTCGACCGCCTCGAACAGGTTGTTGGTCGTGTCGCTCATGATCGTGGTGTAGGACGAGCCGAAGCTGCCCGGGAAGTTCCCGATCGGCATGCTCTGCCGGTAGATCTTGCCGTTGTCACCGGCGAAGAACAGGTACATGTTCTGGTCGTCACCGATGACCGTCTGGTCGATCACGCCGTACGGGGCGTCGGGGAGGGAGGCGGTCGACAGGGTCTGCGCCGCGGACCAGCCGTTGGCGTTGGAGGGGTCGCTGGACGTCTTGTAGCTGAACGAGGTCGGGCCCCACTGGTAGGCCAGCACCCAGATGTTCTTCGGGGCGAAGTAGAACAGCGTCGGCGCCACCGTGCCCTGGCTCATGCCGTTCTGGCTGGCCGCGGCCATGTCCGACCAGTTGGTGAACAGGCCGAAGTTCATCGAGCCGTAGTTGCCGTTGGCCACGTTGGACGCGTAGACCAGGTGCTTGCCGTTGTAGACGACGTTGGTGAAGTCCTTCAACGAGGTCCAGCCGTTCTTCGGGCTGGCCAGCGCGCCGGACGACGACCAGCGGTAGCTCGACGGCAGGGTGCACGTGCCGGTCGGGGGCGGCGTGGTCGGCGGCGTGCTGCCGCCGCCGAGGGAGACGAGCTGGAACTGCTGGTTGGCCTGTCCGTTGCAGTCGTACAGCTGGACCTGCTGACCGTTGCCGGTGCCCCAGACGTCCAGGCACCGTCCGGACTGGACGCCGGTGATGGTGCCGTTGGAGTTGACGTTCCACTGCTGGTTGGTCTGGCCGTTGCAGCTGTAGATCTGGATGGCCGCGGAGTTGCCGGAGCCGGCGGCGTCCAGGCACATCGTGCCGTACACGGTCAGCTGCTTGCTGGAGGTGTACGTCCACTGCTGGTTGGCCTGGCGGTTGCAGTCCCACAGGTTCACCCGGGTGCCGTTGGCCTGTGAGGCGTTCGGCACGTCGATGCACCGGCCCGACTGCGTGCCCCTGATCTCGTTGGCGCCGCCCGCCGGCGGGTTGGGCGTCGAGCTCGAGGGCGGCGGGTCGCTGGGGCCGGGGGTGGCGGCGTTGAGCGCGTTGAGGACCGACGAGTAGGCGGCCTTCTTGTTGCCCGAGCCGTCGAACAGCAGCGGGTTCTCGCTGGAGCGCCACGAGTCGCTGTCACGCACGCCCCACACGGTGATGCCGATGCAGCGCGGGACGTTCATGCACGCCTGGGTCAGGCCGGCGTACTGGCTGGTCGAGGAGTTGGTGACGTCGACCTCGGTCAGCGCCACGTCCACGCCGGCGTTGGTGAAGTTGGTCAGCGTGGTCTGGAAGTTGCCGGGCAGCGAGCTGCCGCCGGTGAAGTGGGTCTGCAGGCCCACGCAGTCGATGGGTACGCCGCGCGCCTTGAAATCCTTGACCATGTTGAGCACGGCCACCGTCTTGGCGTAGGTCGCGTTCTCGATGTTGTAGTCGTTGTAGCAGAGCTTGACCGACGGGTCGGCGGCACGGGCGGTACGGAACGCCACCTCGATCCAGTCGTTGCCGGTGTTCTGCAGGTTGGAGCTGCGCCGGCTGCCGTTCTCGTTGTACGCCTCGTTGACCACGTCCCAGGCGGCCAGCTTGCCCTTGTAGTGGGCCATCACGCCGTTGATGTGATCGATCATCGCCTGGCGCAGGGTGCTGCCGCTGATGCCGCCCCACCAGCTGGGCTGCTGGGCGTGCCAGGCCAGGGTGTGGCCGCGGACCTTCAGGCCGCGCTGGGTGGCCCAGTTGTAGATCTGGTCGCCGGCGCTGAAGTTGAACTGTCCGCGCTGGGGCTCGGTCGCGTCCGGCTTCATCTCGTTCTCGGCCGTGATCATGTTGAACTCGCGCCCGGCGATCGTGCTGTACGTCGAGTCGCCCAGCCGCCCGGCCGCGATCGCGGTGCCGAAGTAGCGGCCCGACTGGGCGGCGGCGGCGCCCAGCGTGGAGGCCGCCGCGTCCGCGGACGGGATGAGGACCGCCGTGCCGGCCGCCGCCAGCAGACCCGTCGCGGCGGCCAGCACCGCCCGGTACCGGATGGATCTCTTCAAGCGATTCATGGACACTCCCTCTTGACCTCGTGCTCGCACGGACGACCCGCGCCGTCCGCGGCACGCGCGCCGGCCGCGCGGCCCGGGTGCGGTGGGCCCAGCCGGGACGCGGCGCGGCTGTTCGACTTGTGGCGTTCCAGTCGCCGAGGTCGGTGGCACTGCGGTGCGGCGCCGACCGCGGATACGTATCCGCAATGTTTCGAAACCTTCCGGCAACTTTCGGCGAACGCTACCCGGAACAACGCGACCGGTCAATGTCTCGTGAACGGCGGAAAGGAGGACCTCAAACCCGCTCCAGCTGGGAACCGACACTGAGCACGCCCGGTAAGCCATCGGCCTCGACCGATGGCTTGTCCCGTTATTCATCGACCGTCATTAAGACGCAAAAAGTGTTATGACAGAAACTCTCGGGGAGTCGCGAAAGTTTCAGGATTCCCGTTCCGCGGGAGCGGGGGTCAGCCGACCGCCGGCGGCCAGCGGTGTCCGCGCCACTGGTCCCAGGTCGCGAACCCGGCCGGCGGGTCGTCGAGGGGCTCGCTGCCGTCGAGCTCGCCCGGGGTCGGCACCTCGATGCTGGCCGCCCACCCGGCCAGCTCCTCGTCGGACATGGGCCACGTCGTGTGCGGCTCCTCGGCCTGGCGCTGATCACGTCGCCGGCGCTGCTCGGCCGGGGTGAGCTCGAAGTAGCGCAACTCCACCGCCGCGCCCACGTCCACCGCGGCCCGGCGGAGGGCGGAACGCTCGTCCCGGCTCCAGAGGCCGTAGTCGATCACGACGTTGGTGCCCAGCTCCAGGGCGCGCAGCCCGATCCGGATGAGCCGTCCCTCGATGACGTCACCGGCCGCCGGCGGATTCTCGGACCCGTACAGAGCCTTCACCCATTCGTCCTTGGTGAGCCGCAACGCCTGGTGCTCGCTCTCGATGCGCCGGGCGGCCGTGGTCTTGCCGGTGCACGGCAGCCCCACCATCAGGAACAGCGTCGGCTGCCTCATCACCACCCGCTTCCTGGCCGACCGGACGTCTCATCATCGCTCTTCGCGCATGGTTTCAGGCGTGACCGAAAGGTGTGGCGGCGCCGCCCGGGCCTTCGAAGACTGGCGTCACCCTATCCACGCACATCCTGGAGACAGTCATGCGACCTTCGATGACCTGGTTCGCCCGGGCGGCGACCGCGCTGCTGACGCTCGTGGCGACGGCCACGGTACTGACGCCGGGCGGCGCGACCGCGGCGGCGCCCGGCGGACGCACCTTCCTCAAGGCGACCACCATCCGCTCCGACGACGGCAAGGTGCTGCCGGCGACCATCTACCGCCTGCCCAACGGCTACACCGAGACCGTGGTCGAACCGGCGGCCTTCCAGAAGGCACTGGCCGCCGCGGCGGAGTCGTCCGACCCCTGTGGATACGTCTGTGACGGCAAGAACCCGGCGACGTATCCGGTGCTCGGCCGGGACGGCCACACCTACCTGTGCGGCAGCGACGCCTTCTCCCCCCGAACTCTGAACGGGGGGTACGCCGTCGTGGAGCTGCGCTACAGCCCGCGGTGCCGTACCGCATGGACCCGGGGCTGCTGCTACACGGTCTTCTCCGGCTTCAGCTACTACTCCAACGGGGTCCAGCGCGACTGGGTGTACGCCGAAGCCCGGAACTCCGGCAAAAGCGTCTACACGGTGATGCTCAACGACGCCTACCTGCAGTACAAGGCGTGCTACGACAGCCAGATCGGCGGTACGCCCGAATGGGCGTGCACCGGCAAGTACTGAGACAGCCGGGGCGCGACCTCGGCGAGGGGGACACCATGAGGACCCACCGGAAGACGTCTCTTGCCGCCGGTGTCCTGGCGGCGATGACCGCGGTCCAGGTCGCGGTCACCGTGCCGGCGACGGCAGCGGCTCCGGACGACCATCACTACGGCGCGGCCATCCCGGCGGAGCGCCGCGCGGCGGCACTCGGCGGCGGCTGGGCGCGGTCCACGGACCGCTCCTGGACCACCGCCGGCGACGAGAACGGCCTGCGCCTGCTCGTCGCCGACGCGGCCGACGGCTACCGCTGGCGGACGGCGGCGACCCTGGCCGAGCCCGGCTTCGACACCGACCGCTGGATCGGCAACGTCTGCGTGACCGGCTCGGGCCGCCGCGCTGTCGTGGTCTACGCGCCGCGCACGTTCACCAACGAGCAGATCCTGTTCGACCGGGGCGGCTTCACCGCTGTCGTGGACCTGACCAGCGGCGCCGTCCACAAGCTGGGGGTCCGGACCAGCCTGGCCTACTTCAACCCGGGCTGCGGGCCGGGCGAGGACGCCGTGCTCACCCAGGCCACCGAGGCGGGCGGCGCCCGGACCCGGTTGCTGCGGGTGGACGCGCGCACCGGCGCCGTGCGTACCCCCGTCGACGTGCCGGGCCAGCTCACCTCGCCGGTGCCGACCCCGGCGGGCATCGTCGCGGCCGACCGCGACGCGGTCGTGCGGGTGGACCCGAAGGGTACGAGGCGGGTGCTGGCGCGCGCCTCGTCCACACCGTTCCGGCTGGCCGCCGACGACGCGGGCGGCGTGGTGTTCATGGAGAAGTCCGGACCGGGCCGGGCCCGCGTCCGGCATGCGGGCGCCACCACCGTGACCGTCGCCGAGGGCGCGCTGTCCGGCCTGGACGTCACGAGTGGACGCGGGGGCCGGGTGTTCGTCACCGGGGCCGGACGCACCGCGCCGATCCGGCGCGGGGTCGCCCTCTCCGACGCGCCGGCCGGAAGCCGGCTCTCCACCGAGGGCGCGCTCGTCGTCGCACCGGCCCGGCGCCGGGGCGGCACCGTGACGATCGCCGCGCGGGCCGCCGCGACGGACACGACGATGTCCTTCTCGGTCGAGGCCGCCACCCCGGCCGTCGCGGGGCCGGCGGCCGCCGATCCGGGCAACCCGGCGGACTTCGACGACCGCTTCTGCTCGGTGCCCCGCAACGACCCCCGCAACCAGGCGATGCAGCCCAAGCCGCGCCAGGTGGAGTGGGCGGTGGACCAGGCGGTGCGCGGCGTGCTCACCGTGCCCCGCCCGGCCAACTGGAAGAGCCTGGCCATGCCCGCGTACACGCCGCAGGGCCTCTTCCCGCCCCTGGCCCTGGACGGCGGCGGCGCCGTGCCCGCGCAGATCATGCTGGCGATCGCCGCGCAGGAGTCCAACCTGTGGCAGGCGGCCCGCTACGCCGTGCCCGGCGTGACCGCCAACCCGCTGATCGGCAACTACTACGGCATCGACATCTACAACGGCACCCAGGACGACGACTGGACGATCCGCTGGGACCACGCCGACTGCGGGTACGGCGTCACGCAGGTCACCGACGGCATGCGGCTGGCCGGGCGCACCAAGCCGGGCGAGACCGCGCTGCCCTACCAGACCCAGCGGGCGGTAGCGCTGGACTTCGCCGCGAACGTGGCGGCCGGCCTGCGGATCCTGCAGGCGAAGTGGAACCAGACCCGCGCCGAGGGCCTGACCATCGGCACCGGCGACCCGGCGAAGATCGAGAGCTGGTTCTACGCGGCGTGGGCCTACAACAGCGGCTTCTATCCGCGGTCGCAGGCCGGCCAGCACAACGGCGCCTGGGGTGTCGGCTGGGCCAACAACCCCGCCAACCCCAACTACCCCGCCAACCGGGGCCCGTTCCTGGAGAAGAAGACCGACGAGGGCTACCGCGACGACTACACGGACGCGATCCACCCGCAGGACTGGCCCTACCCGGAGAAGATCATCGGCTGGGCGGCGCACCCGATCGACGCGCTCGAGGCGCCGGACACCATGGTCTCCGGCTACCGCAAGGCCTGGTGGTCCGACTCGGAGGCCCAGCACAACGCCACCCCGAAGCCGTGGCAGTTCTGCGACCCGAGCAACAACTGCACCTACGGCTCGGCGTACGTGCCGGACGCCCCCGAGGTGATCGGCGAACCGGCCGGGCCCTGCGCGCACCGCAACACCGCCGGGCAGATCGACCTGAAGTGCTGGTACCACGGGCCGGCCACCTGGCAGCCCTGTCCGAACCTCTGCGGCAACGAGGTCCTGCGGTTCGATCCGGGGTACGCCTACCAGGAGGACGGCCTGGCCTACCCGCCGGCCTGCGATCTCAGCGGGATACCCGTCACCGCCCGGGTGATCGACGACGTGCCCGATGGGGTGCCGTCGGTGCGTCCCGACTGCGGGCGGCCGTGGACCGACGCCGGCACGTTCGGCCTGCGGTACAAGCCCGACGCGACCGGCCGGTACCCCGGCAAGATCGACACGCACCAGCTCGGCATGGGGCTCGGCGGCCACTTCTGGATGGCCAACACGCGCAGCGCCGGCACCCTCGGCGGGCGGCTGGACGTGGACGGCACCTGGCGCTTCGATCAGGAGCACCACGGCCGGGGCCGGATCCTGGTGCACCTGCCGCCGCTGGTGAACGGCACCACCCGGGCCTACTACACGGTCAAGACCCGGTGGGGCGACCGGATCAGCGTGCTGAACCAGCGCGGCGCCGGCAACCGCTGGGCCTCGCTGGGCACCTTCGCCTTCGACGGCCGGCCGGAGGTCACGCTGAGCTCGGTCACGCCCGGCGGCGACGGCTCGCAGCGGGTGGCGTTCGACGCGGTGGCGTTCGTGCCGGCCGACGGCTATCAGCCGGTCAAGGTCATGCATTGGAACATCGCCGGGGCCGCGATCAACTGGGGCGAGGAGACGATCGTGGACCGCGTCGTCACCCGGGCCACCGAGCAGCGCGTCGACGTGCTGTCGGTCAACGAGATCTGCCAGCAGCAGTTCGACAAGCTCACCGACAAGCTCCGCGACGCCGGGTGGCAGATGACCGGCCAGTTCCAGACCACCAACCGCTACAACGTGCTCTGCCTGGACCCCAGCGGGCTGGGCGGCAACGAGGGCATCGCCGTCTTCACCCGCGGCTCGGTGATCAGCCAGCAGCGCTACCAGTTCGACGACCAGTACCGGCTGCAACCGGGCTCGACCGGCGTCGGCCGCGGCGTCGCCTGCATCACCACCTACCTGCCGGGCCGGTCCCAGAACCTCAAGGCGTGCACCACGCACCTGGACACCGGGTGGCCGGACGACACCGACCGGCGCGCGATCAAGGAGGTCGCCGAGCTGGGCCGGGTCTTCGGCCCGGAGGCCCAGCAGATGCCGCTCATCCTGGCCGGGGACACCAACATCTCCTCGCCACCGGTGACGCCCGACCTCGGGCCGCTGTATCCGGCGCCGCTGGGCGCCGGGGACTTCAACGAGGCGTTCCAGGAGGAGAACTGCACCAAGGTGCAGCCCTGCCTGATTCAGCAGGGCGGCCCGCCGACCTTCCACAGCGGCCGGAAGCTGGACTACGTCTTCGCCAGCCGGTGGCACCTGACCGTCCCGGTGGGCGGCGCCCGGGTCGACGAGAACGTCGGCACCTGCGACGGCGACCCGTGCTCCGACCACTTCCCCGTGTACGCGGAGATCCACATGCCCGACCTGTGAGACCCGTGGCAGGCCCGCGAGCCCGCCCGGATCGCGCCACCTTTCAGCCGTACCTGAAAGGTGTTGTCCCGGACCGCGCCCGTGCCGGAAGTTGGCCCTCGGCGCCGGCCGAGGGGGCCGGTGTCCACGGCGATGGGGGTGCGTGATGACGGGACAGGCAGGGCGTCCGGGTGGGACCGGGCGGCGGGCCGTGCTCGGCCTGCTGGGCGCCGGGGCGCTGACGGCGGTCATGGGCGGGAGCCCGCCCGCCGCCGCCGGCCCCCGGCTCCCCCGCGCGGAGGCGTCCGGCTCCCCGGTGCGGTACGTGGGCGTGCGGTGGCCGTCCGGGGCCGGATCGGGCCGGATCCGGTTCGCCGACCGGGCGGGCCGGTTCGGCCCGTGGCGGCGGATCCGCGCCGGCTGCGGGGCCGGCCGCGGGGACGGCGGGGGCGGGACCGGGGAGCAGACCGCATTGGTGCCGGTCGGCGGCACGGCGCGTTTCGAGGTGCAGCTGCCGCCGGGCGGGCACGCCGTGACGCTGACGTCGGGCGACGGCCCGCCGGTCGCCGCCGCCGGGGCGGCCACGCTGGCCAGCTGCCGGTATCTGGACCGGGCGGCCTGGGGCGCCGACGAGTCGCTGCGCTTCGACCCGGCGGGCGCCGAACGCTACCCGCAGACCTACTGGCCGGTGCAGACCCTCACCGTGCACCACACGGCCACCGCCAACGACGACCCGGACCCGGCCGCGCGCATGCGGTCGATCTACCGCTACCAGACCCTCGATCGCGGATACGGGGACTTCGGCTACCACTTCCTGGTCGACGAGGCCGGCTCGGTGTACGAGGGCCGGTACTCCGGGGAGGACGGGGTGCCCGGCTTCGACACGCAGCGGCGGATGGTCAACGCCTCGCACGTCGGCGGGTTCAACGCCGGCAACGTGGGGGTCGTCCTGCTCGGCACGTTCGTGGACCGGGCGCCGACGGCGGCGGCCCGGGACACGCTGGTCCGGCTGCTCGCCGCGATCGCCGGGTGGACCGGCCTGGATCCGCTGGCCACCACGAGCTACGTCAACCCGATCAGCGGCGCCACCCGGACCCTGCCGGTGATCCCCGGCCATCGCGACTGGACGGCCACCGAATGCCCGGGCGGTGTCCTGGCCGCCCAGCTCCCGGCGATCCGGCAGCAGGTCGCCGACCTGCTCGCGGCCGGCCCGGCGCCGTCGCTCCAACCGGTCGCCGCCGACCTGTCGGGGCGCCGGTGAGACACCGGACCGGGCGGACGAGCCCGCCGGCTCAGCCTTCGCCGGCGAACAGCGGGGTGCTCAGATAGCGTTCGCCGGTGTCGGGCAGCAGCACCACGACGGTGGCGCCGGCGTGCGCCGGCCGCTGGGCCACCGTCACGGCGGCGTGCAGGGCGGCCCCGCCGGAGACCCCGGCCAGCAACCCTTCGGTACGGGCCAGCCGGCGCGCGGCGGCGCGGGCCTGCGTGACATCGACGGTCAGCACCTCGTCGTACACGCTCGGGTCGAGCACCTCCGGCACGAAGCCGGCGCCGATGCCCTGGATGCCGTGCGGGCCGGCGGCGCCCCCGGAGAGCACCGGCGACTCGGCCGGCTCGACCGCGACGACCCGCAGCGCCGGGTTCTTCTCCCGGAGGACCTGGCCCACGCCGGTGATGGTGCCGCCCGTGCCCACGCCCGCGACGAACACGTCGACGTCGCCGCCGGTGTCGGCCCAGATCTCCCCGGCGGTGCCCCGGCGGTGCGCCTCGGGGTTGGCCGGGTTGTCGAACTGACGGGGCAGGAAGGCGCCCCGCTCGGCGGCGATCTCTTCGGCCCGGCGCACCGCACCGGTCATGCCCGCGGCGGCGGGCGTCAGGACCAGCTCGGCGCCGTACGCGGCGAGCATCGCGCGCCGCTCGACACTCATGCTCTCCGGCATGGTCAGCGTGAGGCGGTAGCCGCGGGCGGCGGCCACCAGGGCCAGGCCGATGCCGGTGTTGCCGCTGGTCGCCTCCACGATGGACGATCCCGGGGCGAGCTGCCCGCTGTCCTCGGCCGCCCGGACCATCGCCAGGGCGATGCGGTCCTTGACGCTGCCGCCCGGGTTCTGCGACTCCAGCTTGGCCAGCAGCCGGACGGGCAGGTCGGCGGCCAGGCGGCGCAGCCGCACCAGGGGCGTGCCGCCGATCAGCTCGGTCACGTTCTCGTAGATCATGTTCGCTCCTTGACGGGGCCGGTCGGCCGGGACGGACGGTGGAGGTCGAAGTCCTCGACGGCCGCGGCGGCGCGCAGCCGGGCGCCCGGGGCGACGTCGGACACGACGAGGCAGTGCGCGCCCACCCGGGCGTCGTCGCCCACCCGGATCGGCCCGAGCAGGGTGGCGCCCACACCGAGGACCACCCGGTCGCCCACCACGGGGTGGCGGCGGCCGGCCGCGCCGCCGGTCCACCAGCCCCGCGCGCCCAGGGTGACCTGGTGGTACATCGTGACGTCGTCACCGATGCGCGCGGTCTGCCCGATGACCACCCCGGCGCCGTGGTCGATGAACAGCCGGCGGCCGATCCGGGCCCCGGGATGGATCTCGATGCCGGTGCCCAGCCGGGTCAGCTGCGACAGGACGCGCGGCAGCAGGGGCAGGCGCCACCGGTACAGCCGGTGCGCGACCCGATGGGCCCACACCGCCCACACCCCGGGATAGAGCAGCACCTCGAGCACGGCGAGGCCGGACAGGGCGGGATCGCGGCGGCACGCCGCGCGCAGGTCGTCGAACACGGGTATTCCTCAGGAGAGTGGTGGCGGCGGGTACGGCGTCAGCGGACGCGACACCACTCGTCGAAGACGCGGCGCACGTGCCGGCCGCTCATCGGCACCGCGAACCGGCGGCCCGCCAGCAGGCGATCGACGCTCGGTTGCTCCATGGGGGCCACCGTAGGGCGGCACAGCGGGCCCGATCAGGGTCCAAGGTCCCGTTCCGGCCGAAGGCGTCGCGGGGGCACCCCACCGACGGGACCTATGCCTCTGTCGGCGGCATCCGGCCCGTCCCCAAGCTCCGCTCAGCCCAGCGCATGGTGACGGGCATCGTGGACCACGCGATGCCGCCCGGGCGGAGCACAGGAGACAAGCGATGGCAGACGAACCGGCGTACCCGGTCCACTCCCCGGCGATCATCCAGGGCGGGATGGGCGTCGGCGTCTCCGGCTGGCGGCTGGCCCGGGCGGTCGCCCGCACCGGTCAGCTCGGGGTGGTCTCCGGCGTCGCCCTCGACGCCGTGCTCGTGCGGCGGCTGCAGACCGGCGACGCCGGCGGGCACGTCCGGCACGCCCTGGCCCGGTTCCCGGTCCCGGCGCTGGCCGAGGAGATCCTGGACCGGTACTTCCGGCCTGACGGGCTGCCCGCCGGTCGGCCGATGCGGCCGGTCCCGAAACTGGCCCTGCGACCTCGGCGCCACGCCCAGCAACTGACCGTCGCCGGCAACTTCGTCGAGGTCTTCCTCGCCCGGCAGGGCCACGACGGCCCGGTCGGGGTCAACTACCTGGAGAAGATCCAGACCGCCACCCCGGCCGCGGTGTACGGGGCCATGCTCGCCGGCGTCGACTACGTCCTGATGGGCGCGGGACTGCCCACGGAGATCCCGCACCTGCTGGACACCCTGGCCGCCCATCAGCCCGCCCGGTTGTCCGTGACCGTGCACGGCGCCCGGCCGGGAGAGGACCACCACGTCACCCTCGATCCGCGTGAGGTGCTGGGCGCGACGCCCGGCCCGCTGCGCCGGCCCCGGCTGCTCGCCATCGTCTCCTCCGCCACCCTGGCCGTCTACCTCGCCCGCGACGCCGTGACCCGCCCGGACGGCTTCATCCTGGAGGCGCC
Source organism: Actinoplanes nipponensis (assembly GCF_016862275.1). Taxonomy (GTDB): domain Bacteria; phylum Actinomycetota; class Actinomycetes; order Mycobacteriales; family Micromonosporaceae; genus Actinoplanes; species Actinoplanes nipponensis. Next base: position 514,909 of record NZ_BOMQ01000008.1, on the reverse strand, counting down.
GGCCGCCGGTGGCCACAGCGCCCGGCCCCGCGGCCGGCTCGCCCTCGACGACGACGGCGAGCCGGTGTACGGACCGCGCGACCACATCGACGTGCCGAGGGTCGCCGCCCTCGGCCTGCCGTTCTGGCTGGCCGGGGCCCAGAACAGCCCGGAGTGCCTGGTCGCGGCGCGGGCCGCCGGCGCGGCGGGCATCCAGGTCGGCACGGCGTTCGCGCTGGCCCGCGAGTCCGGCCTCGACGACGGCCTGAAGCGGCAGTTGCTCCGGGAGGCGGCCGAGGAGACGCTGGTGGTGCACAACGACGTCCGGGCGTCCCCGACCGGATTCCCCTTCAAGCTGGCCGCCCTGCCCGGCACCGTCGCCGACGAAGGTGTCTACGCCGACCGGCCACGGCTGTGCGACCTCGGCTACCTGCGCGCCCCGTACCGTCGGGCCGACGGCGCGGTCGGCTTCCGCTGCCCGGCGGAACCGGTCGACGAGTACGTCCGCAAGGGCGGATCGGCCGACGACACCGCCGGCAGCCGGTGCCTGTGCAACGGCCTGATCGCCACCGTCGGCCTCGGCCAACAGCGCGCCGGCGGCTACCGGGAGCCACCGCTGGTGACCCTCGGGCAGGACCTCGCCTTCCTGCCCCACCTCACCCGGCACGGCGACGACTACGCCGCCGCCGACGTCGTCCGGTACCTGCTCACCGCGCCGGGGACCCCCGCCGGATCGTGAGGCCGCCACCGGGCCCCCGCGAAACCCTTCAGCGGCAGGCCGTTGGGCCCGGTCCACGGAGGGCCCACGCCCCTGCCGCGACCACGCCGTGCCACCGTAGCTTCGGTGGCGGTCCTGAGCGCCAGCGCCAAGCCCCGGCTCGCTGGCCGGCAACCCTCCACCGCGGCGGGGTGCCTCCGGGGACGACCTGGCCCCGCCCGCACGGGCGGGGCAAGCGCGGACCGGGGTGCCGGTCCCGGACGATCGTGGAGTCGCCATGCCGCCGTTCGCCGTCCCCGTCGACCTCGCCCCGTCGCCCGTACCGCTGCCGGTGCTGGGAGCCGACATCACCGTGCCGGTGACCGGCAACCGGACCGTGCCGTACGTGAACCTCGATGTCGCGGCGACCGCGCCGTGCGCCGTCGCCGCGGCCGAGGCGGTCAACCAGCTGTTGCCCTCCTACGCCAGCGTCCACCGCGGCGCGGGCCAGCTCTCCGCCCGGTGCACCCGGGCCTACGAGCAGGCCCGGGAGACGATGCGCCGGTTTCTCGGCTGCCGCCCCGGGGACGAGGTCGTCTTCACCCGCAACACCACCGACGCGCTGAACCTGGTCGCGCACGTCCTGCCCGCCGACACCGTGGTCGTGACCTTCGTCGGCGAACACCACGCCAACCTGCTGCCCTGGCCGCGGGTGGTCCGCCTGCCGCTGCCGAGCAGCCCGGACGAGGCGGTCGCGGCGGTCGACCGGGCGCTGCGCCGGCTCGGCCCGGCGCTGGTCACGGTGACCGGAGCCGGCAACGTCACGGGCGAGCTGTGGCCGGTCGCGGACCTCGCCGGGGTCGCCCGCCGGCACGGCGCCCGCGTCGCCGTGGACGCCGCGCAGCTGGCCGCGCACGCGCCGATCAGCCTCGACGCCCTCGACGTCGACTACGTCGCCGTGTCCGGGCACAAGCTGTACGCCCCGTTCGGCGCCGGAGTCCTGGCCGGACGGGCCGACTGGCTCGACGCGGCGCAGCCGTACCTGCGGGGCGGCGGCGCCTCCGCCCACGTGGACTCCGCCGGCGTGGCGTCCTGGGCCACCGGCGCGGCCCGGCACGAGGGCGGCACGCCGAACCTGATCGGCGCGGTCGCCCTCGCCGCCGTCGGCGCCACCCTGACCCCGCCGCGCTGGGAGGCCCTGGCCGGCCGGGAGCAGGCCCTGCTGGCCGAGCTACGCGCCGGACTGGCCGCCGTGCCCGGCGTGCGGGAACTGCGGCTGTTCGCCCCCACGCACCCGCGCGTGGGAATCGTCAGCTTCGTCGTCGACGGGCTCGACTCCGCCCAGGTCGCCCGGCGGCTGGCCGAGGAGCACGGCATCGGCGTCCGGGACGGGCTGTTCTGCGCCCATCCCCTGACCCGCCACCTGCTCGGCACCCACGGCGGCGCGCCGCGGACGGCGGTACGCGCGAGCCTGGGCGCGGGCACCACCGGTGACCACGTGGCCCGGCTGGTGACCGCGGTACGCGCGATCGGCGCGAGGTAGCGGCTGAATGTGAATGACTTTGCAGCGATTGCTACGTTGCGCTCGTGCAGATTCGCTACGTACTCGACAACGCCTACGGCACCGGCGGCACCATCCGCAGCGTGGTCAATCAGGCCAACGCGCTCTGCGCCGAGCACGACGTCGAGATCGCCAGCGTCTACCGCCACACCGACGCCCCCGCCTTCGCCATCGACCCGCGCGTGCGCCTGGTCCCGCTGACCGACCTGCTCGCCGACGGCACCCGGCGCAGCGATCCACCCGGCGCGAAGACCCGGCTCGCCAACAAGACGCGGCGCTTCGGCAACCGCCTGCCCCACCGGCACGACGTCCGCTACCGCCGGTGGGACCCGGTGGTCGACGCCACCGTGATCCGGTACTTCTGGGCCGCCCGGGACGGCGTCCTGATCACCACGCGACCCGGCCTGAACCTGCTGTCGGCCTGGTACGGCCCCCGCCGCCTGGTCCGGGTGGGACAGGACCACATGAACCTCACCACCTACCCGCCGGGGCTGCGGGCGGCGATCGTGCGGGCGTACCCGAAGCTCGACGCCGTCAGCGTGCTGACCGAGCACGACCTCGCGACCTACCGGGAGGCGACGGCGGGCCGGGTCCGCCTGGAGCGCATCCCCAACGGCATCCCGCCGGCCCGGCTGCCCCCGGCCGCCCTGGAGAACAAGGTGCTCGTCGCCGCCGGCCGGCTGACCAAGCAGAAGGGCTTCGACCTGCTCGTCGAGGCGTGGAGCACGGTCGCCGAGCGGCACCCGGACTGGCAGTTGCAGATCTTCGGCTGGGGCGCCCACAAGGACAAGCTCGCCGCCCGGATCGGCGAGCTCGGGCTCGCCGACCAGGTGCGGCTCATGGGCACCACCCGCACGCTGGACGAGCACCTGGCGGGTGCCTCGGCCTACGTGCTCAGCTCCCGCTTCGAGGGCCTGCCGATGGTGCTGCTGGAGGCCCTGACCGTGGGACTGCCCGCGGTGGCCTTCGACTGCCCGACCGGCCCGGCCGAGATCATCGAGGACGGGCGCAACGGGTTGCTGATCCCGCCGGAGGACGTGCCGGCGCTGGCCGACGGCATCTGCCGGATGATCGAGAAGCCGGAGGAGCGCCGGGCCATGGGGCGGGCGGCCCTGGCCAGCAGCGAGCGCTACACGATCGGCACGGTGAAGCTGGCCTGGGAGAAGCTGTTCGCCGAGCTGGCCGACAGGCGCGGAGGGCGCAGCACGAACGGATGACGAGCTTCTGGTAGCAGCTGTTAAGCCTGCTCACGGAGTTCATGACGATGATCAGGACATCCCTGGGCTTCTCGCCGGGCACGGAGCCGCCGCGGCACGGCGGGGAAGAATCCGGGCCCGAACCTCCGGGTAACGGCGGAGAAGGCGGACCGAAGCAACCGGCGCCTCCCACGCCGCCGGGCGACGGCCTCGCTTCCCGCCCCGAGCGGCGGGACGACGCCGCGGAGCGAGAGCTCCGGAAGGCGTTGCGCGGGATCATGGGGGGAGAGCCCGCCCCGCGTGAGTTTCGCGCCGGGGATGGCGAGCGAGCCCTCGACGCCGCCGCTGTCGTGGCACGGGAGGTCCATCGTCAGGACGAGCGGAAGCTCACGCACTGACTCGGTGGTGGATCGGCGCCCTGACCGCCGGCGTCAGGGGCGGGGGCCGAGCAGCCTGCGGGTGGCCTCCGTCGCGCTGTCGACGATGGTCTCCACGTCCCGGCCGTCCTCGACGGTGGCGGCGATCAGCTCTCGCAGCCCGCCGAGCAGGATGGTCGCGGTCTGTTCCGAGGGTGGTCGCACGCCGGCCGCCCGGAGGTGCGGCGTGTCGGTCAGGTCCCGGATGAGATCGACGAACGCCCGCATCGTCTCCCGCTGGAACAGCCGGGCGTGGCCCTGGCCGAGGGCCGGCACGTCCCGGATCCAGCTGAGGCTGATCGGCGGGTCCGCCTGCACCGCGGCGATCCATCCCTCGATCGCCTGGCGGGCCTGGACGTCCCAGGCGGCGGCCCGGTCGACCGAGGCGGAGATCCGGGCGATGGTCCGCTGGCTGCTCTCGTGCAGCAGGGCGACCAGGCAGTCCTGCCGGTCGGCGAAGGTCGCGTAGAAGGTCCGCCGGGAGGTGCGGGCCGCGCGGACGATGTCGGCCACCGTGGTGTCCGCGTAGCCGCGTTCGCGGATGCACGCCGCCATGCCGTCGAGGAGCCGGCGCCGGTAACCGGCGTCCGTCGCGGCCGGCACGTCAGTGGTCGTCACCCCGCACACGGTAATACGCCGCCGGGCCGGGGCCCGGGTCCGCCTCTTGCGCGGCCTGGTACGCGGACGTACCGTGGCCTGGTACGAGCGCGTACCAATGGAGGTGAGCGATGCCCGCGGCGATGTCACCCCCGGCCGTCCTGCCGGACGGCCCCACCAGCCCGCGCCTGGCGCAGGCTCTGCGGTTCGTGATCTCGCGCCGCCGCACCATGGAGCGCCTGCGCGACCGGTACGGCTCGGCGTTCACCGTGGACTCGCTCTCCATGGGCCGGATGGTGATGCTCGCCGACCCGGCCGAGGTGCGGGAGTTGTTCCAGACCCCACCGGAGGACGCGGACACCCCCGACGCCAATCTCGGCGCCGTGCTCGGGCCGGGATCGCTGTTCGCGCTGCGCGGCGACGACCACCGGCGGCAGCGCAGGCTGCTCACCCCGCCCTTCCACGGGCGCCGGCTGCGGGCGTACGAATCGCTCATCGAACGGGAGACCGAGCGCGAGACGGCCTCGTGGCCGCTGGGCCGGCCGTTCCCGGTCATGCCGTCGACCATGCGCATCACGCTCAACGTGATCCTCGGCGCCGTCTTCGGCGCCGAGGGCGCCGAGCTCGACGAGTTGCGCACCCTGCTGCCGTCGATGGTCAAGCTCGGCTCGGTGCTCGCCGTGCTGCCCGCGGTGCGGCACGACCTGGGCGGCTACGGGCCCGGGGCGCGCTTCCGGCGCTACCGGCAACGGTACGACGCCGTCATCGACCGGCTCATCGACCGGGCCACCGGCGACCCCGGCATCGGCGACCGCGACGACGTGCTGGCCATGCTCGTGCAGGCCCGCTACGACGACGGCTCCGCCATGAGCCGCACCGAGATCGCCGACCAGCTGCTGACCCTGCTGGCCGCCGGGCACGAGACGACGGCCACCACGCTGGCCTGGGCCGTCGAGCGGCTCCGCCGCCACCCCGAGCTGCTGCGCCGGCTCGTCGACGAGGCCGACGCCGGCGGCGGGGAGCTGCGGGCGGCGACGCTCATCGAGGTGCAGCGGGTGCGGCCGGTCATCGAGATGACCTCGCGGCAGGTACGCGCCGACGTCCTGCGGATCGGCCGCTGGACACTGCCGCGCTCCACCGTCGTCACCGCGTGCATCGCGCTGCTGCACGACGACGAGACCCTGTTCCCCCAGCCGGCCGTGTTCGATCCGGACCGCTTCGTCGGCGCGCGTGCCGACACGTACGGCTGGATCCCGTTCGGCGGCGGCGTCCGCCGCTGCATCGGCGCCGCCTTCGCCACGCTGGAGATGGATGTCGTCCTGCGCACCCTGCTGCGCGATTTCACCCTCGAACCCACGACCGCCGCGCCGGAACGCTCGCACAGCCGGGGCGTCGCCGTGGCCCCGGCCAAGGGCGGTCTCGCGGTCGTGCACCGCCGAGGCGGCCGCTGAACGGCCCACCTGGGGAAATCCCCGAAGCGGGTCGCCGCCCACCCGGCCGAGCCTGGAGTTCCAGGCAACCGAGGGAGGGACGGTAGGCATGCTCAGCGCACAGAAGGCGGCCCCCGCGCCGCCGACCAACGATCAGCCCTTCGCCCAGCTGAAGATCGGCCGGGGGCTGTACGGCGTGACCAAGGTGCAGTGGCGCGACTGGCCGAGCCGCAGCTGGCTCAGCTGGTTGATCGCCGGCCTGTTCGTCGCGGCCGGCTTCGGCCTGGCCTGTCTGACCGCGAGAACCGGCATCGCCGAGCCCCGCTGGCACGCGGTCCTGCGTTATGTGCTCACCGTGGGGCTTGCGGTCGTCGTGGTCGGGCGGCTCATCATGGAGGGCACGGTGTCGCGGACGCCGCCGGGCCAGGTGCCCAAGTGGGACCGGCGCCTGCTGGACCCCTGGTGGACCCCGATCCACACGGGCACCGGCGTGGTGCTCGGGTGCTGGCTCGTGCCGTTGCTGGTCACCGTCGCGCTCACGACGCTGTGGGAGGTCCTCGAGATCACCGTTCCGGGCTACGGGGACGAGGAGATCAACGGCAACCGCCTGCTCGACATGGGCGTGGCCTGGCTCGGCTGGCTGCTGGCCGCGGCCGTGTCGGCGCTGGCCGCCGGCCAGCCGGTGCCGCTGTGGTGAGCGGAGGAGCGATGCGGAGATGGACGGCGGCCCTGGCCCTCACCGCGACGATCGGCGCCGGCGCCGCCGCGGCCGGCTGCAGCGACAAGCCGGCGAGCTGCCCGGACCCGCCGGCCCCGCCGCCCGTGACGGGCGTCCGGACGGTGCGGGCCGAACGCACCAACGTCAACCTCGAGCTGGGTTACCGGTACATGCGCGCGCTGATCCGCGAGCAGTTCGAGGGAGCACCCGATCCCGCGGCGACCAGCGGCGCGCGCGTGACCAGCGTCAGCCTGACCCAGGAGGGCGACGGCGCCGCCCCGCGCAACCTGGTCACCGTGGGGCTGACCCCGTGGCTCGGGTCGTCGCCGCGGGCCGACCTGCCGCGCCAGTTCCGGCTCGTGCTGGAGATCCGGCCGCATCTGGTGACCGCCGCCGTCCAGCCCGACGAGCAGCTCCGCCGCCAGTGGCTGGGCGGCGCCGACGAGGGGGTGGCGCTCACGTTCGCCTTCGTCCGCCTGCGCGACGTGTCCATGGACCGGGAGGTCGGCTGCCCGACCTCCGGCGCGGCGGACCCGGTCGCCGACCAGGTGCTGCGCGGCGTCTACGACGGCCTGCGGGGCCAGCAGCCCGTGGTCGTGCCGGTGGAGCTGGTCACCGGCCTGGCGACGGCGCTGACCGGCGGGACGGCCGCGGTGACGGGCGTCAACCTGGCCACCGCCGGCGACCTCAAGCTCGGTTTCACGCTGGACTCCGGCAGCCCGGCCGTCTTCTCGCCGGAGACCCTGCTCATCCACCACCCGGCCGACGACTGGGGGTTCGAGCTGGACCGGAGCCTGGTCTCCCGCCTGGTGGCGGCCAAAGCCGGCGCGGTGGTGCGCGGCCAGGACCCCTTCGCCACGATCGACGCGGTCGATGTCGACTTCTCGGCCCAGGGGCTGTTCGTCACGGTCAAGGCCACCCACAAGCAGAACGATCCGTGCCCGGACATCCACGTCACCGCCACCAGCCTGACCAAGGTCTCGGTCCGGCGCGACCCGGCCGGCCCCTCCGTCCTGGTCGGACGGCCGGGTGAGCCGACCCTCACCGACGACAGCAACCTCGCGGCGAAGATCTGCTTCGCGGTCGACAAGGCGCTCTTCGGCCAGGCCACCGCGGTCATCGGGCCGGCCCGGGCCGGCCCGTCGTGCCCGGACACGCTGGGCCCGCCGCTGTCGTTCGACTTCGGCACCGACACCTTCTCCGGCGCCTCGGTCGACACCGACGAGACGTTCTTCATCTCGGGCCGCAGCCGGCACGTCGACGAGGTCCTGGCCGGGGCGACGCCCGCGCAGACCCGCCCGCCGGTGCCCGTCTGCTGACGCCGCCGGCCGGCCGCGGATCCGGGCGGGACGGCGGTCCCGCCCGGAATTCCCGGCCGGACCGGGATCGCGCTCCCTGCCGCCCGGGCCGGCGCCGCGCCGATGCTGCAGGTCGGACGCCGGCACCCGGCCGGCGCCCGAGCCCGAAGGAGCGGCGACATGCTCATCGAGATCGGCATGCTGGCGGTCAGGTCCGCCGCCAGGGCCTACCGGATCTACCGGGGGCTGAGCACCGGCGACCACGCGCCCACCGAGCTGGATCAGATCCTCGGGGCCGCGGGACGCCACGGCCGGGTTCACGAGGTCGCCCAGCAGGACTACTCGCCGCCCGACACCGGCGGCGCGGACGACGGCGACGGCATCCTCGATGCCCTCGGTGACTTCTTCGAGGACCTCTTCGGCTAGCACGACGCCGGTCACCGGCCCGCCCGCGGGCGGGCCGGTGACCGCGCCTCGGCGCAGCATCGTCCCGTGCGCTCAGTTCGGCCCGTTCGGCCCGTCCGGCCCGAACCGGCACGGCGGCGCGGCCCAGGCCCCGATGCACCAACCCCACCGCTGGGTGTACTCGGTGCCGTCGTTGCAGCAGAACTTCAGCACCTGAATGAACCCGTAGCAGGTCGTGCCGGCGAACCAGCACCCGGACCTGGGCGCCGGCATGTCGCTGCGGGCGCGGAACGTGACCATGCGGTCCAGTGCCCGCGCGCGCCGTTCGCAGCCGCCGCAGGGGCGGAAGCCCCACCGGGCGAACACCTTCTCGAGTACCTCGCCGAGGCCGGTCCCGTGCGGCCGGGGCTGTTGCTGGACGGTCATCTCTCCTCCTGGTCGGGCGCATCCGATGTGGTGTTCACGGTGCCGTGCCCGCGACCGGACCGGACCGGGGATTTCCCTGGGACCCCGGTCCCGCCGGGCCGGGCCGGGCCCGTCTGGGGCCTGGATTCCTGGCGTCCGGGACAGCGGACCGGCGAGGCTTCGGACCAGCTTCACCACGGAGGGACGAGCCGATGCACTCACCAACCGGCACCATCCACGGTGCGGAGGACCTCGCACGCGCCCTGGAGGACATGGCGGTCGGGGCGCGCGGACGGTCCGGCTACGCCGCCGCGACCACCGCGCTGGAATGGGCCGCGTCGCTGAGCACGTGCGACACCGAGCGGGCGCGCCGGCTGTGCGCGGCGGCGGGCGACGCGGCGGTCGCCGGCGAGCACGCCCGCGCGCAGGCGCTGCTGACGGCGGCGGACCGGCTGCCCACCGTCCCGCCCCCAGCGGTGCCGGCCGCCGAGACGGCGATCGCCGCCGCCCTCGCCGGTCTCCCCCGCGCCGCCCTGACGCCGGCGGGCCGGACGGACGGGCCAGCCGGCCTGGCCCGCGGGCTCGCCCTGATGCAGATCGGCGACGGACGGGCCGGCGCCGTGCTCATCCGCACCAGCCGGCCGGCGACGCCCCCGTCGAGCCTGCGTGTCCGCATAGCCACCGGCGTCGGCGCCACGCTCATCGGTGAGCACCGGGCGGCGCTGCACACCCTGTCGTCGGCCGCGGAGGACGCCCGGCGTACCGGTGCGATCCGGCTGTTGCCCGCGGCGCTGGGCGGCAGGGCGCACGCCGCCGCGGCCGTGGAGCCGATCGGGCTCGCGCTGTCGGCCGCCCGGGAGGCCACGGCGGTCGCCCGGCTGACCGGCGACGTCTTCTGGCAGCGGCGGGCCGCCGCGATCACCGCGGTGCTGTACGCCCTGCGCGGCGACGCCGAGCCGTCCTACGCGGCGATCGAGCAGGCCGGGGCGCCGGACGACGCGGTGACCCGGTACGCCGTGACGGACGCGCTCCACCTGCTCGAACTGGGGCTCGGCGGCAGCGACCGGGGCCCCCGGCCGCCCGGCCCGGATCCGGCGGACCTGCGGCTCGACGCGGTGGAGGTGCAGCTGCGCAGCGGCCGGCGCCCCTCCGCCCGCGTGCTGGACGCCGTCGAGCGGCTCAGCCGGGACGCCGACTTCCCGCTGCGGGCGGCCCGAGCCTGGCGGATCCGCGGACTGCTGGCCGCCCCGGCGGAGTACCCCTGCTGTTTCGCCGCCGCGCTCACCCTGCACCGGAGGGTCGAGCATCCGTTCCAGACGGGCCGGACGCTGCTCGCGTACGGCGAACGGCTGCGGCGGGCCGGACGCCGCACCGAGGCCCGCCGGTGGCTGCGGGAGGCGCTGGACGGCTTCGAGCGGCTGGGCGCGCGACCGTGGGCCGGACGCGCCGCGGCCGAGCTGGCAGCGGCCGGCGAGGGCCGGCCCCGCCCCCGCGTCGCGGCCGGGGACACGCCGCCGCTGACCGCGCAGGAGCTGCAGGTGGCCCGGGCCGTCGCGACCGGCCTGACCAACCGGGAGGTGGCGCAGACGCTCTTCCTCAGCCACAAGACGATCGAGTTCCACCTGGGCAACATCTTCCGCAAGCTGGGCCTGCGCCGGCGCGCCCAGCTGGTGCAGCTGTTCCTCTGAGATACGGTCGCGTAAAGGACGTGACACGGCCTGGCCCCGGGCGCACGCTGAGGTCGTCGAGGAAACGACCACCGGACCCGAGCGAGAGCACTTTGATGGCTCAGCGTCTCACCGCGGCGACCAGCGTGATGCTCATCCTGCTGCTGGGATGGGTGGCCGGCACGCGGCTGTCCTCGGTGTCGGACGGCACCGTCGTGCAGGTCTCCAATGCGGTCTGGCAGCAGCGGCGGATACCGGTCGGTTTCGAGCTGTGCTCCTGCAACGACCTGCGCGCGGGCGACGAGGTGCTGGCGGTGGCCGGCCCGGACGGCGGTCCCTCCGTGTACTCCGTCGTCCGCGACGGGGTGCGCCGGGACGTCACCGTGCGGCAGGGGACGCTCTCCTGGGCCACGCTCGCCGGCACCCTGTGGAGCCCGCTGCTGACGGTCGTGCTCATGCTCGTGGTCGGCTGGTTCGTCTTCGCGCATCGCCCCGCCGATCCGGCCGCCCGTACCCTGCTGCTCGCCGCCTCGCTGTTCGGCCTGGGCACCACCTCGTGGCTGCTGGGCGACACGGTCCTGCGGCTCGCCACCCGCGGACCGCGGCCCGGCACGGTGCTCGGCGAGGCGGCCCTGGCCCTGGCCTGGGCGGCCGCCGCGCACTTCGCCGTCGTGCTGCCGGGCTCGGCCCTGCGGGTGCGTACCGGGGTGGTCGCCGCCCTGTACGCCCTGCCGTTCGTGCTGCACGGCCTGTACCTGGCGGTCGTGCTGCCGCCGGCCGAGGGGCGGCTGGAGGTGGCGGGCCGGCTCGCGCAGATCTCGCTGGTGCCGAGCGTGGTCATGCCCGTGGTCGCCGCCGGCCTGATGCTGGTCGGCTACCTGATGACCGGCGACCCGGAGGCGCGACGCCGGCTGCGCTGGGTGCTGGTCAGCTTCCTGGTCTCCGCCGTCCTGCTGCTGTCGCTGTGGGCCGTGCCGATGCTGTCCGGCGATCCGGTCCTGCACGTCACCCTCCTGCCGACGGCCATGCTGCCGCCGGTCGTGGCGCTGGCCGCGGCGATCCTGCGCTACCGCCTGTTCGACATCGAGATCATCCTGCGGCGCTCGCTGCTCTACGGCGGCCTCACCGCCTGCGTGCTGGCGATCTACCTGTCCGCCGGGGTGGTCTTCGGGAACCTGGTCGGCGCCGGGCCGGGGCTCGCCGCGGTCCTGGCCACCTGCCTGGTCGCCTTCGCCGTCCAGCCGATCCGGGACCGGCTGCAGACCCGGATCGGCCGGCTGATCTACGGCGAGCGCGACAATCCGTACAGCCTGGTGGCCCGGCTCGGCCGGGTCGACGTCGCGGTGGAGCCGCGGGAGGCGCTGACCGAGGTCGCCCGGGACCTGGCCGGAGCGTTGCGGCTGGCCCACGTGGAGATCGCGCTGAGCACCGGCCCGGGCCGGGCCACCGTCCGGGCGGGCTGGGGCACCCCGGGCGGCCCGACCCGCGTCATCCCCCTGCGCCGGGGCCCGGCGCCGGTGGGCCGCCTGCTGCTGGGCGTCGGCCGGGCCCAGGAACCGTTCGGCCCGGCCGACCGCCGGCTGCTCGACGCGCTGACCCGGCACATCGGGGGCATCGCCGCCGTCGTGCTGCTGAACGCCGACCTGCGCGAGGCGCGCCACGCCCTGGTCCTGGCGCGCGAGGAGGAACGCCGGCGCATCGCCCACGCCCTGCACGGGGGCCTCGAGGCGGCCCTGGCGGCCCAGATCGGCGACCTGGAGCGGGCCCGGGCGGTGATCGCGACGGATCCGGCGCGCGCGGTCGCCCAGCTCGACGCCACGACGGTGAGCACCCGGCAGCTGATCGGCGACATCCGCGCGCTGGTGGCCGGCCTGCGGCCCCCGGCGCTGGACCAGCTGGGCCTGGTCGAGGCCATCCGGGAACGGGTGCAGCGCCTGCGCGAGGGCGCCGGGACGGCGACGCCGGGCTTCGACGTCGTGACCGAGAACAAACTCGGCGCGCTGCCGGCCGCCGTCGAGGTGGCCGCATTCTGGATCACCGTCGAGGCGGCCCGGCACGCCCGGCACGAGCACCCGCCGTCGCGGTCCCGGGCGGTGCTGGCCCGGCGGGGTGACCTGTACGTGGAGGTCAGCAACCGCGACGGATTCCGCGCCGGACCGGGGCTGACCGACGCCACGCACCGAGCCGAGGAACTGGGTGGCACGGCGCACACCACGGCGACCGCGATACGGGCGCGGCTGCCCATCCGCGAGGGAAGGAACGGCGAAAAGTGACTGAACCAATCCGGGTGCTCGTCGCGGACGACCATCCCACCGTCCGCGCCGGCGTCCGGGCGCTGCTGGAGCTGAGCGACGACCGCGTCAAGGTGATCGGCGAGGTCGCCACCAGCGACGACGCCATCCGGGTGGCGGAGGAGGAACAACCGGACGTCGTCATCATGGACCTGCGGATGCCCGGTGTCGGCGGCGTCGAGGCCACCCGTGAGGTGGTGGGGCGCAGCCCGCACATCGCGGTGCTCGTGCTGACCATGGACGAGAGCACCGACGCGGTGTTCGCCGCCATCCGGGCCGGCGCGCGGGGGTACCTGGTGAAGGAGTCCGGCTCCGCCGAGCTGGCCCGCGCCGTGCAGGCGGTGGCCCGGGGCGAGTTCATCACGAGTCCGGCCATCGCGAAGCGGATCTCCGCCTTCTTCGCCGGATCGGACCGGTCCAGCCGCGCGCCGGAGGCCTTTCCGGTGCTGACCGCCCGGGAACGCGAGATCCTCGACCTCATCGCCCAGGGCCGCAACAACGCTTTCCTGGCCCATCACCTGCGGTTGAGTCCGAAGACCGTGCGCAACCACATCTCCAACATCTTCGCCAAGCTGCACGTCGCGGACCGGGCCGAGGCGATCGTCCGGGCGCGGGAGGCGGGACTGGGCGGCGCCACCGGGACCGCCGGAGGCCGGTGGTGAACGCCGGCCGCGGCTTCGCCGACCTGCACAACCATCAGTTCGCTCAGCTGGCCTTCGGTGGCCGGGTGCTGTGGGGCTCCGCGGCCGCCGCCGACTCCGAGCTGGGCTCCTGCCGCCCCGAGCACGGCCCGCACGGCCTGTTCGACCTGCCCGGCAATCTCGCCCAGGTGTTGCTGGGGACCGGATCCGTCGCCGCCCTGCTGGGACACCGGACCGACGGCGCGCCCGACTTCCCGGCCTGGCCGGGCTGGCACGACCTCACCCACCAGGCCGTGCCGCGGTCGGCCCTGAAGCGGGCCGTCGACGGCGGCCTGCGGCTGATGGTCATGCCGGCCGTCAACAACGCGCTGCTGGGACGGCTGACCCGTGGCCACGACTACCACGACATGGCCGCGGTCGACCGGCAGCTACGGGCGGCCCGACAGTTCGAGGCGATGATCGACGCCGAGGCGGGCGGCCCGGGCCGCGGCTGGTACCGCATCGCCGAGACGCCGGCCCAGGCCCGGGAGGCCATCGGCCAGGGCCGGCTGGCCGTGGTCCTCGGCATCGAGGTCGACCACTTCCTGGGCGACACCGTCGGGCCGCGTTCGACGGTCCGGGACCTGGCCGCGCAGCTCGACCGCTACCACGCCCTGGGGGTGCGGCACCTGTTCCCGATCCACCTGCAGGACTGCGCCTACGGCGGGGCGGCCTTCGCCACGAGCCTGCACTGGTCGCGGAACAGCGGCCCGGTGTCGCGGGCGAACCCGCCGCTGTCGCTGCCGGTGTGGCGGATGACCACGGTCGCCCGCACCGCCGACGGCTACGCCTACCGCGGCGGTCACTGCAACGCCGGCGGCCTCACGCCGCTCGGCGTGACCCTCATCCGGCTGCTCATGGAGCGCGGCATGATGATCGACGTCGATCACGCGTCGGCGTCCGCCCGGGCGGACGTGCTGCGCCTGACCGGCGCGGCCGGCTACCCCGTCGTGGCCGGTCACGCCGAGCTGCGGAGCCTCGCGGCCCGCGGCGACCGCAGCGAGTTCCTGCTGACCGACGCGGAAGTCACCGGGATCGGCCGGCACGGCGGCATCGTGGCGCCCAAGCTGCGGCAGCCGGCGGTCGCGGCGCCGGACGATGTCAAGGGCACCGCGGAGGCGTTCCTGTACGCGTACCGCCGGGTGCGGGAGCTGCTGCCGGACGCGGTGATCCCGTTCGGCACCGACCTCAACGGCTTCGCCGGGATGCCGCGGCCCCGGCGCGCCGGCGTGCGGCTCGACTATCCGTTCACCGCGCCGGTGAGCGGCGCCCAGCTGGGCCGCGGCCGGCTCGGCGGCCGCGACTTCGACATCAACACCGACGGTGTCGCGCACGTGGGCATGCTGCCCGACCTGGTCGCGCTGCTGATCCGGCACGGCCTGCCCGAGCCGGAGGCCCGGCCGATGCTGGACTCGGCGCTCGGCTACGTCCGGGCCTGGGAACGGGCCGTCGAGGCCGGATGAGCGCCCGGATCGTCGCCGCTGTGGCCGGGCTGCTGATGCTGCTCACCGGCGCGGTGATCGCCGAGCGGGCGACCGCCCCGTCGGACGGCAGCGTGGTGCAGCTGTCGAACCAGCCGTGGCGGCAGAACGAGATGGTCATCCGGTACGTGCTCGACGACCGCTCGGGCCTGCGCGGCCGCGACGTGGTGACCAGGATGGACGGACGGCCACCGGCCGCGGCGTGGCACTCGGCGCCGGCTCGTCCCGGCGAGGTGCACGTCTACACCGTACGGCGCGGCCAGCGCCTGCTCGACGTACGGGCCGAGCAGCACGGCTTCCCCCTGCGCGCCGCCGTCACCCGCAACCTGGCCACCGTGCTGTTCCTGGTCGCGCTGCTGGCGATGGCCCTGTTCGTCTTCGCCCACCGCCCGGGCGACCCGGCCGCCCAGGTGCTGCTGATCGTCGCGGCCCTCACCGGCTGCGGGACGACCGCCTGGCTGCTCGGCGCCGACCCGGTGGCCCTGGCCACCACGGGGCCCACCCCGCTGCAGGTCCTCGGCGAGGTCGCGCTGGCCATGGTCTGGGGCGCGACCCTGCACTTCGCGCTGATCCTGCCCGGCGCCACGCTGCGCCCGGGCCGGCGGCTGGTCGCGACGGCGTACGCCGCGCCCCTGCTGCTGCACGCCGCCTACCTCACCGTGGCCCTGCCCACCGCGGCCGGCGCCGCCGAGGCGGTGGGCCGCCTCGCCCAGGTGTCGCTCGCCGGGAGCACGCTGCTGCCGGTCGTCGGTGCGGGCCTGACGGTTCTCGCCTACCGGTCCATGCCCCCGGCGTCGCGGCGGCGGACCCGCCGGGTGCTCATCCCGTTCTACGGCGCCGTCGCGGCCTTCGTCGCGGTGTGGACCATCCCCAACGCCCTCGGGCTGCCGGTCCCACCGGAGCGCCTGGTGCCCGTCCTGTTCCTGCCCTGGGCCCTGGCCATCGGCGCGGCCGTCCTGCGGTACCGCTGGTTCGACATCGAGTTGATCGTCCGCCGGTCGCTGCTCTACGGCGGTCTCACCGCCAGCGTCCTGGCCATCTTCCTGACCACGACCTGGGCGCTGAGCTCGCTCGTGGGCCCCCGGCCGGGCCTGGCCGCGCTGGTCGCCAGCGGGGTCGTCGCGCTCACCGCCCAGCCGCTGCGCCGGTTCATCCACCGCCAGGCCGGACGCCTGGTGTACGGCGACCGCGACGATCCCTACGAGGTGCTGGCCCGCCTGGGCACCATCGACGCCGCGGCCGCCCCGCACCGGGTGCTGCAGCAGGTGGTGGAGACGCTCGCGCGGACCCTGCGACTGCGGTACGCCGCCATCCACCTGGGCGAGGTCGAGGCCTCCTCCGGGCACCCGCTCGGCAACGCGACCACCCTCGAGCTGACCCACGGGCCCGAGGTGCTGGGCCGGCTCGTCCTGGAGCGGGAACCGGGCCGCGAGCCCGTCGGCCGCGCCGATCAGCAACTGCTCGACACCCTGATGCGGCAGGTCAGCAGCACCGCCTCGGCAGTGCTGCTGAGCGCCCGGCTGCAGGCGTCCCGGGAACAGCTGGTGCTGGCCCGCGAGGAGGAACGCCGCCGGCTGCACCACCGGCTGCACGACGGCCTCGGGCCGGCGCTGGCCGCCCACGCCATGCAGATGGAGATCGCCCGTGCGCAGGCCCGCGCCGACCCCACGGCCGCCGACGCGACCCTGCGCACGCTCATCAGCCGGCTGCGCGACCTGGGCGCCGAGGCCCGGGCCCTGGTCGACGACCAGCGGCCGACCGCGCTCGACGAGCTCGGCCTGGCCGAAGCCGTCCGGGCCCGCGCCCCGGGCCACCTCGACGTGACGACCACCGTGACCGGGGACCTGGCCGGCCTGCCCCCGGCGGTCGAGGTGGCCGCCTACTGGATCGCCGTGGAAGCCGTGCACAATGCGGCCCGCCACGGCGGCGCGCGGCACTGCCACGTACGCCTGACGCGCGACCGGCGGCTGACCGTCGAGGTCACCGACGACGGCAGCGGGCTGCCGGAGCGGCTCCGGCCCGGCGGCGGGTTCCTGTCCATGCGGGAACGCGCCGAGGAACTCGGCGGGCGGTGGACCGTCGGACGGCGACCCGGCGGCGGCGCCCGCGTGCTGGTCGTGTTGCCGACCGATCCGGGCCCGGACTCCCATCCGCGTCTGGGACCGGGCGCCGGGACCCAGGTCCCTTCCCCCGGCCCGGCGCCCGGGCCACCGTAGAGGCCCGGACGGGGACCGACTGAGGGAGACGACGGTCATGGTCAGATGGGACCGGCGACGGTGGAGCAACTGGGCCGGCGACGTGGTCGTCGAGCGACCGGAACGGCACTACTACCCCACCACCCGGCAGGATCTCCTCGAGATCGTCGGCGCGGCCGAGCGCCGGCAGCCGCCGCCGGAGGTCCGCGCCGGCGGCAGCCACTGGTCGTTCTCCGACATCGCGGTGTGCCGCCACTGGCTCGTCGAAACGCGGGGCCTGCGCGCCACCCTCTACGACGTGATCCCCGCCGCGCTCACCGACCGGGCCCGCCACGACCTGATGGGCCAGGACCCGGCCGGACCGTTGTACAGCTTCTACCACGTCGAGGCCGGCGCCCTGATCCACGAGGTCAACCTGCGCCTCGACCGCCGGCCGTTGCCGGAGGCGGACCGCGCGTGGGCGCGCCTGCCGGTCGACGCGATCGCCGGCCCGTGGCCGGGCGCGGGCCAGCGCTGGGCGCTGCCGACCATGGGCGGCGCCGCCGGTCAGACGCTCGCCGGTGCGATCTCCACCGGCACCCACGGCGGCGACCACGACCTCCCGCCGATGGCCGACATGGTGATGGCCGTCGAGCTCGTCGGGCCGGGCGGGCGGCACTGGTGGATCGAGCGGGACACCGCGATCACCGACCGGGACCGGATCCGCGCGCTGCGGCCCGGCGTCGAGTACCGCGCCTGCACGGAGCTGTTCGACGCGGTGCTGGTGTCCGCCGGGCGGATGGGCATCGTCTACGCGTACGTCCTGCGCGTGGTCGGGCAGTTCGGGTTGGAGCAGGTCACGCGGGCGTCGTCCTGGGAGGACGAGGCGGCCGGCCTGAGGGCGCCGTTCCGGGGCTTCGACCAGCCGCGCCCGGGGCGCGACGTCGCGGAGCGGACCCGGTTCGTGGAGGCCCTCATCGTGCCGTACGCGGACCGGCGTGGCCGCCACACCTGCCACCTGACGAGCCGCTGGACCGTCCCCGTACCGGAGGGCGACCCGGAGCCGAAGGGTCCGGACTTCTTCGGGCTGCTCTGCCGGCACTCCACCATCACCCCGATCGTCCTGGTGCTGATCGCGGTGACCGTGGTCGTCATGGCGGTGTCGTGGTTCGTCCCGGTCGTCGGTCCCGTCCTGGTCGGCCTCGCCGGCCTGATCCTGCTCGGGCTGCTCGGGCTGCTCGTCCTCGCGCGGGTGTCGCTGGGCGCCCTCGTCGCCCGGGCCTGCAACCTGGCCAACCGGCTGGGTCGCTCCGGGCTGGTCCGCCGGGCCGTCGAGGCCGTGCTCGGCCGGGCGCGCCCGTCGGTGACCCGGCGCGACGTCGGGTACGAGCTCATGGATCTCGCCGAGACCGGCGGCGAGTGCTACCGGGCCGACTCCCTGGAGGTGTTCTTCGACGCGAGCACCGACGCGCACGCCGACTTCCTCGAACAGGACGCGTTCCCCGCCTTCGTCCGGTCCGCCCGGGCGGGCCGCACCGTGGCCGGCTACATCTCGCTGCGTTTCACCCGGCGCACCTCGGCGATGCTCGGCATGCAGCAGGGCGACCCGGCCGCCTCGGTGGAGGTCGCGCTGTTGCAGGGCGTCGAGGGCAACGCGGAGATCCTGCACGCGCTGGAGACCGCGGCGCTGCGGCGCGGCGCGACCATCCACTGGGGACAGCGCAACACCACCGACGCCGCCGCGGTCGCCGCCGGCTACCCGCGGCTGCCCAACTGGCGTCAACAGCTCGCCGAGATCATCGGGGCCGGCCACGCCGGCACCTTCGACAACGCATTCTGCGCGGCCCGCCGCCTGGAGCCGTGAGCGGCCAGCGCCCTCCGGCGGGCACAGCGAGCGGCGCGGCCCCCCATCAGCTGCCCCACTACCTGTCGGTCGACGACCAGGGCGACTACCAGAAGATCAGCTTGATCTCGCCGGACAGCATCGTCGGCCTCACCCCGTAGCGGGCGGCCGAGCCGTTCTCAGTTCCGCCCGGCCGGGACGAGCCGGAGAGCGGGCTCGGTCGCGGGACCGCGCCCGCTCTCCGCCGCCGGGCCGCCGGTGGGGTCCGGCGGCGGCGTCAGGCACGGCGGCGTGGGGGTCGGGGTCGCCGGCGGCGGGCCCGGCGGGGCGGGGATCGTGGGGAGCGCGGAACCGGGGTTGCTCGGGGACGGCGTCGGGGCCGGCTGCGGCGTCGGCGTGGCCGGCGGCGGCGGGCCCGAGGTCGGTGGGGGCGGCATCGTCATCGTCGTCGGCGCGCACCGCGGCTCGTTGCACGAGGTCAGGACGTCACCCGGGTCCGCCCGGCAGGAGTCGATGAAGTCGCCGCCGTCGACGATGTCGCCCGGCGCGCCGTCCAGGGCGTCGAGGGTGTCCTCGCCGCCGAGTCCGCGCAGCACGTCGGGGCCGGCGCCGCCGGTCAGGGAGTTGCGCCAGTCGTCCCCGGTCAACGTGTCGGCCGCGGCCCCGCCGAGCACCGCTTCGATCTCGGAGTCCCCGGACCACCGGTCCCGGCCGACCGCGTCCCGCTCACCGGCGGCGCCGTCGTTGGCCTGCGCGTCGAGGCTGACGGTGACCGGAGTGGTCCGGGCGCGGTAGTCGGCGGTGTCGTACCCGCCGCCGCCGGACAGGACGTCGGCGCCGTCGGGGCCCGGTTGGGCCGGGAACTGGTCCTGGCCCAGCCCGCCGTACAGGGTGTCGTCCCCGGCGCCGCCGTCGAGGACGTCGGTGTCGTCCCCGCCGGCCAGGGTGTCGCGGCCCGGGCCGCCGTGCAGCACGTCGGCGCCGAGGCCCCCGATCAGCACGTCGTCGCCGCCGCCCCCGGTCAGCTCGTCAGCGCCGTCGCCGCCGCAGATCACGTCGGCGCCGGGCCCGCCGACCAGGCGGTCGGGACCGGGCGTGCCGCGCATGGTGCACCGGGGCAGCGACGGCGTGGTGTCGTAGCGCAGGTACTGCCAGTGCGACGTTCCGGTCAGGCTCTCCGCCAGCAACGCCGGGGTGCCCCCACCCGACCAGGGCAGGGTCTGGGCGATGACCACGCGACCGTCCACGGACAACCGCACCCGCTCCCGGCGGACGTCGAGTCGGTAGGTGTGGAAGGCGCTCTGGGTGTCCATCGCGTAGGGCACCTGGACGGGATAGGTGAGGCAGACCTGCCCGCGGGCGAAACCCACCGTGACGACCGTGAGGTGGTCGCCGGCCCAGAGCCGGGCCGGCTCGGCGGAGCCGCACTCCTCGGTCACCGACGCGTCGAGGCGCATCCTCGCCTCGACGGTCCAGCCCAGGCTGTTGTCGGCGTTGCCGGACCAGTCACTGGGCGAGCCGTCGAACAGGCCGACGTAGCCGTACGGGCCGAGGGTCAGGACGTTGCCGGCGACGGTGGCGGGCTCGTTGATCCGCCAGGGGCCCGGTGGCAGCTGGGCGAACGTCTGCACCACGGGGGTGCGGGCCTGCGCCGTGCCGGACGGGACGAGCGCGAGGACCGCCACCATCGTTGCCGCCAGCGTTCGGAGGATGCGGAATCGGGTCACTGAGCGCTCCTGACGGCGGGTGGCCACGGTGGACGATCGTCAGATCGATGAAAGTCACTGTAGGGCAGAGCACCGGTCCGTGGTGGCTCCGAGCGCGAGGTGAGCGCGTTCAGGCCGCCTGCGCCCGGGCGGCCGTCCGGCGCAGGACCAGCGCCAGCACCACCTCGGCGAAGCCGACGAGCAGGCTGCAGAGGCCCGTCATGATCACCAGTGTCGCCAGGGACGCGTCGGGCGCCAGCAGCAGGACGACCCCGGCCGCCAGGGAGAGCAGGCCGACGACGATCAGGCCGATGCGGGCCGGGCCGGTGCGCTGCAGCCCGAGGACGATCTCGGTCAGGCCGCTGAGGATCCAGGTCATCGCGAACAGCAGCGCGAGCACGGCGAGGCGGCTCACCAGGTCGCGCAGGCAGACCAGGCCCGCGATCAGGACCACCACGCCGACGATCCCGGACAGGATGTGCCGCGCGATGCTGCCGCTGCCGGGCAGGAAGGCGCCGATGATCCGGGCGATGCCGGCCAGGAGCAGCCAGACCCCGGTGAGGGCGGCCATGATCCGCAGCGAGACGTCCGGCCAGATGAGCACGGCGGCGCCGAAGGCGATCCCGAGGATGCCGGTGGCCAGCACGGTCGCCCAGGGGACCGGAAGCGACCGTAGCTCCTCGGCGGCGCTCGGCCAGCCCTCCGCCGTGCCGTTGCCGGCTTCCATGGCTGTCCCGGTCATCCTGGCCTCCTCGGCGTTCGTCCCTGTGGTCCGGCGCGACCTTCCCGCTGAGCAAACCCGGGCCCGTGGGTGCGGGGCATCATCCGCTGGGAGCGAGACCGCCTCACGGCAGCCACGACTCGATGCGTTGCCCCGGGAACCGCTCCTGCTCGCGGGCCAGCAGCGCCAGGGCGTGCGCGTCGGCGGCGGTGGGCCGGGCGCGGTCCACGGCGCGGGGCCACAGCCGCGCCCCGCGCACCGCGGCGATCTCGGCCGCGACCACCAGCGCGAGGCTCAGCAGGTACAGCAGCGCGAACATGCCCGCGACGGTCGCGAAGGCGCCGTAGACCGGGCCGGCCCGCCGTACCAACCCCGGCAGGATCTCCGCTCCCAGCTCCAGCGTGACCGTCACCGCCACCGCGCCCGGGGCGGCGGCCGGCCAGAGCATCCGCACCGGCGCCGGGCACTGCACCAGCAGGCGGGCCACGAGCAGCAGGACGACGAAGGCGACCGCGAACTCCCCGGCCACCGCCAGCAGCCGGGACAGCCGGGGCAGGCCGGGGTGCGCCGCGGCGGCCACGACCAGGCAGCCGATGACCGCCGCGCCCGCCAGCACGAGGACCAGGGCGGCCAGCACCCGTCCCGG
This sequence comes from Actinoplanes nipponensis, assembly GCF_016862275.1. GTDB lineage: Bacteria > Actinomycetota > Actinomycetes > Mycobacteriales > Micromonosporaceae > Actinoplanes > Actinoplanes nipponensis. The sequence goes on along the minus strand of NZ_BOMQ01000008.1, from coordinate 492,998 downwards.
GCGCCACGGGGCCCGCAGCCGGTGCGGGACCGCGGCGAGATGGTTCATCGTACGGGCCGCCGCGCGGACCACCCCGGTTCCGGACAGCACCAGGCCGGCCAGGCCCACGGCGAGGGCCGTGCGCGCGGTGGGCAGGGCGCTCAGCGCGCTCTCGACGGTGGCCTGCAGCGACGGCGGCACCATCGCCGCGACCACCCGCTGCCGCAGCTCCGGATGGTGCGGCAGGGCCCGGGTGACGATCGTCTGGGCCAGCAACAGCATGGGGAAGACGCTGAGGAACCCGTAGTAGGTGATGAGGGCCGCTTCCCGGCCGCCGTCGTCGTCGGCGTACTTGCGGATGACGGCGTACGCGAAACCCAGCGCGGGCCGCCGCCGCTGCAGGCGGTCCAGCCGCTGGATGATCGCCACGGGGTCACGTCGGCCGGGGATGCGCGTCGCCCTCCACCGGGGACTCCTCCCCCGGCGCGGCCCAGCCGGCGCCGGTCCGGGCCCGGTACGCGCCGACCGCCTCGTCCAGGGTCGCGAAGAAGTGCTCCGGACCGATGGCCGGGGTCAGGCCGTAACGGTCGAGCTTGCGCCGCACCGGGTCCTTGAGCTCGGCCCAGACCAGCGCGGTGCCGTGGGCGGCGAGCTGGTCGATCAGCGGTCCGAGCATGTCCCCCGCGGTGGTGTCGACGTCGGTGACGGGTTCCGCCGCGAGCACGATCCAGACCGGCCGCTCCCGGCTGCGGGCCAGGCGGCGGACCTGGTCGCGGAAGACCCGGGCGTTGGCGAAGATCAGCGGGGCGTCGAAGCGGAAGATCACCAGGCCGGGCAGGTGCTCGGCCGCCGGGTACGAGCGCACGTCGTGGTAGCCCGGCAGCCCGGGAGTGCGGCGCAACTCCGTCTGGTACGGCCACCACACCCGGCGGAACACGTTGAGCACCGAGATCCCGACCGCGACCCCGATGCCGGGCAGGACCCCCAGCAGCGCCACGCCGAGGAACGCCGTGAGGCAGACGACGAACTCCAGCCGCCGGTGCCGCCAGAGCCGGGCGGTGCCGGGGAGGTCGGCCAGCGACAGCGACGCGGCGATCACCACCGCGGCGAGGGCCGGCTGGGGCAGGTTCCGCAGCAGGTTGGGGGCCAGCACGAGCATCACCAGGATGACGGCGGCGCCGACCACGCCGGTCAGCTGGCTACGGGCGCCGGACTGCTCGGCCACCGCGGTCCGGGAACCGCTGGTGCTGACCGGGAAGCCCTGGAAGAAAGAGGCCGCGACGTTGGCCGCGCCGACACCGATCATCTCCTGATCGGCGCGGACCTCCTGGCCCGTCCGGGCGGCGAACGACGACGCGGTGGAGATCGTGTCGGTCAGCGACACGACCGTGATGCCGACCGCGCCGCCGAGCAGCAGGACCAGCTGGGACCAGGACGCGTGCGGCATGGTGAGGGGCGGCAGGCCCGCCGGCAGCGGGCCGACCACGTCCACGCCGCGGTCGCCCAGCCCGAGCACCGAGGTCGTGGCGATCGCGGCGCCCACGGCGAGCAGGACGGCCGGCACCTTGGGCAGCCAGCGCTGCAACGCCACGATGATGGCCAGCGTGACCAGGCCGACCACGCAGGCGGCCGGCACGGCGTCGCCGTTGGCCAGCCCCCGCACGAAACCGCTCGCCTCGCCGATCAACCCGTCGGCGTCGACGGAGAACCCGCACAGCTTGGGCAGCTGGCTGACGAAGATGGTGACCGCCAGGCCGTTCATGTAGCCGATCTGGGTCGGCTTGGACAGCAGGTCGGCGATGAACCCGAGTTTCGCGACGCCCGCGACGGCCATGGTCAGGCCGACCAGCAGCCCGAGCATCGAAGCCAGCCCGACGGCCACGGCCGGGTCCCCGCCGGAGCCGATGGTGGCGACCAGCACCGCGGCGATCATCGGCCCGAGCGAGGAGTCGGGTCCGACCACCAGGATCCGGGAGGCGCCGAAGACGGCGTAGCCCAACAGGCCGAACACCGTCGTGTACAGGCCGGTGATGGGGGGCAGGCCGGCGAGTTCGGCGTAGGCCATGCCCTGCGGCACCAGCAGGCTGGACAGCACCAGGCCGGCGACGACGTCCTTGCCCAGCCACCGCCGGCGGTAGGTCGTCACGGCGGCCACCCCGGGCACCCAGCGGCCGACGGCTCCCCGGGCGGTCGCCCGTTCCCTCCGCTCGCTCACCGTCGGCTCCACCGCGGTCCGATGATCTGCCATTCGGCCTCCCAGGACCGCAGCCGGCGACGGTCGAGGCGCCAGATGACGAGCCGCCGCGCCCCGCCCAGGAACGCGAGCATCGCGGTCAGCGCGAACGTTCCGGCCACCGTGGCGTCCAGGACGGCGTTGCGCCGGCGCGGCGGCGAGGCCAGGGCCCCGAGCTCGTCGATCCAGACGGTCACCGTGCTGCCGGCCCGGGCGCCCGCCTCGACCGGGACGGCGCCGGCCCGGACCGTGCCGTCGGGCGCCGTCCAGCGCGCCGCCACCGGCACGTACTCCGGGCCCGGCAGCGCCTCGCTGTCGACGGTCGAGCTGACCCCGGCGGCGTTCTGCTCCAGGACGGCGGACACCGCGCGGCGGTGGCGGGCCTCCCACTCGCTCGCTCGGGCCTCCGCACCGTACGTGGAGCGCGCCGTCCACCAGGCGGCCCCCGGCGCGGCCAGCAGCGCCGTCACGATCACCGCCAGAGTGAGCCACGCCTGGATCCGGTCCGAGCGACGGCGCAACGGAACTCTGCGCCACGGCATCCGGCGGCCGATCCGCCTGAAGCACATGTGGTCCCCCTGTCAGGTGTCGCCGTACGCGCCGGCGACCTCGGCTCCGTGCGCCGACACCGCGTAGCTGACGACGGCGATCATGACGAGCGCGGTGACCGACCACACGGGGTGGACCGCGATGAAGGCGAAATTGACCATGGCCGCCGCGCCCGCCAGGAGCAGCGCGCTGAGCCGCGCCCAGCGGTACCCGCGGACCAGGCCCACGCCCACGACCACGGCCGTGGCCCCGAGCACCAGGTGGAACCCGGCGAGGGCGTCCAGGCTCAGCGGCACCAGCAGATCGGCGCGCCCCCCGGCCAGCACCTCGGGACGGACCAGGGCGACCAGGCCCGTGCCGAGGTGCACGGCGCCGAGCAGCACCAGCATGATCGCGCCGAGCAGCACCCAGCCGACCCAGGCCGTCGCCGTGCTGCGCTCGATGCCGGCGTACGGCTCGCCCCGCCCCGGAACGCTCTCGGTCATGGCCTGCCTCCCGGCCTCAACAGGTGCCCGACATGGCGTCGCCGAGACCGTTGAGGCTGGACCGCAGGGCTCCGAGCGTGATCCGGACCTCGTTCAGGTGGGCCGCGTCGGGATTCTGCTGAGCCGTGGCGACGCTGGTCGAGACCTGGTCGGCCGCGGCCCGCACGCCGGCCACCTCGGGCGCGAACTGCGCCGCGGCGTCGGTCAGCAGGACGGTGACATCGGCCTTGAGCTGCTGCAGATGGGTCTTCAGCGGGGCCAGGCCGTTCTCGGCCACGTTGGCGTTGAGGATCTGGTGCATCGTCGTCTGCACCGCGGCGAGACTGTCGCACACCGGCGGCTGATCGGTGCCGCATCCGCCGAGGCCGAGCGTCACCACCGCCACGGCGGCGATCGGGAAAGAAATCCGTTTCATCGGGCGAGCCTCACTTCCGCAGTCGGGTGGCGCGTCATCTCGCCGGAGTGAACACCGCGGCAAGGGGGATGCCGGCCCACGTACGTCCACGCGGACCGGCATCCCGGGGAGTCCGGCCGTCCACCCTGGACCCTCGCCTGGACCGGGTGGACGCCGGACCGCTCATCAGGGCGCGGAGGTGACCGGCGCGGCCGAGTCGGCCTGCGCGTCGGCGGCCTCACCGTGCAGAGCGGCCTGCAGCTCCGCCTCGGTCTCCTTGGGCAGCGACGACTTGAGTACGGTGCCCCCGAACTGGGCCAGGCCCTCGATGGCCTTGTCCGGAGTGACGTGCTCGACGACCAGGAACAGCGCCGAGGTCCCGGGCTGCACCAGGTCGCGGACCTGCGCCTGGAACTCCTTGTTGATCGCGCCCTTGGTCATCTTGCCCATGAGGGCGCCGAGGCCGGCGCCCACGGCCATGCCCAGGAACGGGATGAAGAAGAGGACGCCGAACAGCAGCCCCCAGAACATTCCCCAGGAGGCGCCGCCGGCCACCGCGTGGTGGTTGGTCGTGACGTGGAACTTGCCCTCACGGTCGCGGCTGATGGCCGCGATCGCGTCGGGCTGGATGATGAGGTCCTTGGCGAGCCTCTGAGCCTCCAACGACGCGGCTGTCGCGGTCGTCTCGTCGGGGTAACCGATGGCGACAAGTGTTGCCATGATCCGAACACATCCCTTCGCTGATCTACCCGGCCGGGTCGCGTCTCCGGCGTCGGACCCCAGTCAGCCACGCCGGTCGGGCCCGGGCCTCATTCCGGGGGAATGAACCGGGGCCCGGGCCGGGCCGGCGCCCGCGGCGGCGGCCGGCCGCCGTCACCCGCGCCGGATGAGGCGGTGGCCCGGCCGCCGGCACCAGGATCGGTACGGGCGGGTCCCGGGGGCACATCGTTCGCCGTGGTCCCGCCCTTCGTCCGGTCGCAGGAGAGGAGTGGCAGCAGATGGCCATCGGTCCGGTCCAATTGATCGTGTTGGGCTTCACCCATCCGGATTTCCACGGCGAGGTGATCGCGGAGCTGGAGAAGCTCCGCAGGAGCGACACCGTTCGCGTCATCGACGCACTCGCTGTCTACAAGGACGCCCGCGGCGAGATCGAGGTGGAGCATCTGAGCAACCTGTCCATCAACGAGGCCGTCGAGCTGGGCAGCAAGGTCGGTGCGCTGATCGGGCTCGGCATCGACGGTGAGGCCGGCATGGAGGCCGGCGCCGCCGCCGGAGCCGAGGCCGCCGTGGCGGGCCGGACGGCGTTCGGCGACGACGACGCCTGGGACATCCTGGCCGACATCCCCGACGACTCCGCCGCGGCGCTCCTGCTCATCGAGCACCACTGGGCCGTGCCGCTGCGCGACGCCATCGCGCGGGCCGGCGGGTTCCGGATCAGCGACGGTTTCATCAGCCCGTTCGACCTGGTGGCCATCGGCCTGGCCACCGCCTCGGAGGCCAAGGAACTGCACGACCTCGAGACCGCGGCGGCCCGGTAGCCGGCCGTCGGATGACCTTCCAGGGAGGTGAGCAGATGTTCGGATCCCGCCGGGTGGCCCGGCGCACGGCACGCCGCACGGCACGGCGCGTGTCGAGGCGCCGCCGCCACTGACCAGCCACCCCAGCGATGCAGCCGGAGCACCGTCGTCCGGCTGCATCGCCGTTCGTGGGGCCCGCGGGCCCCGCGTTCATCCGTTCCGGGTGGCGCGCACCGCGGGCGTGACGCCGCATCGTGACGACATGACCAGCATGGATCCGCAATCCGCGCCCCCGCCCGCCGCAGCGAACCCGGCCGGTGGGCCGGCGGACACGGCCCGGCCGGCGGCGCGGCGAACGCTGCTGCGGTGGGGCGACACGGTGGTGGGCGCCGCCTTCGCCGTCGAGGGCGCCACCACCGATGTGGTCGCCGGCCTGCGCCGGGGCATCGAGCGGCTGGCCGAACGGGGCGCCACGGAACGGACGCACTGGCGGCAGCAGGCCGGGCTGACGGCGCAGGCCGCGGTGTCCACGGTCGCGACCTCGCCGCTGGTCGACCTCGTGGTGGACAGCCAGCTGCAGCGGGTGCTCCGCCCGGTCGTGCTCGCCGTGCTCGACGACGTGCTGTTGCTGCTGGAGAAGGAGCCCGAGCGGATCCAGACGCTCATCCGGGGCCAGCGCGAGAGCATGGTCGACGAGCTGGTCGGGCGCCTGCGCGCCGGGGCCCGGGCCGGCGACACGGCGGTCGACCGGATGAGCTCCCGGGTGTTCGGTCGTACCGTCCGCCCGGAGCCCGGGCCGCCGCTCGAGCTATGACCACCACGGCCGCGCGCGAGTACGCCGGGCCGGTCAGCCGCGCCGTCGCGTACCTGATGGACGCCTTCCTGGTCGCCGCGCTCGGCACCGCCGCCGCCGCGGCCGCCGCCGTCATCACCGCCGTCATGGGCGCGCGCCTGCACGACGCCACCCGCGTGGTCGTCGCGGGCCTTCTCATGCTGCTGCCCGCGCTGCTGGCGACCTACTGCGCCGTGTTCTGGGCGTTGGCCGGCCGGACCCCGGGCATGGCGGTGCTGGGCCTGCGGGTCGTCGCCACGGGTCGCCGCCGGCTCTCCTGGCCCGCGGCGCTGGTGCGGGCCCTCGTCCTGGCCTACTTCCCGATCGGCGCGGTGTGGGCCCTGGTCGACCGCCGCCACCAGGCCGTGCACGACAAGGTGGCGCGCACCGCGGTGGTACGGGTCCCCCCGGCGGCGCGCTGACTCGCGAAGGGCTACCGCGGTGCGGCCCGGCGATCCGGCCAGGCGATGTCGTCGACGGCCAGCCAGGGTTCGCCGGCCACGGTCGCCGGGGTGGCTCTGGTGAACGCCACGACGTCGCGATGCAGGTGGGACTGGTCGGCATAGCCGCCGTCGGCCGCCACCCGGGCCGCGTCCTCGCCGGCGGCCAGGCGATGGGCCGCGTGGTCGAAGCGGACCAGCTTCGCGGCGCGTTTGGGTGGCAGGCCGATCTGTGCGTGGAACCGGGACCACAGCCGTTTGCGGCTCCAGCCGACCTCCGCCGCGAGCACGTCGATCCGGACCCGGCCGCGGCCGGCCAGGATCCGTTTCCAGGCCCAGGCGACCTCGCGATCCACCGGCCACCCGGCCCGGCTCCGACGGGCGAGCATCGCGTCGGTCACCGCGAACCGCTCCTCCCACGAGGAGGCGTCGGCGAGCTGCTCACGGATATGTGACGCCCGCCGGCCCCACAGGTCGTCGAGGGCCACGACGGCGCCGTCCAGGTCGGCCGGGGACACGCCCAGGACCGCGCCGGCGATGACCGGCGACAGGCGTACCTGCACGGCCTGGAAGCTCTCGCCCCGCACCCGGACCGCGCCGGGTCCGAAGCCGAGCCCGGCGACGAGGCTCCCCCGCCGCTGCCGGCCGGCGGCATCGTCCACGATGAGCGGGTCGGCGCCGAAATCCAGAGCCATGGTCACGGCCGGGTGCGGGATCGCCCGGTGGCCGGCCGTGCTCAGGCCACGGTCACGGAACCCCGCCAGGCTGACGCCGGCCACCCGGCTGGGCCGTGCCGGGCGTGCGACATCCCACACAGCCGCGTCGGCGCACTGGTCCACGGCCGGTCGCATCAGCTCATGCTACGCACACCGACACGGCGGAACATTCGTTCAATCCACCGGCGCCCGTGGCCCGCGACAGTGCCCTCATGACCACTCCGCAACGCGCGCGCCGCCGCAGGCGCCGCATCATCGCCGCAACGATCCTTCTCACGGTCGCCGGACTGCTGACGGGAAACGCGGTCATGGTGTCCCGGCAGGACGCCGACGCCACCGGCGACTCGATCCTGCGCCTCGACGGCAGAGACATCCACGTGAGCCAGGACGGCCCCCGCGACGCACCGGCACTGGTGCTGATCCACGGGCTCGGCGCCTCGACCCGCTGGTGGGACCGGGTCGTTCCGCTGTTGGCCGGCTCCTGGCGCGTCATCCGCATCGACCTGCTCGGGCACGGCCGGTCGGCCAAACCCGCCGGCGACGGCTACGCGATCGCGCAGCAGGGACGCCGGATCGGCCGGGCCCTGGACCACCTCGGCGTCGAGCACGCCGTCCTCGTCGGCCATTCCACCGGCGGCTACGTCGCCACCTCCCTCGCCGAGCAACGAGGCGACCTGGTGGCCGCGCTCGCGCTCATCGACACCGGACCCCGCCTGGACGGCTTCGTCTCCGACGGACCCGTCGGTCGGCTCGTCGAGGTCCCGATGGTCGGGCAACTGCTGTGGCGCCTCCGCACCGACGGCATCCTCCGCCGCGGCCTGAGCAGCGCGTTCGCACCGGGATTCCCGATCCCTCAGCAGCTCGTCGACGACACGCGTCGCCTGACCTACCACTCCCTCACGACGGCGTCCCGTGCGTCCGACGACTACCTGCGCCGGCGTCCGATGCCGGACCGGCTCACGGACCTCGGCAAACCGCTGCTCGTGGTCTTCGGCCGGCGGGACCAGCGGTGGCGGTCCTCGTCCGCCGCCCTGTACCGCGAGGTCCCGGGCGCGAGGGTCGAGGTGCTGCCCGACGTCGGACACTCACCCATGGTCGAGGATCCGGCCCGGACCGCCGAGCTTCTCCTCACCTTCGCCAGTTCGTTGCCCAGCGGTCGATAGCGACCCGGGCGGGGCTGCCGAACACTCCGTCAGCCGGGCCGGGGGAAATGCCGTACGGCGCCGGTGCGCCAGCCGGTGGCGTCCTGCACGCGCTCCTCGACGACCACGGCCGTCCGGTCGACCCGGATCGTCGTCCACGACCGGCCGGCGCCGCGGGTCCGCCGGCTGACGGCGGTGCCGGCCACCACCTCGACCGGCCGGTGGGCCGTCCCGTCCAGCCCCATCAGGGCCGACCCGGGCACGTGGGTGTGCCCGGCCAGCACCAGGTCCGCCCGGGTGAGCGCGACCGCCCGCAGCAGCCGGGCGCGTCCGATGATCCGGGCGAGGCCGCCCGCGCGCGGCGGGTGGTGCATCGCCAGCACCCGGACGGCGCCGGCGGGGGCGGATCCGAGCGCCGTGACGACCGCTTCGCTCTGCCGCCGGGACACCCGTCCGCTCTTCCACCGCCACGCCGGCGAGGTGTGCAACCCGATCACGGTCACCCCGGGCAGCCGCAACACCGGATCGAGATCCGCCTGGACCAGACGCCGGTAGCGCCGGTACGGCCCCACCAGCCGGTCGACGCCGACCAGCGGCACGTCGTGGTTGCCGGGCACCACCAGCAGCGGCCCCGGGAGCCGATCGAGCAGCTCGCGGGCCAGGCGGAACTGCCCGGTCCGGGCGCGCATCGTCAGATCGCCCGTGACCACGGTCAGCGCGGGGACCACGGCGGCGACGTCGGCCGCCACGGTGGCCACCGCCGACGGCTCGTGCGCGCCCAGGTGCAGGTCGGACAGGTGTGCGATGACGAGCATGGCGGCCTCCGTCGCAGCTGCAGGACCTTCCGGCATTGTCGTGCCGGCCGGTGGCGCCGACCTCACCTCGGCGGGGTGAGGCACGGTCCGGCCCGGCGGCGCAGGCTCGGCGTCAGCACGGCTCCACCGTGCGCCAGCGCCAGCGGCAGGAACGATCACAGGAGGATCGCTGTGTCGACGTCAAAGCAGCAACCCGCCCCCGCCGGCCGGCTCCGGCACCCCGCCGAGCTGCCGTTCTTCATCTTCATGGTGGTGCTGAACCTGCTCATCATCGGCTTCATCGTGCAGGCCGCCGTGTCGCTGCCGTTGCTGCCGGAACGCCTGCAGGACACCGGCTGGGCCACCGCCGTGCGCAGTGCGCTCATCGGCCTGCTGCTGCTGATCCCCACCCTGATCGTGATCCGCGAGACCCAGCGGGCGTCCATCCGAGGAACCGCTGTCGAACTGTCGCCCCGCCAGTACCCCGAGCTCTTCCAGACGGCGGATGCCTTCGCCCGCCGGCTCGGCCTGCGCCGGCGCCCGCAGATCTACCTCGGCAACGGCAACGGCGCGCTGAACGCTTTCGCGGCGCAGGCCACCGGACACGACTACGTCGTGCTGTCCAACGAACTGTTCGTGAACCTCTACCACGACAACCGGGACGGCCTGCGGTTCATCCTGGGCCACGAGCTCGGTCACATCCGGCTGCACCACGTTTCGCTGTGGTACCAGCTCGCGGTGGCGTACTCGGAGCGGATCCCGCTGCTGGGCCCGGCGCTGTCCCGGCTGCGGGAGTACTCGTGCGACCGCCACGGTGCCCACCTGGCGCCGCTGGGCATGACCGGACTGGTGCTGCTGGCCTCGGGCCGGCACACCGAGCAGGTCGTCGACGTCGACGAGCTGGTCCGGCAGGGCCGCTCGCTGCGGGGCTTCTGGGTCGCCGTCTCGCAGCTGCCGCGGTCCCATCCGTTCACGGTGCGCCGGCTGGAGCGCCTCTACCGCCTCGGGCTGTTCCACGCCCGGCTGCGGGAAGCCGAGACCGAGACGCCCGCCTGAGCCCGGGCCGCGTCCTCACACCCCGCGGTGCACGGGGATGCGGCCGGCCCGGGCCGCCTCCTCCAGGAGGTCGTAATCCCGCTCGTTGCGGTCCGCGTAGTGCTCGGCGAACTCCACCAGCGCCCGGTCGAAGGCGACGCTGTCGCCCAGGTACCCGGCGATCGCGATGCGGTCACCGGTGCGGGCGTGGGCCCGGGCCAGGGTCCAGCCGCACAGCGCGCCGTACACCCGCATCGCCTCGGGGTCCATCGTCTCGACGACCGCCGAGCCCTTCCAGTCGCGCAGCTGCCGCACGTAGAAGTCCCGCGTGCGGCCGTCGATGCCGGTGACGGTCTGCCAGCCCAGGAAGATGTCGCCGGTGGCCTGCATCAGCCGCTGTCCGGTCACGACGCGCTCGCCCTCGCTGCGCCACCCGGTGACGGTCACGTCCGGGACCTGCCCGGCCAGCACCGAGGGCGGCGCCTCCTTGACCTGCAACAGCAGCGGATCGTTCTCGTCGCGCCCGCTGAGCAGGACCACCCAGCACCGGGTCCCGACGCTGCCCACCCCGACGACCTTGCGGGCGAGATCGACGAACCGGAAGGCGGAGAACAGCAGGCGCCGATCGGGGGGGCAGGGTGGCGGCGTAGCCGGCGAGCAGGTCGCGGATCTGCTCCTCCAGCTCCCGCCGGCCGGTGTCCGGCAGGAGATCGTCCACCGGGACCAGCAGCGGCGGATCGGCCAGGATGCGACGGCGCCCGTCGACCAGGCCGGTCATCTTGCGGAACGCCTGCATGCTGTCGTGCGTACGGGCCTTGGCCTGGGCGGCGGCGAAACGCTTGCGGTGGGCCCCGCTGAGCTCGTTGCGCAGCAGCCCGTTGATCTCCTCCAGGTCGGCGTGGGCGTACCAGACCTCGACGTGCCCGCGGCCGGCGAAGCGGAGCATCGCCTGGCGGTACCGGCCCACCGCGGCGAGCACGACCCCGGCGCGCGCCTTGCGGCGGAAGCCGTTCTCGCGTCCGGCGACGACCAGGCTCGCCGCCAGGCGCTTGAGGTCCCACTCCCACGGCCCCGGATAGGTCTCGTCGAAATCGTTGACGTCGAACACCAGCCGGCGCTCCGGCGAGGCGAACACCCCGAAGTTGCTCAGGTGCGCGTCCCCGCAGAGCTGGCTGAGCAGTCCCGACGTCGGCGTGCGGGCGAGATCCCCGGCCATCACCGCGGCGGCGCCCCGGAAGAAGGCGAACGGCGAGACGAGCATCCGCCCGTAGCGGATCGGCACCAGCTCGGGCAGCCGCGTCGCGGACTGGGTCACGAGGACCTCGACCGGGTCCGGCCGCTCGTCGTCTGTGGGCATACTCACGTGCGAGTCCAGGGGCGCCCGCGCCCGCGCCGCAACCCCGGCCGCGGCCCTCGCCGCGGGGGTCGCGCCCGGTTCGCCGAACGCCGTCCTGGTGCTCTCCGCTACCGTCTGACCTGCCATGGAGCATCCTTCCACGCGGCGCACCGGCCGGATCCGGCCCTCCTGCCACCAGACCTCGCCACCGGCGGCGACGCACCATCCGCCGGAGACGATTCCACCGGTGACTAATCCGTTTCGAACGATGTGGACGGCTGCCGGGTCCGGAAGGCTGAAGATCCGGTTCCGCGTTCGACTTTCTTACCGGAGGTCCCGTGCGTGCTGATCTCGCCCTCGTCGCACCCGTCATCAGTCCGAGGCCGGCTGATGATCCCGTGCTCCCGTCGCGGTTCGCGGTTCCGGAGCAGCCGCTCTTCCTGGTGCCACGGCCGCGGCTGCTCGATGCGCTGCCCGATCGCGACGACCGGCCGGTCACGCTGGTCGTGGGCCCGGCCGGCAGCGGCAAGACCCAGCTGGTGGCCTCGTGGGTCCACGGCCTCGCCCCGGGCGTCGCCGTCGCCTGGATCACGCTGGACGACGACGACGACGACGACGACCGATCGAGCGACTTCTGGGCCCAGGTGGTGACGGCCCTGCGCCGGGCGGGGATGGCCCTCCCGGCGGACCCGGGCAGCGTTCCGGGGGCGGCGGACCGCAGGTTCCTGATCCGGCTGGCCGCCGCGCTCGCCCTGCGACCCGAGCCGCTGGTGCTGGTGCTCGACGGCGCCTCGCCGGCCGGCGAGGCGCCCTGGGCCGCGGAGCTGGAATTCGTCCTGCGGCACGCCGGCCCGATGCTGCGGCTGGTCCTGATCGGACGCTGGGACCCGCCGGTGCCGCTGCACCGGCACCGGCTGGCCGGCCGGCTCGCCGAGATCCGCACCGGCGACCTGGCCTTCACCGCCGCGGAGGCCGGGGAACTGCTGGCCCTGCACGGTGTCGAGCTGAGCCGGACCGGGCTGGCCGCGCTGCTGGAGCACACCGAGGGCTGGGCGGCCGGCCTCCGGTTGTTCGCCCTGGCGTTGCAGGGCCAGCCGGACGCCGACCGCCTGCTGGCCACCATGACCGGCCAGGACACCGGCGTCGCGGGGTACCTGACCGACGAGGTGCTGCGGGTGCAACCGCCGGACGTGCAGAACTTCCTGCTGGAGACGAGCGTCCTGGACACGTTCACCCCGGAGCTGGCCGAGGCCGTGACCGGACGGGCGGACGCCCGGCGGCTGCTCGAGCACCTGCAGCGGCGCAACGCCTTCGTCCAGCCCGCCACGGAGCACTCCACGACGTACCGGTTCCACCGGCTCTTCGCCGAACTCCTCCGGGCCCGGCTGCGGTACGAGAACCCGCTGCGGGCGTCCGCCCTGCACAGCCACGCCGCGCGCTGGCTGGCGGCCCGCGGCCGGACGGTCGAGGCGGTCGGCCACGCCGTCCAGGCGCGGGACTGGGCGGCGGCCGCCACCATCGTCGTCGATCACTACGCGGTCGGCCGGCTGGTGATCGAGGGACGACACGGCCGGCTGGGCGCCCTGCTGGCGCACCTCCCGGAGGATTGCGACAGCGCCGAGGCCGCCATCGTGTCGGCGGCCCTGGCGCTGGCCGACGCCGCGGTCGATCGGTGCGCGCTCCAGCTCGCCCGGGCCCAGGACCTGGTCATCCGGCGCGACTGGGAGTACAGCCAGGCGCTGGCGCTGGCCGACTCGATCCTCAACGTGCTGCTCGCGGCCGCGCGGGCCGACCATCAGCAGGTGCTGCAACTGACCCCGGCCACCGAGCAGGCCCTGGCCCGGACCCCGGCCGAGGTGACGGCGGCCCACCAGGAGCTGCGCGCGCTGACCGTGGCGGCCCGCGGGCTCGCGCACAGCCAGGCCGGCGACCTCGACGCGGCCGCGTCCTGCCTCGCGGAGGTCACCGTCGCGCCGGCCGGCGGCTGCGCGAGGTTGGCGATCAGCTCCCGGCAGCACCTCGCGCTCATCGAGGCCCACCGCGGGCGGCTGCGGCAGGCCGAGAAGCTGGCCACCGACGCGACCGGCGAGGCCGACCGGTACGGCCTGACCCCGGCGCACACCCGCCTGGCCCGCGTGGTGCTGGCCTGGGTGGCAGTGGAGCGCGACGACGCCGAGGCCGCGGCGCACCACCTGCGGGCCGCCGAATCGGAACACCTCGGCCCGCCGGACCCGGTCGCCGCGGCCGCCGTGGCGCTCGTCCAGTCGCGCCGGCTGCGGCTGCGCGGCGACTCCCCGGGCGCGCTGCGCGTGCTCGAACGGGCCGGGACGGGGGCCCAGCCCGCCCCGCCGGAGTGGCTCGTCCGCGACCTGTGCGTCTCCCGGGCCCGGCTGCTGATCGGCGCCGGACGGCCCGCCGAGGCGCTGGCGGCCGTGGCCGGCTATGCCCGGCCGTACCCGCCGGACGTCGCCGTGCTGCACGCCGAAGCCCTCGCCGCCGAGGGCGACCCCGAGCGGGCCGCCGAGCTCCTCACGCCGGTGCTGGACACCGCCGGGCTGGACCCGGCGATCGGCGTCGACGCGTGGCTCGCCCGGGCCCGGATCGCCGGCCAGCTCGGCGAGGCGGGCCAGGCCCGCACCGCACTGCAACACGCCCTGCGCGCCGCCTCGGCGCCGGGCCGGCGCCGCGACGTGGCCCAGGTGTGGGCCCGGCTGAGCGGACTCGTCGGCGCCGACTTCGCCGAGCAGACGCGCGCGCTGACCGGCGCCGCGACGGGCGCCGGTCGAGCGCCCGGCGCCGGCGATCTGGTCATCGTGGAAGCGCTGAGTCCCCGCGAGATGGAGGTGTTGCAGGGCATGGCGGCGATGCTGCCGACCGAGGAGATCGCCGCGACGCTCTACGTGTCGGTCAACACGGTCAAGACCCATGTCCGCAGCATCCTCCGCAAGCTTTCCGCGGCCCGGCGCAACGAGGCGGTACGCCGGGCCCGGTCGCTGGGGCTCATCCCCGACGTCACTCACCCGGGATGAGCCCCCGGTCCCGGCCGTGGTCCACGCTGAGAGCCAGCCGGCAGAAGGAGGAACCCGATGGCCCCGTCACCGCCCTCGGCGGACATCGCAGCGGCGTACGAGGAGGCGATGCGGGAACTGATGGCGTTGCGGCGGGAGCGGGCGGCGCTGGACCGCAAACTGCGTTCCGACCGCCGGCTGCGGCCGTGGCAGGTCGAACTGCTCAAGTTGCAGCGCTACCTCGAGGACGAGGGTCTGCGGATGATCGTGCTCTTCGAGGGCCGCGACGCGGCCGGCAAGGGCGGGGCGATCCGCCGGGTCACCCGGTACATGAACGAGAAGCACTACCGGGTCGTCGCGCTCGGCCGGCCCAGCGAGGAGCAGCGCTCGCAGTGGTACTTCCAGCGCTACGTGGCCCAGTTCCCGGCCGGCGGGGAGATCGTGCTGTTCGATCGCAGCTGGTACAACCGGGCGATGGTGGAGCGGGTCTTCGGATTCTGCAGCCGCAAGGAGTACCAGGACTTCCTGCAGGGCGTGCCCGGCTTCGAGAAGGACCTGGTGCGGCAGGGCACGGTGCTGGTGAAGCTGTACTTCAGCGTCACCAAGCAGACCCAGGCCCGCCGCTTCGAACGCCGCCTGACCGACCCGCTGCGCCAGTGGAAACTCAGTGAGATCGACATGCAGGCGCAGAGCCGCTGGGACGACTTCACCGACCGCAAGTACGAGATGCTGCTGCGCACCAGCACCCGGTCGGCCCCGTGGGTGATCATCCGCTCGAACGACAAGCAGCAGGCCCGGCTGAACACCATGAAGGTCATCCTCAACGCGGTCGACTACAAGGAACGCAGCACCGAGCTCGACTTCACCCCTGATCCGCAGATCGTCGTGCCGGGCCAGGAGGAGATCGCCATGATGCAGGCCGAGTTCCGGCGCAACGGCAGGTTCACGGGATGACGCGGACACGGCGAGGAGGCAACGCTCATGCTTGAGGCGTCATACCAGGTCAGGGTGGCCGGGGTGATCCCGGCGGAACTGCTGGCCGAGCTGCAGGACCTGACCGTCAGCGTGGAGCCACCCGAGACGGTGTTGCACGGGTCGCTGCCGGACCAGTCCGCGGTCGTGGGGCTGATCTCCCGCATCCACGGCCTCGGACTCCGCCTCATCGAGGTGCGGCGGCTGCCCAACGACGAGGATCCACCGTCGCCGCCGCACCCGGCGCGCTGAGCCGGGCCGGCCGGTATGCGGCAGCGGGCCCTTCTGCGGCCGGCGCGGCACGGCTACGCCGTCGTCCTGATGCTCATCGTCGCGACGTACGTGCTGGCGCTGCTGCCCGGTGGACGATCACTGCCGACCGTGCTGCTGGTCCTGCAGACCGGCACGGTGTGGCAGGCGTTACGGGTGTCGCACGCCCGTCCGGTAGTGCGGCTCGCCTCCGCCGCCGTGGTCGCGCTGGCCGTGGTGGCGGCAGTGTGCGCCCTGTTCGCCCCGGGCGGGGCGCTCACCGGGCTGACCTTCCTGGCGGCCGCCGGTCTGTACCTGGTCGCGCCGCTGGCCATCGTCCGGGACCTCGGCGGTCGCCGCCGGGTCGACCGGGAGACGATGCTCGGGGCGCTGGCCGCGTACCTGCTCATCGGCATGGCGTTCGGGTTCTCGTACGCCTGCGTCGCGGCCCTGCAGCCCGGCCCGCTGTTCGGTGACGCCGGGGATCCGGCGCTGCCGCAGGCGCTGTTCTTCAGCTTCGTCACCATGACCACGACCGGCTACGGCGACCTGGTGCCCGCGACCAACCCGGCCCAGAGCATCGCGGTGCTGGAGGCCCTGATCGGTCAGCTGTTCCTGGTGACCGCGGTGGCCAAGGTGGTGGAGAACTGGCGGCCGCGCGGCTGGCAGCGCAACCGCGAGGAGTCCCGCGACGCCGACGCGGGAGGCTGAGCATGCTCACGGCTGCGGCCCGGACCGCTCACCGAAGCGCTCCAGCCACCGCACCAGCTGGGCGTGCACGGCGTCGGCGCCGTTCAGCTCGCCGTCGACCGGCCAGGCCCGGGGATGGATCAGCAGCGGACGGTCCTGCCAGCCGCCGAGGCCGCCGTGGCAGCCGATCAGGTCCTCGAACGCGGCGACCTCCTGCGTCACCGGGTCGTAGGCGCTGTTGACGACGATGTCGCCGGTGTGCCGGAGCTGGTCGTGGCGGCGCAGGTCGGCGGCGGCGGCCGGGCCGAAGCCGGCCAGCGGGTCCTCGCCCTCGACCCGGTCGTCGCGCAGCAGCCGGCGGCCAGCCCGGCCCAGCACCACCGGTCCGAGGCGGTCGGAGCGGACCATGACCCAGCCGATGCCCGGATGCGCCACGAGACCGGCCAGCAGCCGCGGGTGGCGCTCCTCGATCTCCTCCATGCCGGCCCGGCCGGGGTGGTCGGCCAGGTAGACCAGTCCGAGGTTGCCGGACGCGGTCACCACGATCGCCGGCCGGGGCGGGACCGGGGCGGGCGCGGGCCGGGCCGGGCCGGGGACCAGCTCGTCCTTGAGCACCCGGACCCGTCCGGCGTGCTCGTCGTCCCGGCCGGCCGCGACGGTCGGGACCACGCCCGAGCTGAGCCCGCGGACCAGTTCCTCCAGGGTGGTGCCGTGGCGCTGGGCGAAGGTCGCGCCCTGGCTCTGGCCGTGGTCGGAGACGATGACGAACCGGTACGGGCGCGGCGCGGCCGACGCCACCGCCTCGAGCGTGGCCAGCACGTCGTCGATCCCCTCGAGGGCGGCCAGCGCCTCCGGACGGGTCGGCCCCGCGTGATGGGCGATCTCGTCGTAGTCGACGAAGTCGCAGTAGACGGCGGGCGCGCCGCGCATGACGTGCTCGGCGATGATCGACAGGTTGAGGTGGCGCAGCAGGGCGTTGGTCAGCCCGCGCAGCAGCACGTAGGAGGCGGTCCGCGCGGTGCGCGGCCGGACCCGCCGGAGCCGCTGCCGGCGGGCCTGCCGGAGTTCCTGGACGATCTCCGCGGCGGTCAGGAACAGCGACCGGGTGAGGCCGAACGGGTCGAGCAGGTACACGGCGAGGTAGCGCGCGGGTCGCCCGGCCGCCCCGCGCTGCCCGATCGTGCTCATGGTCAGCACGCTGGTGGGCGCGTCGCCGGAGAAGACGTTGCTGACGCTGACGCCGCCGTCGGCCAGCAGGCCGCGGCCGTCGGAGAGCCGGGACTCGACCAGGGCGCTGTCGCGGGGACGGTTGGTGACGACCAGCCGGCCCGATTCCTTCTCGTACCACCGGAAGGCCGGCACCTCGGCGCTCGCGCCGTGCAGCAGCCCGGCCTGGCTGGCCGGCGTGGTCGCGGGCAGCCGGGCATGCCATTCCACCAGGGTGTGGCTGCCCGAGCGCAGCCACCTGGTCACGGTCGGCAGGGCGCCGGAGGCCAGCGCCCACCGGGCCAGCGGCGCGGACAGGCCGTCGATCTGCACGAACACCACGCCCGGCACGTCGCTGGTGGTCGCGGCCCGGCGGGCCCGGCGGTTGACCCGCAGCAGATGGCGCACGACCATGGCCGGCTGGCCGGCGGTGACCGCCCAGAGCCCGGCGCTGACCAGGCCGGCGTACACCCAGGAGGCCCAGAAGGCGGTCCAGAAGCCGGTTACCTGCAGGCCCGGGGTCACCGAGAGCGCCAGATAGACGAGCAGGGCCTGGCCCAGCAGCCAGCCGCCGACCACGCCGGCCCAGCCGAGGTGGGTGAGCAGCACGGCGGCCGCCGGACGCACGACCGCGCCGAGCAGGCCCAGCACCACGGCCGCGAGCAGGACGGCCCCGCCGCTGCCGGCCGAGATGCCGGGCACGACGGCGATGGTGACGGCGAGCGCGGCCCAGCAGATCAGCACCACGAGCACGACCGTCGACGCCCGCGAGGTGCGCCGGGGCAGCGCCGCGCCGGCGCTCACGGCGTTCCGCCGGTCGGCCCGCCCGCGCCCGGTCCGCCCCGGGCGGGTGACCGCCGGAGCCGGGCGGCGGCCGCCGGTTCACCGCCGGCCGCACCGGCGGCGGCTCGGCCGGCCGCGCCGAAGCGGGTGGCCAACGGACCCGCGCTGACGCCGTGCGCCACCACGCTGAGCAGCACCGTCAGCACGATGGCGGCGACGGCCGGGCCGGCGCGCTCGCCCAGCTCCTCCACCGCCAGCAGCGCGAAGACCACGGAGGCGAGCCCGCGCGGGCCGAACCAGCCGACGAACGCCACGGTACGACCGCCGAGCCGGGCGCCGATCAGGCCCAGCGCGACCGGGGCCATCCGGACGACGGTCAGACTCAGCACGGCGTACAGCAGCAGGGCGACGTCGACCCGGCCGTACAGCAGGGGCACCGCGAACGCGCCGAACAGCAGCCAGACCAGCAGGGACGCCAGGCCGGCGGTCTCCTCGACGTAGAAGACCTCGCGCGGACCGCCCCGGCCGGCGACGTGGCCGAACGCGATACCACCGGCGAAGGCGGCGACGAAGCCGTTGCCGTGCCCGGCCACGGCCGCCGCGTACGCGAGCAGGGCCAGGGCCAGCACGGCGGGCCCGGCGAAACTGTCGTCCGTCCAGCCGCGCCGGCCGGCGATGCGCAGCAGCCGTCCGCCGACCGCCCCGACGGTCAGGCCGATCAGCGCGCCGCCCGCCAGCTGCAGCACGGCCGTGATCGCGTTCGGGCCGGCGTGTCCGGGGGCCGACGCCGCACCGGCCAGCGCGACCAGCACGACCGGGGTGACGATGCCGTCGTTCAGCCCGCTCTCCACGTTGAGGAGGCGGCGGATCCGGGCCGGCACCGCCGGATGGGTGATCACGACCGCGCCCAGGGCGGCGTCGGTGGGCGCCAGGGCGGCTCCGATGAGCAACGCGTACCACGGCGCCGGGGCGTCCAGCAGCAGCCAGGCGCCGGCGGCGCCGGCCACGACGGTCAGCGGCAGGGCGATGCCGAGCAGCCGGCCGTACACCCCGGCGTCACCGCGCAGCTCGCGCAGCCCGACCCGGGACGCGTCGGAGAACAGCACCCAGGCGAGCGTGGCCTCGGTGAGCACCGTGACCCCGGTGGCGCCCGCGTCGGCGGGAAGGCTGCCGGCCAGCAGGACGCCGATGCCGACGAAGGCCATCGGCGCGGTCAGGTCGGCACGCTCCAGCTTCGCCGAGAACGCCCCCCAGGCGAACACGACGGCCGCTATCAATGCCAGGGCGCCCGAGGTCACGCCCCCATCCCAGCGCGGGAGGGCGGCCGGGGGGATCGTCCGCCGCGAATGACCGCGGCCCGCGGGCCGGCGCGGAGGACGCGTTCACCCGTGCTGGATGAGGCACCGCGGCCCCCGCGGCGACGACGCTCGACCCCGAGCGGTCACCGTGCCGCAGGACGAGGAGGGAACCCATGACGGCGAACTACCAGTCCGCGACTCCCCGGTCGAGACCCACGGTCAACGCGGGCAAGCTGTGGGCGGGCGGCGCGGCGACCGGGGTCGTGGCGGCGCTCATCGCCGTCGTCGGGATCCTCATCGGCCGGGGCCTGTTCGGCGTCGACGTGCTCGCGCCGAAGGGCGCCGGGGTGTGGGGCGACGCCAGCACCGGGTGGTACGCCCTGGGCGCGGCGGTGCTCAGCCTGGTGGCGACGGGGCTGATGCACGTGCTGCTGCTGTTCACCCCGCGCCCCATGCTGTTCTTCGGGTGGGTCATGACGCTGGCGACGGTGACGGCGATGCTGGCCCCGTTCGTCACGGAGCACGACTTCGGCTCGCGGTTCTTCACCGCCGGCCTGAACTTCTTCCTCGGTGTGGCCATCGGGTCGCTGGTCGCGGGGTCCGCCCACGCGGCCATGCGCCCCGCCCCGGTTCCGCCGGCGCCGCGGCCCTATCGCTGAGACCCGCGGGTCCCGGGACGAGCACAGAACGGATTGCGCCATGACTGCCAGCGAACAGGTCTCCGCGCACACGTCCGGGGAGCCGGAGACGCCCCCGCCGCCCGCCGACGGCGCCGATGATCCGGTGCGCCTCGAGGAGCTGGAGCGGCTGCGCGCGGAGGTGTCCGTCCTGCACGCCCGGCTCGACAACCGTGACCGGCGGGCCGCCGCTGTGTGCTCGCTGCGCCGGGTCACGGCCGCCTTCCTCGTCGTCCTCACCGCGTTCGCGCTCGTCGCGAGCGTCGTCGGGGTCTGGGCGGCCACCACCGTGCTCAACACCGACCGGTGGGTCGCGACCGTGGCGCCGTTGCCGCGGGACCCGGCGATCACCGCGGCGGTCGCGGAGTACGCCACGACGCAGGTGTTCGAGGCCGTCGACGTCGAACAGCGGCTGCGGACGGTGCTGCCGGAGCAGGCGGCCTTCATCGCCGGTCCGGTCACCGGCCAGCTGCGGGGCGTGGTCCGCAGCACGGTCTCGAACGTCCTGCGCAGCGAGCGTTTCGCGCGCATCTGGGAGGAGCTCAACCGCCGCGCCCACCAGCGCGCCCTGGCCATCATCAACGGCACCAGCACCGTCGTGACCGGACGGGCGGACCGGGTCGACATCGACCTGCTTCCGTTGATCAACCAGGTGCTCCGCGAGCTGAGCACCGAGCTGCCGACGCTGTTCGGCCGGCAGATCTCGCTGCCGGATCTCAGCAGCGGCGCCATTCCCGACAACCTGCGAGCCCGGGTCCAGGACGCGCTCGGGGTCACGCTGCCGCAGAACTTCGCCCGGTTCACCGTCTACGACTCCGGGCAGCTGTGGGCCGCACAGCAGGCGGTGGCGGCGGCCAAGCGGGACCTCGTCCTGGGAGTGGTCGGCACCGTCGTCCTGCTGGTGCTCGCGCTGGTGGTGTCGCCGCAGCGGCGGCGCACGCTGCTGCAGCTGGGTCTGTGGCTGGTGGTCGCCGCGGTGACCGTCACGGCCCTGCTGCGCGTCGTACGCAACCACCTGCTGCTGGAGGTGCCGGCCGGGGTCTACCGCGACGGCGTGGCGGCCACCCTGACCAGCGTCTTCGGGCTCCTGCGGACCCGGGGGACGCAGCTGCTGGTGATCGGCGCGGTCCTGGCCCTGGCGATGTACTTGATCGGGCCGGGCCGGGGGCCGACGTGGCTGCGCCGGATGCTCGGCTCCGGGCTGCGCACGACGGGCCGCGGGGCCGGTACGGCCGGCCGGACCGTGGTGACACGGGGACCCGGGTGGGTTGCCGATCATCGCGATCCGTTGCGGGTGGGCGGGATCGTGGTGGCCGCCGGGGCCGCGCTGGTGCTGTCGTCGTGGACGTCGCTGCTGGTGATCGCGCTGGGCCTGGCCGCCTACGAGCTCGTGGTCACCGTCGCCGCGCGGTCGGGCGGGGCCCGCCCACGCCCGGCGGTCCCGGAGGCGGACAGTGCCGTGGCCGGCGTGAGCTGACGGGCGGCGTCGTGCAGGTATCGCCCACCGATCCGGCAGCGCGGTCCCGGCGGGCCCGGTCGGCGCACGAGGTACGCGAGGCCACGGCGGCCGGCATCTACGGGATCATCGTGAGCGCGGCCGTCCTGGCCAGCTCGCACGCACCGACGGCGATGACCACCGCCGTCGCCGTGCTCGTCACGCTCGGCGTCTACTGGGCGGGCGAACGCTACGCCCGGATCCTGGCCGAACGCATCCACGAGGGCCATCGTCCCCGGTGGCAGACCGTCCGGACGCAGCTGACCAGCGGCTGGGAGATGATCACCGCTTCCCTGCTGCCCCTGGGTGTGCTGCTCGTAACCCGGCTGCTGGGCACGACTCTGCGCACGGCGGTCCTGGCCGCGCTGGGTTGCAGCACCGTGCTGCTCTGCCTGGCCGGCTGGCGGATCGGCCGGTACGGCCGGCTGTCCGCGCTCGAGAAGGTCCTGTCCTCGGCGATCGCGGGGCTGTTCGGCATCACGATGATCGCGCTGAAGGCGTGGCTGCACTGAGCGGTCCGCCGCGTCACCCATCGGGGATGAGGCGTCCGGCGGGACACCGCACCACAGTGGTGCCACGGAGGATCCGCATGGAGAACCGGCTCAGCATCCGAGGCAACGCCGTCCAGCCCGTCCTGGTGATGTTCCCGCTCGGTCTGCTGGCCGTGGCGGTCCTGCTCGACGTCTTCCGCCTGCTCGGCGGGCCCGGGATCATCGGCACGCTGGCCTACTGCACCGTGATCGCCGGCCTGCTGGGCGGCCTGACGACGGCGCTGACCGTGCACCTCGGCGAGATCACCGGCGGGAACCGGGCCCGGGCGCGGACGGCGGCCCGCCGCTTCCTGCTGGACGGGGCGGTGCTGCTGATCTTCGCCGTGGTGCTGCTGCTGCGCATGCGCACGCCGGAACGCACCGCCGGGCCCGGGCTGCTGGTCGTCGAGGTCCTCGGCCTGGGCCTCGCGGTGATCGCCGGCGTGACCGGCGCCCTACCACGCGGCCCGGGACGCCCGGGACCGGGAGCCGGGACCGTGCGCCTGGCGCAGATCCTCGACGATCCCGCGGACCACCGACGCCACGAAGACCACGAGCCGAAGAGGTGACCCGATGACCGCCAGAATGACCACACCCCGGGAGCGGATCGGGGGCGCCGTCGCCGTGCTCCGCGGCCGCCGGCCCCCGGTCGACTACGGCCTGCTGCTGGTCATGCCCTTCCTCGCCGCGGCGGGCGGGGTCCTCGTCTCCATGCTCATCGAGGACGCGGTCGAGCGGCGCCGGGATCGGGGCCGCGAAGATCGGGGATTCACCCGGGGCGGACGAGGCGCCCGGCCGCCCGCCGGAGCAGTCTGAGACCGCTGGCCCGGTTCTCCGCAGCGGGTGCGGATCGGGTCGTCGGCAGGATCGACGCGACCCAGCGTCCCGGAATCCGCCCGTTCCGCCGGGGGCGCCGGGCCGCCGCCACCGGCGATCCCGGCCCGCGGCGCGGCGGGGCCGGGCCAGCACCGCCGCACCGGCCGTCCCCGGCCGGGCGGCGCCCAGCTCTGACGGATGCCGGCCCACGATCGGGAGCAGACGATGACGACGTTCACGGTGTGGAAGTTCGAGGACCCGGACGGCGCGGACCGCGCGGCGGCCGTCCTGAAGGACGCGGCGGCGGAGCGCTTCGTGAAGATCGACGACCATGCCGTGGTCCGCTGGCCGGCCGACGCCGACCATCCCACGGTCGAGCACGGGCACGACGAGACCAAGCACGGCGCCGGCTGGGGCGCCCTCTGGGGGTTGCTGGTCGGCTCGCTGTTCCTCGTCCCGGTCGTCGGCGGCGTCGCGGGGGCGGCGCTGGGCGCGATCAGCAAGGCGACGGAGGATTCCGGCATCACCAGGGACCAGCTCGAGAGGATCCGCACCGAGGTCACGCCGGGCACCTCGGCGTTGTTCCTGGTGACCGAGCAGGGCGACCTGGACCGGCTCGGCGAGCGGTTCCACGGCCGCAACAGCACCCTGATCGCGACGAACCTCACCGAGGCGGAGCAGGACGTCCTGTACGAGACCTTCGGCGGCCGGTGAGCCGGACCCCGCGTCACATCCCGGCCCGGGAGGCCGAGCGCAGGTTCGCGACCGCGCCGGCCACCCGGGCCGCTCCCGTGCCGAGCAGCACCACACCGCCCAGCGCGACCAGCGCTGCCGGTTCGAGCCTGGCCAGGATCAGGACGGTGACGACGGTCCCGATCAGCGTCGCGCCCCCGACGGGCCGGGCGCCGGCGCCGTCGGCGGGGTCTCCCCCGGTCGGAAAGCTCTCCGGCAGCGAGCGCAGCATCCCTCCGAGGAGGAGTGTCACGCTCAACAGCACGACCGATACGGCGACGTGACGCAGGCACAGGACGCCGGCGACGGCCGTCAGGACGCCGCAGCAGGCGCCGACGATCCGGTACCACTCCGGGTAGCCGGGCACGACCAGCAGGAGAACGGCCCGGATCGTGCCGATCACCACGAGGTCGAGGCCGAACAGCAGACCGGCCACCCGGACCGTGGCCGACGGCCAGACGAAGGCGGCCGCGCCGGCGCCGATGGCCAGGACCCCGGCGGCCAGGCGTGGCCAGGGCCGGCTGGCGGGCGCGTCGTCAGGCACGTGCCCGGCCCGCGGTTCCGCGGATCAGGCGGCCGGCGGCGCTGTCGTCGCGGGTGACCACCTGGCCCAGCACCGCGGTCAGCAACAGGCAGAACGCCATGACGTACAGCCAGCTGATGTAGGTGAACGCCAGGCCGATGGTGCCGTAGCGGTCGTAGCTGGTCTGCAGCGCGCGGGGCAGATAGATCCCGCCGGCCGGGCGCACCACCACCATGACGAGGGCGAAGGCCAGTCCACCGGGGATCAGCCGGCGGGTCGGCACCGCCCGGTTCAGCAACAGGGCCGGCAGCAGCACCGCGACGGCGCAGTCGGCCGCCAGCAGCAGGGCGCCCGACCACAGCCGGGGCCGCGGCAGCTCGGCGGTGAGCGCGCCGGACAACCGCGAACCGACCAGCAGCGCGGCCACCACCAGCACGGCGAGCAGCCACCGCCAGGTGGCCCGCGGACCGCTCGGCAGCCGCGGCACCTCCCACACGCTGCCGTAGGACCGGGCCAGGGCCCGGGCCAGCCCGGTGGACGACAGCAGCACCACGACGATGCCCACCACGCCGAACGTGCTCAGCCCCCCGTCCGCCAGCGCCTCGTCGATCAGGTGCAGCGATGACGCCGGCAACCGGGCCAGCACGGCGAACCGGGCGACCCGATCGGCGCCGAACACCACGCCCACCATGATCAGGATCGGGAACAGCGAGGTGAAGGCCTGGGCGGCGAGCGTCATCGCGCGGTCGAAGATCTGGACGCGGACCAGCCCGGACGCGGTCCCGAGGAGGATCCGCCCGAGCGGGCGGTGCGCTACCCAGGCGACCGGCGGGCGCAACCGTTCGGGCAGGGCCACCAGGAGTCGCGCGGCGGTCTGCGCCTCCGGTCGTCCGGCGTCGGGCGGGACGGCCACCGGATCACCGCGGTTCCGCGGCCGGCGCGCGCCCGGACCGCCGCCGGTCGCCGGCGGGTCCGGCGGCCGGTCCGGCGGCCGAGATGAGCGAGTCGATCCAGCGCGTCCGCGGGTCGATGTCGACCAGCAGGCCCTTGGTCAGCAGGCTCAGCGGGATGGCCAGCAGGGCGCCCAGCGGTCCGAGCACCCAGGTCCAGAACACCAGCGACAGGAACGAGGTCGTGGCGGACAGCCCGACGGCGTCACCGACCACCTTCGGCTGGATCACCGACTGGATGACGAAGTTCACCAGGCAGTACAGCCCGATGACCGTGGTCATCAGCGGTACGCCGCCCTCGAGCAGGCCCAGCAGAGCCGGGGGCACCAGCCCCACCACGAAGCCGATGTTCGGTATGTAGTTCGTGATGAACGACAGCAGCCCCCACAGCAGCGGCAGCGGGATGTCCAGCGCCCACAGCACGAGGGTGTCGATGACCGCCACCACCAGCCCGAAGATGGTCGAGACCAGCAGGTAGCGCCGGGTGCCGCCGGCGAACGAGCGCAGGGCGCCCACCAGCTCCGGACGCTGCGTGGCGGCCCGGTTCAGCCGGGCCGGGAAACTCACCGCGTCCAGGCCCAGGAACAGCAGGACGGCGAGCAGGAACAGGGTGTTGGAGGCGGTGGCCAGCAGGCCGCCGAGGAGTCCCTGGACCAGATCCGTCAGGGTGCCGGACTGGAGGGAGCCGGTGAGGTCGCCGGCCCGCTGCGGGTCGAAGCCGAGGTCGGTGAGCGCGCCCGCCGCGCCGGCCCGCAGGTCGGCGAGCTGGGTCCGGTACTGCGGCAACAGGTCGACGAGCCGGGCGACCGACACCGTGAGAGCGGTGCCGAGGGCGATCAGGACCACGTAGACGGTGACGACGAGGGCGCCGGCGGCCAGCCAGGCCGGCGTGCCGCGGCGGATCAGCCAGGTGCTGAGCGGGCTGGCCGTGACGGTGAGCATCAGCGCCAGCAGCACCGGGGCCAGGATCTCCGCGAAGACCCGCAGCCCCGCCACCGCCACCACCGCGGCGGCCAGCCCGAGCAGGACGATCAGCCCACGGGGCAGGCCGATCGTCTCGGCGCCGGTGACCGGGCGACCCGCGCCGTTGGCGTGCCCCCGCACGCGCGGCGCCGATCGGTCGTACCTGGATGAGACCCGGCCCACCGGTCCTCCCTCGTCCGCACCCGGCGTCTCCGCGAGGTGATCAGGCTTGCGCGGTCTCGCGGCCGTGCACGGCGAGGGCGTAGATCACCAGTACGTCCGTCGCGATGATGATCGTGCTCCAGATCGGGTACGCGGACAGGAACGCGATGTTGACCATGGCGCTGACCACCGCGATCACGATGCCGACGACCCGGGCCCACATCTGCCCGGCCATGACGCCGATGCCGGTCGCGATCGCCACCAGGCCGATCAGCAGATGGGTCCAGCCCCACACCGTGTAGTCCACCTCGAGCACCAGCCCGTTGGGGCTGACCAGGTAGTAGTCGTCCTTGAAGAGCGCGACGAGGCCCTGGATGAGCTGGAAGCCACCGACCATCTCCAGCATGATGCCGCCGAAGAGCACCACGCCGATCCAGCCGGTCGGCCGGGAGCGGCTGGACACCTCGTAGGGTTCGTCCGCGGTGAAGGACGCCGCCCGCTGGGCGCCCGGGGTGCTCTGCTGTGTGTCCGACATGGGTATGCCACCTTTCGTCTGTCAGCTGGGGCGCCGGGGTGCCGGCGCCCGCGGGAGGTCACTGATCGCCGCGGCCAGGTAGGGACCGACCACCTGCAGGCGGTCGTCCGTGGCGGCGGCGACCTCGATCCAGGACCCGTCCCAGACTTTCAGCACCACCCCGATCGGCCGCGGCCCACACCACCGTGGAGCCTCGTGGAGCAGGTGGTGCACGCCGTCCACCGGCAGCTGGGCCCGCAGCGGGATGGTCCGGGCCGGCCCCGGACCGCGGCGGACGACCAGGACGTCGTCGTCCCACAGCGCCCACAACGGCCGGGACCAGCGCCGGCCCAGCGCCGGCCAGATCGCGGAGCGGTGACCCCGGATCCGCAGGCGGCACCGGAACGCGGCGCCGGAGTCCCGGAACCGCTGCCGGCTGCGCCGTGCGGCGATCGCGATGGCCGGCGCCCCGAAGAGGATGCCGAGAGCGAGCAGTGTCCACACGACCGAGCTCCTTCCACTGGGTGCCCGGGTCCTATGCTTCGCGTCGTGGGATCACCGCACGCCATCCGCCACGAGTGAGTCCGCGCCGTGGCCCGGGCCGCCGGGCTCAGAGCAGACCCAGGGAACGGGCGCGGCGTACCGCCTCGTTGCGCCGGGAGGCGCAGAGTTTGCGCAGGATGCTGCGCACGTGGGTCTTGACGGTGTTGATCGACACGTACAGCCGGGCGGCGATCTCCTCGGTCGGCAGCATGGCCGCGATGCCCTGCAGCACCTCCATCTCCCGCCGGCTCAGCGGCTCGACCAGCAGCGGGCCGGTGTCCGGGGTCCGCGGCCGGCCGTCGCCCCGGGCGGCGCCCTGCAGGACCCGGTGCTGCTCGGCGAGGTCGTCGTCGTCGCGCAGCAGCCGGCGCAGTTGCGCCCAGACCTGGTGCACGGAGCGCCGTTGCGCCTCCGGGATGGCATGGCGCAGCGCCTGCCCCAGCGCCGTGCGCGCCTGCTCGACGTCGCCGTCGTGGGCCGCCACCGTGGCCATGACGAGCCAGCTCTCGACCACCACGGGCGACGGCAGGCCCACGGCGGCCAGGACCGGTCGGAGCACCTCGCGAGCGCGCTCGGCATCGCCGACGGCGACCAGCGCCGCGGCCTGCGTCACCCGGACGCCGGGCAGATCCGGCGCGGACAGGGCGTCGATCAGGCCGAGCGCCTCGCCGGGACGGCCCACGGTGATCAACAGCCGGGCGCGGGCCAGCACGATCTCCCGGGTCAGCCAGAACGGCGCCGTCCCGGCGTCGGCGTCCTCCAGGAGTTTCGCGGCCCCCCGCAACTCGCCCCGGGCCTGCAGCCGCCGCGACTTCACCAGCGCCATGGCCGCGGTGGTCAACGGGGCGGTGCCGGGCCCGTGCCGCTGGTCGGCGATGCGCAGGTGATGGCCGGCGCCGTCGACGTCGTACCGTTCCATCGCCACCCAGGCCAGCGCGATGTGAGCGGTCACCGGCCGGCGGCCGGCGGGCACGCCGCATCGCTCCGCGAGGTCGATGGCCTCGTCGGCGAGCCGCTCGGCGTGCCCGAGGCGTCCCCGGTGGGCCTCGATCAGAGACAGATGTTCAAGACACGCCATCCTGGGTATATGGGCATCCGGAGTTTCTTGCGCGATGGCGCGGGTGAAGGTCACGGCTGCCGCGTCGATGGCGCCTCGATGACTTTGTGCGCGGCCCTTGGCCGCCAGCAACAGCACCGACAGCTCCGGATGTCGGCCCAGGTGGTCGGCCGGGACCTGGGCCAGCGCCTCGTCGGCCGCCGAACCGCAGGTCAGTACCTGCTCCTCGGCGCCACGGGCGTCAGCCAGCAGGACCCGCAGCACGAGCTCCGACACCACCACGGCAAGCTCGCCGACGGGTGCGCCCGGGCCCGGGCGGACCCTCAGCAGGTGCCGGGCGCAATCGTCGGCGGCGCCGTCGGCCAACGCGAGCGCGCCGGCCACCAGCGCCGCCTGCGGCGAGTCCCGGACGGCGGGCAGCTGCCGCAGCACCGAGCCCAGCCGGCCGGCACTGCCCTCGATCAGCAGGCGGCCGATCGCGTAATGATCGATGACGACCTCGGCCGCGGTGTCCCAGTCGGCCGCCTTGGCCGCATGGCTGACCGCCTCCACGGTCTGTCCGCGCTCGGCGAACCAGGCGGCCGCCCGGCGGTGCAGAGGACGCAACCGTTCCGGCGCGGCGCAGAGCAGCTGCGCGAACAGCAGCTCGGCGAAGAGCCGGTGGAAGCGGTACACCGCCGAGAACTCGGCGCTCGGCTGCACGAACGCGTTGCGCCGTTCCAGGTCGGCCAGGATCCCCCGGGCGTCGGCCCGGCCGCTGACCGCCTCGGCCAGCTCGGCGGAGAAGGTGTCCAGGATGCTGATGTCCAGCAGGAACGACCGTACGTGGGCGGGTTGCGTGCGCAGCACCTCGTCGAAGAAGTACTCCGCGATGGTCGCCTCGTTGCCGGTGATGGTGTCGACCACGTCATCCGCGTCCTGCCGGCCCTGCAACGCCATCGCGAACAGGCGCAGTCCGGCCGCCCAGCCCTCGGTGTGTTCCAGCAGTGAGGACAGTTTGGGCGCGCTGAGGTGCACGCCGTGCAGGCCGAGGAGCTTGTCGGCCTCCTTGGCGGTGAAGGCCAGGTCGGCGCTGCGGATCTCGAGCAACCGGCCGGCGAGGCGGTACCGGTGGGTCGGCAGGGGCGGATCCCACCGGCCGATCAGCACCAGCCGCAGCAGCGGAGCGGTGTGGCGCAGCACGAACTCCAGCTCGGTGGCCCACCGGGTGCCGGCCAGGTCGCAGACGCCGTCGAGCACGAGCACCGCGGGCCGGTCCAGCCGGGTCAGCTCGGCGGCCAGCCGGACCAGGAAGGACCGGTCCACCGGAGTGGTGACCGAGGACGACGCGAGCGACCGGGAGATCTCCAGGCCGGCGCCGCGCAGCGCCTCGACGACCATGGTCCAGAAGGGACAGGTCTGGTCGCCGTCCTCGAGGGTGATCCAGGCCACCGGGTCGGTCGTCGTCAGCTCGCTGACCCAGGAGGCCACCAGCTGCGTCTTTCCGCTGCCCGGCGGTCCCACGACCATGGTCACCGGGGCATCGCTGCGGCGCAGCCGGTCCACCAGCCGGGGCCGGGTGACCACAAAGGGCGGACGGTCGGGAACGGTGAATCGGGACCTCAGCAACGGATCCGCGGTCGTCGCTCGGTCGGTCTCCGAAATCATGGCGAACGGCACAGCACGCACGGGACCCCCTTCCGTGGGCGCAAATCAGAACCCCAGCTTCTCCGGGCGGGCGAATGAGCACATCCTCCGAATCGGATAATCCGGCCGTCCCCCGCTTCGGGCACCGGAGCCGTCGGACCGCAGCGCAGGGCGCCCGTGGCGTGCGCGAACGCCGGAGTGACACCGGTGACGCCGGCGCCGGCGCGGGGGTCACCCGGTTCATCCGGCATGCATGAGGCAGCCGTCCGTCACGGGCGGCGACACTGCCACCAGACCCCGCACCGACGGAGGCGACATGACCAGTGATGCCCGATACGCCGCTCCGGCCGGAGTGCCGGCGGCGACCGCACCGTCCCGGCCGGCCGAGCGCTGGCTCGCCCGGCTCGCCTTCCTGTTCGCCGCCGCCGCCACCGTCCTGGTGCTGCTCGTGGGCATCCTGGCAGGGGTGCTGCTCCTGGCCGTGGCCGCCATCGGCATGGCGGCCGGGCTGGCCGGGGCCTGGTGGTTCCTGACCCACCGCGGACTGTGGCGCTGGTGCGCCGGAGCCCTCGTGGTGCTGGCCCCGCTGGCGGTGGCGGTCCTGTTCGCCGTCCACCATCAGATCAGGGTGGTCGTGGCCCTGGCGCTGCTGTGGTCCGGCGCCCTCGCGGCGGGCCGGCGCGCACTGGCCGGATCGAGCCCGGCGGCGGGACCGGTGGAGGTCGAAGCGCCCCCGCCGCGCCGCCCCTTCCTGATCATGAACCCCCGGGCCGGTGGCGGCAAGGTGGAACGGTTCGGCCTGGCCGGACGCGCCCGGTCGCTGGGCGCCGAGGTGGTGTTGCTGGGCGGACCGCACGAGACGGACGTGGCCGACCTGGCGCGGCAGGCGGTGCGCGACGGGGCCGATCTCCTCGGCGTCGCCGGCGGGGACGGCACCCAGGCGCGGGTGGCCGCCGTCGCGGCGGAGCTGGGCGTGCCGTTCCTGGTGATCTCCGCGGGCACCCGCAACCACTTCGCGCTGGACCTGGGGCTGGACCGGGAGGACCCGGCGACCTGCCTGGACGCGCTGACCGACGGCGTCGAGATCCGCGTCGACCTGGGGCGGGTGGGCGACCGCACGTTCGTCAACAACGCCTCGTTCGGGGCGTACGCGGCGGTCGTGCAGAGCGCCGCGTACCGCGACGACAAGATCGGCACCGCCCTGGACCTGCTGCCCGACCTGCTCGCCGCGCACCGTGGACCGCGGCTGAGCCTGCGGGCGGCCGACACCGTCCGGACCGCGCCCCAGGCCGTGCTCGTCAGCAACAACCCGTACGGCTCGGACGACATCGCCGGGCTGGGCCGCCGGCCCCGGCTGGACGGTGGCGTGCTGGGCATCCTGGCGATCACCGTGCGGGACGCCGCCGACGCGGCCGGGCTGATACGGGGGCGCCGGTGGGCCCCGGAGTCCCTCTCCGTGCTCACCGCGACCGAGGCCGTGGTGGACGCGGATGTGCCGTCGCTGCCGGTGGGCATCGACGGTGAGGCGGTCACGCTGCCGACGCCGGTACGGTGCACGATCCATCCGGCGGCACTGCGGGTGCGGGTGCCGCGCGACCGGCCCGGGGTGCCACCGGCGCGGCCGGAGCTGGACTGGGCGCGTCTGCGCCGGCTCGCGCTGTCCACGGGCGGCCGCTGATGCCCTGGCCCACGGTGCCGGAGCCGGACGCCGGCGCTGGTGCACCAGGAGCCGCCGATTCGGGGGCGACCCGTACCGGCGGGGATCAGTGTCGGGCCGCCAGGCTCGCCGGCCCGTCGGGGTCCGCCCGCCGACCGTCGGGGACGGACCGTCCATCGTCTCCGGCCGGCTGCGACCACACCCGTTCGAGGCGCACACCGCGCCGATCGAGCGCGTGCAGGAGGTCCTGCAGTTCATCGGCGGACAGCCGCGCGCGAATGGTCGTGAACCGGTTCACCGCCACGCACTGCAGGTCGGCGAAGGCCGTCCGCAGCACCGGTCCGAACAGGCCCTGCACGTGGATCTCGTAGCGAACGTTCATGACATCGGATCTCCAGATCTGGTGAGTTCGGCGTACGTCCGTGCTCCCGATGGTCCGCCCCGCACCGCCGGCGCAGGTCATCCATGACGGGTGGACGAGTAATCCAAGATCAAATATGGGTATTGCCACGGCGGCTCATTCGTGGTGCCCTTCCTGAGCAAACCGCAAGGTCCACAGGAATGTGCTGGTCGCGGAGGCCGAAGCAGTCCGCCCGCCGCGTCGCGCACCACTGCAGCAGGACCCCGCCGCGGCTCGGCGCGGGGTGTCGCATCTGAGCCCGGCACGGCGCCGGGCCTACCGCGCGAAGGGCTGTGGAACGTGTTCGAGGGGGGAACATGGCAATGCAGAACGGTGAGGCGCATCATCAGGAGACGGTCCCGCCAGTCCGAACGGACGCGGCACTGTCCTCACCCAGGCTGTCCCGCCCGCGCGTCGAGCGGTCCCGGCTGTACCGCCCGCGGCTGACCGACCTGCTGGACTCGGGGGTGCGCCGGCTGGTGACCCTGGTCAGCGCGGGTCCGGGCTGGGGCAAGACCACGATGGTGGCGGCGTGGGCCGCGACCCGGCCGCTTCCCGTCGCCTGGCTGACGCTCGACCCGTACGACAACGATCCGCAGATCTTCGCCACGCACGTCCTCGCGGCCCTGCGGTCGACGGCGGCCGCGGCGCCCGGACGGGTGCCCGGCGACATCGACGCCCTGCTCGGCGACCACATCGGCCGGATCCGGGCGCTGGGCCGCGTGATCGGGCGACTCCGGATGCCGGTGGTGCTGGTCCTCGACGACTTCGACGTGATCCACGACCGCGGCCTGGTGCGCGACCTCGGTCAACTGCTCCGCCCGCCCCAGGAGGACCTCCGGCTCGTCCTGATCAGCCGTTCCGAGCCGGCCGTCCCCCTGCACCGGCTGCGTGCGGCCGGCGAGCTGAGCGAGATCCGCACGGCCGATCTCGCCTTCACCGTGGCGGAGGCGACCGAGCTGCTGAGCGGTCAGGGGGTGCTCCTGCCGCCGGACGAGGTCGCCTTGCTGGTGCGGCGGACCGAGGGGTGGGCGGTGGGACTGCAGCTCGCGGCGGCGTTCGTCGCCGGGCCGGGCGGTGGGTCCGTCGCCGACTTCACCGGTGACCTGCGCCCCGTCGACGAGTACCTGTCCGGGGAGGTGCTGGCCCGCCAAACCCCCCAGTTGCGGGACTTCCTGCTGTACACCAGCGTCTGCGAACACCTCTGCGGCGAACTGGCCGACGCGATCACCCTCGGCACCGCGGGGCAGCGCATGCTCGAGGAGCTCGAGCAGGTCAACCAGTTCGTCGTCCGGCTGGACTCCCGGCCGTCCTGGTTCCGCTACCACCACCTCATCCGGGACGTGCTGCAACACCGTCTGACGGTCGAGGCCCCGGAGATGGTCGCCGAGCTCCACCGCCGTGCCGCGGGCTGGTACGCCCGGCACGACCTCGTCGTCGACGCCCTCGGGCACGCGGTCACCGCCAAGGACTGGACGTACGTCGGCCGGCTCCTCGTGGACGCCGCACCGATGATCCTCTCGCGCGACCGCGGGCGCCTGGTGAAGGTCCTCGAACAGATCCCGCCGGCGGAATTCGCCGGCACCGCCGAGCTGGTGCTGTGCGCGGCCGTCCTGCTGTTCAACGCCGGTGACTACGCCGGCATCCGGGAGCGCCTCGGGGAGGCACAGGACATGCTGGCCGGCCGGTCAGCCGACGAGCGCCAGGCGATCGAGGTCTCGATCCGGGCGCTGCGCGGGGCGGTCGACCGGGCCGAGGGTGACATGGCGGCGTTGAACGACGAAACCGTCAGCCAGCTCACCGCGCTCGCCCACGTGCCGCCCGCGCGGCTGCCCGCGACGATGCAGTACCGGGCCATCGCGTTGAACAACCGGGGTGTCGGCCTGCTGTGGACCGGACGGCCCGAGGCCGCCGAGCGGTATCTGTCGATGGGGTCGACGGCGGCGTACACCGCCGGCGTGGACCTGGTCGAGATCAACGCTCTCGGCCACCTCGCCCTGCTGGAGGTGATGTTCGGATCGGTCCGCGAGGCCGAGCGCCTGGTCCGGGTGGCCCAGGAGAAAGCCCTGCGCGGCGGCTGGACGAACTCGCTGCAGGTGGTGGCCACGCACCACGCCGCGGCGCTGGTCGAGCTCGAGCGGTGCCGGCCGGGGCGCGCGGAACGCGCGTTTCAGCACGGTCTGCGCGCTCACCGCAGCGACCCGGAAGCAGCACAGTGGAAGATGTCGCTGGGCCTCGCGGCCCGGCTGGCGATGGACCAGGGCCGGCTGCCCAGCGCACGGGCCTTTCTCCAGGAAGCGGCCGTGCCGCGCTATCCCCGGGCCCGGATGCCGGTGATGGATCGGTGGTTGCTCGCGATCGAGTCCGAGCTGGACCTGCTGTCCGGCCGGCCGGACCTGGTGCGGCAGCGGTACGCCGGCCCGGCCCGGCCGGGCACGCTGACCCTGTCCGAACGCAACCTGCTGGTGCGGGCCGCCCTCGCCGACCGCGACCTCGCCTTCGCCCAGGCCATGCTGGCCGAGCGGGGGTCGCTGATGTCGGAGACCGTGGCGACGGTCGAGGCACGCATCCTGAGCGCGCTGGTGTCCGAGGCGACCGGCAGCGGGCTGCGGTCCGGCGACATGCTGGCCCGGGCGATCACGATGGCCGCGCCCCAGGGCATCCGGCGCCCCTTCCTCATCCTGGCCGGGGGCCGGCTCGGCGCGCTCCTCGCCCGGCAGGGCCTGGTGACCGGGGAGCACGCCGCGTTCATCGCCGATCTGCTGCGGATGGTCGGCGCGACCGGGCCGGCCGAGGCCGCCCCGGTCGGCGTCACGGCGCTCAGCGACCGGGAGACCGAGGTGCTGCGGTACCTGCCGACCATGTTGACGGCCGCGGAGATCGGCGAGGAGCTCGGCGTGTCCGTCAACACGATCAAGGCGCACATGCGGGCGATCTACCGCAAGCTCGGCACGCCGCGGCGGCGGCAAGCCGTGGCCCGGGCGCGCGAGCTCGGACTCATCTAGGCGCCCGGCCCGCGCGCAACGCCTTGGCCTCCGGTCCGTGCACGACCAGCGCGTAGATGGCGATGACGTCGAAGGCCACCACCAGCACGGTCCAGTACGGGTAGGCCGCCACGAACCCCAGGTTCACCAGCGCGTTCAGCCCGGCGGCCAGCACGCCGATGGTCCGGCCCCACCGGTACCCGGTCAGCACCCCGTACGCGCCGGCGACGAGGGCCAGCCCCAGCCCGATCAGGGCGATGCCCCAGGCCGGGTAGCTCACATCGACGGCCAGGCCGGTGGTGGACGCCCCGTAGAAGTCGTCGTCGAGCAGCGCGACCAGGCCTTGGGCGATGGTGATCAGCCCGGCGGAGAGCATGATGATGCTGATGAACAGGACCCAGCCCAACCACGCGGTCGCCCGGGCGGTCAGCGGCGCCGGCGGCGCGAGGTGTGCGGGGGCCCCGTCCCGGCGTTCCTGCTCGGTGCCCGCCGGCGGGTGTCCATCGGTCATCACGTCCTCCTGGGATCGGTGCGGCTGCCGGGTCGCGCCGAGCCTGCTGGATGCGGCGGCCCCCTGCCTCATCCGGCCGGGATGACCGCCGTCCGGATCTCCGGCGTCGGCGGCGCCGGACGCGGCCAATCACCCGTCCGGGATGAGGGTCCGCTCGCCGGCGTCTGGCTGACTGGAGGAACGCCGGCGACCGCGATCCGCGGCGCAAGCGCCGGGCACACCGTGGGGGGACTGCCCGGCGTCATCCAAGCGCGACCGTCCCGTAGTCAGCGGCGCGCTCCCCGGGTCCAGGTGCGTGTGGGCGCACCGTCGACCGGCCGGGTGCCGGCCCGCCGCTGAGCGGGCCGGCACCATCCCCGCCGCCCCGCGCTACGGGAGACACTTGCCGGTCGCCATCTTGGCGCGGTACCAGTACGGTGTCCACGTGTTCTCGCCCGGTGATCGGTGTCCTGCGCGAATCGAGCTCAGCGACTTCCAGCTTCTTTGGCTCAGGCGGCGTCCCTACGCCACCCAATCGGTGCGGCCCGACTACGAGTGTCAGCTGGAGTTTCGCCACAACGGTCCGCACGGCGCCCTCGGCCAGCAGTGCGACGAGATCGAGTGGTGGGTCCGCTGGACGCTGCGGGCGTCGACGGTCGATCAGGTCACGGCGTGTCCCGGGGTCCGCGATCAGCCCGACGATCCCCAGGACGACGAGACCTGCCTGCTGTTCGAGGGTCATCCCGGGCGTCACTCGTTCGATCTGGGTCAGTGGTGAGGGCGCCGGCGGGTCCCGCCGGCCCGGAGCCGGTCGATCGAGCGGGTCAGGGACCGGAAGAGCGGCCGGCCGCAGAGCACGCCGAGGGCGACCGCCACCATTGAGCCCACCGCGCCGACCAGGTCCTCCGCTCCCCGCACGACGTCGCGGCTGAGGTACTCGGTCATCCCGATCAGGCTCAGCGCACCGGGCACGAGCAGCCAGAAGCCCGGCAGGAAGGACACCAGCGCGGGCGGGCCGGACGGCGCCCGCTCCACCGCGTACGCCACGACGGTCAGGACGATCGCACCGACGAACCCGCTGAGGTATCCGCCCAGGACGAGGCCGCCGAGGTACTGGCCGATCCAGCCGGCGTAGAGCACCAGGCACAGCCAGCCCAGCGACCCGGGTGGGCCGGAATGCAGCAGATAGCTGCCGACGCCGACGACCAGCGCGCCGATCCAGGGGGCCCAGCTGCCGAGCGCGGCCGGCGCCGCCTCCCCCGCCGGAGCGGCCACCGGCGGGCTGACCGTCTGCGCCGCGC
Source organism: Actinoplanes nipponensis (assembly GCF_016862275.1). Taxonomy (GTDB): domain Bacteria; phylum Actinomycetota; class Actinomycetes; order Mycobacteriales; family Micromonosporaceae; genus Actinoplanes; species Actinoplanes nipponensis. The sequence goes on along the minus strand of NZ_BOMQ01000008.1, from coordinate 455,920 downwards.
CGATGATCCCGAAGGCGAGCAGGAGCAGCTGCAGGGTGCCGGTCACCAGCCGGCTGGAACCGGTGATCATCTCGGCGGCGGCGATCTCCACCACCGCCATGGTGAGCATGGCGCCGGGCAGGAAGGTGACCAGCGGGGCCACCATGGCCCGCAGATCAGCGTGGGCCCAGCCGGTGTCCGCCAGCAGGAAGGTGAGCGCGGCGACCGCGAACGCCGCGCCGACCGGCATGATCATCTGTATGCCCGGGAAGCGCGCCCCGGTCAGCTTCAGGGCCCCGACCAGCACGCCGAACACCGCGGCGAGGGCCAGGTCGCCCCAGGTCGGCTGGAGCACCAGGCAGATGCCCACGGTCAGGACGGCATGCCCGAGAACCCGCACGGCGCGCCCGAAACGGGGAGCCATGTCGACCAGGGCCCGTACCTGCCGGCTGCCCCGGTCCGGCGGCAGCAGGCCGCGCTCGGCCGACCGCAACACCTCGAACAGGGCCGCGGTCTGGTCGAGCCGCAAGCCGCCGCGGAGCTGACCGGTCGGCTCCAGCGTCGCCGGCCGGCCCGGTTCGAGCGCCACCACCAGGTAGGTGGGTGTCACGCTGACCCGCGCGTGCGGGGCGCCGTAGGCCGCCGCGACCCGGCGCAGGTGCTCCTCGATCTGGTTGACGGCTTCGCCGGCAGCGGTCAGCGCGCTGCCGAGGAAGAGCAGGAACTGCTGCAGATCCTCGGTCTGCGCGTCCGTCCGGTCCGTCGCCACGGACAGGACGCTAGGCGTCCGCCGGCCCGTTCCGCCTCACCGCGCCGGGATGATCCGTACGCGCCCGAGCTGTCGTCCCGCGCGACCATCCGCGCCGAGTGAGGCCCGCGCGGCAGCCGGTCGCCAAGCTGGAACGCGGGCGTGACCGTGATCCGCGGAGGGGGAAGCCATGTCGAGAACGGGTGACAGCTGATGGCCGGGCTCGGTACGACCCGGGACGAGGACCGCGCCGCCGGGCGGGGCGTCCTGCTCGCGGCCTGCGTCTCGGCGCTGGTGGTCAACGCGAACACCTCCGCGGTGACGATCCTGCTGCCGGCGATCAGTGCGGACCTGGACACCACGGTGAGCCTGCTGCAGTGGGCGGTCACCGGATACATGCTGGTCGGGGCCGCGGTCATCGTGACCGCGGGCGCGATGGGTGACGTCTTCGGCCGCCGGCGTATCTTCGTCGGGGGCCTGATCCTGTTCGCCGCGTCGTGCGTCCTCATCGCCCTGTCCGGCGGCGCCGCCGGGGTGATCGCCGGCCGGATGCTGCAGGGCGCGGCCGGTTCGACCCTGCTCGCCTGCGGCATGAGCCTGCTCTCGGTGGCTTCCTCGGGGGCGGGCCAGCTGCGCGCCATCACCTTGTGGGGGGCGGCCTCCGCGGTCGGTGCGGCCGCCGGCCCGCTCATCGGCGGACTGCTGGCCGACACGGTCGGCTGGCAGGGCCTCTTCTGGATCGACGCCACCATCGCCCTCGCCTGCATCCCGCTCACCCTGCGGACGGTGACGGAATCGCGGGATCCGGACCGGCCCCGCTCGATCGACCTGCGGGGCACCATGCTCATCGCGGTGGCGCTGGTGCCGCTGGTGCTCGCGCTCAGCGAAGGCGCCGACTGGGGCTGGTTCTCCCTGCCGACCATCGGCTGCCTGGCGATCTCGCTGCTCGGCGCGGCCGGGTTCGTGGCCGCCGAGCGCCGGGCCGCCGCGCCCCTGGTCGACCTGAAGCTGTTGCGCAACCGGGTGGTGGTGGGCTCGACGCTGGCCATCCTGCTCGTCGCCGGCGCGATCAACGCCCTGATGTACACCCTCAGCCTGTACTTCCAGGACCCGTCCGGGTTCGGCATGAGCGCGCTGGAGGCGGGCTTCGCCACCCTGCCGGCCGCCGCGGCGATGATCGCCGTCACCCCGCTCATCACCCCGCTGGCGGTGCGGATCGGCACCCGGCAGGCTGTCGCGCTCGGCTTCGGGCTCGCCGCGCTCGGCTGCGCGGCGCTCGGTTTCGTCACCGCCTCCTGGAGCTACGCCGCGTTCGTGCTGCCGCTCGCGGTCACCGCGATCGGTCTGGGCCTGGCCAACGGGCCCGCCTCGGCGGCGTCCACCGCCGCTGTCGCCCCGGCCGAGGTGGGGCAGGCCTCCGGCATCTCCAACATGGCCCGCTACGTCGGCGGATCGCTGGCCGTCGCCGCCGCGGCCACCGTGTCGACCGCGGTGTCGGCGTCCCGTGCCGCCGAGGGCGCCCCGGCCGCCGACGCGCTGGCGGCCGGGCTGTCCCGGTCGTCGCTGCTGCTCGCCGGCACGGCGCTCGCCGGCATCGCGCTGGCCGTGCTGATGGGCCGGCACCGCGGCGAGCCCGACTCCGCTCTCAGCCGTTCCGCCGCCGCGGCGGCGGCCAGTCACACCATTCCGACACAGCCGGCGCGGCACCGCTGAGGCGGGCACCACGCCGGCGAGAGGAGGCCCGTCCGATGACGACCAGCCCGTTCCACCCGAAGGACTACGTACGCCGCATGGAACGTGCGGTCGCCCAGGCGGGCGACGCCGGGCTCACCGGGCTCCTGGTGAGCCCGGGGCCCGATCTGGCGTACTTCACCGGCTATCAGCCGACCGCCATCACCGAGCGGATCACGCTGCTGATCCTGGACGTGGACCGCGATCCGGTCATGCTGGTGCCGAAGCTCGAACGCCCGGACGTCGAACCCGCCCCCGGCGCGACCGGTGTCTCGCTGGTCGACTGGGCCGACGGCGACGACCCGTATGCGGTCGTGGCGAGGTTGCTGGACCCCGCCGGCCGCTACGCGGTGTCCGACTCCGCCTGGGCGATGCACCTGCTCGGACTGCAGGAACGGCTGCCCGACTGCCGCTACAGCGCGATGACCGGCGTGCTGCCGATGCTGCGGGCGGTCAAGGATCCCGACGAGGTGCACCGCCTGGCCGTCGCCGGGGCGGCGGCGGACGCGGCCTACGAGCAGATCGTCGGTGTCCGCTTCGCCGGCCGCACCGAGCGCGAGATCGGCGCCGACCTGGCCGGATTCCTGCGCGAGCAGGGACATTCGCAGGTGGACTTCACCATCGTCGGGTCGGGGCCCAACGGCGCCAAGCCGCACCACGAGATGGGTCAGCGGACGGTCCGGGACGGCGACATGGTGATCCTGGACTTCGGCGGTCTGTGCGAGGGCTACGGATCCGACACCACCCGCACGGTGCACGTCGGCCCGGCGACGGACGAGGAGATCGAGGTCTTCGACCTCGTGCGCCGAGCCCAGCAGGCGGCCTTCGAGGCGGTCCGCCCGGGCGTCGCCTGCCAGGAGATCGACCGGGTGGCGCGCCGGGTCATCGACGACGCGGGCTACGGCCGGTACTTCATCCACCGCACCGGGCACGGCATCGGGCTGACCACGCACGAGCCGCCGTACCTGGTGGAGGGTGAGTGGCGCCCGCTGGTGCCCGGGATGTGCTTCTCGATCGAGCCCGGCGTCTATCTGCCCGGCCGCTTCGGCGTCCGGATCGAGGACATCGTGACGGTGACCGAGGACGGCGGCCGGCGGCTGAACAACACCCGGCACGAGATGCACATCGTCTCGTGAGCGGCCGGGGGCGGCGGCAGCACCGGTGCTGCCGCCGCCCCCGGGGATTCAGCGGGACCCGTACCGTTGCAGGAACAGGGCCTCGGCGAGCGCCATCCCGGCGATCTCATCGGGATGGACGCTCTCGTTCGGCGCGTGCATGCGGCACACCGGATCCTCGACGCCCATCAGGATGATCTCGGCGTGCGGGTAGGTGTCGGCGAAGACGTTGCAGAGCGGGATGGACCCGCCCTGGCCCAGCTCGGTCATCGGCCGGCCGAACGCCTCGCCCATCGCGGCGGCGAGCGCGACATAGGCCGGTCCCCCGGTACGGGCCCGGAACGGATGCCCCACCGCTTCCCGTTCGACCGTCACGTGCACGCCCCACGGCGCCACGGCGTGCAGCTGGCCGGCGAGCGCGTCGTAGGCCTTGCCGGGATCCAGCCCCGGCGGGACGCGCAGGTTGAGCCGGGCCCGGGCGTGCGGCTGGATCGCCGCGGCCGAGCCGACCACCGGCGGGCAGTCGATGCCCAGTACGGTCACCGCCGGACGGGCCCAGATCATGTCCGTCACGGAGCCGTCGCCGAGCAGGTAGACCCCGTCGAGCAGTCCGGCGTCGGCCCGGAACCGATCGGACGGATAGTCCTCGCCGGACCAGATCTGCGTGTTGTCCAGCCCACTGATCGTGGTGTTGCCGGCGCTGTCGCGCAGGGTCGCCAGCATCTGCACGAGAGCGGCCAGCGCATCCGGTGCGGCGCCGCCGAACATGCCGGAGTGCACCTCCGAGGCGAGCGCCTCGACGCCGACCACCACGTTGACCATGCCGCGCAGGCTGACCGTCGCGGCCGGCACGCCGACCGCCGCGTTGCCTGTGTCGCACACCAGGATCGCGTCGGCGCGCAGCAGCTCGGCGTTGCGGCCGACGAAGTCCTCCAGCCCTCCGGTGCCCTGCTCCTCGGAGCCCTCCACGATGAGCTTGAGGTTGACCGGGCACTGGTCGGCCAGCGCCCGCAGCGCCGTCAGATGCATGACGATGTTGCCCTTGCAGTCGGCGGCGCCGCGGCCGTACCACCGGCCGGCCACCTCCGTCAGCGTGAACGGCGGCGTGTGCCAGGCGTCGTCGTCCAGCGGCGGCTGGACGTCGTAGTGCGCGTAGAGCAGGACCGTGGGCGCGGCCGGATCGGCGGCCGGCCGCGCGCCGTAGACCGCCCGGCTTCCGTCGGCGGTCTCCGCCAGGCGCAGGTCGGTGAACCCGACCTGCGCGAACTGGTCCAGCACCCACTGGGCCGCCCGGGCGCACTCCTGCGCCGGGAACTGGCGCGGGTCGGCCACCGAGGGGATCGAGACCAGCTCGGCCAGGTCGGTGCGGGCCCGGGCCATCAGCCCGGCGATGCGGTCACGCAGTTCCATCCGGCTCACCCCTGGGCCACGTCGGCGTATGTGAGGCCGTCGACGACCTCGGTGAAGTTCTCGAGCTCCTCCGGGCAGTACACCTTGATGGCCAGCAACTGGCCCCGCAGCACCTTGTGGTCGGCGATCACCGGCCGGGCGCCGGGACCGCCGGCCCCGTTGGTCAGCGCGCCGTACAGCGCCGCGCGGTTGAGGGCGGAAGCCGGATCGGCGCAGAGCGCTCCCCCGTCGTCGCCCAGCACCTGGACGATCCGGTCCCTGGACGGTGTGCCCAGGCCGTTCGCGGACAGTTCGGCGATGTACTGGTCGGCCTTCTCCTCCGCCCGGGCGTCCGAGCGCGCCGAGCCGAACATCAGCAGGGCCACGCCGGTGAGCAGCAGGAGCGCCACGGCGAGCACGATGTACGTGGTCCGGCGGGTCCGGTCCGTATCGTTGACGGTCGCTCTCATGCCGTCGCCACCTCCTCGTCGGTCGTGGTCTTCCAGGACGGCTTGCGCAGCCGGTAGAACAGGTAGGGCACGAGCAGGCCGAGGCCGAGCGCGCCGCCACCGACGATGAGCAGGTAGACCCAGATGTTGCCGGAGCCGAACTGCGACGGCGGGACGAAGCCGATCAGCAGGGCGGCCAGCGAGGCGGCGAAGCCGACGCCGCACAGCCCGGTCAGCATCGGGGCGCGGTACCCGCGGGGATGGTCGGGCTGCTGCCGGCGGAGCCGGACGGCGGCGATGAACATCAACAGGTACATGATCAGGTACACCTGCGTGGTGATCACCGAGAAGATCCAGTACGCGCTGGAGACGTCCGGGATCAGCGCGTACCCCAGCGCGATCACCGTGGTGATGATGCCCTGGGTGACCAGGATGTTCTGCTGCACGCCGTGCTTGTTGAGCTTCTGCAGGAACGGCGGCAGGTAGCCCTCCTGCCGGGAGATGAGCAACAGTCCCCGCGACGGGCCGGCCAGCCAGGTCAGCATGCCGGCCAGCGAGGCGGTGACCAGCATGATGCCGAGGATCGGGGTGAGCCACTGGATGCCGAACTCGGCGAGCACCGCGTCGAACGCCTGCATGATGCCGGCGGTCAGGGAGAGCTCCTCGGCCGGCACGATCCAGCTGATCGCCAGCGCGGGCGGGATGAAGATGAGCAGCACCAGGCCCATGGCCAGGAACATCGACCGGGGGAACTGCTTGGCCGGGTCCCGCAGTGAGCCGACGTGGACGGCGTTCATCTCCATGCCGGAGTACGACAGGAAGTTGTTGACGATGAGCACCAGGCTGGCCAGGCCGGCCCAGGCGGGCAACAGGTGGTCGGCGGTCATCGGCGCGGCGGACTCGTTGCCCTGCCCCAGGAAGACGAGGCCCAGCGTGACCAGCAGCACGCCGGGGACCAGGGTGCCGATGATCAGGCCGCTGCTGGCCAGCCCGGCGACGCCCTTGGTGCCGCGCGAGGAGACCCACACCCCGGTCCAGTAGCACACCACGATGACGATCGCGGTCCACACGCCGCTGGAGGCCAGGTCGGGGTTGATGACGTAGGCCAGCGTGGCCGCCACGAAACCCAGCAGGCTCGGGTAGTAGAAGACCGTCATGGCGAACTGGCACCAGACGGCGAGGAAGCCCATCGGCTTGGAGATGCCCTCGCTGACCCACCGGTAGACGCCCCCGGACCAGCCCGAGGCCAGCTCGGCCGAGACCAGGGAGGTGGGGAGCAGGAACACCAGGGCGGGGATCAGGTAGAGGAAGACGGCGGCCAGGCCGTACACGGCCATGGTGGGTGACGGCCGCAGGCTGGCCACCGAGCTGGTCGTCATGAGGGCCAGGGCGACCCAGGAGATGTAGGCGGCCTTCGGCGCCCGGGTGGTGCCCGCGCCGGACTCCGCGCCGGGTGGCCGGGCCGATCGGCTGGCGGGGACGTCTTTCGTGCTCACGATGACTCCTCCGATTCGACTGATGCAGCCATGCTGAGGGGCGTCCCCGGCGGCGCGGTTCATCCGCCCGGGGCGAGAACGACGCAACGACAGGCGTCAGTACGGCGCCGGGATGTACCGCAGCGGCATGGCCGGCTTGCGGTACCCGTCCGCCTTCTGCCGCTTGGGCAGGCTCACCTCGCGGTGCGGCAACGGCTCGTACGGGACGTTGGCCAGCAGATGGGTGATGATGTTGAGCCGGCCGCGCTTCTTGTCATCGGTGCGGGCCACGTACCAGGGCGCCCAGGCGGTGTCCGTGGCCCGGAACATCTCGTCGCGGCACCGCGAGTACTCGTGCCACCGGCTGTAGGACTTGAGGTCCAGATCGGACAGCTTCCACACCTTGCGCGGATCGTCGATGCGGCTCTGCAGGCGCCGCGTCTGCTCCTCGGCGCTGACCTCCAGCCAGTACTTGAGCAGGATCACGCCGGAGCCGACGATGGCGCGTTCCACGTCCGGCGCCGCCTGCAGGAACTCGTCCGCCTGGGCCCGGGTGCAGAAGCCCATCACCGGCTCGACCCCGGCGCGGTTGTACCAGCTGCGGTCGAAGATGACCACGTCGCCGGCGCCGGGCAGATGCGGCACGTAGCGCTGCAGGTACATCTGCGAGCGCTCGCGCGGGGTGGGGGCCGGCAGCGCGACCACCCGGAACACCCGCGGGCTGACGCGTTCGGTGATCGCCTTGATGGTGCCGCCCTTGCCGGCGGTGTCCCGGCCCTCGAACACGACACAGATCTTCGCGCCGGTCGCCTTCACCCACTCCTGCAACGCGACCAGTTCGCCGTGCAACCGGCGCAGTTCGCGGCGGTACTCCTTGTTCTTCATCCGCGGGCGCGCCGGATCGCCGTCGCCGGGCGGCGCGTCGGTCCCGGCGGGTCCATCATGGACGGTCCTTTTGTGCTTGGCCATGGCGCTCTCCTCAGCGTTCAGCGCAGTACGGGCGGGGTGGGACCGACAACCGGCGGACGACCGCGTTCCGGGGCGACGGCCCGCAGCGGGTCGGTGACCTTCCCCGGCAGGCGCCGCCGGCGGACCAGCTTCGCCGTCTCGACCGTCACCGGCAGGGCCAGCGCGAGCGCCAGGCAGGCCAGCCACTGCGGGCCGGTCAGCGGCTGGGTCTGCAGGCTCTGCTGCAGGAAGTCGACGCGGGTGGCCAGGATCAGCAGGGCCACGGTGACCAGGCCGATGGCGGCCGCTCGGCCGATCGGCGGCAGCAACCCGGAGGCCGGCTCGCGGCGGTTGGTGACGGCATTGCCGACCGTGCCCAGCCCGAGCACCACGAACGCCATCGTCATGGCGGCGCTGGGCGCGTCGGCCCGCGGCTGGTCCGGACCGGCGACCAGCGGCACCAGCGCGGCGCCGAACAGGACCGCCGCGTAGCCGAGCCAGAACAGCACGGCCCGCCGGTTGGTGATCGGCACCGCCGGGTCGCGCGGTGGCCGGTCCATGACCTGCGGGTCGCCCGGATCCACGGCGATGATGACCACGCCCACGGCGGTGGCGAACAGGAACAGGTAGAGCACCATCGACGGGGTCAGCGCCACGCCCTGGTTGATGTTGAACGCGGTGGCGGCCACGAAGAGCATCACCAGCGCGAGCAGCTGGGTCATCTGGTAGCGCACGTACGCGACGATCTTCTCGTACACGCGCCGGCCGATCCCGACCGCGCGCACCAGCGTCCCGAAGTTGTCGTCGGTGAGGATCATGCGGGCGGCCTGCTTGGTGACCTCGCTGCCGCTGCCCATGGCGACGCCGATGTCCGCCTGTTTCAACGCCGCCGCGTCGTTGACCGCGTCACCGGTCATGGCCACGACCCGGCCGTCCTGCTGCATCACGCGGGCCAGCCGCAGCTTGTCCTGCGGGGACACCCGGCCGAAGACGTGCAGCTCGGGCAGCCGCCGGGTGAGCTCCTGGTCGGACAGTTGCCGCAGCTCGGTTCCGCTGATCGCGCCCGGGCCGAGGCCCAGCATGCCGGCGATCGCCTGCGCCGTCACCGCGTGATCGCCGGTGATGACCCGGACGTCGATCCCGGCCCGCAGGGCGATGCGGACCGCGTCGTGGGCCTCGGGCCGCAGCGGATCGATCATGCCGACCATGCCGACGAAGCTGAGCGTGGTGGTCAGCGACATCGGGTCGCGCTCCAGCGCCGGCAGCTCACCGGGTTCGACGAGCCGGGCCGCGAAGGCGATCACCCGCAGGCCCTGCGCGCCCATCCGCCGGTTGGCCGCCTCGATCGCCTCCCGGACGTCGCCGATCGGCTGTTGCCGCTCGTGCAGCGGCCCGCCGGCGCTGTCGCAGCGGGCCAGCACCACATCCGGCGCGCCCTTGACCAGCTCGATGATCCGCTCCCCGCCGTCGACCGGGTACCGGTGGAACGTGGCCATGAACTTGTAGTCGGAGTCGAACGGCACCTCGGCCAGGCGCGGGTAAGCCCGCCGCGTCTCCCCGGCGTCCACCCCCAGCTTCGCCGCCAGTACGACCAGCGCCGCCTCGGTGGGGTCGCCGACCACGGTCCCGTCGTCCGACACCGTGGCGTCGCTGTCGAGCACCAGGCCCAGCCCGATCCGCGTGAAGTCGGGCACGGGCGTGCCGGCCACCGAGGTGACCGCCCCGACCTTGCGATAGCCCTCGCCGGCCACGGAGAACCAGGAGCCCTCGGTGTAGAGCACCGAGACCATCATCTGGTTCATGGTCAGCGTGCCGGTCTTGTCGGTGTTGATGGCGCTCGTGGCGCCGAGGGTCTCGACATCGGTGAGGTTCTTGACGATGGCGCGCGCCGCGGCGAGGTTCTTGGCGCCGTAGGACAGCAGCCCGGCGACGAACGCCGGCAGGCCGGTCGGAATGGCGGAGATCGCCATCGCGGTGCCCAGCAGCAGCAGCTGGTCCAGGCCCAGGCCGCGCAGCCACCCCACGATGACGATGAACGCGACGGCGGCCCAGGCGACGATCCCGAGCACTTTAGTCAGCGTGTCGAGCTCCCGCTGCAGCGGCGACCGCGTCCGCCGGACCTCGGTGAGCATGGTCGCGATCCGGCCCATCTCGGTCTGCATGCCGGTGGCCGTGACCACCATCGTCGCCGTACCCCGGGTCACCGACGTGTTCTGGAACAGCATGTTGGCGCGGTCGCCCACCGCGACCTCGCCGGCCGGCAGCACGCCGGCGTCCTTGGCCACGGGCGCGCTCTCGCCGGTCAGCGCCGCCTCCTGGGTCTCCAGGGTGGCCGAGCGCAGCACCCGGCCGTCGGCCGGGACGAGGTCGCCGGCCTCGAGCCGGACGATGTCACCGGGCACCAGGTCCACCGCCGGCAACTCGGCGACCTCACCGTCCCGCAGCACCCGGGCCGCCGGCACCTGCATCTTGGCCAGCGCGTCCACGCTGGCCCGGGCGGCGAGTTCCTGCCGGGCGCCGAGCACCACGTTGAGCGCCACGAGCAGCGCCACGATGAGCGCCGTCGAGAGCTCGCCGATCACGATGGCCGCGACCACGACGATCACCAGCATGACGTTCATCGGATCGCGCAGTTGCTGCAGCGCCACCGCCCAGGTGGACGGCGGCTTCTCCTCGGCGATGCGGTTGGGTCCGAAGTGGCGCAGCCGGTCGGCCGCCGCCGCGCGGTCCAGCCCGCGCCCGGCGTCCGTGCCCAGCTCCGCCACCACCTCGGCCGCCGCGCGGGCGTACCAGGGTGGCCGGTCGACGACGGCGCCGGACCGCTGCTGATCGATCGTGCTGCTGGTGGCTTCGGTCATCGTGCGCCTCCGGGGTACGGGCGGGTGGGTCCCGCCCGGCGTACTGGTTCACCGTCACGTCCGGCGGGCGCGGACCCCTCACCCCGCGGTGATGGTTTTCGCCGCCGCGGCGCACGCCGGGCCGTTCCCGCGGACCGGCCCCGGCACGCGGCCGACCGCCGTTCACCCCCGGCAGATGACGTGCCGGGGCCCGCGCGCCCGGCATCCTCACGCCATGGGAGGCCGGGCACCGCGGGTACCTCGCGCACCTGATGACCGAGCACCGGACGACGGGGAGGCCGATGGGCGGATCGCCCGGCGACACCGCGGACCGCGGCGTCGTCCGGGCCGGGCCGCGGCCCCGCTGGCCGTCCTGGTCGTGGTGGCCGCCCTGCTGACGGCGTCGTGGGGCGCTCTGCGGGGATACCGCGCCGAGGACCTGGCCGCGGCCAGGGAGCAGCAGCGGCCCTCGTCGGTGGTCGTCCATCTGCGGGACGACCCGTCCGGACAGCACGGTGCTCCCGGCTGCGAAACGGCACAGCCGGGAGCACCGGTCGGAGCACCCCACTCGGAGCCGGACGGGGCGGCAGCCGCCGGACCATCGGTGTTCCCCACCGAGCGCTGGTCCGGCAACTGCATCCTGGTCTGGGCGCCCTGACCCGGCTCGGCCGGGCCGGGCCGGGGGGATCAGTGCCGCGATTTCTCCTTCTCCCGGCGCACGCCGTCGACCCGCGAGCCGACCGGCAGGTCGCGCCAGGCGACCAGGCCGGCGGAGGTCGCGGCCCGGGCCCGGGCCCAGTGCCGCCGCGCCAGCTCGGACGGCGGGATCTCCATCCGGGCGAGGCGTTGCTGCGTCCGGGACGTGGCCGCGACCGTCCACGTGACCAGCCCGGCGATCCCGAGGGCCAGGGCTGTCACCTCCAGCACCGCGCCGGTCACCACCAGCCGGCGAGTTGATCGTTCGGGTAGTGCCTCTGTCCTGGTCATCGTCGAGCCTCCGCTTCGCACCGGTACGGGCTTGCCTGGGGTCACCCTGGCAGCCGGCGCGCGGGTGGACGTCACCCCGGTGGAGCGATATCCGTGGCGGCTCGACGGCCGCACGGGCGCGGTCAGGCGGGCTCCGGGGGATCGGCGTCCGGGGGCACGTCCAGCGGGTGACGCTCGGCGTCGCGGCTGGCGATGCTGGCCATGGCGTGCCGGTACTGCGGACCCGTGATCATCCCGGTCACGAGCTGGCGGCTCAGGACGCCCTCCAGCGTCTGCGGGCCGCGGTCCGGCCCGGCGTCATGCGGCGCCACCAGGCCGGCCGGCCGGCCGACCGCGTCGCGCACGGCTCGGCGAAGCTCCGGTCGCGCCGCGAGGGCCACCGCCGCGATCAGGCACGCCACCAGGAACAGGGCACACAGCACGACGACCACCTTCCCTTCCGAGGGCCGCGCCGCGGCGGTCACCTCCGCGAGTCCAGTGAACAGTCGGCGGCCGGGGCGGTTCTCATCCCGTACGGGTGGCAATAGGCCGGCGGCGCGCCACCCTCATCCCGCGCGGATGGGCCGTCCCGGCTCCGAGCCGATCGTGCACGTGCACGGCTTCGCGGTGTCCGGCAGCTGTCTCCTGCCCACCGCGCGGGCGCTCGCGCATCGCGCGACGACCCTGGTGCCCGACCTGCCCGGCTACGGGCGCAGTCCCTCCTGGGGCCGCACCCTGGGCATCCCGGAGCTGGCCGGCGCGCTGCTGGACCCGCTCATGCCCCCGCTGTCGGGGGTCCGGCAGGTCGGCCGCCAGGCTCCGCCGCACGTGACGGTCGCGCTGATCGAGGGCGCGGCGCATGCCATGAACCTCAGCCATCCGGGCGAACTGGCCGGGGTGATCGCGGCCTGGCTCGACGGCCGGACGGTCCCCGATCCATCACCTTCGAATGATCCGGCGCGCCGGCGCCGGACCTAGCGTCACGATCACCGCTGCGGAAGGAGTCATCCATGCGATCCTGGCGCACCCGCCATCGACCGCGCGCCACCGTCCCGGCCGGGCTGCTGCTCGGCCTCGTCGTCGGCCTGACCGCCTGCGGCGCCGGTGGCGAGGCGCCCTCGGACCTGCCGTCGACGCGTGCCTCGCAACGCGCCGGGGACCGCACGCCCGCGCCCACGCGGACCGCCGAGGCGGAGGAGCCCGCGCCCACCCGGACCACCGACGCGGAGGAGCCCGCGCCCACCCGGACCACCGACGTGGAGGAGCCCACGCGGGCCCCGACGACCACCGCCGCGACACCGGACCGGACGCGCACCACCCGGCCCACCCCGCCGGCCGCAGCCACGACTCGTCCGCCTGCCGCCACGGAACCCACGCCCGACCGTACGACCCAGACCACCGTGCCGGCCCCGACCACCACCGCGGCCGAGCCGGCGCCGACGCCGGCGTCGTCCGCGTCCGCCGTGGCCGCCGTGGACACCACGGGAGGGCTCGGCCTTTTCGGCTGGCTGCTGCTGTTCGCCCTCTTCGCCGGGCTCATCGTCGCCTGGGTGCTGGTCGCCCGGTCGCAGCGGCGATCGGGGTGGGACACCGAGGCCCGCGCGCTGGAATCGGAGACGCGGGCCATCACCGTCACCCGGCTGCCCCCGGCGTTGCGCACGACGACCATCGGCCGGCGGAGCCTGGTCTGGCCGCAGGTGCGCGCCGACCTGGTCGACGTGCGGAGCCGGTGGAGCGCGCTCGCCGACCGGGCGTCGGGCGAGGCGCGGCAGAACTGGTCGCTGCGGGTGGCCGCGATGCTGCACGAGCTGATCACCGCCATCGACACCGAGAGCGAGGCACTGGCCACCGAGCAGGACTGGACGACGCTGCGGGTCCGGGTCCAGCAGGCGTACCGCGCGCTCGACGCGGTTCTCACCGGGCAACCCCGGCCCGAGCCACCGCCGGCCGCGGAACCGGGCCCGAGCGCCTCCCCAGCCTGATTGAGGACCCTCATGACCCTCAGCGCCCACCGGCTCGACGCCGGGCACCATCCATCCGTGCCGCTCCCCCGGCGCGGCGGGCCGCTCGTCGGCGGATACCGGCTGCTGTCCCGCATCGGCAAGGGCGGCACGGCAACGGTCTTCCTGGCCACGCCGGTCGCCGGCGGCCCTCCGGTCGCGGTGAAGATGATCCGCCACGACGCGGGCGTCGACTCCGGCGAGCGCGAGTTCACCCTCGCGTCCACCGTGGACGTCGCCCGCACGGCCGCCCCGATCACCCACGGCGTCACGGCGACCGGCTCCTACCTGGTCACGGCATATCTGCGGGACTACCGGTGCGCGGCGGGGATGAGGGGCGGGACCATGTCGCTCGCCTCGCTGTTGACCTTCGGTGGCGAGCTGGCCGTCACGCTGGCGTCCCTGCACGACAGCGGGGTCGTCCACTGTGACGTCAAGCCGTCCAACCTGCTGGTCGGCGACGACGACGTCCGCGTCATCGACTTCGGCATCTCCCAGTACCTCGGGGAACGCCCGGTGGACGACGGGTTCGTGCGGTGCAGCCGCGGCTGGGCCGCGCCGGAGCAGCTGCGCGGCGACCCGCTGGCCCCGAGCGCGGACGTGTTCGCCTGGGGCAGTCTGCTGGCCTACCTGTCCACCGGATTCCATCCCTTCGCCGGCCGGCACGAGGCGGACTGGATCCGGCGCGTCGGCTCTGGGCAGCCGGATCTCTTCGGGCTGCATCCAGGCGTCGAGGCGGTCGTCCGCGCGGCGCTGGCCCACGATCCCCGCGACCGTCCGAGCGCGCACGAGCTGACCGCGATCTGCCGCGACGGGCTACGACGGGCGTCCACGCCGGAGCCGGCGACCCGGCCCCGCCCGGCGGCCGGCCGCGCCGACTGGGTGGAGGAGGCCACCGCGGCATGCGCCGTGGTGGACATCGCGGAGGTGGAGTGACCGATGAGATCCGTCGAGAACGACGACGCCCCGTACGTGTCCACCGGCCACCTGCCGTCACCGGAGCAGGTGCGACGCTCACTCGACGAGGCGTACGAGCGGTATCGGGCCACCGCGGACGGCGAACTGTCGCGGGTCTATCCCGCCTTGACCCGGGTGCCGCCCGACCTGTTCGGGATCTGCGCGGTCGGCGCCCGCGGCGGAACGTACGCGGTCGGGGACGCCGAGGCCGGGTTCACCATCATGAGCGTGGCCAAGCCGTTCGTGTTCGCCCTGGTCTGCGCGGTCGTGGGCCCGCAGGAGCTGCGCCACCGGCTCGGGGTCAACGCCACCGGCCGGCCCTTCAACTCGCTGGCCGCGGTGGAGAACGGCAGGGACGGGCGCACGAACCCGATGGTCAATCCGGGCGCGATCGCCACCGCCAGCCAGGTGCCCGGGGCGAGCACCGAGGCGAGGTGGGCCACCCTGCACGCCGGCCTGTCCCGCTTCGCCGGTCGCCGGCTGCCGCTGGACGAGGAGGTGTACGCCTCCGCCTCGGCCACCAACCACCGCAACCGGGCCCTGGCCGACCTGTTGCAGGTCTACGGGCTCCTCGGCTGCGACCCGGTGGCGGCGGTCGACCTGTACACCCGGCAGAGCTGCCTGCGGGTCACCGCCGTCGACCTCGCGGTCATGGGCGCCACCCTGGCCAACGGCGGGGTCAACCCGCACACCGGCGTGCGGGTGGTCGACGCCTCGGTCTGCCACTACACCCTCGCGGTGATGGCCACCGCGGGCCTGTACGAGACCTCCGGCGACTGGCTGTACGACGTGGGCGTGCCCGGCAAGAGCGGCATCGGCGGCGGCCTCGTCGTGATCTCACCGGGTAAGGGCGCCCTGTCGGCCTTCGCCCCGCGGGTCGACAGCTTCGGCAACAGCGTCAAGGGTCAGCTGGCGGCCCGATTCCTGTCCCGCCGGCTCGGCTTGACGCTGTTCGCCTCCGAGCCCGCCCGGAGGCCCGAGCCGGAGCCCGGGCCGACCGGGCGCCCGGACGCGGGTGAGTGAGCTATCCGGCGCGAGCCGGTGACCCGGTCCCGTCCGGTGCGGCGGTGGGCGGTTCCGCGGTCACCCGGTCGGCCGAGCGCGGGATCAGGCCGGCCAGCACCACCATCACGACGGAGACCACCAGCATGGCGACGAAGATGCGGTGGACCGCCTCGGTGAGCCGGGCCGGGTCGACCGCGCCGCGGCCGACCACCGCGTTGGCCATCGCGCCGAAGACCGCGACGCCCAGGGCGCTGCCCAGCGAGCGGAGGAAGACGTTGTTCGCGGTCACCACACCACGCTCGGTCCAGCCGACGCTGGACTGCGCGGCGATCATCGTGGGGGCCGCGGTCAGACCCATGCCCAGGCCGATGACCAGGCAGTACGCGCCCACCTCGGCGACCGACGAGCGCTGGTCCAGGCGCAGCAGCAACGCGACCCCGCCCACCACGAGCGCCGAGCCGATGAGGGCGCAGCCGCGGAAGCCGACGCGCAGGTACACCCGGCCGGCCTGGCTGGCGGAGATCGGCCAGCCGAGGGTGAGCGCGCCCAGGGCGAGACCGGCCACCAACGGACCGGCGCCCAGGGCCTCCTGGGCGTACACCGGAATGTAGGAGCTGAGGCCGAGCAGGATCGCCCCCACGCCCACCGCCAGGAACCCGCTGCTGACCAGGAGCCGGCGCCGGAAGATCCACAGCGGCAGCACCGGGTCGGGCGCGGAGCGCTCGACCAAGCCGAACGCGACCAGCAGGGCCCCGCCGGCCCCGAGGACCACGAGGCTGACCGGTGACTCCCACGCCCACGCCTGGCCACCCTCCAGCACGCCCAGCATCAGCAGGGTGAGGCCCGCGGCGAGCAGGGCGGCGCCGCGGTAGTCGACGGCCGGGCGCCGCCGCTCGACGCGCTCGTGGAAGCGGCGCACGATCATGGCCCCGGCCAGCAGGCAGATCGGGATGTTGACGAAGAAGATCCAGCGCCACGACACCCACTCGGAGAACACCCCGCCCAGCGTCGGCCCGACCACCGACGCGATGCCCCACACGCTGGCCACGTACCCCTGGACCCGGGCCCGCTCGCGGACCGAGTAGAGGTCGCCGATGATCGTGACGGTGGTCGGCATGATGGCCCCGGCGCCGAGGCCCTGCAGCACCCGGAAGACGATCAGCGGCACGATGCTCCAGGCCACCCCGCACAGGATCGAGCTGACCAGGAACAACCCGATGCCCCAGAGGATCACCGGCTTGCGGCCGTACAGGTCGTTGAGCTTGCCGTAGATCGGCACCGACACGGCCTGGGCCAGCAGGTAGACGGAGAACAGCCAGGGGAACTCGGTGAAGCCCCCGATGTCGGCGACGATCGACGGCACCGCCGTGGCGATGATCGTCGAGTCGATGGCGATGAGGCCGGTGGACAGCATCACCGCGAGCAGGACCGGGCCGCGGGCGGACCGCAGCCCCACATCATTCTCCGACACCATGGGGGTCTACCCCCCGCGGCCCGTCACTACGCACGAACGGCCGGGACGGGGCCGGTCAGGCGTCGGGCAGCTCGCGCATGCGGGGAACCGGGGAGAACACGACGAACAGCACGCCGGTCACCGCACCGACCGCGCCGATCCACAGGGCCGCGTGCACCCCGATCAGCTCGCCGAGCACCCCGCCGAGCAGGGCCCCGATCGGCCGTGCCCCGTAGTTGACCGTGCGCTGCGCGCCCTTGACCAGGGCGAGCCGGGACACCGGGGTGGCCGCCGTCTGCAGCGAGCCGACCCCGATGTCGAGGATCATCACGCCGAGCGCGGAGAGGAACTCGGCGGCCAGCAGCATGCCGATCACCACCGGGCGGGGGCCGTCGGCCAGCGGGATCAGCACCAGCGGGAGCGGGAACGCGACGTAGCCCGCGACCACGACCGGGCCGATGCCGAACCGGCGGGTGAGCGGGCCGGTGACCGCGGCGCCGAGCAGCCCGCCGATCGAGGCGATGCCGATCAGGGCGCCGAGCATCCCGGGTGAGATGCCCAGCTCGGCGGTCACGTAGAGGATCACCAGCGCGTGGAAGACGTAGTTGAACAGGTTGATCACGGTGACCCCGAGCAGGAGCTGTCGCAGCACCGCGGACCGGGCGATGAACCGCAGACCGGAGCCGATCCGCAGGCCGCCCTCCGCCGGCGCGGCGCCGGCGTGCTCCGGCGGGGCGATCCGGGTCAGCAGCAGGGCTGATCCCAGGTACGACAGCACGTCGGCCACCAGCGCGAACGGCGCGGTGAGCACCTGCACCAGGACACCACCGAGGCTGGGACCGGCCACGAACGACAGGGCCCGGGCGCCGTTGGTCAGCGAGTTCGCGACGATGTAGTCGGGCCGCCGGACCACCGCGGCGAACAGGCTGCCGTCGGCGACCTCGTAGCAGACGGTCAGCGTGCCGATGGCGAAGGACAGCACGCAGAGGTGCCACAGTTGCAGCACCCCGGCCAGGGCCAGGACCGGCACCACGGCCAGGAGGGCGGCCCGGCCGAGGTCGGCCCCGATCATGATCTTCCGCTGGCCGGCCCGCCGGTCCACCCAGGCCCCGGCGAGCAGCGGGAAGAACAGGTTGGGCAGCAGCGCGGCGGCGGTCAGGTAACCCATCTCGGCCGCCCCGGCGCCGATCGTCAGCACGGCCAGCAGCGGGAGCGCGATCAGCGAGACCTGGTCGCCGACCAACGAGACGACGTGCGCCGACCAGTAGTGGCGGAACACCCGTCGCCGCAGCAGCGCCCGGGCGGGCACCGGCCGGGCGTCGGTGGTCAGGGCGCACCGTCCTCGGGCGTCGGTATCGCCAGCTGCACGACGGTGACCGGCCTGGACCCCTCGGCCCGGGCCGTCCTGTCCCGGTACGGGGCCAGCAGGGCCTCGATCCGCTCGGTGAGCCCGGCCAGCTGCTCGGCGGTCACGTAGATCATGTCGTCGCTGAAGCCGGCCGCGGCGCGCCACTCGGCGGTCTCCTCGCCGCGGACCGCGAGATAGGCCTGCGCCCGCCGGATGTACTGCCGCAGGATCGCCGCGTTCAGCTGGTCGGCCGCGACCCGCGCTTCCGGGTCGTCGGAGTCGTCGGTCCACGACGTGCTGGCGGCGGTCGCCTGCCAGGGCCGTTCCCGCCCGTCGGCCGCCGGGGCCCGCTCGGCCAGGCCGTACTTCTCGAGCTGCCGCAGATGGAACGAGCAGTTCGGCACGTTCTCGTCCAGGACGGCGGCGCACTGGGTCGCGGTCATCGGTCCGTTGCGCCGCAGCATCCCGATCAGGCTGAGCCGCAGGGGGTGCGCGTACGCGCGCAGGGCCCGCGGGTCGTCCAACCGGATCGTCTTGCGCTGCGGGGAGGCCATTCCTCAAGAATGCTTTATAAAGACTCCTTTAGCAACCCGGCAGGTAGCTCGGTCAGACCTGTTCGACGCTGCACCACCAGCTCGTACGCCCGCCGACCGTGCTCTTCGCCATCGGCGCGCCGTCGCGCGGACAGCGACCCTCCGGGCGGCGGAACGGGATGAGTCCCAGCGTGTGCACCCCGCCGTCCCGGATCGCCGAGCGGACCGCGCGCCGCAGGGCCCGCAGCAGGCGATCGACGTCGGCGGCGGTGAGCCGGTCGACCCGGCGCCCCGGGTTGATGCGCGCCGACCACAGGATCTGGTCGGCCAGCAGGTTGCCGATCCCGGCGATCGCCTCCTGGTCGAGCAGGCGCGCCTTGACCGGCGCCGTGCCGGACGCGAGCGCGGCCCGGAACTGGGCCGGGGTCATCGTGGCCGCGTCCGGGCCCAGCGCGGCGACCGGCGGGTCCAGGCGTACGCGGCCGAGCCGGCGGGGGTCGACCAGCAGCAGGCGGCCGCCGTCGGCGAACGTCAGCGAGAAGCGTGACCACCGGTAATCGCCGGACCCGCGACGGCCCTCCCAGTAGTCGCCGCCGTCGATCTCCGTGCCGTCCGGGTCGGCGATCACGATCTTGCCGGACATGCCCAGGTGGATGCCGAGTTCGGGGCCGTCGTCGCCGGCGTCGCACCACATGCTCTTGCCCCGGCGGTGCGCCGCGGTCAGGGCCCGCCCGAGCAGCGCGTCGCGGATCTGGCCCGGCCGGTGCGGGCGGCAGACGTAGGTGTCGGAGTCGTCCACGCCGACGATCTCGCGGCGCAGACCGGCCCGCTCGATGACCGCCCGCGCCGACTCGACTTCCGGCAACTCCGGCATGATGTCTCCCCGATCGGCTGACGCGCGAGCCGCCCGGGCTGATCGCCCGGGCGGCTCCCTTTGTCCGGCAGTACCCTCAGGCCGCCGCGACCATGCCGGTGGACACCGGCTCCAGCGCCGAGCCGAGGATCTCCCGGACGTCGGAGACGATGTGTACGGCCAGCGCCTCGAGCACCTCGGCGGGCACCTCGTCGAGGTCGGGTTCGTTGCGCTGGGGCAGGTACACCTCGGTGAGGCCGGCCCGCTGGGCGGCGAGCAGCTTCTGCTTTACCCCGCCGATGGGCAGCACCCGGCCGGTCAGCGAGACCTCGCCGGTCATGCCCACCTCGGCGCGCACGTTGCGGCCGAGCAGCAGCGAGATCAGCGCGGTGGTCATCGTGACACCGGCCGACGGGCCGTCCTTGGGCACGGCGCCGGCGGGCACGTGCAGGTGGATCGGGTGGTCGAGCTGCTCCGGCGAGATGCCGAACTCCTCGGCGTGGGCCCGCACGTAGGAGAGCGCGATCTGGGCCGACTCCTTCATCACGTCGCCGAGCTGGCCGGTGACCGACAGCCCACCCTGGTTGCCGGGCAGCAGCGATGCCTCGATGTAGAGCACGTCGCCGCCCATGCCGGTCACGGCCAGGCCGGTGGCCACGCCCGGGACGGCGGTGCGCTCGGCGGACTCCGGCAGGAACCGGGGGCGCCCGATCAGGTCCTTGAGGTCGGCGGGCCCGATGGTGACGGGCAGGTCCCTCAGGGCGGCCTTGCGGAACGTCTTGGCCAGCAGGCGCTCGAACGACCGCACCCCGGCCTCGCGGGTGTAGTTCGCCGCGATCTCCCGCAGGGCGTCCTCGGTGACCGTCACCTCGCCGGCCGACAGGGCGGCGCGGTCCCGTTGCCGGGGAACCAGGAAGTCGCGCGCGATGGCGACCTTGTCGCTCTCGGTGTAGCCGTCGATCGCGATGAGCTCCATCCGGTCGAACAGCGCCTGCGGGATCGTCTCGAGCACGTTCGCGGTCGCGATGAACAGCACGTCGGACAGGTCCAGGTCGAGGTCGAGGTAGTGGTCGCGGAACGTGTGGTTCTGCGCCGGGTCCAGCACCTCCAGCAGCGCCGCGGCGGGGTCGCCCCGGTAGTCGCTGCCGACCTTGTCGACCTCGTCGAGCAGCACGACCGGGTTCATCGAGCCGGCCTCCCGGATGGCCCGCACGATGCGCCCGGGCAGCGCCCCGACGTACGTGCGGCGGTGACCGCGGATCTCCGCCTCGTCGCGGACGCCGCCGAGGGCGACCCGGACGAACTTGCGGCCGAGCGTCCGCGCGACCGACTCGCCCAGCGACGTCTTGCCGACCCCGGGCGGCCCGGCCAGCAGGATCACCGCGCCGGACCCGCGGCCGCCGACGACCGACAGGCCACGGGACTCGCGGCGGGCGCGGACGCCGAGGTACTCCACGATGCGCTCCTTGACCTCGTCCAGCCCGTGGTGATCGGCGTCGAGGACCGCCCGCGCCGCCGCCAGGTCCACGACGTCCTCGGTACGCACGTTCCAGGGCAGCTCCAGGACCGTGTCGAGCCAGGTGCGGATCCACCCCGCCTCCGGGTTCTGCTCGCCGCCGCGCTCCAGCTTGCCGACCTCGCGCAGCGCCGCCTCCCGGACGGTGGCCGGCAGGTCGGCCGACTCGACCCGGGCGCGGTAGTCGTCGCTGCCGTCGGCCTCGCCCTCGCCGAGCTCCTTGCGGATGGCCTTGAGCTGCTCCCGCAGCAGGTACTCCCGGTTACGCCGCTCGACCGACTCGCGGACGTCGCTGTCGATCTTGTCGCTGACCTCCGACTCGGCCAGGAAGTCCCGGGTCCAGCCGATCAGCAGCCGGAGCCGGGCCTCCACGTCGGGAGTCTCCAGCAGCTCGCGCTTGCGGTCGTCGGACAGGTACGGCGCCCAGCCCGCGGTGTCGGCCAGGGCGCCGGGGTCGTCGATCGCGCTCACCGACTCGATGACCTGCCACGCCTCCCGGCGTTGCAGCACCGAGACGACCAGCTGCTTGTACTCGGCGGCGAGCTCGCGGGCCGCCTCGGTCGTCGCGCCGGCCGCGACCGGTTCGACCTCGACCCACAGGGCCGCGCCGGGCCCGGTCACCCCGCCGCCGATGCTGGCCCGCACGCCCGTGCGCAGCACGGCGGCGGGAGATCCGCCGCGGGACTTGCCGACCTGCTGGACGCTCGCGATGACGCCGTGGGTCGCGTAGCGGTCCTCGAGCCGCGGAGCGATGAGCAGTTCGGAACCGGCCGAGGTGCGGGCCGCGTCGACGGCGGCCTGCGCCGCCTCGTCCAGCTCGATCGGAACGACCATGCCGGGGAGCAGGACGATGCCGTCAAGGAACAACACGGGAAGTTGCTTGCTGGTCACCCGGTACCTCCGAGAAGTTGAGTATGTCGCGCTCAACCTCGGGGAGGGTTCCGGTCTTCCGGTGTTCACTGCAGGCGAACATCAGCCGCGATGGCTCCAGTACAGCCTCTCCCGCCGGTCCGGGTCGTGGACGATCCTGCACTCGGCGTCGATCCACATCGTGGCCCGGTCCCGCGGCGTGTAGGCGGGCCAGCGCGGCACCCCGTTCGCGCCGGGCCGGCCGGTGCGGGCGAAACCGGCCCACAGCGCGCTCATGTGCCGCGCGGTCGCCCGCTTGCCCGCCAACTCGCCGGCGCCGACGTTGGCGAACTTGATCGGGATGTCCGAGGCGTGCGGCGAGCCGAGCGGGAAGTCGGTGCCGGGTACCACGGTCGGGTCCGGGTAGGCGAGCTGGTACATGAACGCGGGCGCGGCGTGCTGCGCCGCCTTGGCCTCCGCGATCTTGATCGCGTCGCGCCAGATGGGTGAGGTGGTGATGGCGAAGTAGAGCTGGGCCGGCGTCGCGCCCGGCCGGGACCGGCGGAAGGTGGCGATGATGCGGTCGAGCTCGGCGCCCTGGTACGTGCCGCTGAGCCGGCTGCGCAGGCCGGCCTCGTCGATCCGGAAGATGTCGGGCGGGCCGAAGAGGCTGAAGAACACCGTCTCGTCGCGGCAGGTGCCGACCATCAGCGGCTTGCCGGCCGAGAAGGGTGCGGCGCCGTCGGCGAACGGGTGCCGCGGGATGACGTGGCCATCGACGAAGGCCCCGAAGCCGGGCAGCGGGTCCGGGTCGCCCCAGGGAGCCACGCCGTTGGCGGCCTCGGACTGCTGGACCTCCAGCAGCCGGGCCGCCGGGATGTCGTGCAGCCTCGGGATCTCGGCCCGGCTCAGGCCGAGCAGCCGCAGGGTGCGCTCGGCGCGGGCGGTGGCGCCGTCGCGCGTCGGGAAGCGCAGCGGCGCGGCGCTCTCGATGGAGGCCTTGTGGAACAGCCGGGCGGCGGCCGGCATGGTGTAGACCGCCGCGGTCTTGGCGCCGCCGCCGCTCTCGCCCCAGACCATGATGTTGTCCGGGTCGCCGCCGAAGTTGTCGATGTTGTCGCTGGTCCAGCGCAGCGCGGCGAGGATGTCGAGCATCCCCTGGTTGGCCGCGTAGTCACCGCCGGCGAGATCGCCGAGCCACAGGTAGCCCAGCAGGCCGAGGCGGTGGTTGGATTCGACGACCACGACGTCGTAGCGCTGCGCCAGGTGGGTGCCGTCCTGCCCGGTGGCGGAGCCGGAGCCGATCATGTAGCCGCCGCCGTGGTTGTAGAACATCACCGGGCGCCGCCTGCGGTCGGCGGCGGGGGTCCAGATGTTGAGGTAGAGGCAGTCCTCGGCCGGCGCCGGCATCCGGCCGTTGCCGGTGGGGCCCATCTCGCCGCCGGCGGCCTGGAAGGCGGGGTTGGGGAAGGCCACGGCATCCCGTACGCCGGACCACCGTTGCGGCGGCCGGGGCGCCTTGAACCGGAGCCGGCCGAGCGGCGGCGTCGCGTACGGCACGCCCAGGAACTTGACGATGCCGTCCTCCCGTCGCCCCCGCACCCTGCCGTAGCGGGTGGCGGCTACGTCGCTTCGCCGGCCGCCGTGGGCCTGTGCCGCCGGGGGCACGGCAATCCCGGCGACCGTGGCCAGTGATCCGCCGAGCAGCGTTCGGCGGGTCATCCGCGAGCTTTCCATGGGAACTCCTTCGGTCGAGCGTGGCGTCAACGGCGCCGGACGGTGATGGTGTGGGTGCCACCGGACAGGCTCAGCCGCGCGTAGCCGTCGGTGATCCCGGTGCGGACGGGGCGGCCGTCGACGAGCACCACGCTGTGGTCACCGGCGGGCACCGCGACCGCTCCCCGGGTGGTCCTCGGGGTCGAGACGTGCAGGTCGAAGCGGTGGTGGTGCGAGGTCCACCGGGCGCTGATGTCGCCGTACCGGGTGGGCACGACGCCCTGCGCCCAGGCCAGGCGGCCCGGGCGTGGCTGGATGGCCCAGGTCGCGTACCCGGCGGCGACCGGCTGGACGCCGAGGATCTGCTGGGTCAGCTGGACGGTGGGCGCCGCCGCCCAACCGTGGGCCAGGCTGGCCGAGGCCCGGTTGACGCCGCCCGCGCTGTTCTTGAACTCCCACAGCGCGCCGGTGTAGAGCGGGTTGGCCCGGTCCACCATCGGTCCCCAGGTGCGGCGCATGAGGGCCAGGGCGCCGTCGACGTCGTCGACAGCGAACCGGCCGGCGGTCTCCATGCCGTTGCCGAACGGTTCGATGGTGTGCCCGGTCGGGTCCTGCAGGCCGGGCCCGAGGATCGCCCCGTACGGCGTCCACAGCTTCCGCAGCGCCGACAGCACGCTCGCGCGGCGGTCGGCCGGGACGAAGTCGTACTGCAGGGCGAGGGCGTTGGCGTCCTCGACGAGCACGTCGGGGTGGTCGGTGCTCTGCCCGTACGCGCCGAGGGCCGGGTTCCACAGTTCGGCGTTGACCGCGGACTTGATGGCGTCGGCCGTGGCGTCGTAGCGGGCCGCCTCGGTGGCCGAGCCGACGGTGCGTTCGAGCCAGGCCATCTCGCGCAGCAGGATGTGATAGTCGATGCTGTACTTGGTGACCGCGCCGGTCTGGGTGGCCTGCCAGAAGTCCCGGTCGTTGGAGGCCACCAGGTTGTCGGCGGTCAGGAAGCTCTGGTTGTAGGCGAGCTCGCGGCGCAGGGCGGGCAGCAGCGAGGTGATGTACGCGGTGTCGCCGGTGTAGCGGAAGTAGTCGATGGCGGCCCGGGCGCCGTATCCGGAGTAGTTGTTCGAGTAGAACAGCGGGAACCCGGCCGGCGAGCGGCCCTTGGCGAAGTCGGGCGAGCCGGGCAGGGCTCCGTCGGCGCGCTGGGTGGCGAAGAGCGCGTCCAGCGACGACTTGAGGTAGCCGGCGCCGACGTCGCCGAGCGTGTTGATGATGGTCGGTCCCTGCACGAGCAGGTCGCCGGTCCAGATGCTGCGGTCGCGTTTGGCGCCGTCGTAGATGCGGGCGTCCGGCAGGCCGTTGAGCCCGGCCGGTTTCATGTTGAGCTGCACGGTGTAGGCGCCGGCGTACCACATGCGGTTGAGCTGGTCGTCGCTGGAGAGGAACCAGCCGCGGTAGTCGCGCGGCGTGGCCCGGTACGCCTGGAAGTCGACCCGGGCGGCCGACAGTGCGACGGTGCCCGGGGTGGTGAGGGTGAGCAGGACGAACCGGAAGCCGCCGTGGAAGCCGCCGGTCACCGGGCCGGGCCCGGTGACCGGCAGGTTGTCCGGTCCGCCGACGCCGGCCAGTCCGGGCGCCTCGTCGGAGGCGGGCGCGCCGGGCGAGGTCGTGACGGCGGTCCCGGCCGGTGCGCCCTGCTCGAGCGGCCGGTCGAGGCTGATGGTGGCGGCTGCGGTGTCGAAGGCGGTGATGGTGCGCGTCTGCGCGCCGACGGTGATCGTGTTGCCGACCTCGAGGCTCGCGGCGGAGGCGACGGTGATCTGCCGGGCGCCCGGGTCGGCCGCGGCGGTCAGCGTGGTGGCGGCCGGCCGGCGCAGATACTGTCGTGCCTCGCCGGTGACCAGCTGGAGGGTGACCGGCCCGCTGACCCCGACGACGTCCAGGTACGGCGTCCCGGCGACGTCCCGGCCGAAGTCGAGCAGGACCGAGGCCGGGGTCCGGCCGGCCGTCGTGGTCAGCGTCGCCGGGCGGCCGTGCGGGCGCACCAGGGCCTCGGGCCGGCTGACCGCGCCGCGGGCCTCGGCCCGGACCGGCTCGACCTGAGCGGAGCGGGGGCCGAGGACGTAGGACGGCCAGGAGCGCGCCGGGGAGGCGCCGGCCGCGGCGGGGGCCGCGGCGAGCCCGGTGGCCAGGACCACCGCGACGGTCAATGTTCGCCGCCCGAGGGAGGCGCGTGACGAGAAGGACACTCGACGTTCCTTTCCGGTGGGAGCGGTGGCCGATGCCGGTTCCGCTGCTATCGATGACGGACGGAGGGTCGCCGGGGCGCGTCGGCGTGCGGAGTCGGCTGGTCGAGCAGCGCATCCAGCCGCCCCGTGCGGGCGACCCGGGCCAAGGCGTGAGCGCTCGGCTTGGGCGTGCGGGCGAAATCGTGGTCCCGGTCGACCGCGACGAGCCCGAACCGGGGCCGGCCGCCCTCGCTCCACTCGAAGTTGTCGAAGGCCGACCAGTGCAGGTAGCCGCGCACGTCGACGCCTTCGGCGCGGGCCCGGGCGAGCGCGGCGAGGTGGGTTCTCAGATAGTCGACGCGCTCGGTGTCGTCGGTGGTGGCGATGCCGTTCTCGGTGACGACCAGCGGCAGTCCGGTGCGGGCGGCGCGGTGCAGCATCTGGCGCAGCCCGTCGGGATGGACGGCCCAGCCCATCTGGGTGGTCGGGGTGCCCGGCGGCGGCGGGGCGAACAGGGCGGGGGCGGCCGGGTCGACCCATTGTCGGCGGTAGTACTGCACACCGAGCCAGTCCCCGGCGTCCGGACCGGTGAGGTTGTCGAGGTACCGGTCGACGATCTCGTGGCGCATGACCTCGTACAGCGTCCGGCAGGCCGCGTCGTCGCGGGCCGGCGCGAGCAGCGGCAGTTGCACGGCCAGGCCGACGCGGCTGCCGGCCTCGGCGCGGACGGCCCGCACCCCGGCGACATGGGCCGCGAGCAGGGCCTCGCCGGCCCGCCGCCACAGCACCGGGTTGGTCAGGCCCGGCGGGTGGTAGCCCTCGAGGTAGCCGTGCAGGGCGACCATCTGCGGTTCGTTGATGGTGCAGACGTACGGCATGAGGTCGCCCAGCGTGGCCGCGACCCGGGCGCTGAAGCGGCCGAAGACCGCCGCGGCGTCCGGCGCGAGCCAGCCGCCCCGGGCGGCGAACCAGCGCGGCAGGGTGAAGTGGTGCAGCGTGACGAAGGCGGTCAGGCCCTGGTCGCGGAGCGCGCTCAGCACCCGCCGGTAGTGGCCGAGCGCGGCGTGGCTGAACTCCCCCGGCGCCGGCTCGATGCGCGACCACTCCACCGAGAGCCGGTGCGCGTTGTGTCCCAGGGCGGCCAGCAAGGCGAAATCCTCGCCGTAGCGGTGATAGTGGTCGATGCCGTCGCCGGA
The DNA here is from genome assembly GCF_016862275.1 of Actinoplanes nipponensis. Taxonomy (GTDB): domain Bacteria; phylum Actinomycetota; class Actinomycetes; order Mycobacteriales; family Micromonosporaceae; genus Actinoplanes; species Actinoplanes nipponensis. The sequence continues at coordinate 428,635 of NZ_BOMQ01000008.1, read as the reverse complement.
CGACTCGCGCGCCGCGGTGGCCGGGTCGTGTTCGAAGTCCCACCAGTCGTTGTTGGTGTTGCCGCCCTCGACCTGGTGGGCCGACGTCGCGCTGCCCCACAGGAAGTCGTCGGGGAAATCGGTCACGGCTGTCCTCTCGGCCGGACCCGCGGAGCCCCAGCAGCTGGGGCCCCGCGGTGACTCAGGCGCCCTTCTTGTATTCGGCGTCCATGTCCTGCAGAACCTTGTTTGGGGTGCTCTGGTTGCTGAAGACCTCCTGCAGGCCGCTGAGCATGCTCTGCTGCACCTTGGCGTTGGGCCACAGCTGGTCCATGAACGGCACCGTGCGGTTGTCCTTGACGAAGGTGGTCAGTTCCGCCAGGCCCGGGTCGACGGTGGTGCCGGCGTCCGCGAGGGTCGGGAGGCTGCCCTGCTTCTCGTTGAACAGCTTCATGCCGGCCGGCGACATGATGAAGGTGATGAACTTGAGCGCCAGCTCCTTGTTCTCGGCCTTGGCGTTGACGCCGTAGCCGGCCCCCGCGGCGGCCGGCATCAGGAACGACGCCGGGGTGTCGGTGGCCGGCAGGGCCTTCATGGTGAACTTTCCGTTCGGGTTCTTCTGCTTGAGCAGGCCGATGATCCAGTTGCCCTGCACGATGCCGAGGGTCCTGCCGGTGGCGGCCAGCGTCTGGCTGGCCTCGTAGCTGGTGCCCAGCGGGTTCTTCTGGAAGCAGCCGGCCTTGTTCATCTCCTGGTACTTGGCCATCGCGGTGGTCCACTGCGAGTTCGCGAAGGTGGCCTGGCCGCTCTGCAGCTTGGCGTCGAAGTCCTTGTCGGCGCCGAACACCGTGGTCGCGGCGAGGGCGTAGAGGACCAGCTGGGTGACCCAGTTGTCCTGGATGCCGAGGGCGAAGGCGGGGGTGCCCTTGCCGGCCGCGTCACCGCAGAACTTGAGCAGCTCGGTCCAGGTCGCCGGCGCGGTCAGCCCGGACTTCGACAGGGCCTGGTCGTTGTAGACCGCGCCGATGCCGTTGAGGCCGAACAGCGCGTTGTACGTCTTGCCCTCGTACTGGGCGACGGTCTTGAAGGATTCGGGCAGCTGCCCGGCCCACGGCTGATCCGACAGGTCGAGCAGGTAGCCGGGCTTGGCCAGCACGTACGTGGCGCCCGGGTTGCCGTTGCCGGGCCAGACGGTCATCACGTCCGGGGCCGTGCCGGAGGAGAGCTGGGTGCGGATCTGGGCCTGGTACTGGTCGGCGCCGCTGGTGGTGAAATTGACTTTCACTCCGGGGTTGGCGGCCTCGAACGCCTTGACGACGTCCTCGATGGAGCCCTGGTCGACCGAGGCGAGCGTCAGGGTCTTGTTGTCGCCTCCGCCCGAGCCGGCCTTGGTGCCGCTGCTGCAGGCCGCGGCCAGGGTGACAGCGGTCAGGGCGGAGACAAGTGCGGTGAATCTGCGTGCCTTCATCATCTCTCCCGCGTTGGAGATCAATAGGTGGCGGTGAAGGTGTAACGGCCGGAGACCAGGCGGAGGGTGGCTCCGCCGGCCGACGGCCGGGCGGTCACGGGCGCCTCGTTCTCGCGCACGCTGCCCGGATCACAGGTGGGGATTTCCAGTACGGCGGTGCAGCCCGGTGGCACGGTGGCGGTGACGGTGAGCCGGTCGCCGTCGAGCGACCAGCCGCACGCGACCGGCCCCCGGGCGGTCTCCTGCTCGGCGCGGGCCCAGGTGAGCTGTCCGCCGGGTGTCGGGCGCAACCGCAGTTCGCGGTACGCGACCGAGTCCGGGGCCTGGTCGATGCCGGCGACCCGGCCGTAGAGCCAGTCGCCGATGCTGCCGAGGCTGTAGTGGTTGAAGGAGTTCATCGCGGCGGACTGGAAGCCGCCGTGCTCGGTCCAGCCGTCCCAGCGCTCCCAGATGGTGGTGGCGCCGTGGCGGATCGAGTAGTTCCACGAGGGGAACTCCTCCTGGTGCAGCAGGGCGTAGGCCAGATCGGCCCGGCGGTGCTCGGTGAGCACCGGGCCGAGCAGCGACACCCCGACGAAGCCGGTGGTGAGCCGGTTGCCGCGCTTCTCGATGTCGGCCGCCAGATGCTCCACCGCCGCCTCGACGAGCTCCGGTGGGAGCAGATCGAAGGCCAGGGCCAGGAGGTACGCGGTCTGGGTGCCGCCCTCGACCGTGCCGTCGGCGCCGACGTACGTCTCGATGAACCTCGCCCTGATGGCGGCGTGCAGGGCCCGGTGTTCGGCCGAGGGCAGCCCCAGCACGTCGGCGGCGTCCGCGACGATCCGGGTGCTGTGGGCGAAGTAGGCGGTGGCCAGCACGTCGCGCGGGGTGTCGGCCTCGACCTGGAGCCAGTCGCCGTACGAGTTGCCGGTGCGGTGCTGCCACAGCAGCTCCGGGTTGTGCCGGTGGATGTGCCCGACCCAGGCCGCCATCGCGGGGAAGCTGCGCTCGAGCACGCGCCGATCGCCGTACGTCCGCCAGAGCAGCCACGGGATGATGACCCCGGCGTCGCCCCACGCCGGGGCGCCTTCGCGGTCGAGCACGAGCACCGGCGCCACGTCCCGGAAGGCGCCGTCGTCGTCCTGGCCGTCCACGACGTCGCGCATCCAGCGGGCGAAGAACGCGGACACGTCGGCGTTGCGGGTCGCGGTCGGGGCGAACACCTGCGCGTCGGCGAGCCAGCCGAGCCGTTCGTCGCGCTGCGGGCAGTCGGTGGGCACGGCCAGGAAGTTGCCGCGCTGGCCCCACACGATGTTGGCGTCCAGCTGGTTGACCATCGGCTCGGAGCAGGCGAAGCGGCCGGTGAACGGCGTGTCGTTGTGCAGGACGCGGGCCACGGCGTCGTGCTGGGTGAGCTCGCCCGGGTAGCCGGTCACCTCGGCGTAGCGGAACCCGTGGAAGGTGAAGCGCGGCTCGAACACCTCGGTCGCCGCACCGGCGCTGACGTACGTGTCGGTGGCCTGCGCCCGGCGCAGGTTCGCCCGGTAGAGCCGGCCGTCGTCGTCGAGGACCTCGGCGTGGCGCACCACGATCCGGGCGCCGGCCGTGGCGGCGCGGACGGTGAGGGCGACCCGGCCGACGAGGTTCTGCCCGAAGTCGACCAGCCACCGGCCGGGCTCGGGTTGCCACACCCGGGTTGCCGGCAGGTCGCCGGTGATGCGGATCGGGTGGTCGGGCTCGGCGACCAGCGGGCCGGGCTCCCGGTCGAGCACCGCCACGGGCCGGAGGACCGGTGTCCGGCGGGCGTCGACGAACTCCCCCATCAGCAGGTCGGCCGCCCGGACGGCGCCGGCTCCCTCCAGCCAGCCGTCGCCGGTGGCGATCGTCCGGCGGGAGCCGTCGGCGAAGTCGAGGACGAGCTGCCCCAGCCACGCCGGTGCGAGGCCGTAGTGCCGGGCGGGCCGGCTCGGGTCGAACCCGACGTGCCCGCTCCACCAGCCGTCGGCGACCGTCGCGGCGAGCACGTTGGTGCCGGCCCGGACCCGGTCGGTCACGTCGTAGGTCTGGTACTGCAGCCGGCGGTGGTACTCGGTCCAGCCGGGCGCCAGCTCGAGGTCGCCGACGCGCTCGTCGTTGAGGCTCGGCTCGTAGACGCCCCGCGCCGTCGCGTACAGCCGGGCCCGCACCGGCCGCTCGGCCACCGCGAAGACGTGCCGCAGGTGCAGCGGCGCGGCGGCCGGGTCGGGGAACGACCGTTCCTCGTCGGTGGGCGGATCGACCGGGGGAAGCGAGACGGGGTCGCGGCCGATCCACACCGCCGTCCAGTCGTCGCGGTGCAGCAGGCCGGTCTCGAACCAGGACTGCGCGGTGCCGGCCGGCTCGCCGCGCTCGTCCCAGACCTCGACGCGCCAGTGGTAGCGGGTCGCCGACTGCAGGGCCGGGCCGTCCCAGGCGATCAGCAGCGTCTCGTCGCTCATCCGCCGCCCGCTGTCCCAGAGCACGTGGTCGCAGTCCTCGGCGGTGGCGGTGATGCGGTAGGCGGACTGGGCCGCTCCACGCCGGTCGCTGCGCAGCTTCCACGACAGCCGGGGGCGGGGTTCGCCGAGCCCGAGCGGCTCGGTGAGTTGCTCGGTGGTGAGGCCGTACGGTGTCATCCCTTGAGCCCTCCGGCGAAGCCGTTGATGATGGAGCGCTGCAGCGCGAGGTAGACCGCCAGGACCGGGACGATGCTGATCAGCAGGGCGGCGAAGATGAGGTTCCAGTCGGAGACGAACTGCCCGACGAAGCCGGCCACCGCCACCGGCACGGTCTGCTGGTCGCTGCCGCTGAGATAGAGCAGTGGGGTGAAGAAGTCGTTCCAGACGGCGACCGCGTTGAGCACCAGCGCGGTCACCGTGATCGGCTTGAGCATCGGCAGCACGACGTACCGGAACGTCGTGAACGGGCCGGCGCCGTCGATCGACGCCGCCTCCTCGAAGTCCCGTGGCAGCGCGCGCAGGAAGCCCACGTACAGGAAGGTCGTGAAGGGAACCTGCAGGCCCGAGTAGAACAGCACCAGCGACCACACCGAGCCGAGCAGGCCGAGGTCGCGGACCGTCTGGTAGAGCGGCAGCGAGGCCAGTTGGAACGGCAGGACCAGGCCCAGCATGATGAGCAGGAACGTGCCGCGGGACCAGCGGGCGGCGCTGCGGGCCAGCGGGTACGCGGCCAGCGCCGACACCGCCAGGACGATCAGGACGCTCGCCGTGGTGACCAGCACGCTGTTGATCAGCGCGCCGCCGAGGCCGGCCTCCCGCCAGGCCCCGGTGAAGTTGCCGAAGGTCGGTGCCGTGGTCGGGGCGATCGGCGAGGACGTGTCCGAGGGCTGCCGGATCGCCAGGTTGACCAGCACGTACACCGGGAAGGCGAAGACGATGCCGACGGCGATCATGACCATTTCGAGCGCGAGGGTGCGCCGGGTGTAGCGGTTCACGACGCCGCCCTCTCGTTGCGGTCGAGGACGGTGTACTGGCCGGCGGAGACGATCGCCACGATGACCGTCAGCACGACCGCGAGGGCGATGCTGTAGCCGAACTCGCCGAGCGTGAAGGCGTCCTTGTAGATCAGCGTGGAGATCGTGTCGGTCGCGTGGCCCGGCCCGCCGCCGGTGAGGGCGTACACCTGGTCGAAGAGTTTGATGCCGCCGATGATCGAGAGCATCAGGTTGATGGTGATGGCCGGGGCGAGCAGCGGCCGGACGATCGACCAGAAGCGGCGCACCGCGCCGGTGCCGTCGATCGCGGCCGCCTCGTAGATCTCCCGGGGAATCGACTGGAGCCCGGCCAGGAAGATGACCATCGAGTAGCCGGCGAACTGCCACACCACGACCAGCACGATCATCCAGAGCGCGAGATCCGGTCGGCCGAGCCAGTCCTGCCGCCAGGAGTCCAGCCCGACCGCGCCGAGCAGGCTGTTGACCGCGCCGTCGGGACCGAGCAGGTTGCGCCACAGGTAGGCGGTGACGATCGGCGTGACCACCGCGGGGGCGAACAGCAGGACCCGCAGGAAGTTCCTCGTCTTGATCATGGAGTTGACGCCGAGCGCGAGCAGCAGGCCGATCCCGTTCTGGATGACCGTGACCGCCACCGCGATCAGAACCGTGTGCCAGACCGCCCGCAGGGCGTCCTCGTCGCCGAGCATGTCGGTGAAGTTGCGCAGCCCGATGACGGCGAAGTCCGGGTCGAGGCCGTCCCAGTCGGTGAAGGCGTAGTAGATGCCCCGGGCGCTGGGCACCAGCACGACGAAGGCGAAGAGCAGCAGAGCCGGCAGCATGAACCACCACGGCGGCGTCACCCGCGGCCGGCGGCGGCGCGCGGCGATCGCGTCAGCCCGGTCCGGCGGGCGAACCTTGAGATCAACTGTCACGGGAGCCCACTTACTTGAATCGTTTCATTAAGCTGCAGAGCGAAACGGGCACAGCCGCAGGCCGCCGGGGCCTACCGGGGAGAAGAAGTGAGGTGGGTAACGTTACCCACGATGTTTCGCCGACCTTACGAGCAGATGCCGGGCACGTCAAGAGCCACACCGGGCATCGATTTCCACGCCGTCGGCGGGCTCGTCAGCGGGGGCCGCGGTGATCTAGGGTGGAGAACGTTTCCCGAGGTCGAGGAGGGCCGATGACCGCTGCGCGACGCGTCACGATCGTCGACGTGGCCCGCCACGCCGGGGTCTCCACCACCGCCGTGTCCAAGGTGATGCGCAACGCCTACGGGGCCAGTCCGCAGATGCAGGAGAAGGTACGCGCGGCCATCGACGAGCTCGGCTACCGGCCGTCGGCCGCCGCCCGCGGCCTGCGCGGCAAGACGTACACCATCGGCGTCATGCTGCCGGAGTTGCGCAACCTGTTCTTCGCCGAGATCCTCGACGGCGTCACGGAGCACCTGCAGGGCACCGGCTACCAGATGCTGATGGCCGCGGGCTCCAACAACCGGGCCACCGAGGAACAGGTCACCGACGCCCTCATCGACCGCAGCATGGACGGCGTCATCCTCATCGCCCCGGTCTCTTCCCGGCGCCGCCTGGAGACGATCGCGCGCACCGTGCCGACGGTCGTGGTCGGCCGCCACGGCCAGTCCGCCCACTACGACACCGTGGCCGACGACGACTTCACCGGCGCCGGCCTGGTCGTGGCCCACCTGGCCGGGCTCGGTCACCGCCGCATCGCCCACATCGAACACCACGAGACCGATCCCGTACGCCTGCGCGAGATGCCCAACGCCCTGCGCGCCGACGGCTACCGCCACGCCATGCGGGCCCACGGCCTGGAGGACCACATCGACATCGCCTCCACCACCTACACCCAGGACGGCGGTCACCTCGGCGCCCGCCAGCTGCTGGCCCGCCCGCACCGGCCGACCGCCATCTTCGCCGGCGCCGACATCGTCGCCATGGGCGTGCTCGACGCGCTGACCGAGGCCGGCCTGTCCGCACCGGCCGACATCTCCGTGGCCGGCTACGACGGCACCGCGTTCGCCGCCTTCGGCCCGATCTCGCTCACCACCGTCGACCAGGCCGGTCACCAGATGGGCGGCAACGCCGCCCGGCTCCTGCTCGACCGCATCGCCGACCGCACCCGCCCGACGGCCCAGGTGAAGCTGTCGCCCACCCTGGTCCCCCGCCGCACCACCGCCGCTCTCACCGACCGCACCGCGAGCCGATGACGCGCCCCGAGGAAGAGGTGACCGTCTCGACCCGGGAACGACGGATCCCCGGCCCGCACGGTGAGATCCCGCTGCGCATCTACGCGCCCGGATCCGCCGCGCCCCGGCGGGGTCTGGTGTGGGCGCACGGGGGCGCCTTCTCCGGAGGCGACCTCGACATGCCCGAGAACGACTGGGTGGCCCGGCAGCTCGCAAGCCGGGGAATCGTGGTGGTCACGGTGGACTACCGGCTCTCGCCGCTTCCGGAGGCCGAGGACACCGGCCGGCCGCGACTGCCCCTATCCGGTCGCTTCCGAGGAGGTGACCGCGGCCTTCGTCTGGGCCACGACGTCGGTCCCGGACATCCCGGCCGCCGACTGGGCCATCGGGGGCGCCAGCGCGGGCGGAAACCTGGTCGCCGGCGCCGCCCTGCGGCTGCGCGACACCGGCGGCCCGCTCCCCCGCACGATGGTGCTGGCCTATCCGGTGCTGCATGCCGCGCTGCCCCCGGTCCCCGCCGAGCTCGCCGCCAAGGTGCGGGCCCTGCCACCGGAGGCCGCCTTCGGCGCCGAGGAGATCGCGGCGATGAACCTCCGGTACGTCCAGCACCCGGACGCGTTGGCCGAGGCCTACGCCTTTCCCGGTGGTCACGACCTGTCCGGTCTGCCACCGACGTTCGTGCTGACCTGCGACGCCGACAGTCTCCGCGCGTCCGGACAGCACTTCGGCGCCGAACTGGCGACAGCCGGCGTCGATGTGGCGGTCATCCGCGAGGTGGGCACCACCCACGGCCACCTCAACGAGCCGGAGAACCCGGCCGCGCGGCGCAGCATCGTCCGCGTCGCGGACTGGCTGAACCGCACCTGAGGTCGGACACGCTGCCGGGGTGCGGATCGACCTGGTGGCGCTGATCGTGGACGAGTACGACCCGGCCATCGAGTTCTTCACCGGCATCCTCGGGTTCGACCTCGTCGAGGACTCGCCGTCGCCCACCAACGACGGCCGGGTCGCGGTCTTCCTCGACATCGCCGGCAACCGTTGGGATCTCCTCGGGCCCACGAACCCCTGATCGGCCGCGGACGACGACCCCGGTGAGGGGTGTACCAGCAGTGCATCCCACCGTGCCGCCGTGCGCCGTACCGTCGAAGTCGTGGACAACCGAGTCGAAGTGCGCGAGTTCCTCACCACCCGCCGCGCCAACATCACCCCCGAGCGGGCCGGGGTGATCACCACGGGCCGGCGCCGGGTCCCCGGGCTGCGGCGCAGCGAGGTCGCCACGCTGGCCGGCATGAGCGTCGAGTACTACGCCAAGCTCGAACGCGGCCAGCTCGCCGGCGTCTCCGCCGGCGTGCTCGAGGCGATCGCCCGCGCCCTGCACCTCGACGAGGCCGAGCGCACCCACCTGCTGCGTCTCGCGCAGGAGGCGAACGGCAGCAACGCTCTGCTGCGGCCCAGCCGGCGACCCCGGCAGTGGGTGCCCCGGGCCAGCCTGCAGTGGTCGCTGGATGCCGTGACGACCCCGGCGATCGTCGTCAACAACCGCCAGGACCTGCTCGCGGCCAACCACCTCGGCCGGGCCCTGTACAGCGACGTCCACACCGATCCGGCCCACCCGCCGAACTTCGGCCGGTTCACGTTCCTCGACAGCGCGGCCCGCCGCTTCTACCCCGACTGGAACCTCGCCGCCGACATGACCGTCGCCAACCTGCGCACCGCGGCCGGCAAGAACCCGCACGACAAGGGCCTGCAGGACCTGGTCGGTGAGCTGTCCACCCGCAGCGACGAGTTCCGCCGCCGCTGGGGCGCCCACAACGTCCGCACCCACGGCACCGGGACCAAGACGTTCCACCACCACGTCGTCGGCGACCTGGTTCTCGCGTACGAGAGCATGGACCTGCGGGCCGAGACCGACCTCACCATGACCATCTACGCCGCCGAGCCGGCCTCGCCGACGGCCCAGGCGCTGGTCCTGCTCGCCTCGTGGGCCGCCACCACGGGCGCTCCGCCGGCGACGATCCGATACTCGGCCTGATCTTCCGGGAAGCACCGCTTCTCAGGCGCATGCGAATCTCCGGTTACGGGCGCAGGAGGGCTCTGCCGGCGCGGCGCTCGTCCAGGGCCCGGCAGCCGGCGGCTCGGTCGAGGGGCAGGCCTAGGTCGGGCACCGTGCCGCGGTCGCCGGCCGCGTCCCGCCCCGGGCCAGCACGAGCAACCCGACCATGGACAGGACGGCCCCGCCGACCACGAGCAACGCCATCGGCACCGCGGTGTGCTCGCCGCCGAGCCCGGCGATCGGCGCGATGGTCCCGGCGGCGACCCACTGGACGAACCCGAGAACCGCCGAGCCCGTACCGGGGTGCTCCGGCACCTCGGCCGAGGCCAGTGCGCCACCGTTGGCGATCATCAGCCCCTGGGCGGTCATCAGCACGAAGAAACAGCCGACCGCGAGCGGCAGCGGCGTACCGAACCACCCCGCCCCGGCCAGCAGCACCACCCCGGCCGCGAGCGCGGCCACCTGCCCGACCAGGATGACCTTGCGGGTGGCGACCCGCCCGGCCAGCCGGGCGGCGACCAGCGCGGCCACGGTCATCCCGGCCGCGTTGGCCGCGAAGTCGACCGAGTACGCCATCGGCGACATCCCGTTCATCGACTGCAACACGAACGCCGACGTGGCGACGTACGCGAACAACGCCGCCATGGCCGAACCGGTGACCAGCAGATAGCCGACGTAACGGCGGTTGGCGAGGACCCGGCGGCCGGCGACGGCGAAGGCCCGCAGACCGCCGCTGTGCCGCTGCGGCGGCGGCAGCGACTCCGGTACGGCGACCAGGACCGCCACCAGCATCGCCACGCTCAGGGCCGCGACGGCCCAGAACGACACCCGCCAGTGCGACACCTGCAGAATGACCGCACCGAGCAGCGGCCCGACGATCGGCGCGACGCCACCGACCCCGGCGACCACGTTGAGCACGCGGACCAGCCGGGCGCCGGTCGCCAGGTCCACGATGATCGCCCGGCCGATCACCATCGCCCAGCCGCCGGTGAGACCCTGCACCAGCCGGGCCACCATCATCACGCCGATCGACGGGGTCAGGGCACACACGATCGAGGCGACAGTCATCAGCGCCAGCGCGGCCAGCAGCGGCCGGCGCCGGCCCCGCTGATCCGAGACCGGCCCGCCGATCAGCTGGCCCAGGGCCATGCCGACGAAGAACGTGGTCAGGGTGAGCTGAACCTGCGTCGCCGACGCCGACAGCTCACCGGCCACCCGGGGGAACGCCGGCACGTACATGTCGGTGGCCAGCGGCGCGATCGCGGTCAGGAAGATCACCGTGCCGACCAGCCCGGCGGTCAGGGCCGGCCGGCGACCGGTCACCGGCGGTACGGGTACGGACATCAGGGAAAGCACCCCGCCAGCACACCCCGGTCCGGCACGACGAGGAAGTCACCGACGAAGGACGTACCCGCAGTACACCTCGGTCGCGACAGTACGGCCGACCACCGGCGGTTGGGGTGCACTGACAGGGCGTTCCACCCCCGCGCTCCCGCTCGTACCGTGATCGGCGCACCGGGCTGACCGGCGATGTCCCGAAACGGCGAGAGGTAACCCCGTGGGAACAAGGATTCGGCTCACCGCCGCCGCGCTGGCCGTCGGGCTCGGGCTCGCGGCCTGCACCTCGCCGGCCGAACCGGCCGCGCCGGGGCCGGCGGCCCCGTCGGCATCGACCTCGGCCACCGCTTCCGGAGCCCCACGCCGGGTCGTCGGCTCGGTCATCCGCTTCACCGCGGGTGACTACGCGGTCGACGTCACCGTCGGCGCCGACAGCCCCGCCGTCCGGGACCTGCTGAGCATGCTGCCGATACGGCTGCCCTTCGAGGACCTCAGCAACCGGGAAAAGATCGCATATCTGCCTCGCAAGCTCCAGACCGACGGCTCCCCCGGCGGCGATCCGGAGGACGGCGATCTCATCTACTTCGTGCCCTGGGGCAACCTCGGTTTCTACTACGACGCCGAGGGAATCGGCTACTCCGACGCCACCATTCCCGTCGGCAGGTACAACGCCACGGCCGAGCAACTCGAGCACCTCGAATCGGGGCCGGTCACCGTGACCCTCGTCGGCTGAACCGGGGCAGCCATCACCGCCAGCAGTCGTCCGTGGGCGACAAGCCCGCCGGCACGACGACCAACCAGAACGCCCACCTGTCCGGCGACGGTCAGCGGTTCGCCTCACCCGTGGGTGGTAGACGACCTGCCGCAGGGCGGCCTTGTCGTCCCACCCCTGATGTATTTCGGCTCCGCCTCGTCGTCTCGCGATGCAGTGCGAAATCCATTTTCGACGGTATGGAGGTTGAGGTGGAGGCCGCCTAACGTCGCTCCCATCATTAGTCAGTGGATAGGGGGAATTCACATGTCCAGACGATTCATCAGCCTCGTGGCCATGGTCATCGGCGCCATTCTCGCGGCTGCGTTCCAGGCCGTGCCGGCCAACGCCGCGGCACCGAGCGTCCAGGCGCAGATCGACGCGATCACCGCCGAGCACGGCGGGCAGCAGACCAGCGCCACCCAGGTGACCTGGCGGGGCGGCGCGGTCGTGCTCGATCTCGTCGCGCCGGACCGGGCGCTGGCCTCCGTCGAGGGATGCCCGAGCAACGCGTACTGCTTCTACGAGCACCAGAACTTCAACCACAACAAGCCGAACGGCCGGATGTTGACCTTCCGCGACTGCACGACCGCCGGCCTGCGACAGAACCTCACCGACTACGGATTCCAGGACAAGACGACGTCGTGGGTGGTGAACAAGTCGCTGCGCCTGGTCGACGTGTTCACCGGCACCAACACCCGGCTGTGGCAGGAACGCGCCCACAGCAAGTCGTCCAACGTCGGCACCGCCGACAACGACAAGGCCGACTGGTTCAGGTGCTACCTGTAGCAGCATTCCCGTGGCGCCGGCCCTGGTGGGCCGGCGCCACCGCACGTCCGGCGCCGGTACGCGAAGACGCGGCGAGCACCGGCGGCTTTCACCTCGGAAAGGCGGAAGAATTCGACCGTGCCGGTTCGATGTCGCAGTTCGGCTATGTGCTGGGACCGGACGGCGAACAGTTGTGAGAGTCGTGTGAAGAAACCAGCGTAACGCCTCGGCCGCCGGCCCCGCGGTGATTGAATCTCGCAGATGTGGACGACGGTGAAGAACGCGGCCTACTCGCTCTACGCCCGTCGCCTGACCGCGCAACTGGCCGGCGCGAACCTCCCGCGGCACGTCGCGATCGTCATGGACGGCAACCGCCGGTGGGCGCGACAGGCCGGTTTCGCCGACGCCCGGATCGGCCATCGCTACGGGGCGGAGCACCTCGACGAGGTCCTTCGGTGGTGCGCCGACATCGGCGTCCGGCACGTGACCGCGTTCGTCGCCTCCGTCGACAACCTGCGGAAGCGGGACTCCGAGGAGGTCGGCAACCTGCTGCGCATGATCGAGGAGGTGGTCGCCGAACGCCTGACCCGGCCGTCCAGCGTCTGGCAGATCCATCCGGCCGGCCGGCTCGACGTCCTGCCCGACTCCACCCGGCACGCCCTCAAGCTGGCCGAAGAGGCCACCCGGGACAACGACACACCTTTTCATCTCACCATCGCCATCGGCTACGACGGCCGCGAGGAGATCCTCACCGCCATCCGGTCGCTGCTCGAGGAGCAGGGGCGAGCCGGTCATTCCGTCGCCGACGTCGCCCGGCGCCTGACCGCCGACCAGATCGCCACCCATCTCTACACCAGTGGACAGCCCGACCCGGACCTGGTCATCCGGACCAGCGGGGAACATCGCATGTCGGGGTTCCTCCTCTGGCAGGCCGCCTACTCCGAGCTGTACTTCACCGACGTCTACTGGCCCGGCTTCCGGAAGATCGACTTTCTCCGCGCCCTGCGGTCCTACGCCGCACGCCGGCGCCGGTTCGGCGCCTGACCAGCCCGGCGAGCAGCGGCGATCTGCAGGTGCTGCTGCGCCCGAGCTCGAACCGCGCCGACCTCCTTGGCGGGGATTTTCGGGTTTCGGCCGCCGAGGGACTCCGCCCGGCTACTCGCTGTGAGAGACTCCCGCGACCAGACCACAAGTGGATCATCGGTGGGAGAACAGTGTGCTGACCGTCGAGCGACACGGTACGACCCTGCACTTCGACGACGACGGCTTCACCGAACCGCCCTACGTGTACGGGCCACTGGCCAACGGCCGCGTGTACGAGGAGAAGTTCCTCCAGCACATCCGCGACCAGAAGCGTCGCGGCATCTACATCGACATCGGCGCGCACCTGGGCACCCACACCGTCTGGTTCGCCGCGCTGTGCCCGGCCACCCACGTGCACGCCTTCGAGCCCGTGGAACGCAACGCCGGGGTGCTGCGCCGCAACATCACCGCGAACGCCCTGCAGGACCGGGTGACCGTGCACCAGGTGGGCCTGTCCGACCGGGCCGGGCAGGCCACGAACACGCTGTCACCTGAGCACCAGGTCGGCTTCATGGCCGACGCCACGGCGCTCGACGAGACGTTCCGCATCGTCCGGCTCGACAAGGTTCTCGGACGCGAGCCGGTGGCCGTCATCAAGCTGGACGTCGAGGGCATGGAGGCCGCCGCGCTACGCGGCGCCCGGCGGATCCTGTCGCGGTGGCGTCCGCTGGTGTACGCCGAGGCGCACAACGCCGACGCTGTCGCCGAGATCGGGCAGGTCCTCGCACCGTACGGCTACCGCTTGACCGGCCAGGTGTTCAACGCCAGCCCGACCTACGAGTTCGCGGCGCCGCCCCGTCAGCGGTTCCAGGCGTTGCGGCCGTTGTGGCAGCGCCTTCCCCTTTCGGTACGGCGGCAGCTCAAGCGCATCCCGTACGTATCGCGCTGAGGTCGCGTGGCCTGCGGCCCTATCGGCGGTAGATCAGGATGGCGTGGCCGACGTCGTCGATGCGTTCGCTGCTGTCGAGGATCTCCGCCAGTCGGCGGCGCCCGGCGGCTGGGTCGGTGTTGGCCGGAATGCAGATGGACGAGTGCAGGCAGGCGGTCGACACCACGACCAACCCGTGTACCTCGCTGGCGGGCGCCTTGAGGGGGTGCCCGGCTTTGATGCCGTAGTAGGCCGGGGCGCCGCGGCCGCGGTACAGCAGCCACACCCGTTCACCGGGGTACTTCTCGGCCAGCCGGTCACCCAGGCGAGCCAGGTCCTGGCCCCAGTCGACATTCGCGTCGGAAAGGCGCAGATACGTCTGTGACGGGCCGCCGAAGGCCTCATTGGAATAGGGCAGGTAATACGGGAACGTCCGCAGCGAACTGACCGCCACCCATCCGACGAGGACAATAGTCGCGACCTGCGCCCACCGGGCTCGGTAAGCGACAACGCAGCCCGCCGCGACAGCGAGGAACACCGGTACGAAGATGGCGTACCGGACCCCGAAGTCGCGGGAGCCGCTCATGGCCACCAGCAGCAACACGGCAGTGGGAAGCAGCACATAGGGCACAGCTGATCGCAGCGGCCGCACGCTCGCCATGACCGCCCCGCCGGCGAGCCACAGAGCGAGCATGCCCAGCGGCTCCTTGATCAGCAGAGCCACCGGCAGGTAATACCACTTGGAGCCGGTGTACTCGCGGCCCAGCAGATATCCGGGAAACTCCATGCCCTCGAAGGACAGCTGCACGCGCATGCCGTCCCGGAACGGCCGGGGCATCGGCAACCAGTCCACCAGATGCCCGGTCAGGCCGTTGATCACCGGGAGGTCGGCCGGGCTGGTCCAGCGCAGGTGCGGATCAACGGCCAGATACGTCGCCCAGACCACCACCAGGGACAGCACCATGACGCCGGCGGCCGCACCGACGCCCACCGCCACCAGCCGCGCGACGTGCCCTCCGTCCAGGCGGGCGCCCAGCTGATGGGCACGACCGGCGTGCCAGACCGACACCACGACCAGGATCGCCATCAGCGGCAGAGCGGGCAGCGTGCTCATCTTGGTCGCCAAAGCGGCCCCGAGCGCGAGCCCGGCGAGCGGAAGATACCGGTACGGCCGGTTCCGGGCCCGCCACAACAACCACAACGTGGTGACCAGGAAACCCGTGGTGGGCAGGTCCAGAGTGGCCAACGACCCGTGCGCGATCACGTCGGGCGAGAAGGCGTACAGGCCGAGCGCCACCACACCGGCCCCCGTACCGGCGAGGTCACGGGCGAAGGCGAACACGACCAGGCCGAACATCAGGGCCAGAAAGATCAGCGGGAGCCGGGCCAGCAGGAGCAGCCGCTGGGCGTCGTTGCCCTGCCCATACAGAACGTCGGTGCCGAGCTGCCACTGGGTGCCTTCGAAGGCAGCATCGACGCGGGCGTCGGCGAAGGACAGTCCCGTCGCCATGATGAGCTTGGCCAGCGGCGGGTGCTCGAAGTTGTACTCCAGGCTGTGCTGCTGCAGGTAGACCAGGCTCGCACTCACGTACACGGGCTCGTCCACAATGGGTGACTGCTGACGCGCGGCGGTCACCATACCGACCGCCATCTGGCACAACAGGGCCAGGACGAGCAACGCGAAGATCCACGGACGGTACCGGCCCATGGCCTCTCGGCCACGTCCCGCCGGCCGCGAGTCGGCAGCCGAGCGCTGGGCCGGGACGGTGGCCGTACCAGTATCCAGCCGCAGGGTTATGGACGGATCCTGATCCATGCGTCTTCAAGTCCCGTCTGGTCCCGGACAGGGCCAACCCTCCGTCCAGCGCGCCAGGATAGTGCCACGAGACGCCTACACCCATCCACCCCCGTGAGGGTCCGGGCACCCACCAATGAGGAGCGGGGCCGACGGGGTGATCATGAATTTGCTCGGAGCGCCCGGCGTCACGGTCTCCAGAGCCCGCCTGAGCTGCGTCGTTGTGTCCGCTCCATGATGGGCGATCAGCAGGATCGCGGTCGCCGTCGCCGTCGACGTCGCCTCCTTCTGTGTGCGCCGTCTCGTGCAGCACGCTGAAGAACCAGGCGGAGTCGACGATCCCGTAGAACAGCGCCGTACGAGTGTCCCGGGCGATGTCGGCCCGCCGGGACACCGGTTCGGCGCCCCAGGTGGCTCCTTCCGGCCAGCACACGCCGGGATCAGGTTCCTGGCCAGCAGCGCCTCAGCGGGATTCATCCGCATCCTCCTCCGCGTCGGAGGAACGCAGAGACCGGCACATGACATTTGTTCTCGTTGTCGGTGCAGGCGAGTTCGCGCCATTCCGACTTGAACGCCTGCCACACGGCGGCCGGCGGGCCGGGCTCGCCCGGCTTCCGCCGGCCGAAGCCCAACAGCTCCGGGTCCTCGGCGTCGCCGTACCTGTCGTGCCACATCGACTGGGCGAGGGCGAGGGCGAGGTGCGGGATGCAGGTGGCGGGAGGTCGCGGCGGCCCGCCGCCGTATATTGCGGTCATGGCAGCCCAGCCCGACACCTCGGCTTTTCCGCCCCGCCGCCGCTCGGCCCGGCTGGGCGTGGCAGTGACCACGGAGCTCGTCGAGCTCATCGTCACCGGTGAGATCCCCGAGGGCGGCCTGTTGCCCCCCGAGGGGCCGCTCAGCGATCACTTCGGGGTCAGCCGCACCGTGATCCGGGAGTCGGTGAAGCGGCTCGAGGAGAAGGGGCTGGTGGTCGTCGCCCAGGGCCGGGGCACGCAGGTGGCCCGGTCCGGGTCGTGGAACATGCTGGATCCCATCGTGCTCTCGGTGCTGATCGACAGCGACGAGTCGCTGGGCATCCTCGACGAGCTCACGATCGTGCGGGGCAACCTGGAGTCGGCCATGGCCGGCGCGGTGGCCGCGCGCCACACCCAGGAAGAGCTGGCGCGCATCGAGCACGTGCTGGACGCGATGCGGGAGATGCGGCAGGAGAGCGACGCCTTCCGGCAGGAGGACGTCGTCTTCCACTTCACGGTCATGGAGATCTCCCGGAACCGGCTGGCCGAGAACATCGCCAAGCGCCTGTACCGGCGCGCGCTGGAGAGCAACCGGTACCAGGGGCTCGGCTACGAGGGCGCTTTCGCGTCGACCATCGAGGAGCACGGCAAGGTGGTCGAGGCGATCGCGCGGCACGACGTCGAGGGCGCCGAGCGGGCGATGCGCGACCACATCGTCAGCTCCTGGCAGCGGCGCCGCCCGGCGGCCCCTCCGGAGGGCGGCTCGTAGGTTCCGCCGGCACCGCGCCCGCCGGGACGAGGCCGGCCGAGACCAGGTCCCGCCAGAGACCGGCGGGGATGTCCGCGGCGAATCGCTCGACGTCCTCGTCGACCTCCTGGGGCGAGCGCATGCCGACGGCCACGGCGGCGACCGCGGGATGCAGCAGCGGGAAGGCCAGCGCCGCCGCGGGCAGCGGCACACCGTGGTCGGCGCAGATCGACCCGATCCGCCGGGCCCGCTGCACCACCGCGGCGTCGGCCGGGCGGTATTCGTACGTGGCGCCGGGCTCGGGCCGGACCGTCGAGAGCAGGCCGGTGGCCAGGACCCCGGCGGCGACGATCGCCACGCCGGCGTCCCGGGCCGGGGCGAGCACCGCGCCGAGGGCGCTGTGGTCGAGCAGCGAGTACCGGTTGGCGAGCATGATCACGTCGACCAGGCCCTCGCGGATGAGCGGTTCGAGGCCGGCGGTCGAGTTCGTCCCGATGCCGACGGCCGACACGACGCCCGCCGCCTTCAGCCGCGCCAGCGACGCCAGGGCCTCCCGGGCCGCGCCGTCCCAGGCCTGGTCGGGGTCGTGGGCGTAGAGGATGTCGATCCGGTCGAGCCCCAGCCGATCGAGGCTCTCGTGCAGGCAACGCTCCACTCCCCCGGCCGAGAAGTCCCAGCGTCTTTCCCGGTCGCCGGGCACCACGAACCCGTCGTCGTCCCGGTCCAGCGGGCGGGCCCGGGGCACGAGCAGCCGGCCGACCTTGGTGGAGATGACGAACTCGTCGCGCGGCCGGTGGCGCAGGTCGGCCCCGAGGCGCCGCTCGGACAGCCCGAGCCCGTAGTGCGGCGCGGTGTCGAAGTACCGGATACCCCGCTCCCAGGCCCGGCGCATCGTACGGGCGGCCTGCTCGTCGTCCATGGCCCGGGCGAAGTTGCCCAGCGGCGCGCCGCCCAGCCCGATCGTGCCCTGGCGCCGCAGCATCTCGACCGCGCTGGTCACGTGCCGAGCCCGTAGCACGCCGCGGCGGTACCCGACATGATCGCGGCGCGCTCCCCCGCACTCAGGCCGGCCAGGATCTCCTCCACTGCCGTACGCCAGGCGACCGGGCCGGCGCCCAGACACGCCACCGGCCAGTCGGAGCCGTACATGAGCCGTTGCGGGCCGAATGCCTCGACCGCCAGGCCGACCACCCGCCGCAGCCGTGGCGGGTCGGCCACGAGCCGGGCCAGCCCGGAGATCTTGGCGGACACGTTGGGCCGGGCGGCGAGCGCCCGCAGCCCACGTTCCCAGCCGTCGTCGTCGGTGGTGTCGGCGACGCCCCCGAGGTGGTCGACGACGAAGCGCAGGCCGGGATGCGCCCCGGCCACGGCCGCGGCCAGGGGTTGCTGCCAGGAGCGGACGACCAGGTCGAAGCACAGGCCGTGGGTCTGGAGCGCGTCGAGGGCCGCGCCGACGTCGGGCCGGCACAGCCAGGCCGGGTCGGGATCGAGGTGCACCAGGTGGCGGAGCCCGACCAGCGGGCGGCGCGGATCCGGGCCGAACGTGGCGAGCTGGGCGCCGACGTCGCCGGTGAGATCGATCCAGCCGACCACTCCGGCCGCCCGTGGCCCGGCGCCGGCCAGCAGCCGGCGGGTCTCGGCGATGCTGTTGCTCGCCTGGACGACCACCGCGGTGGCGCTGCCGGTCTCGTCGAGCATCCGTTCGAGGTCGCCGGCGGCGAAGTCGCGGTCGATGGCCGCCATCGTGGCCGGGTCGATCCAGGGCTGCGGGTCGGTGGCGCGGTTCCACAGGTGCACGTGCGCGTCGATCGCCCCGCTCATGACCGGTGCCGCCGCTCGCGCCGTGATTCCGGGACCAGCCGCAGGCCGGCGCGGCGGGGACGCACGTGCGGACCGGTGGTCCCGGCGACCGGGTTGGCCGCCCGTACCGCGTTGATCTGGTCCTCGTCGACCCGGATGCCGAGGCCCGGTTCCTCGCCGAGGACGATGCCGCCGTCCGCGATCTCCTGGTCGATCCGCAGGCCGATCGGCTGCTCGAGGTGCTGGACCTCGAAGGACAGGTGGTTGGGCACCGCGGCGGCGGCGTGGGCCACCGGGTTGGCGTGATACGACACCGGGCTGACCGGCAGGTCGTGGCTGTGCGCGACGGCGGCCACCCGCAGGAAGTGGGTGATTCCCCAGACGTTGCCCACCTGGACGATGTCGACGGCGCCGGCGTCCAGCAGCGGCCGGTACTGCTCCAGGCCGGTGAGGTTCTCGCCGGTCGCCACGGCTGTGCGCAGGTGCTGGCGCACCGAGGCGAGACCGGCCGCGTCCCACCGGCGCACCGGTTCCTCGATCCAGGCCAGGTCGACGGTGCGCTCCAGCTCGCTGACGAAGCGGACCGCCTGGGTACGGTTCCAGGCCTCGTTGGCGTCGAGCATGAGCGCCGGGTGCGTCGAGTTGCGGTGCAGCACGTCGCGGACCGCCAGCAGCCGGCGCAGGTCGTGGGTGACGTCGAGGCCGCCCTTGAGCTTGGCCGAGCTGAACCCGCGGTCGGCGTAGCGCTCGTACAGGCGCACGAGGGCCTCGTCGTCGAGCGCGATGTCGAGGCCGGAGGCGTACCCGGGCACGAACCGGTCCAGCGCCCCGAGGGTGCGCCAGAGCGGCTCGCCCGCCGCCTTCGCCTTGAGGTCCCACAGCGCCATGTCGATCGCGCCGACCGCCCCGAACGTCGCGCCGGCGTGACCGGTCTTGAACACCCAGCTCAGCATGCGGTCGTAGAGCGCGGTGACGGCCCGCGGGTCCTCGCCCTCGACGGCGCCGAAGACCCGGTCGATGTCGCCGTGCGGGCCGACGCCGACGCCCTCCAGCCCGTCGTCGGTCTCGAGGATCAGCACGTGGACGTCGGTGCGCGGCTCGGGCATCACGCCGTTGGCGTCCCCGGTCAGCCGCCCCCAGTCGTGCTTGGTCAGCAGGCTGCGGTAACCGGTGACTTTCATGGGGGCTCCTGGTCGGCAGAGATGCGGCTCACTCCTTGGTCCCGCCGGCGGTCATGCCGGCCACCAGGAAGCGTTGGGACACGAGGAAGACGATGAGCACCGGCAGCACCGAGACGACCGTCGCCAGCGCGAGCGTGGGCAGCTGGACGGACTGCCCGCCGGCCGAGCTGGGGTTGAACGCCGGGGTGGAGGCCAGCAGGGAGGTCAGCCCGACCTGCACCGGATAGCCGTCGCTGGACGGCAGCATCACGAAGGGCAGGAAGAAGTTGTTCCAGTTCTGCACGAAGCCGAAGAACGCGACCAGCGCGACGATCGGCGCGGCCAGCGGCAGGGCGATCCGGGTGAAGACCTGGATCTCCCGGCAGCCGTCGATCCGGGCCGCGGCCAGCAGGTCGCGCGGGATGCTGGTGGAGAAGTAGATGTAGGTCAGGTACACCCCGAACGGGAAGAACGACATCGGCAGGATCACCGACAGCGGGCTGCCGATCAGGCCCACCGCGTTGAGCTCCAGGAAGATCGGCAGCACCAGCGCGGTGTTGGGGATGAGCATGACGATCAGGGTCAGCACCAGCAGCAGCCGCCGGAGCCGGAACCGGGTCAGGGCCAGCGCGTAACCGGCCGGGATGCTCACGACGAGGGTGACGACCAGCGCGCCGACGGCGTACACGGCCGAGTTGGTCATCCAGGTGGTGACCGCGCCGTCCTGGAAGCCGAACAGCTGGCTCCAGTTGGTGGACAGTTCGCCGGCGCTGCCGGCGGCGAACGGGTGGCCGACGCTCAGGTCCCGCGCCGACTTGGTGGTGGCCAGCAACAGCCAGACGATGGGTACGGCGAAGAACAGCACGAACACCGCGACCAGGACCGTGACGACGGCCCGGCCGCTCCAGCCGCTGACGCCCGGCCGGTGCGCCGCCGCCGAGCCGGTGGGCACAGAGGTCATGGGTTCACTCCCGCTCGAACAGGCCGCCGCGCGTCACGAAGACGGCCGACAGCGCGAGGGCGACGACGAGCAGCAGCAGGGAGATCGCCGCCGCCGCGTTGAAGTCGTTCTGCTGGAACGCGTACTGGTAGGCGAGCTGGTTGAGCGAGTAGTCGTTGGGCACCACGGCGTTGCTGGCCTGCGAGAGCAGCTGCGGCTCGACGAAGAGCTGGGTGCCGGCGGCGAGCGACATGATCGCCATGTACGAGATCCACTTGCGCAGCATCGGCAGCTGGATGCGCCAGGCGATCTGGACGGCGTTCGCCCCGTCCACCCGGGCCGCCTCGATGACCTCGGCGCTGATGTTGTTCAGGGCGCCGTACATGATGACGATCCAGCCGCCCGCGCCGGTCCAGAAGGCGATGATCGCGAAGATCACCGGCAGGTTGCCCGGCACGATGACCTGGACGAAGCTCTCGAAGCCGAGCAGCCGCAGCAGGCCGCCGACCGGGCTGGCCGTCGGGTCGAGGACGAACAGCCACAGCAGCACGCTCGAGGCGCCGGCCAGCGCCCCCGGCAGGTAGAAGACCAGCCGCAGGGTCCGGCTGAGCCACCGGACCCTGATCGCGTGGACGACGATGGCCAGCACGGTCACCAGCGCCACCAGGGCGACCAGCCAGATGACCAGGTACAGCGCCACGTGCGAGACCGCCGGCCAGAACCGGAAGTCGCCGACCACCTTGGAGAAGTTGGCCAGCCCGGCGAAGCCGCCCGTGGCGTCGGTGAACGCGAGGTACACGGCGTACAGGGCCGGCAGCAGGCCGAAGGCCAGAGTGAGCACGGCGTAGCCGGAGATGAGTCCGTAGCTCATCAGGTTGTCCCGGGCGGCGGGCGGCCGGCCGGCCGCCCGCCCCGTCGCCACGGCCGCCGCCCGGGCGGTGCGGTCGACGACCGTCATTTGACCGTGTATCCGTTGACCTGCGCCTGGTTCTTGATCGCGGTCTGCCATTCCGGCAGCAACGTGACGATGCTCTTGCCACCGGCGATGGCCGGCGTCATCGTCTTGGCCCAGACGGCCTCCTGGCTGAAGATGCCCGAGCCCCAGCCGGGCCAGATCGACGTGCCGGCGGTGACGATGGCCTTCAGGTCGGTGGCGTAGTAGCCGCTCGACTCCTGCTTCTTCACCCACTTCTCGGCCGCGGGCGCGTACGCGGGATAGCCGGGAGCGACCTCCACCTGGTAGTCGTCGGCCGTGGTGACGAACTCGGCGAAGGCCTCGGCGGCCTTGAGGTTCTTCGAGTGGCTGCTGACGAACCAGGTGCCGCCGCCGACGTTGCCGGTCACCGCGTCCTCGCCCTGCCAGGCCGGCGGCGGGGCGATCCCGAGCTGACCGGCCGGGACTTTGAGGGACTGCGGGTTGTTGAAGATGGCGCCGGCGTACCAGGCCGGTCCGGGCATCATGAGGACCTTGCCGGAGTACTTCTTGACGAACTCGGGCGTGAAGACGCTGACGTTCGGCGTGGTGCCGTTGCTGATCAGCGTGTCGAGCATCGCGGCCGCGCGCCGGCACTGCGGGGTCGTGGTGTTCACCGTGACGGACTTGGGCCCGGTGATCTCGTTCGCCTGGCACTTGCTGCCCCAGAAGAAGACCTCCGGGGTCCAGGCGTCGCCCACGGTGCCGACGATGTGGCCGGGGTGCTCCCGGGCCACCTTCTCACCGAGCGCCTGGTATTCCTGCCAGGTGGCCGGGACCTGGTATCCGAACTGGTCGAACAGCGCCTTGTTGTACCAGAGCACGACCTGGGCGAGGTCGTTGCGCAGGCAGTGGACCTTGCCGTCGACGGTGCACGGGTTCAGCGCGCCCGGGGTGAACTTGTCGAGGACGTCCTGGGCGACGAGTCCCCCGTTCAGCACGGCGGCGAACGCCTGCTTGCCCTGGCCGGGCTGGCTGGCCCAGGCCGCGTCGTTGTTCTGCGTCGAGAACACGACGTCGGGCCAGCCGCTCTGGGTGCGGTCGAAAAGCTGGATCTTGGTACGGAAGGAGTTGGAGCCGTTGGCCGATCCGTCATAGGTCACGACCCGGACCGGCACCTCCGGGTGGGCCTTGGCGAAGGCGTCGGCGGCCTTGGTGCGGTCGGCGTCCACCCAGACCGTGATGGGGGCCTTGTCGTCCTGGGTGACCTGAGGAAATCCGTAGGAGCCGGCGGTGGAACCGCTGTCGTCGTCGCCGCAGCCGGCCAGGGCGAGGGTGAGGATCGCGACGCCGCCGAGGGCGGTCAGGAGGGAACGGATGGAGCGGGCACGCCTGGAACGGACCATATCGATGTCCTTTTCTGATCTTCCGTATTGACGCCGCGTTCATCGGCCCGAAATATAAGGGCATACGTATGATGTTTGCAAGGGAGGATCGTCGATGGTCGGCACGACGTACGAGGGACCGGGCCGGCTGCGCACGGCGCCCGTGGACCTGGCTCCGCCGGGCCCCGGGGAGCTCCAGATCGCCGTCGCCTACTGCGGTCTCTGCGGCACCGACCTGCACCTCGTGCACGGCGACCTGGACGCCCGGGTGCGGACGCCGCTGGTGTTCGGCCACGAGGCCTCGGGAACCGTGGCCGCGGTCGGCGCCGGCGTGACGGGCTGGGCCGTGGGTGATCCGCTGACCGTGATGCCGCTGCTCTGGGACGGCACCTGTGCCGCCTGCCTGGCCGGTCACCAGCACATCTGCCGGAACCTGGTCTTCGTGGGCATCGACTCCCCCGGCGCGCTGCAACAGCGCTGGAACGTGCCGGCGTCGATCGCGGTGCCGCTGCCCGCGGACCTGGACCTGCGTACCGCGGCGCTGGTCGAGCCCGCCGCCGTGGCCGTGCACGACGTCCGCCGCTCGGAGCTGCAGGTCGGCGATCGGGTCGTCGTCCTCGGCGGCGGCCCGATCGGCGTGCTCATCGCCTGCGTGGCGCGCGAGGCCGGGGCGCGCGTGCTGGTCGCCGAGATCGACGCGTCCCGCCGCGGCCGCGTCTCGGCGCTCGGCTTCGAGGTGCTGGACCCGGCCGGCGCCGACCTCACCGCCGAGGTCGAGCGCTGGACCGGTGGCGTCGGCGCCGATGTCGTGTTCGAGGTGTCGGGCGCCGCCGCGGCGGCGCGCGCCACCACCGCGCTGGCCCGGGTCCGGGGCACGATCGTCGTCGTGGCCATCCACACCGCCGCTCGCGAGATCGACCTGCAGCGCGTCTTCTGGCGCGAGCTGCGCCTGCTGGGCGCGCGGGTATACCAGCGATCCGACTTCGAGCGGGCGATCGAGCTGCTGCGCCGGGGCGTCGTCCCGGCCGCGGCGCTGATCTCCGGCGTCGTGCCGCTGGAGGAGACGGCCGCCGCCGTCGAGGACCTGTCGGCCGGCCGGGCGATGAAGATCCTCGTTCATGTCGCCGGGACGGCCGGGGCATGAGCGGGCTGTTCGACCTGACCGGACGGCTCGCCGTGGTCACCGGCGCCCGCCGCGGCATCGGCCGCGCGATGGCCGAGGCCCTGGCCGCCGCGGGTGCGGACATCATCGGGGTCAGCGCCCGGATGGACGCCGGCGACGAGGTCGCCGGGACGGTCCGCGGCCTCGGCCGCGCCTTCGAGGCCCGCGCCGTCGACTTCGCCGACCGCGACGCCGTGATCGCGCTGGGCACCGAGCTGGCCGCACGGGCGCCGGACATCCTCATCAACAACGCCGGCACGATCGAACGGGCCCCCGCGGCCCGGCACCCGCTGTCCTGGTGGGACCGGGTCATCGAGGTCGACCTGTCGAGCCAGTTCGCCCTCACCCAACTGGTCGCCGCGCCCATGCTGGCCCGCGGCAGCGGCAAGATCGTCTTCACCGCCAGCCTGCTGAGCTTCCAGGGCGGCATCAACGTGCCCGGCTACACCGCGGCCAAGTCGGGGATCGCCGGACTCACCCGGGCGCTGGCCAACGAGTGGGCCGGCCGGGGCGTCACCGTCAACGCCATCGCGCCGGGCTACATCGCCACCGACAACACCGCGGCGTTGCGCGCGGACGCCGACCGCTCCCGGTCGATCCTGGAGCGGATCCCGGCCGGGCGCTGGGGCGACAGCGCCGACCTCGCGGGCGCGGCGGTCTTCCTCAGCTCGGCGGCCTCCGACTACGTCTCCGGCACGATCCTCCCGGTGGACGGGGGCTGGCTGGGCCGATGACCGGAGCCCGGCCGGCCGGGCGGTCAGGGCCGGGTCCACTGCTGGTTGGCGCCGCCGTGGCAGGACCAGAGGGCGATCTTGGTGCCGCTGGCGGTGCCGGCGCCGGTGGCGTCCAGGCACAGCCCGGAGGGCACGCCGGTGATGGTGCCGCCGGCGTTGAGGTTCCACTGCTGGTTGGGCTGGCCGTTGCAGTCCCAGATGATGACGGCGGTGCCGTTGCTGGTGCCCTGGCCGCTGGCGTCCAGGCACTTGGTGCCGTAGACCATGAGCTGCTTGGACGCGGTGTAGGTCCAGATCTGGTGGCTGGCCCCGGTGCAGTCGCCCAGCTGGGTCTGGGCGCCGTTGGCGGTGCTGGCGCCCGGCACCTCGATGCACCGACCGGACTGCACCCCGACGATTCTGGTGCCCTGCGGGCTGCTGCCGCCCTGCGGTCCGGCGGCGGCCATCACGGCCTGCGCGCCCGCCGGCCAGCTGCCGTTGGTGACCGTGACGTTGTTGTTCACCACGTTGCCGCGGTCGCCGTTGGTGATGTTGGTGCTGCTGCTGCTCGTCCAGTTGCCGGTGACGGTGAAGTTGCCCATGTTCTCGCCACCCCAGTAGTTGGCGGTGGCCCAGGTGCCGACGTTGTTGAAGACGTTGCCGGTGGCGGTGAAGTACTTGGAGCCCTCGTCGAAGTACAGCCCGAACCAGCCGTTGATCCGCTGGCAGTGGTTGCCGTCGATGCGCGCGCCCGGGTTCCAGGACAGGGTGTAGATGCATCCGCCGTCGGTCATCTGCTGCATCACGTCGTGGATGTAGTTGCCGGTGAGCCGGTTGTTCGAGGCGGTCGTGGCCGTGGTGTAGCGCGGCTGGTAGTTGTACAGGCCCCGGTTGGCGTACTGGTTGCTGCCGCCCGGCTCGTTGGCGCCCCAGCCGAAGCCGATCGACATGCCGGAGTACGGCAGGTTGTAGACCTCGTTGTGCGACAGCGTGGCGTTGGTGACGTAGGTCGTCAGGGCCGACACGTTGCCGCGGTACTCCACCCCGAGGTCGTGGATGCGGTTGTTGCTGATCGTGATGTCGCGGTTGACCATCCGCTGGTCGCTCGGGTGGTGGGCGTCGGCGCGGACACCGCCCACGACGATGCCGCCGGCCGAGCTGCGGGCGATCTCCGAACCGGTGACGGTGATGTTGCTGGCGCCCAGGCCGACCCCGCTGGCGTGGGCGTTGGCGTCGTTGCCGATGCCGATGGCCAGCTGACCGAGGTTGACGAACTGTGAGCCGCTGAACGTGATGGTGTTGGCCGCGGAGACCTGCACGGCGGCCGGCATCTGGCTCCAGTGCGGCCGGGCGGCCTCGAACTGGGTGCACCCCTCCTGGCAGGCGCTCAGCGCCGGCCAGTTCCAGGTGCCGGACAGGTACGCGCCGGTCTGCTGGTCGGCGTAGCCCTGGTTGCTGCTGGGGCCGAGCCAGCTGGTGCCGGTGAAGGTGATCCCGGTGAACGTGACGTGGTGGGCCGGGGCGTCGTAGGTGCCGCCGATGTCCACCAGCGACTGCAAGGTCGGCAGCTCCACGCTGAGGTTGGTCATGCTCTGACCGGCCGGCGGGGCGTAGTAGAGCGTGCCGGTCCCGGAGTTGAGATACCACTCGCCCGGCGAGTCCAGGAACTCGTACGCGTTGGTGAGGTACAGCGGGCCGGCGCGGTGCGGGGTGGTGAAGGTGTCGTAGCCGAAGGTGTTGTTGTTCCAGCCGGGCTGCTGCATGGTCAGGAGGTTGCCGCTGATGCTCTGCACCGACACGTACCGGTCGGTGAACGAGCCGACGCTCTCCAGCTGGATCCGGTTCTGGTTGGCCAGGTTGTTGAGGTAGCCCAGCGCGCCGTTGCTGAACCGCAGCCCGGTGCTGGTGGCGGTGAAGTCCGACCGGTTCACCTGGGTGCGCGCCCGGGTGGCGATGGCCCCATTGACGTAAAGCTGCCGGCTGTCGGTCCCGGCACCCACATTGGCCTGCCAGATGTTGCGGCCGGCGTCGGCGAGGGTCCAACCGGTGACCGCCCGCGCTCCGCTGATCGCCGGCCGGGCCGACGGCGCCGCCTGCCAGATCACGGTGTGGCCGTTGGTGCCGGAGTCCTCGGCGGTCAGCCGCAGCGGCGCCGACAGGCGGTACACGCCGTCGGCCAGCTGCACCACGATGTCGTCGGCCATCGCGTCGTTCAGCGACCGCACGGCGGCCTGCGCGCCGGTCAGCGAGCACGGCTGGGTGCTGGAACACGCGGTGCCGGAGCCGGCGGGCGAGGCGTAGAGAGTGGTGGGCGCGGCCAGGGCGGGGGTCGCCCAGGCCACGGTCACCACCGCGGCGGCCACACCGGCCGCGGCGAAGCCGGCCAGCACCTTCCTGCGCAGCGTGGACGACACGGGCATCTCCTCGGGTCGGTGATCATCGCGGCGCGAACGGCACCAGCGGCGCTGCGTATGACGTATGACGTTTGCTCCGCCGACGGTAAGGCGGCGTTTCGGCGGTGTCAAGCGACCGTTGTCAATGTGTAAAAGCAGGCCCGAGTCGGAGGATCCCGGCGCGAAATGTGTAATGAAATAGGGTCCGAAGAAGTCGTATTGACATTCGCCGATTTGTGTCTCCATGCTGGCGAACCCATACCACGGGAGGCCCTTCATGGTCGTTTCCAGACGGCGCCGACGCCTCGGACCACTGTTCGCGGCGGGCGTCACCCTCGCCTTCGCCCTCGTCGCCGGCACCGCGGCCGCCGCGACCATCCAGCCCGGACAGAGCGCCCCGATCGTGGGCGCCCAGTCCGGGCGCTGCCTGAGCGTGACCGGATCCGGCAACGGCACGCAGGCACAATTGCGCGACTGCGCCGGCACCGCCGGCCAGACCTGGACGTACACCGCTTCGAAGCAGCTCACGGTCTACGGCAACAAGTGCCTGGACGCCTCCGGACAGGGCACCGCCAACGCCACCCCGGTCATCATCTGGGACTGCAACGGCCAAGCCAACCAGCAGTGGACCGTCACCGCGAGCGGCGCCATCAGCGGCGTGCCCTCCGGCCGCTGCCTGGACGCCAACGGGCAGGGCACGGCCAACGGCACCACCATCATCCTGTGGGACTGCCACGGCCAGCCCAACCAGCAGTGGGACTCGCCCACGACCCCGCCGCCACCGACCGGCGCCGGCCCGTGCGACATCTACGCCTCCGGTGGCACGCCCTGCGTCGCCGCCCACAGCACGGCGCGCGCGCTCTACGGCTCGTACAGCGGCAACCTCTACCAGGTCCGGCGCTCATCGGACAACACGACGCGGAACATCGGCCTGCGCGGCACGGGAGGCACGGCCGACGCCACCGCCCAGGACGCGTTCTGCAGCGGGACGAGCTGCGTCATCACTGTCGTCTACGACCAGTCCGGCCGCGGCAACGACCTCTGGTACCAGGGTTCGAGCGTCGTGCCCGGCTCGACCCAGAGCCGCCCGGCCACCGCGACCTCCGAGTCGCTGACGGTCGGCGGCGCCAAGGCGTACTCGCTGTTCATCAACCCCGGCAACAGCTACTGGCGCGACGGCCACCTGACCGGGGTGCCCACCGGCAGCGCCCCCGAAGGCATGTACGCGGTGCTCAGCGGCACCCACGTCAACAACGGCTGCTGCTTCGACTACGGCAACAGCGAGACCACGCGGGCGGCCGACGCCGCCGGGGCCATGGACGCCATCAACTTCGGCACCCAGTGCTGGTTCGGCGGCTGCGCCGGCACCGGCCCCTGGGTTCAGGCGGACCTCGAGTGGGGCCTCTACCCCGGCGGCAGCCAGTCCTGGAACCCGAACCAGCGGGCCTTCACCAGCAAGTTCGTCACGGCGACGCTGAAGAACAACGGCACGTCCCGGTTCGCCATCAAGGGCAGCAACGCGCAGTCCGGCAGCCTCTCCACCCTCTGGGACGGGGCCCTGCCGCCCGGATACAGCCCGATGAAGAAGCAGGGCGCGATCATCCTCGGCAGCGGCGGCGACTGCTGCAAGCCCGGGGGCGGCGCCAACCTCAGCGCCGGCACCTTCTACGAGGGAGCCATGGTCACCGGCTACCCGTCCGACGCGACCGAGAACGCGGTCCAGGCCAACGTCATCGCCGCCGGATACCGCTGAACCGCCCACCCCACGAGGAAAGGAGCACCCGTGCGACAAGGCACCCATCGGCGCCGGTGGCGGGCCCTGCTGGCCACCACCGCGACCCTGGTCTGCACCGCGGCCGGCGTCACCGGCATCGGGCCGGCGCCCGCGCAGGCGGACGTAGCCGCGCTGGCGGCGAGCAGCGGATGCGGCAAGGCGCCGACGCTGACCAGCGGCCCACGCACGATCCAGACCAGCGGCAGGACCCGGAGCTTCATCCTCCGGATCCCCGACAACTACGACAGCAACCACCCGTACCGCCTGATCTTCGGGTTCCACTGGAACGGCGGCACCGCCAATGACGTCGACTCGGGCGGGACCAGCGGCTACCCGTGGTCGTACTACGGACTCAGGGCCCTGTCGAACAACAGCACGATCTTCGTCGCCCCGCAGGGCCTCAACAACGGCTGGGCCAACTCCGGCGGCGAGGACCTGGTCTTCGTCGACGACATGATCCGGCAGATCGAGGCCGGCGTGTGCGTCGACACGACGCAGCGCTTCGCCGGCGGCTTCAGCTACGGCGGCGGCATGAGCTACGCGCTGGCGTGCGCCCGTCCCACGGTGTTCAAGGCGGTCGCCGTCTACTCCGGCGGGCAGCTCAGCGGGTGCAACGGCGGCACCCAGCCCGTCGCGTACATCGGTCTGCACGGCCTGCGGGACCCGGTTCTGCCCATCTCCCAGGGCCGCTCCCTGCGGGACCGGTTCGTCCGGAACAACGGCTGCACCCCGCAGAACCCGCCCGAACCCGCGCAGGGCAGCCTCACGCACATCGTCACCACGTACGCCGGCTGCCGCGCCGGATATCCGGTGGCCTGGGCCGCGTTCGACGCGGGTCACACCCCCGGCCCCGTGGACGGCTCGGCCGGCGACTTCGAACCCGGCGAACGGTCCTGGACCAGGGCGGTGGTGTGGAACTTCTTCACCCAGTCGCAGACCCCGGACCCGGACCCGCAACCGACCGGCTTCCGGCTGCGCAGCGAATCGGCCGGCCGGTGCCTCGACGTCAGCGGCGGCAGCTCGGCCAACGGCACGCCGACGCAGATCTGGGACTGCCAGAGCACCGCCAACCAGCAGCTCAGCCAGAACGGCCGGGAGCTGCGGGTGCTGGGCAAGTGCCTGGACGTGGCGCCGAACGCCGCGGCCGGCGCCCGGGTGCAGATCTGGGACTGCAACGGGGGCGCCAACCAGCAGTGGACCATCAACGGCAACGGCACGGTCAGCAGCGCGCAGACCGGGCTGTGCCTGGACGTCACCGGCGCCGGCACCGCGAACGGCACCGCCGTGGTCGTGTGGGGCTGCCATGGCGGCGCCAACCAGCGCTGGACCCGCGCGTAGTGGCCTGCGGCGGCGGGACGGATCCGTCCCGCCGCCGCAGATTGCGGCGCCCGGCGGTGCGCAGCCCGGCCGGTTGGATCTGAGTGAGCAGGCCGCCGATCCGGTCACTGAGCCGGGTGGCCTCCTGCCCGCAGGCGCGGGCGACCGCGACAGGCAGGACGATCAAAAGGCAGCGGGGGGTGCAACTGCCACTGGACTCCTGCTGCTTGCCACTGCGCGCCTCGAACGGCCACTGCAGTGGTGAAGTCGTCAAGGTCCAGAGTCATCATGCCGGTGGTGATAGGGCTGCGACAGGCCGGGCGTGGTAGGGGGCGAGGCAGATGAGGGCGGCATTGTGGCGTTTGCCTTGGGCTCTCCTGCGGTCGTAGGCGCGGCTGAACGAATCGGCCGGAGCGGCAAATACGGCGCGGAAGAACGTGCGTTTGAGCTGCTTGTTGCCTCCCCCGGGTCGGGTGTTCGCCGCGGATGCACCTGCGTGAGCAGGCCGCGGATGCGGTTGGTCAACCGGGTGGCCTCGCCGGCCAGATCGTCATCGAAGCCGACCAGCACCTCAAGTTCGGCGAGGGCTTCGTCGCCGACATCCACGCGGCGCAGCGTGTGCGGCATGGTCCGGGCCGCGTCGGCGATCACTCAGGCGTCACGGGCGTCGGTCTTCGCGGCACCGGGATGCAGATCGGCGATCCAGCGCATCGCCAGGCCGGGCAGGTAGGCGACCTGCTGGCCGCAGGCCCGGACGACCGCGCCGGGCAGTGCACCGGTCGAGGCGGGCTGGTCGACCACGACGAGGACCTTGCCGGCGGCGTGGCGGTTCGCATCGACGGACACGAAGTCGGCGAAGTGCAAGTAGTCATGGCTGGGGAGCAAGGTGACGTTCGAGCCGGGACCTCGACGGGTGAAGCATCCCGTCGAGGTCCCGGCGTCGGTCAGGCTCTGATCCAGCGCTGATTGCTCCCGCCGTTGCAGGTCCACAGGCCGACGGTCGTGCCGTTGGCCGTTCCCGCGCCGGTCACGTCCAGGCACAGCCCGGACTGCACGCCGGTGATGGTGCCGTCGGCGTTGATCCGCCACTGCTGGTTGGCCCCGCCGGTGCACGACCAGATCCGCACCTGGGCGCCGGCGGAGGCGCTCGCGGCGTCGAGGCACTTGGTGCCGTACACGGTCAGCTGGTTGGACGAGGTTGCCGTCCAGCGCTGGTTGGCGCCGCCGTTGCAGTCCCAGATCTGTACGGTCGCCCCGTCGGACTGGCTCTGGGCGTTGACGTCCAGGCAGCGGTTGGAGCCCGCGCCGCGGATCTCCCCGGTGGGCGTCGTGCTGCCGCCGAGCGGGGTGACCGACAGGTTGTCGAACTGGGCCGTCACGCCCTGTCCGGTGGCGTAGCCGATCTGGCCGGCGACCCACGCCGAGTCCGAGACGCTGCCCACGGTGACGCCGTCGACGGCGGCGGTCAGCGTGCTGCCGTTCAGCGTCAGGGCCAGCTTGTGCCAGCGGCCGGTGCCCAGCGCCGCCGTGGTTCCGCTGGCCAGCGTGCGCTGGTTGCCGGCGGTGGTGTTGCTGCGGATCGACCACGAGCCGTTGTCGGCCACCCGCAGGTAGTAGGCGTTGAGGTTCTGCGGGCCGTCGTGGTTGTAGTTGCCGGCGCGCCCGACGAGCTGGGCGTAGCCGCTCTTCTCCAGCATGACGTCGGTGGAGACCGTGTAGTTGCGCCAGTTGACGTCGCCCAGCAGCGTGAACGCCTCGGCGTGGCCCGACGTCCAGAAGATGGGCGCCTGTTCCGACATCTGGCGGACGCACTGACCGGTACGGCCACCGCCGCACGGGACCACCTCGAACGAGCCCTGGTGGTCCGACAGGTACTTCGCCGGCCGGCCGGTCTGGTAGCTGTCGAAGCCGTCGGCGTACGGCAGCGCGAGCCCGCCCTGCGCGGGGCTGGTCGCCGTGCCCTTGCCCGCCCCGGTGGTGGTCGTGATGCTGTAGACGTAGCCGGGCTGGACGGTCAGCGTGTACGAGCCGTTCGACGGGGTGATGTCGGCGCGCCGGACGAAACGGTCGGCCGGGTTGCTCGACCGGACGTTGGTCGACCACACGCGCACGGTCCCGGTCGACAGTCCGCCGGTGACGCTGAACTGGAGGTCCTGGGCCGAGCCGGCGTCCATCGTCTCGATGACGGTGCTGTAGTCGCCGGTGGTGGGCGACCTCAGCGAGACGTAGCTGCCGTTGTTGCGGTTACCGCCGAGGTAGCCGGAGGCGCCGTCCAGATACCGCCATCCGGGCGCGGTGAACTGGGTCGTGTGGGCCATGACCCACGCGCTCATGCCGATCGCGTAGTAGCCCGACCACGGCTGCGGGGCCACGGCCACCCCCGTGGTGGCCCAGGGGATGTTCGGGGTGATCGCGGCGAGGACCGGCCAGTTGAGGTACGCGGTCATCTTCCCGTCGATGTAGTCGCGGTTGATGCCGCGGGCCAGGGCCGGCGCCCCGGCGTTGTAGTCGTCGGAGCCGTTCTCGCTGGCCCACAGCGTCTTGCCGGAGTTCACCGCGTTGGCCGAGCTCGGGCAGGAGGTCTGGGCGCTGCGGTACCCGCAGACGTAGTGGCTGCCGACCACCGAGATGGCCGCGCCGAACGCCGGGTCGCGCAGCGCGTCGTCCGCCGAGCCCCAGCCGAAGTCGTCCGAGGCCACGATCTTCACGCCCGCGTACCCACGGGCGTTCAGCGCCGAGCGCAGGTTCTTGTACCAGGTCAGGTCGCGGCCGCGTTCGTTCCAGCCGCCGAGGTAGTCGATGGTCAGGCCGTGGGAGGTGGCGCAGCCCAGCCACGCGATCAGGTAGTCGATCGAGTCGTTGGACCAGAAGTTGCCGTTGCCGATCCACCCCGGCGCGCCCCACGACAACCCGACGAGCTTGATGTTCGGGTTGCGGGCCTTGGCCTGGGCCATCATCCACCACTCGTACCCGCGGTCGCAGTTCACGGCGCCCCGGGTGTGCTCGTGGCTGGGTTCCGCGCCGGAGGTCGAGTTGGTGTCTCCCCCGATCTCCACCTTCATGATCTGCATCGCCGCGCCGTAGCCCGGCTTGAACAGGTAGTCGAGGATGTCGCTGCGTTGCGGTTCGGGGTAGTCGTACAGCAGGCGGCTGTTGCCGCCGCCGCCGCTGATGGCGCCGACGCCGTCGAACGTCCGCCCGCCCGACGAGCCGTTGATGGTGATCGCCGTGGCGGCCTGCGCCGGCGCGGGGTACGCGATCAGCGCGCCGGCCAGGGCGAGCAGCAGGCTCGCGACCGCCGCCCAACCGCGCCGTCGCCGACCGTTCGACCGGTCGTCCTCACGTGTGGTCATCAGAATATCGTTCCCTTCTGCCGTGGGCGTGGGGTCGCCGGTCAGGGGCTGGTGCACGAGAGGGCTCCCGGCGCCGCGTCGCTGCTGCCGTTGACCAGGAAGCCGAAGCTGGTCGAGGCGTTGGCGCCGACGGAGCCGTTGTACGCGGCGTTGCGCACGCTGACCGTGCCGCTGGTGCCGGTGTTGACGCCGTTCCAGACGTTGGCCAGGGTCTGCCCGCCGGCCAGGGTCAGCTGGACGGTCCAGCCGTTGAGGACGGCCGAGCCGTTGTTGGCCACCGTCACCTCACCCTGGTAGCCGCCGTCCCAGTGGCCGGCCGAGCGGAACGTCGCGGTGCAGGCGCCCGGCTGCCCGGTGACGGGCGGGGTGCTCGGTGGCGTGCTCGGGGGCGTGCTGGTCGGGGTGCTCGGCGGGGTGCTCGTCCCGGGGACCGTGGTGGAGGCGGCGTTGAGGGCGTTGAGGACCGAGGTATACGCGGGCTTGGGGTTGCTGTTGCGGTCGAACAGCAGCGGGCTCTCGTTGCCCCGCCAGGAGTCGCTGTCCCGGATCCCCCACGTCGTGATGCCGACGCAGCGGGGAACGTTCATGCACGCCTGGGTCAGACCCTGGTACTGGCCGGCCGCCGCGTTGGTCACGTCGGCCTCGGTCAACGCCACGTCCACGCCGAGCGCGGCGAAGCTCGACAGCGTCTGCTGGAAGGTGCCCGGCAGCGAGCTGCCCCCGGTGAAGTGGGTCTGCAGGCCGACGCAGTCCACCGGTACGCCGCGCGCCTTGAAGTCGCGGATCATGGCATAGACGCCCTGCGTCTTGGCGTACGTCCAGTTCTCGATGTTGTAGTCGTTGTAGCAGAGCTTCACGCCGGGGTCGGCGGCCCGCGCGGCCCGGAACGCCACCTCGATCCAGTCGTTGCCGGTGGACTGCAGGTTCGACGAGCGCCGGCTGCCGTTCTCGGCGAAGGCTTCGTTGACCACGTCCCAGTAGGCGAGCTTGCCCCGGTAGTGGGTCATGACGCCGTTGATGTGGTCGATCATCGCGGTCCGCAGGGCGCTGCCGCTGAGGCCGGCCCAGAAGCGGGGTTGCTGCGCGTGCCAGGCCAGCGTGTGGCCGCGGACCCTCATGCCGTGCTGGGTGGCCCAGGTGTAGATGGCGTCACCGGCCCGGAAGTCGAACTGGCCCCGGTTGGGCTCGGTCGCGTCGGGCTTCATCTCGTTGACGGCCGTCATCATGTCGAACTCGCGGTTGGCGATCGCGAGGAAGCCGGCGTCGTTGAGGCGGTCGCCGCCCATGGCGGCGCCGAAGTACCGGCCGCTGCGCTCCGCGGCCGCCTTCAAGGTGGCGCCGGGCGGGCCGGGGAGGTCGGCCCGGGCCGAGGTGGCCACGGCGACCGAGGACACGGCGATCGCGACGGCGCAGACACCGCCCAGCAGCAGCCGGCCGGGACCGCCGGTACGGCGTCGCGAGCGAGTGGAAATGGTGGTCATGAGCACGCTTCTCCCTGAGCTACCAACCGATAGTGAACGTTCACATCTCGGTGAAGACGGATGCCGGGCGACCGAATTCAAAGGGGGGCGCAGACGCCGGACATTCAAGGAGGCCAATGTTGCCAGAGTGTTTCCCCGCGCTCAAGAGCAGCGGGACCGTCGTCGACCCGCGCCGCGAGTGGGCCCGTCGTAACGGTTTTTGCGTGCCATTCTTGGCGGAATGCGCGTCCGCCATTTCCTGACGGCCCGGGCGGACGGCAGCACCGCCGGCGACGTCAGCTGTGGTCGTCCCGGAACTCCGGCGGCCCCGCTCGATAGGCGGCGAGCAGGCGATGCAGTTCCGCGGGCGCCTCCGTCGGGCCGGCGAGCCGGTCGATCAGACCGGCGACGGCGCGGGCGGCGCGGCCGGAGCGCTCCCCGACGACACGGTCACCGGCGAACCATTCCGCCCACAGCGGCAGGTCGGCGAAGACCAGCGGGCCGTGCTGTTCGAGCTGCTCGACCACGCTGACGAGCAGACCCGCGGCGCGTTGGTCGTCGCGGCCTTCGGCGGTCGCGAACGCGATGGTGGCCAGGCACTGGTCCCACATCATCGGCGGCATCCGGGCGACGGCCGGCATCAGCGTCTCGATGCAGCCCGCCCAGTCACCCTCACGCAGCCGCGCCAGCGCCCAGTTCCCGGCGACCTGAGGATCATCCGGATAGCTCGCGTACGCCTCCCGCAGATCGGCCGTGGCCGCGTCCGGCGTCCCGGTGAAGAACGCCTTGC
This sequence comes from Actinoplanes nipponensis, assembly GCF_016862275.1. Taxonomy (GTDB): domain Bacteria; phylum Actinomycetota; class Actinomycetes; order Mycobacteriales; family Micromonosporaceae; genus Actinoplanes; species Actinoplanes nipponensis. The sequence continues at coordinate 392,233 of NZ_BOMQ01000008.1, read as the reverse complement.
CGGCCCGGGCCAGGTGCTCCTGGGCACGGCGCCAATTCCGGACGGCCGGCTCGGCGCGGGCGCGCAGGGCCGTGTCGCGCTGCATCAGCGGCAGAGCCATCGCGTCGGCCGGGCGTCCCAGGGCCAGCAGCACGTCGAACGCGAGCGGATTGAGGCGGTTGTCCGTCGGCCACTTGCGCCGTAGGTCCTCGAACAGGTCCATGAACGCGTGCAGGACGCCCAGTGCGGCGAGCGCCTGCAGCATGCTCCAGCGGAAGATCCGCGAGTTGGGCTCGATGTCGATCGCCCGCTGGGCGGCGTCCAGCGCTTCGCTCGCCCGGTTCTGGCCCAGCCGGGCCTGGGCGAGCAGATGCCAGACGTACGAGTGATCGTCACGCCGGCGGATGACCCGCTCGCAGGCAGCCGCGCACCGGTCCAGGTCACCAGCCCGCAGCGCCTGCTCCGCCTCCTGGGCCTCGTCGTCGGCGCGCCCGCGGCCGGGCGCCATCGCCTCCTGGACCTCGAACACGCCGCCGTGCCCGCGCACGATCCGCGCCTCGTTCACCACCGGCACGCCCCGGTCCCGCAGCTCGCCGAGGCTGCGCGCGGTCCGCGCGGCGGCCTCGGCGCCGTGCACCTGATCCTTCAGGATGTTGATCAGATGCAGTTGCAGGCCGGTGCGGCGGCTGGTCAGCGCGTGCACGAAGCGCTCACCGCCCTCGCCGACCAGCTCTCCGATCACGTACTCGACCCCGTCGACCACCACCAGCCGGCCGGGGTACTCGTCCGGGTCGTCGTTGACGATGTCCAGCGGGGCGGCCATCAGAGCGCGGTGAGGGTGTCGGCGCCGGGCAGCGAGAGCTTCAGGAACAGGGGTGTGCCGACGACCCGGTCGGCGGTCGCCTCCAGGAGCAGGAACACCGTCGTCATCGTGAACCGCATCGACTCGGTGAAGAACCGGTGGTTGGCCGAGTTCACGTGCGGCTGGCCGTCCGGTCCGACGGCCTCGCTGAAGTTGCGCAGCGAGCAGTCGAGCAGCAGCGGCCGTCCGGTCAGGTCGCCGGCCAGGGTGACCACGGTGTCGGACCGGTCGGCGAGCGGGCGCTCGAGGCCCAGCTCACCCTCGTGGTGGAAGAAGCGGGAACCGCGGGCACTGGGGTGCCCGATGCGGCCCGCGTCCGGGATCGGCTCGGCCTCCGCGATCGCGACGAGCACCCGTTCCAGCTTCCCCAGGTACGTACGCTTGATCTTGGCTTCACGCTGGATCCGCCCGGTGCGGCCGTAGCTGGCGCCGGTCTTGAACAGCTTGAGCACGTGCGGGATGCCCCAGTCGGCGACCGCCTCGCCCTTGACCGCCGACTCGCGGCTCCGCGTCTCGGTGATCTCGTGGGCCGCCTCGGGATCGACCTGCTCGTAGAGCTGATCGATCTTCGCCCGAGAGATGTAGCAGAAGTACTCGACGCGGAGCGTCCCGTCGCTCATCAGCACGGCGTCAGTATCTGGGAGCCCGGCCGGGACACACGGACACGCGGTCCGTGCGCCCCGCGGGTGGCGGCGCGCTCCGCACAGCCGATGAACCGGCTCTGCACGAAATCTAAACGAACTCTGAACGGGCTGGTCGACGATGTCCGGCACTGCCCAGGCGGCACAGGAGCCGCCGGTACGTCGGAAAGGATCGGGCCTCGATGAGCGATCTCGATGCGGTTCTTCGGCTCTGCGCCACGGCCTTCGGTGCGCCGCCCGCCACCGGCCTGCTGGAGGTGATCGCCGGGGCGGGCGGCGATCAGCGGTGGACCCGGGCCCTGGTCGACGGCCTGGTGGAGGAGGGCCGGGTCCGCGTCGACGACGGGCTGGCCGTGCTGCACGGCGACGACCCCGATCGCCTGCCGGAGCGCGTGGTGGACCTGGCCCGCGAGATCCTCGCCGCCCGCGAACCCGGCTGCCGCCAGCTGCTGTGCGTCGCGGCGGTGCTGGGGCCGTCCCTCGATCTGGACCGGATCGCGGAGATGGTCGAGCGGCCGGCCGCCGTCCTCCTGCCGGCCTGGCAGGAGGCGTTCGACGCCGGCCTGCTGCGCTCCTCCGACGGCGGCGACCTGGTGTTCGCGCACGAGGTGCTGCGCCGGGCGATCGCCGGCTCCATGCCGGCGGCGATCCGCTGTGCCCTGCTCCGCCAGCACGAGCAGGGCGGTCCGGCGGCCACCCCGGCGGAGCCGGCCGGCAGCCACCTGGCCGGCCGGCTCACCGCCCGCGAGCAGACCGTCATGGCGCTGGTCGCGCGCGGCCGCAGCAATCAGCAGATCGCCCGCAGCCTGGGCATCTCGAGCCATGCCGTCAAGCGGCACGTGTCGAACCTGCTGATCAAGTTCGACTGCTCGAACCGTACGGAGGTCGCGCTGCTGGCGGTGACACCGCAGCGGTCCTAGACGTGCTGCAGCCGGGCGATTCCCGCCCGGAGCGGGTCGGCGAGCCGCGCCGGACGCAGTTCGATCTCCCCGACCGCCACGTCCGCGGGCTGGTCCTGGATCAGGGCGCCGACCCAGTGCGCGACCGACTCGGTGGCCATCTTCAGGGGGGTGCCCTGGCCGTACCGGTTGGCGATCGCGCCGGGGTTGAGCAGCGTGCTGCGCACCCCGTTCGGCCGCTCCTCCAGCAACAACGTCTCGACCAGCGCCTTGAGCGCTGCCTTGGTGGCGCTGTACGCGGCCCCGCCCTCGAAGTAGTGGGTGCCGGCGTGGCTGCCGATCACCACGTAGCTGCCACCGCTCGCGCGTATCGCCGGCAGCGTCGCCCGGACCAGCCGGAAGACCGCCGTGAGGTTGACCGCCACGGACTCGTCCCAGTCCGCCGGTTCCAGCCGGCTCACCGGCGCGAGCCGGCGGACGGCCGCGTTGGCCACGCAGGCGTCGAGACGGCCGAAGCGGTCCAGGGCGGCCGCCACCGCCTGGTCGATCGAATCGGGCGCCGTGAGGTCGCACGGGAACTCGTGCAGCCAGCTGGTTCCCGTGAGCGTCCGGTGCAGCGCACCGACCCGGTAGCCGCGCCGGTGCAGTTCCGCCGCGATCGCCAGGCCGGTGCCGCGGTTGGCCCCCGTCACCAGCGCCACGGGCGCGTCGTCGGTGCCCGTCGTGTCGACGTCCATGGCAGTCGTGCCTCCGGTCCCGGGTCGTGGTTGCGCCGGCGTGACCGACCGCACCGCCATGCCTACCGGCCCGGCGGTGGCCGGAACAAGTACCCGTTGGTGCGGCTCAGCCGGGGCGCACTTTCGGCCTCTCCGCGGTTCCTGGCCCGCGCCCGGGCGCGCCGGGAGCATGGCCGGCGTGACACGTGCCGTTCGCGCGCGATGAGCGGCCGACCCACCCCATTACGACTGGAGACCGATGGAGTTCACCGTATCCAGCCCCGTCCGCCCGGTGGCGCCGGTGCGGCCGGGCGCACACATCAGGCTGGTCAGCCCGGCGATGCCCACCATCTCGTACATCCCCGAGCGAGCCCGCCGGGCGGAGCAGGTGCTCCGCGACCACGGCTACACCGTCAGCTACGGCGCGAACGCGTTCCAGGTGTCCCCCGACGGGATGACCGCCGGAACACCCGAGCAGCGGGCGGCGGACTTCATGGCCGCGTTCGCCGACCCGTCGGTCGACGTGGTGTTCGCCTCCGACGCCGGGCAGGGCAGCCAGGAGCTGATCGAGTTCCTCGACGCCGACGCGATCGCCGCCACCCCCAAGCCGTTCGTCGGCTACTGCGACAACGTGTATCTCAACGCGTTCCTCGCCCGCCGCGCCGGGATCAGTTCGCTGTACGGCATCTCCCACATGGTGCACATCGGCGAGGCGGGCGGGGCGTACCCGGAGACGCTCCGCTACCTCGCGCAGGCGCTGGCCAGCGACGAGCCGCTGGTCTGCGAGGCGATGTCCGACCGGACCGGAGCGCTGATCGACTGGTACGTCCCCGAGCGGGAACGCGAGCCCCGCGGCCGGAACATCGCCGGCGGGTGGACCTGGCTGCGCCCGGGCACCGCCCGCGGACCGCTCTGGGGCGGCGAGGTCTCCGTCCTGCCCGACCTGGTGACGGACTTCGGCCTGGATCTCCACGGGGCGGTGCTGTTCTGGGACATCTCCTACCACGGGATGCCCGTGGGGCCGCTCTTCGAGGCGCTGTGCGAGCGCGTCGACCTCACCGGCCTCGCCGGCATGCTGATCGGCGCCCACCCGCTCATGCCCCTGCCGCAGTGGGCCGGGATCGTCGGCGGGCTCGTCGACCGGTTCCTGCCCGACGTCGGCTACCCGATCGTCGTCAACACCGACCTCGGCCACACCTGTCCGTCGTGGATCGTCCCGTACGGCGAGGAGGTCGAGGTGGCCGCCGACCGGATCGTCTTCCCTCGCCGCGGGGCGCGCACCCGGGCGGCGGTTCACCCTCTCTCGGAAGGAACGAAGGAATGACGGAGACCACCGTGCCCGAGGCGACCGCGGTACGCCCCAGCTGGACGACGGCGCTGCCGCCGGGTCTGCTCGCCACCCTCGAGTCCCGCCTCGGCGCGCCCACCGTGGCCGCCGTCGACCAGACCGGCGGGTTCACCCACGGGCTGGCGGCGCGGCTGACGCTCGGTGACGGCGGACGCGTGTTCGCCAAGGCGATGCCCGCCGACGACGGGCTCGCCGCCGCCTACCGGGCCGAGGCCTGGTGCGCGGCTCGCCTGCCGGCCGCCGTACCGGCCTCCCGGCTGCAGTTCAGCCTGGAGCAGGAGGGCTGGGTGGTGCTCGTGTTCGCCGACGTCGAGGGACGCAATCCGGACCTGTCCGAGCCGGGCGAGCTGGCCGCGGTGCTGGCCGCCTTCGAGCGGCTCGCCGAGGTGCTGACCCCGAACCCCCTGCCGGAGGCGCCCACCTGCGAGGCGGAGCTGCGCCCGCTGGTGGACGTGTGGCGTCAGTACGCCACCGACGGCCCACCCGCCGACCTCGACCCGTGGGCCCGGCGCAACCTCGACCGCCTGGTGGAGCTGGAGAGCCACTGGGTGAGCGCGACGGCGGGCGACACCCTGCTGCACTTCGACCTCCGGCCGGACAACATGCTGCTGACCACCACCGGCGAGGTGCTCACCGTGGACTGGGCCTGCGCCTGCGTCGGCGCCGCCTGGGTCGACCTGCTGGTGCTGCTGGGCTCGGTGGACGGCCTCGACGGCGAGGCCATCGTGCGCTCCCACCCGGTCACCCGCGACGTGCCCGCCGCGGCGATCGACGCGTTCCTGTGCGCCCTTGCCGGCCTGTGGGCGCGGGAGAGCCGCAAGCCCCAGCTGCCGCGCTCGCCGTACCTGCGACGGTTCCAGGCCCGCAACGGCGAACTCACCCTGAGCTGGCTCGCGCGCCGGACGGGCTGGCGATGAGGGCCGCGCTGCGGTCGCTGGACCTGGTGCCCGCGGCCGGTCCGGGCCGGCGCATGGTGCTGGTGACCGTGGTCCAGTCCGGCGGCAGCGGCCTGTTCCTGACCTCCAGCGCCGTCTTCTTCGTCCGGGTCGTCGGGCTCGAGCCCGGGCAGCTCGGGCTCGGCCTGTCCCTGGCCGGGCTGGCCGGTTTCCTGGTGACCGTGCCGATCGGCCGCCTGGCCGACCGGCACGGCGCCCGCCGGCTGCTGGCGGTGAACCATCTGGTGCTGGCCCTGCTGTTCGCGCTCTACCCGCTCGCCGGCGGCTTCCCGTCCTTCGTGGTGCTCGCGAGCCTCATCGCCATGGCGGAGATCTCGGCCAGTCCGCTGCGGTCGGCGACCCTGCACTCGCTGCTGCCGGCGGCCGAGGCCGTCAGGACGCGGGCCCAGATGCGCAGCGGCTTCAACATCGGCTTCCTCCTGGGCGCCGGACTGGCGGCGGTGGTCCTCGCCGCACCGAGCCATGCCACGTTCTGGGCGGTGTGTTTGACCAACGCCCTGGCGCAGGCGGCTTGCGGTGTCGCCGTGTGGCGCCTGCGGCCCTCGACGGTGCCGCAGGACCACAACGGACCCCGGAGCGGCGGGGCGCCGCTCGGCCACGCCCTGCGGGACACCCGCTTCGTCCTGCTCACGATGGCCAACGGGGTGCTGGAGCTGCATTCGACGGTGCTCACCCTGGGGCTCCCCCTGTGGATCATCAGCCGCCACGCGGCGCCGGCCAGCCTGGTGTCCCTCTTCATCGTCGTCAACACGGTGATCGTCGTGTTGCTGCAGGTCCGGCTGACCCGCGGCGCCGGGTCGGTGGCCGGGGCCGCCGCGCTGGAGCGCCGGGCCGGGCTCGTCCTCGCCGCCGGCTGTGTCGTCTGCGCGATCAGCAGCGGGCTGGGCACCGCGGCGGGGACGACCGCTCTGGTCGCCGGCACGGTGATCCTCTCGGTGGGCGAGATCTGGCAGGCCGGCGGGGGGTGGGGCCTGGCCTTCGAGCTGCCCCCACCCGGCCGGCAGGGCGAGTACCAGGCCGTCTTCGGGCTGGGGCGGGGCATCGCCCAGTTCCTCGGTCCGGCCCTGGTCACGACGCTGGTGGTCGGCGCCGGGGCGATCGGCTGGCTGGTGCTGGCCGGGCTCTTCCTGCTGACCGGCTTCGCCTGCTGGTGGCTCGCCGTGGGTGGCCGCGAGCCGCAGACCACCGTCCCCTTGACCGCCGAGCTCGGTTGACCTGGCGACGACACGGCCCCGGCGCGATCACCGCGCCGGGGCCGTGTGCCGTCAACCGCCCACGCTGACCGCGTCGGCACCGGTGGCCGCGCGCCCGACGAGGCTGTCGCAGAATTGCAGCACCGCGTCGGCTGCGCACAACTTCTCGAGGTGCGCCACCGCGGCGGGCACGTCGGCGCCGCCTTCGTCGACCGCCATCGCGCGGCGGACCGTGGCCGACAGTTCCGGCGCCAGCCGTTGCCGCCGGGCCGCCCGTTCGAACAGCGGGACCAGCGTCCCCGGGGAGGGGTTGCAGTATCCCCAGGCCCCGAGCAGCGCCCGGAGCAGCACGGGCAGCCGCGCGGCCGGGCGTCCGGCCAGGTCGGCGTCATGGCGCAGGCGGCGCGTCTCCCCGGCGGCGACGTACAGCGGCAGCACCTCGGCGTGCGCCTGTTCCAGTTCGGCGTCGAGGTAGCGGTCGCCGGGTAGGAGGTTGCGGTGGCTGTACAGCGCGTGGAAGCCGACGGCCACCGGACGCGGCATCTCCGGCGGCAGGACCACCGGGCCGGTGAGCAGCCGTACCAGCGGCACCGACCAGGACCGGACGGTGTCCAGCGGTAGGACGGTGACCGCCGCGGTGACCGGGCACCCCGTGATGCTGCCCAGCTCGAACGAATGCTGAGCCACCTCCCCGGGGCGCTCGGTCACGGCGACGATCTCCAGTGGTCCCGAGCTGCCGCCCAGATCGTCGGCGAGCATCCCGGCCAGGAACAACCGGGCGGCGCCGGTCCACGGCCGCAGCGCCGCGGCGAGTTGGGCCGCGTCGATCCCCCACGAGCAGATCAGCAGGTCGGTGGGCACCGGCCCGGCGGCCTGGCCCGTCACTGCCGTACCCCCCGCTCGGTCAGCGCGGGTAGCTGCCCGGCGACCTTCTCGAACGCCTCGCAGTAGCGGTCGACCAGGCCCGCCTCGTCGGCGAACGTGAAGGTCGGCAGGCTCAGCGAGGTCCGCCACACCTCCTCGGCCACCGGGAAGTCGCCTTCCTTGTAGGCCGGGTACTGCTGCGGCGAGGCGTTACGGCGCACCGGGACCGCCCCGTCGGCGAAGAAGGGCAGCAGGTGCAGCGGGCGCGAGCCCGGCGGGTGGACGTCGAGACCCTCCGCACCCAGTGCCCGGGCGACCAGGTCCGCGCCGGCCGCCAGCCACGGCCCGGTCAGCCGGAGCTTGAAGCCGTAGTACGCGCCGCGGTCGCAGCCCTCCCGGGTGACCGGCGGGACGAGCCCGGGGATGGTGGCCAGCCCGTCGGCGAGCCGGCCCAGCAGCTCGGCGCGAGCGGCGATCCGCTGGTCCATCACGCGGGAACTCTGCAGCGCCAGCCCGGCCGCGAACGGGTGCATCCGGTAGTTCAGCCCGAAGCCGGTGCTGGCGTACCGCTTCAGCGGGCCGGCGACATCCTGCTCGGAGCGGACCCGGAAGTGACCGAGCAGGCAGGCGCGCTCGTGGACCTCCGTCTCCCGGGACGCCAGCAGGCCGCCCTGGCCGGCATAGACGATCTTCGCGGCCTGGAAGCTGAACGCGGCGGCGTCGCCGAGCGTGCCGACCTCGCGGCCGTGGTACGACGCGCCGTGGGCGTGGGAGCAGTCCTCCACGACCCACAGGCCGTGCCGGCGGGCGATCTGCAGGATCGCGTCCATCTCGCAGGGGTGACCCCACAGGTGGGTGACGGTGATGCCGACGGTCCGCGGGGTGATCGCCGCGGCGATGGCGGCGGGGTCGATGTTGCCGGTGTCCGCCTCGGCGTCGCACAACACCGGAACGGCGCCCAGCTGCACCAGCGGCATCACGGTGGCGAGGAAGGTGTTGGTCGGGCACAGCACCTCGTCGCCCGGCCCGGCGCCCAGGGCGAAGTACGCCGAGTGCAGCGCCGCCGTACCGGAGCTGAGCCCGAGCGTGCGCCGGCCGGACAGCCGCCCCGACCAGAACTCCTCCAGCTCCGTGAGCACCCCCTCCCGGCCGTAGTAGGAGAGCTCGCCCCGCTCCAGCAGGGCCGTCACCGCGGCCCGCTCGTCGTCGGAGATCCTGGGCCATTGGAACCGGTGCGCCGGCTCGATGACCGGCGTCCCGCCGTCGAGGGCGAGCGCGCCGCCCGTGGTGGTCCCGCTTGCTGTCATGGAGTTACCTCTTCTCTCATCGTGGTGCGCTGGGGCGGCTGGCGCCGCCGCGAGGCCTCGGCCCGCCAGCGTTCGGCGGTACGGGCCAGGGAACGCCGCGGCCGGTAGCCGACGGCCGTCTGGAGCTTGCTGGAATCCACGGACCGCCCGACCTGGGCCGGCAGCTGCCAGTCCCGCAGCGCCGCCGCGGCGACGAAGCCCGGCAGGTGGCTCTCGAGGATCGCGTGACAGTTCTCGCCCAGGGCGTACCGGTCGGCGCGGCTCAGCGGCAGGTCGCTGGCGACGCAGTAGACGCCGCTCGCCACCTGCTCCGCCACGCAGACGGCCTCCATCGCGTCGATGGCGTCCTCCAGGTCCAGGCCGGTGGAGAGCTTGCGGATCTGGTAGGACTGCTCGTCCTCGCGGAAGAACCGCCCCAGGCGCAGGGAGACGACCTCGATGCCCGCCCCGGCGGCGGTCGCCATCACCGACTCGGCGGCGAGCTTGGCGGTGGCGTACGGGTTGTCGGGCTGCGGCGCGCGCGCCTCGTCGAGGATCGCCGCCGGCTCACCGGGCGCGCTTCCGGGGCCGTACACCGCCGTGGTGCTGGCCAGCACCATGCGGCGTACGTCCGCCTCGACCGCCGCCGCGGTGACCCGGCGCGCGCTCTCCACATTGGACCGCCAGAGGTCCGCGACGCTGGCGCCCTGTCGCAGGTGCAGGCCGTGCAGGCCGGCCAGGTGCACGACGACGCCGCAGTCCGCGATCGCGCGGTGCAGCTCGTACCCGCCGCCGGCCGAGAGCACGTCCGCCTGGACGCAGCGCACCGGCAGCGCGGGGTCGTCGAGCCAGCTCGGGAAGCTCAGGTCCACCGCCGTCACGGCGTGGCCGGCGGCGGCGAGCCGGCGCGCCAGCGCACTGCCGAGGCGGCCTCCGCCGCCGGTGATCAGGACTGCGTCTCGGGTCATCGTCCGGCCTCGCTGCTCGTCGGTTCGGTCGGTGCGGCGGCGTCCGGGTCGGGCAGCGCCACCAGGTGGGCCGCACCGCCCACCCGGAACGCGAGTTGATGGCGGTAGCCGGCCGCGCGGGCGTAGCGCACCAGCTCCATGTGCTGGTCCGCGGCCTGGTCGGGGTAGTGGGCATCGCTCGCCAGCGTGATCGGGATGCCGGCCTGGTGGCTCATCCGCAGCAGGGCGGGCGACGGGTACGGCTCCCCCACCGGGTAGCGCAGGCCGGCGCTGGACACCTCCATGGCGACGCCGCCGCGCCGCGCCGCGTCCACCACCTTGCGGTACAGGTCGACCGGCTCCTCGGGGCACCGGTGCCCGAACTTCTTCACCACGTCGGGGTGGGCCAGCACCTGGACCAGTCCGGACTCCGCCAGATCGGCGACGAGGCCGAAGTAGTCCTCGTAGGCGCGGCGCACACCGCGGCGCTCGAACTCGTAGGCCACCGCGGGGTGGTCCACCGACCAGGCGTCGATCCAGTGCACCGAGCCGATCAGGTAGTCGAACGGGTACTGCCGCAGGACCGCGGTCATCTTCTCCAGGTGCGCCGGGAAGAAGTCGACCTCCATCCCGAGCCGCACGGGCAGGCCCCGGTCGCGGGCCCCGAGCACCGCCGCCACGTACCGGTCCAGGCGCAGGTTCAGGTCGTCGTAGTAGTACGTACGGGAGTGTTCGGTCAGGTCCGCGCGCGGTCCGACGTTCCAGAACCCCGCGACGGCCGGCTCGAAGTCGACGAAGCGGTGCAGGTGCTCGGTGAAGCCGACCTCGGTGGCGCCGCGCGACAGGGCGGTCTCGACGAAGGCGTCGACGTAGTCCTCCGGGTACACGCCCGGCGGTGGACTGTCCGGCCGCGGCACGTGCGGGTGCAGGTGGACGTGATAGTCACCCATGCCGTTCACCGCCGCGGGCGGTGGGGCCGAACCTGGTCTCGTAGCGCTCCAGCGTCGCGGCCAGCTGCTGGCGGGCGCTCAGCCCGGCGGCGTCGGCGAAGCTCAGCACGGCGAACAGGACGTCGCCGAACTCGGCCCGGACCCGCTCGGTGGCCACCCCCGCCGCTCCCGGGCGGTCCGCGTATGCAGTGTCCTTGAGGTACGCGCCGGCCAGCTCGCCGAGCTCGGCGCAGGCGTCGAGCAGCGCGACGCCGGCGGTCACCTCGAGGCCGTGCCGGTGGCGCACCGACCGTACCGCGGCCTGCATCTCGTCCAGTCCGGGGCCGGGGGCCGGCCGGGCCGGTCGGTTCTCGGTCACTTCCACGATCGGTCTCCCGTGCTCTGATTCTGCGTACGGTGGGGGCGCGCCGAACTTCGGCCAGCGCGCGAGGCGACGGCCGGCGAACGGCGACGAATAGCGGTCAGCGAAGCTCATCGAGGAGCCTGCGCCACGCCGCGGTGATCTCGTCCGGACTGCCGCCGTCGCGGAACAGGTCCTTGTCGAGCTTGGTGCCGTCCGGGTGGCGCAGCCGCATGCAGTCCGGCGACACCTCGGAGATGACGATCGGCGCGCCGTCGGTGTCCACCGCCAGGATCAGGCAGAAGTCCCACAGGTCGAGCGGGTCCAACCACGCCCGCAGTTCGGCGTTGACGGCGAACGCCGTGTCCCGGAAGGCGTCCACCGGGACGCCCAGCGCCCGCAGGTAGTCCTCGCCGATGGGCTGGTCCTCCGGGTCCACCCGGTAGTCGAACTTCACCACCGGCCGCGGCAGCCGGCAGCCGGCCTCGAACAACCCGGGGTACTTGATGGTGGTGGAGCCGACAGCGCGGTTCTTCACGATCACCTCGAACGGCGGGGCCGGCCGGTACCGGGCGCGGTAGCGGATCGGCCCGATCCGCTCCAGGAACGCGGTGCGCAGGCCGGCGGCGGCGAGCCGGGCCGCGGCCCGCTCGTAGAAGTCCAGCCGCAGCGGGCCGGTGCTCTCGATCAGCTCGTCCCGGCCGTAGGTGAAGCTGCGCAGGCTGGGGATCAGCTCGACGACGCAGGTGTCGTCGCTGTCGCGCCAGACCCGCTTGCTGCGCCCCTCGATGTCCGGTGCGGTCGTGGTGTCCATGGATTCCTCCCGTGTCCCGCCACGGTCGGCAGCGGCTCCGCCGGCCCGTCCCGGGTCTGCGAGCCGAGTGTCGACGCGCCCGCGAAGGGCTGACAAGGCCACTTCGGTGCGCCCGGTCGGGCGCAAATTCGGCCCTACCTTCGGGCCTTACCGCCGCCCGCGTACGCCGGCAGGCTCGCCACCGTGGACCGAATCGACACGCTGACCGTGGCCGCCGAAGTACTCGACCGCGAGCTCACCGCCGCCGACGCCGGGCGTCTCTCGTTCACCGGCCTGGGCGGCACCTCACTGCGGGCCATCGAGTGCGCCGCCCGGATCGGGCTCCGGTACGGCGTGTCCGTGTCCGTGCCCGCACTGCTCGGCCCGGAGCCGCTCGCCCAGGTGCTCGGCGCCGCGGTACCGGCCGCCGCCGCACCGGCCGTCGCCACCGCCGGGGGCCTGCAGCCGCCGTCCCGGGTCCAGCAGGCGATGCTGGTCGGCGAGCAACTGCACGGCGGCACCCCGTTCCACCTGCTGTTCAGCCTGGATCTGCGCGGGCGCGTCGACCGGGGCCGGCTCGACGCCGTGCTCGCCGCGCTGACCGGCCGGCACGCCGCGCTGCGGACCGTCTTCGTGCAGGAAGCGAACGGTCCCGCCCGGCGCGTGCTGGCGCGGTGGACGCCGACGGTCCTCGACCTGCCCGTGCCGCCGGCGGACGGCGCCGACGCGGTGACGGCGGTCCAGGCCGTCCTGGCCGGCGCCGCGGGCCGGCTGCTCGACCCCTTCCGCCGCCCACCCGTGGTCTTCGCGGTCGGTCCCGCCGGCCCGTCGCGGACGGTGGTGTCGCTGCTCGTGCATCACGCCGTCGTCGACGGGTGGAGCGTCGGCCTGCTGCTGCGGGAACTCGTCGCCGGCCTCGGTGGCGCCGACCTGACCGCCGAGGCGCCGACGATGGACGCCGTGGTGGCCGCCGAGCGTGGCGACACGGTCTCCGAACGCGCGCGGCTGCGAGCCGACACGCTGACCGGCGTACCGACCAGGGTCGAGCTGCCGACCGACGCGCCGCGGCCGGCGCACGCGAGCCGGAGCGGCACCCGGCTGCTGTTCGGGCTCTCCGACGCGGCCCGCGACGCCTGCACGGCGCTGGCCCGCCGCTCCGGGACCACCCGTAACACCGTGCTGCTGGCGGCGTGGTCGCTCGTCGTCGCCCGGCGCACGGCCCTGCCGGAGTTCGTGCTCGGCGTGGTGGCCGCCGCCCGGACCGCCGCGACCCTGGACGTCGTCGGCCCCTGCCTGACGATGGTGCCGGTGGTGTGCCGGATCGACGACACCGGCACGGTGGCCGATCACGTCGGCCGCACGGCGGCGGGACTGCGGACGGCTCTCGAGGCGACCGACGTCCCGCTCGAGGACATCGTGGCCGCCCTCGAACTCGGTGGCGACGACACGCGGCACCCGCTGGTGCAGGTGGCGTTCGCCGCGCACGACGAGCTGATCCCGGAGAATCTGCGTACCGGCGGCCTGACCGCCACCGTGCACGAGGGATACTGCGGCGGCACCGTCTACGACGCCGTCCTGTACGTGCAGCGGTGGGCGGACCGGCCCCGGCTGGCGCTGGAGTACGCCACCGACGCCCTGCGGCCGGACGAGGCGGCGGAACTGGGCTGCGCGCTGAACGCCACGCTCGAGGAGATGGCCGCCGACGGCCCGCTCGCGGAGATCCGGACCATGACGCCGGCCCAGCGCGAGCGGCTGGCCCGGCTCGGCGCCGGCCCGGGCGGCTCACCGTACGGGGGCATCTGGGAGCTGTTCGAGGCGGCGGTGGCCGCCGGGCCGGAACGGATCGCCATCCGCGACGGCGACCCGGCGCGCACCCTGACCTACGCCCAGCTGCGGGACGCCGCGCAGGTGCAGTCCGCCGAGCTCGCGGCGGCGGGCGTACGGGCCGGGGACTGCGTGGCGCTCGCCGTCCGCCGCTCGGCGCGGGAGATCGTCGCGGTGCTCGGGGTGCTCCGGCTGGGCGCCGCTTACGTCGGGATCGAGGCGGACGTGCCGGCGTCCGCGGTCACCGGCATGCTCGAGGCGGCCGGGGTGCGGATCGTGCTCGGCGACGACGACCGTGCGGACCTGCGCATCGTCGACCCGTGGCAGGACGCCGTACGCTGCGGCGAGATACCGGCAGCGGCCGCGCCGGACCCCGAGCGGGTCGCCTACGTCGCCTTCACGTCCGGCTCGACCGGGGTCCCCAAGGGCACCCGGATCCCGCACCGGGGTGTCGTACGGCTGACCCGGGACGCGGACTTCCTCGTACCCGGCGCCACCGACCGGTTCGTGCGGCTGGCCCCCCTGGCCTTCGACGCGTCCACCCTGGAGATCTTCGCCCCGCTGCTGGGCGGCGGCCTGGTCGACGTCTTCCCCGACGCCTACCCGACGCCGGCCGCGCTCGCCGGATTCCTCGCCGAGCGGGCCACCACCGGCCTGTGGCTGACCGCGGGACTCTTCCGGCTGGTCGCCGACTACCAGCCGTACGCGTTCGCGGGACTTCGTCAGGTGCTCACCGGCGGCGACGTGGTGCCGCCGGCCCAGGTGGCCCACGTGCTGGCGGCCTGTCCGGGGCTGCGCGTCACCAACGGGTACGGCCCCACGGAGAACACGACGTTCACCACCACCCACGCGGTGGACGACCCGGCCGAGGTGAGCGATCCGCTCCCCATCGGCCGGCCGGTCGCCGGCACCGGCGTGGTCGTGCTCGACCAGCACGGCCGCCCGGTGCCGCCCGGCGGGATCGGCGAGCTCCACACCGGCGGCGCCGGGCTGGCTCTGGGCTACGCCGGCCGCCCCGACGAGACCACGGCCGCCTTCGGGGCGTTCGCCGCGGACGGCGACGAGCGGCTGTACCGGACCGGGGACCTGGTGCGGTGGGACGGCGCCGGGCGGCTGCGCTTCCTGGGCCGCCGCGACCGGCAGGTGAAGATCCGCGGGTTCCGCATCGAGCTGGAGGCGGTGGCCCGGGTCCTGCGCGAGCACCCGGCGGTCCGGGACGTCGCCGTGGTGGCCACCCCGGGCGAAGCGGACCGGCGGCTGCTCGCCGGGCTGGTCACCGAGGACCGCCCCGGGCTCGCCGCCGAGGTGCGGCGGTTCGCGGCCGACCGGCTGCCGGGCTACGCCGTCCCGTCGCTGTGGGCCGTGGTCCGCGACCTGCCGGTGACCCGCAACGGCAAGCTCGACACCGCCCGGCTGCGGGAGCTGGCCCGGGGTGCCGGGCCCACCGGCACCCAGCCGCCTGCCGTGCTGCCGGCCGGTGACGAGGTCACCGCGACGATCGCGGGCACGTGGGCGGACGTGCTCGGCACCGTCCGGTTCGGCCTCGACGACCGCTTCTTCGAGGTCGGCGGCGACTCCCTGCAACTGCTGCGGGTGGCGGCCACCCTGCGCCGCAAGCTACCGGGACACGAGGTCACCGTGCAGGACCTGTTCGCCTGCCAGACGATCCGCGCGCTGAGCGGTCGGCTCCACGCCCGGTCGGCGCCATGACCCGCCGGATGGTCGTCTGTGACCTGGACGGCACCCTGCTCACCTCGGCCGGACGGCTCAGCCCGCGCTCCCGGGCCGTATTGCGCGCGGTCCGCCGGGCCGGGTGGCCGCTGCTGCTCTGCACCGCCCGCCCGGTCCGCGACACCCGGGCCGTCGCCGTCGCGATCGACGCGATGATGGTCGCCGTGTGCGGCAACGGCTCGATCACGTACGACTTCGGGCGGCACCGGATCGTCGACGAGCAGCCCATCCCGGCGGCCGGCCTGGCGGCGACGCTGCGGGCGCTGCGGACGGCCCACCCGCGGGTCCGGTTCGGCGCCGAACGCGGGCTCGACCTGCTGCTGGAGCACGACT
The DNA here is from genome assembly GCF_016862275.1 of Actinoplanes nipponensis. Lineage (GTDB taxonomy): Bacteria > Actinomycetota > Actinomycetes > Mycobacteriales > Micromonosporaceae > Actinoplanes > Actinoplanes nipponensis. The sequence continues at coordinate 376,571 of NZ_BOMQ01000008.1, read as the reverse complement.
TCGAGCTGGCGGCGACCCGGTGCCGAGGGGCGCAGCGGGTGACCCGCCTCGACCGGGTCGTGGACGGGCGCGGCTTCGGCAAGGTCATCGCCCAGCTCGACGGCGCCGCCCCGGAATACTGGCCGGCGATCGCAGCGGTCCTGCCGGCCTCGCTGACGGCCACCGTGTCCACCACGGCGTTCTGCGAGATCGGCCGTGCCGGCGTGACCAAGGCCGCCGCCGTACGCCGGATCGCCGGGCGTTCGGGTGTCGCCGCCGCCGACGTCGTGGCGTTCGGGGACATGCCCAACGACCTGCCCCTGCTCACCTGGGCGGGCACGGCGGTCGCCGTCGCCAACGCCCATCCCTCGGTCCTGGCCGCCGCGGACATCGTCACCGCGACCAACGACGACGACGGGGTGGCTCTGGTGCTGGAGCACCTCCTCGATGAGGGCACGGGACCGCGATGATCGCCACGGCGTGGCGGCCGGCCTGGGCGCAGCTGCCGGTCGAGGTACGGGAGCTGGTCGACACCTGCCTCGGCGCGCCGGTGCGCACCGCCACCGCGCAGGCCGGCGGCTTCACCCCCGGCATCGCCGCCCGGGTGGTGCTCGCCGACGGGTCGCGGGCGTTCCTCAAAGGGATCCAGGCCGATGACGAGTCGGTGACGGCGTACCGGGACGAGGCGCGGTACGCCGCCCTCCTCGACGCCGAGGTGCCCACGCCCCGGCTGCGGTTCACCGCGCAGGCCCGCGGCTGGGTGGTTCTGGCCTTCGACGACGTCGACGGGCGTCATCCGGACCTGCGGGTGCCGGCCGAGCGGGACGCCGTGCTCGCCACGGTGCACCGGCTGGCGACGGCGCTCACCCCGGCAGCCGGCGCCGGCCTGCCCGCGGTGGAGGACACCCTGGCCCCGCTGGCCACCGGCTGGCGGCAGTACGCGTCGGACGGCCCGCCGGCCGATCTGGACCCCTGGTCGAGCCGGCACCTCGAGCGGCTCGCCGGTCTCGAGGCGGGCTGGGCCGCCGGGATCACCGGCGACACCCTGCTGCACGCCGATCTGCGCCCGGACAACATCCTGCTCACCCCGGCGGGCGAGGTGGTCGTGGTGGACTGGGCCCGCGCCTGCGTCGGTGCGCCCTGGGTGGACCTGGTGCTGCTGCTCGCGTCGGCCGACGGGGTGGACGCCGACCGGGTCGTGCGAACCCACCCGCTCGGCCGCGACGTCCCGGATCCGGCCGTCGACGCGTTCCTGTGCGCGCTCGCCGGCTGCTTCGCCCGCGAGTGCCGCGGCCCCGACCTGCACCGGTCGCCGCGGCTGCGCGGATTCCAGGCCGCGACGGCGCGCCGGACCCTGGCCTGGCTGGCCCGCCGCACCGGGTGGCGCTGACCGGTTCGTGAATCGGGTATCGGATCGACCATCCGTCGGAGTCGATCCGTGGCGTTACCATTCCGCCCGTGACGGACCTGCGGTTACGGCTGCTCGGGGCGGTGGAGGCGCATGCCGGTGCGACGCCGCTGGCGCTCGGCCCCCGCAAGCAGCGGCTGGTGCTCGGGGTCCTCGCCCTCGAGGTCAACAAGGCCGTGCCGATCGACCGGCTGGTCGACCTCGCCTGGCCGGTCGGGCCGCCGCGCACCGCCGGCCACGCGATCAAGGTGTGCGTGTCCGGGCTGCGCGGGGTGCTGGCCGGCCACGACGGCGTGGAGATCCGTACCCAGGGCACCGGCTACCTGCTCGCCGCCGATCCGATGCGGATCGACGTGCACCGCTTCCGGGTGCTGCTCACCCAGGCCGGCGAGGCCGCCGACGACGGCGCCCGGATCGCGCTGCTCGACCGCGCCCTGGAGCTCTGGGCCGGCGAGCCGTTGCAGGGTGTGGCGGCACCGGAGGTCTGCGAGCGCCTCGGGGTGGGCCTTGCGGAGGCCCGGCTCACCGCGGTCGAGGACCGGATCGACGCCCGCCTGCGCCTGGGCCACCATCGGGAGGTGATCGACGAGCTGACCGGTCTGGTCGCCGCCGCGCCGCGCCGCGAGCGGCCGGCCGCTCAGCTCATGCTCGCGCTGTACCGCAGCGGGCGGGCCGCAGACGCGCTCGCGGTCGCGCGCGGCACCCGGCACGTGCTCGCCGACCAGCTGGGCATCGACCCCGGCCTGCCGCTGCAGCGCCTGGAACGGGCCATCATGCGGCAGGATCCGGCCCTGCTGCTGCCGGAGCCGCCCCGGATCGCCGACGCGCCCGCCCAACTGCCCGCGCAGGTCGCCGGTTTCGCCGGCCGCGACGATCAGCTCGCCGAGCTGGACGCGCTGCTGGCCGACGGCGCCGGCGCCGCCGTCGTCACCATCGGCGGCACGGCCGGCGCCGGCAAGACGGCGCTCGCCGTCCAGTGGGGCCAGCGCCGGCGGGACCGCTTCCCCGGCGGCCAGCTCTACCTCAACCTCGGCGGGTACAGCAACGGCAGCCCGGTCCACCCGGCCCAGGCTCTCGCCACCTTCCTGCGCGCTCTGGGCGTACCGGCCGAGCAGGTGCCGGTCGACCTCGTCGAGGCCGGCGCCCTCTACCGCACCCTCGTCTCGGACCGGCGGCTGCTGGTGGTCCTCGACAACGCCGCCGGCGTGGACACGATCCGCCCGCTGCTGCCCGGCGGCGCCCACTGCGTCACGCTGGTCACCAGCCGCGACCGGCTCGCCGGCCTGATCGCGCGGGACGGCGCCCGCCCGCTGACGCTCGGCGAGCTCACCCCGGAGGGCGCCCAGGCGCTGCTCAACGGGCTGGTGGGCGCCCGCGCGACGGATGACCCGGCGGCGACCGCCGAACTGGCGCGACTGTGCGGCCGGCTGCCGTTGCCGCTGCGGATCGCCGCCGCGCACCTGGTGTGCCGGCCCCGGCGCCCGGTCGCCGACCTGGTCGAGGAACTCAGCGCCGGGAACCGGCTCACCATGCTGGCCGTGCCGGGCGACGAGCAGTCCGCGGTGCGCGCGGCCTTCGACCTCTCGTACGCCGCGCTGAAGCCGAAGGCGTCCCGGCTGTTCCGGCTGGCCGGCCTGGTGCCGATGGCCGAGCTGACGCTGCCGGCGGCCGCCGCGCTCGCCGACCTCGACCCGGCCCCGACGCGGACGCTGCTGTCCGAGCTGGCCGACGCGCACCTGATCGAGGAACTCACCCCCGGCCGCTACGCCTGGCACGACCTGCTGCACCTGTACGCCGCCGAGCTCGCCGAACTCGAGGACACCGCCGCCGAGCGGGAGTCCGCGCTGCTGCGCCTGTACGAGTGCCACCTGCGTACCGCCGGCGCCGCCGCGACCCTGCTCTATCCGCAGATGCAGCGCCTGCCCCCACTCGCGCGGGGGCGGGCGGGCCTGACGTTCAGCGGCGCGGCCGCGGCCCTGGCCTGGCTGGATGCCGAGCGGTCGACCATGGTCGCGCTGGTCCGCCACGGGGCCGGGATCGACGCGCTGCGCCGCTGCAGCTGGCTGCTGGCCGACACGCTGCGCGGCTACTTCTGGACCCGCCGGTACGCCGAGGACTGGCTGACGACCGCCGCGGGCGGGCTGGCCGCCGCGGAGGCGGCCGGTGACCCGCACGGCCGGGCCGCGGCGCACCTGTCGCTCGCCCAGGCGTACCGGTCGTTGTCCCGGCACGACGCCGCCGTTGAGCACTTCGCCCGGGCCCGGGTCGACGCGGGACGGGCCGGTTGGCGTCAGGGGGAGGCGGCTGCGCTCGGCAGCATCGCGAACCTGTACCGCGACCAGGGCCGGCTCGCCGACGCCGCCGAGCACCACCGGCAGGCGCTGGCGATCTACCGGGACACCGGCGGGCGCGGCGGAGAGGCCGTCAGCCTCGGCAACCTCGGCAACGTGCTGATCGAGTCGGGAGAGCTGGCCGAGGGGATCGCCCGGCTCGCCGAGGGCATGGCCATCTACCGCGAGCTCGGCTCCGTCAACGGCCGGGCGATGATGCACAACAGCCTCGGGTACGCCCACCTCGGCGCCGGCCGGATCGCCGCGGCCCGGGCGGAGTTCGACCGCGCCCTGGACCTGCACCGGGAAGCCGGCAGCCGCGAGGGCGAGGCGGACACAATGGTCAACATGGGTGAGGCGAGCCGCGACGCCCACGACCACGCCCTCGCGGCGCGGCTGGCCCGGTCGGGACTCGAGGTGGCCGTCGACGTCGGCGATCAGCGGATCCAGGCCGACGCGCACAACCTGCTCGGCAGCATCGCGCTGAGCCTCGGCGACCGGGAAGGCGCCGGGGCACAGCACCGCGACGCGCTGCGCCTCGCCGGCGAGGTGGGACATGGCAAGGGCGTCGCGGCCGCGCTGATCGGGCTGGCCGAGGCCGACCTCGCGGCCGGCCGGCACACCGACGCCTACGAGCAGGCGGTGGAGGCGCTCGAGGTCACCCGGCGTACGGGATTCGGCCTGCTCGAGGCCGACGCCCTGACGGTGGTGGCCGCGGCGGCGCTCACCGGCGCCGCCACGCCGGCCGAGGCGGCCCGGCACGCCGAGCAGGCGCTGGCCACGTACCGCCGGATCGGCCGCCCGGCGGGCGAACGCCTGGCCCAGCAGTTGCTGGACCAGGCGTTCGCGTCGGCCTGATGCGCTCTCCGGTCCGCCTTCCGCGGTCAGACCGCGTCGCAGTCCTTCGGAGCCTGGGAGTACTCGGCGGAGGTGACGCCACAGGCGGTGGTGCCGCCCGTATCCCCGCTGCTCTGCACCGACGGCGAGCCCCCCACCGCGTTCGCCACACCGAGCACTGCGGCCAACAGCGCAGCCAGACCACACAGGACAGCGGACCTACGGCGTCCCATCTTCACGGCATCCCCCTTTTGTCATGACATCGACAACGGCCGTCCCCCAACGGCCGTCAGGCCTCGTGGCCCGTCGCGAGACAGTATGGATGGTCGGCGGCCGCGGTTCTGTCGTGCTTCCGGCCGATGGGGAGGTATCCGGCGACTCATTTGCAGCCCTCAGGGGGCGGGGAGCCCTCCAGCTTCTCGGCCACCCAGGAACACAGGTACGTGCCGTCGGTCCGGTTCACTCCCCGCACCATCCAGGCCAGACCGGCTCCCAGGAGCGCGATCGCCGCGCCGACGCCGACGATCACCGGCCCGATCAACGCCTCCCGGAACGATCCGAGCACCAGCGGCGCGACCGTGTCGTAGACACCGAGCAGCGCGATCAGCGAGCCGACGATGACCCCGGCCCAGAACAGCCCCCGACCCGGCCGGCCGCCGACCAGCGTGCACCGGATCTCACAACCGGCCGGGACCGCCACGATCTCTCCCCGTAGTGACGGCAGCCGCAGGTGGCGCGAGAACCGGACCCGCAGCAGCCTCAGCCGGAATCCGTCGTCGCTGACGTGGCCGTACACCAGCCGGTCGTCGGGGACCATCATTGCCGCTCGTCGGAACGCCTGCGCCCCGCTCACGAGCGCCGCTTCCAGCCGCCGCCGGGCTTCCTGCGCCGGCACCGCCGAGACGAGCACGAACTCCTGATCCTGCCATCCGCGCACCACACCGCCGACCCACCGCCTGAGCCCCATCTCTCGAGTGTCAACCCGCCGCACAAGAGCGCGTTCCGGCACGCCGGCCGGGCGGGCTGTGGGCGTACGCGAAAGGGCCGGCGCCTTGCGGCACCGGCCCGTTCGGGGAGGGTCCGACCTCAGAGGGTCAGGCTCCAGCTGCTGATGTATCCGGTGTCGCCGGAGTACACATCCTGCGCCCTGAGCTTCCAGGTGCCGTTCGCGGTCTCGCTCGAGAGGTCGCCGCTGTCGGTGAGGATGATGTTGTCCGCGCTGTCCGAGGCCGACGAGGACTTGATGTTGTAGACGGTGCCGTCCGGCGCCACCAGGTCGACCCTGACGTCACCGCGGTAGGTGTGAATGATGTTCACCGACACCGAGGAGTTGGTCGACGGGGCCCGGTTGCAGCCGCTGATGGTGATGCTGCTGGTGACGGCGGCGCCGGCGTCGGGGATGGTGACGCGAGTGGCGTTGCTGCCCGTGCAACCGCCCGGGGTGCCGGTCGGGCTGGTGGTCGGGGTCGGCGAGGTCGTCGGCGGCGTGGTGCCGCCGCTGCAGGTCGGGTCGGCCGACTGGGCCGGCACGCTGACCGCGTTCCAGGCCGCCTTGACCGTGTTGAAGTTGGTGCAGTTGCCCGGGGTGAGGTTCTTGGCCGCGGTCAACGTCCAGGTGCGGTACTTCAGGTACGACGAGCTGGAGGTCTTCAGCAGCATCGCGTTGTACATGATCTTCATAGCGGTCTGGATGCCCACACCGGTGATCGTGGTGTTGTTGCACGTGCTGCTAGCGGGCTGGCCGTTGCCGCCGGTGCCCTGCGCGAGCAGGTAGAACCAGTGGTTGCCGGGACCGGCCGCCGCGTGCACCTCGCTGCCCGGGGTGCTGCTCGAGTAGCAGTTCGCGTCGCCCACGGCGGAGGGGTTGTACATGTTGCGGATCGGGCCGCTGCCGACCAGGTTGATCTCTTCGCCGACCAGGTAGTCCGGGGGGTCGTTCGGGTTGTTGGCGAACGCCTCGGTGGCCGCGCCGAAGGTGTCGGCGACGAACTCCTGGGTGCCGTTGCCGGAGATGCCGCCCGGGGTGGTGTCGTCGATGCCGTGGCCGAGTTCGTGGCCGAGCACGTCCGCGGAGGAGATCCACTGGCCGGCGGTGTTCTTGCCGATCTGGACCTGGCTGCCGTCGTAGTAGGCGTTCTGTTGGTTCAGGCCGACCCGGATCGGCCACGCGCCGCCGCTGCCGTTCGCGCCGTTGCGGCCGAGCCACGAGGACAGCATCGCGGTCTGCTTCTGCGCGACGTAGAGCCCGTCGACGCAGCCGGTCTCCTTGCTGGTGCCGGAGCCGTTGCCCCAAACGTTGTCGGGGCCGCTGAAGGTGGTGTTGGTGGCGGCGTCCTGGCAGCTCAGGCTCGTGATCGTCGGGTCCTTCAGGCTGTACGTGGACCCGGACTGGGTGGTGTTCAGCGAGACCGAGCCGTTGATCCAGCCCGTGCCGGTGCCGGCCACGTCGGTGACGTGCTCGTAGGTGCGCAACACCTTGCCGGTGAGGGCATCGACGTCGACGGTGAGCCGGCTCGGGCCCTCGGCGCTGGTGCCGCGGATCGTCGACTGCCAAGCCAGCGCGGCCGGCTGGCCGTCCACGGCGGACACGATCAGGTTGGTGGCCTCCACGCCCGACACCGTCTTGAGCTCGCCCTTGGCGATCTTCAGCGCGGCGGCGTCGGTCAGCTTCGGGGTGGTCGCGATGTCACCGATGGGCCGGCTCTGCGCCACCGAGGTCGCCACGGTGTTGCCGGCCGAGTCCGTCGCGATGACGAAGTCACCGCCCTGCACCGGAAGGCCCTTGTAGATCCGGTTGTACGGGACGTAGTTGAGGCCGCTGGAGGAGATGACCGCGCCCTTGCGGAAGGTCTCGTTCGCGGTGGCCTGCAGAACGGCGGGTCGACTGGCGACCAGCGCGTCAGCCTTGTCGGCGGCGAGCCGGGCGACCGCAGCCGGGTCGGTCGGCTGGGCACTGGCCTGTCCGGCCACGGCGACCATGGCTGACGCGGCGAAGGTTCCGGCCGCCAGCGCCACGATCAAGGGGTTTCGACGATTCACTCTGGTGCTCCTCTCCTGCCCGGGGGTCGAGGCAGGCTCAAGGTCCGGTGAACGAGTGGTCACATCCGGACTACTTGATCGGGAACGATAAACATGGATGGCCCTTGCAGATATAGGGAAAACCCTCGATGCCCGCCTGGGAGCGCTTCCAGGGTCATACCGCTTTAGTCGTAGCACCGACGTCGATTTGGCTGAATCCCCTGGTGGAGCGGTGGTTGGGGCGGTGACGCCGGTGACGAAGGGACAGAGCACCCGGGCGTCGCAGGTTTCGCTGGCAGCATGCGGGGATGACCTTGCGACCGGCGGTGGCTGCGGACGTGGAATCCATCCGGCAGCTCGTCCAGCGCGCGTTCCTGCCCTACGTGGCCCGGATCGGCCGGGAGCCCGCACCGATGACAGTGGACTACCACCTGGTCGTCGCTCAGCGACGATGCTGGGTCGTCGAGGACGACGGGCGGATCTCGGGCATGGTCCAGATCGCCCGGCGGGCCGGCCATCTGGAGGTGGAGACGATCGCGGTGGCCCCCGACGCGCAGGGGCGGGGCATCGGTGCGCGGCTGCTCGGCTTCGCCGAGGAACAGGCCCGCGCCGCGGGACTGCCTCAGATCCGGCTGTACACCAATGAAGCGATGACCGAGAACCTGGCATATTATCCGCGCCGCGGATTCCAGGAGGTCGGCCGGGCCGAGCAGGACGGATATCGTCGGGTCTTCTTCGCACGAGCGGTCCCGCCGGGCTGAACCCGTGGGTCCTGGCTGCGAGATGGACGTGTGGGGCGCTCGCCTGGGTGGCGGGCAAGCTCGGCGACGGGTTCAAGCCCACGTCGGTGCCCGGCCGCTGGGACTGGTGCCTGACCATGTGCGCGACGCAAGATCCTCACCGTCGGCCTCCCCGGCGACACCACGCTGGGCGCGTCGAAGGCCGCCCTCGGGAAGGTCGACGGGCGACGCCGGGTAGCGACGCTGGAACAGCCGGACCCCGGGTGGCCGAGGCACGGAGCGGTATCGCCGCCCGGACCGCGGGGTGTGGTGAACTGGACGGCGTGCAGATGCGTCCCGCAGAACTGGCGGCGATCCGTGCCGGCGATGTCGACCTGGCGTTCCGCCGGTGGGAACGGCCTCGGCTCAGGGTCGGTACCCGGATGCGTACCCCGGTCGGACTGGTCGAGGTCACCTCCGTCGACCGCGTGCCCGTGAGCTAGCTGACCGCCGCGGATGCCCACCGGGCCGGCGCGGCGTCGCTGGCCGCGCTCCGCCACGGGTTGGACCGCCTCCACGCCGACCGGCCGGTGTACCGGATCGGGCTCCGGTACGCGGGCGTCGACCCGCGGCACGCGCTCCGGGAGGCGGTCCCCGACACCGCGGAGATCGACGCGATCGTCGCGTGGCTGGACCGGCTCGACCGCGCCTCGCCGACCGGGCCGTGGACGCGGGCGACGCTCCTGCTGATCGACGAGCTGCCGGCCACCCGGGCACCCGACCTGGCCGACCGGATGGGGCGGGACACCCCGTCGTTCAAACAGAACGTGCGCAAGCTGAAGGAGCGCGGCCTGACCGAATCGCTCGACATCGGGTACCGGCTCTCGGCCCGCGGCGCCGCCGTCCTGGACCACGAGGGTCACCCCCGGCCGGCCCGGGGCCGCTCGGCACCGGAGCCGGGCACCCCGCTGCCCCACCTCGGCGCTGCCGCGACAAGGGCGCTTGCCGCGCACGGCGTGCTCCGGCTCGAACAGGTCTCCGGACTCAGCGAGGCCGAGGTGCGGGCGCTGCACGGAGTCGGGCCCTACGCCCTTCGCCACCTGCGAACGGCCCTGGACGCGGCCGGGCTGGCCTTCCGCGACGATCCCGGCGCCGTCAGCGGTCCGGGATGACCAGCCGGGTCTCGTACGCCAGCACCACCGCCGCCGGTCACGCCCGGACCCCGAGCCCGCGACCGTCGCGAACGAAGCCGCGCCGGCCGGATGCTCCAGCGAGCGAGCCGCCACCTCGACGCCGTGCAGCGGGCCACCGCGGCTGGGCGCACGACTTCGCCGATGAGCGGACCGCCCGGCCGGACTCACTCCTGGGGGCCGTCTCCCGTTCGGGCCAAGCGCTCGCGACTCAGGTACCGGACCGGCTTGCCGAGCGACTCCGCGTAGGCAATCTCCCGTCGGGTTGACTCACCTACATAGCCGCCCGGATCCACGATGTACACCTCATCTGCCATGCGAATCTTCCGGAAGTGCACGGCGCCGAGCCGCGCCTTCAGGTTCGAGCTGTCGGCGGTCCAGTCGTAACCCGGCAGATCGGGGAGGCTGAACATCCCGAGGCTGATCACGACGCAACCTGCCAGGGTGAGCCGCTGGTTGACCTCCGCGAACTCACCCTCGAACCGGGTCGAGCCGCACAGCGTGATGACCTTCGCCTCGACCTCGGCCGACTGCGTCGCCTGCTGCTCCTCCATGAGGTTCATGATCGCTGAACGGCAGGCCGCGAGTCGGACCCGCGCGGATGTTCGTGAGCGGCGGCAGCCCTCGGGCCGGGTCGTCACCGGCCCGGTTGGGAGGTCACGACGGGTCGGGACGCAGGGGGATGTTGCGGACCACGATCGAGCCCCGGGTGGACAGAGAACCGAAGATCGTCGAGAAGGCCAGCGACGCCTTGGTCGCATCGCCGGGGATGACGAAACGAAAGACGACCACGCCGGAGATCGTCGACTCGGGTGGCACGTTCTGGGGCCATTGGCTGGCGATCGTCGAGGCGCTCGTGGTCGTACGGTCGACGGTCATCTGGCAGTTGCTGTAGATCGGCAGAGTCAGCGCATCGCCGCCACCGTTGCTGGCCGACATCGACACGCGGGTGAAATGGGCGGTCACCTCGACCCGGTCAACGGTCAGCGTGAGCGCGTGGTTGGTGGCCGACACCGGTTCGACCAGTCGGTCGACGCCCGTCTCCCGGCCCGTGATCAGGCCGAAGGCGAAACGGACGGCGAAGATGCTCACGATCAGAACTGTCACCACCACGACCGCGATCACGGCCCGCCCGGAGCCGGAGGACCGGGGTCGCGGCGGCGGCGCGTGGGGGCGGTAGTAGCCGGCCGGGAGAGGCGGCGGCGTGCGATCGGGCTGCGGGGCGGCGGTCGCGGCCGCGATGGCCGCCGAGGCGATGACCAGAACGGCGACGATCAGCCACGGCAGCAACGAGCGCCACGAGTCGGTGGCGAAGTTGACGACCACCGCCAGGGCGGTGGAGACGACGTACGTGGGCAGGGCGGCACCGATTGCCCGTACGCTTTTGCTAGCCATTGTTCGCCTCCGACCGCGCGCCGGAGGGCAGTCTCCCACTCCGCGACGTGACCGGCGGGCACTTGTCGTCTCTGCGACGCAGGCTCCCTCGAAAGGATGACCGTGGCCGCCCGGCCCCGCCGAATCCCTGTGCGGTGACGGCCGTCTCCTCGGCGAAGGCGCGGGTGAGGCGGTGCAGAGCGTAGTTGCCCCGGGTGGCGTCGCTCCAGCGGGAGGGGCCACGGCGCCGGGGTCCCGCGGCGCGGCGCCGGGGTCCGGGGCGGCCGCGGCGCGCCGACCGACGCGGCCGTCGTCGAGGGATGGGCCAACGCCGGGTCGTTGCGCAGAAGCTCGACCACATCTCGCCCTCCTGTTCGCTGAAGTCGGCTGAGCGGCGGCCTTCACTCATCCCGCGGGACGGCGGCTACTGCTGTCGCGGATCGAGGTTGACCCGGCGCAGCAGCTGCGCGTTGAGCGCCACCACGATCGTCGACGCGGACATGAGCACGGCTCCGACCGCCGGGCTCAGCGTGATGCCGGCCCAGGCCAGCACGCCGGCGGCGAGCGGGATGGCGATCACGTTGTAGCCGGCCGCCCAGGCCAGGTTCTGGATCATCTTGCGGTACGACGCCTTCGACAGCCGGATCACACTGGTCACCCCGCGCGGGTCCGAGGACGCCAACACCACGCCCGCGGACTCGATCGCCACGTCCGTCCCGGCCCCGATGGCCAGCCCGACGTCGGCGCGCGCCAGCGCCGGAGCGTCGTTGACGCCGTCGCCGACCATGGCGACGGTCAGCCCGCGCGCCTGCAGGTCGGCCACCGCCCGGTCCTTGTCGGCCGGCAGCACTTCGGCGAAGACCTCGTCCACGCCGGGCCGGAATCCCAGATCGGCGGCCACGGCCTGGGCGACCGCGTGCGCATCACCGGTGATCATCACCAGCTTCTTGACGCCCTGACGGCGCAACTGCTCGATCGCCTGGCGTGCCTCCGGCCGGACCTCGTCCTCGAGCGCGAAGGCGCCGATCACCTCTGAGCCGCCCGGGCCGGACAGCCGCACCAGGTGCAGCACGGCGGCACCACGAGCCGACCACTGCTCGGCGGTCTGCGCGAGTCCGTGGGGCACTCCGGCGTCCAGCTCGCGCAGCAGCGCCGGGCCGCCCACCGCGTACGTCGTGCCGTCGACGATCGCCTGCACTCCGCGACCGGTGAGCGAGCGGAAGTCGGTGGCCGTCGCCCGCAACCCGCGCTCGTGGGCGACCGCGACCAGCGCCCGGGCCAGCGGGTGTTCGCTGTCGGCCTCGACCGCGCCGGCGATGCGCAACACGTCGTCCTGACTGCTGCCGTCCGCGGCCGCCACAGCCGCCACCGTGTGGCTGCCCTTGGTCAGGGTGCCGGTCTTGTCGAACAGCACCGCATCGACGGTGCGCATCCGCTCCAGCGCGAGGCGGTCCTTGACCAGGATGCCGGACTTGGCCGACAGGGCCGTGGACAACGCGATCACCAGCGGAATGGCGAGGCCCAGCGCGTGGGGGCAGGCGATCACCAGGACCGTCACGGTACGCACCACCGACTGGTCGACGTCGCCCAGCAGCCACCACACGGCGAAGGTGACCACGGCGGCCCCCGTCGCGATGAAGAACAGCATCGCCGCGAACCTGTCCGCGATCACCTGCGCCCGCCCGCTGGAGGCCTGGGCCTGGGCGACGAGCCGGCCGATCCCCGCCAGCGCGGTGTCCTCCCCCACCGCGTCGACCTGGACCCGCAGGGCGGAGTCCGTGGCCACCGTGCCCGCGACGACGCGATCACCCACGGCCCGCGCAACCGGTCGCGACTCCCCCGTGATCATCGACTCGTCGATCTCGGCCGAGCCGTCGACGATGTGACCGTCGGCGGGAACACGGCCGCCGGAGCGCACCAGCACCACGTCACCGAGCCGCAGATCGGCGATCGGCACGAGCTCGGTCCCGCCACTCGCGCCGACCCGCTCGGCCTCGTCGGGCAACAACGCCGCCAGCGCGGCCAGCGCGCCCTGCGCCTGACCGATCGCCTTCATCTCCTGCCAGTGGCCCAGCAGCATGATGGTGACCAGCGCGGCCAGCTCCCACCAGAAGTCGAGGTCGAAAACCCCGACGCTGGTGGCCAGCGACGCCGCGTAGGCAACAGTGATCGCCATCGAGATCAGCAGCATCATGCCCGGAGCACGGTCGCTGACCTCGCGCACACCACCGACCAGGAAGGGCCAGCCACCGTAGAAGAAGACGACCGTGCCGAGCGCCGGGCCGACCAGGCTCATGCCGGGGAAGTCGATCGCATAGCCGAACCAGTCCATCACCATGGGACTGGTCAGCACGATCGGCACGGTCAGCACCAGGCTCAGCCAGAACTTGCGCCGGAAGATCTCGGGATCGTGACCGGCGTGCTTGTCGTGACCGGCATGCCCGTCATGACTGCCGTGCCCGTGGTGGTTCACCGGCCCCTGCACCGGCGCAGCGTGACCGCCGGGGTCCTGGTCGGAAATGGCCGCGACACCGTGGTGCCCATGCCCGCTCGCCTGTGGATGGAACATGTCGTCGCCGTGGTCGGTGCTCATGCTCATCGCCTCCTCCATGCCGTACGGTATACCCCCTGGGGGTATCCGGCAATGAGGATGGCGGTCGCCTCGGTCACAGATCCTTTTCTTCCGGAACGCCGGGCGCAGGTCGACGGCGAACGGGGTTGATCCCGGTACCGGCGATGACCGTGGCGCTCGTCGCCGCGGCTGGGATGAACCGGTTCAGGCGGCTTCGTTCCGCCAGGCGCGCTTGACCGAAGAATGCCGACCGGGATGGCCCACAAACAGGGCGCAATCCTCGTCGGCCTCGCTTTGCGTGGCAAGCTCCCCACGCGCCGGGCACCAGGTGTACGGGTTGATCTCGGACGCGCTCAGCGTCCACTGCACCCACCACATCGTCGTGTCGACCTGCTGGCCGAGGGCGGCGTGGGAGCCACCATGGCCCTGTTCGAGTTCGCAGCCGAGCTCGGACTGCACGCTCGGCGCCGCCACCGGGAGCCCGCCGAAGAACGCCAATTGTGCCGCGTCGAGCGTGATACGGGCGGGGCAGATCACCAGATCTTCGCTGACCATCGACATACGTCCATTCTTCCCCTTCCGGGGCCCACCCACACCTGTCTTCTGAACCGGTTCGGTGGATCGGTGGAGATCGGCACGAAGATGCCCGGGTCCATCAGCTCCTCCGGCTCAGGCAGGGCCGCGACCTCGACGGCGCCGGGAAGCGCCGGCCCCTCCCCGCACCGCGGAACATGCCCGGCCGGAGCCGGATCGGTGGTCATGGTGCTGAGCTGCGGCCGTCCTGGCGACGACGCGCGAGCGAACAGCAGTCCTGTCACGGCCGGCCGGCGGGCCGTGCTGGGCGGTCCAGGTCGCTCGCCGGAGGACCGGCCGATGATCCGGTACGCCTCCGCTCAGCGGGATCGCCGCTCCACGTCCCGGGCCATCGCCCGCAGGGTCGCGCCGAAGCCGACCCGGCCGGCCAGGGACAGCAACGGCCCGGCCAGTCCGGTGAGGCGGTGTGGAGTCACGGTCACGTCCTCGTCCCAGTCGACGCGGCTGCGGCCGGAGGGCAGCGGCACGACCGAGAACCCGGCCCGGCCGAGCACCACCCGGCCCCGCTTGACCACCTCGCACCGGCCCGGCGCATCCCCCGGGGCGTTGCCGCCCGGCGGCTGCCACAGCTCCACGGTCATCGGGTCGTCGAACGCCAGCCGACCGATCCCGGTCCGGGCCACGAACTCCGCGCCGACGCCGTCGGGCCGGGCCGTCGTCACCCGTACGGCGGTCAGCGGCGCCCAGTCGCCGTGCCGGCGCCAGTCCACCATCGCGGCCCAGACCGAGTCGGCGGGCGCACCCACCTGCTGCGTGACGGTGAACCGGGCCATGCGGCGCCTCCTGTGCTCGAATCTTGACAGTAGCCGGAGCCGCCTGGCCGACCGTACGGGATGTACCTATTGGGGCAATCTCCCGTTCATCTGGTGTCAGCGTCAGGTCATTACGGTGAGGCCATGCCCCGCCTCGGCCCCGCTCCCGGCGTGCACCGCGCGCGCGATGTCGCGCAGCGCCTGCTGACGGACCTGCCCGAGCGGTGGCGGCACACCATCGCGGTGGCGCGGCAGGCCGAACGGGTGCAGGGCACCGTCGGATCCCGCGGCGAGGGCGAGGTGCTGCTCGCCGCGGCCTGGTTGCACGACATCGGGTACGCCGCACCGCTGCACGACACCGGGTTCCACCCGATCGACGGGGCCCGCCACCTCGAGGACACCGGATGGCCGCCGCGGATCGCCGGCCTGGTGGCCCACCATTCCGCGGCGCTGTGCGTGGCCGAGGTCCGCGGGCTGGCCGGCGAACTCGGCCACTTCGCCCGCGAGGAGTCCCCGGTCGCCGACGCGCTGACCTACGCCGACCAGACGGCCGGCCCGGACGGCCGGGTGACGAGTGTGGAGCAGCGCATGGCCGACATGCTGCGCCGGCACGGCCCCGGCTCACCCAACGTCGCCGCGCACGCACGGCGGGCGCCGGCCCTGCGCGCGGCGGTCCAGCGGGTCGAGCATCGGCTCGCGGCGCTGGGCCACTCCTCCTCGGCTGCCTGAGGCGATCATGTGCGACGACGGAACGGTCGTTGAACAATGGATGAATCTCGCATCCAGGGCGGCACGCCGCCCCGGTCGTTCCTTACCGTCAGTGTCATGAGGCTCGGCGTGTTGGATGTCGGCTCGAACACCGTGCACCTTCTCGTTGTCGATGCGCACCCCGGCGCCCACCCCGAGCCGATGCGCTCGGAGAAGACCCACCTGCGCCTCACCGAGCACCTCGAGGGCAGCCGGCTGACCGAGGCCGGGATCGGCCAGCTGGTGTGTGCCGTGACCCGGGCGAAGGCGGCCGCGACCAGCGCCGGCTGCGAGGAGCTGCTCGCCTTCGCGACCTCGGCGCTGCGCGATGCGGACAACTCGGCCACGGTGCTGTCCCGGGTACGGGCCGAGACCGGCGTCGCCCTGCAGGTGATGTCCGGCGAGGACGAGGCGCGCTACACCTTCCTCGCGGTCCGACGCTGGTACGGCTGGTCGGCCGGTCGGCTGCTGGTGCTCGACATCGGCGGCGGATCACTGGAGGTGGCCGCCGGCCGCGACGAGGACCCCGACATCGCGCTGTCGCTGCCGCTGGGCGCCGGACGGCTCACCCGCCAGCGGCTGACCGAGAACCCGCCCTCGCGCGGCGAGCTGAAGGCCCTGGCCGACGACCTCGACGCGGCCCTCACGCCGATCGCCCGGCGGATATCCGAGGCCGGGCCCTACGACCTCGCGGTGGGCACGTCGAAGACCTTCCGCTCACTGGCTCGGCTCGCCGGGGCCGCGCCCTCCAGCGCCGGCCTGCGAGCTCGCCGGACCCTCACCGATGTCGGGCTGCGTCAGGTGTTCGGCTTCATCAGCCGGATGGCATCGGCCGATCTGGCCACGCTCAGCGGAGTCAGCGCGGCCCGCGCCCATCAGCTCGTCGCCGGGGCGCTGGTGGCCGGGGCCGCGATGCGCGCCCTCGACATCCAGGAGCTGACCATCTGCCCGTGGGCGCTGCGGGAGGGGGTGATCCTGCGCCGGCTGGACTCTCTCGGCGGGCCGACCGCAGTACGACGACCTTGGCCCCTGACCGACCGGCAACGACGACGCGCCGTCACCATCGCCCGGTAACGGCGCCGCGATCAGGCCAGCCGTCACCATCAACGGCATCCACGCCGGAACAGCCGTGCCACAATCCCGCCCATGCACGAGATCGTCAACGCGGCGCTGGTGCGCGAGGGTCGAGTCCTCCTGGTCCACCGAAGTCCGAACCGCCGGGTCTACCCGGACGTGTGGGATCTGCCCGGCGGACACATCGACCCGGGCGAGACGGAACTGGCGGCGCTGGCCCGGGAGATGCACGAGGAACTCGGCGTGCAGATAGCAACCGGCTCGGCGATCCATCTGTGTCGCCTGGAGGTGGGCCACGGAGAGGATTCCGTGAGCTTCAGCGCCTGGTTGGTCGGCGAGTGGGACGGGACACCGACGAACGCCGCTCCCGAGGAACATGACGAGATCCGTTGGTTCCGGCCTGAGGAGTTGCCTCCGCTCCCCCACGAACGCGTGGGCACGGCGGTGGTGGAAGGGATGCGGGGCCGCTTGTGACGTTCCTCAGCGTCGCTCAGGCCGGTCACAGGTTCGCTGTTGTTGACTTCGACGGTGACGAATGAGGCTGCTCAGCGCCAACGCCTGGCACCTGCGCGGCCGGGACCGCGACCTGCTCATCGACCGCGGGCTCGGCATCACCGCGCTGACCCCGGCGCTGCGCGAGCGTTTCGAACGCGAACCCGTGCTCGTCCTGACGCACGCGCACCTGGACCACATGGGATCGGCGCACGAGTTCACCGAGGTCTAGGCCCACCCGCTGGAGCGGGCCGGCGATCCGGCGCCGGGCTCGCTGCACGGCACGGCCCTGGCCGACGGCACGCTGTTCAGCGGAGACGTCATCTACGACGGCGGCCTGCTGGACTCGTTGCCCGGCAGCGACCCCGAGGCATACGCCCGGTCCTTGCGTCGGCTGCGGGAGCTGCCGGTACGCCTGACGCATGCCGGACACGGACCCAGCTTCGGCCGGGGCCGCCTGCACCGGCTCATCGACGACTACCTCCGGGTCTGACCGGCGCCGTGTGCTGCGCGTCGGGTGGTGCGCTGGTGCGGGTGCTGGTGCCGGACAGCTGCCGGGCGGTGTTGACCAGTCCGACCAGGCTGAAGGCCTGCGGGGTGTTGCCCAGGTGGCGCCGGTGGGCCGGGTCGTACTCCTCGGCGAGCAGGCCGACGTCGTTGCGCAGGTCGAGCAGCCGTGCGAACAGCTGCCGGGCATCGCCGGCGCGGCCGATGCCGTGCAGGGCGTCGGCCAGCCAGAAGGTGCAGGCCAGGAAGGCCCCCTCGGTGCCCGGCAGCCCGTCGACGTTGTCGTCGTGCTGGGGCTGGTAGCGCAGCAGGAAGCCGTCGGCGGACAAGTGTCTCTGCACCGCTTCGACGGTGCCGACAACGCGGGGGTCGTTGTAGGGCAGGAAGCCGACGCGGGGAATGAGCAGCAGAGCCGCGTCCAGGCCGTGCGAGCCGTAGAACTGGGTGAAGGTGTTGCGGTCGGGGTCGTAGCCGTGGGCGCAGACGTCGGCGTGGATCTGCTCGCGGGTGGCGCGCCAGCGGTCGACCGGTCCGTCGAGGCCGTGGCGTTCGACGGCGGTGACGGCGCGGTCGAGGCCGGCCCAGGCCATGACCTTGGAATGCACGAAGTGCCGGCGGGGCCCGCGGACCTCCCACAGGCCGTTGTCGGGTTCGCGCCAGTGGCCTTCGAGGTAGTCGAGCAGGGCGTGTTGCAGGTCCCAGCCGGCGTCGGTGGCGGCGATGCCGGCTTCGCGGGCCAGGTGCAGGCCGTCGAGGACCTCGCCCCACACGTCGAGTTGGAACTGCTGGGCCGCGGCGTTGCCGACCCGTACGGGGCCGGAGTTCTCGTAGCCGGGCAGCCAGTCGAGAGTGGATTCGGTGAGCCGCCGGGTGCCGTCGAGGGCGTACATGATCTGCAGGTCGGCGGGGTCGCCGGCGGCCGCCCGCAGCAGCCACTCGCGCCAGGCCTTGGCCTCGGCGACGTAGCCGGTGCCGAGCAGGGCCTGCAGGGTGAAGGTGGCGTCGCGGAGCCAGCAGTAGCGGTAGTCCCAGTTGCGGGTTCCGCCGATCTGTTCGGGAAGGCTGGTGGTGGCGGCGGCGAGGATGCCGCCGGTGGGCGCGTAGGTGAGCGCCTTGAGCAGAATCAGCGACCGGCGTACCGGCTCGGCGTACGGCCCGGCGTACGAGCAGCGGCCAATCCAGTCCTGCCAGAACTGTTCGGTGGCGGCCAGGGCCTGCTCCGGTCGCACCGGCTTGGGACGGGGCAGGTGCGACAACTGGTGGGTGAGCACGAACGTGATCCGCTCACCGGCGGAGACGGTGAACTCGCCGGTGAGGGTGCGGTCGTGGTGCTCCAGGGCGATGTCGGTGTGCAGCCAGGCGGCGTCCGGTCCGGCGATGGCGGCGTGTTCGCGCTCCCCGTGGCGGACCCAGGGGGTGATGCTGCCGTAGTCGAAGCGCAGCCGCAGCCGGGTGCCCATGGTGACGGTCCCGGTGACACCTTCGACGATGCGTACGACGTCGGCGGCCTCGCCGCGCAGCGGCATGAAGTCGAGCACGCGGACCGTCCCGTCGGCGGCGTCCCACTCGGTCTCCAGGATGAGGGTGTCGCCGCGGTAGCGCCGCCGGGTGGCCGTCCCCCCGCCCGCGGGGGCGAGGCGCCAGTGCCCGGCATCGTGGTCGGCGAGCAGGGCCGCGAAGCAGGCCGGTGAGTCGAACCGGGGCAGGCACAGCCAGTCGACGGAGCCGTCGCGGCCGACCAGGGCGGCGGTGTGCAGGTCTCCGATGAGGGCGTAGTCCTCGATGGGCGATGCCATGATCGCGTCGCCGTCAGGACAGGGTGAGGACGACTTTGATGTCGTCCGGGTGGGCGGTCAGCGCCTCGGTGAACTGCTCCAGCGGCACCCGCCGGGTGATCAGCCGCCGCAGCCAGTCCACGTCGGCCCGGCCGAGGGCTTCGGCGGCGGCCCGGTAGTGGCCCAGGTTGGCGTTGACGCTGCCCACGACCACGTCGTTCTCGAGCACGATCTCCCGGTTCTGCGCGCCGGCGTCGATCGAGAGGCGACGGCCCGGCGTCGACACGCCGGTGAGGCAGGTGATGCCGTACGGGGCAGTGTTGGCGATGGCGTCGAACACCACCGACCCCGCGCCGGTGGCCTCGATGACGACGTCCGGTTGCAGCTTGCCGGCGACCTCGTCGACCGGGCCGTGGTGATAGGTCGCGCCCAGCGCGGCCACGGCGTCGACCTTCGGCCCGGTGGCGACCCGGTCGAGGACGTGCACGTCCAGGCCGCGCTGGATGCCCAGCAGGGCGGCGAGCAGGCCGATCGGTCCGGCGCCGGTGACCAGCACCCGCTGGGGGTCGTACCAGGAGCGGGCGCCGATGGTGTCGGCCTGTTCCCAGGCCTTGGCCACCACGGTGGTCGGTTCCATCAGCACGCCGACCTCGGCCAGCCGCGGATCGAGGCGGACCGCGTAGTCCGGCTCGACGGTCCACAGCTGGGCGGCGTAGCCGTCGAGTTCCTTGATGCCGCGTTCGGTATAGCGGCCGTTGCGGCACATGTCGAACGCGCCGTGGGCGCAAGCCCCGCAGGGCACCGGGTCGGGTCGGCGGACCACGCCGACGACCAGGTCGCCGTCGTGGAAGTCGCTGCCGGGCGGGGCGTGGCGGACCCGGCCCAGCGATTCGTGGCCGAGCACGAGCCGGTCGCGGCCGGGCGGCGCCGTCCCGTAGTCCCCGGCGATGATCTCGCGGTCGGTGCCGCACACCCCGATGGCCAGCCCTTCCACGAGCAGCTGCCCGTCCGAGGGCGCCGGGTCGGGCCGGTCCTCGAGCTGGGCGGTGCCGGCGGTACCCGGCCGGACGGTCAACGCACGCATGGATGTCTCCTGTCGAAGGGTGGCGGTGCAGGTCACGAGGGGACGTGCGCCACCTCGGGCGACGCGGTGTCCAGCGGCACCGCCGCGGCGGGGACCAGACCCAGCTGGGTGTCCGGGCGGTTGCCGGCCGCGGCGAACAGCCAGGCCGCGGCGACCCGGGCCCGGTTGGCCGGCAGGGCGGCGAGGTGGTAGCCGCGGGTCACGGCGACCGCGGGCAGCCCGCGCAGCGGCAGTCCGAGCGGTTTGGCAGCGGCCTGGGCGCCACCGAGGTCGACGGCGAACCCGAGGCTGGCGTGTCGGTACGGCCGGTGGTGTCCGCGGCCGTAGTCGGCGGCGATGTTGCCGGCCGCCCGGATCCCTTGGCGCTGCGCGTGCTGGGCGGTCGTCGCGGTCAACTTCCCGGGCCGGGTCAGGTCCGGCACCGCGGCAGCGTCGCCGCAGGCGTAGATCCGCGGGTGCCCCGGCACCCTCAGGTAGGCGTCCACGGCGATGCGTCCCTGCTCCAGGCGCAGGCCGGTGTCGGTCACCAGCGGATCGGGCCGCACGCCGACGGACCACACCAGGGTGCGACCGGCGACGAACTCGCCGCCGAGGCGCACCCCGTCGGCGGTCACCTCGTCGACGGAGGTACCGGTGCGCACGTCGATGCCGCGCCTAGTCAGCACGTCCGTGGCCGCTTCGGACAGGCGGTGGTCGAGGTGGGCCAGGATGCGGTCGCCGTGCTCGATGAGCATCCAGCGCGGCTTCTCCGCGAGATGCGGGTAGCGGGCGGCGAGCTGGGCGGTGAGCAGATGGCCCTGGGCGGCGACCTCGGTGCCGGTGTAGCCGGCGCCCACCACCACGAAGGTCAGCCGGGCCGCGCGTTCGGCGGGATCGCCGCCCGCCGCGGCGAGCTCGACCTGGCGGATCAGGTGGTCGCGCAGGTACAGCGCTTCCGGCAGACCACGGAAGCCGTGGGCGTTGTCGGCCACGCCCGGGATGGGCAGCAGCTTGTTGACGCTGCCGACGGTCAGCAGCAGCCGGTCGTAGCTCAGCGCGGCCCGACGGCCTTCGGGGTCTTGGTAGTGCACCCGCCGCTGCGCGGGCTCGACCTCGGTGACCTCGCCCAGGACGGGCCGGACGCCGGGCAGGGTGTCGGCCAGGGAGACGGTGACCTGCCGGGGATCCAGGATGCCGCCGGCCACCTCGGGGAGCAACGGCAGGTAGAGGAAGTAGTCGGTCGGGTTGATGACGGTGATGTCGGCGGTTCCGCGGGCCAGCCGGCTCAGGCGGCGGGCGGCGTGGTAGCCGGCGAAACCGGCGCCGGCGATCACGATGTGGGGCCGTGTCATGGGAGTCCTCCGCGAGGTCGCGCCGGCCGGCCCGGTCGGGTCAGCGGGCCAGCCGCAGCCGGGCCGGCTGGTACGTGACGATCCCGGCGTCATCCAGCTCGTAGCCGGACGCCGGCTCGTCGCCGCTGATGCGCAGCCGGTGGGGGCCGACGAGTTGGTAGGTCGACATGCCGGTGAGCACGACGAGCGACGGGGTCAGGATCCGGATCGTCGGCGCGGCGACCGGCTGTCCGCCGGCGGCGAGCCGTAGCCGCCGTAGCGCCCAGGTGAGGAAGATCGGTGAGTCCTGCAGCCGGAGGATCGCCCCCGGGAGCAGCCGGCCGGTGTCGTCGATGCCGGGCAGCGGGGCGACCGCATGGCCGGCGCCGGTCAGCGCGCCGTCGAGGTCGCCGGTCTCCTCGGTACGGCAGGTCCAGCCGAGCCGGGGATCGCCGGTCAACCGCAGCGTCCGGCTCCAGCCGACGCCCTCGCAGGTCACGTCCAGGGCCCGCACCGTGGCGTCGGGGTCGAGGTCGGCGTGCCACCGGCTGGTGTGCGGCACCGGCCCGGCGACGACCGCGGAACCGCGCGCGGCGCACGGGTCCTCGCCGGGCGGAAAGACCAGTTCGGTGCCGATCCTGTCCGTGCGCTGCCAGATCAACGGCCCGCGCTGCCCGCCGGCTGTTCGCCCGCGGTGCGCGGCCGTGTCCTGCGACGAGGCCACAACCATGGTCATCTCCTGATCACATCGGGGCGGCTGGCCGAACCGGTGCCCCGCGGCCGGCCACGGGGAACGTCACGGGTTCCTCCGTTGCGCGTCGGCGGCTGCCCCGGTGTCGCCTTCCCGCCTTCGAGCTCGCCGGGAACGGCCGGTGAGGCCGTTCACGACGGCCTCGATGGTCTGTTCGAGGTAGTTGAAGTCCGGCACGGCCACCGCTTCGGCCCGTTCGTGCAGGTTGGCCGCGGTGACAGTGTCGTCGATACGGGCGACGTGATGCTCGCCGTTGGCATCCATGAGCCGCTCCTCCCGATCCTTCAAGATGCGTACCCGGCAGGGTTGCACATAACCATCTTTGCACTATGCAAATGCTTGTGCCAGCCCCACGACGGTCGTCACGTGGGCCGACCCCCGGGCGGCGCCGGGACCTCGTGCGGCCCGTCCGGTTCGTCGTCGGCGTCCGTGGCGTGCGCGGACCAGCCCAGCCACCAGTCGTGTTCGTCCGGCTCGCCGGCGGCCGCGGCGAACGCGCACAGCGCCTGCGTGACGACGGGCTGCCAGAGGTCGGCGGTCGCGGCCACCAGCCGTTCGAGCTCGGCGCGGCGGCGATCCATCACCTGCTCGACGATGTCGTGCCCCGCCCGGGTCAGCCGCAGGCGCACCACCCGCCGGTCGGTGGCCGACCGGGTCCGCCGGACCAGGCCCTTGCGGACCAGCCGGTCGCACATGCGCGTGCCGGTGGACGGGTTGACCCGCAGCTCCTCGGCGATGTCGATGCTGCGTTGCGCGCCGCGTACGGCCAGCACCACCAGGGCCCGGAACTGCGGCAGCGTGACGTCGCCGTCGATGCCGGCCAGGGACCGGGCCGTCAGGCCGACGAAGGCCCGGCTGGCCAGCATCAGCGCCTGGACGGCGTCCTCGTTCACCGCGGGGGCAGGTGTTTGCATAGGGACATCATTGCACTGCGGCGAGAGAATCTCGTCGGTCGGTGGTCGGCCCGCATGCCCCTCGGGAGCCTCAGCGGCGACCGGGCCAGACCGCCGTGTAGCCGCCGGCCGCCGGCCTGGCCGCCTGGATCGGCGCCGTGGTGTAGAACGGCGTCTTGTCCGCGCGGGCGGCCAGCGCCGCCACGCCGCCGCTGACCGCCAGGCCGCGCACCTCGCCGGTGCCGCCGTCGGTCCACGCGGTCCAGAGCAGGCGCTTCTTCAGATCAGGTGAGGTGACCAGGACCCAGGCGTCGCCGCCCGCATAGGCCTTGAGGCGCTTGCCGTTCATCGTCACCTTGTCACGGTCGGCGATCTGGTAGGCGGAGACACCACCCACGTAGATGCGCCCCTGGGCATCTGCGGTGATCGCCCGCGGCTTGATCGTGTTGCCCAGATCGCCCTTGACGTCGATGCGGGCCAGCAGCGACTGACCGGCCCTGACCTTGCCGGCGCCGGGGTCGAGCCGCGCGAAGTAGGTCAGGTGAGCCGACCTGGTGTTGAACGCCTGGGTGAACTTGTCATAGCCGACGTTGGGGGCGTCGACCTTCGTGGACCTGCCGTTCTTGGTGAAGACCGTGTTACCGCCCGCCATTTCCCCGGCGAAATACAGCATTCCGTCCCGCCCCATGGCCACGCGGTCACCGCGGCTGTCGGCGCACAAGTCACCGATGGCGTTCGGCGCGAAGTCGTACAATTTCCACTTCTGCGCGCCGCGCCGGTCGTAGGCGCGCACGAACGGGATCTGCACCTGCTTGCACGGCCCGCCGTACTGAGTGAAGCCGGTGACGAAGACCCGACCGGTCTTGTCGTCCACGGCAACGTCGTTGACTGTTTTACCCGACAGCTTCACGGAGCCGGTGGCCTTGCCGGTCGCGCTGTAGATGCGCACCGTCGTGCCACTCAGGGCCGCCACCGTGCCGGTATCGCCGATCGCGACCCGCGTCACGGCACCATCGGCCTTCCATCGCACGTGCGCGGCGGTCGCGTCGAGCAGCCGCACGCCCTTGTCCGTGGCGACCGCGATGTCACCGGTGGTGCGGCGGACCTCCAGATCGTCGACGGCGCCGGCGACCCGGCTCGCGGAGAGAACCTTTCGGCCGGTGGCGTCCAGGCGCAGCACCGCCCCGGCACCGCCACCGGGCAGCTTCGCGGCCTTGGCCAGCAGTGTGGTGGCATTGAAGCGACCACCGACCACGATCGTGCAGCCGGCGCCGATGTCCACGGCGTTCGCCGCGTCGTCCTTGCCGGTCCCCAGATAGCTGGCAGCGCTCGGACTCGCCGCCGTGCCGGCTCCGCCGGGCCGGACGTCCTTGGGACAGTCGGCGGCGCTGCCCCTCGGCGTCACCGCCGCCTTCGGAGCCGGAGCCGCTGCCAACGGTGCCGCCAGCGCCGGCGTGGACTTCGCCGGTGTGGGCTTCGCCGTTGGCGCGGGGCGAGGGCGCTCGTCGGTTTTGGCGAGGGCGGGCAGAGTCAGCGCCAGCGCCGTTCCTGCCGCGACTGCCATGACCGTCGCGCCGACGATCTGTCGTGCTCGCAATTTCGTACCCTTCTTGAATTGCCGGCACGAGGCCGACCGTTTGCGAACACTCTGGGGCGACCTGGCGGCAGCGTCCAGTCCACATAAGAGAACTTAAAAGTGTTCAGGGATTCATGCGCGGATACATATGGACGGCGGTTGGTCCCCTGCACGGTTCATCGCGCCGACCAGCGCGGCCTCCAGCCGGTGACCAGCGTGGCATCGACGTACGCCACGGTGCTGCGGCACAATCTGGCGCGACCTTGCGACGGGGAAGGGCCTCGACATGGCTTATGACGCTTTCATCTCCTACAGCCATGCGGCCGACGGTGCCCTCGCACCGACGTTGCAGCGCGGTCTGCAACGGCTGGCCCGCCCGTGGCACCGGCGGCGGGCGCTGGAGGTGTTCCGCGACCAGACCGGCCTCGGGGTCAGCCCGGCGCTGTGGTCGTCGATCCAGCACGCCCTGGCCGGATCGCAGCACTTCGTCCTGCTGGCCTGCCCGGAGGCGGCGGAGTCCACCTGGGTCAACCAGGAGATCGAGGCCTGGCTGGCCCAGCACCCGGTGGACCGGCTGCTCCCCGTCGTGACGTCCGGGGAATGGGTGTGGGACACCGCCCGAGGCGACTTCGACTGGGAGCGGTCGACGGCCGTACCGCCCGCCCTGCGCGGCGTGTTCCGCGAGGAGCCGCGTCATCTCGACCTGCGCTGGGCCCGCTCGGAGAGCGAGCTCGGCCTGGACCACGGCCGGTTCCGCGAGGCCGTCGCCGAGCTGGCCGCCTCCATGCACGGCATGAGCAAGGAGGACCTGGACAGCGAGGACGTGGCCCGGCACCGCCGGGTGATCCGGCTGCGCCGCGGGGTGCTCGCGGTCATCGGCGTGCTCCTCATGCTGGCCGCGGGCACCGGCGCCGTCGCGGTACGCAACGCGCGTACGGCGGCCGCCGCCGCGGTCGAGGCGTCGCGGCAGCAGCAGCTGGCCGACCGGCATCGCGACTCCGCTTCGGCCTACGCGGCCGAAGCGCGACGCCAGCAGCAGATCGCCGGGGACGAGCAGCGCCGGGCCCAGGAGGCCACCCAGGACGCCGACCGGCAGCTGAGCGAGGCCGAGAAGGCCGCCGCCGAGGCGGACCGGCAGCAGACCCGGGCCGACCGCGCCGCGGTGGAGGCCGGACGCCAGCGGTCCCTCGCCGCCGAGCAGGAGCGCAAGGCGGTGGACGCCGCCGCCGAGGCCGAGCAGCAACGCGAGGCCGCCGATCGGCAGCAGACCCGGGCCGACCGCGCCGCGGTGGAGGCCGGACGCCAGCGGTCGCTCGCCGCCGAGCAGCGGCGCCGGGCGGCCGAGGCCGCCGCCGAGGCGCGGCGGCAGGGGCAGGCGGCCCGCACCCAACAGCGGATCGGCGTCAGCCAGCGTCTGATCAGCCAGGCCGACTCGGTCCGGCAACAGGATCCGCGTACGGCGACCCTGCTCGGTCTCGCGGCGGCGCAGCTGCACCCGGGCGACCGGGCCGAGGCCGGGCTGGCCACCACGCTGGCCGCAACGCGCTACGCGGGGACCTTCGCCGGCCACACGGGATCGCTGACGGCGACGGCGTTCAGCGCCGACCGGCGCCTGCTGGTGACCGGGAGCGCCGACCGCACCGTACGGCTGTGGGGTCTGCCGGACCGCGACACCCCGCAGGGCCTGGCCCGGCTCACCGGCTTCACCGGCACGGTGGAGGGCGTCGCGCTCAGCGCGGACGCCACGATCCTGGCCGCGGGCAGCGCGGACGGGACCGTCCTGCTGTGGGACCTCGGCGACCGCCGGCACCCCCGCCGCTTGGCCCGGCTCACCGAGCACACCGACGCCGTGAACACGGTGGCGCTCAGCGCCGACGGGCGCACGCTGGTCAGCGGCAGCGCCGACGGCTCCGCGCTGGTGTACGACCTGGCCGATCCCGCTCACCCGCTGCGCCGCAGCCGCCTGGCCGAGGACGACGCGCAGATGTCCGACCTGGCCCTGAGCGCCGACGCGCGCACCCTGGTGACCAGCTCGTGGAACGGCACCGTGGTGTGGGACCTGGGCGACCGCGGCAACCCGCGCCGCCTGGGCCTGCTGGCCGAGCTCACGCACGCGACGGCCGACCTGGCGCTCAGCGCGGACGGACGGACGCTCGCGGTCAGCCGGCAGAGCCTTCCCGTCTCGGTCTGGGACCTCAGTGACCGCGGCCAGGCCCGCCGCGTCGCCCAGCTCACCGACGGCACCGGCTGGGTGAACGCGATCGCGCTCAGCGCCGACGGGCACACCCTCGTGTCCAGCTACGTCAACCACGCCGTACTGGGGTGGGACCTGACCCGCCCCGACCGGCCCGAACGGATCGCCCAGCTCACCGACTACTCCGGGCCGGTGAACGCGGTCGCCCTCAGCGCCGACGGACAGACGCTGGCCATGGAGGGCCGCAACCACACCGGGCAGTTGTGGGACCTGTCCGACCGCACCGGCCCGCGGCGCGTCGCCGAGGTCGCCGGCCACGACGACGAGGTGAGCGGAGTCGCCCTCAGCGCCGACGGGCGGACCTTCGTCACGGGAGCGTACGACGGCACCGCGCAGGTGTGGGACCTCTCCCGGCCCGCCGGGCCGCGCCTGCTGGGCCGGCTGGAGGGCCACCTCGACTCGTTGGACGCGGTCGCGCTCAGCGCCGACGGGCGCACCGTCATCACCAGCAGCACCGACGTCGTGCGGCTGTGGGACACCGCCGACCTCTCCGTCGGCCGGCCCGTCGTCTCGATGACCGAGGGCACGAACTCGGTGGCCGCGTCGGCGCTCAGCCGGGACGGCCGGCTGCTCGGGGTGGGCCTCGACGACGGAACGGTGGAGCTCTGGAACGTCGCCGACCACCGCGCACCGCGCCGGCTGGCCCGCTTCGCCGGGGTGGACAGCGGGATGCAGTCGATGGTCCTCAGCGCCGACGGCCGGACACTGGCCGCCGGCAACGGCCTCAATGTCCAGCTGTGGGACCTGAGCAGGCCCGCCGCGCCCCGGAAGGCGGCCCTGCTCAGCGACTCCACCGGCGCCCTCGACGAGCTGGCGCTGAACGCGGACGGGCGGACGTTGGCCACCGCCGGCTCGTACGGGGTCGTGCTGCTGTGGGACACGACCGACCGCCACCGTCCCCGCCAGGTCGCCCAGATCGTCGGCGACTCCGGGTCGTCGGGCGCGGTGACGCTCAGCCCGGACGGTCGTACGCTGATCAACAGCGGTCCGGACGGCGCCATCCTGCTGTGGGACCTGACCGACCGCAGCAACCCCCGCCGCCTGGTCCAGCTCGACGGCAAGGTCGGCTCGACGTCGACGATGGCCTTCGGCGCCGACGGGAACAGCCTGGCCGCCGGTTCGCGCCGCTCCGCCAACGTGTGGGACCTGACGCACCTCAACGATCTCCGCGGGCACGTGATCGAGCGCGCCTGTGCCGTCACCGGGGGCCTGACCCCGGCCGAATGGGCGCGCCACGTGCCCGACGTGCCGTACGAGGAGACCTGTCAGGGCAGGTGAGCGAGGTCCGGCCTCACCGTCGGGGCAGGACCAGCAGGGTGATGGAGTTCGCCGGGTAGGTCGCCTCGATGACGCCCTGCGTGGCGGCCACGTCGTCGCCGCGGACGATCGAGGTCAGGTCGGCCGCGCTGTAGGTGTAGCGCTGCGCCACGTTGCCGCGGTTGAAGCCGGTGATCGACAGCGTCGGGCTCAGGGCTTCGGCGGTCTTGTTGACCACCATCAGGGTCAGCGCCTTGTCCGACGAGCGCTGGGCGGCGTACACCGACAGCTGCCCCTGGTCGCTGCTGGTCGCCGAGACGCTGACGTCGCCGAACCGGCCGCCCGCCCCGTCGTAGTTGCGGTACATCCGGAACGCGAAGGCGCCCGGCTGCGTCGGCTGCGGCTCGCCCCACATGGTGGCCAGATCCAGGCCCTCACGCCCGAAGATGCCCAGGACCTCGGCCTGCGTCAGCGCGCCGTTGATGTGGTCCAGCGCGCCGAAGTTGTACTCGGTGATGGCGGTCCTGGTGCCCGGGTAGTACGCGGCGACCCAGGACTTCATCGTCCGGATGAACTGCAGCGGCGGCGCGTTCACGCCGCTGGGGCCGATCCAGGACTCCTCGACGTAGGTCGGGTCCCACAGCGACCGGGTGGACCGCAGCCGCAGGGCGTTGGCCTCAGCGTCGGTGCCGCCGCCGATCTGCGGGTAGAAGTGCTGGTCGAAGTAGTGCAGGAAGCGCCGGCCGCCGTGGGCGTCGCTGTAGTCCTTCATGTTCTTGAGGTACCACTGCGAGAGGTTGAGCCCGCCGTGCGCGGCGGCGTCGGCGCCGGGCCCGCACCCGTCCACCCCGGAGGAGATCCATTCGCAGTAGCCCCAGCCCGACGGGCCGAGGACGGCCGCGGTCGGGTCGGCCTTCTTGATGGCGGCGGCGGTCGCCGTTCCCTTGGTGCCCAGCTCGTCGTAGGACACCAGCTCGGGGTGCACGTCCCGGTGGGTCGAGGCCCACAGCACCGGCTCGTTGTCGAGCTCGTAGATCTTCACGCCGCCCTGCGCCGCCGGGCCGTACCGGCTCACCAGGTGGGTCACCATCTCGCCGTCGAACGAGGCGTCCACGGGAACGGAGGTGTCGGTGGGGTCGGCCCCGGTGAGGTTCGTGTCGTTGAGCCGCCCGTTGCCGCAGTTGGGATCCCACTGATCGAAGCTGTCCTGCTGCGGGAATCGCGTCGCCGGGAACCCGCAGGCGAACGGGTGCTGCGACGGCGAGTCCTTGGCCACCCAGCCGACCATCGGCACGGCGACGATCTGCTTGGCGCCCCGGGCCCGGTTCGTCTCGACGAACGCCTCCACGGTGTTCTCCGGCCCGGCGACGATGTTCTCGAAGTACCAGTCGCTGCCGGTGTTGTAGGTGTGGTTCTTGAAGTTGTAGCGGCTGCTGGCGTTGCCACCCCAGCGGGCCACCGGCAGGCCGATCTCGGTGGCGAAGGCCGACTCGGCCCCGTTCAGCCCGTAGATGTCCGGGCTGATCCTGTGCCGTGCGGCGGACGCGTCGACCGTCAGCGAGAGCGCGGCGGCGGCCGCCTCGGCCGAGGCCGGGACTCCCTGGATGGCCAGCGCCGTGGCCACCAGCGACAGAGTCATCCCGGCGGCCGTGGCCCGTCGTGGTCCCCGCTGTCGTCGAGAATGCATCACAGGCCCCTCACCGTCGATTACACATTGACGTTCATCGAACAAAGCGTTACCGAATGCGGCGCGGTAGTCAAGCGAAGAACACCCCGATGCCCCCCTTGGTCATCACCGACTTGCAGGGAATGCGGCATCGGCTCGCGTAACACTTTCTCGAGAAGTTTCTCGGCCGGTCGGCGGTTTCAGTAGGCCGGGCGTTGCGCGGCCCTCCCTTCGTCGTCGACCGCCGGCAGGACAGCTACCTCGAGGCGCAGGTCTCGACCGCCTTGCGGCCGGCGCGGTGTCGGAACGGGTGCGGTCCGGTAGCCATCCGCTCCAAGATCATCTTGCGGTGGCCTGGCGTCCTACGGTGATCACTCCTGGTGATGCCGTCGGATGCGGGTTCGCT
This sequence comes from Actinoplanes nipponensis, assembly GCF_016862275.1. GTDB lineage: Bacteria > Actinomycetota > Actinomycetes > Mycobacteriales > Micromonosporaceae > Actinoplanes > Actinoplanes nipponensis. The sequence goes on along the minus strand of NZ_BOMQ01000008.1, from coordinate 346,006 downwards.
TCCGGGTAGGCCGCGAGAAGAGGACGCCCCCACATGAACCGCCACCGGAACTTGCGCATTGTCGCCGCCGCGGCCGCTGCCACCCTGACCACTCTGTCCATGTCGGGCGCCGCCATGGCCGCCAGGGGACACAAGCCCAAGCCCGCCGCGCCGGCGGTGCGTGACAGCGACCATGACGGCATGCTCGACTCCTGGGAAAGGGCCAACGGGCTGAACCCCCGCCGGAACGACGCCAAGGCCGACCGTGACCGCGACGGACTGAGCAACCTGCGCGAGTACCGGGTGCGGACCAACCCGCGTCGGGCCGACACCGATCGGGACGGCATGCCCGACGGTTGGGAGGTCACCCAGCGGATCAACCCGTTGCGCGACGACGCCGACACGGATCTCGACGCCGACGAGCTGAGCAACGTGCAGGAGTACGACCTCGGCTACCTCCCCCGCAGCGCTGACAGCGACGGTGACGGCGTCTCCGACGGCGACGAGGACTTCGACGGCGACGGCGTCGACGACCGCGACGAGTTCGACGACGGCGACGACCCGCGAGAGTCCGACAGCGACGGCAACGGCATCCCCGACGGCCGGGACCATGCCGGCACCGTCACCGATTTCGACCCCACCACCGGGGAGTTGACCGTGGCCAGCGCATCCGGTACGACCGTCACGGTCACCGTCACCGACGACACCGAGATCCGCTGGTACCAGCGCTCCGCCGCCTGCACCGACCCCGCCTCGATCACGGACCTCATCACCGGGCAGCAGGTCCACAAACTCGAAGCCGACGAAGACGGCGACGATGAGAATCACGGTGAGGATGAGGATGAGGCTGAGGACGACGCCGTCGATGGTGCTACGGATGTCCTGACTGCCAAGAAGATCAGTCTCGTCTGCGCATGACCACCGGCTTCGCCCGTCGGCGGGCGGCTGGACGAGTTCCCTTGCGAGCCGGCTGAGACCGGCTGTTCACGATGAGACGGACGCCGAACGACAGCTGCCGGCGGCGGCGCCACCGGCTCAGCGGCTCGCGAGGCGGTTCAGCAGCCTGCCGCGGAGTTTGTGCAGCCGCGGCATCAGCCCGTAGATGACGATCGGCACCGCGATGGTGACCAGAACGAAGGTGCGCAGCACGGGGGCGAGCGTGCTGAGCCAGTCGTCGAGGGCGAGGTTCAGCACGATGAGGGTGGGGAAAACGGCCAGCCAGATCATGAGGGCCAGCTGGTGCTTGGTCGGTGGTGGGACTACGGCGGGCCGGGATTGCGACGTCGGGTGGGCCATGGTGACTCCTTGGCGTAGAGGTTCGTGGCTGGGTCAGGGCTGGTGGCGCTGGACGGCTGTGCGGACGTCCTCGTCGACGAGGTCGGCGTTCAGAGCGATGGCAGCCGCGGAGCCGGCGCCGGCGGCGGTGATGACTTGGGCGCGTGGGTCGACGACGTTGCCGGCAGCCCAGACTCCGGCGACGCTGGTGCCGCCCGTGGCGTCCACGGTGACCCAGCCACCGCCATCGACGTCGCAGCCGAGCCCGGTCAGCAGGCGGTTGTTCGGAACGAAGCGAGGCGGTACGAACAACGCGTCGCGGGCCACGACACAACCGTCGTGCAACTGGACGCCGCGCAGCTGGTCGTCGGCGATGACCAGCCGGTCGATGGCGCCCTCGACGATGCCGATGCCGCGGGCGGTCAGCTCGGTCCGCTCGACGGGGGTGAGGGTTCCGGGGCCGGTGAAATAGATAAGATCGTCGGTCCACTGCCGGACGATCTGCGCGTACCGTACCGAGCCCGCCGTGCCACCGATGACGCCGAGCCGGCGATCGCGGACCTCGTGCCCGTGACAGTAGGGGCAGTGGAGCACGTCGCGGGCCCACCGCTCGTTCAGCCCCGGCAGGTCCGGCAACTCGTCCCGCAGGCCGGACGTGATCAGCAGCCGGCGCGCCGAGATCGGCTGTCCGTCGGCGAGGCTGACCGCGAACCCGCCGCGCCCGTCCGACGCCAGGCCGGTCACCGTCCCGTCGAGGATCTCTCCGCCGTAGCGCCGAACCTCTTCCCGACCCTGCCTGAGGAGTTCGCGGGGTGGGAGGCCGTCGCGGGACAGATAGCCGTACATGTGAGTGGCGGGGGCGTTGCGGGGCTTGCCGGCGTCGATCACGGCGATCCGGCGGCGGGCCCGCGACAGGACCAGGGCTGCGGACAACCCGGCGGCCCCGCCCCCGATGATGGCTACGTCGTACTGACTCATGACCATCACGGTGGACCCCGACGGATCGCGCGCCAACGAATGTTGCCGTTTCCGGGAAATCAGAGTGGGATGAGGGCGTGGATGACACGTCAGCGGCCATCACCGGCGTGCTCGATCAGGTCGGGGCCCGGCTCAAGCGGGTCCGTACCCAACGCCGGATCACCCTGGCCGACCTGGCCGACACCACGGGCATCTCGAAGAGCACGCTGTCGCGGCTGGAGAACGGGCAGCGACGGCCCACCCTGGAACTGCTCCTGGCCCTGTCGCAGGCCTACCGGGTGCCGTTGGACGATCTCGTCGGGGCGCCCGAAGTGGGCGACCCGCGGGTCCGGCTCAAGCCCGGCCGGGTCAAGGGCAGGGCGGTCATCCCCCTGACCCGACAGCCGGACGGCCTGCAGGTATGGAAGATCGTCATCCCGACCGGCAAAGTCGAGCCGGAGCCGCGCGGCCATGACGGCCACGAGTGGATCTACGTGCTGTCCGGGCACATGCGCCTTGTCCTGGGAGACCAGGATTGGGTGCTCGGACCGGGAGAGGTCGCCGAGTTCGACACCCGGGTGCCGCACTGGTTCGGCAGCCCGGGCGCCGAACCAGCCGAGATCCTGAGCATCTTCGCGCGGCCAGGTGAACGCATGAACGTCCGAACGCCCGCGCCCCATCACGAGGTGCCGAGCCGGCCGTAGCGACGCCGCAGCCCGGGAGATCCGAGCGCCCTTGGATACCGCGGGCATGAGGCGGCTCTGCCGTCCTTCGCCGACCCCGCGAACGAGCATCTGCAGCATCGGTGGCCGTTCTCTTCGCGATCTTCTACTTCGCGACCCACGGCTCGAGGTCCTGAGGCCGGGGCGGCGGTGATCGCTTCTCAGCCCGTCCGGGTGGCGAAATGCCGCCGTCGATGAAGAGCGTGATGCCGTGAGCCCGTCAGCAGTCTGTCCCCGCGCAGGCCCCAGGTCGGCGCGGAGCCGGTCGCTAGGCCGATCACGCGGCCCGGGACGCGCCCACGTGCCGGAGCCGGTGGTGAGCGACGCCGGCGGCGGTGAGCCGGCCGGCGACCGCCACGGAGGAGTTGTCGACGAAGACGGCCACCTGGTGATCGTCGCCGAGGTGACAGGCCGCGGCGAGCGTGCCGACGTTGATGGCGTCGAGGTCGTCGACGTTCCGCATGTCCAGAACCAGGCGCAGCGGGCGCAGGTGCCGCACCGCGTGGACCAGCGCGTGGCGCAGCTCGACGGCATGGCCGGAGTCGAGCACGCCGTAGGGCCGGATGACCAGAGTGCCGTCGGGAGTGGTGACCATCTCGACCGCCGTGCCGGCCATGATGCTGCCTTTCGTCACCTGTTGTTTCCTGGGCGGTCAGACTAGAACCCGGAAGATCGCAGGTCGAGCGCGCGGCGAAGAATTCATTCACCGGGGCGGCAACCCGTCCGCCGGCGCCCGCAGCTCCGCCACCAGTTCCCGCTCCACCAACAGCGGCACGAAGTCACGGACCTTCGCCCGCGCGTACCTCCGGTAGCCGCTCCGAATCCGTTCGGAGATCGCTTCCGCGGGCACATCGGGGTACCGGGCCTGCATCGATTGCGCCAGATGGGCCTGCGCCATGGCGTCCCGCGCGGTGGCCGTGCTGTCATCGCTCATACCGCCAGCTTGGCCCGTGATCACGCGGCACGCATGGCGCAAATGTCCTCATCACCGCAGGTCCAACGGCCTGCCCGGCCAGGGTCAGCGCGGACGCGGGACGGCGTGGTAGATCGCGTCGTCCCAGGGCATCGGGCGCCCGTTGACGTGCAGACACAGGGCGGTGGACTCATCGCCCTGCAGGCGAGCCGGCGCCACACCGGGCATGAGCACCGCGATGCGGAAACCGTCGACGCGCAGCAGCCATCCGTAGCGACCGCCGCCGTCCAGGCTGCGGTCGCGGACCGGCTCGCCGAGGTCGGCGCCGTAACCGTGCACGCGGGCCTCGAGAGCGAGCTGTTCCCGCAGCGTCGCGACGAACTCACCCATGTTGGCTTCGGCGAGATCCTCGACGCCACCCTCGACCGGGCGGCCCGGGTAGTCGATCACGGGGTGTCCGCGGCGGCATGGTCGGCGACGCCGCCGAGACGGGTCATGACGACGAGTTGGGCCACACCCGCGCGAAGCAGGTCCCATCGATCCGCGGCCATGACTACGGCGAGGACGCCGCAGCGGTGAACGGCGCCGGCGGGCCGAACACTGCGTGGGGTGACCCGATGGGCGCGTCATCGGCCTGCGGCGCGTCGCGGGTCGCGCCGTGCGCGGCCGGTTCGTCGAGGGCGGCCAGGGCGATGCCGAGGGAGACGGCGAGAACTACGACCAGGAAAGTGATCATGGTAGGCGCTCCGATGAACGAGCAGGAGCCCCCAGGCTGCCGTCGACGGGCGTGCAGAACGCCACGCCTCGATGTCCAGCAGATGAATGGATCAACACCGCTCGGTCCGGCCATCCCCCGTTCGCCGGCGGCGCGATCCAGCGGTGCACGGTCCCTAACCATGTTCGAGGCGTCGTTTGAGCGCTGCCAGATTGTGCGGCATCTCCTTGCGGGCTTCGCGGCGTACGACGAGGGGAACGAGCAGCTTGCCGATGCCGCGGCCTTCGAAGTCGACCGCGATCGTCAGCCGCGCCCGGCCGGAAGGCAGGGGCTCGACGGCGACGTCGACGATGGCCCTGATGGGTCCGTCGATGCCGCGCACTCCCCACGAGTGTGGCGGGTTGAGGTGCGCAATGGTGGAGGTGCTGGACCGGTTCGCGCCGCCGATGCGCCGGGCCGTCAGGCATCGCGCGCCTACCGTCGGTTCGCCCGGCTGTTCCATGCGGCCGCTGACGACGCCCGACTGCCATTCGTGGAAGCGGGTCGGGTCGGTGGCGTAGGCGAACACGTCCTCGGCGCTGCGCTCCACTTCGATGCTGATGGTGATCGGCGGCATGCCCGACATGGTAAGCCGCCACGAACGGACTTACCTACCTCTGCCGTCAAGTCGGCGGTGCTTGCCGATCAGCCAGTGTGCTGGCCGGTCGTCGGCGCACGAGGAACGGGATGACGGCCAGCGCGAGGATCCCGCCGCCCAGAGCGAGCGTGGCGTAGTTGGTGACGGTAAGGATCAGGCCGCTGGCGATGCCGCCGCCCGCGCCGGCCAACGCCACGCACAGATCAACGGCGCCCTGCGTCCGGGCGCGGGTGTCCGGCGGCAAGGCGTCGGTGACCATGGCGGTGCCGGAGATCAGGCCGAGGTTCCAGCCCAGGCCCAGCAGCCCGAGGGCCAGGGCGAGGGCGGCGACCGAGGCGGTCGGGGCGCTCGCCGCGACCACCCCGGCGGCGAGCAGCGTCAGCCCGGATGCGACGGCGACGGGTATGCGGCCGAGGCGGTCCACGAGCAGGCCGGTCAGCGGGGACGGCAGGTACATGCCGGCGATGTGCACGGCGATGACCAGGCCGGTCGCTTGCAGGTCATGGCCGTGGGCTCGCATGTGGATCGGGGTCATGGCCATGACGGCGACCATCACCAGCTGGGTGAGGACCATCGTGGTCGCCCCGGCCATGACACCACCGGCGGACGCTGCGCCGGCGACGGTTCGCTGCCCGCCGGCGACGGCCGTGTCCGGCGGCTGGGCGGCAGTGATCCGCAGGGACGTCTGCAGCGGGTCCGGGCGCAGCAGGGCGAACAGGGTCGCACCGGCCAACGCGTAGGCGATCGCGGCGAGGCCGAACGGACCGGCCAAAGCCGGGATACCGACGTGGCGGGCGGCACCGCCGGTAATGGCGACCAGGTTCGGGCCGGCGACCGCGCCGAGGGTGGTGGCGACGAGTACGGAGCTGACGGCGCGGCCCCGGTGCTGCGGGACGGCGAGGTCGGCGCCGGCGTAGCGCGCCTGCAGGTTGGTGGCGGTGCCCGCGCCGTAGACGAGCAGGAACAGCATCAGCAGGGCAACGCTGTCGACGGCGGCGGCGAGCACGACCCCGGCGCCGCCGATCGCGCCGGCGGCGTACCCGGTGGTCAGTCCGGCGCGGCGCCCGAGGCGCTGCGAGAGCCGGCCGACCAAGAGTGCGGCGCCGGCCGATCCGGCGGTGAACAGGGCCACGGGCAGCCCGGAAAGACTACTGGTGCCCAGCATGTCCGCGGCCAGCAGCGTGCCGACGGTGACCCCGGCGGCAAGACCGGCGCCGCTGAACACCTGAGAGGTCATGACGACGCGCAGGGTTCTGCGCTGCAGGGCCGCACGGGCGGCCGGCGGGTCGAGGGAGGTGGTGGCGGCCATGCGGAGAGCGGGTCCTTTCGGCGTGGACAGCGACACGCCCGTGGGTGGGCGCGCCATGGGGCGGTTCGTCAGGGGCGGGGCCGCGTTTCGTACATGCGCGTCCAGGCGAGCAGTCCGGAGGCGGCGGTGAGCGCGGCGACGACCCAGACCGCGGCGCGGATGCCGGCGAAGTCGGCAACGATCCCGGCGAGCAGGGCGCCGACGGCGAAGCCGCCGTCGCGCCACAGTCGGTAGACGCCGACAGCGCGGGCCCGCCAGGCGGGGTGGGCGACGTCGCTGACGGCGGCGAGCAAAGTCGGGTACACCGCGGCGGTGCCCGCACCGAGCAGCACCGCGGCAATGGCCCAGGCGGTGAAGTCGTCCGCGAGCGCGATCAGGGCCAGGGCGGCGGCCTGCAGGAGCATCCCGGCGACGATGAACGGTTTCCGGCCGTACCGGTCAGACGCCGGGCCGGTGGCGAGCTGCCCGAGGCCCCACACCGCCGGATACAGGGCGGCCAGTGCGCCGATCTGGGTCAGTGACAGTCCGGCGGCGGCGAACAGCAGGGGGAACAGTCCCCAGGCCAGGCCGTCGTTGAGGTTGTTGACCATGCCGGCCTGGCTGGCCGACGACAGGGCGGGCTCGCGCCAGCTGGTCAGGGCGGCGACCTGCCGGGTGGACAGGTCCGCGTTCTGCCCGCCGGTGTGGGTGGCGGCCTCGTGGCGGGCATGCCCGCGGGTTTCGTGCACCGAGAACAGCGACAGGCCCAGGCCGAGGACGAGGTAGGCGGCGGTGAGCAGGAACGGCGCCGGGCGTAGTCCGTACTGTGCGGCGAGGGCGCCGGTGGCCATTGCGGTAGCGGCGACGGCGAGGTAGCCGGCGGCTTCGTTGAGGCCCATCGCCAGGCCGCGCCGGTTCGGTCCGGCAAGGTCGATCTTCATGATGACGGTGGTGGACCAGGCCAGGCCCTGGTTGAGGCCGAGCAGCACGTTCGCGGCGATGATCCAGCCCCAGCTCGGGGCCCAGATCAGCATGACCGGGATCGGGATCGCGACGAGCCATCCGGCGAGCAGGACCGGTTTGCGGCCGTAGCGGTCGCACAGGGTGCCCGCGAAGAAGTTCGTGACGGCCTTGGTCGCGCCGAACGCGAGGATGTAGGTCAGGCCGGCGGTGTAGGCGGCGAGGCCGAACTCGCGGTCGGCGAGCAGCGGCAGCACTGTGCGCTCCGAGCCGAGGACCCCGCCCACCAGAGCGTTGACGACGACGAGCAGGGTGAATTGGCCCGCGTTGGCGACCAGGCCCAGCCGAGGTACGGCGGCGGTGCTCATGCGCTCCGCTTCAGTTGGTGGCCGGTGGCGGTTGCCCAGTCATCCGGGCCGCCGACGAGCACCGACACGTCCCGCCGGCCGGTGCGTTCCAGCAGGGTGGCGGCGGTCATCGCGCGTTCGCCGTGCCCGCACATCAGCACCGCCGGGCCGGTCGGGGCGGCGTGTGCCGCGTCAGGAAGGTCACCGAGTTCGAGGTGTATCGCGCCGGGCAGGTGCCCGGCGCCGTATTCGCTGTCCTGGCGGATGTCGAGCACCGGGGCGTCCACCTGATCGGGGCGCACCAGCCGGGTGGTGATGACCTCGCCGGTCCACGCGCTCATCCCGCCGGCGAGTTCACCGGCGATCCGGTCGAAGCCGATGTTCAGTGCCGGCCACAGGACGTCGGCCGGGTCCTGGCCCGGGTTTCGCACGATCACCACCGGGGTGTCGGGGGCGACGAGCCAGCCGAGCCAGGTGGCGAACTGTGCCCGCAGCGGAATCGCGATCGCGCCCGGGATGTGACCGGTGGCCACGTCGGTTACCGGGCGCACGTCCACGACGACCGCGCCGGCAGCGAGCAGTCGCCGCGCTTCGTCGGCCGACAGCGCCGGCACTGCGGGGGCGCCGTCGAGGACGGCGGGCCCGCGCCGGTTCGCCTCCGCGAGCCACCGGAAGTACGCCGGATAGGAACCCAGCGAGGCGACGAGCCGGGTGACGAACGTGTCGGCGTCCGGCGCGGCCAGCAGCGGATTGCTCGCCTTCTGGGCGCCGATGGTGCTGGTCCGCGCCGTGCCGGGCGGCGCGGAACAGAACGACCCCGCACCGTGCGTCGGCCACACCGCGGTGCTGTCCGGAAGCAGCGCAAGGCGGTGCAAGGAGGCGTACTGGGCCCGAGCCAGTTCGCCGGTGCGGTCGTCGCCGAGCAGGTCGGTGCGGGCGGCGGCGCCGACGATCAGCGATCCACCGGTGAACACCCCCACCGGCGCCGCCGCGTCCAGCAGCACGAACGACAGGTGCTCATCGGTGTGCCCCGGGGTGGCGAGGGCGCGCAGCGTGAGACCGCCCAGGTCGACCTCGTCGCCATCGGTCAGCCCGCGGTGATCGAACTCCCGCATGCCGGCGGCCGAGGCCAGGATCTGTGCTCCGTCGGTCGCGGCGAGTTGCACTGCGCCGGAGAGGAAGTCGGCGTGCAGGTGCGTATCGGCGACCCACGCCACCGCCAGGCCCCGCCGGGCCGCTGCGGTACGTAATGCGCGCAGGTCCCGTGGCGGGTCCACCACCAGGGCCCGCCCGTCCCCGACGTCGTACAGGTAGGCGCTGTTACCCAGTCCCTCGTCGACCAGCGGTATCAGCCGCTCATCCTCGCTCGTCATGGCGTCCCTCCGACCCGAGCAGCGTTACCGGCTCCCATCTTCTATACTATTCCACAGAACATTGGAGGATCGTCATGGGTGATCCGATCGCCAAGGCCGAGCTGTTCGACAGCCTGGCCCGCGTCGGCAAGGCATTGGGTAGCGGCAAACGCCTCGAACTACTCGATCTGCTCGCCCAGGGTGAACGCAGCGTCGACGCTCTGGCCCGCGCCGCCCACCTCGGGCTGACCACCTGCTCGGCGCATCTGCAGACGCTGCGGCAGGCCGGCCTCGTCGCGACCCGCCGCGACGGCACGAAGATCCACTACCGGCTCGTCGGGCCCGATGTCGCTGCCCTGTACGCCCTGCTGCGCGACGTCGCCGGCGCCCGCAGCGCCGAGGTGGCCGCCGCGCGCGACGCCTACCTCGGCACCGACAACTCCACCGCCGTGGACCGCGAGGAACTGCGACGCCGCCTCGCCGCAGGCGAAGTCGTCGCGGTGGACGTGCGCCCCACCGAGGAGTACACCGCAGGACACATCCCCGGCGCCGTCTCCATCCCCCTGGACCAACTCGCCGACCGACTCGCCGACCTGCCGGACGGCACCGACGTGGTCGCCTACTGCCGCGGCGCGTACTGCGTACTCGCCCACGACGCCGTCCGGCTCCTGCACACCCACGGCCGCCGCGCCGCCCGACTGGCCGACGGGATGCTCGAATGGCGCCTCGCCGACCTACCCGTCGCCACCGCATGACCGCGCCGGTGGTGCTCGACGCCGGGCAACCCGACCCGGATCTGGCCGACTTCCGAATCCGGCACGTCATTGCCGGAGTCATCACCGCCGCCTCGGACAGCGGGCTCGGCGACCGTCCCCGACCGCCTGAACCCTCGCCCCCCTCGACCGGTTGGAGCACTTCATGACAGCGACACCGAACGAGACGGCCAAAGTCCTGCGCGCCTGGGAAAAGAGCGCACCGAGCTACGACAAGCAGATCGCCTTCTTCGAGAAAGTCTGGTTCGGCGGCGCCCGGCAATGGCTCGGTACCCGCGCCCAGGGCCGCATTTTGGAAGTCGCGATCGGCACCGGCCTCAACCTGCCGCACTACCCGGCCGACGCCACGATCACCGGGATCGAGCTGAGCCCGGCGATGCTGGCCATCGCCGAGCGCCGCGCCGCCGACCTCGGCCGCGACGTCGAACTACACACCGGTGACGCCCAGGCCCTGCCGTTTCCCGACGAGGCGTTCGACACCGTCGTCTGCGCTCTGTCGCTGTGCACCATCCCCGACCCCGCCGCCGCGATCGGCGAAATGAAGCGGGTGCTCGTGCCCGGCGGGCAGCTGCTGCTCGTCGACCACATCGCCAGCACCTGGCCGCCCATCCGTGCCGCGCAGTGGCTCCTCGAGCGACTGACCATCCGCGCCGCCGGCGAGCACTTCACCCGCCGTCAACTGCCGCTCGTCCGCGCGGCCGGGTACGACATCGTGGAGGCCGAGAGGCTCAAGGCCGGCACCGTAGAACGCGTCGCCGCCCGCAAACCGCGCAACGACTGACATCCCGCCGAACGCCGGAGTCGGGTGCTCAGCGTGGCTCGGCCTCATCGACTGGGTGGGCGCCAACCGCGGGATGCCCCGGGGGCCCGGATCGACCGGAGCGTCATCGCCGCGACCGCCATCGCGTCCGCGGCGGACGGGTTCTCGTGCAGGACGGTGGACCGGTAGATCATCAAGCCGGCGACCGTGTCGACCACCAGCGCCGGGTCGGTGCCCGCGCGGAACAGCCCCCCGGCCACACCGGCGCGGACCAGCCGGATGCCGTGTTCGCGTACCGGGTCGATGATCCTGGCCCGGTACGCGGCGGCCAGTTCGGGCTGTTGCATGACTTCCAGGCCGATCAGGGGCAGCGCCCGGGCGAGCGGCGTGCGGGCCATGGATTCCGCCACCACCCGGGTCAGGGTCAGCAGGTCGGCTTCCACGTCACCGGTGTCCGGCAGCGGGCGGGGTCCCAGCGCCGCCTCCATCACGGCCACGATCAGGCCGGTCAACGACGTCCACCGCCGGTAGATCGTCGTCTTGGCCACCCCGGACTCGCGGACGACGTCGTCGATGCGCAGCCCGGCCACGCCACGCTCGTCGAGCAGTCGCCGCGTCGCCGCCAGCACCCGGTCGGTGGCGTCCCGGCTGCGGGGACGTCCCGGACCGGTTTGCGCTGTTGTCACGTAGCTCACCCTATCCGCGCCGGGCCAATACGATACCATCAGTATCGTATTAGAACGCCGGCCCTGAGGAGACGGCAATGACCCCGATGACCAAGGTCGCGCTCGGCCTGTTCGGCGCCTGGGCCGTACACGACCTGGAAGAACTGATGACCATGGGCCGCAGCAGCCGGGAGATCCTGCCCCGGCTGCCCCAGCGCCTGCCCGTGCCGGAGGCGCTGCGCCGCGACGGTGTCTCGCCGCAGCACGCCGGCCTGTCGATCGCCATGATGGGCGCCCTGACCGCCGCGGCCGCCGCCGAGGGCGTCCGCACGCAGGGCCGTTCCGCACTGTTCCGCGGCGGCGTGCTCGCGTTCGGGCTGCACGGCTTCAGCCACCTGATGATGGCCGGGGCCGCACGCCGCTACGTCACCGGCGTGGCCACCGCCCCGACGCTGGTCATCCCGTACTGGGTGTGGGCCCGGCGCCGGCTGGCCCAGCGGGGCATCCCGGCGGCGGACGGCCGCGCCACCGCCGTGGCCCTCGCCGTCGGCCCGGTCCTGGTGGGCATCCACGTGCTGACGTACCGCCTGCTGCGGCGCTGACGCGCACTGTCAGGGGCCGGGGACGATCCGGCGGGTCTCGTAGGCCCACATCGCGATCTCCACGCGGTTGCGGGCGCCGAGCTTGGCCATCAGGCTCGCCAGGTGGGTCTTCACCGTGCTCAGGCTGATGTGCAGGGCATCGGCGATCTCGACGTTGGTCAGTCCCTGGGCGACGGCCAGCAGCACCTCCTCCTCGCGGGCGGTGACCGGGGAGATCGGCTGCGTGGCGGGCCGTCCGGTCGGCACGTCCGCGAACGCCCGCAGCAGGCGCACGGTGACGCTCGGCGCGATCAGCGCCTCGCCGTCGGCGGCCGACCGGACGGCCTGCCCGAGCAACTCCGGCCCGGCGTCCTTGAGCAGGAACCCGCGGGCTCCGGCGCGCAGGGCGCCGTAGACGTACTCGTCCAGGTCGAAGGTCGTGATCACGACCACCGCCAGCGGATCGGCGACGCCCGGACCGGCGATCATCCGGGTGGCTCGCAGCCCGTCGAGCACCGGCATCCGGATGTCGAAGAGGCAGACGTCGGGTCGCAGGTCCCGGGCCAGCCGGACCGCGTCCCGCCCGTCGGCCGCCTCGGCCACCACCTCGACGTCGGGCTGGGCGTTCAGCATGATGCGCAGCCCGGTACGGATGACGGGCTGGTCGTCAGCGACGAGCACGCGGATGGACACCGTTGTTCGCCCTCCCCCGCGGCAGCTCCGCCTCGACCCGCCAGCCCCGGTCGGCATCCGGCCCGGCGCTCAGCTCCCCGCCGAGCAGGGCGGCCCGCTCGCGCAGCCCGGCAAGACCGTACCCGTCGCGGCCGCGGCCGGCCCCCGCGCCGTCGTCGCGCACCGTCACCCGTACCCGCCGGGGTTCCCCGGTGATCCGGACGACGACCTCGGTCGCGTCCGCCGCGTGCCGCATGGCGTTGGTCACCGATTCCTGCACGATGCGGTAGACCGCCGCGTCCACGGCCGGGGACAGCGCTTCCAGGTCGCCGTCGAGGCCCAGGTCGACGCGGAGCCGGACGCCCGGGGCGCGCAGCAGGCGCGCCAGGTCGGCGATGCCGCCCGGCGGCGCCAGCTCGGCGCCGGCGCCGCTGTCCCGCAGGGTCGCGACCATGGCGCGCATCTCCTCCAGCGTGCGCGCGCCCTCCTCCTCGACCCCCTCCAGCGCCTCGACGGCGGCGGCCGGGTCCGCGCCGGCGACCACCCGGCCGGCCTGCGCGCGGATCACCATGGCCGAGACGTGGTGGGCCACCGTGTCGTGCAGTTCCCGGGCGAGCCGCTCGCGCTCGCGGGAACGCACCCGCTCCCACTGCCGCTCACGGGTGGTCACCCAGAGCCGCACCGACGCCCCGATCACCGCGGGCATGAGCAGGAACACCAGGCCCCCGACCGCCTCACCGGCCGGCGGGTCGTCGGTGGCGACCGACACCGCGAAGCCCGCGAGAACCACCACGCCGCCCAGCACGACCTCCCGGCCCGATCCCCACCGGGGCAACGCGTACACCAGCACGAGCACCACCAGGCCGGCGTACAGGCCGACCGGCTCGCCCGGGTCGGCCACCACCGTGACCACCTGGAGCAGGATCGTCGCGCCGAACGCCAGCGCAACCGTCAGCAGCGGGCGGGTCCGGCGCCACAGGGACAGGACGGCCAGCCAGACGCTCAGCACCACCGCCACCGGCCGCCACACCACGTCGTCGCGCAGCACGGCCTCCAGCGCCACCCCGCTCAGGATGGCGCCGAGCAGCGCCCAGTCCCGCCACACCCGGCCGGGGACACCGGGCGGGCGCGGTTCGGTCCACAGGGCCCGCACGTCGTCTCGCAGCACGGTCTCAGCCTAGGGAGCCCACCGCGGCGCACATCGGCCGAAAGAACGGGGCGTTCCTCCGTCCGGGGACGGGCCGATCCGCGGCCCCCGGGCCGATGCCGGCCGGCGCCGCCGTGACGACCCTGGTCCTCGGCGGTCGCACGACGGCGGCCGGCGAGGTGGTTGGAGGACCCCATGCTCACGAAAGCCCTCTCCCGACTGGGCGGCAGCGCCGCCCGCCATCCGTGGCGGGTGATCGCGGCATGGCTGCTCGCCGCCGTGCTGGCGGTCCTCGCCGCCACCGCCTTCGGCGGTCGGACCGCCGACACGATGACCGCTCCCGGGCTGGACTCCCAGCGGGCCGCGGAGCTGATCGAGCGGGCCGGCACCGGCCAGGAGGGGATGACCGCCCAGGTGGTCGTCACCCCCACCGACAGCGCGGCGACGTTCTTCGCCGACGGCCCGGCGCGCACCGCGTTGGCGCGGTTGCGGGACGAGGTGCGCCGGCTGCCGAAGGTGCGGGACACCAGCGACCCGGCGGAGGCGCTCGACCGGGGCCGGGACGCCGCCGTCGGCGCCGGCCTGGTCTCGGCGGACGGACGCATCGCCGTCGTGCGCGTGCAGTATCCCGACCAGAGCCGGCTGTCGGCCGACGACCTCGACGCTCTCGTCGACCTCGGGGACCGGCTGCGCGGCGAGCTGCCGCTGCGCGTCGAGATGGGTGGGGATCTGTTCTTCGCCTTCTCCGGCGCCGGCGGCGGCGCCGGCGAGCTGATCGGTCTGCTCGCCGCGGCCACCATCCTGTTCCTGGCGTTCGGTTCGCTCACCGCCGCCGCGCTGCCGATCGGGATGGCGGTCTTCGGCCTCACCGTCGGCGTCGCCACGATGACGGTGCTCGCGCGGGTGACGGAGATCCCGACGTTCGCGCCGGTGCTCGGCAGCATGGTCGGCCTGGGGGTCGGCATCGACTACGCGCTGTTCGTCCTGGTCCGGCACCGCGAATACCTCGGACTGGGGGTGGAACCCCACGAGGCGGCCGGGCGGGCGGTGGCCACGGCCGGGAGACCCGTCGTCTTCGCCGGCGGCACCGTGGTCGTGTCGATCCTCGGCATGGCCGTCTCGAACGTGCCGTTCATGACGGTGGGCGGGCTCGCGGTCGCCCTGGTCGTCCTGATCATGGTGGTCGCGTCGGTGACGTTGCTGCCGGCCTTCCTCGGCGCCGCCGGCCCGCGCCTGGCCCGGCCCGGGACCCTGGGCCGGCTGCTGCGCCGGGGTCGCTTCGGGCGGCGGCGGGCGGCGGCGGGCGGCGCGTCCGGCTGGCGGCGCTGGATCGGACACGTCAACCGGCACCCGGTGCCGTACGCGGTCGGCGCGGCCGGGCTGCTGCTGGCCGCGACGCTGCCCGTCCTCGGCCTGCGCGTCGGGCTGCCCGACGACGGCTCGCTGCCGGAGAACCGCACCGAGCGCCGGGCGTACGACCTCGTCGCCGACGGGTTCGGCCCGGGCACCAACGGTCCCCTCATCATCGCCGTCGACCTCGCCGGCGATCCGGGATCGGCGGGCCGGGTCGCCGCGGCGGTCGCGGCCGACCCGGGCATCGCCTCGGTCGCGCCGGCGCGCGTCGATCAGGCCACCGGGATCGCGACCCTCGTGGTGTTCCCGACCACCGGCCCGCAGGAGCGGGCCACGGCCGACACCGTCGCCCGGCTGCGCGCCGAGGTGCTGCCCACGGTGGTCGGGCCAGGCCCGGCGAGCGCCCACGTCGGCGGCGCCGCGGCCAGCCTGTCCGATGTGGGTCGCCGGACCAGCGAGCGCCTGCCGTACTTCGTCGCCGCCGTGCTGGCGCTGTCGTTCGTGCTGCTGCTGCTGGCCTTCCGGTCGGTGCTCGTGCCGCTGAAGGCGGTGCTGCTGAACCTGCTGAGCATCGGCGCGGCCTACGGCGTCATGGTCGCGGTGTTCCAGTGGGGCTGGGGTGGTGCCCTGATCGGGCTGGAGGCGACGGTGCCGATCGTGTCGTTCATCCCCATGTTCCTGTTCGCGATCCTGTTCGGTCTGTCGATGGACTACGAGGTGTTCCTGCTGTCGCGGGTGCGGGAGGAATACCTGCGAACCGGCGACAACGGCACGGCGATCGTGTCGGGCATCGCGGGCACCGCCCGGACGATCACCTCGGCTGCCCTGATCATGGTGGCGGTGTTCCTGTCCTTCGCCGTCTCCGACGATCCGTCGACCAAGATGTTCGGGCTCGGCCTGGCCACCGCGATCTTCATCGACGCCACCGTGGTGCGCATGGTGCTGGTGCCGGCGACCATGACGCTGCTGGGCCGGAGCAACTGGTGGCTGCCGGGGTGGCTGGACCGGCTGCTTCCCGGACGCCCGGCCGGCCTCGAGATCCGGCGGCCGCTTGTTGATCACGAGACGCCCGCCGGCGTTCCGTCATGACGGTGGCAGCTACGCGACCGCTCCGGGCGATATTCGTGGTTGAACGGGTTCAACTTGGGGAATGATCCGGCTCAGCCACCTCGTCCGCGCCCGCGGGCCGGGGCTTGCACGCTGAAGCGAAGGATGACGCTCATGACCACTCCCGCGCCCGAAGTGCACGACATCTCCGAGACCGGCAAGGAACTGTGGGACTACCTGACCGGCAAGGAAGCCGCCATCTCCTACACGTTCTCCGACATGGAGGTGCAGGTCCCGCGCCGCACCGGGGACGACTCGCCCCGGGCCACCTGGAAGATCAACGGCACGGTGCAGATCACCACCGCCGACCGTGACACCGCGCGCTGAGCGCACGTCGCAGGTCGTCGGCGACCTGACCGTCACCCTCGACGCCGGTGGCCGTACGGCCACCGCCCGCCTGCACGCCGAGGCGGGCCGCCCGGTGGTCATCACGGTCACCGATCCGTCCGTGCTGTGGCGCGAGGTGGCTCGGCCGGCGCTGCGGGACACCGTACGCCGGCTTGCCGCGCTCACCGCGGTCGACGTCGAGGACACCCGCGGCCGCCGGTTGCTGCGTTCGGTTCCCCGCAGGGGCCGGGCGCGGGCCCGCTGGACCGCGGCCGGCCTGGTCACCCTGGCCGGCGCCGGATGGCTCGCCCTCCGGCGGCACTGACAGGCCTTGGCCGGGCCGCGCGCGGCGCGGTGGAGGCAGTCGGGGCCGGCCGCCGTCGCTGATGCGTCGGCGGCCGGTCGCGGGTCAGGAGGATCAACCGCGGCGGCCCGGCAAAATCCTTTGACGGCGGGGAGGCCGGGCGCGAGGGTTCGGTGATGATGATTCGACGTGAACGCTCCGACGACGGTGACGCGATCCACGCGGTTACGGCGGCGGCGTTCCGCGGGCTCGCCTACAGCGCACCGCCGGCGGAGCCGGGTGGCGATCCGGGCGAGGCGACGCTCGTTTCCTGGCTGCGCGACGATGCCGGTTGGATCCCGGAACTGTCGCTGGTCGCGATCGAGGACGACCAGGTCGTCGGTCACGTTCTCGCGACGCGGGCTCATGTCGGGGCCCGGCCGGTCCTGGGTCTGGGGCCGCTGAGTGTGCTCCCGCGTCGCCAGCGATCCGGGGTGGGTACCGCCCTGATGCACGCTGTTCTCGGCGCGGCCGACGCGCTCGGCGAGCCGCTGGTCGCGCTGCTGGGCAACCCTTCCTTCTACGGCCGGTTCGGCTTCGTTGCGGCGCAGCCGGTGGGGATAGCCGCGCCGGTCGCCGCATGGGGTGATTCCTTCCAGGTCCGGACTCTCAGCCGGTACGACGGCCTGGCCGGCCGTTTCCGGTACGCCCGACCGTTCGACCGGCTCTGAACCCTTCCGGCCTGCTCAGCTCCGGCGCTGGTGGGCGGCGGCCAGGATGAGGTAGCAGCTCGCTGTCCAGGTGTAGGCGCGGTCGCGCAAACCGGCGCCGGTTTCGGCGTCGAAGTTCTCGGCGAAGCCGGATTCCTCGCACAGCGCCCGGAAGCGTTCACTGATGCTGTCGGCGAGGTCGGTGTAGCCGGCGCGGCGCAGCCCGTCCTCGATGAGCACGGTGGACGGGGCCCAGATGGGGCCGCGCCAGTATCCGTCGGCGGCGTAGTCCGGGGAGTCGGGTGGTTCGGTGGCCAGGCCGTGGTCGGTCAGGTGGCCGGCGATGCGCGTGGCGAGGGCGGCAGCGATCTCGGTGGGCAGGTCGTCGCCGAGCACGATCGGCATGAGATCGAGCAGGCTGGTGCCGGCCCGCGTGGTCCCGGAGCGGACGGACCGCGAGACGAACCTGGACTCCTGCCACAGCTCGTGCAGCAGCGCCGCGCGGATGGTGTCGGCGGTCTCGCGCCATCGGCGGACGTCGTCGGGCCGGCCGAGGGTGTCGGCGAGGGCCGCGAGTTCCCGTAGTTGCAGGATCAGGAAGGCGCTCAGGTCGCCGGTCTCGATGACGCGGTCGCCGTCGAAGGTGGTGGCGTTGTCCCAGCCGCTGTCGTTGCCGTGGTGGTAGTGCGGTAGGTGGTGGCCGGGCGCCCGGCGCTGGTCCAGCCAGAACCGGGTCCAGGCGGCCAGGCCGGCGTAGGCGTCGGCCAGCTGTTCCCGGCTGGGCGGGGCCTGGGCCCGGAGCCGCCGCAGGGCCCAGCCGTGGATCGGTGGTTTGACGAAGTTGTACAGCACCTCGGAGTGGGTGACCGAGTCGGGCAGCGCCCCGGTCGGGTCCTGGTGGTCGAAGGGCAGCCGGAACTGGTCCCAGGCCAGCGCGGGGTCGCCGGCGGCGAGGGCCAGGGCGTTGAAGCAGTGGTCCCAGCTCCAGACCTTGTCCATCCAGTGCTTGGACATCAGCACGCCGGGCCGGGCCAGGAATCCGGCCGGGTCGACGGTCGCCGACCACAGCACGTACGCGGCGAGTTCGGCGGCCGGGGTCGTCGTGCCGCGCCACGGGGCCACCGCGTCGACGAAGGTTCGGAACTGCCGGTCCGCCGCGGTGACGACGTCGTCGAACGAGGTTCCCGCGGGCACGGTGAACGGCGCCCGGCCGGTCCGGTATTCCTCGATCGCGATCTCCCAGCCGGCGCAGTCGGGCAGGGTGAGGTGGCGGTCTCCGGAGCCCAGCAGCTCCAGCCCGGCGCTGCCGGCGATCGCGCCGTGCAGCACGGTGATCCGGTACCGGCGCCCGGTCTCGTAGGAGGTCAGCACGTAGCCGCCGGCCACCGGATCCTGGTAGAGGTAGCACCCGCTGAACGGCGTCAGGGCGGTGGCGGCGACGGCGATGCGCAGTCCCAGGCCCGTGCCGCGGAGGCGGATCGTGTCGGCGTTCTGGTAGGCCAGCTCGATCCCGGCCGGGCCCGGGGTGTGGCGGGCGTGCCAGGCCAGCCGGGACGGGGTGGCGACCACGGTGGTGTCGGCCCGGGTGCCGCCGTGCAGGGGTACGAGACGCAGGACGGGATGCATGCCGGTCTGGTGCGAGACCAGGTGCAGGTCGTCGGAGACGGTCTTCTCGGCGATGACCGGGGAGACGTTCAACCACGATCCGCGGTACGAGAACGGGATGTCGTGGATGGCGAAGGTGGGGCCCTGCACGGTGCCTGCTTTCTTCCGGTACGGGCCGGTCAGTCCTTGACCGCGCCGGCGGTGACCCCGGCCGCGACGTACCGCTGGGCGATGATCAGCAGGATCGTGGCCGGGACGGAGGCGACCACGGCGGTGGCCATGATGGCGTTCCATTGCTGGTTGTTGTTGCCGATGTAGTGGTAAATCGCGGCGGCCTGGCTGAGCTCGTCGGGGATGCCGGCCATGAACGCGGTGAAGAGCACGCCGGCCTTGAGGTAGATCGCGTAGAAACCCATCGCCATGATGATGCCCGGGATCATCTGGGCGATCAGGAGTATGAAGCTGATCGCCGGTCCGCCCGCCGGGCGCAGTTTCGCCAGGGCGTAGCCGGCCGGGGCGGCCAGCACGACGGTCAGCACGACAGTGCCGAGGCCGACCAGCAGGCTGGTGCCCAGGTAGGGCAGCCGCTGGTCGAGGACGGCCCGGTAGCCCTCGATGGTGTCGTCGAACGGGAACAGGTGCGGTGGGCTGGCGCGCATGTCGGTGTCCTTGGTGAAGGACACGTTGATCATCCAGTAGACCGGGAACAGCATGACGGCGGTGAGCAGGACCCCGACGGCGGTTCGCAGGTGCCGGGTCATGACAGCTCCTGGCGGCGCTGGACCCGGATGTACAGCATGCCGTACAGCAGCGCCATGACGATGAGAAGGTTGCCGAAGGCGGCTCCGGGGCCGAAGTCGGGCAGCAGGCTGCCGAAGCCCTGTCGAGCCCGGCGAACGGCGCGTTCACTTGGCGGCGGAGGCGGCGCTCGCCTGGGCGGCGGTCAGCGCGTCCTGCGGCGACTTCGACCCGCTCAGCGCCGCCTGCACCGCGGTCCGGAGCGGCTCGGAGATCCTCGGATACTTCGTGCCCAGCCCGTCGCCGGTACGGCCCCTGGCCACCTTGACCGCGTCGACCCACACCTTCAGGGCGGGGGTCCGGGCGATCTGCCGCTGCTGGACGGCGTCGGTGGGGCCGACGTAGGACAGGGTGGTGTCCGTGGCCAGGAGGTTGTCGCTGCCGGTCAGGCACGTGACGATCTTCGCGCTGGTGGCGTACCGCCGGGTCGAGTTCTGGACCGGGATCGAGACGAACTCGCCGCCGGTGGGCGCCGGGGCCGTTCCACCCGCGGCGGCCGGGATGGGGATGATGCCGTACGCGAAGCCGGCCTTCTCGGCGTTGACCAGCTGCCAGGTGCCGTTCTCGGCGAAGGCGTAGTCGCCGGTGGCGAATTCCTGCCAGCTGGTGGTCTGGGTGTTGTTGATGACCGAGTTTGGGGCGTGGTCCGCCTTGAGCCAGCCGGTCCACAGCTGCAGCGCCGAGACCGCCTGCGGCGAGTCGAGCCGGGTGAGCTGGGCGCCGGAGCCCCCGAACCAGGGCAGGAACTGGAAGCTGCCCTCCTCGGTGCCGATGCCGGAGAAGGTGATGCCCTTCCTGCCGGCCGCCTTGACCTTCCGCAGGGCGGCGTTCAGGCCCGCCCAGTCGGTGACGGCGGCCGGGTCGACTCCGGCCGCGGCCAGGACCTGCTTGTTGTAGTAGAGCGCGAGGGTGTTGGCGCCGATCGGCACTCCGTAGGTGTTGCCGCCGGCCTGCCCGGCGCCGAGCAGGTTGGGCAGCATCGCCGAGGTGTCGTGCGGGTACGGATCCCAGATCTGGTAGGTGCCGGTGGCCGCGTCGTCCGATTCGCGGCCGGTGGAGCCGGACGAGCAGGCGGGCAGTGAGGTGGTGACCACGACGGCGGCCAATGCGGCGGCCGAGGCCCGTCGCGCCCGAGGAGAGAGTGGCATGCGGCGACTCCTTGATCTTCGAGGGGGACGCGGCGAACCGATTCGACGAATCGATTCGCCGCGAGAGTAGGACCGGCCCCGCCACCGGTCAAGCCCCATAGCGTTCGCTGGTACCGTCATTGACATCCATCAACGTGGGCATCTACGCTTTTTGGCGAATCGATTCGACGATCAGGCCGACGATGATCAGTGCGTCATGATGCCGGGGACGCGGGCACGAGCTCGCCACGCGGCAGCGCTGGAGGACGAGATGAACATCGGTGAGATCGCCCGCAGGGCGGGAGTGTCCCGCAGCACCGTCTCGTACGCCCTCAGCGGCAAGCGGCCCGTGACCGAGGAGACCCGAGGGCGGATCCAGGCGGTGATCGACGAACTCGGCTACCGGCCCAACGCCGCCGCGCGGGCGCTCAAGGAGGGCCGCACCCGCACTCTCGGTCTGGTCATCCCCCCGGCCAGCCTGCGTCTGACCGACATGCAGCTCAGCTTCGTCGCCAGCGTCGTCGAAGCGGCGGCCCGGGCCGACCTGGACGTGTTGCTGTCGCCGTCCGGAGGCGACCACGACCGGTCCTTCGAGCGCATCGTCTCCGGCCGGCGCGTCGACGGTGTCATCCTCATGGAGATCCGCCTCGAGGACGAACGCGTCGCCCGGCTGCAACAGGCCGGCCTGCCGTTCGTCACCATCGGACACACCGCCCACCCGCACGGCACGTGCTGGGTCGACGTCGACTACGGGACCCTCATCGCCCGCTGCGTGCACCACCTGGCCGACCTCGGCCACCGGCAGATCGCCCTGATCAACCGGTCGGCCGAGTTGGTCGCCGCCGGCTACGGCCCCGCCCACCGCGCCCTGCAGGGGTTCACCGAGGCGGCCACCCAGCGCGGCATCGGCAGCCTCACCGTGACCTGTGGCGACGACGCCGCCGCCGGGGAGGACTGCATCGAACGGCTCCGCGAGGACCACCCCGAGATCACCGCGGCGGTCACCCTCAACGAGGCCGCGCTCCCCGGCATCCAGCGCGGGCTGGAACGCGCCGGTGTCACCGTTCCCCGCGACTTCTCCATCGCCGGTGTCGCCGCCCGGCACTGGGCCGAGGACTTCCGTCCGCAGCTCACGGCGGCCGACGTGCCCACCCTGGAGATGGGCGCGGGCGCTGTCGACCTGCTGCTCGAACGCATCGCGGCTCCCGAGGCGTCCCCGCGTCACCTGCTGCTGACCCCGCCGATCTCGCTGCGCGCGAGCACCGGCCCCGCCCCGATCCGCTAGCCGGGTCCCGTTCACGCCGGGACGAGCCACCGCTCGTCCCGGCGATTCCCCCTGCCCACCCGCACCCCGAACAGGAGATCCCCGTGTCCCTACGCCGCCGTTTCGCCGCCGGACTGATGTCCGGCACGCTGCTGCTCGGCTTCGCCTCCCCCGCCCGAGCCGCCAACGAGAGCATCAGCATCGACTTCTCCGTCGCCGGGGGCACTCCCACCTACCGGGCTTCCGGCTGGATCTACGGAATGACCGAGGACGGCGCCGGGCCCGCCGACCACTTCTACACCGACCTGAAGTTCCGGGCGATGCGCGCCGGCGGCGCCCAGCTCGACCAGCCCGGCGGCTGGGTCTCCGGCCGCTACCAACGGCGCTGGGACGCCACCCGGGCCCAGATCCTGCGCACCGCGGCCCTGGGCGGAACCTTCGTGCTCCTCCCCCACGACCTGTGGGGCGCCGACGGCTACCCCATCTCCCGCTTCCCGGGCGACAACGGCGACTGGACCGACTACGACAGGTTCCTCACCCGCGTCATCGCCGACGTGCGCGCGACCGGCGTGCCCGTGCAGTGGGACATCTGGAACGAGCCCAACCTCGGCCTCTTCTGGAACCGCCCGCAGGCCCAGTACTTCGCCCTGTGGCAACGCACCTACCAGCGGCTGCGCGCCGACATGCCGACCACGCCCCTGGTGGGGCCCAGCTTCGCCGGAGTGCCGTCCACCGGCGGGTGGTGGACCCAGTACCTCGACTACGTCAAGGCCAACAACGTCGTACCCGACATCTTCAGCTGGCACAGCCTGCCCGGGGACCCGGTCGCCAACGTCGCCACCGCCAACAGCACCCTCGGCGCCCGCGGCATCGCGCATCCCCGCCCGTACCAGATCAACGAGTACGGCGACCCGGGGGAACAGAACCCGGGTGACGGCTCCTGGTACATCGCCCGCCTCGAACGCGCCGGCGCCGACGGGCTGCGCGCCAACTGGGCCAGCACCGCCAACCTGCACAACGACCTCGGCAACCTGCTCGTGCGCAACGCCGCGGGCCAGCACCAGCCCAAGGGCGAGTGGTGGGTCTACCGCTCCTACGCCGGACAGACCGGCGTGATCGCCTCCACCACACCCAGCCCCGCGTACGACGCGTTCGCCACCAAGAACACCGGCGTCGCCAACATTCTCGTCGGAGGGGGCGGCACCACCGGCGCCATCGCGGTACGCATCAACCGCATCGACGCCACGAGCGGCATCGTCGCCGGCAACCAGGTCCGGGTACGCGTACAGCGCATCCCCTACAACAACGGTGGCGCGGTCGCCGGCCCCACCACGGTCTCGGACTCGGTCGTCACGCTCTCCGGCAACGCCACCACGGTGAACCTCGACCACAGCAACGCCGACGACACCTTCACCATCACCCTGCTACCCCCCTCGGAGCGCAGCTTCCAGACCGTCGCTGTCGCCCAGCACAGCCAACAGTGCCTGGACAACACCAACCTGGCCACCGGCGACGGCAACCGGCAGCAGCAGTACTACTGCGAAGGCGGTGACCAGCAGCTCTGGAACTTCCGGCCGGTCGCCGGGGCGGCGGGCACCTACACCGTGGTCAACCAGCAGAGCGGCAAATGCCTCGACGTCAACGGCGCCGGCACCGCCGACGGAGCCGCCGTCCAGCAGTGGACCTGCCTGACCGGGGCCACCAACCAGCAGTTCACCCTGCGCAAGGTCACCTACAGCGGCAACGACTCCCACGACTACCAGCTCGTGGCCCGGCACAGCGGGAAGTGCGTAGACGTCAGCGAGATCTCCACCGCGGCGCACGCGGTCGTCCACCAGTGGACCTGCATCCCCGCCGGCCAGGGCAACCCGCTCAACCAGACGTGGCGCCTGCTCGGCCGCTGAGCCGACAAGGCGCGACCGGTGGCCCAACACCCGAGACGCCCGGCTCCGCGGAGCCGGGCGTCCCGCGGCGGCGGCACCGCCGTGACGAGGGTGGTCAGAGCGTGGCGAGCTCGTTCACCCGCGCCTTGACGTGAATCGTGCACTTCTTCGTGACGTGGCCGTGCTTCACGGTCAGCGTGTACCGGTGGGAGACGTAGGTGTTGGCCGGGCCGGCGCACGGGAAGTCCAGTGTGGCGGAGTCCTTGGCGCCGTACTCGCCGTAGAGGCCGGGGCCGTCGACCGCCAGTGTCGCCTTGGCGGCGCCCTTGACCTTCCATTCGAGCACCACCGGCCGGCCCGGGAAACGCACCGCATCCGTGCCGGATTCACAGGTCGGCTTCTGCTTGACCCGGAAATACACGATGCTCACGCCGGCGCGCTTCTTCGCCACAGGCCTCACGGCGTGGGAATTCTCGGTGATCTTCGCGGGGGTGGAATCGGCCGCGCCGGCCGGCTTGGCCTTCTTGGCCGGCTTCGGCGGCTTGGACGAGCTCTTCAGCGGGCTGTTGACGGAGACCGGAGTGGGTTCGCCGGCAGCCGGCCGAGCCAGTGCGCAACCGCTCCCTCCCGCGAGAACAACCGCGGAGATTAGAACGGGAATGTACCAACGGCGCTTCTTCGCCGCCGATGAAGCGG
The DNA here is from genome assembly GCF_016862275.1 of Actinoplanes nipponensis. GTDB lineage: Bacteria > Actinomycetota > Actinomycetes > Mycobacteriales > Micromonosporaceae > Actinoplanes > Actinoplanes nipponensis. Next base: position 321,110 of record NZ_BOMQ01000008.1, on the reverse strand, counting down.
TGTATACATTCGGCACTTCAAGTCCTCCTCAGTAGTTGCTGTGGCACTGAGGAGAACTCTAGGAACAGAGCATCGCCGCCGACGGGACGAGCAATTCTCCTGGCACGAAGCCGGTACCCCGATGGTGGGGCGACCGCGTTGCCGGGGCGAGCGCGCACCCGTCACACTCTGCGGTATGGAAACCTCGGAGAGTGTGCCCGCTCCCCTGTCGACGTTCTCGCTGGCCGTGGCCACCCGATCCGCTGTGGAGCGCCTGGCGCCGCAGGAGCTCGAGCTCCTGGACGACACGCTGACCGCCTGGGAGCGGCACGACCTGCCTCGCCGGCGTGACCGTCGCGCGGCGGCCGGCACCGTCGGCCTGGGAGTCGACATCGCGCTGGTCACCGAGACGGTGCTGGCGGTGCTCACCGGCGCGGCCACCGAGGTGCTCGGCACGGTCGCCACCGACGCTTGGCAGCGGCGCCCCCGCTGGCGGCGCAGGACCCGGGCGGACCGCGGGCCCGCGGCGCAGCACCGGTTCGCCCTGACCGCCGGGGAGGCTGACCGGTTGCGCGAGGCGTGCCGCCGGCACGGTCAGACCCTGGGGCTCTCCGCCGAGCAGGCCGACCTGCTCGCCGATGCCGTACACGGCGCCATCGAGGGCCCGGCGCACCGGTGAGGCGGCCGACGGCCGACCTCGGCCGGATGTACGGTCTGCTCTTCCTGCTGCTGGGGGCCATCGGGCTGAACGCCGGATGGATCGCCTCGATGTCGTACGCCATCGGGGCGCACACCCGTTTCGACGCGTGCATGGCCGACGCGGGCACCCTGTGGCCGGCCCCGGACCTGGCCGGGACGGAGGCGACCCGTCGGGAGCTCGGGGCCTGCCTGCGGCCGATCACCCAGCCCTGGGCACTGATCATGCTCGCCGGTGCTCTCACCGCGTTCGCGCTCACCGCCCTGCTGGCCGTCGCGGGCGCCGCTCGGATGCGCCGCCTGCTTCGCGCGGCGGGCCGGGCGAGCGGACCGGCGGCGGACGCCGCCACCGCCCGTTTCGCCGACCTGTGCTGGGAACAGGGGGCAAGCGGCACACGGCGGCCGCAGATTCACATCCTGCGGCCCGGCGCACGCTTCACCCAGCCCTTCACCACGGCCGGCGCGGGGCGGCCGGTGGTGGTGATACCGGCGGCGGTCGCCTGCGCGGGTCCGGACGTGCTGGACGCTGTGGTCCGGCACGAACTGGCGCACGTCCGGTCCCGGGACGTGTGGCTCGCCGCCGGCGCGTGGTGGTCGGGGTGGACCGGCGTCCTGCTGCCCGCGGTGTGCGCGGCGCCCCTTCTCGACCCGCGCCGGGCCACCGCTCCCGGGTACGGCGCCGGGCTGCTCGTCGCCGCGGTTCTCGGTGGACTGTTGTTGGCGCTGCGGGCCCACATGCTGCGGCTGCGCGAGCTCGTCGCCGATCAGGCCGCCGCCGTACCCCCGGCGCAGCCCGGCGCGTTCGCCCAGCTGCTGCGTGCCGGGCAGCGGCCCGCCGGACGCCTGCGCTCGCTGCTCGCCGTACACCCGGACACCGCGACCCGGATCCGGGCGCTGAGCACCGGGACCGCCGGCACCGACGGCGGCTTCCTTCCGTCGGCGGTCACCGCCCTCGTGTCGATCATCGCCGTACAACCGGTCTACCAGGTGTTCCTGCACTGGGTCGGCTGGGCCGGGCCGTCATCGCGACCGCTGTTCGCGGTCGCGGGCGGGCTCGTCGCCGTGCTGCTGATCCCGGTCTGGGCCCGCCGGTACGCCGCCGACCCGCGGGCGCCGTGGTGGCCGCCGGTGCTCGGCGTCGCCCTGGGCGGGGCGGCCGGGTTCTTCCTGCCGGGACCGGGGCTGCCGGTCAGCCCGGGCGGCCGCGCGCTGAGCATGAACTGGATCACCGGACCGCTGCTGGTGCTGGCCCTCGGCGGGACAGCCGTTCTGCTGGTCGCCCTGGCGTACGGCGTGCAACCGGACCGACGCGGGCAGCTGCTCGCGGCGACGGTGGCCGGCATGGGCGTGGCCGCGGTGACGATGCCCGCGGCCGTACAGGTGGTCATCGAGTGGTCCAGCGGCATGCTGCCGCCCACCTTCCTGCGGCTGGCGATGTTCTACGGCGCCGCTCTGTGGGACGCCGAGCCGGCGGTGGCGTTCGTGGCGGTCGCCGCCCTCGCGGTGGTCGCCGCCCGGTCCGCGCCGCACCCCCGGCCGGCGCCGCGACCGGTGTTCAGCCTGCTCGTCGCCGTGGTGGTCACCGCGGCCGCGGCCGGCGTGCTGATCACCCTGGTGCGCCAGTCGCCGGACGGCGATCCGGTCGCCGACTTGCCGCTGCTCTGGCACCGGTGGTGGGTGTCGGCCCTGGCGGGCGTCGTCGCGCTGACCGTGCTGCTGACCCGCGCGCCGGCCGGCCGCACCACCACCCTGCGACTGGCCGGGGCGATGACCGCGGCCGCGGCGGTCACCCTCGCCGCGGCGGTCGCCCAGTTCGCCGCCCGGACCGTCGCCACCGGCTGGGACGACGACTATCAACCGTGGCTGCTCGGCCAGTACGTGACCGTGCCGCTGCGCCTGCTGCTGTTGATGAGCGCGGTGGTGGCGCCGGTCGCGCTGCTCGCGGCCCGGCCCGTACGGCGCAGGCCCGGACGATGGAGCACCCCGCTCGCCGCAGCCGTCACCGGACTGGTGTGCGCCGCCGTGATGTTCGGCGCGGGCGAGATCCTCACCGGCGGGGTGGCGGACGCGCGCAGCCTCGCCGCGAAGGCGCAGCCGGCACCGTCCACCACCGCGAGCACCGCCCCGCCGACACCGACAGCCTTGAGTGGCGTCCTGACGCCGGCGCAGGCCCGGCACGCGGTCGACGCCGCCGGCGCCGTGCTGCCCGGTTGGACCACCAACCCTTCCCTGACCGGCGGCGGCGACGACAAGTCGGCGTGCGCCGCCGCACTGGTGACTCCGCCGACCGCCGAGCCGGACGTGGAAGCCGCCAGGGGCTTCTCCGCGACGCCGGAAAGCCAGCCACCGACCGGCGCGCACATCGTCGTGACGGTGGAGTCGTACCGGCAGACGCCCAGGCCGGAGGCGGTGTTCGCCCCGCTGCGACAGGAGATCGACGCGTGCGGCTCGTACACCGAGCCGAACCCGGAGTCGTCCGACGGCCGCAGCCACATGCGGCTGTCCGTCCGGGAGCCGGGGTCGACCGGGTATCCCGCGTTCGCCTACGGCCTCGTCCGTACCGACAAGGGAGCGCGTGGGCTGTCCGCGGTCACCACCGTGCACGCGGTGATCGTGGTGGTCGGCCACCAGGTGGTGAGCGTCGGGACCATCCTGCCCTTCATCGGTGAGCCGCCCGAACGCCGGTTGGCCGCACTGGATGCCACGGCGGCGCGGGTGCTGGCCGAGGTGATCCATAACCTGGGCGGCTGATCCGGGCGGCGCCGGGACGTGACCCCGTCTCGGTGACGGCACCCCGCCTGCCCCGGCCGTGCGGTCGACGGGGTACCGGTCCGTCGGGGCCGGGTGTTAGATGAGGTCGTCATGACCATCATCGAGCTGGGCGACCCCGGCTCCGCCGCGACGGCGCCCGCACGACGCCGTCGTGAGCACGACGTCGTCCGGCGCTGGGCGGCCGCCGCCGTGGCCGCCCTCTGCGCTGCCACGCTCACCGGCTCGGCCGTCTCCGGGTCGGCCGTGGTCCGGCCCCGGTGGAGCGTCGCCCTCAGCCTGACCAGCCTCGTCGACGTGGCCCGCGACGCGGTGTTCGTCCAGTCCATCAACGCGGGCTCCCAGGTCACGGCGTACGAGCTGGGCAGCGGGGCGGTCCGCTGGTCGCGAGGGCTGCCCCGGCCGCGCGGCCGGATGACGGCCCGGGTGCCCGGTGCGGTGCTGGTTCCGATTCTGCTCGAGGGGACGGCCGCGCTCGATCCGCGTACGGGGGCGGAGATGTGGCGGCTGCCCGGCGACATCGTGTTCGCGACGCCCGGGACCGCTCTGCTCGCGCAGCCGGACCGGACGCTGGTGCTGGTCCGGATGGCCGACGGCGGGCGGATCTGGTCGCGGGCGATCGAGGGGGACGAGTCCTGGGCGGTCGTCGGTCCGGAACGGCAGCGGATCGTGGCCGCCACCCCGGACGGCCGGCTCCGGGTGTTGCGCCTGAGCGACGGTGCTGTGCTGTCGCAGGGCCGCGTGGACAACGGCAGCGGCGTACCCGTCCGCAACGGCCTCGTGGCCGAGTCCGGCCGGTTGTTCGTCAACCGGCTGGAGGCGGACCGGGCGGTGGTGACCGCGTACGACCTCGACACGCTGCGGCAGCGCTGGCGGTACGGGCAGTCGGCGACGGACGAGATCGTGACCGGGCCGGCGGCTCGCGCGTGCGGCGTCGTGCTGTGCTTCGCCGACGGCACCACGACCGTCGGGCTTGATCCGGGCACCGGCACCGTTCGCTGGCGTGCGGCGGGTCTCGTCAACGCCGTACCGGTCACCGGGCAGAACAGGGTGCTGGCCGACAGCGGCGACACCGGCAGCAGTGCGCTGATCGACCCCACCACGGGCACCGTCGTGGCGTCGCTGGGCGCGGGCACCGCCGTGCGGGACGCCGTCCGCGCCGTGCCGGCGTACTATCTGCGCCCGGCCGCCCCGGACGGACGCCGCGTCGCGGCCGGCCGGATCGACCTGGCGACCGGCGGGTGGCAACTGCGCGGCATCATCGGGGCCGTCGGCCCGCAGGGCTGCACGGCCGTCGCGGACACCCTGGTCTGCGGCACGAAGGACGGCCGGCTGACCGTCACCGACGTCGGCTGAGCCGCGCGCACGTGGCGGCGTGGGCCTAGTGTCGCGGCTGACGCTCATCGTGGAGAGGGACCAGTCATGGCGAGAACCGCGGTATCCACCGAGGCGGCTCCGGCGGCCATCGGGCCGTACAGTCAGGCGATCGTCGCGGGCGGGTTCGTCTTCTGTTCCGGGACGCCGGGCATCGACCCGGCCACCGGCGTCCTCGCCGAGGGCATCGAGGCCCAGACCGAGCAGGCCCTGCGCAACCTCGCCGCGATCCTCGCCGCCGCCGGCTCCTCGATGGCCGCGCTGGTCAAGACGACGATCTTCTACACGAACGTCGAGGACTTCCCGCTGATCAACGAGGTCTACGCCCGGCACGTGCCGGACCCGGCGCCCGCCCGCTCGGCGCCGGCCAACGCGGTGCTGCCGCGCGGCATCCTCATCTCCATCGAGGCGATCGCGCAGGTCGAGGCCTGACCGGCCGGCGACGGTGCGCCCGGCCGCCGGCGCGGCCGGGCGCCGGGGCCTACCCGGTCTGGCCCGGGCGGTCCACGATGGCCATCCTGCGATAGATCACCTGCCGGTACAGGTCGCCCTTGCGCCCGTCGCCGGTCCCGCGCTCGTCGTCGACCGCGATCAGTCGATCGCCGATCAGCGTGTACGTCTGCCGGTCGAAGAGCAGCTCCTGCGACAGGTAACCCTCCACCACCCGGCCCAGCCCGATCGCCGGGTGCCCGTCGAGGTTGACCGCGTCCGGGTTGACCTTCATGCCCGGCTGCCGGGCGAGGTAGCGGAAGACGGCCGCCTTGACCTCGGGCGGCAGCACGTACTGGCCGGCCAGCGCGTCGGGCGCCGCCATCACCCCGCCCTCGGGATGCTCGACGTAGGCGGCGATCGCCTCCGGCGTGGTCAGCTTGACGATCTGCGACCAGGGGACGAAGGCGAAATACGCGCCGTCCTGGCCCTGCCGCCGCACGTCCAGCCGGCCGTCGCGCATCGACGCCTGCACCTGGCCGTCGATCCGGTTCCACGTCTGGACCTTGCGGTACCGGGCCCGGCCGGGCAGCAGCGCGCCGTTCGGCGCCTTCTGCTCGTACGCCGGCGGGTTGCGCATCTCCTGGGTCTCGACGTACATGAACTGGGTCGGGGCCGGATCGGTCCACGTCTCCTGCTCGACCGTCCACGCCGCGTTCTCCAGCACCTGGGCCGCGTCGACCGGGCGCAGGTACGGCAGGCCGGCAGCCTGGGTGTGGTTCGGCCGCTGCGGCGGGACCGGCGGCGTCACCCGGGTCCCGCCGCCGGCGTTGCCGATCGCCACCGCCGCGACGACCGTCGCCGCCACCGCGACACCGGCGGCGATCGGGACCCGCAGCCGCCACGAGGCTCGGGCCCGGGGCGCCATCCGGCCCCGCAGGGCGGTCCGGGCCCGCTGCTCGGCCGCCGCGGACGGCTCCGGGTCCGGGCCGAAGGTCTCCCGCAGAATGCTGATCTCGTCCATCATTCGTCCACCTCGATCTCGGCGCCCAGCGCCTGCCGCATGTCCTGTCGTGCCCGGTGCAGCCGGGACCGGGCCGTGCCCGCGGGTATGCCGAGCGCCTCGGCGGCCTCCTGCTGGGTGAGCCCGGCCCAGGCGACCAGCAGCAGGACGGCCCGTACCGGTTCCGGCAGCCGCCGCAGGGCCTCGGCGAGCCGGCCCCGCACGGCCGCCGCGTCGAGCCGTCCGGCGACCGCGTCGGCGTGGCTGTCGGCCGCGCCGGCGTCCCGCCCGCCGGCCCGGGCGAGCGCCCGATAGCGCCGCAACTCGGCCCGGACGTGCCGGGCCACCAGGTTCGAGGCGATCCCGAACAGCCAGGGCCGCGGGTCGCCGCGGGCCGGATCGAAGGTGTGCCGGCGATCGAACGCGGTCAGGAACGTCTCCGACGCCACGTCCTCGGCCAGGTCGGGGCCGAGCCGGCGGGCCACGTACGCGTAGATGGTGCGGTAGTGCCGGTCGAAGATCGCCGTGAAGTCCCGCTCGATGAGGTGAGCGCCGGCGTCCAAGCCCGTGGTGCCCGGTTGTTCCACAGGGTGCATCACACCCTTACTTCGCCGGAGCCGGGAAGAGTGTTCGGCCGAACGGCTGCGGCCGGTTGGGGACCCGGGCGCCCGGCGTCGGCTAGGGTGCGCACGTGATCAGCGAGCGCTCCCCCGCCCGGCCACCCATGGCCTGGGCGCCGGTCGCCGCGGTGGCCGCCGCCGTCGCCGTGCTGCTCGCCGCCACGTCGAACGGCTACGGCTATCACCGCGACGAACTCTACTTCCGCCTGCTCGGCGACCACCCCGCGTGGGGCTACGTCGACCAGCCACCGGCCACGCCGCTGCTCGCCCGCGCCACCGCGGAGATCGCCGGTGATCACCTGTGGGCGTTGCGCCTGCCCGGCGCGCTGGCCCTCGCCGTCACCGTGGTCCTGACCGCGATGCTCGCCCGGGAGTTCGGCGGCGGCCGCGGCGCGCAACTGCTCGCGGCCGCCGGCGCCGGCGGCGCGTTCCCGCTGACCTTCGGCCATGTGCTGCTCACCGCGACGCTCGACCTGCCGATGACCGCGGCCGTCCTGCTCTGCGTCGTCAAGGCGCTGCGCGCCGATCCCCGCTGGTGGCTCGGGGCCGGCGCCCTGACCGGGCTGGCGCTCTACAACAAGCACCTGGTGACGCTCACCCTGATCGCCATCGGTGCGGGACTCGCGATCGTGGGACCGCGCCGCGTGCTGTGGTCCCGGTGGCTGTGGTCCGGCGTCGCCCTCGCCGCGCTCGTCGGCCTGCCCAACCTCGTCTACCAGATCGCGCACGACTGGCCCCAGCTGACCATGGCCCGGGCGATCGAGCAGGACAAGGGCGCCGACTCGCGGACGCTGTTCCTGCCCCTGCAACTCGCCCTCCTCGGGTTCTTCCTGGTGCCGGTCTGGGTGGCCGGGCTGGTGCGGCTGCTGCGGGATCCGGCGCTGCGCACGGTACGGGCCCTGGCGGTCGCGTACCCGGCGGTGTGCGTGCTGATCCTGGTCACCGGCGGGCAGCCGTACTACGACCTGGGCCTGGTGCTGGCCCTGTTCGCGGCGGGCGCCGAGCCGGCCGTGCGGTGGCTGACCGCCCGGCGCCGGCGTCGATGGGCCTTCGCGGGCGCCTTCGCGCTGAATCTCGCGATCTCGGCCGTGGTGGCGCTCCCGCTGCTGCCCGTCGGCACGCTGGGCCGGACGCCGATCGGCGACATCAGCCAGGCCACCAGCGACCAGGTCGGGTGGCCGGTGTACGTCGGCCAGGTCGCCGGTGTGGTGGACACGCTGCCCGCGGCCGAGCGCGCACGGACCGCCATCATCACCGCGAACTACGGCGAGGCGGGCGCGCTGGAACTGCTGGGCGGCCGGCACGACCTCCCGCCCATCCACAGTGGACAGAACGAGCTGTGGTTCCGCGGCGGACCGGCCGAGGGCACGTCGACCATCATCGCGGTGGGATACTTCCCGCAACGGCTCGCCGGGGACTTCGCCTCCTGCGCGGTGGCGCGCGAGCTGGACAACGGCGTCGCTGTCCCGAACGAGGAGCAGGGCCTGCCGGTGACGGTGTGCCGCGGGCCGGAGGGAACGTGGGCGGATCTCTGGCCACGCTTCCTGCACTACTCGTGAGGCCCCACGACCGATGATCGGCGCTCTGGTCACGGGGGCCGGCAGCCCCGACGGCATCGGCTCGGCGATCGCCGCCGCCCTGGTGGCCGACGGCTTCCGGGTGGTGGTCACCGCGACCACCGACCGCGTGCACGAGCGGGCCCGCGACCTCGGCGCGGCCGCCGGCCTGGTCGCCGACCTGCGCGACCGCGATCAGGTACGACGGCTGGTCGAGCAGGCCACCGCGGCGGTCGGCGAGATCGGCGTGCTGGTCAACAACGCCGGGATGGCGCAGACCGGGCACGAGGACCGCGCCGCCGCACTGGGCGACCTCGATCCGGACGAGTTCGACCGGCAACTGGCCATCACGTTGACCACCTGCTTCAACGTGACCAGGCTGGTGCTGCCCGGCATGATCGCCCGCGGGTACGGCCGGGTCGTCAACATCTCGTCGGTCACCGGTCCCCTGGTGACCGTGCCGGGACAGTCGGCGTACGCGGCCGCGAAGGCCGGCATGGACGGGCTGACCCGTACGTGGGCGCTGGAGTCCGCCCCGCACGGCGTGACCGTGAACAGCGTGGCGCCCGGCTGGATCGCCACCGCATCGAGCACCCCCGAGGAACTCCGGGCCGGCGCCGCCGCGCCGGTGGGACGCCCCGGCCGGCCGGACGAGGTGGCGGCCGTGGTCGCCTTTCTCGCCTCGCCCAGGGCCAGCTACGTCACCGGTCAGGTGCTGGTGGTCGACGGCGGCAATCTGCTGGACGAACGGCGGGCCTGAGCACGCTCACCGCCGGATCGAGCGCAGCCACAGGATCAGCGGCACGAGGGTCGCCGCGGCGAGCAGAACGAACATCACGGAGCCGGCCGGCGTCGCGACGTCGGAGGCGGGATCGGCGCGGTGACCGAACCACTGGTCGACCGCGACGCCGACCGCCTCGATCTCCCAGAAGACCAGCCCGGCTCCGGCGAGGAAGACGCCAGACGGCCGGCGCCGCCAGAGCAGCACGGCCACGATCGCCAGGGCGGGCAGCCACACCGCCAGGTCCTGGACGTGGATCGGGTTGGTGGTCAGGCCGGTCCCGGCCAGGAAGCCGGGCGGATCCTCACCCAGGTCGGGCACGATCAACCGCAGCCAGGCCAGCGCGTTGAGCGCGGCCACGGTCAGGATGAACGCGGCCAGGCCGCGCGCGGGCAGCCGGCTGTCCGGCGCCAGGGGCGGCCGGGGATCGAGCAGCGCGCTGACCAGTGACCACAGCGACAGCCCGAGCAGAGCGACATAGGCCAGGAACAACTCGTTGAACGGGGTGGCGTACACCAGCAGGGTGGCGTTGTAGGTGAGGTAGCCGAGCGCGCCGATCAGGGCGGCCCGGCCCCGCACCGAGCCCCGGGCCGAGGTGACCAGCCCGACCGCGAGCACCGGCAGCGCCAGGGCGAACATGGTGAGCGCGGTGCCGCGCGCGGAGCCGTTCATCACCGGCGTCCCGTTGAGGATCCCCGTCACGAAGAACGTGGGAACGGCCGCGACCAGCACCAGGGCGGCGACCACGACGCAGAGGCGCTGGGTACGGCGGCTCACACCCTCGGTGGACCGCCGAACGTCGTCGGCCACTGTCATCGACATCACGATCACGTCCCTCTCGCCGGTAGTCCGCGCCTCATCGCGCCTTCGCCCCCACGGCATGTCCGCGCCGGGGCGACGTGGACTGTCGGCGCCGGCGTCGCATGGTCCAGGCGTCGGTGGGAAATTCCTGGGTGAGGAGGTAGGCCAGGCCGGCCGCCAGGACCAGGTTCGGAATCTCCTCCAGCCCCAGCGGGGTGATCCCGACCAGGAACACGATGGCGGCGAGCAGGCCCCCCTTGACGAGTCGACCGCGGCTGAGGATGAGCGCAGCGGTGATGGTCTCGAAGGCGAGCATGAAGACGCCGAACGCCAGCGGGTTCGGTTCGGTCAACGACGTTCCGATATCGCGATAGATCCCCCACGGCGCGTGGGCGGCGAAGTCGACGTAGCTGCGGGGGTTCGTCGCGATCAACGCACCGTGGATCCCCAGGCCCATCGCGCCGAAGAACAGACCGATGAAGATCCTCGCGGGCTGGGGCCTCCGGAAACAGAACGCGGCCAACGCAACGGTGAACGCTCCCCAGACGAGGAATCCGCGCATGACGACCCCCTACGGCCAGTGACCACGCTAGGTGGCGCGCGCGGGCCCGAAGCAGTGCCGAAGGTCCCCTGGTCAAGCACCAAGGTCCTCGCCGGCTTCCGCGGCTGCGGGCCGGGCGAGGTGGCTCGCCCGGCCCGGCGCCGGTGTGCTACTTGACGACCTTCACCGTGGCCGTCGACGTGAACGCCTGCTGCGCCCCGTCACGGACGAAGTCGGCCGTCAGGGTCAGCGACACGGCGTCGCCCCGCGGGACGTTGTTGTCGAGGTCGGCCCGGTCGAATGTGACGAACAGCGTGCGGCCGACGAGCCTCGCATGGGTGGCCTTGACGGGCGACCGGGACAGCGGCGTCATCAGCGTGACGGCGCCGTCGAGCCGGTAGCCGGCCGGTACGCGCATCGTGGCCGCGACGGCGCCGTGGACCCCGGTGAAGACCCCGGTCGGCGAGCGGAGGTCGATCGTCGAGGGTACGAACCGCAGGGCGCCCGGCAGGTCCCGCGGTGTCGCGTACACCTCGATCTTGCCGGCCGGCCGGGGGTCGGTGCAGTCGTTGAAGAAGTACTCGCCGGCTCGGCCGAAGGTGAACGCGAAGCGTTCCCCGGGCCGCAGGCGCGGGTTGAAGAGGCCCTCGAAGTACTGGGTCGCGCAGTGCGGCAGCCGGTTCGGGAAGTTCGGGAACGTCTCGGCGCCCGGGTTCACGAACGTCACGGTGGTGCCGACCGGGACCCGCAGGTGAGTGGGGGCCATGCCGCGCTGTGAAGTGCTGTCCGCCGCCGGGGCGGTGTCGGTCGTGCGGTCCGGGCGGGCCAGGTACACGGTGTTGTCGACGGTTGCCCCCTCGACCGCTGCGCCCTGGACGGGGCGGCGGATGGTCAGCGGCGCCGGGTCGGGGCCCTCCTGGCTGCCGGACTCGGTCGTGTAGGTGCCGCCGAGCTTGAACGCCCACAGCGAGTCGCCCTGGGTCACCGAGGCGCCGTACGGATTGGTGGCCCCGGCGGCCAGGACGGCGACGTACTGCTCGCCGCGGACGGTGTAGGTGATCGGTGCGCCGGAGATGCCCGAGCCGGTCTGGAACTGCCACAGGACCTTGCCGGTGCGGGCGTCCATCGCCAGGAAGCGGCCGTCGATCTGGCCGACGAACAGCAGGTCGCTGGCGGTCGTCAGCGGGCCCTGGCCGTGGGCCATGTCGGTGCCCAGGTGGTTGCGCCACTTCACGTCGCCGGTGGAGGCGTCGTAGGCGAGGATGCCGCCGGTCTGGTACTGGCCGATCGCGCGTTGCCCGTTGGTGGCGGCGCCGTTCCAGTGCGCCGCCGGGTTCACGCCGTACGGGTAGTAGACCATGTTGGTGCTGTGGCTGTACGAGTCGTTCGACCAGTCGCCGCCGCCGTTGGGGCTGGTGGTGGACAGGATCGGCAGGTCCCACTGCGGGTCGTACAGGCATCCCCGGCGGTGGTCCGCCGGGTAGCCCGCCGGATAGGTCAGGAAGGGCGCGTCGGCCTTGACGTAGCTGTCGGGATCGAAGACCAGGTTGCCCTCCGCGTCCGGCTGGTAGCCGTTGTAGTTGGGCACGGCGCGCCACGGATCGCCGGGGACGGTGCGCGGGTCGAGTTTCTGCCAGACCACGCACTCGGGCAGCAGGCGCTTGGCGGGAAACGGCTGGGTCGCCGCGTTGTTCTGCCGCGAGTCCTGGATCATCGGCCGGTCGGCGACGGGCAGCACGGGCCGGCCGTTGGTGCGGTCGAGCACGAACTGGTGGCCGGACTTGCTGCCGTAGAACAGCACCTTGCGCGGCCGGCCGCCGACCGTGATGTCGGCCAGCGTGGGCGGGTGCACGTTGTCCATGTCCCAGATGTCGTGCCGGATCGACTGGTAGTGCCACTTGTACCGGCCGGTCTTCAGGTCGACCGCGACGATGGTGTCGGAGAACAGGTTGTCGCCCGGGCGCTGCGAGCCGTCCTGGGAGGTCCGGCAGCTGCGCGGGTTGCCGAAGGCCATGTAGTAGGTGCCCAGCCGGGGGTCGGCGGCGCCGTGCATCCACGGTGTCGCGCCGCCCGCGAGGTTGCACTGGGTGCCGTCGGGCAGGGTGGGGCCCCAGGTGCCGCCGGCGTCGACCGACCTGCCGTTGACGTCGGTGAAGATCATGCCGCGTTCGGGGCCGCCGAAGAAGTGCCACAGATGGCTGCCGTCGGCGGCGCGTACGGCGACCACCGCGGCGCGGTCGCCGTTGGCCGCGTGGGCGTAGACCACGCCGTCGTGGTAGACGGTGGCGACCCGGTCGATGCTGCCCAGGTCGACGCCGGCCTGGGCGGACGGTTGCACGGCCCAGAGCTGCCGGCCGGTGTCCTTGTCGAGGGCGACGATGCGGTCGCCGCCGGCCAGCGTGAAGACCTTGCCGTCTCCGATGGAGACGCCGCGCCGGGTGTCCGCGGTCGCGAAGCCCTGCGGCGCCCATTTCCATTTCGGCCAGCCGGTGGCGCCGTCGACGGCGATCACCTGGCCGCCGGGTGTGTCGAGGTAGATGACCCCGTCGGCGACGACGGGTGTGGTCTGCTGGCCGACGTCGTCGCTGGCCGGTGCGACAGCCGAGACGTGCGTGCGCCAGGCGGGGCCGAGCCGGTCGAGGTCGCGCCGGGTGATCCCGGTGAGTCCGGAGTAGTGCTGGTTGCCGAGGTTGCCGCCGACGTTGGGCATGTCCGCCCCGGTGGGCGCCGTCCCGGACACCGGCGGGCGCGCCGCCGCCGTGGACGGCAGCGCCAGGACAGCCGGCGGGCCGGTGGCGACCGCGAGGGCGAGCAGGGTCGGGGCGAGGATGCGTCTCTTCATCGGTTGCCTTCCGCTTGGGGGTTGCGGGCCAGATGGGCGCGGGCCGCGGTGATGGCCAGCCGGGCGTGTTCCTTGCCGCCGACCTGGGCGATCAGCGTGGCCCGGGGGATCTCGAGCGCATAGGGCAGGCCGGGCGGCAGGGCGGCGAGGATGCCGTGGACGTCGATGCCGCCCTCGCCGGGGAACAGGCGCTCGAACCGTGCGGTGTGGATGAGGTCCTCGTTGGTGGTCGGAACCGCCGGTGGGGCGTCGCAGACGTGCGCGAAGTGGAACCATTCCGCCGGTAGCTGACGCAGATCGGCGATGCTGGAGCCGGATCGGGCGAAGTGCAGCAGGTCGACCAGGATGCCGGCGTTGGGCTGGCCGGCGCCGCGCAGCACGCGGACCGCCGCCTTCAGGTCGGGCGTCTCGGTCCAGGACGGGAATTCCAGGTCCACGGTGAGCCCCAGCGGCCGGGCCAGCTCGCAGAGCTGGGCGAAGCGGTCGGTCTTGCGCGCGTGGTCGGGGTCGGGCAGCTGGGTGATGACGTGCCGGGCGCCCAGTTCCGCGCCGGCCTGCAGGAACCGTTCGAAGTCGCGGGGGTTGTCGTCGGGGCCGATCCGGGCGAGCTCGATGTCGAGAACCTCGATGCCGGTGGCGGCCAGCCGTACCTTGGTGGTTCTCATCAGGGCGGGGTCGGTGGCCAGCGGGTAGTGCGGCTCCTGCGGGGTCACCCGGGTCAGCCGCAGGCCCACGTACCGGTAGCCGGCGTCGGCGGCGGCGTCGACGAGTTCGGGCGGCGACAGGCTCAGGGCGGTGAGGTGGGCCAGGGAGAAGTCCGGCTGGGTGGTGGTGGCGGTGCTGTGCCGCAACGACAGCAGCCGCTGTTCGCGGTGGGCGGCCATGCGTACCGGCGCGCTGACCGGACCGCCGTATCCGTCGTACGCGCCGAGGCGCTGCACGACCGCGAAGAAGGTGCGGGAGCTCAGCATCGTCGTGTAGAAGTGCAGGTACGCCCCGGACTCGTCGCGGTCGTACAGGATGGAGTTCTCGCGCAGCGTGGCGAGCAGATCCGCCGGCAGGGCGAACCGCGCGTCCAGGTCGGCGTAGTAGTTGTCCGGGATCGGCAGCAGCGGGGCGCCGGCGGCACGCATGCCGCGGGCGGCGGCGATCGCGTCGTCGGTGGCGAACGCGATGTGCTGCGGATTCGGTACGGGCGGGGCCCAGTCGCCGCGGCGCATCGGCGCGGTGTTGAGCGTGATCCTCATCCGGTGGGCGGGATCGATGACCGCCCGGCTGCGGATCGGTCCGAACGGCGCCGCGATCTCCGAGGTCGCCCCGACGTTCAGTCCGAGCACCGCGCGGTAGAAGAGGGCGGCCTCGTCGAAGTCGTCGATCGTGTCGGTGAGCGTGACGTGGTCGGTGCCGGTGACCGTGGCCGGGCCTTCCGCGGCCGGCTCGCCCGGCTCGAAGTCACCCAGCCAGCCGTCGTTGCGCACCAGGAAGATCGAGGTGCCGTCGGGTGCGGCGATGGAGGGCAGGTCGGCCTCCCCCGGCCGGCGCAGGCGGGGAAGGACCGGGGCGAGCAGCCGCTCCGCCCGCCGGGTGGCCGCGACCGGGTCGGTGCTCTCGACCGCCAGCGCGCACACCGTTGCCGTGCCCGGCGCGACGGTGCGCTGAGCGGCGTAGTTGAGCAGCACCCGCGCCCCGCCCTGCTGCCACAGCTGCACGGGTTTCGAGCGGTGGCGCCCGGTGGGGGCGAAACCGAGCGCCCGCAGGCCGTCGGCGATCGTGGGTCCGGAGACCGCGTCGACCGCCAGCTCGGTGAAGACGATCCGGCCCAGGCCGGGCGCCGGTGGCAGATCCCGCATCCCGGCCGAGGGCGCCGACTCCTGCAGAGCGAGCATCGACCGCATGCCGTTGATGGCGGCGTGCCGGGGGTCCGCCTGCCGGTACACGTCGTCGGAGACCTCGAGGGTCAGCGGTCCGTCGTAGCCGGTGCTCAGCACGCTGCCCAGGAAGCCGGTCAGGTCGTACGAGCCGAGGCCGGGGAACAGGCGGTGATGGCTGCTGCGCTCGGCCGTGTCCATGACCGTACGGGCCGCGTCGGCCAGCTGGACGTGGAAGATCTTGTCACCGGGTATCACCCGCAGTCCGGTGCTGTCGGTGCGGGACAGGACGTGGAAGCTGTCGAGGCAGAGGCCCAGCGCGGGGTGCCCGGCGCGGCGGACGATGCGCCACGCGTGTGCGGCGGTGCTGACGAAGCGGCCCCAGGCGAGGGCCTCGTAGGCGATGCGCAGGCCGCGCCCGGCGGCGAGATCGGCGAGGGTGTGCAGCTGCTCGGCCGCGAGGTCGTCGTCGTCCACCGCTTCGCCCGACATCGTGGAGCCGACGACGACGGTACGCACGCCGATCTGCTCCAGGACGTCGAAGGTGCGGCTCGCGCGGCGCAGGTTGTCGGCGAACGTGCCGGGCGGCACCGCCTCGATGTCGGTCAGCGCCTGGTACGCCTCGACGCCGAGGCCCCGCCGTGCGCATTCCTCACCGATGCGCCGGGGCGACCACGACGACGCGACGAGATCGCGGCCGGCGAGCTCGACGCCGTGGAACCGGGCGGCCGCGGCGGCGGCCAGCTTGTCCTCGAGGGTTCCGGACAGACACGCGGTGGCGATGGTCAGCTGGGCGGGCATCGCGGTCAGCCGAGGTAGGTGGGGCGGACGGACGGAGGGATCGGTCCCTTGTTGCGGCGTCCCTGGCCGATCTCCTCCCACGCGTGGGCGAGGATCCCGACGCTGCGGCTCAGCACGAACAGTCCTCGCGCCAGGGGCGCGGGGAAGCCCAGCTCGGCGTAGATCACCGCGGTCGCGCCGTCGATGTTCATCGGCACGGGCCTGCTGCGGCCGCGGTTGAGGACCTCTTCGACGGCCAGCGCGGCGCGCAGGTGGTCGCCGGGAACGACATGGTCGGTGGCCGCCGCCGCGACGAGCCGGAGCAGGGGGTCGCGCCGGGGATCGCGGGTGTGGAAGCGGTGGCCGAAACCGGGAAAATATCGGATGCCGCGGGTCCGCCAGGCGGCAACGACGTCGGCGGCGGCCGGCCCGGGGCCCGCGCTGCCGGCGGAGCGGGTGACGACTTCGTCGAGCAGGACCACGCAGTCCTGGCCGGCGCCGCCGTGCGAGTCGCCGAGCGTGTTGATGGCGCTGGCCATCGCGTTGTTGAGGCCGACTCCACAGGTGACGGCCATGCGGGCGATCGCGATCGACGGCGCGTGCGGCCCGTGGTCGACACCGGCGACCAGAGCGGCCTCGAGCAGAGCGGCCTGCCGCTCGTCCGGGCGTTCACCGCGCAGCATAAGCCAGATCATCGAGCCGAAGCCGATGGCGCCGATGAGGTCCTCGACGGGCGTGCCGCGGAGTTCCACGACATCGGGTTCGATGCGGGACACCGCGGTGCCCCACCAGTCGGCGACCGGCGAAACGTTCATAGCGCGACCATAAACCGTGGTCCGCTTCGCGGTCCAGTAGGTCCGCTCTGCGGATCGGTTCTCTGCTTGCGCGCGGAGGAGCCCCGTCTCTACAGTGATCCCAACCTCACAGCGGAACCGACGGTCCGCTACGTGGACCGCGAGAAGGGTGGCCGGTCATGGCAAGAATTCCTCGGCGCTTGGTCCTGCGCGGTGCGGCCGCCACGGCCGCGGCTACCGCCGCCACCACCGCCCTGCCCGGCCAGACCGCCGCCGGCGCGACCCCCGACGAGGCCGGCGCGCGGCATGCCGGCGGCGCCGAGCCGACGGTGAAACAGCCGATCACCACCACCGTCCCGCGCGGGCAGTGGGACTACCTCGACCCGTACTACAACGTCGTCCGGGGGCAGGTACCCGCGTCGTACCACCCGTGGGTCAGCAACCGGCAGGACCGGATCCTGCTGTACACGCGGACCGCCGGTCCGCGGCACGCGCACCTCGGACCGGCGCTGCCGGCCGGGCTGAACCCCGCGCTGACCGACGCCCACGTCCTGCAGAACGCGGTCGTCAAGTGGATGGGCGAGGTCGGCGTGCAGGTCGACTGGACCGAGGACGTCACCCGGATGCCCGGCATCGGCAGCACCTACAAGGCCGTGGTCTTCGGCAGCACCAGCCGCGACACGCTGTGGAAGCACGGCACGGCGGTGCAACCGGCCGCCGCGGTCGACACGACCACCGGCGCGCACCTGGACGCGGCCCGGACCGCGCTGCGGCAGTACCTGCGGGCCGGCGGCGGGTTCGTGGGGATTCACAATGCCATCGGCGGCACCGAGTACAACTGGCCCTATTACGAAGGCTTGTGCGGCGGCACCCAGTACTACGACCACGGCGCCCACCAGAACGGCATCATCGTCACCCTCACCAGGGACTCCTCCACCGCCGGGCTGCCGGCCCGCTGGGAGTTCAAGGACGAGTGGTACAACTGGATGCCCTTTCCCACCCGGGTGAAGTTCCTCCTCGCCGTCGACGAGTCCACCCTGGCCACCCGGGCCGGCACGCACCCCGGCCATGGCCGGTTCCACCCGATCTCGTGGTGCCAGTACTACGACGGCGGCCGTTCCTGGGTCACCGCCCTGGGCCACGACTCGGCCGCCTGGACCGACGGCTCGGGTTACGTCGGGCAGGCATTCTTCAAGGAGCACATCGTCACCGGGATCCTGTCCGCCATGGGCAAGCTTCCGTTCTGCGGCTGAGCACCGCAGCCGGGCCGGCGCGGAGGACCAGGCATTGACGTGTTTCGGTCCCGCTAACTAACGTACTGGTTCGTACAAAGAGTGCGGAGGCGGCGGCATGGCCGAGGAGCAGGAGCGCTACCTGGTGGGCCTGATCGGCTCCGGCATCGCCACGTCCCTCAGCCCGGCCCTGCACGAACGCGAGGCCGACCGGCAGGGTCTGCGCTACCTCTACCAACTGGTCGAACTGCGCAACGGCGACGTGGGCGAGCTGCTGCTCGCCGCGCGGCAGCTGCGATTCCGCGGGCTCAACATCACCCACCCCGCCAAACAGGCGGTCCTGCCCCACCTCGACGTGCTCGCGCCGGAGGCGGCCGAGATCGGCGCGGTCAACACCGTGGTCTTCGACGGCGACCGGGCGACCGGGCACAACACCGATCGGTACGGCTTCGCCACCGGCCTGGCCCGCGCGCTGCCCGGCGTCGATCTGCACCACGTCGTGCTGCTGGGTGCGGGCGGCGCCGGCCTCGCCGTGGCGGCCGCCCTGGCCGAGGCGGGATGCCGGAGGATCACCGTGGCCGACGTCGACCTCGGCCGCGCCCAGCGGCTCGCCGCCGCGCTGAGCCGACACGCCGCCGTGACCGTCGTGCCGGTGACGCCCGAGGCCGTCCCCGGCCGGCTGGCCGACGCGGCCGGACTCGTCAACGCCACCCCGATCGGGATGGAGGGCCATCACGGCAGCCCGATCGCCGCCGAGCACCTGCGACCGGACCTCTGGGTCGCGGACGTGATCTACCGTCCGCTCGACACCGCGCTCATCCGCGCCGCCCGCGTCCGCGGCTGCCGGGTGGCCGACGGCGGCGGCATGGTCGTGCACCAGGCCGCCGCGTCGTTCCGCCTCTTCACCGGCCATGAGCCGGACGCGGAGCGGATGTTCGCGGACTTCCTCGCGTTGACCGGTGGCGGCAATGCCTAGCGCGTCGTTACCGGGCGCCGCGCCAGCGCCGCACCAGCTCGGGCAGGTCGGCGTTGTGTTCCCCGAGCCCGGGCGGCGGAGCCGGCGGCGTCAACGGCTCGCCGTCGACCAGCACGCCGGCGCCGCTGACCCGCAGCGTGCCGGTCCGGTCCCGCACGGCCGCCGGCGTGCCGGCGGGCAACGGCAGCTCGGTGACGAACCCGCGGCCCACCACCTGGTCGACGGCGACGGCCTGGGCGACGGTCAGGATGCGGGCGGCCGGGACGCCGGCCGCGGAGAGCAGCTGCTCCCACTCCAGCGCGGGCCGGCGGCGCAGGGCGTCGTTGAGATGCTTGTTGAGCTCGTCGCGGTGCAGCTTGCGGGCCTCCCGGTCGGCGAACCGGGGGTGGTCGATCAGATCGGGCCGGCCGACCAGGCGGCACAGCGTCTCGAACTGTTCCTGCCGGTTGGCCGCGATGTTGAGCGGGCCGTCCGCGGTGTCGAACGTGCCGGAGGGCGCGGCGGTGGCGTTCTGGTCCCCCATCGGCTGCGGCTCGACGCCGCTGACCAGGTAGTTCGAGACCGCCCAGCCCATCGCGGACAACGAGGCCTCCAGCATGGACACGTCGAGGAAGCAGCCCCGCCCGTCCTGCTGCCGGCCGGCGAGAGCGGCGGTGACGGCCAGGGCGGCGCTGAGGCCGCCCACGGTGTCGGCCACCGGGAAGCCGACCCGCAGCGGCGCGGTGTCGGGCGTACCGGTCACGCTCATCATCCCGGACAGGCCCTGGATGATCTGGTCGTACGCCGGAGCCTGGCTCATCGGCCCGGTCTGGCCGAAGCCGCTGATGGCGCAGTAGACGAGCCCGGGGTTGAGCGTGCGCAGCCGCTCCCACGAGAAGCCGATCCGGGCCAGCACGCCGGCCCGGAAGTTCTCGACGAGCACGTCGGCGTGGGTCACGAGCTCGGCGAAGGTGGCGCGGCCGGCCTCGTCCTTGAGATCCAGCTCGATCGACTTCTTGCCGGCGTTCTGGGCCAGGAACGACGTGCCCAGTCCCGCCCGGTTGAGCTCGGGGTCCGGCCCGAGCCGGCGGGCGAGATCGCCGCGGCCGGGCAGCTCGATCTTGATCACTTCCGCGCCGAGCAGCATGAGGTGGTACGTGCAGTACGGCCCGGCGAGAACGTTGGTGAGGTCGAGGACGCGGACACCGTGAAGCGGCCGGTCGTGCATGCGCGATTCTCCTTCCGATGCTCCCGGCCGGACCGGGCGCGGCCCGGCCGGGGTCTAGAACGACGAGCCGAGCGGGTGGTCGAAGCCGCGCTCGTTCATCTGTGTCGCCGCGGCCAGCAACGCCTGGGCGAAGGCGGCGACCCGATCGTCGGTGAACCGCACGGTCGGGCCGCTCAGCGTCAGCGCCGCCACCACCGTGCCGGACCGGCCCAGGATCGGCACGGCGACCGCGGACAGCCCCGCGTCGCGTTCGCCGTGACTCACCGCGTACCCCTGGTGGGTGGCCTCGTCGATCCACTCCCGCATGCGCCGTACGTGTCCCGCGCCGTAGGGCGAGGACGCGGCGACGCGATCGAGCAGCGCGGGGGACGCGTTGCGCAGCAGCACCTTGGCCGAGGCGCCGGCCCACAGCGGCAGCTCGTCGCCGACGTGCACGACGTGCCGCAGTGGTTGCGGGCTCTCCTGCTGGGCGATGCAGACCCGCACGACGTCGCGGGCCACGTACATGTTGACCGTCTCCCGCTCGCTCGCCGCGAGCTCGCGCATCAGCCGCTGGGTCTCCGGCGGGAGCTCCCAGCTGCGCCGGGCCAGGTGCGCCCACCGCCACAGGCCGGGACCGGCCATGTAGCCGGCGTTGGTCGCCCACAGCAGACCGCTCTGCTCGAGGGTCTGAACGATCCGGATGACCGTGGTCTTGGCCAGCCCGGTGGCGGCGACGATGTCGCGGATCGCGATCAGCGGTCGGTCGTCGCTCAGCAGCGACAGGATGTCGAGGGCGCGCTGGATGCTGCGGACGCCCTGGCCGTCGGACGTCTCGTCGGCGCTGGCGGATTTGCGGCCGGTCGCGGATGGCACCGTGACTCACTCCCTTTCGTCGGCCGCGGCAGGCGGCCGGTGGTGGCGTGGACACCCCAGATTGTGCCGTCCCGGGTCATGGCGTCATCGGCTCGTAACTTTTCGATGCCGCCCCTTGCCTTCGACCGGCGGCCAACCGTACGTTACACCCGGGTCCACAGAGCGG
Organism: Actinoplanes nipponensis; assembly: GCF_016862275.1. Classification (GTDB taxonomy): domain Bacteria; phylum Actinomycetota; class Actinomycetes; order Mycobacteriales; family Micromonosporaceae; genus Actinoplanes; species Actinoplanes nipponensis. The sequence continues at coordinate 299,841 of NZ_BOMQ01000008.1, read as the reverse complement.
TCCAGACATGGCATTGTGGTCCGTACAACGGACCAAGGGAGGGTTTGATGGTGGACACGATCCTCGGTGAGGCACCCGGAGCGGTGGCGTACGCCCCCTCGCTGCTGGCCGGCCGATGGCGCGACGACGGTCCGTCGGCCGAGCGTGTCGGCCCCTTCACCCGCTCGGTCGTCAGCCGGGCCCGGACGGCCGGGAAGGACGACGCCCGCGTGGCCGCGCAGTACGCGAAGGCCGGCGCCCGCACCGTGGCGCGCATGGCCCCGGCCACCCGCGCCGACATCCTGGAGCGGGCCTCGGGCCTCGCCACCGGGCACCGCGACCGGCTCGCCCGGCTGATCGCGCTCGAGCTAGGCAAGCCGGTCACGGACGGCCGCAACGAGATCGACCGCGTCGCCGACACGTTCGCGGTCTGCGCGGCCGAGGCCCGCCAGATCGGCGGCGAGCTGCTGCCGGTCGCCGGCTGGGCGCGCGGCGTCGGCCACACCGCCCTGACCTACCGCGCGCCGGCCGGCGTCGCCCTGGCCATCACGCCGTTCAACGCCCCGGCCAACCTGCTCGCGCACAAGCTGGGCGCGTCGTTCGCGGCCGGCAACAGCACCATCGTCAAGGCCCCGCCGCAGGCGCCCGCGGTGTCGGCCGGCGTCGTCGCCCTGCTGCTCGAGGCCGGGGCGCCGGTCGAGGCGGTGCAGCTGCTGCACGGCGGTGGCGCGATCGGCGCCGCCCTGTGCGCCGCGCCGGAGGTGGCCGTGATCAGCTTCACCGGCAGCGCGGAGACCGGCGCCGCGGTGGCCCGGGCGGCCGGCGCCAAGCGGCTCGTCCTCGAGCTCGGCGGCAACGCCGCGACGATCGTGTGCGACGACGCCGATCTGGCCGCCGCCGCGGCCGTCTGCGCCCGCACCGGTTACAGCAACTCCGGGCAGAGCTGCATCTCGGTGCAGCGGGTCTATGTGGACCGCCGCTGCTTCGGCGCCTTCGTCGACCTGCTGACGGCCGAGGTCGGCAAGCTGCGGGTCGGCGATCCGCTCGACCCGGACACCGACGTCGGGTCGATGGTCGACGACCAGGCGGCGCAGCGGGTGCTGAGCTGGGCCACCGAGGCCGCCGAGCGGGGCGCGCGCATCACCGCCGGCGGCACCCGCGACGGCGCCACCCTGGCTCCCACCGTGGTCGCCGACCCGCCGGCGGACGCCGCCGTGGTCACCCACGAGGTCTTCGGCGCCCTGGTCAGCGTCCTGCCCTTCGACGACTTCGACGCGGTGCTGGCCCTGTGCAACACCAGCCGGTTCGGGCTGCAGGCCGGGCTGTTCACCGCCGACGTCAACCGCATCCTCACCGCCTGGCGGGAGCTGGAGGTGGGTGGCCTGGTGGTCAACGGCTCGTCCAACTTCCGGCTCGACCACGTCCCGTTCGGCGGGGTGAAGGACTCCGGCTTCGGCCGGGAGTCGCCGCGGCACATGGTCGAGGACTACACGGTCGTCAAGACGCTGATGCTGCGAGGCCTGTCGATCTGGGGAGAGAACTGATGACGGAACGGACCGCGGCCGACGCGCTCGTCGCCCAGCTGGCCGCCTACGGCGTCGAGCACATCTTCGGCACCTGCGGGCACACCAACATCGCGCTGCTGGACGCGCTCGGCCGCAGCGACATCCATTTCGTCATCGCCCGCCACGAGCAGACCGCCGCGCACGCGGCCGACGGTTACGCCCGCGCCACCGGCAAGCCCGGCGTCGTGCTGCTGCACGTGGGCCCCGGGATGATGAACGCGGTGACCGGCGTGGCGACCGCCGCGCTCGACTCGGTCCCGCTGATCGCCATCTCCGGCGACATCCCGTCCCACCTGCACGGCCGGCACCCGCACCAAGAGGTCAACCTGCACGCCGACGCCGACCAGACGGCCATCTACCGGCCCTTCGTCAAGCGGGCGTGGCACGTGCACCGGGTGGCGGACCTGCCGCGCTTCACCGAGCGGGCGTTCTGGACGGCGACCTCCGGCCGGCCCGGGGCGGTGCTGCTCAACGTGCCGATGGACATGTTCTCCCGGCCGCCGGCGGGCCCCGGGAACGCGTACCCGCTGCCGCGGGCCGCCACCGTCCCGGACCTCTCCCCCGCCGACGCCGACCGGATCGCGGCCGAGCTCGTCGCGGCCGAGCGGCCGCTGATCTACCTCGGTGGCGGGCTCGGCGGACCCGAGGGCCGGCGCGCGCTGCGCGAACTGGCCGAGCATCTCGACATCCCGGTGGCCCACTCGCTGATGGCCAAGGGCGCCCTGCCCGACGACCACCCGCTGGTGATGGGCATGACCGGCTTCTGGGGGCTGGCCCAGACCAACGCGTACGCCCGCGCGGCCGACCGGGTGCTGGCCATCGGCACCCGGTTCGCCGAGACCGACTCCAGCTCCTGGAACCCGCAGCACACGTGGAGCTTCCCGCCGAGCCGGCTGATCCAGATCGACATCGACCCGGCCGAGATCGGACGCAACTACCCGGTGGAGATCGGCGTGGTCGCCGACGCGGGTCTCGCCGTCGGGCAGATCCTCGGCGCGGTGCGCCGGCTGCGGCCCGACCCGGCGACCCGCGCGGGGCTGCGCGAGCAGATCCGTACGGCGCGCACCGAGCTGTTCGCCGCCAGCGCCGAGCGCGGGCGCAGCGACCAGTTCCCGCTGCGCCCCGAGCGCATCCTGGCCGACGTGCGGGCCGCCCTGCCCAGCGACGCCGTGCTGGTCACCGACGTCGGCTGGAACAAGAACGGCGTCGCCCAGTGCTACCCGCTGCCCGCGGACGGCCGGTTCATCACCCCCGGCGGCGCCTCGACCATGGGCTTCGGCCCGGCGGCGGCCCTGGGCGTACAGATCGCCGACCCCGACCGGGTCGTGGTGGCGCTGATCGGCGACGGCGGCATGAGCGCGCAGCTGCCGGCCGTGCCGCTCGCCGTCGAGCAGGGACTCCCGGTGATCTTTCTGGTGATGAACAACCGGGCCCACGGCACCATCTCGGACCTGCAGTCGACCTTCTTCGGCCGCAGCTACGGGTGCGACTTCGTCGATCCGGACGGCAACCCGTACAGCCCCGACTTCGCCGCGCTGGGCCGCGCCTGCGGCGCCGACGGCTACCTGGTCGGGGAGCCGGGCGACCTGAGTGCCGCCCTCAAGACGGCCGTGGAACGCCGCCGGCCCGCGGTCATCGACGTGCCGATGGTCAACGAGCCGGTACCCACCCCCGGCCACTGGAACATCAAGGACATCTACCAGGGCGTTTTCGAATGACCCACTCCTGATTGAGGTGAGACGCTCCATGCTCCGACGACGCGCCGCCGCCATATCCGTCCTCGCCGTCCTGTCCGCCGCCTTCGCCACCGGGTGCAGCGCCCCGGGCGCCGACCAGGAGTCGTCCGGTGACAACTCCGGACCCATCAAGATCGCCCTGGTCGACGCGCAGAGCGGCCAGCTCAGCTCGCTGGGCGCCTGGGAGCTCAAGGGCGCCCGGCTGGCCATCGACGAGTGGAACGCCGCCGGGGGCATCGACGGCCGCCAGATCCAGCTCGGTGTCTTCGACGACCAGGGCGACCCCACGGTGGGCACCAACCTGGCCCGGAAGATCGACAGCGAGGGCTACATCGCGATGATCGGCACCGCGGAGAGCGCGGTGACCATCGCCATGGCACCCATCCTCAAGCAGGCGCAGATTCCCAACATCACCTCCGGTCAGTCGCCGGGCCTGGTCGCGGTGGGCAGCGAGTTCCTCTTCCTCAACGGCCCGACCAGCACCACCTACGACGAGACCCTGGCCCGGCACGTCGTCGACGACCAGGGCGTCCGGAGCATCGCCATGATCAGCAACAACGGCGGCTACGGCAAGGGCGAGCACGACGCGTTCCTCAAGGCGTTGCGCAGCCGCGGCGTCACCCCGGTCGCGGATCAGGTGGTCACCACCGATCAGAAGGACTTCAGCGCCGCGCTCACCGGCATCCGCCAGAAGAACCCGAAAGTGATCTTCCTGGGCGCCGAGGAGGTCGAGTCCGGCCTGATCGTCAAGCAGGCCCGCGACCTGGGCATCACCGCGACCTTCGTCGGCGCGGCGCCGCAGGGCACGCCGGTGTTCATCGACACGGCGGGCGCCAGGAACGCCGAGGGCACCATCGTCAGCTCGCCGTACCTGAGCAACGAGATCAACGACGCGTCCAAGAAGTTCGCCGCCGCGTACCGCAAGAAGTTCAACGAGGAGGCCGAGCTGCACGGCGCGAAGGCCTACGACGGCACCCAGATCCTGCTCACCGCGCTGAAGACCAGCAACGTGGCCACCGGCAAGGACCTCGCCGAGGCGATCCGCGCCACCCGGTACCAGGGTCTGCTCGGCGCCTTCGCGTTCGACAAGACCGGCGTCGGCATCTTCGAGACGTCGATCGGCACCATCCAGAGCGGCAAGCTCGTCGCGGCGAGCTGACGGGCCGAAGGAGAACCCCGTGCAGGTCTTTCTGCAGACGATCGTGGGCGGCGTCAGCCTCGGCGCCGTCTACGCCCTGGTGGCCCTGGGGTTCTCCCTGGTCTACCGCACCATGGGCCTGGTCAACTTCGCGCACGGCAACGTCGTGACCGTCGGCGCCTACCTCGCCTCCACGTTCTACCTGTCCACCAAGCTGCCCTTCGCCCTGGCGATGGTGATCGCCATCGCGCTGACCGGGGCGATCGGCCTGGTCATCGAGCGGGTGCTGCGGCCGCTGGAGAATCGCGACTTCGATCTCATGCTGATCGGCACGATCGGCTTCGGCATCGTGCTCGACGCGTTGATCATCATGATCTGGGGGGCCACCGGCCGGGCGGTGCCCTCGCCGGTCCCGTCCGCCCCGCTCGACCTGTTCGGCCTGCGCATCCGCACCTACGACCTGGTCGTGCTGGCCATCGCGGCGGTCGCCACCGTGCTGCTGGTGCTGTTCCTGTCCCGGACCAAACGGGGTGCGGCGATGCAGGCCGTGGCGATGGACCACGAGGCGGCCACCGCGGTCGGCATCCACGTGGGGCACAGCAACGCCGTCGCCTTCATGATCGGGGGTGGCCTGGCCGCGCTGGCCGGCGGGCTGGTCGGTCCGCTGCTCTACGTGAGCCCGGCGCTGGGCGGCGCGCTCGGCATCAAGGGATTCGCCGCCGCGATCCTCGGCGGGTTCGGCAGCATCCCCGGGGCGATCGTCGGCGGGCTGGCGATCGGCATCCTCGACTCCTTCACCGCCGGGCACTTCCAGGGCTACTCCGAGCTGGTCACCTTCCTCGTCTTCACGGTGATCATCATGGTCCGCCCGACCGGCGTCTTCGGCGAGCGGACGGTGAACCGGGCATGAGATCCCGCCTCGCGCTGATCGCGCTGATCGCCGTCGCGGCCTGGCTGCTGCCCTACGGCCTGGACTCGTACGCCATCCACGTCGTGAACGTCATCCTGATCTTCGCGATCCTGGCGACCGGGCTCGGCCTGGCCATGGGCATCGCCGGCCAGGTGAACCTGGCCCAGGTGGCGTTCTTCGGCGTCGGCGCCTACGTGACGGCCATTTTGACGACCCGGGCGGGCCTCGGCTTCTGGGTCTCGGCCCTGCTCGCCGTCGCCGCCACCGTGGCGATCGGCCTGGTCGTCGGCACCCCGGCGCTGCGCGTGCAGTCGCACTATCTGGGCATCGTGACGCTCGGCCTGGCGCTGGCCTTCACCAACTGGGTGACCAACGCGGAGATCACCGGCGGCGCCGAGGGCATCTCGGCGATCCCGGTGCCGGTGCTGCCCGGCGTCGACCTGTCCAGCGAGTACCTGTACTACTACCTCGAGCTGATCGTGCTGGCCCTGGCGCTCGGGTTCGGCCTGTTCGTCGTCCGGACCGGGCTCGGCCGGCGGATGCGCGCGATGCGCGACGACTCGCTGGCCGCAGGCTCCCTGGGCGCCGAGGTCCCGCTGCTGCGGATGACCGCCTTCCTGCTGGCCAGCGTCTACGGCGGCGTGGGCGGGGTGCTCTACGCCGGGCTGATCCGCTACGTCGCGCCGGAGTCCTTCGGCATCGCCAACATGTTCCTGCTGCTGGCCATGGTGATCATCGGGGGGCGGCAGAGCCTGATCGGGTGCGTGGTCGGCGCCGTGAGCCTGGCGCTGGTCCGCGAGGCGCTGGTCGACCATCCGACCATCGCGCAGGTCGCGTACGGCACGGTCGTCGTGCTCGTCGTGGTCTTCGCGCCGACCGGGCTGGCCGGGCTGCCGGCACGCGCGAGGGTGCTGCGGCAACGCCGGCGGGGACGACAGGGTGCGGCCCCGCGGCTCGGGCCCTTCACCCCGTACGAGCCGACGGCCGCGCCGCCGGACCAGGCCACGACCATGCTGCGGGTCGCCGAGGTGACCATGCGGTTCCGCGGCCTCAAGGCGCTCGACCGGGTCTCCCTCACGGTGGACAGGGGCGAGATCCGAGGCGTCGTCGGGCCGAACGGCTCCGGCAAGACCACGTTGTTCAACGTGATCAGCGGCCTCTACCGGCCGACCGGGGGCCGGGTGGAGTTCCGGGGCCGGGACATGACCGGGAGCACCCCGTACCGGCTGGCCCGGGCCGGCATGTCGCGCACCTTCCAGAACCTGCGCCTGTTCGGCGACCTCACCGTCGAGGAGAACGTGCTGGTCGCGCTCGACCGCAGCCGCACCCTGTCGAGCTGGCGTTACCTGCTCGGACCGGTCGGCATCCTGCGGCGCGACCGCGAGCTGCACCGGCAGGCCCGCGCCGTGCTCGACCGGTACGGACTCGCCGATTTCGCCGGCCTGCCGCCGAAGTCGCTGCCGTACGGCATCCAGCGGCGGGTCGAGATCGCCCGGGCGGTGGCCGCGGCGCCGTCGCTGCTGCTGCTCGACGAGCCCGCCGCCGGCCTCAACGGCGAGGAGGTGCGCCAGCTCAGCGACATCGTGCGCGCCATCCGCGACAGCGGCGTCACGGTCATCGTCATCGAACACAACATGGGCCTGGTCATGTCGTTGTGCGAGCGGATCACCGTGCTGGCCGGCGGCCGCGTCATCGCCGAGGGCGAACCGGCCCAGGTGGCCCGGACGCCCGCCGTCATCGAGGCCTACCTGGGCGACTCGATGAGCTCCGACGACCTGCCGTCCGTCCCGGAGGTGACCCGATGACCGCGGTGTCCGAGCCGACGACCACGACCGCGCCGGAGCTGACGGTCGAGGGGCTCAGCGTCCACTACGGCGGCGTCTGCGCGGTGCGTGACCTCAGCTTCTCCGTACCGGCCGGCGAGGCGATCGGCGTCATCGGCGCCAACGGAGCCGGCAAGACCTCGACGCTGAAGGCCGTCATGGGCCTGGTTCCGCGCCGGGTCGCCGCGCTGCGCTTCGGCGACACCGACCTCAGCCGGGTGCCGGCCCGGATGATGGTCCGCCACGGCATCGGGTACGTGCCGGAGGGGCGGCACGTCTTCGCCGGGCTGTCGGTGGAGAAGAACCTGATGCTCGGCGCGTACGCCCGCAAGTGGAACGCGCCCACCCGGGCGACGATGGCCGAGGTCTACGAGCTGTTCCCGGTGCTCGGCGAGATGCGCGGGCGGCTGGCCGGCGCCCTGTCCGGCGGGCAGCAGCAGATGCTGGCCATCGGGCGGGCGCTGATGTCCCGGCCCCGCCTGCTGCTGCTCGACGAGCCCTCGATGGGCCTGTCGCCGAAGCTGGTCGAGGACATCCTCGCCGTCCTGGTGCGGCTGCGCGCCGAAGGGCTCAGCCTGCTGCTGGTCGAGCAGAACGCCAAGCTGACCTTCGAGGCGACCAGCAGCTGCCTGGTGGTCGAGAACGGCGAGGTGGCGATGACCGGCACCTCGGCCCAGCTGCGGCACGACCCGCAGGTGCGGCGCATCTACCTCGGCCTGTGAGCCCACCGTCGCCGAGGCCGGGGCCGTCCGCCGCGGCCCGGCCGTCGTCGTGTAAGCCTTGAGCGCAAACACGGAAGAAGAGAGGCGCGCATGGCAGCAGCACCACGGGTGCGCGACCCCGAGCGGACGCGCGCGGAGATCATCGACGTGGCCACTCACGAGTTCGCCGACCGGGGCTACACCGGCGCCCGGGTCGACGAGATCGCCGCCAAGACGCGGACCACCAAACGGATGATCTACTACTACTTCGGCGGCAAGCAGGGGCTGTACCTGGCCGTGCTGGAGGGCGCCTACCGCCACATCCGCGCGCTGGAGCAACAGCTCGACGTCGACCACCTCGAGCCCGTCGACGCCCTGCGCCAGCTGGCCGAGCTCACCTTCGACCACCACGAGTCGCACCAGGACTTCGTCCGGCTGGTGGCCATCGAGAACATCCACTACGCCGAGAACCTGCTGCGCTCCGAATCCCGCGAGGTGCTGGCCGCGCCCGCCCTGGACGTGCTGACCCGCATCATGGACCGCGGACGCGCCGCCGGCCTGTTCCGCGACGACCTGGACGCCCTCGACGTCCACATGATCATCAGCGCGTTCTGCGTCTTCCGCGGGGCCAACCGCTACACCTTCCGGGCGATTTTCGACCGGGACCTGCTGGACCCGGGCCTGCGCGACCACCTGCGCCAGATGATCGGCGACCTGGTGGTCGCCCACGTCACGGCTTGAGCATCCGGACGGCTGGGGCAACGCTCTGCCTCACCGACCGGCCACACGAGTGGTCTGGCGCCGTCCGCTGCCGACAATGACCGATAGCCTGTTGCGCCGGCACAGGCTGAATCGCCTGCCGGGGGACCTGACGGGGCCGCTACTCGGCACAATCCGGCTCCTCGGGGCGCCGGACGGACCGGAGCTGGACCACACCGCGTGGGAGCTCTCGGTGGGGCTGCCGGAATCGGCGCAGCAGTTGCTCATGTTCGCCACCAACGCGGCCGATCAACGCGGGCATTTCGACGTCGTCGTCAGCTCTGCCTTGCATGGCCGGTTGGGACGCTCGCGCTGCTCTGGTCGCTCTGGCTGACCAGGCATCCGCGACACGGTGACGAGGCGCTTCGGGAACGCGCCCGCGGGGCTGGCCAGCAGCTCGAACAAGATCAGGTGCGCTGCCTCGATGCGTGGCGGGTGCGGCTGTCGAACAGGAAGGGTTAGGACCCAGCGGGGTCGGGCCGGGGCATCTTGCCGATGCGCGTCAGCTCGTACAGGAACCAGACGACGCAGCCGACGGCGGCGGCGACGCGGACGGTCAGAACGACCGGGGTCTCCGCGATGCCGGCCGACAGCACCGCGAACACGGCCACCCCCGCGAGCTGCAGCTGCAGCAACCGGCCCGGCGGTGGAGCCTTCTGGCTGCCGCGCCCGGCCACCGACAGCGCGACGTGCAGGAACGCGTACGCGGCCAGCGTGGCCAGCGCGGAACCGGTCAGCGCGAGCCAGGGCACCAGCAGGAGGTTGAGCGCCACGTTGAGCGCCGCGGCCAGGATGGTCACGAAGGCGATCACCACCGTCCGCCCGTCCGCGGTCAGGGCCCTGGTCGCCGCGAGCTGGCCGGCGGACGGGATCGCCGTGATCAGCACGATGCACAGCAGCAGGAGCAGGCTGTCGGGCCGGTACGACGAGGGCGCCCAGACCCGCAGCACCAGCGGGGCGCCGCAGGCGAAGCCGATCAGGATCGGGATCAGCAGCCGGTAGAGGGCGTCCCGGCTCTCGGCCAGCACGGTACGCCGTTCCGCGTCGCCGGTGATCGCGAAGAACCGGGGCATCCAGGCCGAGTGCAGGATCCACAACAGCAGCATCGGCATCGACCCGATGTTGTACGCCACCTGGTAGCGGGCCACCTCCTCGCTGCCCAGGGCGGCGCCGATGACCAGCCGGTCGGAGGTGGACAGCACGAAGCTGCTCAGCGCCGACGGCACCAGCGGCAGCGCGAACGCGAACGCGCGGATCAGCACCGCCCGGTCGCTCAGCCGGAAGAGCGCCGGCGGAGCCAGCGCCAGGCCCAGCAGGGCCGCCAGGAACTCGGCGGCGACCTGCCCGGTCAGGAAGACCTCGGCGGTGGGCCGGTAGAACTTCACCAGGCCCAGCGCCAGGGCCTCGGCGACGACCGACTGCACGAGGCCGACCACGCTGAAGAAGGCCAGCTTGTCCTGGCTGCGGAGCAGCGCGAGGGACACCGTGGTCAGGGCCGACGAGCCGGCCCACAGCACCGCCAGCCGCAGCGCGGGCCCGTCGTCCGTCATCTGCAGGGCGTCGGCCCACAGGCCGATCGTGCCCCAGGCCAGCGCCGAGATCGCCACGATCACCACGACGGCGGCCAGGACCAGCTGGCGGGCTCCCCGCGGGTTGGCCCGGGCGGAGTACTCGCGCTGGACCGCCGTCTGCAGGCCCAGACCGGCGAAGACGAACAGCACCTGCATGACGGCGTTCGCCGAGGTCACCGTGCCGAACGAGGACAGCCCGAGGACGCGGGTGGTGACCGGGGTGAGCACCGCCGCGCTGACGATCTGCACCGCCCACATCAGCATGTACAGCGAGTCGCGGCCGAAGAGCTGCGCCACGTGGTCGTCGGGCGCCGGCTGGGCGCGTACCTTCACCGTCACGGGCCGGTGTACTCGAACAGGACGGTGCCGCCGGACGAGTAGACGACCCGCCAGGACGGCGACGCGGCGAACGAGTCCCGCAGTCCCTCGAACTGCTGCCGGGTGTGCATCCCGTATTCCCACCCGTAGGCCGACGACGCCGGGGACCACAGGGCGTACCGGCGCGCGGAGGGTGACCGGGTGGCGGTGTAGCTGACGAACTCATCGGTGATGTGTTGCCGGTTCGCCGCCGCGGACCCGCCGGTGAGCGCGAAGCCCTGCGGGTCGATCTCGCTGCGCCGGAGCACGACGTGGGTCTGTCCGGCTTCCGGCGCGGAGATCGGCAGGTCGAGGACGGCCGGCCCGAGCAGGAGCAGGAAGCCGGCCGCGGGCGGCCGGAGGTCGGTGGCGAGGAAGCGGTGCAGGGCCACCCGGTCCGGCCGGCGCAGGACGTTCGACGCGTCCAGCCCGTGCGCGGCGACGCCGAAGGTCGCGCAGAGGGTCAGCAGCACGGCCAGCGATCGCCGGCCGGCCGCCGCCGGGGCGCCGCGTACGACGGCCGGGGCGGCGAGCACGGCCAGCCAGGGCAGCGCGAAGAGGATGGCGCGGAAGATGCCCTCGTTCCCGTACGGGTTGATCGCGACCGCGACCAGCCCGACCGCCGACGCCACCGCCAGGGCCCAGGTCCGCACCTGCCGGCGGTCCCGGATCAGGGTCGACAGGGCGAGGAGGCCGACCAGCAGGACGCCGGCGAGCATGGCCACCAGCGTGCCCGTGACGATCGGCTGCTTGTGCAGGCCCGGGGTCACCGGCGACTGGGGGATGCCGAAGTTCCCGACGTCGCCGACGCTGCCGAGCGAGACGAACTGGGCCAGGTCACCGGCGTGCACGCCGGTCCAGGCGAGCACCGGGACCAGCACGGCGGCCGGTGTCCACCAGGGGCGCAGCCGGCCGAACGCCACGAGCACGCAGAGCGTGCCGCCGATGATGTACGGGCTGAGCTGATGAGCCACGGTGACGGCCGAACCGAACAGGATCATGATCGTCACCCGGGCCGCGACCCGCATGGCCGACAGGGCGACCCCGACGATCAGCAGGCCGAGGACGAGGCCGACGGACTGGGGCGAGAAGTAGTCCTGGCCGAGCGGGTCGGCCAGGACGCCGATCCCCGTGGCGAGCCACGGCAGGATCCTGCCGTCGAGCAGCTGACCGGCGAAGTACCGCATCGCGAACACCCGGGCGACGCCGATGACCGCCGGCCAGGCGGTGGCCAGCGCCATCGGATCCCGCAGGCCGGCGACGTCGCTGAGCCAGGCCATGGCCGAGAAGAAGCCGGGCCAGTCGTTGTAGACGGCGACCGGCGTCCGCAGTTGGAAGGTGTCGCGGATCTGCTGGACGAACTCGAGGTGCTTGGCCGCGGTCTGGATCCGCGGGCCGTCGTAGACCAGGGCCGGCGTGCCGGTGAGCACCAGCATCAGGAGCAGCACCCCGAGGCCCAGGCTGAGCTCGCCGGCGGACCGGGCCGAGGCCAGCGCGGCGACGATCAGGAGCAGGCCCAGGTACCACAGCGGTCCGATGTCGGCCAGGTAGCCCCAGAGCCCGGGTTCGAGATGGCGGTGGGTGAGCGCCGCGATCCCGCAGAGCGCCGCGCCGCCGACCGCCAGCAGCAGGGCCCGCGGTGGGGCCGGCCACGGGGACGCGGACCGCGCCGGGAGTTCGCGTACGGCGGCAGCGATCCCGGCCACGTGCAGCGCCGCGGTGATGGCGCAGACGATCGCCGCGAAGAGCATCGGCTGCCACAGCCGGCCCAGCAGCATCACGGCCGACACCCCGACCAGGACGGCCAGCGAGGTGCCGCCGGTGAAGGCCAGGCGCTGGACCAGGCCCATGCGCCGGCTCAGCGCACACGGCGCCGCGCCCAGCCCGATCAGCAGGTAGCCGAGCATGCCGGCGGCCCGCAGGTCCCCGGCGCCGGTCAGCAGCCCGGCCACGCCGATGAGCAGGGCGACCAGGCTGATCGCCGAGAGGACCAGCCGGGCCCGGGCGGTGTCGCCGGGCCCCGGCGTCTCGGCCGGGGCAGCAGCCCGCGGCGCAGCGACGTGCGACAGAGTGGCGGTCACGTGCGGGCCTCCGAGCGCCGGGCCGCCCGGCGGGCCGCGGCGTACAGCCACGGACCGGCCAGGTAGCCGGTGAACTCGCGGCGCAGGGCGCCGCGCGGCGCCGTCACGGACGCGGCCATCCGCTCGTCGGTCTGCCGCTTGATCAGGGCGATCCGGGCCAGGCCGGCGGGCACCCGGCGCAGCACCTGCATGCGGGTGTCGGCGTGCAGCACCAGCTTTGTGAGGTACGCCGTCAGCCCGGTCCCGTACCCGTACATCTGCTGCAGCAGCGAGTCCTCGTCCGCGCGGTGGTGGTGCCACACCACCGCGGACGGCTCGTACGCGATGGCGCCGCCGCCGAGCAGCACCCGGACGAAGGCGTCGAGGTCCTCGCCGCCGCGGGTGCGGGTGCCGGCGCCGAGGGCCTCGTCGAACCCGCCCAGCCCGACCAGCCGCTCCCGGTCGAACGCGAAGCTGGCCCCGGTGCCGAAGATGCCGGCCGAGAACGGGTACAGCGCGTCGCTGCGACGGCTCGCCGACATGTCGAACAGTTGCGGGCTGGTGCGCGTCGACCAGGACAGCAGCCGGGCGTCGCAGTAGGCCTCGGAGTCGTTGGCGATGGACGCGGTGCCGACCAGGCCGGTGACGCAGACGACGTCGGCGCGGCGCTGGAAGCCCCGGGCCAGCCCGCGGAGCCAGCCGGCGTCGACGGCGACGTCGTCGTCGGTGTACGCGATGTAGCGTCCCCGTGCCGCGGCCAGGCCGGCGTTGCGGGCGCGGGACAGGCCGGGCCGGGGCTCGCACAGGTAGCGGAACCGTTCGTCGGCGGCGGCGTACGACTTGACCAACAGCTCGGTCGAGGCGTCGGCCGGCGCGTTGTCGACGATCAGGAACTCCACCGCCGGGTGGTCCACGGCGGCGAGCCGGTCGAGACAGGCCGGCAGCGACTCGCTGCGGTTGCGGGTGCAGACCACCACGGAGAACAGCTCGTCGGTGTCGACCCGGTTGGGACAGGCCGGCGGCGCGGCGGCGGGACGCCACGCGGTCCGCTCGGAGTCCGCCGGGATCCGGGCGCCCTCGGCCGCCAGGTGCGCTTGCAGGGCGGCGCCGAACTCGCGCCAGGCCGCGGCCCGGATCTCCGCCACGTCCGCGGCGGTCCCGGTCCGCGGCAGGCTCAGATAGCCCAGCGGCTCACCGTGCAGACGGACGAGCACGCGCATCGTGGTCTCGTCCCGGGCCGCGACCACGCCGGTGGGCGCGAGGTCACCGGAGAGCTCGAACTCACCGCACCACGCCGCCGGGGAGCCCACGCCGGCCCCGGTCGCGCCCTTACGGCGCGAGCGGGACAGGACGGCCGTTACGCCGACCGCGGTGGCCAGGGCGTGCAGCTCCCGCCCGACCCGTACGCCGGGACGGGTCCGGGCCGGATCGGCCATCATGCGGAGCAGCGCCGCCGGGGTGGTGTCGCGCTTGGCCTCGACGCGCGGGAGCGCGTACCGGTTGTGCGGGCCCGGGTGGGCGTGCTCGGTCGTGACGGCCAGCGCCGCGTCGAAGCCGGCCCGGCGGACGTGGGCCCGGAGCCGGGAATCGTGTTCCCCGTACGGGTACACGAAGATCCGTGGCGTCCCGAGCCCGGCCGCGGTCAGGGCGTCGCGCCCCGCGCGGAGGTCGGCGCGCAGGTCGCCGGCCCCGAGCGTGGTGAGGTGGGCGTGCCGCCGGCTGTGCGAGGCGATCTCCCAGCCGCCGGCCCGCAGCGTCGCCAGCTGAGCGGCGTCCAGCAGCGGCAGCCGCGCCCCGCCGTGGTCGGCGACCCAGGCGTTGTACCCGCCGATCTGGTCGCCGACGACACAGACCACCCCGCGGATCCCGAGCCGGTCCAGGACCGGCGCGGCGTCGGTCAGCACGCTGGAGTACGCGTCGTCGAAGGTCAGCAGGACGCTGCGGGGCGGCAGCGGCCGGCCGTCCAGGTGTTCGAGCAGGTCGTCGGCGTCGATGAAGCGGTGGCCGGCCTCCCGCAGCGCGGCGATGTGTTCCGCGAACAGCTCGGGCGGCACGCCGTACTGCCCGTTGCGGCTGTCGGTCAGGTCGGCGATCGCGTGGTAGGCCAGGATGAGCGGGCCGGCGTCGGCCGACACGTCGAGCCCGCCGTTCTGCCGGACCGCCCGCCAGTACACCGAGTCGCGGAACCGGGCGAACAGGTACTCGGTGGGCAGGTCCATGCGGCCCCGGCCGACCCGGCGGACCACCACCTCGCCGGCCGCCCGGGTCACCCCGTCCGGCAGCATCGCCAGGGCGCGTAAGAGCCGGCCGGCGGCGGTGTTCCCGCCGTGGTTGGCGGTCAGGATCGCGCCGAGGCCGGGATGCTTGCGGGCGAGCATGGTGTCGGCCCGCCCGGCCTGCGTCCATTGCCGGATGTTCTGCTCCGGGGACACGACGTAGTGCTGGTGCGAAACCGCGGACAGGTTGGCCCGTACGCGGGCGCCGTCCTGCAGCAGCCGGTAGACCAGGTCGGTGTCCTCGCCGCCGAACGTGCCGTTGGCCGTCAGGCCGGCGTCGAACCCGCCGAGCCGGGCGAACCACTCGGCCCGCACCGACAGCTGGCCGCTGAGGAAGTCGCCGACACCGAGCCGGCCGGCGGAGCGGTCCAGCCGCGCCTTGCGCTGGGCCGCCCAGCGTTCGATCCCGCGGGTCAGCAGGTTGCGGGGCGACCGCGGATCGAGCTCCATGTGCCCGACCACGGCGTCGGCCCCGGCGGCCAGGGTCTTGCCGTGCTCGACGAGCAGGTCGGCCTCCACCGTCATGTCGTCGTCGAGGAAGAGCAGGTAGCGGCCCCGCGCGGCGGCGGCGCCGGCGTTGCGGGCCGCGGCGGATCCCTGATTCGGCTGCTCGTGGACCGTCAGCGGGAGCGGCAGGTCGAGGCCGCGCAGGGCCTCCACCGTCCCGTCCCGGGAGCCGTCCACGACGACGATCAGCTCGCACGGCCACGGCCGCCGGGTGGCGACGACCGACGACACGGTGCTCAGCACGATGTCCCGGCGCTCATAGGTGGGAATGATGATGCTGAACAGCACGGACGATGCGTCCACGGCGTTTCCCATCAGTGGTTCGCCGAGGTGAGCCGGCCGCGTTGCAGCGACTCCACCACGTAGCCGAGGACCGTGCTGCCCAGCCCGATCAGGACGACGCCGCCCCGCAGCAGCCCCGCCGGGTTGCGCCGCACCCCGGCGACGGCCAGGTAGAGCGCCAGCGGCAGGGTGACCTTGACGTAGCGCCGTTCCGAGGCCAGACCCGCGCGGCTGCCCTGCAGCAGCGACACGATCCGCTTGGACCGGCCCTCGTGGTAACACCGGCTGACGAAGTACCGGATGGTCTGCCGGACCGCCGGCACGAAGTGGTCGACCGCGGACGTCGGGTCGAACACCACCGTGTTGCCGTCCCGGGCCGCCACGCGGATGCAGAACTCGGTCTCCTCGCACCCGACCGGGGTCGTGCCGACCCGCCCGATCGCCCCGGAGAAGCCGCCCACCTGCCCGAACACGGACCGGCGGACCGCCATGGAGGCGCCGATCGGGTTGCGTACCGTCGCCTTGACCTCCGGCAGGCCGCGGTAGCTGCACCCGACCACCCAGCCGAACTCGGGCGGGAACCAGCTCGGCGGCCGGCCGCCCTCCCAGCGCGGCTCGACCGCGGTGCCCGCCACGGCGACCTCGTCGGGCGCGAACGACTCGCGCAGGCCGGCCAGCCAGCCCGGCCGGGCTGCCGCGTCGTCGTCGAGGAAGGCGACCACGTCGCCCCGGCTGAGCCGCACACCGGTGTTGCGGGCGTCGGAAAGACCCCTGGTGCCCTCGTTGCCCGCGACCCGGGCCCAGGGCAGCACGGCCCGCGCGCGGGCCAGCAGCCCGTCGTTGTGGTCGATCACCACGACCACCTCGTCGACCGGGCTCAGCTGGGCCCGGACCGACTCACAGGCGTCCAGCAGCTCGCCGAACCGCGAGTCGGCATAGCTGCAGATGACAACGCTGATCGACCGGGAAACGGCCGCCGCCGTCGCGACTTGTTCCTCAACCGGGTACACCAGGAACCGGTCCTCTCCGTCACCGAGGCCACCACCGCGGACGGGGTCTCCATCGGTGGCGGGGCCTGCGACCTGAGGAAATGCCGGCGCCGGAACCGGATCTGCCGTACCCATAGGTGGCAGCTGAGATGGCTAGCCGCGCCGGGGCGGGCTGGAAGCATGGCGCGTTCCGGAGTCGCCGGTGCCCGGCGCCGGGCACCGGGCGTACGGGGCGTGGACGTTGCGAGTTACGCCTTCCTGCCGGCACTGATCATCCGTGGCCTGATCTACTTAGCAATTCGCGGGTGCAAGTCCAATTTGATCTCCATCCACCTCAGATCCGAAGGCTCGTGAGTTCATCAAATCCTGACCGGGCAGGGTCAATCGTGGAGGGTCCTCCCATATTTGGAGGTGGTCATGCAGTCGGCCATGATCGAAGCATCGACTCCCTGCAGCCGTATGTTCGCCTGCACCGCGGTGCGCCACTACCGCGGATCAACAACGCTCGACCGTCGGAGCAATACTCCGACGATGGTCACGAGTGAGCCTTGACCGATGTAGGTAAGATAAGCTCGTGCCTAGCGTAGCGCGCATCACCGAGCCCCTCCTTGACGTACTTGAGTTTCTACTCAAAACGGACACGTCTAACATGTCCGCATACGGATGGATGATTGCCAAGGACACTGGTCGGAGCGGCCCCACGGTCTATGGGATCCTTGACCGACTTGAGCAGGACTGCTGGATCGATAGCGAATGGGAACAGCAGGAAGACCCGGCTAACAACCGGCCTCGCCGCCGAATGTACCGGTTGACTAAGCGCGGGCGAACAGAGGCGTTTGATCTGTTGTCAGAACGACGGCCACATTGCGTGCGAAAGCTGATAGCTGCGATACAAGCTGGCCGCCAATGACGGCTTGGGGGGTGACGGCGACCATCCTACTAGGACTCGCTATCAATGAGATGTGCGATATTTCGCCTTGGATGGCCAAGCAGGTAGTCGCGGTCGCCGCCCGACTGAACTACATAGACCATGAGCTTCGAGCCATTCGGGGCGAAGAGTGGGCGGGGTTATTGGACGAACGACCCGGGAAGCTGTTCAAGCTTGCAACAGCTCTTGGCTTCTTGGCGGCAGCATTCGGCAGTCGTATGCGACGGCGAACCATCTTGACGCGCGCCCTCCTTGCGGATGCAAGGAGGGCGGCAATTGACATCGCGGCGAGTCGAAAGCGGCGTTCGAGTGGTATCACTATGGCGATCCGAAACTGGACCATGAAAAACGATGGCCTATCGCCCGGCTTCATGACGTTGACATACACACCAACAAACCCTTATGCAGTCAACATCAGGTTCAGCGGACCGGCCTGGGATGTAAGCCGCGATCTATTGTCTCTAGGACTATGCGAAAATGCCGGCGAAGGCGACTTTCAAGTTTGGACTAGCCAAGGGCCCCAAAAATGGCTGTGGTTCTTCCTGGACAGCCCAAGCGGCAGTGCTGCCATCCGATTTCGCCGGTCGGCGCTCAGAAAATTCCTGCGCCGATCTTACAGTCTGGTCCCCAGCGGTACAGAACCTCATTACCTTGAGCTCGATTCCACCCTCAATAAGCTTCTTGATGCTGACAAATAAATCTCGGCGTGCATATAGGCGTGTCAGGTCGCATCCGTTGGCTCGATTCCATCGTATCGGTCCGGTCACCGGGGCGGGCCGCGATTTAGCCCAACCTGAAGGCGGCCTAACGCGGCTCCTGCTTTTGGTTTTCCGGGGTGATGTCGGCAGGCCATCGCTGGTGACCCGGCGTTCCGGTGACCCTGGCCACGTTACGGGCGGCTCCCTGGGTGAGCCCGCACGCTATGCGTCGGCGTGCTGCTGACGAAGCGTGTCAACCCTGTCCAGCAACCATCGCGCGGGCGTGGCCGAGGATTTGATTTGGGTTGAGGTTGCTGACTGCCAGTTGATGAGTTCAGCGCTCCGCACGGTCCACCGGCGGGAGGTGCCCGGTCAGTTGGGCGGTGATCGAGGGGAGGCCGGCGGCGGCGCCGGCCTGGGCGACGAACGGCACGGCCGGCAGGCCGAAGATCGTCGCGCGGGAGGCGACCTTGGCTCGCGCCGCTGACCCGCGGCAGCCCTCCCGAGCGGTCAGACGCGGCGGCTGCGGGGCTCGGCGGGCGCCGGGAGGGGATTTCCGGAGGCGTCGACCTGCCGGTACTTCGGCCACTCGTTGCGCCAGGTGAGGTCGTTCAGCCAGGCCATGAAGTCGAAGGCCCGGTAGTGGAAGACCCGGCCGTCGAGGGGGAGCCGATCGGCCGCGGCCACCCGTGGGTCGAGGGTCATCGCCCGGGCCACCTCCGGCCACCAAGTGACCAACGTGAGGTCCACCCCGGCGGCGGTCAGCGCGGCCGCTTCGGCGCCGGCCGGCACCCGCGACCACTCGCTCGGATACCGCTGCACCGGCGATCCCGCGAAGGAGGAGGGAACGGCGTCCCAGCTCACCCCGCCGCCGGTGAGGACGAAGCCGGGCGCCTGGAAGGACGGCGAGAAGACCTCCACCCGGACCCCGATCTCGGTCGGGGCCGGGCCGAGCGCGCCGCCGGTGCCCAGGAAGTCACCCAGGATCACCTGGACGGGGGTGCCCTGGTCGACGGTCGGCGCGATGGCCACCCCCCCGGCCTGGAGTGTGGTCAGGAACGCGGTGAGCGCCGTCTGGTCGATCCGCCAGCCGTCGGCGAGGGTCGGGCGGGTGGCGTTGCCCGGCAGTGGCTGGTTCCACGCGGCGTCGGGAATGCCGTGGTGGGTGCTGTGGCCGTGGAAGGTCATGCCGAGATCGCACTCCCGCTTGCGCAGGTGCACCCGGTTGAGCCAGTCGGGGTTGGCGGTGTCGACCGCGGTGAGGTTCAGGCCGGCCGGATGGCCCAGGTGCAGGTACAGCGTGTACACCGTGTCCGGCGGGCGGTCGTAGTCCAGCCGGCCGACGTCGGCCGGCGCGGGGTGGCCCTGCTGCCGGTGGAAGACGCGGTGCCGGACCAGCACGAAGGACATGCTGACCGGGCCGCTCGGGCGGGCGAAACGGGCGGCGACCAACTCGCCGTTGGCCAGGGCGTACACCGGGGAGTTGGCGTCGAGCCGCCAGCTCGACGGCGACGACGACGGCCCGTGCACGCCCAGCCGGGCCCGCGCCTGATGCCGGCTGTCCAGGATCTGCGCGCCCGGCGTGTGATTGTCGTCGTCGAAGTAGTGCTCGAGAAGCGGGGTGGAGCCGTCGGGGGCCCGATAGCCCCGGGCCGGGGTAGCGGTGGTGGTGCCGGGCATGGGGAACGGCAGGTCGTCGACGTCGAACGGGTACCACCACCAGTCCCACACCTCGCGGGCGAAGCGGTGCCAGTCGAACACCGGGCCCGGACAGTCGTGGTCCCGGCCTCCCGTGTCGCCGGAGAAGACATGGCCGTGGAACCCGCGGTAGGTCTGGAAGAGCCGGTTCCAGGCCTGGTTCTGGCCGCCACCGGCCCGGGCCGCGTACCGCGTCTGCAGCGTGGCCGGATTGGTCTCGAACAGCGCCGTGGTCATGCCCCAGCCGGCCGGCAGATCGGCCACGATCGCCGCGTAGCCGGGGTCGGCCAGCACGATCCTGCGGTACGTCGCCGCGGTGGTGACGTTCTGGGCCCGGCGGGCGTGCGGGAACAGCGGAAAGTTCCGGGGCACGCTGAACTGCTCGGCCAGGAACCGGGCCAGCACGGCCCAGGACCGGTACTGGGCCTCGGAGAACAACATGGTGCCGGCGCCGGGGGCCTCGCGGGCCGGGCCGGCGTAGGCAGCGGTGGTCCACCAGCCGGCGATCACCTCACGGGGGGCATCGCGAAGGTCGCGTACGAACAGGTTGGCGCCGGGCACATCGTCGCCGGCCGGTGCCTGGGCCACCCGGACCCAACCGTTTCCCGGTGGGGCCGAGGTGCGGAACAGGCTGCCGGTCTCGACGCCGAGCGCCCAGCCGTTGGTGTATCCGGCGTGGAAGGTGATCCGGGCCTCGTCGTGAAGGTTGCTGATGAGCCGGGCTATCGTCCCGTCCGACGAGATGTAGTACTGCGGGCCGATCCCCCACTTGCACTCGCAGCCGGCCACGCCGACCGGTTGCGGATGCGGGCCGCAGTTGCCGCACGGGACCACCTGCCCGGCGGCGGACTCGCCGTAGCGGATCAGGGTGTACCGGTTCACGAAGCCGGTGGCCTTGGCCCGCGACGGCCAGCCCGCGGTGTGATGCGGGACGATCGCCCGCACGTCGCCGTACACCTGGCCGAAGTGGTTGGCCGGGTTCCAGCCGGCCTGCTGGTTCATCACCCGGGACGCGGGGTCGTCGTCCAGGATGGCGGTGACGAGGTCGAGCAGCTCGCTGGGCACCAGCGAAACGTATAGCTTCCGGCGGCGATCCCTTGTAGGCAATCGGACAGTATCGCTCCCTGCCCGCACCGCTCCCTCTGCTGAATACTGCGAAGCCAGGCTGGCTCCATCGACGACGAACCGATGAGGGGGCCCTACTCTGTCCGACAACCTCGCATCCTGGCTGCGTGACGAGCTCTCCCGCATGCTCGCCCCGCTCGGCAGCGCGTCCACGCCGGCCGGCGCGGCCGGCCTGCTGGCCGCGCTCGGGCGGACCGGGACCGACCCGGCCGTGACCACGGAACTGCGGCGCCTGGCCCGGCTCTCCGCGGACCTCGCCGCCCTCGACGACGCCACGCTGGCGTCCTGGTCGGGCCTGGCCCAGCTCCTTCAGGCCAGTCGCGGCGTGATGTCGGCCCTGCGCGGCCTGGAGCGGGTGGTCGCCGATCCGCAGGCGGCGGCGCGGCTGCGGGGCCTGGGACGCGAGCTGACCGAACTCCTGCTCGGGCTCTACCTGCGCGCCGAGCACCCGCGGCTGCTGCGCGCCGGCGATCTGCTGACCCTCGTCGATCCGGCCGAGCGCGCGACAGCGGTGCCGGTCGTCGACGCCGGCACGGTGCGCCTCCCGTGGCGGCGGGACGTGCTGCGGACCGATCGGATCGCGGGGTTCCTCGACGATCCGCTCGGCACGCTGGAAGCCGCCTATCTGCCCGGTGGGCTGGCCCGCGCGGCCGACACCCACCGGGCCGCCGCGGAGCTGTTCGCGGTGGTGCACGAGCTGG
Source organism: Actinoplanes nipponensis (assembly GCF_016862275.1). GTDB lineage: Bacteria > Actinomycetota > Actinomycetes > Mycobacteriales > Micromonosporaceae > Actinoplanes > Actinoplanes nipponensis. The sequence continues at coordinate 278,038 of NZ_BOMQ01000008.1, read as the reverse complement.
CCCGGGCTCTCGGGCTGGCCTCGGCCATCGGCTTGTGGGATCCCACCGCTCCCCCGGTTCCGCCGGCGCCGCCGAGCGACGAGGTGGACATCGGCGAGACCTTCCCGGAGTCCCGGCCGCCGGAGCCGGGCACCGGCGACCCCGAACCGCCGCCACCGCCACCGCCGCCCGACCTTTCGGCGTTCCAACGCCGCTACTTTCCGCAGCTCACCCTCGCGCTGCCCGGGCCGGCCGCGGCCGGCGGCCCACCGGCCGCGCCGCGGCTGAGCGTGGCCGTCCTGGCCTCGTCCGCCGAGCACCCGGGCGGCGTGCGGGGGCTGATCGTGACCCTGAACAGCGCGACGTCCTGGAGCGAGCGGCGCGGCGACTGGGCCGTCGGCCTGACCGCCGACGGCGTCCTGCCCGCCTTCGTCATCACCGCCGACGGCCTGGGCCTCGCGCCCGCGACCGGCCCGGTCCACGGTGCGCGCGCCCAGCTCACCCTGCAGCGCATCGCCGTCGCGGGCACGCCCGCCTTCCGGCTCGGGTCCGCCACCGGCACCCGGCTGGAGCTCGGCGCCCTGACCGTGGCGGCCGTCGCCGATCTCCAGCTCACCCGGCAGAGCATCGAGATCTCGGCCGACGCCGCCGACGGGGCGCTGGTGCTGGCCGGGGGCGACGCGGACGGGTTCGTGAGCAGTCTGCTGCCGGCGCAGGGGTTCCGGGCCGCCTTCGACCTGGGCCTGATCTGGTCGAGCCGTACCGGCTTCCGGCTTCGGGGCGGCGCCGGCCCGGAGGCGTACCTTCCGCTCGGGTTGTCCCTGGGCGGCGTCACGCTCACCGACGTGCGCACCGGGTTGCGCAGCAGCGACGGCCGGCTGAGCGTCGAGGTTTCCGCCGGACTGTCCGCGTCCATCGGCCCGGTGCGGATCGCTGTCGAGGGCGTCGGCCTGGCCGGCCGGCTCACCTTCCCCGACGACGGCGGCAACCTCGGGATCGCGGAGCTCGCGGCCGACTTCCAGCCGCCCGCCGGCCTGGGCCTGGCCGTCACCGCTCCGGCGGTCACCGGCGGCGGATCCTTCACCAGCGAGCCGGCACTCGGCCGCTACACCGGGGCCCTGCACATCAAGATCGCCGACACGATCGACATCGCCGCGTTCGGCCTGCTGCAGACCGGCTCGGCCGGCCGGCACTGGTCGCTGCTGGTGATCCTGGCCGGGCACCTCTCCCCGATCGAGCTCGGCTGGGGCTTCCGGCTCACCGGGCTCGGCGGACTGCTGGCCCTGCACCGCGGCATGGACACCGACGCCCTGCGCGACGCCGCCTACGGCGTCCGGGGCAGCCTGGACGACCTGCTGTTCCCGGACGATCCCGCCACCCGCCTGCCGCAGCTGCTGTCCAGTGTGGAGCGATTCTTCCCGCCCGCGGTCGACAGCCACGTGGCCGGCCCGATGGCCGAGCTCGAGTGGGGGCCGAAGGCCGAGGTCAACGCGCGCATCCGGCTGGCGTTGCTGCTGCAGCTCAACGCCCAGAAGGTGGCGCTGTACGGCACGGTGCGGATCGGCTTCCCGACCCTGACCCGGGACTCGACGCTGCGGATCCGCGCCGCGGTCGAGGCCGTGGCCGACCTGCGCAACCGGACGGCCCGCTTCTCCATCACCCTCATCGAGGCCAAGCTGTTCGGCACCATCCAGGTCAGCGGGGGCGCCGCCTTCTTCCTCCGCTGGGGCCCGGGTCGGGTGTTCGCCTTCACCATCGGGGGCTTCCACCCGGCCTTCCGGCCCTACATCCCGGCCGGGCTGATCGAACCCGCGCGGGTCACCGTGCACTGGAACCCGATCTCCGCGGTCCAGATCGACCTGACCCAGTACTTCGCGATCTCCTCCACCAGCATGCAGTTCGGCGCCGCCGCCCATGCCGTGGTCGGCTGCAGCTGGGGCCGGGTGACCGGCGACCTGGCGTTCAACGTGCTGGTCATGACCAGCCCGTCGCTGCACCTGGAAGCCGACCTGCACGTACGCGTCACGGTCAGCGTCTTCGGCGCCGACCTCCTCTCGGCCGGCCTGGACGGCTCGCTGTCCGGGCCCGGCCCGTGGTCGTTCTCCGGCACGGTGAGCTGGCGGGTCTGGATCTTCGGCATTTCCAAGAGCTTCCACTTCGAATGGGGCGAGCGCGGCTCGATCGGGGCCACCCCGCAGTCGGCCGGTCAGATCCTGGGCGCGGAGATGGCGGAACCGGCCAACTGGACCCCGCTGCGCCTGCGGGCACTGCCGGTCAAGCTCCGGACCGGGGCGAGCGCGCTGGCCCCCCGCGACGAGGTCGAGGTACGGCAGAGCAAGCTGCCGTTCGGCACCCGGATCGAGACCATGGAGGGCAACCCGCTGACCGACGCCGGGATCTGGACGCTGACGACCACCTCGACCGGCAGCATCACCAGGCTGAACGACCTCACCGACGTCTTTCCCGAGCAGCGTTTCCTCGCCGTACCGTCCAAGGAGCGTCCCTTCCGGAACGGGCTCGTCTGCGGCGCGCGCCTGGGCCGCGCCGACTGGGAGGTCCCGGCGGCGGCCGTCGCGATCGACAGCACGGCGACCGACGACCTCGTCATCGACGGCGACACCACCGTGTCCGGGCCGGTGACGCTGCCGCCGCTCACCGCCGCCCAGACGGTGTCCGTGGCACTGCCGGCCCTGGCTCCGGCGCGCGCCTTCACCGCGGGCTGGTCCATCCGGGAGGTGGCGTAGTGATCCTCTGGTATCTGCCCTACGTGCGGGAAGGCTTCCGGCCGTCCGGCGACGGCTTCTCGGCGACCGTGGGCTGGCGACCGCAGACGCGGGTCACCACCCGGGTCGCCGCGCCGGGCCGGCCGGCCCACGACACCGTGACCCGCTTCGATCTGCTCGGGCCCGGCGACGTGGTCGGCATCGACGCCGCGCAGGTGCTGCGGGTGCTGCCCGCGCCGAACAGCCGGCGGGCCGAGCCGGAGTTCTTCCCCACCGTCGAGCTCGACGCCCCCGATCTGCCGTGGGCCTTCAGCCCGACGCCGGCCGGCGCCAACCGGCTCATCCCCTGGCTGTGCCTGATCGTCGTCGAGGACCAGCCGGGCGTGAGCCTGCGGCCCGGCGCCACCGGCCAGAGCCAGTGGATCCTCAGCCTCGACCCGGCGGTCGCCGCGCACGAACTGCCGCTGCTCACCGAGGCCTGGGCCTGGGCGCACGCGCAGGTCACCTGCGACACCCAGGCGCAGATCGCCGACACCCTGGCCACCGCGCCGGATCGCACCATCTCCCGGCTGGTCGCGGCGCGGCGGCTGCTGCCGGACCGGCGCTACCTCGCCTGCCTCGTGCCCACCTATCACGCCGGCGTGGTCGCCGGTCTGGGCGAGGACCCCGAGGCCATCCCGGCCGCGAGCGCCCGGGATCTGGCCTGGAGCGCCACCGCCCTCCCGGCCGAGCTGCCGGTGTACTACACCTGGAGCTTCACCACCGGCGAGGCCGGCGACATCGAGTCGATGCTGCGCCGGTTGGGCCCGGCCCCGGCCCCGGCGGACGCACGCCGGCCCCTCGCCCTGCGGCTGGCCGGCGGGGACACGCCGGTGGTCGTCGACTGGCAGCCCCCACTGCGCCGCCCGCAACAGGCGAGCGTGGATCCCCGGCCGGCCGCCATCGTGGCCGGCATCCGCGCCGCGCTCGCGCCGGGCACCGGGGACGGTCCCGTGGTCGGCCCGCCGTTCCTCGGCGAGCCCTGGGTCGCCGGCCGGGCGCTCGATCCGATCACCGCCTGGACGCCGGCGCTGAACCTCACCCCGATGGCCCGCGCGGCCGCGGGCCTGGGCGCCGATCTGGTCCGCGAGCGGCAGGAGGAGCTGGTCGCCGCCATCTGGGAGCAGTTCGCCGCCTACCGGGAGGCCGATCGGCAGCAGCGCCTGCAGCAGCTCTCCACCATCGTCGAGAACCAGGTCAAGGGCCGGCTCCAGCAGGCGCCGATCGAGCAGGCGTCGCGCGTGCTCGGCCCGGTGGTGGCCCAGGCCGTACCGGATGCGCCCAGCGTCGGCCTGCGTACCGCCGTCGGCCGGCGGACCACCAACAAGATCTGGCGCATCCAGGCCCGGACGGTGAACGACGACGGGCAGAGCCTGCGGCTCGCGCCGTCGCCGCGGGCCGCCCTTCCGCTGGCACCGGCGGTCTCCCTTCCACCCGCGGTCATGCTCACCCGGGGCGCCCCGCCCGGGCCGCCGGTGGCGGCCGCGGCCGCGCCGCCGTCCGAGGTCGGCGGGAAGCCACCGCCGGTGGCCGACACCCAGGCCCTGCTGGCCCCGGGCGATCCGGCCTACCACGGGAGCCGTTTCGCGCCCCGCCTGGCCACCCCGCTCGCCGAGATCCTCGCCGAACGGTTCCGGGCGCTGCTCCTGCCGTCGACCGCCGAGATCAGGCCCGACACCATCCTCGGCGTCGAGGTCGACCGGGGATTCGTCGAGGCCTTCCTGGTCGGGGCCAACCAGGAGCTCAACCGCGAGTTGCTGTGGCGCGGCCTGCCCGCCGACCCGCGGGCCACCGCCTTCCGGCGATTCTGGCGGAGGACCGATCAGGCCGACGACATCCCCGCCATCGCCAGCTGGCCGGCGACCACGGCGCTGGGCGGCAACAGCACGCCGATGGACGCCGGCGTGCTTCTGCGCAGCGAGATCGTCCACCGCTGCCCCAGCCTGGTCGTCGCGGCCGTCCCGGCCGTCTGGGGCAGCGACGGCAAGCGCCGGCCCAGCGGCGATCCGGCCGCGCTCAAGCTGCCGATCATCCGTACGCTGATCGGCGACGATCTGCTCTACGTCGGCTTCGCCGGGCTGACCCTGACGGCGATGATCGGTCAGCATCATCCGGGCGGCCCGGCCGGCTGGTTCATCATGCTGGCCGAGAACCCGGTCGACCCGCGCTTCGGCCTCGACCCGCCGGTCACGCCGGCGCCGGACCCGGCCCGGGGCAACCTGAGCTGGTCGCACGTCCGGATGCCGGCCGGCGACACCTACGCGCGGGCCAGCGGCCTGCCGGCGATCCCGGCCATCGGATTCTCCTTCGCCACCGCGAACGGGGCCAGCGTCGCCAACGTCCTGCAGCAGCGCACGTTTCGGGCCTTCCTGCACGGGACGGCGCTCGTCCGTCCGGAGAGTTGAGACATGGCGTTCGATCTGGCCCGCATCCAGGCGCTCGAGCAGGCGGTCGCCGCCGCCCGGCAGGCGCTCGCCTCCGCCCCGGCACCGCAGGTCCCGGCCGCACAGGCCACCCTCGACCGGGCGCTCGCCGCGCTCGCGACGGCTTGGAACGCCTACCAGGCCGAGGTTCTCGTCACCGCCGACCAGTTGCTGGCCACCGCGAGGACCACCGAGGTGCTGGGACTGTTCCCGGTCGCGCTGGAGGCCAAGCTCGAGCCGGCCCAGCACCGGCTGCGGCTGCGGGTCTGGCCGGAGCCCATCACCCAGTCCAGCCACGACCCGGCCCTGACCCCGGCCGAACAGGAGGCCGGGCAACGGTTCTGGAACGCGGAGGCCGACGCCACCACCGACGCCGCTCACCTCGCCGCGTGGCAGACGCTGGCCGGCGCCCTCGGGCCGCAGCGCGCCGCCTGGGTCGCCCGTACGCTGACGCCGACCAACCTCGCCGCCCTGGCCCCCGGCGTGGTGCCGATCTTCCCGGCGGTCACCGCCGAGGATCCGGCCCACCCGTTCGTGCCGACCGCGGCGATGCTGCCCGACCGCTGGGTGGTCATCGGCTACCGCGCCGGCGCCCGCGTGGTCGTCCACGTCGGACCGCCGATCGTGCAGCCGCTGATCACCGGTCTGGACACCACCGCGAGCGAGGTGGCGCTGGTGCAGAACGTCGACGGCCGGCCGATCCAGCTGCCGCGCCGGATGCGGTGGATGGCCGACTTCCCCAGCGCGGTCGCCGCCGGCATGGCGATGGAGATCCCGGTCCCCAACGACCTCGACCAGATCGACCAGCTGTACGTGTTCGGCGTACGCGGCGGCGGCGCCGCCTCCGGCCGCGCCGACCTGGAGGCCCTGCTCACCGGGCACCGCTACGGTCGCGGGCTGGCGTTCGTGCCGCAGAACACGCCCACCAACAACAGCCCCTCGGGCCAGGCCGGCCGGCCCACCCCGGCCAAGGCCGTCGATCAGGCGTTCACCCTGGAACGCAGACCCCGCACCTACAACGCGGCCCTGTCCTCGAACGGCCGGCGGGCGGCCGGCGCGCTGGGCATCGGCCCCGAGGTGCTGGCCCCGGTCGCGTTCTCGGGGGCCACGGCGCGCATCCACCTGGAGCCCGACGGCTACGAGCCGGACATCTCCCGGGCCATGCAGACCCTGCTGTGGATGCCGGTCCTCGGCCACTTCCTCGAGGACCTGCTCGGTCTGGACGCGGCCCGGGTCGACGCGCTGCGTACCCATTTCCTGGACCACGTCTCGGCCGCCGGGCCGGTACCGGCGATCCGGGTCGGCGATCAGCCGTACGCGATCCTGCCGGTCACCGACCTGCAGGCGTTCCAGGCGACCGCCGCCGAGAACATGGAACCCCATCTCCTCACGCTGATCCGGACGATCCCCCACGTCATGGACGGCACGCACGCGGTGGCCGGTCGCCCGGGCGAGATCCTGACGTTCACCGGCCGCCCCTCGACGTTCGTCGAGGCCCTGATGGCGCCGGGCACCCCGTTCTTCTCCGAATGGGTCTCCGACGCGCACTGGCTGAACGAGCACAGCGGCGGAGCCCTGCCGGCCACCTGGGCCGACGGGGCACTGTCCAAGCTGGACGGCGATTACAACTGGCCCACCGACGGTGGGATCTTCGACATGGACAAGATCCCGCCGCGCGGGCTCGGCGACCCGGCGACCCCGGCGGAGTTGCAGACGCTGGCCACCGCGCGCCCCGACGCCATCCGCGCCGCCGCGCCGCCGCGTTCGGTGCTGAGTCGCATCGCCCGCTACACGACGCTGTTGGAGTGGGCCCGGTTCGCCCGTGCCGTCGGCGAGGCGGCGCTGCTGGGGACCGCCTTCCTGGACGGCGCCCGGACCGCCGCGGCCGCCGACCGGGCGGTCTGGCTCGACCTGTTGCTCCACTGCTTCGACCCGGTCGGTCAGCCGCCCGTCCCGATCGACGCGGCCGCGACGCAGAAGATCGTCGCGTCGGTGGTGAGCCTCGACGCGCCGCCGCGGACCTGCCCGGGCCAGCCCCGGCTGGTGGCCTTCCGCGCGGCCCTGACCACGCTGGCGCAGGTGCCGGCCGCGCGGATGGACGACTTCGCCTACCCGGTGCTGACCTTGGGGCACACCCGGCACGACGCCTGGCAGATCTCGCTGGCCACCCACCGGCTGAACAGCCTCCGCCGGACGACCCCGTCCGGGGTGGTCGCGGGCGGCTTCGGCTGGCTGCTGAACGTCCGGTCGAGCCGGAACGCGCCCGAGTTCACCGCCGAGTTCATCCACGCGCCCTCGCACGATCAGGCCGCCGTGGCGGCGGTGCTGCGCAGCGCGGCGTTACGCGCCGACCGGGCCGACAGCGGCCACGCCGACATCGACCTGTCGTCCCGGCGGGTCCGCCTGGCGCACTGGCTGGTCAACGGCGTGCGCAACGGCCGTACCCTCAAGGAGCTGCTCGGCGCCCGCTTCGAGCGCCGGTTGCTGCAGGCCGGCGGGGGTGCCCTGCTCCCCCGGCTGCGGCGCGACTTCCCCGGCGGGCTCAGCAGCGGGATCCTCGACGGCCTGGCCCTGCGCGCCGCGCCGCCGGCGATCACCGACGCCGCGTTCGCCGCGGCGCTGACCGAGCTCGACAGCAGCTTCGACGCCCTCGCCGACGCGCTCACCGCCGAGGCGGTGTATCAGCTCGTGCGCGGCAATCCGGCCGGGGCGCTGGTCGACCTGGACGACATCGTGCGCGGCGAGGTGCCGCCCCGGCTCGAGGTCACCGAGTCGCCGCAGCTCGGTACGCGGATCACCTACCGGGTCGCCGCCGCGGTGCCGGCCGGACAGGCCGCGCCGGGCTGGCCGGTGGCGCACACGCCCCGCGCCGACGCCGACCCGCTCCTCGACGCCTGGTGCGGTCACGTGCTCGGCCCGGCCACGGGCACCACCGTGACCGTCGGCGGAACCGTTGCCGGGCAGCCGGTCACCGTCACCGTCGGCCTCGACCGCCTCGGCGTCGGCGCCGTCGACGTGGTGGCGGCCACCGCCGACGCCGGCGCCGAGCTGACCGCCCGGATCCTCGCCCAGGCCCGCGCCCAGCGCCAGGGCTTGACCGGGACGAGCGTACGGGCCGACCTGGTCTGGAAGGACCTGCTGAGGCTCGGCAACCGGATGGCCCGGCTCATCGCCCGGGCCGAACCGCTCACCACCGACGCGCTGGCCCTGCCGGGCTCACCGTCGGCGACCAGCGGCGGGGACGGCGATCTGCCCGCGCGGGTCACGGCGGCGCAGACCCGGCTCGAACGGCTACGCGACGCGCTCGTTCCCGCCGGCGCCCCGGCGACGGTCCTGCGGGAGGCGGCCGGCTTCGGCATCGTGCTGGCCGGCGTGCCGCTGGACGCGGCGCCGGGCCCCGGCAACCAGAACGCGCTGGCCGCGGCGGTTCGCGGCCGGCTGGCCGCCGCGGCCGCCCGCACCGAGCCGCGCGACCGCCTGCGGGCCCTGCTCGGCGAGGGCATCCTCGGCCTGGTCGCGGTGACGGCTCCGGATGCGACGGTGCTCGCGACCGCGGCCACGCCACCGCAGCACAGCTTCGCCGGCGTCGACGTCGCCTCGTGCGCCGCCTGGCTGACGTCGATGGGGCGGCTCCGCCCGGGCCTGACCCCGCTGGACGACGTGCTGGCGATGGCCGAGATCACGGGACGGGCCTCGGCGCCGGCGCTGCGGGTGGCCCAGGCCCCGTTCGTCGCCGACGATCCGTGGATCGCGCTGCAGTGGACCAATCCGCGCCTCAAGGCGCCGGCCGCGGGCCGGCTGTCCCTGCTTCTGCACGCTCCCGCGGGCGTCGTGGCGAACCGGCCGCTGGGTGGCTTCCTGGTCGACACCTGGGCGGACGCGGTTCCCCCACCCAAGCGGGACACCAGCCTCGCGGTGCACCACAACGGGCCCAACAGCCGCGCCCCGCAGGCTGTGCTGCTGGCCGTCGCCCCCGACCCCGGCGTGCCCCTCTGGACCACCGACACGCTGGCCGCGACGCTCAAGGCCACCCTGGACGCCCTGATCATGCGCCAGAGCCACCTGATCCTCTACAACCCGATGATCCACCTCGGGCACCGTACCGACGGCGCCGGCATCTCCTACGACCTGGCAGGAAGCGCGGGACCGGTCACATGAGCGACTATCAGCAGTGGGTCCAGATGGTCCCGATCGGCTACGACGCGACCATGGCCGCCGAACTCAAGGCACCCGTCCTCGATCCCGTGTGGTTCCTGCTCCGCCAGCTGCACTTCGGCGAGTTCCACCACGACGGCGGCAGCAGCCCCGTCGACATCGAGGTCACGCTCGCGCAGGCCCAGCCGTCCCGGATGCGGGCGGCGGCCGGCGGGCAGGAGCCGGCGGAGATCCGGCTCGGGCGCTCGCCGCTGGAGGCCGTCATCGAGCAGGAGGCGGTCGCCAACGACGGCCTGGAGAACCTGCGGATGCGCGCCGCGGGCGGGCTGCGTCTGCAGCGTCTGCTGCGCGCGGCCGGCCTGGCCGCGCAGGCCGACGTCTGGGCGGGCCGTGGCCGGTTCGTCCCGCCCGCGCGGGCGGTCCTGGACGACGAGGTCCGCGACTGGTACGACACCATGGCCGGCCGGGTTCCCGACGCGCGGCTGATCGGCGGCCAGGTGGCCCGGATCGTCTCCGGGCAGGACACCACCACCGTCCTGGCGCCGGGCGAGCTCGACGTGCTGAAGGCCTGGCAGGCCGGCACGGGCATCTGGGAGCACTCGGCCCGGGGCCAGGGCAACTGGGATCCGGAGCAGCTGGAGTACCGGCTCTCGGCCGGCGGCGTGGTCGGCGACGGCGAGGTGGTTCTCGACGTGCCGGAGTACGTCGAGGGAACCCTCGACTGGTACGCCTTCGACGTCGGCCACGTCAGCCTCGGGCTCACCGGGCAGACCGGCGTCACGCGCCTTCACCGCCTGCCGGTGCCGCTGGAGTTCGCCGGCATGCCCAACAACCGCTTCTGGAGCTTCGAGGACCCCGGCCTGAACTTCGACCTGCTCGAGCTGTTCACCCGCACCGACCGCCGGCCGTCGACGGCGACCATGATGGCCCTGGAGTTCGCGCTCAGCTACGGCGACGACTGGTGCCAGGTGCCCCTCCCGTTGCCGGCCCACGCAGTCTGCCAGATCCAGTCGGTGGTGATCACGGACTGCTTCGGCGACACGGTCACCGCGGAGCGCCCGGCCGGCCGGTGGAATCTGTTCCGACCCGACGACCCGCAGGCCCCCGACGGCCTGGGCACGGTGTTCGTCAACGCCGCCCCCAACCTGGTCCTCGACGGCGAACCGCTGGAGGAGGTCCACTTCCTGCGCGACGAGCAGGCCAACCTCGCCTGGGCCATCGAGACCCGGGTGCCCGCCCCGCTCGGCGGCAGCCGGCCGCCGGCCGCGCCGGCCGAGCCCGGGCCTTCCGCGAGCGCGACCGGTACGAGCTGGACCCTCGCGCCGGTGAGCCTGGCCCGGAACTGGTTTCCCCTGGTTCCGGTCGCCGATGAAGCCGGCCGGCTCGCGGTCGGAACCCTGTGGACGGCCCGCGATGCCCGCCCGGGCGGCCGGGTGCTCGGCGAGCTGCTGCCGGGCAAGCGCCTGCACGACAACGAGGTGCCCAGCGAGGGCGTACAGGTCGTCCGCTCGTGGCAGTCGGCCCGGGCGATCGACGGCAGCCTGCACTTCTGGATCGGCCGGGCCAAGATTCCGCGCCAGACCGACCTGGCTCCGGACCTGCGCTTCGACGTGGTCGACCCCTGAGGAGCGGGCCGGCGCGCTGTTCGGGGGGCACAGCGCTGTCGCGGCGCGGATGAGCAGGCCCGGGTCGAAGACGAGACGCGGTGTCTCGAACGGGGGAACCGTTTGACGGCCGGCCGGTTGATGTCGATCCTTGCCGGGTGGCATTCCTCCGGTACCGGCGTTCGCGTATCTGGTCGCTGCTGCTCATTCCCTCGATGGTGGGGCTGGCCATAGCCGGGGTGGCCTTCAGCGTCCACGAAGGACGCGCCAACTCCGATCAGTGGGCCAGCATCTTCGGGCTCGTGGTAGCAGTCCTCGTTTCCGTCGTGGCCCTGTGGCGGTGGTGGCTCGGCGGTCGGCTGATCCCGGTCACGCCGGCGATGCTCGACGAAGCGGCGGAGGCCCTCGCGGACGCGGAGCTCGCCCGGCGCAGTGCCGAGTACGACTTCTACCGGGTGGACGATCCGTCACCGTTGCCGATTCGCTGGTCGATGACAGGGGAGGCGCGCGGGTTGACGGCACGGTGGCGGGCGCAGCGCCGCGCCGGTCAGAGCGAGCCGTGTTTCCCGGACGGCGTTTTCGGTGACGTGGCGGACGCCTTCACCGACCCGGCCTGCCCCGGGCGCGTGGTCATCCTGGGCGCCCCGGGCTCGGGCAAGAGCACACTCGCGCTGCGCCTGGCCCGCGATCTGGCCCAGCGCTGGACCAAGCCGGCTCCGGTGCCGACATTGATCTCCATCTCCTCGTGGGAGCCGGACCGTGAGGGAATCGACGCCTGGCTCGCCAGGCAGCTGTGCGCGCAGAACCTGAACCTGCGCGACGAGGTGCTGGCGCCGGACGGCAAGCGGCGTACGCTCGCCGCGGAACTGATCAACCGCAACCGGATCCTTGCCGTCTTCGACGGCTTCGAAGAGATGGGACCCGCGGCCGCTGCCGCCGCCCTGCGGCAGATCGACGTCGTCCTGCCCCGCGATCGCGGGTTCGTCCTGATGGCCACTCCCTCGGCGTACAAGGAGGCGACCGAGGCCGGGGTGCGGCTCGGTCAGACCTGCGTCACGTCGATCGTTCCGCTCCGCGCCGCCGACGTGGCGGCCTATCTGGGCGACGACGAACGATGGGCTGCGGTCGGTGAGCGTCTCGCCGCCGGGTCGCCCACGCCCTTGACCGAAACGCTCACTCTGCCGCTGTTCGCATGGCTGGCGAACCGCGTGTACGGCGAGCACGGCGCGGACCCGACAGAGATGCTGACCGCCGACTGGGCGACCGACGAGGACGGGATCCGGCGCCACCTCCTGGGCGGAGCGGTGCCCGCGGCCTACGAGGTGACCGATCACGGACGGCCTGCCGACGATGCTCTGATCCGCGGCGTCACCCGGGCTCTCAACCGCCTCGCCGAGGACCTCAACCGCACGGGCGAACGTGAGTTCGCCTGGTGGCGGCTACGCAGCCGGACGTCGAATCTCGCGCTCCTCAACTGCGCGCTGGCGCCGCTGTTCATCTCGGTGATCGGCGCCCGCATCGCCGGCATGGATCTGACCGCACTCGGGCCCGGCCTGATCCCGGGCCTGCTGCTCGGCGGCGGCTTCGCCTTTCCCAGCCTGCGCGGCCGGGCCGACCTGGCCGTGCCCCGCCGGCTGACGTTGCAGACCTTGCGGGCCCGGTCGTGGCTGTTCTGGGTGGCGATCGCGGTCACCGCATTTTTCGCCACCGCGTTCGGCGTGCCGTTCGGGATGATTTTCGGACCCGCGGTCGGCCTGCTGATGGGCGTCACCTTCGGCGGCATGGCTCTGCTGATCACCGGTTTGAGCCTGGCCGGCAGCCCTGCCCATACGGTGAGCCCCGCGGTCGTGCTTCGCGACGACCGCCGGTTCACGCTCGTCCTGGTGTCGCTGTACGCGCTGATGACCCTGGTCGGCGTCGGCATTGTTCTGGATCTCGGAGTGCTGGCCGGCGTCTTCGCCGGTGTTCTCAGCGGCACGCTGGTGGCCTGCACCAGCGAATGGCTGCGCTTCGGGCTCGTCCGCTTCATGCTCGCCGTCCGCGGCCGGCTGCCGTGGAAGCTCATGACATTCCTGCGGGAAGCGCATGCTCGGGGGATTCTCCGACAGTCCGGCAGCAGGTATCGCTTCCGGCATGCCGCCCTGCAGGATCACCTGGCCGGCGACGTACCGTTCCGGGCCGACGCCGAAGACGGGAGCCCGGCCTGACGGTGCGGACGAAGAAGCGGGGATTCACCGGGTCCCCGGTGCAGCCGGGCGGCCTCCCCTACGACCGGCCGGCCGCCGTCCCCGATCGGGGACGGCGGCCGGCGTCGTCACCGGCCCACGGTCACTGCGGACACATCGAGTACACCGTGAACGTGCCGTTGAACCGCTCCGGCCCGCGTGAGCCGAAGATGCCGTGGCTGCCCAGCCCCTTCAGCGTGACCACCGGCGTGGCCAGCCGCGCCTGCTGGTCGTAGTTCGCCGCCAGCGCCGAGAACGATCGCCAGATCGTGTTGTCACCGAAGTTGAAGGCATAGCCCGCCGGGTAGGAGATCAGGTACTCGATCCCCGGCTTGTCGATGTCCTGCACGGTGAAGCTGCCCCCGCCCCGCGACGTGTCGATCTCGCAGCCGTTGCCGAGGGTGATCGCATCCAGACCCCAGTCGCTCTTGGTGTAGCCGGGTTCGCCGCCGGAGCCGGGCCACTGTCCGCGGATCGGCTCATCCTGTTGGTGCGGCACGTTCGCGTACGGGGTGACGTCGATGACGCTGTGCCGGCTGTCGCTCGAGCCGACCTGGATGTCGGTGGGCCGGGAACCGGCATTGGGGTAGGTGTAGGCAGGCAGCACGTAGCGCTGCTTCTCCCCGGCCCCGAGGTTGGTCACCGGTACCGTCTTCAGCGGGTCGTTCGGGCCCGGGCTCCAGGTGATCTGGAAGGCGTGGCTGTCGGATCCGCCATCGTTGAGCACCGTCACCACGGGCCGCACCGAGTCCGCGACGGCCCGGACGGTCGCCGGCATCTCGACGCTGACGATGTGCAGGCTGGCCGGAACGATCAGGGCGAGCGTGATCGCGTTCACCGTCCTGTCGGGCCACACGGCGACGTACTGGTCGCCGGTGGCGAGCGTGTCGAAGCTTTCCGGGCCGAAGTTGAGGTTGATCTGATACCGGGTCACGAAGGCGACCGCGACGGCCGAAGCGCGCTTGGTCACACCGGCCGAGTTCCGCAGCTCGACGGTGGGCAACGCGTCGGCCCGGAAGTCGTAGCCGTAGACCCCGACGATCTTGTCCGGCGGTTGGGTCATCGACCAGCCGCCGCTCTGCCCGGTCGAATGCAGTTCCGCGCTGTCCGGGGTGATCTGGCAGACCCGTTGCGGCGGCGGTCGGTAGGTCTTCTTCTGCTGCCAGAACTTGATCCGGCTGACCAGTTCACCGAGCGTTGCCTCGACGCGGGACCGGACGAAGTCGACGTTGCAGCGGATCTCGGCGCCGAACTTGGCGACCAGTTGCTCGGCGGTGAGCCCGGCCAGCGCGATGGTGTCCTGGGCGAGCGAGCGGACCTGGTTCGCGGTGTCGGTCACCAGCTGCTGCGCGTCCGCGTTGCCCTGCCCTTCCAGCTTCGCCGCCTGAGCCGCCAGGTCGGACTGCAACTGCGGCAGTTCGTTGCGCCAGGCCGAGGACTCCTGCTGAATCGTCTTCTGCGTGGACTGGATCAGGCTGACCGCGTTGTCCAGTGCGTCGGCGGCCTGATCGACCGCGGGGCAGGCGGTCAGCGACGCCAGCAGCAGCGCGGCGACCAGCCAGACGGGTGCGTGTTTCCGGATCGAGAGATGGTGGGTCATGGTCCCCTCCGAGGGTTTTCGATTGCCCGGACGCGTCACCGCGCGGGGCAGTTGCTGCCGAACCCGACGAACTTGGTGCCGGCCGGGAATTCCGTCTCGCAGCTCCCGCTGCCGTCGCCGACCGAGGTCACGGAGACCCGCCAGCGGCCGGGCCGCAGGGACGTGAACGTGTGCTGCACCTGGCAACGGTCACCGCTCGGGAAGAACTCGCGACGATCGTCGACAACGTTGACCGCGGTGGCCGTGCCGTCGCCCTTCGGCGGGACCGTGACCGGCGTGGCGCTCCATTGCGGCCCGGCGGTGCACTTGACCGCGCCTCCCGACGCGAACGAGGTGGTGAGCACGATCGTCGCGGTGGTGGGTGGCGGGGGCGGACCGGACCCACCCTGGGTCGACCAGCAGCCGCCCATCGTGGCGGTCAAGGCCGCCGCGACGGTCAGCGCACCGGCGCCGCGCACCATCGTCGTTCCGGTCGGTCCGGTCATGGGTGCCTCCTGGGCTCGGTAGGTCGCCTGCGGCAACCCCAGGCCGCCCAGTGTTGGCGGGGACCGGTCCCGGGCCCCAGGGAGCCTGCGCCCATCCGGCCCGGGAAGTCTGAGCACGTCGGCCTGGGCACACCAATCCCGGACCCGCTCCCTGTTGATCGGGATCAGGCCCGGCACAGCATTGAGTGATCGGACAGCAAGGAAGGGAGGAGCTATGTCGAAACTGTCGTCAGCCCGGATGGTGGGAGGCCGCCTGCGGTCGATGTCGGCGCGTTTGGCGGCCGTCGCGGCGGTCGGTGCATCCATCGTCGTGGGCGCCGCGGGAACCGCACAGGCCGGTGTCCATGCCGGCAAGGCGCCGGCAACGGTGGCGCGTGCGGACAGCTGGCACCCGGTCGCTGCCTATTGGAGTTACCCGGAGTGCAGTGCCGCGGCCGGCCAGTTCCCGGGGTACGCCTACTGCACGTATGAGGGTGGCTCATATCCGTGGGTGCTCTGGATCTGGTCCTGGTAGGCACGACCGGCACCACACCGACGGTGCGCCTCAGTACGCCTCCACGCGGCTGAACGTTCCCGTCAGGCGGGATGGACGGTCGAGGGCGATCGATGCGGGCGGCCGGTCCGGCGGGCGGGCGGCCGGTGGCCCGCACGAGCGCGGTGGCGAGTGACGCTTCCGCGCCGGGTCCGGCGGACCGGGTACGCCACGCCACGAATCCGTCTGGTCGTGCCAGGCCAGATCAGGACGCCACCGCCGTCTGCGAGTACCGCCCCGGGTAGTGGTGATGTCCATCCGGTCGGGGCGGCTCTAGCATGATCTCCATGAGCGACGGCAACGCTGATGAGCTCCCCGCGTTCGTACTCCCGACCATCCCGGCCTCCGCCGGGGCTCTGGTGCGTGGCCGCAAGGGCCGACTGCTCATCCTGAAGCCGACGTACAAGGGCGGTTGGACGATTCCGGGCGGGATCGTGGAGATCGGCGAGTCACCCTGGGACGCGTGTCGCCGCGAAACCAGGGAGGAGTGCGGCCTCGACGTCACCACGGGGCGGCTTGTGTGCGTGGACTTCCTGCGCCCCCGGCCCGGCCGTCCGGGCGGCATGCGTTTTCTCTTCGACTGCGGCGTCTTGGACGACGCCGTCCTGGGCACGGTGGTCATCCAGCCGGTGGAGATCGCCGAGAGCCGGATCCTCCCGATCGACACGGCGCTGCCCCTGCTCAGCGGACCGGTCCGACGTCGGGTGCGCGCCGCCTGGAAGACCAAACGGGTGCGCTATCTCGAGGACGGCCGCCCTGTGCCGGGAATCCGCCGCTAGCGGTCGGGCTCCGGTGGGTCAGCCCGTCGAGAGCCACCGCTGGTAACGGGCGGCCATGGCGGCGAAGCCGTGCTCGGCGCCGACGGCGAACAACGCGTGCAGCTGTCGGTAGTCGTTCGCCAGCGGGGCGCCCAGCTCCGCCGACCAGTGCGCCAGCTGGGCGCAGGCGGCGAGCATCGCGGGGATCGAGCAGGCCTCGTAGCCGGTGTACACCGCGGCGGTGAACCGCAGGACGGCCCGTTCGGCCCGGCCGGTGTCGGCCTCGCGGACGCCCAGGGCGATCGCCTCCAGCGCCCGAGCCTCGGTCGCCTTGTCGACCGTGATCGACGGCAGCTCCGGTGGATCACCCACCGGGTCCGGCCGGCCGGCATCGAGGGCGCCCTGACACGCCGGGGTCAGGGCGGCGGTGGCGGCCGGGTCGCGGGCGTCCCACCCGTCGACCACCCAGGGGAAGTCCGCGAAATCGCCGGCCCCGGCCCGCGGCGCGGAGCGGTCGAGGGGTCGGCGGTGCAGCCATTCATGGCTGGCCACCGTCATCCTGTCCGGCGGCTCGGCCAGCAGGATCACGGTGCGTTCCTGGGCGTGGGCCTCGCGGAGCAGGGTCAGCTCGGTCCTGACTCCGCCGGTCATGACGCTGGCCGCCAGCACCACGAGGTCGGCGCGCCCGAGGAGCCGGCGCACGGTTCCGGCCCAGGTGTCGTCGGCGGCGATGGCCAGGATGTGATCGTCCGTGGGCACGGCCAACCGCGCGAGCGCCAGACCCGCCGGGTTGTAGAACAGCACAACCGTGGCATTGCCCAGCTGCTCACGCACGACCGAGGCGGTCTCGACGCCGGGCAGGGCGAACGACAGCATCTCCCCCCGTGGCGAGCCGGAGGCCAGGCCTTCGTGGGCGAAGCTGCGCAGGTAGAACGCGAAGGTCGCGTCGCGGTCGTCCCAACGCGCCCGCAGCCGCTCCTCGACCCCGCAGTTGCCCCGGGCCACCGCTTCGAAGGTCAGTTGGAACAGGTAGTCGAGGTGATCCGTCCGCCAGCGCGGCCAGATGCGGTAATCGCCGTTCAGGAGCGGTGGGAGCGTCTGCCGGAAGGTATTGAAGTCGTTCCGGGTCGAGCCGGTCATCCACACCCCGGAGACGATACGACCCGATCGAGGCGGTCGACGGACAACCGGTCCGATGTGGACGAACTGGCGACGTCCGTCCGGTTTCCCGGTCACCTCGGCCGCAGTGCCCGGTCAGCCCGGCGGCGGGCGCGTGGGCGACCTGGGCGACATCGGCGTGCACTTCTGGCTGCGGTTCGGCGAGCCGGATTGGCTGCCGGAGATCGTCGAACGGTTCGGTCTGACCCGGTAGGTGGGCGCTGTCCGGTTGCCTTGGTCGTGGCCGGGCAATCGCCGTTCCGCGCCAGGCTGTCGAACGGGACTCGATGTCTGGACGCGGTTCACAAGTCCATGGCGTAGACGCGCACCCGGCGGCCGGTGTCCGGCTGCACTGTCTCGCGGT
Source organism: Actinoplanes nipponensis (assembly GCF_016862275.1). GTDB lineage: Bacteria > Actinomycetota > Actinomycetes > Mycobacteriales > Micromonosporaceae > Actinoplanes > Actinoplanes nipponensis. Next base: position 259,993 of record NZ_BOMQ01000008.1, on the reverse strand, counting down.
CCAACGACATGCCGAGTTTGAGCATCACCCGGGCGGATGCCTCGTTGCCGACGACGTGGATGCTGACCAGCCGCCGCAGGCCGAGCCGGGCGCGGGTACGGGCGACCACGGCCCGGGCCGCCTCGGTGGCCAGACCCCGGCCCCAGTGCGCCCGGCCGAGCCGCCAGCCGATCTCCACGGCCGGCATGACCTCGGGCAGGAACACCGGTACGGCCAGCCCGGTGAAGCCGGCCAGCTCGCCGGTCTCCTTGATCTCCACCGCGTACAGGCCGAAGCCGTGCTCGTCCCAGTGCCGTTGATAGCTGGCCAGGCGTTCCGCGGTTGCCGGCCGGTCCAGGGTGCGGCCGTCGTGGATGTAGCGCATCACCTCGGGCTGGGCGGTGATGGCGGCGAACCCGTCCAGATCATCGTCCCGCCAGCGGCGCAACAGCAGCCGCGGGGTCTCCAGTGACGTGGCAGCATCGAAGTTCGTCGCGTCAGGCACGCCCCTTCGTAGCACTTCGACGGCCCCAGGGCGATCGCTATGCGGCCACCAACCGGCCGCACGTCGCGATCTTCGACTCCGCCGACAAGCTCGGCATACCAAGCGCCTACCTGGATGGCCGCGGTCCTGAGGAGATCGATTCCAGGCGCTCGCTGCTCGATGAATACCCCTACCACATCCTCAACATTCACTCGGCGCCGTTACCTCGGTTCGGCGGTAAGGGGATGGTTCAGCCCGTCAGCCAGGCGCACGTGCGGGCGGCCGGAGTCAGCTACAGCGGGCCGACCATCCACCTCGTCGACGCCGAGTCCGTCCGGACGACACTCCCGAGTCCCTCAACATGCGCTGCAATCTGGCCGGCATGCCGCTCCATGTCCAAGCGATCAAGGATTTCGTCCACCGCCTCGACCACCCTGACGAATACTGAGGCCCGGCCGGCAGGCGCCGGCCGGGCCGCTCGGTCAGGACCGGTGGCAAGCTGCCCCGTTGAGGGTGATCAGCTCCGGCGCCGGGTTCGGTCCGCCCGGCGTGGTGGCGTTGAACCCGAAGTACACCGTTGCCCCGGGCTGGATGCGCTGATTCGTGGTGGTGTTCCGGGCCGTCACCGTGGCACCGGACTGGGCCGCCTCGGTCGACCACGCCTCGCGGAGGCGCTGACCGCCGAGGAAGGCGAAGCGCACCGTCCAGCCGTCGATGGTCTTGGTGCCGGTGTTGGTGACGGCCAGTTGCGCGGTGAACCCGGTCTTGTCCGCCCAGTCGCCGTAATTGGTGTAGGCGGCCCGGCAGGACACCGCCGGGGCCGACTCAGCCTTTCCCTGGTCGGCCAGGAAGGACGCCACCCAGGCCAGGGCGGAGTTCCAGTTGATGGCGATCTCGTTGGTCGCGTACGACTCGATGTCGTCGACGTAGCAGAACATCGGCTTGCACCCGGTGAGCAGGGCCTTCGCGAACGGGTCGTCCAGTCCGGCGTTCGCGCCGCCGGCCAGTGACCCGGCCGGCGGGTGCGGCAGCTTGGCGTCCTTCTGGTGGGCGAAGATCCGGCTGTGCTGGTTCTGCGACGCCTTCTCGCCCCAGCCGGTGACGTACGACTGGTTCAGCGCGTTGCGGCCGAAGATGTAGTCGACGCCCTGCACCGCTCCGTCGCGGTACTTCGCCGCGCCGGTCAGGTCGAACGCGGTGGCCAGCACCTGCACGTTGTTGAGGATGTTGCTGTTGGCGCCCCAGAAGTAGCTGCCGGCGTCGCCCGGCATCGGCAGCCCGTACGCCTGGGCGGTCAGCGTCGCCAGGTAGCTGTCCGCGGCGGTGACCACCGACTGGCGGATCCGCTGCCGGTCGGCAGCGGGCAGCGCGCTGGGCACCGTGGCCAGGTCGAGCCGGCCCAGCGCCGCGGTGCTGCCCCAGCCGAAGCCGGTGGCGGCGAAGACGTCGCCGGTGTGGTGCCGGGACGCGGTCACGTCGGTCAGGAAGGCGGCCTCGCCGGTGGTCAGATACAGCTCGGCGGCGGCCCAGTAGAACTCGTCGGAGACGTCGTCGTCGCCGTAGCCGCCGCCACCGCCGCCCAGGTCCTGCGCCGGCTTGGCCGGGTTGGCCTTGGCCGCGGCGTACGCGGTGCGGGCCGCGGTGAGGCACTTGGCCGAGAAGGCCGCGTCGTACGGCGCGAACAACCGCGCGCACTGGGCCGCCGTGGCCGCCAGGTTCAGCGTGGCCGCCGTCGACGGCGGGTGCAGCTCGCGCTGCTCGGGGTCGTCCTGGGGCTGCATCGGAATCCCGGTCCAGTTGGCGTCGTGCACCTTGTGGTGGGCCATCCCGGCGAACGGCTGGCCCGCCGGCACCTGCATGCGCATCAGGAACTCGAGTTCCCAGCGGGCCTCGTCGAGGATGTCGGGAACCTTGTTGCCCCGCTCGGGCACCCGCAGCGTGCTGTCGGCCAGCGCGGCCCCGTGCGCGGCGGTGACCGCGGTCTTGGTGCGTTCGAAGGTGCTCATGAGCTGCTGTACGGCGATACCGCCGTTGACCACGTACTTGCCGTGGTCCCCGGCGTCGTACCAGCCGCCGCGCACGTCCAGCCGGTAGTCGCAGGTGTTGGCGCGGCACGGCACGTCGGTGTCGCCCTTGTTCGGGGCCACGCCCAGGTGACCGGCCGGCCGGGCGTACTGCTCACCGAACAGGTCGCCGTCGATCGCGATGCCGCTGCGCTGGATGGAGAAGAACTGCAGGGCGTCCGACCGCAGCTGCTGGTAGACAGTGGCGGAGATGTCGAACGGGTGGCTGGTCTGCCCGTCGGCGACGAGCGTGTAGCCGGTCCCCGCGGTGGTGTGAGCGGAGAAGTCGATGGTGTGGACGTTCTGGCCCGACGCGGCGTCCACCCCGCGCGGCGTGCTGCGGCCCGACTTGACCACGTCACCGGCGGCGTTCTTGAGCTGCCAGTCCAGTGCCGCGGTGGCCTCGGTGACCAGGGTGGCGTTCTTGGGCCCGTCCGGCAGGTAACCGACCTGGTTGACCCGGACGCGCGGCCCGGTCTCCGGCACGTACGGCGGCTTTTCCTCGCCGCCGATCAACGACACGTTGTCCAGGCACAGCCGGTACTCCGCGGCGGCCCCGCCGACCTGGAAGGCGACCTGGCCCGCGGTGGTGTCCTCGGAGGCGGTGAGCGTGTACTCCAGGTGCTGCCGGGTGGGGGTCAGCGCGACGTCGCGGCTCAGGTACGACGTGTACGGCTCGGCGCCGAGCTGGACGGCGGCCCGCACGGTGGCGCCCGGGGTGGCCGTGGCGTCGAACGACAGCGTGTACGAGGAGCCCGCCTTCAACGTGACGTTGTTCTGCCCGATGCCGGCGTCCCAGGGGTTGGGCAGCCCGGACGGCACGGTGGCGCACAGCTGCCCGTCGTCGACCCCGGTCGCCGTGGTGCCGTAGGAGTACCAGCCCGCGGTGCCGTCGGCGAAGTCGCCGTTCTCCAGCTGCTCCGGGCCGGCCGGCGGCGTGGCGGCCTCACTGGTGAGCGACACGTCGTCCAGGCAGAAGGTGTACGCCTCGGCGCTCCCGCCGAGCTGGAACGTCAACGTGCCGTTGGCCGAGTCCAGGTTGGAGGTGAAGGTGTAGTCGAAGGTCTGCGCCTCGGTGGTCAGCGCAACCGCACGAGACAGCGCCGCGGTGTACGGCGCCTCGTTCAGCTGCACGTTGGCCCGGACGGTGACCGGCGCGCTGGCGTGCGCGCGGAAGCTGAGCTCGTAGGCGGCGCCGTTCGCGAGCGGGATGTCGTTGTGGCCGAGGCTGACGTCCCAGGCGTTGCTGGTGCCGGCGGGAACCTCGGCGCAGAGCTGCCCGCCGGTGGCGGAGAGCGGCGCGTTGTCGGTGGACCACCAGCCGGTCGTACCCGTCGTGAAGTCGCCGTTGGGGATGTGCTGGGTCGGTTCGGCCGACGCCGGTTGGACCGTCAACGAGGTCAGCGCCAGCGTGGCCGCCGCGGTGACCGCGGTCACCGCGGTGGCCCGCCTGCGCAGGTATGAAGTCACGGAGTTCCTTCCAGGACGTGGCGGAACGGTGGGGGACGAAGTGTGGGAGCGCTCCCACGAGCGTTATTGTTACCACGGGATTTCGGCGAGTCAATCGACCGGCCTGGATGACGGGCGGGCTGAGCGTCCGGATCATGGGGCAGCGCGCTGCCCATCGATCGGTCCAGGCGGTTCCGGCGACGGCCAGTTTGTCGGCCCGGCAAGATGCAGCGGCCGCAGCGGGACGTCAACCGGTCCAGCGCTAAGGTTCGCTCCGAACGAAGGAGAACCAGCCATGACCGATGCCGGCACGCCGTTGTCCGCGACACCCCGGACCAGGCTGCGCCGGATGAAGGAGAAGGGCCGTACCGACCGCGGCGCGCTCTTCGAGGTTCTTCGGGCCGGGCTGGTCTGCCATCTCGGCGTGCTGGTGGACGGCTGTCCGATGGTGGTGCCGACCGTCTACGGCTTCGACACCGACCACCTCTACGTGCACGGTTCGGTGGCGAGCCGGAGTCTCACCACCGGCGCCGAGGCCTGCGTGACGATCACGATCGTCGACGGTCTGGTGCTGGCGCGTTCGGTCTTCGAGCACGGGGTCAACTACCGGAGCGCGATGATCTACGGGGTGCCGCGGCCGGTGACCGAGCCGGCGGAGAAGCTGCACGGCCTCCGGTTGCTGACCGAGCACGTCTCGCCCGGCCAATGGGACTACGCCCGCCGGCCGGACCGACGGGAACTGGCCGCCACCGTGCTGTTGGCCCTTCCGCTCGCGGAGGCGTCGGTGAAGACCCGGTCGGGCCCGCCGGACGACGGCGCCGGGCCGGACGCCGCGCTGGGGCTCTGGGCGGGCGAGCTGCCGCTGGTGTCCAGCTGGCAGCAGCCGGTGGCCGATCCGGCCCTGCCGGCGGGTGTGCCGGCGCCTGCCCATGTGGCCGCGCGGGTCGGGACCCGCGTCGACCGCTCCGGAGGGTCAGCCGGTCTGCCGCAATCGCCGGACGACCTCGGACAGGGGTAGCCCGGGCTGGAGGACGGCCTGGGCCGCGGCCGCCGCCAGGCATCGGGGCACGCCGCCGCAGTGCTCGACGAGCTCGCGGACCGGTTCGGGCTCGGCGGCGAGGCGCCGTTCGCCGAGTCGGGCACGGAGCAGTCTGCGCCCCTCGCCCGGGGTGAGCGGGTCCACCGCGATGGGATGGGCGACCTCCCGGGCGACGAGGCCGGCGAGCGGGTCGCGACTGGTCACCACCACCACGGACCCGGCGACGCCGGGCAGCAACGGCCGCACATGGTCGGCGTCCCGCGCGTCGTCGAGCACGATGAGCATCCGACGCCCGGCCAGCAGGCTCCGGTAGAGCCCGGCCCGGGCCACGAGCGCGCGGGGGATGGCCTCGCCCGGCCCGAGCAGCGACTCGATGAGACCGCCCAGCGCGTCGCCCGGCGCCATCACCGACTCGCCGGGGCCGCTGCCGCCCAGGTCGACGTGGAGAACGCCGTCGGCGAACCGGCGGGCGGCCCGATGCGCCCAGTGCAGCGCCAACGTGGTCTTCCCGATGCCCGGCGCCCCGGCGAGCGTGCAGACGACCACTGTGGCCGGCAGGCGCGGATCGCCCTTCACCAGCCGGTCGAGCTGGGCGATCTGCCTCGTTCGACCGACGAAGCCGGGAACGTCCAATGGAAGCTGCATTGGTCGGGTCCGGACGGTTGTCGGCGGCTCGGCGGGTAAGCCGAGCGCTTCGCGCAACAGCCGGACGGTGGCCTGGCGGGGACGGACCACCCGGGCCGACTCGAGGTTACGGATGCTTCGCACGCTCAACCCGGTACGGAACGCCAGCTCCTCCTGGGTGATGTTGGCCCGGCGCCGGGCCGCGACGAGCTCGTCGGCCAGGCAGGCGTCGTAGCGATGCACAGCTCCGTCCCCGGTGGGCGCTCGTACGGGTCTGCCGTCTGATCGTGGGTCAACCGGACAAACCGCCGGGAGTTCCGGTCAGTTGCCGGTCGCGTGCCTGTTAGGTGGATCACCGTACGTCGAGAGTGATTACGGCAGTGCCCACGGTCACCGCCCACCCCACCGGCCGGCGCTCGCGGCCGGTCACCGTTCCCAGGAGGACTCATGCGCAAATTCGTCAGCGACACCGCGGAGCTCACCGACGAGTACGGCATCCAGATCGGCCGGTGGAAGCAGTACGGGGAGCTCGGGCCGCTGCCGTTCGACGCGATGTGGTGTGTCATCCCGCCCGGCGGCAGCAGCGCGGAGGACGTGCACCCGGAGATCGAGCTCGCCATGGTGACCCGGGGCACCGCGGTCTACGAGACGCGCGAGGGCAAGGTCGAGGTGCCGACCGGCGGGGTCGTCCTGCTGGACCCGGAGCAGTCCCACGTGATCCACAACCCCTCCCCCGAGCTGCCGCTGACCATCCTGAGCCTCTACTGGCTCCCTCGTCCCGATGCGAGCGACCATGCCTGAGCGCATCGACGCCGGCGCCACGGGTTCCGGGGTGGTTCTCCTGGTGACGCCGCCGCCGACCCCGAACGGCGCCCTCCACCTCGGACATCTGGCGGGCCCCTACGTGGCCGGTGACATCGCGGCCCGGGCCCTGCGCGACCGCGGCCGTCGCACCCTGACCCAGTGCGGCCTGGACGCGCACCAGAACTACGTGGTGACCAAGGCGCAGGCGCGGGGCGAGACGGCGGCGGACACCGCCGCGCACTACGGCGGGCTGGTGCGCGAGGCGTTGCGGGCGGCCCGCATCCGGTACGACGTCATGGCCGACCCGCTCGCCGACCCGGCCTACCGCGACGCCGTCGCCGGGCTGCTCACCGAACTCGTCGAGGCGAAGGTCGTCGAGGTCGCCCCGGTGTCGCTCTCGGCCTGCTCCGGCTGCGGACGGGTTCTGCACCACGCGTGGGTCGCCGGCACGTGCCCGAGCTGCGGCGCCGAAGCCGCCGGGGGCACCTGTGAGGGATGTGGCGGCTTCCGCACCGCCACCGACCTGGCCGATGCCCGCTCGACCTGCTGCTCGGCCGGCCCGGAACCGGTCACCCACACCGTGCCGGTGCTCCGGCTGGAGGAGCACCGGGAGCAGCTGTGCGAGTTCTGGGCGCAGGCGGTGCTGCCGCCTCGGCTGCGCCGACTCGTCGCGTCCTATCTCGACAGCGGGCTGCCGGAGGTGCCGCTGGCCTACCCGACCGACTGGGGCATCGCATGGGGCGACGGTCTGCGGGTGGACGTGTGGGCCGAGATGGCCCTGGCCAACCTGATCCTGCCGGGCCGGCACCTGCGACCGCACGCGAACACGCTGGCCGGGTACCTGGACGCCGGGCAGGACATCGACGAGCAATGGATCTTCCTCGGGCTCGACAACGCGTTCTACTACGCCGTGATGATCCCGGCCCTGCACCTGGCGGCCGGGCTGCGGGACCGGCCGACCGGGCTCGTGGTCAACGAGTTCTACCGGCTCACCGGGGCGAAGTTCTCCACCAGCCGTGGCCACGCCATCTGGGCGCACGAGTTCCTGGCCGCCGAGGATCCGGCCGTGGTTCGGGCCTTCGTCAGCTGGGACCGGCCGGACAGCTACGAATCCGACTTCCGGCCCGAGGCGTACGAGGCTTTCCGGGCGCTTCACGCCGCGGCGCTCGGCGGCGCCGGCCCGGTGCTCGACGGGGAGCTGGCCGATATCGAGGTGACCCGGGGAGAGCGGGCGTTGCGGCTGGAGGCCTTCGACCCGGCCACGGCGGTCCGCGCCGCGCTCGCCGCGGCGAGCAGCCGGCCCGAACGGTCGGCCCGGCTGCTCGGCCTCATCGGCGGCACGATCCCGGCGGGTGCTGATGACTGAGCCACGCGTGCTCGTCGTCGGCGCCGGCCTGGCCGGCGTGCTCCTGGCCCGGCGCCTGCAGGACGCCGGCGCCGAAGCGGTCCTGATCGGCGCCGGGTGCCGGGGCGCCCCGGTCGGGCCCGCCGACGCGACGGCCGCCTCAGGCGGACTGGTACGGGCCTTCGAGCCGGAGCCGGCCGCCCGCGCGCTGGCCACCGCGAGCCTCACCGAGCTGCTGAGCGATCCGGCCCTGGCGGCGAGCGCGGGCTGGCACCGTACCGGATCGCTCTATGTCCTCGCCGCCGGCCCGGGCGGCGGTCTCGAGATCGGCGGCGCGGACGTGCTCACCGGTCCGGAGCTGCGACGGCGGTTCGGCTTCGACGGCCCGGCGTCGGCGGTCGGCATCTGGGAGCCGCGGGCCGGCTACATCTCCCCGGACCTTCTGCGCCTCGCCGTCCTGCGGGGACTGGCTCGCACGGAGGCGGCGCCGATGGCGCGGCTCGACGACGGCGCGGTCGTCCTGCGTGACGGCAGGCGGCTCACCGGCGACCGGGTGGTGGTGGCCGCCGGCGCGTGGACACCCGCGCTGCTGCGGGCCGCCGGGTTCGCCACCGACCTGCGGACCAAGCACATCCAGTACGCCTACCACGCCGTGACCCGGGACGACCTGCCGTCCATGGTGGACGAGACCAGCGGGCTCTACGGCCGGCCGGCCGGCCCGGGGCGGATGCTGCTCGGCCTGCCCAGCGGCCGGTGGGACCCGGACCCGGCGGCCCCGGAAGCCGACGCCGCACTGGCCGAGCGGGTCGCGACGGTGGCCACGCTGCGACTGCCGGGCCTGGACCCGCGGCCGATCGGACCCCCGGTCAGCGCCGCCGACTGCTACAGCGAGCCCGCCGGCCTGGCCCTGCGGGCCGTCGCCGGCTCCGTGCACACGTTCACCGGCGGCAGCGGGGGCGCCGCCAAAACCGCCCTGGCCGCGAGCCGGCTCGCGGCGAGCACCTTGCTGGACCGGCCCGCGCCACGACGGCCGACCGGCTCCCGGGCCCCTGACGTCCCGACCACGCCCTAGACGGAGGCAGACTGATGACGACGACCTATCACACGGTGGGCATCGGCGCGGGCCCGGCGAACCTGAGCCTCGCGGCGATGTACGACGTGCTCGCACCACACGAGATCGCCCTGTTCGAGGCGAACGACCGACCCGGCTGGCACGACGGGATGCTGCACAGCGGCGTACGGATGCAAACCGGCTGGGTCAAGGACCTGGTGTCCCTCTACGACCCGACCCATCCCCTGTCCTTCCTCAACTACCTGGTCACCACGGGGCGGGTCTACGCCCTGCTGGGCGCCGGCTTCGACACCATCCCCCGCATCGAATACCACCAGTACCTGTCGTGGGCGGCGGGACAGCTGCCGAACATCACCTACGGCACGCCGGTGGACCGGGTCGACTTCGACGGCGTCCTGGTCAGCCGCAGCGGTGGCGAGGTCGTCGCCCGCTCCCAGCACCTGGTCATCGGCACCGGCACGGTGCCGTACCGGCCGGACTTCCTCGGCGCCCTCGACCCCCGGGCCGTCGTCGTCGCCGACCACCTGCACCAGCGCCTCGCCGCCGTGCCCGACGAGCCCGACCTGCCGTGGATCGTCATCGGCAGCGGGCAGACCAGCGCCGAGTGCGTCGCGGCCCTGCTCGGCCGCGGCTTCCGCGACATCCGCTGGATCGGCCGGCGGTCGTGGTTCGCGCCGCTGGAGGACTCTCCGTCGGCCAACGACCTCTACCGGCCCGCCTACCAGCAGGCCTTCCTCAACCTGTCCCGGGAGGTCCGCGAACGCCTGGTCTCCGGTCAGATCCTCACCAGCGACGGCATCTCGCCCGGCACGTTGCGGGGCGTCTACCAGCACAACTACGAGGAACGGCTGCGCACCGGCCGCTTCCCGGTGACCATCATGCCGAGTCGCACCGTGACCGGCGCCCGTCAGCTGGGCGCCGAGGTCGAGCTGGAGTGCCTCACGGCCGGTAGCGGCACGGAGCACCACCGGGCCGCGTACGTGGTGGTCGCGGCCGGACGGCGGCAGGCGCCGCTGCCCTTCGACGACGAACTGTCCGCGCTGGTCGACTTCGACGAGCGCGGCGACCTGGTCATCGAGCCGGACTACTCGATCCGGTGGAAGCACGCCGACGACCACAAGATCTTCGTGCTGAACCGGGGCCGATACGTGCAGGGCCTGGTCGACTCGAACCTGAGCATCCTGCCGGTACGCAGCGCCATGGTGTTGAACGCGATCGCCGGCCGGGCCGTCTGCGCCGTGCGCGACGACTTCCTGAGCACCCAGTGGGCGTGATCGCGATGCCCTTCAACTACGACGGCAAGACCTTCGTCTCCCCCGGCGACGCCCTCACCGGGCACTACCGTCAGCACGGCAACCTGGTCTGGGGCGAGATCACCGGCGGCGCCGTCCGGCGCGGCGCGCTCGCGGGCATCTGCGACCCCGACGGAGTGATCCGCTTCGCCTACCATGAGGTGCTCGCCGACGGCTCCGTGGTGGTCGGCGAGTGCGTGTCCCGTCCCGAGCGGCTGCCGGACGGACGGATCCGGCTCCGGGAGGAATGGGTCCGGCACGGCCCCCACCGGGACAGCGGGATCTCCGTCATCGAGGAGGCCGTACGGGATGTCTGACATCGAGGTGCTCGGTTTCCTCACCGCCAGCATCGTGATCATCCTCGTGCCGGGAGTGGATTTCGCCCTGGTGACGAGGCAGACCGTGCGGCACGGGCGACGGGCCGGCTTCGCGGTCCTGGGCGGTCTCACGGTCGCCGCTCTGCTGCACGCCTCGCTGGCCACGGCCGGGCTGTCCGCCTTGCTGATCTCCTCACCGCGGGTCTACACCGTCCTGCGGATCGCCGGGGCGCTGTACCTGCTCTACCTCGGCGGCACCATCCTCTGGGCCGCCCGGCCACGCAGGACGGTGCCGGCCGCACAACCGGTCACCGTGGGCGGAGGTTCCGGCGACGGCACGCCCACCCAGAACCCCCCGGTCGAGGAGGAGCACACGGCCCGGCGCTCGTTCACCATGGGCATCGCCAGCCAGCTGCTGAACGTCAAGGTCGTCATCTTCTATGTCTCGTTCGTCCCGCAGTTCGTCACCTCGGGCGAGGGCGCGGCGGCGCGGACAGCGGTGCTGGCGGCGACGTTCATCGGCCTGGCGGTGCTCTGGTGGGCCAGCTACATCCTGCTGATCGATCGCCTGCACACCTGGCTGACACGGCCTTCGGTGCTGGTGGTCATCGAGCGGGTGACCGGGTTGATCATGATCGTGCTCGCGGTCCGGCTCGTCCTGAGCCGGTAGGCCGGCAGGTGCTCGGGAGCCGGCGCCCGGAGGCGCCGGCTCACCGTCCATCGCTGTCAGGCGGAGTACGGGTTGTACGGGTAATTGAAGCGCTGGTCGCTCGCGCTCGCGGCATGGTTGCAAGCCCGCTGGATCAGACGGGCGCCGTTGGCGCTCGACGCGCTCTCGATGGCGATGCACAGGCCACTGTTCGCGTTCATGATGCTGTAGCCGCCGGCCAAGGTGTCGGTCGTCGACCACTGGCCGTTCTTGTTCACCGTCGTGCAGGTGTACTGGACGACGCGCGCGCCGCTGGCGGTGGATCCACCGAGCACGGTCAGGCACTTGCCGCTGGCCTGGTTACGGATCAGCAGGTTGTTGCTGCTACCCCGCTCGAAGCGCCAGTTCTCGTTGGTCTGCGACACGCACGTCCATTGGTCCATGACCACGTTGTTGCCGGTGGCGTAGTTCGGGTTGTCCACGCACTTGCCCGAGTGGACGTTCGTGAGGTGGGCGTAGGCGGTGACGGCCTGGGCCGGCGAGGCGGCGAACATCAGGCCCGCGGTGACGGCCACGATGGCGAACGCCGCGGTGAAGAACTTCTTCAATTGCTGTCCCTTCGGTGTGTGCGCGAACAGCGCACTGATGGTGTGCACGGGAACGAACGGGGTGGACATGCGGGCGCGGGATCCGCGAGTATCTGCCGCTCTGGCCTGGCCCGTTCGCCTCGAGACCATCGCAGGGGCACTCCGACGGTTCGGCTGTGGAATCCCTGAGGCGCAGGGTCGACATCGCCGGTGACCGGCGCATCACCATCGGCGGGGTTGTATCTCCACCGGGTGGAGGTTGGAGGGTGGTCGGCGTGGATCACGGGACGTCGTACTCGATCGGGGATCTGGCTCGGCGGACCGGCCTGTCGGTACGCACCATCAGGTTCTACTCCGACGCCGGCGTTCTGCCGCCCACATTCCGTAGTTCCGCCAACCATCGCCGTTACGACCTGACCGCGGTCGCTCGTCTTGACCTGATCCGCACGCTGCGCGAGCTGGGTGTCGATCTGGCCAGCATTCACCGGGTGCTCACCGATGAGATCAGCGTGTCGCAGGCCGCGACCGCCCACGCCGAGGCGCTCGACGTGCAGATCCGAGTGCTTCGCCTGCGGCGGGCGGTCCTCCGGGCGGTGGCGAAACGGGACTCCAGCCCTGAGGAGATGGAGCTCATGCACCGCATCGTGCAACTGTCCGAGGCCGAACGTCACCGGCTCATCCACGACTTCGTCGACAGCACGTTCGGCGGCGTCGACGCCAACCCGGAGCTGGTGGAGCTGCTGCGTTCGGCGGTGCCGCACCTGCCGGACGAGCCGACCGCCGACCAGGTCGAGAGCTGGATCGAGTTGGCGGAGCTGGTGCAGGACACCGACTTCAGAGCCGGTGTCCGGCGGATGGCCGAATACCAGGCGGCCGAGCGGGCCGACGGCGACCGGACGGGGCTGCATCACGAGCTGACCAACCACGTCCGTGACCGGGTCGCGGCGGCGATCGCCGGTGGGATCCGGCCTGCGTCAACGCAGGCCGGGCCGGTGACCTCCGAGCTGGTCGCCCGGTACGCGGACACCTTCGGGGCCACCGACAGCGCCGAGTACCGCGCCAAGCTGGTGACCCGGCTGACCATCGCCAACGATCCGCGGGTGGAGCGGTACTGGCAGCTGATCGCCATCATCAACGGCTCGGCCCCCATGACGCCGCTCGCGCCGGTCTTCAGGTGGTTCACCGAGGCGCTCCGCCACCACCCCGAGCCATGACCGATCGAGACCCATCATGGCCCGCTGGACGCGCGGATCGCGGCAGATCCGGATGCGTGACGGACTTCGGTAATCACCCGGATGAGGCCGGAGCGCGATGTTCGACGATGTCCACCTTGTCGAAGGTAGGCGGGACGGCGAAGAGATGGCCGTAGGTCTTCGATAACACCGGGCCACCGGCGGCCAGCAGAGCATCACGGTCATCCTCATTTGCGAAGACGGCGAAGGCCGCATACGTCGAGGGCCCAAGCCGAGCCGCGTACCACCCGGTTGACGCGGGTTGGCTTTCCACGATGACGCGGCCCTCCGCGAAGAAGCGGCTGACCTCCTCCTCGTGGCCGGCAACGAATTCGAACTTCGCCAACACTCCCACCATGATGCGACCCTCCGTTTCGCCACGGTCTCTCAGCTCGACGCTAGCGGGCGAACAGGCCACGGTGGGTCCCTGTGGGTCCTGAACACTCACGTGGCCGTTGTCGGCACGGTCGAGCATCACCGCCTGACCGCTCGGTAGTCAGCGCGCACGCTCGGCGGCAGATCCGTACAGCTGACTCTGAATGTTCCTGCGGAAACTGAGGCTTGCCGACGGGCGCCAAGCTCTCGGGCCACCGGCCTATCATCCCGTGATGGCTTCCAAGACCTTGCTGGCTCGCGGTGGGCTTACCTATGTCGATCGTCGTGACTTCACCCGGGGCGACTCACTGCGCGTCGTCAGGCGGATGCGTTGGCCGTCGGTATGCCTCTGGGTCGAGGACAGCAAGTTGACTCTTTCGTCGCGGGCCGGCTCCGACGTGCTGCAACACGCTGAGGTAACCGCATTGCCACACGGGCCGATCTTGGCCAGGCATTGGGCCTTTGCACTCGCGGTGTCCTTCGAGACCGCGGAACGTGATCAGGTTCTGCTTTTCTGGACTGCTCGTGCACGAGGAGTTCTTCGGGAACTGGCTCGGCGTGGTTGGGATGCCGATCCCCGCGCAGACGACTTCGTAACATAGTCGAAGACATCCGAGCGCACGCACATCCCAGCCGAGGATCTTGCGTGGCCGGCCGATGAGTTCGGCGGCTACTCCGGTCAGGTCCTCGGCGGTGTGCCGGCTGAGGTCGCTGCTCTTGGGGATGTACTGGCGGAGCAGGCAGTTGGTGTTCTCGTTGAGCCGCACTGCCACAGGCTTCGGGCCGGTCGCGATGCCGCAACGGCAGAGCGCGACAGATCTGCTCCGGGCTCGACCGCCGGCTTGGGCCGTGGGCGACCGGCCGCCGCACTCCGATGAGCTGCAAAGGGGTGGTAGTCGCCGGTCGCCGGGGCGCTTTGGAGGATCTCCCGGCTGATTGTGGACGCCGCCCGGCTCAGCAGCGCGGCGATGGCCCGGATTGTGCTGCCGGCCCTGAGGCGAGGGTCGTGATCACGTCTCGCTTGCTCGGGACCGGCGCCTGGTGGCTTACGCGGACGGCCGGGCTTGGGCACGGCAACTCCTGAACGGGCCAGGTGTTGCGACGACCGTTAGAACCGAAGCCGTCAGAATCAGTAGTGACTGCGACGGCCACGATCACGGCCGCGGCGGCCTGCCGGATGGCAGCGGCGAGCCCGGCGTGCAGGGACGTGGCGGTGTATGGGAGCCGGGTGGCGGCGGCCGTCGCGGAGACGGTGGTCATCAGGGCGGAGGCCACGCCGTACGCGGGGCCGCCGACCGACCAGCCCTCAGTCCACGGTGACGCGGGCAGCGGTCCTGTGCTCTCGCGCGGCGATCGCCGCGCGTAGATGCTCGCGGGAGTGATGGATCTGCGCCGGGAACGTCAGGAGGCCGTGGCCGCCGCCGACGCCGTCGCGGCGGAGTTCGAGCAGCGGTGTCGAGGCGGTGTTGAGGCCGGGCCGGGTGGTCACCGCGGCGCGGATCCCGAGGTCGCGCAGCAGTGCGGTGGTGCCGGCGTCGTAGTCCTGCGCGGTGCCGTTGGGGTAGGCGAACAGTTCGCAGGGCCGTCCGGTCAGGTCGCGGGTGGCGCGGATGCTGCGGTCGATCTCGCGGGCGGCCCGGTCGGCGTCGACCCGGGTGAGGATCGTGTGGGTGTCGGTGTGCGCGCCGAACTCGACGAGCCCGGAGCCGGCCAGCTCGCGGATCGCGGCGGACGAGAGCACCCGCCACGGGTCGCCCCGGCCCGGCGCGTGTGGCGCCAGCTGGGTCTCGATCGCCCCGACCTCCTGCTCGACGACGTCCGGGTGCAGCTGCTTGAGCCGGTGCTGGAGATCGGCCGAGGCGGCGCGGCGGGCGGACGGGCTGCCCAGGGCGTACCGGTGGCCCCGCCACCGGAGGGTCTCGCGGTCGGTCAGCGCGAGCGCCCGGACGATCCGGCAGAACCAGACGGTGCGGCCGGTGTCGACGAACCCGGTGTTCAGGAAGACGGTGGCGGGTACGCCGAACTCGCGCAGCACCGGCAGCCCGGCGTCGCGTACGCCCTGGAAGCCGTCGTCGAACGTGACCACCGCGACCGGGGTGGTCACCGCGCCCTCCTGCAGGCGGGTCACCGCCTCGGACAGCGCGAGCACCTCGAAGTAGGTCCGGAGGTACCGCATCTGCCAGCGGAAATGCGCCGCGGACAACAGGCACCAGTCGCCGAGTCCGACGGGACCGGAGCTCAGCGCGTGGTACATCAGGATGGTCACCCCGGGGCGGGTCCGGGAGCGTTCCAGCAGGCGCGGCAGGCAGCCGGCGGCCGCGGCGGCCCAGCGCTGCGCGTACGTCATCATCGCAGCACCTGTCCCGGCGCTGTCGCCGCCGGTGCGCGGCGGCCCCGGCCGAGGGTCCGGTTGAAGAGAACGGCCGCGGTGCCGCCGCCGATCAGGTACGCCACCGTCGAGGCGACCGCCGCGCCGACCGCGCCGAAGTGCGGGATCGCCGCCAGGTAGAGGATCACCGCCACGCCGAAGGCGCAGCCGCTCGCCGCCGACTCCAGCCATGGGCGGCCCCGCGCGGTCAGCGCGTTGCCCAGGATCTTCAGCGTCGCGATGCCGAGCGCCCCGGGGATCAGCAGCCGCAGCAGAGGTACGGATTCCCGGAACTCGGCCCCGAACACGCCGACGCAGAGCAGCGGCGCGGCCAGATAGAGCAGGACGCCCAGGGCGGCGGTGACGGCCAGCGACAACGCGCAGCCGCGCCCGGCCAGCCGGCCCGCTTCCTCGTCGCTCGACCGGGCGATGGTCGGTCGCAACGCCATGACGAGCGCCTGCGGCAGCAGGAAAAGCCCTTCGAACCAGGCCACGGCCACGCTGTAGATGCCGAGCTGGTGCGGGCCGGCGACCGCGCCGAGAATCCAGCTGTCGATCCGGTACGTGACGCTGTTGGTCAGCCCCGCGCCGTGGGCCCGGATCGCGAACCGCAGGAGGCGCTGGACCAGCACGCGGTCGGGCAGCCGGATCGAGCCGAGGCGCCGGACCAGATAGGCCCCCAGCACCAGCGCCGACAGCAGTTGCGCGACGGCCCAGACGAACACCGCGTTGCGGGAGGTCAGCAACCCCAGCGCGGCGAGGGTGGCGTTGGCGGCGACGCCCAGTGCGGTGGCCACGAGGGCGACATTCGCCACCCCCACCGCGTGTGCTGCCCGGACCAGGTACGAGAGGTACATCTGCAGGATCAGCACCGGGATCGACGCCAGCGCGGCTGCGAACGCCGGCCCGTCCACGTCCAGACGCAGGAACGGCACATAGTGCACGGCGAGGTACGCGGTCGCGGCGCCGGGGAGGCCGAGGACCAGCGCCAGGACGACGGCGCCGCCCGCCAGCTGGGGCCTCTCCTCCGGCCGGGTGGAGGCGCGGTTGGCCATGGCTTCGTGGGCGCTCAGGGTGAAGCAGAACGCGATGAGCCACGCGACCGCGGTGAGGAACGCGACGTCGCCGCGCCCGTCCGGCCCGAGCGAGCGGGCGATGACCAGGACGTTGGCGAGGCCGAGGACGGCGACGGCCACCTGGGCGCCGTACGTGGTGACGGCCGCCCAGCCGAGCGCCGGTCGCGCGCCCGGCCGGACCGCCTCAACGGGCCGGCTCACGCGCCACCTCGTTCGGTCGGGGCGCCGCCGTCGCGGTCCGGGCGTGCGCGACGGCCAGCAGGACCGGGCCGAGGGCGAACAGGACCCAGAACTCGTACGCGCGGCCCATCGAGATGAACATCGCCGAACCGGCGAACGCGGCGACCGCCACGACCACGACACGGCTCAGGTCGGCCAGCCGGGCCTGGCCGAGGCGGTCGTACGTCCGGGCCGCCCGCAGGCAGCACCACACGCACCCGCCCACGATGATCAGGAACAGGGCCAGTCCGATCGCGCCGGTCTCGGTCCACAGCTGCAGGTACGTGTTGTGCACGACCCGCCGGTCCTCGGCCAGGGCCCGCGCGTCCAGGACCGGTCCGATGTCCAGCGCGAGCGCCGCCTCCCGGCTCGGGAAGTTGCCCAGCCCGATCCCGGCGGCGGGATGGCCGCTCGCCAGCCGCGTCGCCGCCCGCCACAGGTCGCTGCGCCCGGAGCCGCCGTCGTCGAACTCCGTCACCCGCAGCCAGAACTGCGGGAACAGCGCGAACCACAACGCGCCGGAGGCGAGGACCGCGAGCGCCGGGATCAGGACCACCCGCGCCTTGTGCCGGAACACCACCAGCGCCACGACGCCGGCCAGAACCACGGCGAGCAACCCGCCGCGCGAGCCCGTACCGGCGGTGGCCGCGCCCAGCAACGGCAGCGTGAGCACCAGCAGTACGCGACCGGTCCGCGAGCGCACCACCCGCAGCAGCCCGAACACCAGGATCATCCCCGCGATCAGCCGGGACGCCAGGTAGTTGGGATCCCCGGCCGCCCCGGCCAGTCGGTCGTCGAGCGTGTTCGAGGCGCCGAGCTGGCCGCCGCTCTGGAAGGAGAGCAGCGCCGAAGCCGCGGCGACGGCCGCGCCGGCGACCCACGCGACGAGGACGAGGAGCATGTCCGCGGCCCGGGTGACTCCGGTCAGCACGATCATGAACACTTCGATCGCGAGCATCCAGCGCCATTCCTCGTCGATCGCCGCCGGTGGGTCCTGCGCCCAGGCGAGCGTGACGACGAGCCAGACCGCGAACGCCGGGACGGCGAGAAGCCACGGACGGAACCGGCCCAGCCCGGCCAGCACGGCCCGGCGCCGGGCCAGGACGTCGGCCACCCAGACCAGGCTGCAGACGACGAACCCGGCCATCAGCAGCGCCTTGCCGCGGGGGTCGCCGGCGACGAAGAACGACGGCACCCACAGCGCGACGCCCCACGCGAACCGGTGCAGCGTGATCGCCACGAAGCTCGCGGCGGCCAGGGCGCCGACGGTCCACAGCGGCTGACAGGCGAAGGCCGCGCCGGCGAGGACGCCCAGGACGACGATTCCGGCGTACGCGCCGCCGCGCCGCATCACTCCCATTGCGCGTCGCTGCCCGCCCGGCTGCGGATCGCGTCCCAGGCCATGGCGAGGACGACGCCGAGCACGACGCCGAACAGGAACGCCAGGAACACGGTCAGCGGTGGTGCGATGCCGGCCCGGCTGGTGGCCATCGACGCGGTCGGGGCGAGCGAGACGGTCGGATCGCCGGTGGCCGCCAGCAGGTCGAGCCGGGCCAGTGCGGCCTTCTGCGCGTCGCTCGCCCCGCCGGCCGCGATCATCGATCTCTTGAGCGACTGGGCGATCAGCCCCGCCTGCGCCTTGACGTCGGCGTTACGCAGGTCGAGCGCGCTGCGGGCGAAGGTCCTGGCGAGCAGTTCCGCGGCGTCGGGCGTGCCCGCCACCGCCGTGACGTTGACGATGTAGCTCTGCCCGCGCGGCGTCACCGTGACCGCCTTCTCCACCGCCTCCGGTGTGTACGGGTCCCCCAGCCCCTCCGCCGTGCGGACGGCCACGTCCTGGGTGTTCAGCAGAGCGACCGCCGTCTGCACCGCGCGCGTCGGCTCCGACCCGCCGATCAGCCGCAGCCCGTCCAGGGAGGCGTCCGGCTCCGCCGGCGTGACCAGGATCTGCACCGATGACTGGTACTTGGCCGGGGCGATCAGCACGTACGCGACGCTGCCGGCCACGCAGGCCAGCACGACCAGGACGATCAGTTTCCAGCGCCGGGCCACGATGGTGAGCACCGAGCGCCGGGCGGCGGATCGGATCTCCCCGGCCGGCAGCCGGTCGAGGATGATCGGCCCGTCGGCGGAGCGTTGCGTGGGGACGACCCGGGACCATCCGCTGTAGATCGCCGAACCGCCGACGGCGTGGCCGTTGGTCGGGTACGGGCCCGGCATGGTGTCGCCGGCCGGGAGGGACTGGACGTCCCGGTCGGCGCTGTCGGGCGATGGGGCCGGCATGGTCACCGGCGCCTGGTCTGTGCGGGAACGGGTGTACCGGCAGGGGACGGCCGGCGCTGGTGGGGCAGCGGCCGCAACGGGTGGGTGGCCACCGTGGTCAGGGCACGCACCGGCGGCCCGAACTTGAGGCACCCCCAGAGGAAGCCGAAACCCCAGCTCAGGTGCATCGTGCCGAACACGGCCGGCAGGGCCGCCACGTCGCGGGGCGCCAACTCCCCGGCCTTGCTCAGGCTCACCGCGGCGGTGGTCAGCGCGTAGACGCCGATGGTCGTGCGCGCCGCGGTGCGCACGCGGCGGGGGCCGGCCGCGGCGGCGAGGACCGTGCCGGCCAGGGCCGGCGCGAGGACGTGGGAGCGGCGCAGGCTGTCCGGGTGCAGGCGGGCGGTCTGGACGCGGGAGCGGCCGTACGCCCAGTACTGCCTGGCCAGCTCGCGCAGGTTGTTCCGGGGCGCGTACTCGGCGGCCATGCCGGGCAGGCAGACGATCCGGCCGCCCCGTTCGCGGATCGTGGCGGCCAGCTCGCCGTCCTCGCCCGGGGCCACCTCTTCGTTCCAGCCGCCCGCCTCGACGAGCGTGGAGCGGCGCCAGACCCCGACGAAGCCCGAGTCGACCTCGACCTCGCCGTCGACGGGTGTGCGGAACCGGGCCTCCCCCACGCCGAGTTTCGTGGTCAGGGCGGCGGCGATCCGGCGCGACCACGGCCCCGAGCCGCGGGCCAGCTGCGGCCCGCTGACCGAGGCCACGTCGCCCCGGGAGATCCGCGCGATGCCGAGGCTCAGGTAGTCGCGCGGGTAGACGCTGTGCGCGTCCACCCGGACGATGTATTCGCCGGCCGTCGCGGCCAGGCCGATGTTCAGCGCGGCCGGTGCGATCCGCCGGGGATTGTCGAGGACGCGGATGCGCGGGTCCTCGGCGGCCAGCCCGGCCAGGATGTCACGGGTGCCGTCGGTCGACCCGCCGTCGATGAAGACGAATTCGACGGGGCCGCGGTAGTCCTGATCCTGCAGGCTCCGGACCGCCTGGCGGATGCATCTGCGTTCGTTCAGCACCGGAATCAGCACGGTGACGGTGGTCCTGGCGTCGTCCGCGGGCACGGGGTTCGCCTCCTCGATCGATCGGCGCGGTGAAGGGCGCGGGGCGCGTGCACCTGTCGCCAGGAACTCGGCGACGCGGGTGCTCTCGTGTTCCAGCGTGCGGTCGGCGAAACGTTCGGTGGCGTTGGACGCGATCGTCTGCCGCAGCGCCGGGAGATCACTGACCCGCTCGATCGCCTCGACCAGCGCGCCGCAGTCGCTGGGCGGCACGAGCACCGCGCACCGGCCCTGGTCCATGGCGTCGCCGACCCCACCGACCCGGGTCGCGACGATCGGCACGCCCAGCGCGGCCGCCTCGAGCAGCACCTGGGGCACCCCTTCGGTGAGGGCGACGTGGACGAAGATGTCGGCTGCGGCGTACCGCTCGAGCAGCGCGGGGCCGAACGGCAGGAAACCCGCGAAGCTGACGGCGTGCGCCAGCCCGGCGGCGTCGACGCGCTGCCGGGTCTGCGCCTCGAGGGGGCCGGTGCCGATCCAGTCCAGGCGGAACCGCCCGGGATGACGGCGCTCCAGGGCGGCCATCGCCTCGACCAGCAGACCCGGGTTCTTGTCGACGGCGAGGCGGCCGACCGTGATGAGGCGTACGGAGTCCAGCGGCCCGGCGCCGGTCGTGCGCCGCTGGCTGCCCCGCACCAGGGGGACCACCATGTCGAGGACGCCGGGGCGCGGTGCGCCGTAGCGGCGGGCGACGACGGAACCCACGGCGGTGACCCGCCACCGCCGGCCCAGCAGCCGGTAGCCGCCCTCCAGCCCGGAGAGCAGGGCCCGCAGGGGCACCTGCCCCGGAGTCAGGCGGGCCTTGAAGTACTCGCCGGTCTCCTGGCGTACGCCGAGCACGACGGTGCGCCCGCGGGCGGTGGCGAGCAGGCCGCCGACCACGCCGAACGGGTGCGGGCCCATGGCCCACAGGACATCGACGTCGCGCAGGCCGCGCCACATGGTCCGGGCGGTCGGGGCGGTCACCCGCAGGACGCGGCCGACGTCGCGGAGGCTGTCGTACGCGGGCAGCCCGCACAGCCGCACCTGCTCGCTCGCCGGCACCGCGACCAGCCCGCCGGCGTCCGCGGCCTGCCGGCCGAAGACGGTGAGCGCGCCGAACCGCTCGGCCACGGCGCAGACGAACAGCAGAAAGCTGTACGCGTCGGGATGCACGTGGAGGGCGCCGGCGGCGACCGCGGGATCCCGGTGGAAAGGGGCATCGACGAAGACGCCCAATCGCATTCCGGGTCGCATCGCGTGCCTCCTGCTCCGCTGACAGGTACGGGCCGGCCTTCCAGCACATTCGCATGGCGGCGACCGGCTCGAACAGTTGCATATGTCATGTCAGACCAGAACGGTTCTCACATTCACCGTGGTCCCTGGGAGGTACGAATCTCTTTCGCGAATCGCATGACAATCGACACTATTTTCGGCCTTCCCGCCGCGCGCATGCTCCACAAGGCAGCACCCCCGTCATCTGCCCGGCCGAGGGTCGGGTCCGGCGCGGAGAAGGGATCGACATCATGCCCAGACCCGCGGCCGTCCGATGATCGATATCGACGCGTCGGTCCCCGCCCTGCTGGTCCGGATCGGCCGTTATCCGATCCACGCCGGCAGCCTGGGCGTCGCCCGTACGCTCGGATCGCTCGGCGTCCCGGTGTACGCGCTCGTCGAGGGCCGGTTCACCCCGCTCGCCCGGTCGCGCCAGCTGGCCGGCGCCTTCTCCTGGCGCGGCGACGAACCGGACGACCTCGTGGAGCAGGTGTGCGCGATCGCCGGCACGCTGGGCCGCCGCGCCGTCGCCGTGGCCACCGACGACGACGCCGCCATCCTGCTGGCCGAGAACGCCGACCGGTTGGCCCCGCACCTGTTGCTGCCGCCGGTCGCGCCGGACCTGCCGCGGCGGCTGGCCAGCAAGCGCGACCTGTACGAGCTGTGCCTCGCGCACGAGGTGCCCACACCCCTCACCCTCTGCCCCGCCTCCGCCGCCGACCTCGAGGCGTGCGGCGACGAGCTGGGCTATCCGCTGGTCGCCAAGAACGCGCTGGCCGCCACCGGGAAGACGGCAGTGCGGGGCACCACGGTCGTGCGGGACCGGCGGGAGCTGCGCGCGCGGTTCGCCGGCCTGCCGGACTTCTCGGCGCTGTTGCTGCAGGAGCACATCCCGTTCGAGGGTGACAACGACTGGTTCGTGCACGCCTACTGCGACACCGGCGCACAGCCGGCGGTCA
The DNA here is from genome assembly GCF_016862275.1 of Actinoplanes nipponensis. Classification (GTDB taxonomy): domain Bacteria; phylum Actinomycetota; class Actinomycetes; order Mycobacteriales; family Micromonosporaceae; genus Actinoplanes; species Actinoplanes nipponensis. The sequence goes on along the minus strand of NZ_BOMQ01000008.1, from coordinate 237,432 downwards.
CGTTCGTGGGTCGTAAGGCGTACGCCTGGCCCCCGGCCCGCGGGATCACCGCCGACGCGCGGTCGGCCGACAACGCCGAGCTGCGCGAGCTGTCCGCCGGGTTCTTCAAGGCGCTGCACTACAGCGGCGTGAACGACCTCGACTGGCGGTACGACCGCCGCGACCGCCGCTACAAGCTGGTCGACTTCAACCCGCGGGTGGGCGCGCAGTTCCGCTTCGGCGTGACGACGGCCGGCGTGGACGTCGTCCGGGCCCTGCATCTGGATCTGACCGGGCGGCCGGCTCCGGCCGGGGATCAGGACCACCGCCGGCGGCTGGTCGTCGAGAACGTGTACCCGGCCGCCCGGCTCGGGCACCGCAGGGCGGGCCTGCCGGCCCCGGCGGCGGCGCCGGCCGGAAGCCGTACGGCCGGGGCGTGGCGCGAGGGCAGCGCCGGTGACCCGGTGCCCCTGGTCGTGATGATCGCGACCGTGGCGTGGCGGGCCGCACGCGGCCTCGTGCACGCGCTCATCCACCGCAGCCGGGCGGAGCGCACGGCGACGAGTACCCCCTGGGACGCGAGGCAACTGGAGGACCAATGAGCCGAGACGACCGCCCCGCCGTGGTGATCGGAGCAGGGCCGTACGGCCTGTCGATCGCCGCCCACCTGCGGGCGCGAGGCGTGCCGACCCGGGTGTTCGGCGACCCGATGGCCACGTGGCGCGACAACATGCCGACCGGGATGTTCCTCAAGTCCGCCCCGTCGGCGTCCAGCCTGTCGGCGCCGGTCGAGGGGCACACGCTGGCCGACTACTGCCGCGGGCACGGCATCGCGGTGCTCGGCACGCACGAGCCGGTCCCGGTCGACCTGTTCATCCGCTACGGTCAGTGGTTCCAGGAACGGCTGGTCCCCGAGGTGGAACGGGCCCACGTCATGCGGCTGGCCCGGGCCGGGGTCGGCTTCGAGATCACCCTCGACACCGGCGAGACCCTGCGGTCCTCGTCCGTCGTCGTGGCGAGCGGGCTGACCGCGTACGCGCACACCCCGCCGGCGATCGCCGCGCTGGCTCCGGACGGTCCGTCGATCAAGGGGCCGGTGTCGCACAGCTCGCAGCACGCCGACCTGTCCCGGCTGCGCGGCTCGCGGGTGGTCGTGATCGGCGCCGGACAGTCGGCGCTGGAGACTGCCGCCCTGCTGCACGAGGCCGATGCCGAGGTCGAGGTCGTCGCCCGGCGTACGGTCGTCTTCGCCGACCCGCCCGCGCGCACCGACGGTCCGGAGAGGTTCTCGTTCCGCAGCCCGCCCTCGCCGCTGGGGGCGGGCTGGAAACTCGTGGCCGCGCACCGGCTGCCCGCGCCGTTCCGGTATCTGCCGACGTCGACGCGGCTGACCGTCGTGAAGCGGATCCTCGGGCCGAGCGGCGGCTGGTGGCTGCGGGACCGTTTCGCCGACCGGGTGCCGGTGCGGTACGGCGCCGTCGCCTCCGCCGCCCTGAACGACGACACGGTGGAGCTGACCGTCACCGGCCCGGATGCCACCAGGACGGTAGTCACCGCCGACCACGTCATCGCCGCGACCGGCTACCGGGTGGACGTCGAGCGCATCGACTTCCTGGACGCGGGCCTACGGGCCGGCATACGCCGCTTCGCCGGATGGCCACGGCTCGGACCGCATTTCGAGTCGTCCGTGCCGGGTCTGTACTTCGCGGGCCTGAGCAGTGCCGGCACCTTCGGGCCGCTGCAGCGGTTCGTGTGCGGCACCCCCTTTGCGGCCGGGCGGATCAGCCGGTCGGTGGCGGCCCGGGAGGCGTCATGACGAAGCGGGTGATCGCCAGAGGTCTCGTCGCGGCCACTGCGGTGATGACCGCCGTGTCCTCCTCGCCGTCGAGCTCGGCGGCGCCCGCCGGCGCGGTGGCCGCACGCCGGGCGCCCACCGCGACCGTGACCTGCGGGCTGGGAACTTTCCGGGCGGGCCACTGGCCCGACGCCTGCTGGCGGCCGTACGCCGACTCCAGCCCGTTCAACCGCCCGGTGCCGGACGAGCCCCGCATCGCGGCCGGCTCGGCGGCGATCGTCGGCCGGGTGCTGGACACGGGTCCGGTCGCCGGGTTCGTCGCCGGGGTCGCCGACACGACCTCCGACTGGTATCACCCGCTCTACTGGTCGCAGCGGACCGACCCGGTCTACGTCGTCCATTGCACCGAGTCGTGGGGCCGTTGCCCGGTCGAGGACATGCCGGTCCGCATTCCCGCGGCGGCCCGCCCGACCGGCGGCTCCGACGGCCACCTCGCCGTGGTCAGCCAGTACTCCGGATGGGAGTACGACTTCTGGCAGGTCCGGAGCAAGCCGGCCGGCGGTGGTGTGCTCACCGTCAGCTGGGGTGGGCGTACGCCGATCACCGGCGACGGCCTGCACGCCGGCGCCACCGCGAGCGACTTCGGCCTGGCCGCCGGGGTGATCCGGGCCGCCGAGCTGGAGGCCGGCACCATCGATCACGCCCTGTCGGTCATCGTCGACTGCACCTCGGACGCGTACGTCTACCCGGCGGACAAGACCCCGCAGGTCTGCGCCGACCCGGAGAACGCCCCGGCGAACGGGCAGCACCTGTGGCTGGACATGACCAGCGCTGAGATCGAGGCGCTGGAGGCGCCGGACTGGAAGAAGACGATCCTGCGGGCGATGAGCACGTACGGCGCCTACGTCGAGGACACCGGCGACAACGTGGGCATCGCCTTCCAGATCGAGTCGGGCAGCACCTTCACCAGTTTCGGCGTGACCGATCCGATGGTCGACTTCGCGGGCCGGCAGACCGAGGATGTGACCCGCGAGGGCGACACCTGGGTCTTCGACATGGCGAGCGACGTGGACTGGGCCGGCCGCCTGCGGGTCGTCGACCCGTGCGTGGCGGCCGGGGACTGTTCCTCCTCCTGCGGCTGACGGCTCACGCGCTGCGCTGCGCCGGTATCCCGGGCACCTCGCGCGGGATCGGGTCGACCGGCCGGTCGAAGGCGGGCTGGCGCCCGGCCCCCTGCCACTGCTGGTCGAACACGAGGGTCCGCAGCGTCTCGAACAGGATCAGGCAGTCCAGGCCGAACGAGTGGTGCCGGACGTAGTAGAGGTCGCAGGACGCCTTCAGCACGGAGCCGGCCTCGGAGCCCGCGTAACCGCAGCGGACCTGGGCCCATCCGGTGATGCCGGGCTTCACCACGTGCCGCAGCCCGTAGAACGGGATCCGCGCGTCCAGGCGCCGGACCAGGAGTGGCTGTTCCGGGCGGGGACCGACGATGCTCATGTCGCCGCGCAGCACGTTGATGATCTGCGGCAGCTCGTCGATGTGCGTACGCCGCATCAGCCGCCCGATCGCGGTGACCCGCGGGTCGTCCCGGGCCGACCACTGTTCGGCGGCCCCGTCGGCCACCCGCATCGATCGCATCTTCAGGATCTGGAAGGAGGTCCCCCGGTAACCGACGCGCTGCTGGCGGTACAGGACCGGGCCGTGGTCCAGCTTGATGAGGACGGCACAGACCAGCAGGACCGGTACGGCCGGGATCGCGGCGAGCAGCGCGACGGCGATGTCGAAGGCGCGCCGGGCGACCGAAGCGGCGTAGCGCTGGGTGGACGGTACGACGTACTGCAGCCAGGACGAGTCGATGAGATTGACCGCGACCAGCCCGAACGCCTCCTCGACGAACGCGGCGAGCCGCCGGACCGGGACGTCCATGGTCAGGTAGTCCCGGGCGAGCTCGTCGCAGGTCAGCCGGTACGCGGTCTCGGAGGACACCACCAGCAGGTCGACGGCGTGCGCGGCCACGACGTCGGTCAGGCGGGCGTGGTCGCCGAGCCGGGCCGGGCCGGCGTGCGGACCCGGCCGGGGCGAACCGTCGTCGATGTAGCCGAGCACCGTGTACCGGCGGGACGGCAGCCGGGACAGCTGTTCCCGGAGCGTGGCAGCCGTCCGCTCGTCCCCGACCACGACGATCCGGGTGGACGCGGGCCGGCGGCCGCTCAGCCGGGCGCGGGTCAGCAGCAGCGCAGCGACGCTGACGGCTACGGCGATCAGCAGGTGCCGCCACGACAGCGCGGTGGAGTCGGTCGCCGCGGCGATCGCCGCGAGCACCGGCAGGGCGATGAGCGGCCCGATCGCGGGGCGCAGCGCCGCGGACATCGGCAGGAAGCCGGCCCGCGCGGCCGGCCGCCGTACGGCGAGACAGCTCCCCAGGACGACGCCGCCGATCACCCAGGTCTCCGCCGGCCGCGGCGCACCCGCCGTCAGCGACAGAGCGACCGACACCGTCGCGGTGGTCGACGCGGCCAGGGCAGCTCGCCCCGCCGGGAAATAGGGGAATCGCGCCCTCACCAGGTCCTCCCGCCCATCGCAGCGATCGTCACCAGCAGAAACCGGCGCCGCGGTTCCTGTGATCGACCATTTCACCGGATCGGCCACCGACGACAGTTGCAAATGTCATGCGAAACATGATGACTTCTCACTTACCATTTCCGGCTTCGCGCCGCGCAACTCATCGTGCGATTGCGCCATTCCAGCGACCGTCCTGACAGGACGACCGAGGGGTGATCGGACTGTCGGACATCAATCCCAGCCGATCCGTCGAGGCGCTGCGGCGCACGTCCGAGCGCGAGTATGAGAGGTTTTCGTAAACGGCATGACATACGCTACTTGAACCGGGCCCCGCCGCCTGTGAATGTCGCCATTGCAGCTGCCATTCCTGACAAATAGTGATCGTCGTTTGGAACCTGGAGCCAATGATGAAGGTTCTTGTCACGGGCGGAGCGGGTTACATCGGTAGCACCGTCGCCTCCGCCTGCCTGGACGACGGCGTGCAGCCGGTGCTGCTGGACGACCTCAGCACCGGGCGGCTCGATTTCACCCGGGACCGCCTGTTCTATCGCGGCGACATCGCCGACGGCGCGCTGATCGACCGCATCTTCCGCGATCATCCGGACATCAAGGTCGTGGTGCACTGCGCGGCTGTCATCGTCGTATCCGAATCGGTGGACCAGCCGTCGCGCTACTACCGCGTGAACGTCGCCAAGACCCTCGATCTCGTCGAGCACCTCCGGCGCAACGGCTGCTGCCGGTGGGTCTTCAGCTCGTCCGCGTCGGTGTACGGGTCCGGAGCCGAGCAGTGCGTCGACGAACGGTCCCCGCTCAACCCGGACAGCCCGTACGCCCGGACCAAGGCGATGGTCGAGCAGATCCTGGCCGACTGCGCCCCGGCCTACGGCCTGCAAGTGATCACGTTGCGATACTTCAACCCGATCGGCGCGGACCCGGCCATGCGCACCGGCCCGTACGCCCCCCACCCGAGTCACGTCCTCGGCAAAATGATCGAGGCGGCGAGGGAGGGCACCCCGTTCGAGGTGACCGGCACGGACTGGCCGACCCGCGACGGCTCGGGCATCCGCGACTACATCCACGTCTGGGATCTCGCCCGCGCCCACGTCCAGGCCCTGCGCCGCTTCGACGCGCTGTTCCCGGAAACCGGTCACCGCTACGAGACCGTCAACGTCGGCACCGGCCGGGGCACCACGGTGCGCGAGTTGCTCGCCGCGTTCCAGCGGGTGCTGGGCCGGCCGCTGACCGTCCGCGAGGCCGGTCGGCGCGCCGGCGACACCGCCGGCAGTTTCACCCGCAGCGAGCGGTCCCGGGCGCTCCTCGGCTGGGAAGCCCAGCTCACCGTCGAGGACGGCATCCGGGACTCGCTGATCTGGGCGGGGTTGTCCGACACCCGGGAGGCGATCGCCGGTCCGGTCGCGTGGCCCATGGCGGGAAGCGGGGCCGCACCCAGCTGAGAGCGGACCCTCCACCAGGCGGAACAACCCCGCTCCGGCGGGCCGGCGTCGCCGGACGCCAGGCCCATCCGCCGGGCCGGCCGAGGCCCACCCGGACGATCGGCCCATTTCCGGGCTCCGCGATACCGATCACGGAACCGTCCTGGCAGGCTCACCAAGCGCGACGAAGCAGATGCTCGTCGATACCTGCCCACAGCGTCCGGGGACTTTCCATGACCATGCCGTGGCACCGCAGAAGACTCGTCAGGCGCGCCCTTCCCCTCCTGGTCGCCGGCCCGCTCGTCGCTTGGACGGCGGCGGTCGCCGTGCTGCCCGCGGAGGCGGCCACCGTCGTGAACGCCACCATCCACATCCCCGCCGACGTGCGGACGAACCCGTGCTCTCCCGGCGACGTCCTGAACCTCGACGGCGACATCCACATCGTCATCACCACGACGGCCAACGGCCGCGCCGGATACCAGGTCAAGGACCACCTGGACGCCCACCTGAGCGGCGTCAGCATCACCACGGGCGCCAAGTACCTCAGCAACGAGGCCAACAACGGGTCGTGGTCCACCGGCGCGGTGCTCCCCGCGGTGCACCGCGACGTCTACTCGTTCCTGCTGATCAGCCAGGGCAGGACACCCAACTACGTGCTGTCCGCGACCGTCAGCGAGACGGTCGACGGCACGGGCGGGGCCGACGTGACCGCCGAGCAGTGGTCGATGAGCTGCCAGGGCCGGGGGTGAGGCGCCGATGACGACGCCGGATCACGAAACCACCCGCCGGGAACTGCTGCGGCGTACGGCCACCCTGTCGCTGGCCGCGATCAGCGCCCGCGGCGTGTACGAGGTGCTCGAAGAGCTCGGCGGCGGGCCGGCGCGGGCGGCGGCCGCCCCACCGAGACGACGCCAGGAGCAGTACCTGGTCGACAACGTCGAGATCATCCTGGACAACGGCGTCACCGTCGCGATCCCGCCGCTGTACAACGACGTCATCACCGCCAGGCTCACCACCCGGACCACGTGGACGGTGACTGCGCTCAAGAAGGCGAAGACGCGGGTCGAGACCGCGCTGGCCGCCGTGGAGGCCCCGTACTCGTCCAACGCCGCCGGGCTCACCATGGTCGTCGGGTGGGGACTGCCGTTCTTCCGGACGTTCGTGCCGTCGCTGTGGCCCGCGTACCTGCCGGCCATCCCCGGCGCCGACCCCCGGCAGTACGCCGTCCTCGACGCGATCCGGTTCCCGAGCGACGACGCGAGCACGGTCCTGGAAGACAACCACGTGATGTTCAAGTTCCGCAGCGACTCCTCGGCCATCGTCAGCGGGGCCGAGCGGGCACTGTTCGAGGACCAGAACAGCAAGGCCTACATCGGCGACCTGTTCGACCTGACGAGCAAGCGCATCGGCTTCCTGGGCCGCGGCTTCGACAAGCCGAGCATCGGCCGGACCCTCGCCCTCGCCGCCGGCGTCCCGGGCGCGGGCAGCATCCCGGACCGCGCACAGCTCATGATGGGCTTCACCAGTACGCAGACACAGGCGCTGGCTCCGGACAACATCCCCAGCTTCGAGACCCTGCCGGGGGTCACCGACCAGTGGCCCAGCGGATACTTCGCGGCCGGCTGCGCCATGCACCTGTCGCACCTGTACCTGGACATCGACACGTGGTACCGCAGCTTGGACTTCAGCACCCGGACGAAACGGATGTTCTCCCCCCGTACCCCGGACCAGGCCGCCGGGACGGTGACCGTGCCCAACGGCCCCGCCCAGGTGGCAAGCCTGACGGAGGTCAAGCAGGACGCCGCGAACCTCCACCAGAGCGGACACAACTCGCTGTTGCAGCTGGCCACCCGGCTGGGCGCCGACGTCACCGACAACTACGGGCGCGTCCGCACCAAGGGAGCCGCGGTGCCGCTGCGCGAGGACTTCAACACGCTCGACGACCCGTTCTCGTGGGCGCCCGGTGGCGTCGGTCCGGCCGACAAGCCCGGGTTGCACTTCGTCGCCTTCGTGCCGGGGCATCACCTGTTCCACCGGGCCCGGCTGGCCATGGACGGCGTGCTCCCCGACGGGACGGACCTGCGGCAGGCCCCGTACAGCATCGCGGCGCGCGACAGCGGCATCAACGCGATGATGCGCGCCTCGCACCGGCAGAACTACGTGATCCCGCCGCGACGCAACCGCTCGTTCCCCCTCGCCGAGCTGCTCACCTGAGCACCGCGGGGGTTTCCGGCTGATCACCGCGAACACTGACCGTAGCTTCGGCCGGGACTCGTGGCGGCTCATCGCGATGATCCCTTCGGCGCCGAGCCCGCCCGGGCAGACCGATGACATGGGCCTTTCCGTGACGCTTCAGCCTTCCGTCAGCGGAGCTCGAACACTGGTTCCCGTCCGCAGGGAAAGCAGATCGGTGGAAGGATGAGAATGCGGCACAAGATAGTGACCATGGTGGTGTGCGCCGTCGCCGTGCTGGCGTCGAGCGTGACGGGTGCGGGTGCGGCGCAGGCCGCCCCGGTGAGCGCGCGGACCGGCGTGTTCGTCCCGATCCGGAACAACCAGACCGGGTTGTGTCTCCAGCCGGAGACGCTCGACGAATTCGCCCAGGTGGTGCAGGAGCCCTGCAACGGTCAGCCGATGCAGGGGTGGCTGTTCCAGCGCGTGACGGGTACGCGGTACAAGTTCATCAACCAGGCCGATGGTTTGTGCCTGGACGAGTTCGACCGGCTGGCGATCGGCGCCCGGGTCCTCATGGGCCAATGCGTCCGAATCAGCAACGAGGAGTGGCAGACCCACGTGACGTTGCCGTTCTTCGCGGCGCCACTGGAATCACGCTCCGGCAACACCGACACGGAGTTCTGCGCCGAGGCCGGATTCGGCCGGGCGATCCTGATGACCGGGTGCACCGGTACGACGTTCCAGACCTGGAACATCGGCGCTTGAGAAGTTGCTGCGGCTCCGGAAACCGCAGCCGTGCACTTGGGGCCTCCGCCCGGCTGGTCGCTGTGCGATCACGCCGGGCGTGGGTGCTCAATCGAAGCGTCATCGGGCGGCGGTATGACCCATCCGCTATCGGTTGACTCCGGCGGAGTCGCAATGCGACCGTTCCCTCGATCGATCGATCAGCGTCGGTGCGTTGCCGCTCGTCGTACTCCACCGCGATGCGGCGGCGGCTCACTGTCGGTTGCTCTCCGCAGAGATGGGACATCCATGCGCGTACGACGGGTCCTCGCACTCGCCACCGCCACAGTCACCGCAGCCATCGGTGTTGTCGCCGGGCCCGCGCCGGCACAGGCCGTCGCGGCTACCACACTGTCCTCCACCATCGCACTGAGCAACTGCTCGGCCTCTCTGGTGCGGTACCCGTCCTCGACGAGCAGCGACCGCGCGATGATGCTGACCAATGGCCATTGCTATGAAGGCGGCTTCCTCGGCGCCGGTCAGGTACTGCAGAACCGCACCTCGTCCCGTTCCGGAAGCCTGCTCGACAGCGGCGGCCGAACGCTCGGCACGGTACGAGCCGACCGGATCCTCTACGCCACAATGACTGGCACTGACGTCACGCTCTACCGCCTGACAACTACCTTTGCCACCCTGCAGAGCCGGTACGGCGCGACGGCGCTGACGATCGCGAGCAACCGTCCGCCGAACGGCCAGAGCATCACCATCCCGTCCAGCTACTGGAAGCGCATCTGGAACTGCAAGATCGACGGTTTCGTCCCGCAGCTGAAGGAGGGCAACTGGACCTGGCGTGACTCGATCCGCTACGACGCGAACTGCGACACCATCCACGGCACCTCCGGTTCACCGATCGTCGACGCCACGAGCGGCCAGGTCGTGGGTATCAACAACACCGGTAACGATGACGGGGAACGGTGCACCGTCAACAATCCGTGCGAGGTGGATGCCAATGGCACCGTGACGGTGTCACAGGGGCAGAGCTACGGCCAGCAGACGTACTGGTTCACCACGTGCCTGACCGCGACCCGCACGATCGACCTCACCAAGTCGGGCTGCCTGCTGACCAGGCCTTCGGCCGCCTGACAGGACCGGTGCCCGATCAGGTCCTCGCCGGCGGTCCATCCGGGCCGGGCGTGACGTGAACGGGAGGACTCCCGGGAATGCGTCCCCGGCCCTCGGCATCTGGCGAGGGCCGGGGACACCACGACCGGCGCCGGCGTTGCGACGACCCGCAGCGCTCCGGCCTCAGTCGTCGTCCGAATCTGCCTGCGAGTGGGCCTCCCGTAGGCGCTCAAGCTCCTTCTCGTCGAGGTTCACCGTGATGCCGTGGTTCCTCATCACTTGCACCAGCGAGGCGAGCGAGAGATGAACATCCTTCTTGCCAGCCTCCTGCCACCCCGACTCATTCAGCGAGTCCCCGGGAAGCGTGAATGGGATCTTGACGCCGAAGTGAACTTCCGAGCACATGATCGCAGTTCCGTCCGGACGGGTTCCACACTGAAAGATACGCACCTCGTCGATGAAATCTCCAGGCATGATGACCCTCCAACGGGCGCGATTCAACGGGCTCGGAACCATGCACTTTCGCAGTTCCGAGTGATCGAGGCAAGGGATCGATCGGATCGTCGACGGGCGCCGTTCGGCGGTCGGTGTCGAGCTCAAAGATCGTTACGAGGCAACGGTAACCATCGCCTCGATCAAACAGGACTGACTTCCGATGGTGCTGGTCGGCCGAAGGGAGGAGCCGGATCTGAGCGGAGCGGCGATAGGGCGGCACGCCTTCACGGAGTATGTCTCAATCGAATCCCTCGAATGTGAGGAGCGGTTATGCGTACGTCGGGAAGGTTTGCCGCGGTCTCATCCCTGGTGGTGCTGGCCCTCGCGTCCGGCACCGCCTCCTGGGCCGGTTCCCGGGACCCGGTGCAGGTTTCGCACGGAAGCCCGTTCGCCGGCTGCACGGTCGGCGCCGCACCGGGCTCGGTGCTGTACCCCGGGGCGGAGGTCGAGCCGTCGGTCACCGCCAACCGCTTCCGTCCGAGCGAGGTCGTCGGCGCCTGGCAGCAGGACAGGTGGAGCGACGGCGGCGCGCACGGCCTCGTCGCCGGCTACTCGCGCAACGGCGGCAAGACGTTCACCGAGGTGCCGTGGCCGGTCTCCCGGTGCGCGCCGGGCGGCCTGAACTACGAGCGGGCTTCCGATCCTTGGGTCAGCGCCGGGCCGGGATCCGTCGCCTACGGCAGCGCGCTGGTCTTCGACGCCAACTCGCCGCGGAACGGGGTCGTCGCCCTCACCTCGTACGACGGCGGCCGGAGCTGGCGCAACGTGACCGAACTGATCGTCGACACCGAGCCGGGCATCGTGGACGACAAGAACTCCGTGACCGCCGACCCGGCCCGCCCAGGCTCGGCCTACCAGGTGTGGGACCGGCTGCGGCTTTCGCCCGACGGCTCGCTGCTGTTCACCGGCCCGACTCTGCTGTCGGTCACCCGTGACCTCGGACGCACCTGGAGCCGGCCACAGGTGATCGTCGACACCGGAGAGTTCCAGCAGACCATCGGCAACGTGATCGTGGTGAACCGGCGCACCGGCGAGCTGTACGACTTCTACGAGAGCATCCAGTACACCGACGCCACCGCGACCGCCACCGTCTTCACCAGGTACGAAATGGTCCGCTCCACCGACGCCGGACGCAGCTGGAGCCGGCCCGTCGTGGTCGCGGACGACACCGGCGTGCAGGACGTCGACCCGAACACCGGAGCGGTGCTGCGGACCGGCGTCGGCATCCCGTTCCCGGCCATCGACCCGCGGACCGGCGAGCTGTACCTGGCGTACGAGGGCACCGACTTCACCGGCGGCGCGTACAACCAGATCCAGCTCGTGCGCAGCCCCGACCGGGGCCGGACGTGGAGCGCGCCCACCCGGGTCAACAGCGACACCACGGTGCCGGCGTTCACCCCGAGCATCGCAGTCGCCGAGAACGGGGACGTGGGCGTCACCTACTACGACGTGCGCACCCTGCGGCCCGGGAACACCACGACGCTGCCGACCAGCACTTGGCTCACCGTCTCGTCCCGCGGCGGCCGCCACTTCGACCGCGAACGGCAGATCGCGCCGGTCTTCGACATGCTCCAGGCTCCCCAGGCGGGCGGTTACTTCATCGGTGACTACCAGGGGCTGGCCACGGCCGGCGACCAGTTCCGGGCACTGTTCGTGACCACGCACAGCGGCCGGCCGGACAACCGCACCGACGTCTCCTACACCGAATCCGGATCTCTCAGCACCAGTCGGACGACCACAGCCTCGCCCCTCCGAGCGTTCCGCGCGCCGGCCCGCCAGCACCCGACGATGAGGAGGTGACTTTCAGCGTGCCGGTCATGACGGCGCCTCGGCCGCGGTGTGGGATGCCTCGATAACTCGGGCCAGCACTGCGTCGGTGACCGGGTCGCCCCTTCGATGCCCGGGTGGTTGCCCGCCAGGCCACTATCCGGGCGACGGCGCGGCGGCCATGACGGCGTAGATCTGGTCGACCGGCCGGCGGGTAGCGGTGGGTTGGCGTCGTCGTACGTGTGCGAGCGCCGGACCGCTGCGAGTGGGAAAGCCTCCGGTCACGTGTGTATCGGCGGGGCTCCACTTGGCCTGCCATTTCGCCGTCACGTACGGAAAAAAGGGTTGGGCCCCGGTCGGCGTGGACTCGGAGATCGACACGTGGCGCACTGACTTGGCATAGATCGAGGGGCGTTGTCGCGTTGCGAGCTCAGCGGGCACGCTGAGCTCCGGCGAGGACAGGTGTAAGGTCCCTTCTGCGAGTTCGGTGAACGCCGCGGCGATCCTCGGTGCCGGGCGGGCGTCGACATCGAGTTTCGTAGTGGCCGCGGCGCAGATTCTGTACGAAGGCGTGCCCGGCTATCACTACCTGTGCTGTCCGATCGGTCCGCAGTCCGCGCATGGGTCTCAGCCGGCGCTTGAGCTGACGATGATCGGCTTCTATCCGGTTGTTCGCGTACTGCTCGACGTGGTGCCACACCGCCGGCACCAATTCCTCACGGCTGGGTAGACCGGTGTGGCGTGGGTGACCTCGTCGTTCGGGATGACCTTCAGCGTCTGAAGCGCTCGCGTGAAGAACCGGCGAGCGGCTGCGGCGTCTCGCCGGGCCGAGAGCAGCCCGTCGCTGACCTGTCCGTGCTGGTCGACCGCGCGGTAGATGTAGTGACACACGACGTTGACCTTGACGGAGGTTTCGCCGACGAACCACCGGTCGCCTGGCGCGTGCCGTGTGAATCGTGCGGCGTCGGCCAGCAGCGGGGTGAACCGCTGCACCCACCGATAGACGGTCACATGGTCGACGTCGATCGCGCACTCGGCGAGCAGTTGCTCGACGTCGCGGTACGACAGGCCGTAGCGCAGGTACGGCGCACCGCCACCACGATCACCTCCGGCGGGAACCGGAACCCGGCGAACGCCGAGCGGGGATCAGACCAACGACGAGACCGAACCGCGGACTTCATAGCTCAACCCTGCCCGATCATTCGCTCAGCCGACGCAACAGAGTCCACGCAACTCCCATCGCAACACGCAGTTGGGAAACGACGGCCGTCCGCGCGATGCTGCAGAACCCGCGCTACATCGGCCGCAGGTCTGGAATCGAGCACGCACCGACGACCGCGGGTCGCAATTTCGCAGCCGAAATTTGCCTGCGCCCTCGACCACCACCGCATGGTCGGATCGATGGGCAGAGTCGGCGCCGCCGGCGAACACAGCCATGGAATCGTTCTTCGGGTTGCTGCAGAACATCATCCTCGATCGACACACCTGGCACCCGCGACAGCTGCGGATCGCGATCGCGGCCTGGATCGAACGGACCTACCACCGCCGCCGACGACAGCGCTCACTGTCCCGGTTGACCCCTATCGAGTACGAGACCATCATGACCCACCGGCCAGTCAGGCCGGTTGACTTGACCTCTCACCTATCGGTGCAGCAGACCTCCGTCTAAGACGCACAAGACGCTAGCATCTAGTGACAAATTCGATGCATTTCCGGGCTTGACGGCAACCGTGACGGCAACGCAAGCGCGCACCCAGACGCGTGCAACCCGCATTCACAGCAAGTAATCGGCTCATCATGTCGCGTCCCAAAGACGACCACGCTCGCAGAAAGGACGTACCGTCTACGCTCCGCCCATGTCACGACAGATATCAAGTCAGCGCGGAAGCCTCAAACCTGCGCTAATTGCACCACCATCTCGCATGTCCCCAGAAACCTTCCAACACTGCCCGATCCTTGCGGTCAGCTCGCAAGCGCAATTACCAACGGATCTGAAGACTCATCGAGATAGTCATGCCCTGGAAAGTAGTCGATGTGAAGATGACTCATAGCGTCCGCATCATCTGCGAATCCCCGCACATTCGTAGCAAATAGATTGAGCTGAGGAAGGCCTCCACGGATTTCTAACTCGTCTGAACCAACAGAACATACTACTGCGATCGGGCCTGACGCTAGGAGTACATTAACGCGCGACAGGCTCCGACCGTAAGGCGAAGGATCGCCAACTCGATCGAGATCTAAGGATCCGGAACCTGAGATCAATAGGCTGGCGAAATCGGTCAATTCTGCGGCGGTTCCCCGCAGTTCCATCTCCCGGGTCGCATCGAGTCGCCGAAGCTGCATTAAATCTCCTTCATCGATAATTTTAGGCCACTGATACCGTGCCAACACGGGATCGCATGACACATGCACACGAACCATCCGTTTACTGGCTTCGACGACAGAGGCCGACTGAGGATATTACGGGCGCACACGCACCGCCACCTCAGCCGACCCTAAACATTGCTGCCGGACGTCGCGTGTCCCAGCGCGCGGTTACGATTCACCTCGCGGCATTCAGGCTAACGCATCATCTTCATAAACTCCACCGATAAGGAAGAGCACCACCCCTCAATAGCCTGCGGGTTTCAGTATTTCGGATCGATGGTCGGTCTCGCGAAGACTAGTCCCACCAATCACCATTCCTGATAGTTGCCGGATCGATGGGCGTGTGCGGATCCCTGAGTGGCCCCGTAGTTACGGTTCGACCATTTACCTGCGTCTCCAGGTTCAGGTGCGGACCCCACTGCTGTACGTGGGCGCTATTGGGGTTCACGTCAAAACGCGCGATCTTTCTGACGGTGTTCCCGGCCGAATCCACCGTGACGCTCATGAATTGCACGCCACCACTGCCCGAGCGAACGACCGTAGGATTATCACCAACATGCTTCGCCGCCTGGTCGAGGGCAGTATCCATGGAGACGCTGCACGGACCCGTGTTGTGCACCAGCACTGGTGTGTTGCCGGCGAGCACATAGTACGTGTGGATGTCGGCGACCGTGAGATTGTACGCGTCGTCGATCCGACTTTCCTTGGAGAGCGACCCCACTGGCGAAGTGGAACTCTTGGGCCCGAGGAGAAGATCGCCGTAGTCGAGCGCGTCAGCGCGTTGCCATTCGTGGTCGGTGGCGTTCCAGAACGGATGGTCTTCCGTTGTTGCAATGGTCTCGCCTGCGACGGTCAGATCGAAGAGCGCATCTTGGTGGACCCAGACCTCAGTGACTACTCGCGGGCCCTCTCGGCCAGACTCAGGGTCTGTGGCGAGTACAACGTCGCCGACCTCGAGTTCCTTCATCGGCTTTGTAGTGCCATCCGCCATGAGCACCGGTGTATTCTCGCCGAAACTACAGGCTTTCCCCACCTTGAGAAGCTTCGTGGCCTTCCCGAGAGGTACGATCCCTACCGTTTCGATCGCGGCGGTCGTGTAGTCGCCCCTTTCCACAGCCTTCTTGATAAGGACGACAGAGTATGGAATTCCGACGTACGGAACCATGCTCATGTAATTGTAGTATGCGTCGCGGTTTGCCTGGTCCGCGGCGAGAGAGGCGGTGCAGTCGCCTAGGTATTCACAGGCGTAGGCGATCCAGGCCTGATTTTTTTCTGCTTCGGTGAGGTCGGTGATGTGGCATGCGCCGATGGTGAGGTAGCCGACGCCACAGCCGTCAATGAAGTCAACAGCGAACTTGGCGAATTTCGGTGGTTTCTTTTTCGTGACGGCGCGGTGTTCGGCGGCGTTGGAGGAGGAGCTGGTGCTGGTGGAGGTGGGCTTGTCGGAGTCTTTGCGTCCGCCGCCGGGTTTGCCGCCGCCGCTGGTGTCGTCGCCTTTGTCTTTGCCGGGGAAGTCGTCGTACTGGCTGCCGCCGCCGACGTTGCAGCCCCAGGCGTAGTCGCAGTCGGCAAGGCCGGTGGGGTCGCTGAATGATGCGGGGTTGTTGTGGCTGTAGGCGTAGCCATGCCACTGCTGGGCGTCGTCGAGGGTGAGGACGGGGTCGACGGAGATGAACCGGCCGGTGGTGGGGTCGTATTCGCGGGCCCCGAGGTGGGTCAGGCCGGCGGGATCTTTGGTTCCGCCGAGGAAGCCTTTGTCGATGAAGGGCGGCCATACACCGTTGGTGGTGCCGCGTTCTTCACCGAAGGGCAGGGTGCGACGGCGCGTGGTGGCCAGGGTGCCGGCGTCGACGGTGGCTTCGGAGGTTTGGTGATGGTCGTTGACCATCCATTTGAGTCCGGCCGCGGTGCGGACACCGATGGTGGTGCCGACGTGGTTGTAGTAGCGCGTAGCGGTGACGGCGCCGCTCGTGGTTTGCCGGACCTCGGTCCCATCGGGCAGGTAGAGGGTGCTGCCGGTGGCGTCACGACGGATGATGCGGTTGCCGTCGGCGTCATAGACATAGCTGGTGGTTACGCCGTCGATGACGGCGGTGGCGAGGTGGCCTTCGACGTCCCAGGTCAGTTTCTGGTTGTTGGTGTCGGTGCCGAGGGCACAGTTGTTTCCGGCGGCGCCCGCGGGGCGGCAGGTGGTGTTGCCGGCGGCGTCGTAGTCGTACGTTTCGGTCTTGGTGGTGGCCCCGGCCGGGTTGGTGGTGGTGACGGTCTGCAGGGCGTGTGGTTTGCTGCCGGCGCCGCCGCCCTGTGTGGGGTAGGTGTAGTCGCGGGTGGTGTCGCCGCTGGCGGTGTGCCTGATTTCTTTGGTGCGTGAGCCGGTCAGGCCGGGCTTGTCGGTGTACTGGTATGAGTGCCAGTACGGTGCGGGCCCGCCCATGGCGCTGACGGTGGTGGGTGCGGTTTTGCAGTCGGGGTTGGTCGGGGTCCACGCTTCGGTGAGGCGCCGCAGATAGTCGTAGGCGTAGCACTGCGTGTCGGCGGTGCCGTTCGCTGGTTTGTCGGTGATCGCGGTGATGTTGCCGATCGCGTCGTAGTCGTAGTGGAACTTCGAGATGTCTTGGGTGGCGAGTTCGGCGATGGCGCTGGCGTCGCTGAGTCGGCTGGTGTGCTGGTCGTAGATGTAGCTCTGCCAGATGCGCTTGGGTTGCTCGCCGAGGACGCGCTGGGTGAGCTGGCCGAGTTTGTTGTAGGTGACTTGTTGGACGTAGATCTGGCCGGCGGTGACGATTCCCGCGGCGGCGCCGACGTCGTTGTAGCCGTACAGGAATCTCTCGCTGGGTAGGTCTGCTGCCTGCGGCAGGGTGGCGGTGGCGGTGTGTCCGCTCGCGCGGTAGGTGACGCTACTGGCGTAGGTGCACGGTGTGGTGCCGGCGGCGGCGCAGAGACCGCCCTCGGCGGCGGGAATGGTGGTCTGGTTCTTGGTGGCGCGCCCGGCGGTGTCGAACTCGGTGACTTCGTTGACGTACTGCTGGCCGTTGAGGTAGCGGATCGATTTGTTGAGCTTGCCGATGCCGTTGGGTAGTTGGTCGTAGACCCATTCGGCGCGTTTGGGACCGTCGATGGTGGTGTCGCGGCTGGTCAGGCGTCGGCCGAGGTCGTCGTAGGTGTAGGCGAGGGTTTGCTGGCGGGCGTCGGTGGTGGTGAGCAGTTGCCCGGCGGCGTCGTAGGTGTAGGTGGTGGTGCCTTTGTCGGGGTCGCTGTCGCTGGTCTTGCGGCTGAGTTGGTCGTAGGTGTAGCGCCAGGTGTTGCCGGCGGCGTCGGTGAAGGACGCGAGTTGTCCGCGGCTGGTGTAGGCGTACTGGCTCTTGTCGTAGCTGTTCGGGTCGGCGCTGCCCAGATCGGAGCGCTTCTTGTACTGGCGGACCTCGGTCTGTTGGCCGCGGCCGTCGACGATGCTGGAGGTGGCGGTGCCGCCGTCGGGTGGGGTGATGTCGGTGCGTTCGCCGGCGTAGGCGTAGGTGGTGTTCCACTTCGCGACGGTGCCGACCATGAAGGTGCTGGTGGTGATCCGGGCGGCGCCGTCGTAGGTGTTCACGGTGGTCGCGGGGGGCGGCGGGTCGCCGGGGCCGCCGGCGAATTTGTCGGCGGTGGGGGTGGCGTTGGTGGTGTCGTAGTACGGGCTGGAGGTCCAGTCGAGCAGACCGCGCGAGTCGTAGACGGTGTCGGTGATGGTCCGGCCGCCGCCGGGTGCCTGTGTCTGAGTCTGGCGGGGTCGTAGCTGGCCGTCGTACAGGGTGATTCCGGTGGCGTAGGTGTTGGAGCCATTGGGCAGCAGCGTCTTGGTGGTGACGGAACTGGGCAGCTTGTTGCGCAGTTGGTAGGCGTACGACGCGTTCGGGGCGGTGGGGTTGGTGGCCTTCGGTCGGCCGGGAAGCCACACGCCGAGCAGCCGCCCGGACGCGTCGTAGGTCATCTCCGTGCTCTGGCTGTTCGGGTCGGCGACCTTCGTCGGCACGCCCCAGGCGGGGTGCAGCGTCGTGGTGGTCGTCCGGCCGAGCGCGTCGGTTCCGGTGGTTGCGGTGACCGGGCCGGCCGACGCGGGAACATACTTGGTGCCGGTCTTGCGGCCGAGCGCGTCGAACAGGTCCAGGACCCGGCCGTTCGGGTCGAAGGTCGCCCTGTTGGCGGTGCTCCACACCGGTGTGGCGCCGTTCCAGGACGAGATCTGCTCGGTCTTGACCGCGTCACCCTTGACCGGCAGATCGGTGTCCCAGTTGTTCGCCGCGTTGTCGTAAGTGATGCGCGTGCTGGCGTGCATGTCCCTGGGAAGGACCGCCGTGGTGGTGCAGGCAACGCCGACGGTTTCGGACCTCTTGGTGAGGTTGAGCATCCACCTGTCGGCGTTACGCGCGTACCAGGTGCGGGTGCAGCGGTCGTCGGCGGTGGTGGACTCGTCGCCCAGGTCGTCGGCGGTGGTCGGCAGGTTGTCGCTGTTGTAGGAGAAGGCCGTCTTGCTCCAGCGGGTGCCACCGTTGGACAACTTGGTACGGGCGCGAAGCGTGCCGGTGTTGACCATCCACGCCTTCAGCGGGCCGCTGCTGGCGGTGGGGCCTTGCTTGACCGGTGTGCTGATCAGACCGGAGTTCCAAGCCCCGCCGGCACCGAGCAGGGTGGTCTGCTCATACAGCATCCCGGCATAGGCCTCATGGTCTTCGATCTTGGTGTTCTGGGAGTCGGTGACCCACTCGTCGCGGGTGAGGGTGAGCTTGCCGTCCTTGTCCGGCTGCTTGTCGCCGTCCATGCCGCGCAGGTAAAGGTATTCGGTCGCGGATTGCACGCCGGACTCCAGCCCGGTGCGCACGCGGACTTTGCCGTAGCCACGGAACTGGCCCCAGGTGCGGTACTTGACCTTGACGAGCTCGGAATCGTCATAGTGCCATGCCGGCGCGTCGAGATAGTCGTAGTTGCTCTGCTCGTGGGTGAAGCCGCCGGTCTGGTCGTACACATCCACCCGCGCCACCCGGTAGTGGTGGAACCAGTCCAGCTTGGGGTCTTCACCGCTGGGCGCGTACCACTGCGGAAAGCAACGCTTGCCGTTGCTGTGCGGGGCTGGCAGCGTGCTGCGGGTGCACTCCGTGCCGGAGTAGGTCACGCCGATCTGCGCACCGGATTCGGTGGTGATGGTCTTGATGCGTGACCGGAACAGGCTGGAGCGGCCGTCGGCGGGTCCGTCGACGCGGTTGGCCAGCGGTTCGTTGCCGGCGTCGAAGACGATCTCGGGGTCAGTTGTCTCTGCCCCGCCGCCGGCCCCGGTGACCTTGCCGGTGTGGGTGATGCCGGCCAGCCACATGGGCTTGCCCTCATTGCCGCCGGCCTGCAGGTAGGTGTGGCGCAAGGTCCAGGACTCGACGTCGGTGTAGGTGGTGCCGGTGCCGGAGTAGACCTGGGTACGGATGCCGGCCAGGCGCTTGGTGGTCCAGAAGGTGGGCGCGAGCTGGTCGGTGCAGGGCGCCGCCTTGCAGTACTGGTCCCACGGCGTGTCGACCCAGGAGGCCGGTACCGGGTCCGTGCCGTTGTAGCAGCTGCTCGCGCAGCGGTTGTCGGTGGTGAACAGGACGCGGGCGGCTGCCTGCACGGTGGTGGCGGCGTCGATGCGGTTGCCGTAGTCGATACGGCTCAGATAGCCGCCCCGGTCGTAGGTGGTCCGCTTGTCCTTGGACCCTTCCCTGCCGTAGGCGCCTTGCTCCGTGCCGTAGTAGTAGGACATGGCGTTGCCGTGCGGGTCGACGACATAGTCCAGGTTCCACCGCCACGCCTGGGTCTTGCCGGAGTCGGCGAACTTGTCCGCGACGTACCCGGGTTCCTTGGGGTGGTTGCCGTACACCGGCACGGTCCACGTCGAGTTGGTGACTTCGGTGCCGGAGGCACCGCCGGGGACCTTGTTGCGGCCGAAGTAGTACTGGGTGCCGTCGAGGGTCGTGACCTTCCAGTACTCGCCGTTGTCGTCGCCGTTGCCCAGGGTGGTGTCGGTCAACAGCTCGATCTTCGAGCCGTCGTCGGCGACGCCCTTCCACTGGTTGCCCGACGATTTGACCAGCTCGGTGGCCTGGCCGTTGAACGACATGGTGGCGTTGCCCTCAGGCTTGTACCAGCACAGGTCGCCGACATCGAGGCTTGCGTTGTTGGGCTTGACGGCGTCGACGGCGTCCTTGTCCTCCTGGCACCCGACGAAGGTCCGCTCGATGGAACCAGGCCACAGGTCCCAGCCGTCACCGATCCACGAGCCTTGGGTGTTGGTCCCGGCGGTGCGCCCGTCGACCGACGCCGAGGAATACGACAGGGACAGGGACGGTGCCGGCCCGCCGACACCGGGTGGCGTGCGTAGCGGCTGGGACCAGCTGAAGCCGCCGTTCTGCTGCGACACACCCCAGGTGCCGGCCTGCGACAGACTCGTGGCCGAGTAGGTGCCGTTGTCGCCGGACGCGCCGGCGCTGACCGCCAGCGTCGTGACGGCGCCGTTGGCGGCCAGCGGCACCACTGCCGACACGGTCGAGGTCTTCGTGTCGTTCGTGCCCGCCACCGGTTTCCCGTTGGCCAGGTTGACCAGGCGCAGCCGCGAGGCCCAGTCGCCGCCGTAGGCCTGGGCGAAGCCGGAGTAGTCAACGGTCACCGATGTGGCGCCCGCGGTCGGGGCGCCGTCGCTGCGGTGGAGGTCGAGGACCAGCCCGGCCACCCCCGCGCGTTTGGTGGCGGCCCGGTCGCGTATCGCGACGCTCACTGCGTCCACCGGGGTGGCACCGCCGGCTGCCTTGGCGGCGGTCTGCGGCACGCCACTCACCCACACCGGAAGGTTGCCGACGCGAACGGGCTGCGGCCGTGCGGCCGGTCCGTTGCCCGCGTCGGCTTGACGTGCACCGGTGGCGGCCTTGCTCGCGGCCAGGTTGGCAATCGCCCGTCCGCCGGCCGGCCAGGTCACCGGTGGTGCCTTGAGGACCTCACGGGCACCGGCGGTCCACGAGGGGCGGCCGGGGGGCGGTTCGGCGGAGTGCCGGGGCACGCCTGCCACCTCGGTCGGCCTGGGTGCCGGCGGCGGCTGCCACGGGGCGGCCGCTGCGGGGCCGGCCGGCAGCTCGGCGGCCAGCGTGACGACCAAGGCGGCCGCCAGTGTGGCGGCGAGCCGCCGTCGGCGTCCGCCGATCAGTCTCGGTTGATCGGCGGTTGGCTTGGCCCCGGTACGCCCGTTCATGGTTGCCTTCCTCGCTGCGCCTGGCAGGGGGTATCGATTGCGGCGGAACCGGTTGCCCGATCCCGGCGCGGGACTGACGTGATGCATGGTCGTATTACTGCAGGGACCACCGCGCGACTGACTCGGCGGGGGCGGCGCCTGGTACCGCGCGTACCTCGTCGATGTCGCCGTTCCAGCCGTCGGCGTCCGCGCCGCCGACGGCGTTGCCGATGGTGAAGGAGCCCGTGGCCGACCACGGTGCGGTGTTGTTGACGACCGACGTCTCGACGCCGCCGTTCAGGTCACCACCGTTGACGTACAGCGTCATCGTGGCGTTGACCCGGTCGTAGACCCCGGCCAGGTGCACCCAGTCCTCCGTGACGAACTGGGGGGTGCAGGCGGCCGTCACGCCCGCGGTCGGGCTGTCGGTCTGACGCATGGTGAAACACCAGGCGAGATCTTTGGTGCCGTCGCCGTCGGCGTCGATCTGGTCCTCGCGGAGTTGCAGCTGGAACATGGCGGCGTTGGCACCGGCCTGCGACACGACCGTGTCGTATCCCGCCGCGGCGCGGTCGGTCATGCGCGCCCAGCCGGCCACGGTGAATCCGGCGGCATCGGCGGTGTTCAAGACCGGCGATTGCGTATCGAGTTTCCCGGTGCCGTTCATGGCGATGGCGGCGCTTCCCGCACGCCCGGGTGTAGTCCATGCCGTGCCGGTCGTGCTGGCGGTGACCGGCCGGTTGTTGTCAGGGGTTGAGGCGCTGACGGTACCGGCGCCCTCGTCGAGGCTCCACTGCCAGCTTTCACCGGAGCTGCGCACCAAGTACTTGTAGAACTGGATCTCTGAGGTGAGGCCACTGCCGGTGCGCGATTGCACAGCCAGGATGTTCCGGCCGTCGGACGGTGGCGCCAGCGTGACGGTCGAGGTCGTGCCGGTGATTTCGCGGACCGACAGGTCGTCCCAGTACACCGCCTTGGCGGTGTTCGCACTGGTGGAAGGGTAGCCGTTGTATACGCGCACGAAGGCTTCGGTGGCGCCGGCGGGCACGGTCAAGGTCAGCGAAAGCTGCTGCCAGCGGCCGGTGACGCTGGCCATCGCCGACTTGGCCTCGTTGTAGGTGGTGGCGCCGGCCGCTTTGGCGTACGCGGTGATCCGCAGGCCTCGGGGTGTGCCGAAGGTGCCGCTGGGGCTCAATCCTGTCGTGGGTGGCACGTAGATCCAGCCGGTGATCTGGTACCGCTTACCGCCTTGCATGCCCAGCTGCAGGCCGCCTTTGTCACCGCCGACGGAGGCGAAGGTGTCGCCGGCCGCGCCGTCTGCTGTACCGGTGGCCTTCGGGTTGAGCTGCAGCGAACCGCCGGCCCAGTGACCCAGCTCGGAGCGGGCCATGCTGGTGCTGCCCAGCACGGAGAACCCGCTCAGATCGGTGGTGACGCTTTGCTGGTTGGTGCTCAGTTTGTCGGTCGCGGTGATGCCGGCCGGGATGGTCACCGCGCTACCGCCGTTAAGGCTGTAGATGTACTCCGTGACGCCGGTACCCTGGTTCGGGCCGAACGTGAACGACCCGGGCTGACCGATGCCCCCGTTCCAAGTGCCGCCTTCCTCCTCGGCGTAGACATCACTGACCACGGTGGGCAGGTCCGGCATGGTCGTATTGACGGTGAAAGTGAACCACGTCGTCGAAGCCACCGCCGGGGCGGTGTAGGCGCTGCACAGTGCGGCGCCGTCGAACTTCTGGCAGGCCCGGACCCGATAGTGGTACGTGCCATTCGCCAGCTTGGTGCCGGAGACCGGCACTACCTCCCAGGGTGCGGTCTTGCCCGACGCCACCCCTGTCACCGCGGTGCCGGACCGGGCGACCACGGACTGCTTGGTGCTGTTGAAGACCTCGAACTCCACCCACATCGTGCCCCCGTCCGGATCAGACACCGTCGCCGACAACGTCGGCGTGCCAGAGCTGACCGTCGCCGGCGACGAGCACGCCTTATAACACGAGTTGATCTTCAACCCGGTGGGCACGTTGGGCTTGTGGTTGTAGACCAGCTCGACGTAAGGCCGGTTCGAGGAGGCTTCCGAGGAGTTGAACTTCTTCCAGCCGTTGTGGTTCGACTCGCTGCTCGCCCGGAGGCCGATCTTCGCCCAGCTCGCGGCTGAATTGTTCAACACGGACTGGAAGGTGTTCCGCACCGACACCGACACCCACCCGTCGGAGCAGGACCCGTAGCCCTTCGTTCCCGTGGACGTGCCGTCGCGTGACTCCCAGGCCGGTTGATGGCTCCACCGGGCCGACGTGTCGGCGAAGCTGACACTCCACGCCTCCCACGCGGTGGGCGTACACGACCACGAGTGGGTGTTCCACAAGAACAACTCGGCCGACGCGACGGTGGCCCCCTCCAGACCTCCGAGGCGCTGGAAGTTCAGCAACGAACGAGCCGTGCACCCCGAGCCGCAGCCCTCGCTGGAGTCGTCGCTGTAGCCCAGCTTCAGCTCGGAGGAACCGGACTGGTCCGTCGAGTAGGTGTTCTGGATGAACGCGTCGAAAGCCGGAGCGATATCGATCGCCGGATCAATCGTGACCGGGTAGACCACATCCGGTGCACGGAAGAACGCGGGATCTGCGGTC
Source organism: Actinoplanes nipponensis (assembly GCF_016862275.1). Lineage (GTDB taxonomy): Bacteria > Actinomycetota > Actinomycetes > Mycobacteriales > Micromonosporaceae > Actinoplanes > Actinoplanes nipponensis. Next base: position 213,168 of record NZ_BOMQ01000008.1, on the reverse strand, counting down.
AGCACCAGGTCGGTCGCACCGGCAACCGTGGCGGTGCTGACGGCCACATCCGCCTGGTACACCGGCTCCCCGGACTTCGACGACACCCGGGCATCCCACATGCGCGCGGGCGACACCACCGGCGACACCACCGGATCTTGTGACATCGCCTGCGCGCGAGCCGTACCGGTCGGCACGTCGGACAACGGCGGTCCGCTGTAGGGCATGGCGATCGCGGCCACGCTGGACACCGCAGCCTTGGTCTTGACCACAAGGAAGTACTCAAAGCCCACCGGTCGCGCCTCCACGACCAGATCCAGACCCGGCTTGACGTCGGCGTAGGTGGCACGCGAACCGGCAACCGCCGGTACGGGCAAAGGCCCTCGCCAGCCCAGCGACACCCGGTCCACGCCCGAGCCCAGACTGACCAGGGCTTCACTATCCGCCGATCGAGTACCCGACAGCGTCAGTCCACGAGGATGCGCCTTGGGAGCCACACTGCCATCAGCCTTGACCTCCATGGCGAGATCCACGGCGACCCAGCGGCCAGAGGCGTCGCGCATACGCTCCGGCGCGGCGTGCACCGAGGACCGGAAGGTGCCGTCCGGCTGCGCCCACGTCACGGACGTTTCGGAGGTGCGACCGGTCACCAGCACCGGACGTTGGTAGCGATACGCCATCCGGGCCGCGCCCGCGTCGTCCGGCGCCTCCAACGCCTTCGAGGCGGCCGCACCCTCCACCGGCGCCGTACGGCTGTCAGCAGCCGCTGGTGCTGACCAGGCCAGTGCTGACATGCCGACCGTCAAGACTCCGGCCAGCACTGCAGCCGCCCACCGTCGCACGTACGACGGTGGGCGGTTGGCGGATCGGGAGATGGGCGTGCGGGCAGGCTTGAGCGGCGCGATCATCGATCCCCCGTGTCACCAAACGTCGGTTAGCAGCACGGAGCCCGCAGTGGTGCGAGTCGATGCAACGGCATGCTAGCGAACCATGACGCTCCGCCACAAGATCTTGGGATGTGACCTCAGAAGAGCCACCTGCTCCTACCGGCTCTCGGTCTACAGGTACTGCTGCCACCGCAGGTTCTGCGGTGCGATCTCGGTAGGCCGGTGTTCGTCCTGACCGCACGGCGGCGCCTGTACTGAAGGTGGGGCGTCTCTTCGCGGCTGTCGTCCGTCGGCGGCAATCCACGACAACCGCACAACAAGCCGGCATCGGACTTACCGCCTGTGACAAGAAGCTGGCCAGCTACCGCGCCACCCTCGACGCCGGCGCCGATCCGACCGTGGTCACCGCCTGGATCACAGAGACCCAAAGGAACGCCGACGCATCGAGGGTCTGATCGCCACCATATTCCAACCCGAAACCTGACCACGACTGACCCGCGACCAGATCAAGGCCATCGTCCAACAAACCGGTGAGCTCACCACCGCCCTCACCGAAGCAAACCCCAGCGACCGCGCCGAGGTCTACCGACAACACGGACTCATTCTCACCTAATCACTAGAACGACAAAAGTCCCGCGTACGGGCTCAGCCTGACGGGACTCATATGGGGAAATAGTTCGTGTCCGAGACTCGACACTGGGATTACGCCCACGGTGATCGCCTCCTGCGAGCTGCCGTCGGCCTCCCGGTGTGGCGAGGGTTCGTAACGGCGGCCTTGACAGTGCACGCCTTCCGGGCCGTTGCGACTCGGTGGTGAGGTCTAGAGTGGACGCGTGCTGGGAGTCGTCGCGACCGCGCTTGGCGGTCCTGAGGTGTTGCAGGTGACCGAGCTGCCCGATCCTGAGGCAGGGACCGGGCAGGTGGTCGTCCGGATCCGCGCGGTCTGTGTGCACCCGGCTGACCTCGCCGCCACCACCGGGGAAATCCCTCGCGGGCCGGTTCCGCCGCCGTTCTCGCCCGGGTGGGACATCGCCGGCGAGGTGGCCTCGGTCGGTCCCGACACGGCGGAGTTCCGGGTGGGCGACCGTGTCGTCGGGATGATCCCGTGGTACTCGACCCGGGGTAACCCCGGTGGCTACGCCGAGTTCGTGGCCGCCGACGCGGACTGGATGGTGCCGTTGCCGGACGGGCTCGACTTCGCGTCCGCGGCCACGGTGCCACTCAACGCCCAGACCGCACACCAGGGGCTGTCACTGGTGTCCTTGGCCATGCTCCCGGCCGGCAGCAGCATCCTGGTCACCGGCGCCAGCGGCGGGGTCGGCGGCTTCGCCACCCAGCTTGCCGCTCAGGGCGGCTACCGTGTCCTGGCGCAGGCCAGCGACGAGGATGAGCACTGGGTGCACGGTCTCGGCGCCCACGAGGTAGTCCCCCGCTCCGCCGATCTGGCCACGGTAGGGCCGGTGGCCGCCGTGTTCGACGCGGTCCCCATCGGCGAGGCGGCTGCCGCTGCCATCGAGGACAGAGGAGTCGTGGTCACCACCCGGCCCACGCCGCCCATCGTTCCGGCCCGTGGTGTGCGCCAAGAGCTGCAACTCATCCGGCACGACCGCGAGCTGTTGGCGTCCCTGGTGGGGCAGGTGGCGGCGGGACAGCTGCGCACGCGCGTGGCGGCCACGATGGCGATGACCGAAGCGGCCGACGCCCACCGGCGGGTCCTGGCCGGGGGCCTGCGCGGGAAACTCGTGCTGACGGTGGGCTGACGGCCGCAATCACCGGCTGGTGGAGGACTTCCGGTCCAGGTACGGATCGGCTTCGGTCCGGATCGTCAGGCAGCTCAGAGGTATGGTGTCGACCATCGTGCCGGCGCCGTTCGGGCATCGGTAGCGGACCAGGGCCGCCCATTCGCAGGCGCCCTCGACCACTCCCGCACGGCGGGCGCCGTTCCGGTGCACCCATACCGGGTCACCCGGCCGGCACGCCTCGGCGGGCGCCGAGGCGGTCAGGTCCGGCGGGGACACGCGGGCGGAGCCCGGCTGGTACGTCTCGGTGTGGTCGCCGCTCTCGGTGGCCACGACCCAGGTGATGCCGGCCTTGTCGGTGGTCTTCGCGTGCCGCTTGGCGCTGAACATCGCCTGGTCCGCGCGTCGCAGCAGGCCGGCCAGGTCGGCGGAGCGCCCAGCCGGTGCGACGCCGATCGAGGCGGTGACGGACAGGGTGTGGCCCTTGACGTCCATCGGGGGTGCGATCGCGGCGCTCAGCGAGCCGGCCACCTCGTGCCACCATGCATCCGGGGCGTCCGCGCGCGGGGCGCGCGGCAGCGCGGCAAACTCGTCGCCGCCGAACCGGGCCACCAGATGGTCGTCGAGGCAGGCGGCCATCCGGCGGGCGACCACGCAGAGGACCTCGTCGCCGGCCTCGTGCCCGTACGTGTCGTTGATCGGCTTGAAGCCGTTGAGGTCGAGGATCAGGGCGGCCGACGAGCATTCCTCGCTGTTGAGCAGCTCGGGGGCGAGTGCGTGGAAGAGGCGGCGGTTGGCGAGCCCGGTGAGCTCGTCGTGGTCGGCCATCCATCGCAGCGAGGCGCGCTCCTGCTCCAGCTGCTGGACGTGCGCCGCGAGCTGGTCGATGCGAGCCTGCAGAGGGGCGGTTCTGGCCTCGGTCCGCAGCTCAGCCTCATCTGGCGGGACACCGCCCGGGTCGGCGGCAGGATCGAGGATCCGCATCGGCCGTCCTCTCAAAACTGCGGCGGACCAGCGGGAGCTGGCGAGTCGACTACGTGGGGTCGCCACGCTCCATAGGGGAATCATCGCAGTCGACCGGGGCGGGTGCAAGATTTCACGCCGACGACTGTCGCGGTGACAAGATGCATCGGCGACTGGTTTCGCCTACTCTAGGTGTGCATCACTTTCGTGATGAAAGAGTCCTGCGTGGACTTCAAGCACTGATGGGTGCCTCAAAGCGGGCACGGGGTGACACACCAGCCACCGATACGGTGGCCCACCAGTCACCCACAGTAAGCAACTCCGGGGGAGCGCTAATGAGGAGCGACACCGGCTGGATCATTTCCAGCAGGTCGACGGGCAACGGCGGCAGTTGCGTCGAGGCCCGCCGCCAGGACGGCGTCATCGAGGTCCGCAACAGCAAGGCACGCGAGGCCGGCACGGTGGTGTTCACGATCGAGGAGTGGGACTCGTTCCTGTTCGGCGCCAAGCGCGGCGAGTTCGACCAGCTCCTGACCGACTGATCACGGCGACTTCCGCAACGACATCGTCGATCCGCGCCGGATCGTGGTTCGCGCCAGGTGGACGGTCCACTCAGGGCAGGCGGCCTACCCCGACGTAGAAGCTGGAGCGTTCCGGCTCGTCCTTGAATTCGTCGACCATGTCCGGCTCCGGCCGCCAGGCGTTGAGCCAGACCAGACCGGGCTCGACCATCTCGAACCCGTCGAAGAACCGGACGACGTCACTCTTCTTGCGAGGAACGAGCGACGTCGTGGTCTGCTGGCGGTAGTCCTTCTGAGTCTTCTCCCACCGTCGCTCGTCGACGATCAGCTCGTCGATCGTCGCGTGCGCCACCACGAGGTGGCTGCCTGGCGCAAGGGCGGACCGGAAGGTGGTCACGATGTCGCGTACCTCGTCGGAGTCTTCGACGAAGTGCAGCACCGCGACCAGCAGCAGCGCTATCGGCTGGTCGAAGTCGAGCAGACCGCGTACCCGCGGATGGTCGAGGATGGCTTGTGGCTCACGGACGTCCGCGCGGATCGCCGTGGCGAACTGGTTGCCCTCGAGCAGTTCCAGACTCTCCGACACCGCGTGGGGGTCGATGTCCACATAGACCACCCGGGCGTCCGGCGCCACCGCCTGGACAATCTCGTGGACGTTGCCCTCGGTGGGGATACCGGAGCCGATGTCGAGAAACTGGTGCACGCCGACCGACATCAGGTAGCGAACGGCGCGGGCGAGGAACGCCCGGTTGTCCCGGGCGATCGTGCGGAGCTTCGGAGTCCGCTCCAGGAGGACCTTTGCCACCTCCCGGTCCGCCGGGAAGTTGTGGATCCCACCCAGGTAGTAGTCGTACAGTCGGGCAGCCGTGACGGGCTTCCGATGGGCGTCCTGGGCGCCGCGCCCCACGCTTGTCACGTCGTCTCCCCCGTTGCTCACCGGAACTCTCCGACCGGTACGGAATCTTTGCTGATGAGCTCGAAGATCCGCCGGTATTCCTCCACCTCGGGCTGCTCCTCCAGGTAGAGGGCACCGACGTGGGATTCGAGGTAGACCACGTCCGGATCGTTCGGGTCGTCGAACTCCAGAATCCGGAAGGCCCCGGCCATCGCCGCATGCGCCCCGACCGAGAACGGCAGCACCCGGATGTCGACCATGTCCTCACCGGACAGTCGCCTCAGATGCTCGATCTGCCCCGTCATCACCTGTTCGCCGCCGACCGGCCGGGTCAATGCTCCCTCGCCGAGCACCGTCATGAGGCGGATCGGAGGGTTGCGAGCGAAGAGCGTCTTCTGCCGCTGCATGCGGAGTTTGATGTGGCGCTCGGCGGCCTCCACGTCGACCGGCTGCTCGGCGCCGAACACGGCTCGCGCGTAGTCCGGAGTCTGCAACTCGCCGGGAACGACCTCGCCGTCGTACCCGAACATCCGGGACGCGGACGCCTCCAGGCCGACGTACAGCTTGAACCACTCGGGGATCACCGGGCTGGCGTCCCACCACTCCTGCTGGGACGTGCCCAGCGCGAGGTCGGCAAGCGCGTCAGTGATGCTCTGGTCCGCACCGTAGAGCCAGCAGAGCGCGCGTACGTTGGCCCCGGTGACCGGCACCTTGCCCGTCTCGATGCGGTGCAGCGTCGGCTCCGAGATGCCCAGCCGGGCTTCCACCACATCCCGCCGGCTCATCCCGGACGCCGTGCGCAACCGCGTCAATCGCCGCCCCAACGCCCGCCGCACGACGCGTTGGCCTGTGACCGGCACCCTTACCTCCGCCTGACCAACCCGTGTGGACGGTGACGCGCACCACAGTACCGCGTCTGATCCGTGCTCACCCGCACCGGCCCAACGTAACGGACGCGGGCGGCCGCTCAAGGCCGGCTCCGCGAGGTCGGCAGGCACAAGATCGAACGCCGGAAGACGGGCGGACAGGGACAAGAATGGCCTCCTGGCGTACGCCAGGAGGCCATTTCGCCACCGTTAGGAAACGATGCAGTTTCTGCCGTTCGGGCCGGAGCCGGTCTTGGTCGGCTCGGCGCCGGTGTTGTTACCGGTGTACAGCCAGCAGGGCGGGATGCTGCCGATGTTGTTGCCCTTCAATGTCGCGACGTCGCCGTAGTTGGTGTTGACGCCGGCGATCACCTTGCCGCTGGTCGCGGTGATGTTCTGGATGGTCACCTTGCGGGCGGCCTGGGTGGAGCAGTTGCCGCAGGAGCGGTAGAGCTTGCCGAAGTTGGAGACCTTGAAGTTCTTGATGGTCACCGAACCGCCGGCACCGCGATTGTCCTGGAACACCTTGTCCGACGCGCTCGCCGCGCTGCCGCCGTCGATCACGACGGTCGCGTTGGTGCCGCGGAAGGTGGCGGCGTCCTCACCGACATCCTGCCAGACGACGTTGGCGAGATTGCAGCTTCCGGCGCAGTGGACGCCGTCGGCGGACGGGGCGCCCAGGATGACGTTCTTCAGGGTGGCACCGGCGGCCAGGTCGAAGATCGGGTCCTGGCCCTCGTCCTGACCACCGCTACCGAGTGCGCCGGAGCCGATGTAGCGCTTCCCGCCACCGTCGAAGGTACCGGTGACCTTGATCGAAGCAGTGACCTTCACATCCGTGGCGGCTGAGGCCGAACCCACCGTCGCAATAGAGCCGGCCAGCGCTGCGGCCAGAACTGCGGCGCCGATGAGCACGCGTGGTCTTTTCATGTGGGACCTTTCTCAGGGCCTCCCGCCTTCACCGAAGGCGCGAGGGAACCAGCGTCGTCATCGCAGCGTGCGGGTCCATTTGGATGACGACGGCGGGTATGGGAGGAGGACATCCCCAACCTGCCATGTTCATCGATACTGGTCAATAAATGCGGTTTGCAGCTTTGTTGCAGGATTGCGGGTGCTGCTTACCCTTCGCGCTCTCCGCAACCTGTAGTGGTTCGACAGGCGCGGAAGGTTGCCCGATGAAGTAGACGACACTGTTGCGCTGGCTGGTCGGATGGCCAGGCAGGGGCCGCTGCCACGTCGAGGCGGTCTCCTGACAGGCCGTACCGGGCGAGTCCGGCTGGGAGGTCGTCATCTTCAGCCCGAGACGGCCTACGCGGTACCGAGGCGTACGCAGGATGCTCGTTCTCGAAGGCGTCGGCGAACTGCCAAGCAATGCAGTCGCTCGAAGCCGTTTGCGTGCGCCACCGAGAGGGCTCGATCGCCATCGCGTTCAACCCGAACGCCACGCAAGATGCCGGCGGCCGCTCAAGCCGCTCACGATCAACGCGGAAGCCGCCGCCGACGCTCTCTGGCGCATCATCGACTGCGCCCGGAAGGCTCAGCGAACATGAGGTTCGCCTTCTACGGACGCGTGTGTTCAGGCTGCTCCGCCACGCCCACCCGCGCGACAAGCCGGAGCTGTACAGCCGAATCGACCTACGGCTGACCTACCAGCCTGACCCGGGAGCAATGATCGCCGAGGTAATCACCCCGGCGAACGATCGTGTCTTTGATTGGTGTCTGAGGATCGACACAAACCAATCACCCATGGTCGCCGATCATGAACTCGACCTGATCGTAGCCTGACCGCTCGATAGTTGGACGCATTGTCCGTCATGGCCTTCCTTGCTCCTTGATCAGCGGAGCATCGGCTCGATCGTCTTCCACTGAGTTCCCCCCTGCTGGACGGAGCTGGCGGGCGAATCTACTGCCCGAGCCGATCCCGTTGTCCGCAGCAGAGTCACGGGAGTGCTTCGGGCCACCGACCGGACCGGCTCGGCGGGACCGGGCGTGGATCTCGTATCCCGGCAGCCCTCCCGCATGACCGATTCCCGACGCTTCGAGCGTCGACTCGACCATCGATTTGGGTCTATAGTCGCGCCACGCAATCGCTCATACGGGGGTGGAGCATATGCGCCATCGATTCGCAAGTCGGACCCTTTTGCCGACAGCGCTCGCCGTCCTACTCATGGTGCCGGGCTCACTGGTGCACACTCCGGCCGCCCACGCGGCCGACGACACACCGGCGCCGGCACGTCCGTGTGCCGACCTGACCGTCCCGGAGGAGAACCACGCCTCCATCCGGCTGCGCGTGGACCGGCCGGCGGTCGATGAAAAGCTCGCGGTGGACGAGCACGGCACGATCTCCGTCAACGGCATCCTGCACAAGCAAGCGACCATGGTCGACGTCTCGGACGAGGTCGTGACGGCGACGAACTTCACCATCGGCCCGCCGCCGGACGGGGTGGCCGCCTGGGCGTCCTCGTGGAGCACCAGCCTGCGCCCGCCGCACCTGGGCGTGAACGAGCTGTGCGCCCGAGCCGAGCGCGATCCCCATCGGTCCGCCCGGATCCGGCGGTCCTTCACTGTCGTCGACCTGATCCCGCCGAGCAACGTTCCCGGCCTGACGGTCGGCACCGTCACGGCGAACTCGGCCAAGGTGTCCTGGAACGCGGCGACGGACAACTACGGGCTGGCCGGATACGAGGTCACTGTCGACGGCGGAACACCGCACCGGACCGTCGTCGGTACCCGTTCGTACAGCATCACCGGGCTGGCTCCGTCCAGTCGGCACAGCGTGTCGGTGGTCGCGGTCGACCTGGCCGGCAACAGGTCGGTAACCCCGGCGACGACGTCCTTCACCACGCTGGCAGCACCGCAACCGCCGGATCCGGCCACCGGCCTGACCATCGTTCCCGAGGAGGGCCTCGCCTACGTCAGCTGGCGTCCGGATCCCGCCGGGGAGGTCAGGTACGTCGCCTATCTGGACGGTAAGCGGTTCGAGGAGTTTCTGCCGGACCGGTACTGCGTGACCGCCGCCGGCAGCCCGGCCAGCCCGTGCACGGCCCAAGACGTGATCAAGCTGCCCGTCGGGGAACTCGACGAGGCCACCCCTTACCAGATACAGATCGCGGCCCTGCGCGCGGACGGCACCCAGTCGCGGATGCTCTCCGGCACGTTCACAACGCCGCCCGCCTCGCCCATCGTGCCCATCGAGACCACCCAACTGATCGCCAGCGAAGCTTCACGGTGTGCCGGCCTGGGCGGCGACTTCTATGCGTCGCCGAGCGTGCGCGCCACGGTGCCCGTTCCGGCCGGCAGCACCCAGCTCTTCACCGGCTGCTACAAGGTCGCGAACACCAGCTGCGTGGACGCCTTCCTGCCGCCTTCCGGCAACAAGGTGATGAAGTGCGTGGACGACATCACCACATTGCTCTATGCGGTGGCGCCACCCGGCCGCGGACCGGTGATCTCAGGCATGGACGGTGTACCCGCGTCGCTGGGCACCCTGGTGCCCTCGCCGGAGAAGTTGGCGGAACCGATCACCTGGTGCATCAACGACGAAACCTGCGTCATGATCATCGAGACCGCGGTGGAGACGGCCGAGGTCGCGGAGATCGCCTCAGCGGCCCTCGCCGGCACCTCCATCCTCGTCGTGGTGGCTGCGGGCATCGGCATCGGCCTGGTGATGGGTGTCCTGCTTTCCCTCATCTTCCAGACGCCGATCGGCTTCACGAGCTTCTTCGAGTTCCCGATCGACCCCGACACCGACTTCGACACCTTCGACAAGTGGGGCGAAGACGAGGGTGAGTGGTACAACAGCGCCCAGGCCTACGCCGAGGTGGTCAAGACCACGAAACAGTTGACGGAATCGGAGAGCCTGCCCTTCGCCTGGGACGACGCCAAGAGCCAGCTCCTCAAGCGACAGATCGACTCGGCCTGCTCGGCCCAGCACGGCACCCTCGCATCGGCCGGGTGCGACGAGAACACGATCGTGTACGTGCCGGGCGGCACGAACCGCCGGTACGAGCCCATGCTGGAAACCGGCAGGCACATCGTGACGGCCCTGGGTGACGGAGGCTTCCCGGTCCCGGAGCGGGCTCCATGGTTCTATCCCGCACGCAGCAAGGGCGGCGCGGCCGCTGACCGGGCGGGCTACGACCACACCTGGTACAACACTGTCGAGAAGTTCAAGCCGAACGAGTGCGATCTCAACAACAACTTGACGACCTGCGACGAGTTCCCGTTCTTCAGCACGAACCAAGCGGTCGACCTGTCCGGCACCCGGGCGTCCCTGAAACTGGTCCCCCGGGAGGAACAGGACCCCCAGATGTGGGACATCGGTGGATTCTATGGAAAGTGTCGGGTGAAGGACGACGACAAGTTCATCGTCCTGCCGGTGAAGCCGTGGGTCGAGGCCAAGGGCCCCAGCTTCGCATTCAAGATCGAAGCAGGCGGTACCAGCCTGTGCATGGCGCCGAAGCGGCCAGAGCCGAAGCCCAACTGATGCTCGACGACATGCGCGTTCTCCGTGCGGCGGCCCGGGACTACCGGACCGCCGCCACGGCGGCGGGTCTGAGGTGGCCGGACCACTCCGCTCCGTCGGATGGTCCGCCGCCGGACGTGGTGTACCGGCTCTTCGACGTCGACCACGTCGCCGATCAGCTGACCTGGCTGCAGTCGCAGGGATGGGACTCGAGCCCGCTGTTCCCCCACGGTGGCGTGCTCCTGCCCTGGCCGTCCGACGCCACTGCGGGCGCGTCGCTCACCGATCTCGCCGGCTCGGTCGGCACCCCGTTTCCGTGGCGGCGCCAGATGCCACTCTTCCGCTTCAGCGTCGTGGTGTTCACCTTCGTCCTCGAGGGCGACCACGAGGGCGAGATCTGGCGCTACGAGATCGGGCCGGACTACTGGGACACTGTCCGTGCCGCTCCCAGCCTGGCCGGCCTGCTCACCGAATGGACGAAGGGCCTCGAGGCCGGCGTCGTCTTCCACCGGCAGCGCGACGACTGGCTCGTCGTCGGCGACCGCACCGGCGTTCCGCCCGCGTTCAAGGTGCTGCGGGAACGGGCCCCGGACCTCGACCCGATGGCGTTCCCGGTCACTTTGACTCTGGAGCCGCTGCTGCGCCGGCGACAGCTCGAATGCGGTGTCGACCTGGACTGCATCGAGCGTGGCTTCGACTGTCAGGAAGAACTGCTCGCCGAGGTCGACGCCGTCCGCGCATCTCTCGGTGTCTGACCCCGGCTCACTGCCCCGGGGACACGCCCGCACCGAGGCACCTGCCGGCCGACACGAGCCGGCCGGGTCGCGGTCATCGCCCTGCTGATCGGCGTGGCGCTCGTGGCGGGGCGATGGTCGTCCGCCGCCGAACGGCCTGAGGAGGGCGACCTGCAGAACGGTACGAACGGGACCCGACGCTTCCGGATGCGCCAGTCGATGGCCGGCGACTACGGTGGCTCCATGCCGGTCGGAGTCGACAGACCCGGTGCGGGCCGGGCCACCGGCGGCCGGCATCCAGGTGGCGCCGCGCCCGTACCGGTGGTGCTGGAGGACCGACCATGCACACCGAGGACATCGCGCTCGACCGGCTGATCCGGGCCCTGCGCGACCGCATCCGGCCGGCGCTGACCCGGCCGGTCGGCACGCTGGAGGTCGCCGCCTGGGACGTCGGCGGCGAGCCGGTGGGCGCGGCGACCGGGCTGCGGGCGCCGTACCGGCCGTTCGCGATCGGGCAGCCGTGGGGCCGGCCGTGGGACACCACGTGGTTCCGGGTGCGCGCCACCGTCCCCGACCCGCCCCCGGGCGACCTGGAACTGGTCGTCGACCTCGGCTGGCGGGACGACTCGATGCCCGGCTTCCAGGCCGAGGCACTGGCGTACGACGCGGACGGCACCGTCCTCAAGGCTGTCCAGCCGCGCAACAACTGGGTCCCGGTCCGGGGCCCGGACGTCGAGGTCTTCCTGGAAGCCGCGGCCAATCCACAGTTCTTCGGCGCCCACATCGAGCAGTTCCGGCCAACTCCGCTCGGTGATGTGCACACCGCCGGCAACGAACCGCTGTACACGCTGGCCGCCGCGGCGGTGGTGGTCCGCGACGCCGCGGTGGCCGGCTTGATCGCCGATCTCGAACTCGTCGCCGGCCTGATCGCCGAACCGGCGGTGGACTCGACCCTGCGGGCAGTCGCCACGCGTGCTCTGCAACGGGCGATCGACACGCTCGACGCGCGCGGACTCGACGTACCGGCCGTCCGGGAGCCGCTGGCGGTGGTGCTGGACTCCCCCGCCGACGGGCACCCGCACCGGATCTCGGCGACCGGGCACGCCCACATCGATTCGGCCTGGCTGTGGCCGCTGCGCGAGACCCGCCGCAAGGTGGCCCGCACGGTGGCGAACGTGCTGCAGCTCATGGACGCCGGCCACGACCTGGTCCATGTGATGTCGGCGGCGCAGCACTGGGAATGGCTGCGCGAGGACCATCCGGCGCTGTTCGAGCGGGCCCGCGAGCGGGTGGCCGAGGGGCGGTTCGTGCCGGTCGGCGGGATGTGGGTCGAGTCCGACACGGTGCTGCCCGGCGGCGAGGCGATGGTCCGGCAGTTCACCGAGGGCCAGCGGTACTTCCTCGAGCACTTCGGCACCACCTCGCGGGTGGCCTGGCTGCCGGACTCGTTCGGCTACTCGGGGGCGCTGCCGCAGATCGTCCGGCAGGCCGGCATCGAGTACTTCCTCACCCAGAAGATCTCCTGGAACCGGGTCAACCGCTTCCCGCACCACACCCTGCACTGGGTCGGCATCGACGGGACCGGCGTGTTCACCCACTTCCCGCCGGCCGACACCTACAACGGTGAGCTGACCGCCAAGGAGCTGATCTACACCGCGGAGAACTTCCGGGAGAAGGGCGCGGCGTCGCGCTCGCTGATCCCGTTCGGCTTCGGCGACGGCGGCGGCGGACCGACCCGGGAGATGCTGGCCCGCGCGGCGCGGGCCGCGGACCAGCAGGGCCTTCCCCGGGTACGGGTGGAGACGCCGGAGGCCTTCTTCGACGCGGCTCGGGCCGAGTACCCCGATCCGCCCCAGTGGTTCGGGGAGCTGTACCTGGAGCTGCACCGCGGCACCCTCACCTCGCAGGCGGCGATGAAGCGGGGCAACCGCCGGGCCGAGCACCTGCTGCGCGCGGCGGAGCTGTGGGCGACCACCGCCATGGTCACCGGGGCGGCGGCGTACCCGTACGACGCATTGCGCGCCGCGTGGCGCACCGTGCTGCTGCACCAGTTCCACGACATCCTGCCGGGGTCCTCGATCCGCTGGGTGCACCGCGCGGCCCGGCAGACCTACGAGCAGCTCATCCGCACGCTGGAGGAGCTGATCGGCGCCGCGCAGACGGCGCTGGCCGGGGACGGAACGGCGCCGGTGACCTTCAACGCGGCGCCGGTCGAGATCGCCGGGACGCCGGCCGGCGGGGCCCGGCTGGGTCCGGCGGTCACGTATCCGGCGGCGACGGTTCACGGGCTGACGCTGACGTCGGAGACCACCGCGGTGACGCTGGCGACGGACGGCACCATCACGTCCGTACGGGATCTGGCCACCGGCACCGAGGCGATCGCCCCCGGCGGACGCGCGGGGCTGCTGCAACTGCACCCGGACTACCCCGCGCACTGGGACGCCTGGGACGTGGACCGGCACTATCGCGCGAGCGTCACCGACGTGACGGACGTGCAGTCGCTCGAAGTGTCGGTGACCGAGGACGGCGCGGCCCGTGCGGTGATCGAGCGTCGGTTCGCGTCCTCGGCGGTCCGGCAGACGGTGACCGTACGGCCTGGGCAGCCGGGCGTCGAGATCGTACTGGAGGTGGACTGGCACGAGCAGCAGCGACTGCTGAAACTCGGCTTCGACGTGGACGTGCACGCCGAACGCGCCCGGTTCGAGACCCAGTTCGGGCACGTGACCCGTCCGACGCACGAGAACACGTCCTGGGACGCCGCCCGCTTCGAGGTCGCCGCCCACCGATGGGTGCACGTGGGCGAGCCGGTCGGGGTGGCGCTGGCCAACGACGCCACGTACGGCCACGAGGTCCGCCGGGTGGCCCGGCACGGCGGCGGCATGGCGACGTCGCTGCGGGCCACGCTGGTCCGCGGGCCGCAGTTCCCCGACCCGCAGACCGACCAGGGCCGGCACGAGTTCCGTTTCCACCTGCTGGCGGCGGCCACCGTGGCCGACGCGGTGGCGGCCGGCTACCGGCTCAACCTGCCGCCGGTCGAGCGCCCCGGCGTGGCGGCGGTCGAACCCCTGGTCCGGCTGGAGGGCGACGCCAACGTGCTGATCGAGGCCGTGAAACCGGCCGACGACCGCTCCGGCGACGTGGTCGTGCGGCTCTACGAGAGCCACGGCGTACCGGGCCGGGTGACGCTGCGGACGGCGTTCCCCACCGCGGGCCTGAGCCTGACCGACCTGCTCGAGCGGCACGTCGCGGACACCGGCCCCGAACTGCGGCTGCGCCCCTTCCAGATCGTCACCGTCCGCCTCAGGCGGTGAGCCGGCGCGCGGACGATCATCGACCACGCCCGCGAGCGTCCCGTTCTGTACTTGATGGTTCTGCCCGCTGGCGTCCGCCCGGCCGCCAGCTCGTCGCAACTGAACTGGCGCACCGTCGGGTGGTTCACGGTGTGATGGTCACCCAGGGGGCGGGATCTCGGTTGAGTTGCCCGCTTGGATCATGATGAATCGGTGAATCTGCGCCGTTCAGCCAGCTCCCGGGCGATCGCGGTGGTTTCCGCGGCGTTGATGGTGGGATTCGCCGGTTATCTGGTGAGCCTGCAAGTCACTGTCGACGGCTCGGTGTACGGGCGGCTCTGGAGTGGAGCGGGCACGCTGATCGCCCTGCTCATGGCGGCCGGCATTCTCTGGTATGCGCTGCAGCCGTTTCAGGTTGCCGCCGACCGGGACGGCTGGACGGTGCGGATCGGCCGGTATCGACGTGAGCTGCGATGGGCCGAGATCTCAGCGGTGGTGATCAAGAACCGGGAAGTGGAGGGGCGGGGTCACCGGGTAATTCCCGCGCTCTACCTAGTGCTCGAACCGAACGTCAGCCTGGACGCCCCGAGCGACCTGCGGGCCACCGTGGACGGCCGGCCAGCGGTGCGGCTGTTCGACCTGGCCGAGCCGAAGATCGAGGAAAGGCAGTTCGTCCGCGACCTCGCGAACTTGGCCGGTGACCGCCTCGAAGTCCGGGTCTACCGCCTCAGCCTGGTGCTGCTGAGCGAAAACGCCCGCGAACGACTCCACGGAAATGCCGGGGAACGGCCGGCCGGCGGGACAGCTCTGCCCGCCTTCCCGCCCGGCGCGGAGGGCCTGCGGACGCAGCGCTGGATGAACCGGCGGCGCTTCCTGCTGTTCCTGAGCTGGTACCTGTTCGCCGTCGTTCCCGCGCTGCTGCTCACCGGCTTCGCAGCCCGGCAACACGAGCTGCTCGGCGCCACGGTCGCCGTGCTGGGCCTGCTCGCGGTCGTCGCCGCATACGCCCAGTTCGTCACGCTGTTCAGCCATGCCGGCATCCTCGTCGACTCCGAGTTCACGATCTCCGGCACGGAACTGGTGTGGGTGAACGGCGACCGCACCTACCGCGACGACATGCACGACGGCAAAGCCGTCGTGCTGCCGCCGCGGACAAAGCGGGGCTACGGCAAGGCATGGCTGCTCGGCTTCCCGCACCCCGTGGTACTGCTCGGCGATCCGCGGACCGGACGGCTGCGCGACCACCACGACCTGCGCGCCGTGTCGGCGGTGCTACGTGAATCACCTCATGAGACCGACCGGTCCGCCGCGCGGGACCTCGACAGCCTCGCCGTGCAGGCCCAGGTCGGCAACCCGGCGGAGCCGGGCGATGCCGCAAACGCCAACCTGTGGATCTCGCTGACCAAGACCGGCCGCGTCCTGGCCTGGGCCGTCGTCGTGGGTTCCGTCCTACTGGCCGGCGGCTGGATGCTGGAGAGCACCCGATACCTCGGCGGCGCGGTGATCTTTCTCAGCGTTCCCCTGGCCACCGGGTGGGCGGCATACGCGCTCTACCGCGTATTCGCCCTACTCGACGCTGCGTGGCAAGCAGTCCGCAAGAGATGAGCCGCTGGGCCCCACCGGATCACCGCGCTGCTCGGGAGATCAATGCGGCGAAGCAAGCGCTCTGACCGCTGGACGCATCGAGGCTTCGTGCCCGCCCGCCCGCCGGGCGAGCGTCCGGCCGGTCGCTGGCGTGATCGATACGCGATCGTCCGATGCGTCTTCGCGGCGGCCCGTCGGACGAGCGAAGGCTCGTACGCTATCCGGCTGGACGACTCTCCGTCGATCAGCCGCAGCACCGTCCGGACCAAGCGCCGGTGGCCCGACGGCGCAGTGGGCCCACTCCGTTTGACGGACATCCAGGATCAGGAGACCTGGGGTCTCGGGAAGGATGTACACCATCATGGAGAGCCTGGGTAAGGAACGACCTCGGCCGCGGCGGGTGCAGGGCCATGCTGGCGTCACTGCACCGTACGGCGCGACGGTTGCGGGACGACGGCGTCCCCGTCACCGTCCTGTCGTCCAGGACCACCACGCGCAACGTTCCCTGCCAGATCCTCGATCTTGCCGGCAGCGCCGGCGCAGACATGCTGGTCGTCGGTAACAGCGGGCACGGATCAGTGGTCAACTTCCTGCTCGGCAGTGTCGCCACCCAGCTGCTCCGGCTCTCGCCGTTACCCATCCTCACAGTGCCGTCCGTCGCCCGCGCACAGCCGCCGGCCGAGATATCGCACGGCTGGACGGCCGCCGGTGCAAGACTGGTCATGCCCCACGTCCCACTCGGCGGTCCATCAGTTGCCGTCAGGCGCACCTGAGCTTGCCGCGGGTGCCGGTGGTGGGCCAGATTGGAAGTCATGACCGGCATCGCGGGCACCCGTACCCAGAACCATCTCGAGGCCACCCGGCTCGGCGGAGCCACGACGGTTCTCACCGACGACCAGGTACGCGCCTTCGTCGGCCGCCAGCTGGCCGGCGTCGACCTCGACGGGCGCAGCGTCTGCATCCTGGTCCCGGACGGCACCCGGACCTGTCCGCTGCCCCTGCTGCTGGGCGCGGTCCACCAGGCGCTCTCCGGGCGGGTGAGCCGGATGACGACCCTCATCGCGCTGGGCACCCACCAGCCGATGACCGACGCGGCGATCGCCCGGCACCTCGGGTTCAAAGAGGGAGCGCTCGATGCGACCTATCCCGGTATGACCGTCCTCAACCACGAGTGGTGGCGGCCCGAGACCTTCGCCGACCTGGGTACGATCCCCGCCGCCCGGCTCGCGGAGCTGTCCGAGGGGCGGCTGAGCATGGACGTACGGGTGCTGCTCAACAAGGCTGTCGTGGAGCACGACGTCGCCCTGGTCGTCGGGCCGGTCCTGCCCCACGAGGTGGTCGGCATCTCCGGCGGCAACAAGTACTTCTTCCCCGGGGTGGCCGGCCAGGAGATCATCGACGTCTCGCACTGGATCGGTGCCCTCATCACCTCGGCCGAGATCATCGGCACGACCACGGTCACCCCCGTCCGCGCGCTGATCAACGAGGGTGCTGCGCGCGTACCGGCGGAGAAGTTGTCCTTCTGCGTCGTCGGCGAAGCCGGCAGCCTGGCCCTGCACTCCATCTCGTTCGGTGACACCATCTCCGCCTGGGCGGACGCCGCGGAGGTGTGCGCCGCGACCCATGTGCACTACCTCGACGAACCGGTACACCGGGTGATCTCGCTCGTGCCGGAGATGTACGAGGACATCTGGACCGGCGCCAAGGGCTTCTACAAGCTCGAACCGGCCGTGGCCGACGGTGGTGAGGTCATCCTCTACGCGCCGCACATCACCGAGATCTCGACGAGTCACCCCGAGATCAACGAGATCGGTTACCACTGCCGCGACTACTTCGTGAAGCAGTGGGACCGCTTCAAGCACATCCACTGGGGCACCCTGGCCCATTCCACCCACCTGCGCGGCGCGGGCACCTACGACCCGGAGACCGGCGAGGAACGCCTACGGGTACAGGTGACCCTGGCGACCCGGATCCCGCCGGAGGTCTGCCACGCCGCGAACCTGGGCTACCTGGATCCGGACTCCATCGATCTGCCTGCGGAGATCGCCGCGGGCAGCTTCGTCGTGCCCGACGCCGGCGAGGTCCTGTTCCGGCTGCGGTGAGCCCCGGATGCCGGGAGCCGTGCCGTAACGGATCACCGCGCGGAAGCTTGATCGTTCCTGCGGTCGTCGGCCAGTTCGTCGACCACGAGCAGGTCCTTCCTGACCTGTCCGGCCCGGTACACCGCACGGCCCACCATGTGCGCGGCGACCGGGGGTAGGCGTCGACGGCTCGCCGGAGTCCGACGATGCCCTCCGGTACGGGCGATCAACGCATGGCACCCGAGCGGCACGCCGCAGGAGGTCGAGCGACTCTCGGCGCTGCGCTCCGTGGCCGAACTCCGCACGGCCCTGCTGCAGGAGGTCACCTCCGGCGTGCAGGACGTGGTGGCACGCGTGGGCGCTGCGGATGTCACCGTGACCTCCCAGGTCCTGTACGGCGACCCGGCCCGGATGCTGATCGAGGAGTCGCGCGGGAGAAACCCTGCGGGAAAGCATTCGGCGGGCCTCGGTCGACGCCGACCGGCCCGATGTCGAGCTGTGGCTGGTCGAGGGTGTCCACCCAGTGCCTCACCCAGTCACCGTGTCCGGTGGTCGTGATCCGCGACCCTGAGTCGGCGAGCTGACCGGTCCCCCGTCGATCTCAACCCGCGAACAAGCGGACCGGCTGACCTTCGACGCCCACGTCGGCGCGAAAGAGCGACCCGGCCAGCGGGTCGTCGCGGGTGTCGACGTTCTCCTGCGACGTGGTGATGAACAGTTGGTCGAGGCGTTCGCCGCCGAAGGTGCAGGCGGTCACCTTCCGCGCCGGCACCTCCAGCTTGTCGTCGAGTACGCCGCCGGGGCTGTAGCGGTAGACGGCGCCGCCGTTGGAGACCGCGGTCCACACCCCGCCGTCGGCATCGACGGTCAGCCCGTCGGGGCGGCCGCCGTCGGGCAGCTCGGCGAACGTGCGCCGGTTCGTCAGTCCGGCCCGGGCGTCGTAGTCGAACACCGAGATGGCACAGGTGGCGGTGTCGTTGTAGTAGACCCGTGAGCCGTCCGGGCTCCATTCCAGTCCGTTGGACACGGTGACCCGGTCCAGCACGATCCGCACGGATCCGTCGGGCGCGAGCCGGTAGACGGCGGCCGCGCCGGGTGACTGGTCGTAGGCCATGGATCCACAGTAGAAATTGCCGTCCGGGTCGCAGCCGCCCTCGTTCATCCGTACCCGGGCGTCGGTCCACAGGTGCGGCAGCGCCGTCAGCGTCCCGTCGGGATCCTCCAGGGCGAACCCTCGTTTCACGCCTATGACCGCGCCACCGCCGGCGCGTGGCCGCAGCGCCGCGGCCACCTCTCCGACGTGGCGGCGTGACAGGGAGCCGTCCTCCGCGAGGCTCATGACATCGCCGGCCAGCATGTCGACGAACCGCAGCCCACCCCAGCCGGGATACCACACCGGGCCCTCGGCATGGTAAGCGACGGGGTCTGTCAGCTGCTCTACCCTCATCCGTCCTCCTGGAGTTCAACTCGCCGTGGTCGTCGTGCTCTGTTCGTCTTCGATTCCCGCGACCATCATGACGTCGGCGGCGACCATCCGGATGCCGGCGTACGCGTCGGCGAGCGCGGACTGGGCCGGCACCTCACCGCCGTGCTCGACCAGCCACCTGGCCAGCTCGTCGGCACGCTCGGCGACGCTCTGCCGAACCGACCGGTCCCCCGGGTCCGCGGCAAGACCTTCGAGCTCGCCGGCCAGTTGCCGGATGATGGCCGCCAGCGGGAAACGCTGCGGGCCGTCGACGGCTATGGCGGTACGGGTGAGCATGAGGCAGCTGCCGACCAGCAGATCAAGGTGGTCCGCACGTTCCCGTTCGGTCACGACCGGCCCGGCCCGGCGCCGCCAGGGGAACGCGTGCCGGATGATCCGTGCGCTGGCCGCTCGGGAGGTGCTGAGCTCCGCCAGATCGTCCCGCAGGTTCCGCAGCTTCGTGGTGGCGGCTGTCGCGCGCTGCCGGTCACCCTGTTCCACCGCGTCAGCGGTCATCCGGAGACCGTCCGTGAGGCTCGACAGCACCTTCGCCTGCGCGCGCCTGAGCAGCCGCAGCGGCTCCGGCGGGAACAACACCTGACTGAACGTCAGCGCGACCACGCCGCCGATCGCGGCATCCGCCAGACGATCCCAGCCCTGCTCCGGGTGGCCCAGGACGGTGACCAGGATCGCGCTGACCGCCGCCTGCGCCCGCAGGATCCGGGCGCCGCCCACCGCGGCGGCGACCAGCATGGCCACGAAGATCGACGCCGCCAGGGTCCAGACGCCGCCGCCGGCCAGCCAGAACGCCGCCTCGGCCACCAGCACTCCGATCAGCACGCCGAACAGCATGTGCACGACGTTCGAGCCGCGTCGTCCCAGCGCGACGTTCAACCCGATGACTGCCGCGATCGGCGCGAAGAGCGGGTCCGCGTGATGGGCGATCCGTACGGCGATCAGCCACGCGATGACCGCCGCGACACTCTGCTGCGCGACCGGCCAGGCGACGCCCGTCCACCGCTGAGGCGGCGTCCACCTCATCGGATCCGCCCCTTACCGGTGCGCCGGTGGCCGGTGGCTCACCCGGGCCAGACCCAGTCCGCGACCGCCGGCATGTCGGCGCCGTGCTCGCGGGTGTAGGTGCGGGCGGCCAGCCGAGCGTCGACCATGTCCTGCCGCAGACCCGCCGCGCGGGCGCCGAGCGAGGGCACACGGTCGATGACGTCGGGTCCAGCCCTTCGGAGTACGCAGGACGATCATCGGCCATGCGGGGCGGCCGTCGTCGCCGCCGGCACGCGCGGCGCGCTGGATGTCGACGATCTGCTGCAGGCAGTCGTCCAGGACGCCCGCGAACCGCTGGTGCACGGCGGCCGGATCGTCGCCGGCCACGACCTGCGGGGCGTAGCCGTAGCCGCGCATCAGCTCCAGCAGCTCCGGCTCGGGGATGCGGGCCAGGATGGTCGGGTTGGCGATCTTGTACTCGTTCAGGGCGAGGATCGGCAGCACCGCCCCGTCGCGGGCCGGGTTGAGGAACTTGTTGGCGTGCCAGCTTCCGGCCAGCGGACCGGTCTCCGCCTCGCCGTCACCGACGACGCAGAACACGGTGAGCTCCGGGTTGTCCAGCGCCGCGCCGAAGGCGTGCAGCGTCCACGGCCTCCAGGTCATCGGCGCTCAATGGACCCGCCACGTCCGACAGTTCATACGGTCGCAGCGCGACCGACTCGCCACTACCGGCGCGGTCGAAGTCAGCCGAGGTGTCCCCGCCCATACTCGCCAGCTGCGTCATGGCAACGACCTTCCTGTGTCAGCCGTCATGTCGTCGCCCCGCCGGCGAGTTCCTGACACTGCTGCCACACGGTGGCGACCACCTCGGCGTCCTCACCGAGGGCGGGGTCGAGATCGTGCAGCACCCGCCGTGCGGCGTCGCGCAGCGGTCCGTCGGCCAGCGGGACCACCGACTGCGCGTGGACGTCGGAGACCGGGGCGCCGAGGCCCCGCAGGCAGCAGATCCAGGCGGCGAGGACAAGTGTGGCGCCGGTGGGCATCCGGCCCGCGGCCCGCTCCGCGCGCAGCACCGGCAGGATGCGGATGGGCAGCTTCTGCGAGCCGTCCGCGCCGATCTGGGCAAGCTGGTGATGCATCCGAGGATTCGCGAACCGGTCCAGCAACGCGTGACGGTACGCCGCCAGGTCGGCTTCGCGCTGGTCCAGCTGCCGCGAGGCGGCCTGCCACCACTGCTCCAGCCACTGCCGGCAGGTGGCGTCGCCGACGGCTTGCGACACGCTGGTGTGCCCGCGGATCGACCCCGCGTAGGCCAGCAGCGAATGTGCGCCGTTGAGCAGCCACAGCTTGCGGCGCTCGTAGGGCGTCACGTCGTCGGTGAAGGTGGCCCCGGCGTCCTGCCAGCCCGGGCGACCGGCTGGGAAGCGGCCGCTGAGCACCCACTCCCGGAACGGCTCGGTGACCACCGGACAGTCGTCGTCGAACCCCGTCGCCTGGCGGACGCGGCCGGACTCGTCCGGGGTGGGGCGCGGGGTGATCCGGTCCACTGCCGTGGTCACCACCGTCAACGAATCGTCGAGCCAGTCGGTCAGGGCCGGGTCGAGCAGGTGCGCCATGTCGCGGACCACCCGGTCCACGATCGCTCCGTTGCCCGGCACGTTGTCGCAGGGTACGAGCGCGACAGGGCCGGCACCGGCCGAGCGGCGCGCGACCAGTCCGGCCACCAGACGGGCCGGCGCGGTGCGTACCACTGCCGAGAGATCGGCGCGTAGCGCGGCGAGGTCGGCTTGCACCTCGGGGCGCCCGGCGTCCAGGCCGCCGTCCGGTCCGCGCAGGTAGCCCGCTTCGGTGACGGTCAAGGTCACGACGCTCAGCCGCGGTGAGCCGAAGTAGGTCAGCCAGGCCTGGTGATCATCGGCGTCGTGCGCTCGCGCCAGGCTGTTCACCACCTCGAAGGTGTCGCCGGCAGCACCCCGGGTGACCAGGGTGTAGAGCCCGTCCTGCGCGGTCAGGCGCGTCGGTAACCCGCCGCCGCCCCGCCCGGAGAAGGCGGCATAGCCCCAGTCGGCGGCGTCCGGGGCGTGGTCGGTGTACCAGCACTGGTGGGCCCGGAAGAAGTTCCCGAGTCCCAGATGCACCAGCCGCACCGGCGGCGCGGCCCGCCCGTGCCCGGCCGACCGCGACAGCAGCGCGTTCACAGCTTGAACACCGCCTTCGGCTGGTCCGACGTGAGGCGCACCGCGATGTCGGCCGCCTCCTGTTCGCCGAGGCGGTTCTCGGCGACCAGGCCGGCGAGGAAGCCGGCCTCGACCCGGCGCGACATGTCGTGCCGGGCCGGGATGGAGCAGAAGGCCCGGGTGTCGTCGACGAATCCGGACGTGCGGGAGAAGCCTGCCGTCTCCGTCACCGTCGCCCGGAACCGTCCGATCGCGTACGGGGCGTCGAGGAACCACCACGGCACGCCGACGTACAGGCAGGGGTAGAAGCCGGCCATCGGCGCGAGTTCCCGCGACCATACGGTCTCGTCGACCGTGAAGGCGACGAGATGGAAACCCGGGCTGGTGCCGTACCGCTCCAGCAGCGGCCGCAAGGCGTCGGAGAACTCGACCCCGAACGGTATGTCCGCGCCCACGTCCGCGCCGTATCGCTGGAAGGTCGGTCCGTGGTGGTTGCGCCGTACGCCTGGATGCAGGGTCATGACCAGGCCGTCCTCGCAGGACATTCGGGCCATCTCCAGCAGCATGTGGCGGCGGAAGGCGGCGGCCTCCCCGGGCCCGGCCTCGCCGGCGAGCGCGGCCCGGTAGATGCGCGCGGCCTCGGCCGGGCTCAGGGGATCCGTGCGCACATCCGGGTGGCTGTGGTCGGCCGAGACCGCGCCGTGCGCGACGAAGTACCGGCGGCGGCGCTCGAGGGCTTCGACGTAGCCGGCGTAGTCGCCGACGTCGATGTCGGCGCTGCGGCCGAGGGCGGCCACCGCGCCGCACCAGCCTTCCTGCCCCGGTTCCAGATACCGGTCCGGACGGAACGTCGGGATCACCCGGCCGTGCCATGCCGGGTCGGCGGCGAGGGCGGCGTGCGCGGCCAGATCGGAACAGGGATCGTCGGTCGTGGCCAGCACCGAGATGCCGAAGCGCTCGTACAACGCCCTCGGGCGGAAGGCTTCCTCGGCGAGCGCGGTGCTGATCTGGTCGTAGATGGCATCCGCACTGCTCGCCGACGGAGCCAGCGTCACACCGAAAATGTCCGACAGTTCCGCCTCGAGCCAGTAGCGCACCGGAGTGCCCTGATAGACGTGCCACCGCTCGCACAGCAGCCGCCACGCCTGCCGCGACGCCGCCTCGGACAACTCGCCCTGACCGACGCCGAGCGCGGACAGCTCGACACCGTCGGCGTGCAGCAACCGGGTCATGTAGTGATCCGGCGTGAGCAGCAGCGTCGTGGGATCCGGGAACGGGTGGTTGTCGAGCAGGACGGCGGGGTCCACGTGCCCGTGCGGCGAGATCACCGGCAGCTGCCGCACGCGGTCGTACAGCCGGCGGGCGATCGCCCGGGTTCCTGGATCCGCCGGCAACAGGCGATCGGGGTGCACCTCAAGGAGGTTTCCTGCCATGCGCCGGCCCCTTTCCACCTACCTTGCGCGCCGGGGGTTCCCGGGCTCAGCACTCACTGCACGGTGAGCGTCGCCGTGTGCGGGGTGTCGTCGGCGGAAGTGCCCACATAGACGGTGTACTCGCCGGGTCTGGTGACGAAGCCGCGGGTGCCGTAGTCCCAGACAGCGAACGGATGGTTGGTCGTGGCCGGGTCGACCGTGATCGTGATCTGCTGATGCTCCCCCGGTTCCACCCACACTTTCCGGAAACCGACGAGCCGCTTGGGCGGCTGTCCCGACACCGGCACCCCGAGGTAGACCTGCACCACTTCGGCGCCGCGTACAGCTCCGGTGTTGGTCACCGTCGCGGTCACCGTCAGGGGCGCATGGCCCGCGTCGGGCGCATCGACCGCCACCGCGCTGAGGTCGAAGGTCGTATAGGACAGACCGAATCCGAACCCGAACAGCGGCTCGATACCTTGCGCCTGGAACCAACGGTAACCGACCTCGAGGCCCTCGGAGTAGCGGATCACCGGATAGCCGTCCCCCTCGTCGGTGCCGGGGTAGCGCTCCGGCCGGCCCGCGTACAGCGTGTCGTCCGCCGATGCAGGATAGGAGGTGGGCACCTTGCCGGACGGGTTGACCACGCCGAACAGCAGGTCGGCGACGACATGCCCGTCCTCGGCGCCCTGGTTCCAGGCTTCGAGCACCGCAGGAGCCTTGTCCAGCCACGGCATCAGCACCGGATTGCTGTCCTTGAGCACGACCACCGTGGTCGGGTTGACGCCCAGCAGCTCGTCGAGCATGCGGTTCTGGTCGTGGGGCATGGTGGCGTCGGACTGGTCGGTGCCCTCGGTGGCCACGAGCCCGGCCATCAGCACGACCACATCGGCCTGCCGGGCGGCCGACCTGGCCGCGTCGAGGTTGGACAGGTCCTCGCCGACGGTGACCTTGGTGACCGTCGCCGCCGAGCCGAGATCGCGCAGCACGTCGCGCAGGCCGTCCAGCGGCGGCACCGTGTACAGCGGGATGACCTTGGAGGAACCGCCACCGCCCAGGCAGGCCTGGTCGACGAACGCCGGCTGGCCGATGATGACGATGGAACCGACGTGGGGATCCAGCGGCAGCACCCCACCGTCATTCTTGAGCAGGACCGCGATCTGTGAACCGATCGTCCGTGCGGCCGCCCCGTGGCCGCGAGCGTCGATCTCGCCGGGCGCGTACGGGCGGTCGAACTGTCCGAATCGGAACATCTGCGTGTAACGGCGCACCAGGGCCCGGTTCACCGTTTCGATCTCCAGGCTGGTGTCCTGCAGGGCGGCCTTGACGTTCGTCTCGTTGAGCCACTTGGCGTCCGGCATCTCGTGGTCCATGCCGGCGTTCAGGGATGGCGCAGCCGAACGGCAGGACCAGAAGTCGGACTGAACGTACCCCTCGAAGCCCCATTCGGTGCGCAGGATGTCGGTGAGGGTGTGGCGGTATTCGGTGGCGTAGACCCCGCGGATGCGGTTGTAGGCGCTCATGATCGCGGCGAGACCGGCATCCTTGACCAGCATCTCGAACGGCAGCAGGTAGAGCTCACGCAGCACGTGCTCGTCCACCTCGACGCTGGCCCGGAACCGCTCGTACTCCTGGTCGTTGACCACGTAGTGCTTGCCCATGGCGATCACGTCATGCGCCTGGATGGCCCTGGTCACCGCGACCCCCATCACGCCGGTCAGGTAGGGGTCCTCGGAGAAGTACTCGAAGTTGCGACCGGCGATCGTGGTGCGGTGCAGGCACACGCCGGGGCCCTCCAGCACGTGCTGGCCGAGCGTAGCCGTCTCCGAGCCGATGATGTCGCCGTAGGTGTGCGCCAGCTCGGGGTCGAAACCGGCGGCGACGCCGATCGTCATCGGCAGCGAGGTGGCGGGCGGGCTGGGCGTTCCGTCACCCATGCCCACCCCGACCGGGCCGTTGGTGATCCGGAACCGCGGGATGCCGAGTTCGTCGATCGCCGCGACGTGCCGCTCGACCTGAACCTGGGCGGCGAGCTGGTCCATGTCCGCCCCGGACTCCGCAAGTTGCGCGCTGAGCGCGTAGATGTCGATGGTCTCCATGGCGCCGTGCAGCTGAGCGATCTTCTGCTCCAGCGTCATGGCCCCGACCAGCTTCTCGGCCCGTTCACGAGCAGAGCCGTGCTGGGGCGTCGACGATGACACGGGACCTCCTACCGGCGCGGTGTTGGTCAAGGTTCATCCTGCGCCGCGCCGGGCCCGGCGGCAAGTCGCCGGCACGATCCGGCGCCGGCGACGCGAGGATCTCGCCGTCCTTTCACTCCGGACTGCGGTCGCTTGCGGGGCCGTCGCTGCCCGCGACGTACTCCTGCAGGGGCACGTGTCCGTCGCGCCATGCCCGCAGGACCGGCTCCACGATCCGCCAGGTCTGCTCGGCCGCGTCGCCGCGGACCGACAGAGTGGGGTTTCCGGTCAGTACCCCGGCCAGTACCTGGCCGTAGGGCGGCAGATCGCCGGGCGCGAGCTGCACGGTCATCTGGACGCGTTCGACGGTACGGGGGTCGGCGGGGCCGTTGACGTTGAAGTCCAGCCGGAGCACCTCGGGGTCGAGACCGATATGTACGCGATCCGTGTGTGTGCAGCCCAATAGTCCTTCCGGGACCCATTTGGGCTCGCGGAAGGTGATCACCACGTGTTTGTCCAGCCGTCGCAGGGCCTTGCCCGCGCGTAGCCGGAAGGGCACCCCGGCCCACCGCCAGGTGTTCACCTCCACCGTCACCTCGGCGAAGGTCTCGGTACCCCGGTCCGGATCGACGCCGTCCTCATCGACGTAGGACGGCAGCGAGCGGTCGCCTACCGTACCCGCGGTGTAGCGGGCGCGGCGGCTGCTGCCCACCGGGTCGTTCTGCCACACCCGGGTGGCCCGCAGGACGGCGGCGGCCCCGTCCCGCAGATCCTGGGCGTCGAGGCTGCTCGGCGGCTCCATGGCCAGGAAGGACAGCACATGCAGGGCGTGACTCTGCAACATGTCCACCAGGGCACCGGCCTGGTCGTAGTAGCCGGCGCGTCCCTCCAGGCCGAGGCTCTCGTCGAGCAGGATGTCGACGCCGGCCACGTGATCGGAGTCGAGAACCGACTCGAGCACCCGATTGGCGAACCGTAACCCGATGATGTTGAGTACGGTGGACATGCCGAGGTAGTGGTCCACCCGGTACACCTGGTCCTCCGGCACCAGGGTGGTGATCAGCCGGTTGAGCTCCTTCGCCTCGGCCAGGTCGGTGCCGAACGGCTTCTCCATGACCAGCCGGGCGTCGGCGGGCAGGGCGACCTCGGCGAGCGCCCGGCACGCCTGCGCGGCGACCGCCGGGGAAAGGGCGAGGTACAGAACCGGTGGACCGGAGCACGCGGCGAGGAGGCGTTCGAGCTCGGCCGGATCAGTTGCGTCGGCCTGCACGTAGCGGGTGTCACGGATGAGCGCCTCGAGTGCGGAGCCCGGGTCCGGTCCTGCCGCCTGTGCGACCCGTTCCCGCCACTGGTCGTCGTCCAGCTCCTCGCGCCCGCTGCCGAGCAGTTCGACCTGGGTGTCGTGGCCCCGCACCAGCCCGGCCAGTCCCGGGATCAGGAGGCGGGTGGTCAGGTCGCCGAGGGCGCCCAGGATCACCAGCGTGGGGCGCTCGTTCCGGGTCACCGCGGCCATGCTGCATTCCAACACACCTGACGGTGGATCGCTGGAAGACGACCTCCTGTCGTCGTGGGCGTGCTGCCCGAGCGGGCCCGTTCGCCCCTTGCCCCTCGGGCGCCCTACGGACCAGAGTTAGCCCATGACGACCATCTCAGAGCCGCACGCGGGCGAGGTGCTCCAGCGCCTGCGGCCCGGGACGTCCAGCGGCGGGCTGGCCGGCTGATCAGGCCACTCGCGACCGGAGGACGAGATGAGCAGATCCGTTCAGGTTCAACCGGCGAGCTCGGCGGACGAGATGCCCCGCCGGCGGGTGCTCTCCTACGCGCTCGGCGATGTCGCCAACAATGTCTCGTTCCAGATGACGTCGCTGTTCCTGATGGCGTACATGACCGACATCGCGGGGATCTCCGCCGCCGCGGCGGGCACCATCTACGGCATCACCAAGATCTGGGCCGGCGTCACCGACCTGGTGGCGGGCAACACCGTCGGGCGCAAGGACACCAGATGGGGGCGCCTGCGCCCGTGGATCATCACGGTCAGCCCGCTGCTGTCGATCAGCCTCGTCGCGATGTTCAGCACACCCGCCGGGCTCAGCCCTGGGGCGACCGTCGCGTGGGTCCTACTGTTCGACGCGGCCTTCCAGGTGTGCTACTCCTTCGTCAACATCCCGTACGGGTCACTGTCGGCGGCCATGACGGAGAACAGCAACGACCGGTCCCGGCTGGCCGGCGCGCGGTCCATCGCGTCCGCGGTGACCGGCGTCCTGCTCGCCTTCGTCCTGGCCCCCCGCTTCGAGGACACCACCGCGGACGGCATCCGGCTGCGGTTCACGATGGCGACGATCGTCCTGTCCGTCGTGGCGCTGGTCCTCTACTGGATCTGCTTCCAGGGCACCAAGGAGGTGGTGCCCCGCGGCGCCGGGAAGCTCACCCTGTCGACGACACTGGCGATGGTGCGGCAGAACAAGCCGCTGCTGGTGCTGTGCCTCGGCGCGCTGTTCCTGCTCGGTGCGGGATTCACCATGAACGCGGTGATGCTGTACTTCGCCCGCGACGTGCTCGGCAACGCGGGCAGCTTCACCTGGCTGTACCTCGCCCAGACCGTGGGCACGATCTGCGTGGCCTCGCTGGTATCGACGATCACCGTCAAGCTCGGCAAACGGATCGGCTACGTGATCCTCGCCGGCTTCGCCGTCATCGGCTTCGTGCTCGTCGCTCTCGTGCCCACCGGCGGCGGTGGCCTGCCGCTGGCCCTGCTCGCGTTCGGGGTCTACGGCGTCGGCTTCGGCGGCACGAACGCCCTCATGTTCTCCATGCAGGCCGACACGGTCGACTACGGCGAGTGGAAGACCGGCACCCGGGCCGAGGGCGGCAGCTACTCGATCCTCTCCTTCGTCCGCAAGTGCGGCCAAGGCATCGGCGGCTTCATCGGCGGAGCGGTCATCGGCGCCTTCGGCTATGTCGCAGGCGCGGATGCTCAATCGGCCGGAGCAATCCAGGGCATCAAGGTGGCGGCCGGGTGGGTGCCGGCCGGACTCTGCGTCCTCGCCGCGCTCGCGCTGTCCCGCTACCCCCTCGGGGCCGGCCAACATCGCGAGATCGTCGCCGAGCTGCGCCAGCGCCGGGCCCAGGGGGCACTCGGCGACACCGCGACCCACGACCGGGCGGTGTCGTTCGGCCCGCACGGTGACCTCGTCGCCTCCCGCCCGATCGTCACCGTCAACGAGCAGTTCGGCGCCGGCGCGTCGTACGTGGCAGAGCGGGTCGCGCAGCGGCTGGGAGTTCCGTACGTGGGCACCCGCTTCAGCTCGGCAGACCTGGAGGCCGCCGCCACCACGGCGCCCGGACGTACGGATGGCCCGGTGTCGGAGTTCCTCCGGTCGTTCTCGCGGACCCCGAACGAGGTGGACGCATCGATCGCCGCGGACGCCGAGATCGACACCGAACTCGTACGCCGCAACATCGCCGACGTCCTGGACACCGTGAAGGACTCGGGCGGCGTGATCGTCGGCCGCGACGCCACCGTCATCCTCGCCCGTACGCGGGGTGCCGTGCACGTACGCCTGCAGGCGCCGGTCGAGGCACGCGTCTCCCGCGCCGCGCAGGACTCGGGTGTCGGCCGCGACGTCGCGCAGCGGCGCCAGCAGCGCGAGGACCGCGTCCGTACGCAGATGTCGCAGCGGCTCATGCACTGGGATCCCGCCGACGCGGGCCATTACGACCTGGTGATCGACACCGGTGACGTCCCGCTCGACGACGCCGTGGACAGGATCGTCGCCGCCAGCCAGGCCGAACGAGGCGGGACCACGTGAACGCAGATGTCCGTGACAAGCCGATCACCAGGAGGATCCATGGTCGAGCAGGTGCCCATCGGCGCCCGGGTCAAGCCGGTGCTGACCGTCCAGGGACTGACCTTCAAGGACCTCAATGGCAACGGTCGGCTCGACCCCTACGAGGACTGGCGGTTGAGCCCGGCGCAACGGGCCGCCGACCTGGTGTCCCGGATGTCGGTCGACGAGAAGGTCGGGTTGATGGTGATCAACTCACGGTCGATGGGCCTCTCGCAGCCGGACCCCGCGCTGACCAGCCACGACGGCGTCCTGGACGAGCAGTACCATCCGGTCCGCAACGATCCGCACAACACCGCCGGCAAGCCGTACGAGGGGACCACCCAGCAGATCACCGACCTGCACATGCGGCACTTCATCATGCGCGAGACACCACCGGGCTCGGCGATCGCCACCTGGGTCAACGCGATGAACGAGGTCGCCGAGGGCACCCGGCTGGGCATCCCCGTGCTGGTCGCCGCCAACTCCAAGAACGAACTCGGCGGCTTCCGGCTCGGCGCCACGCCGCACGACCGGGATTTCACCCAGTGGCCCGGAACCCTGGGTCTGGCAGCCACCGCCGACCTGGATCTGATCCGCGACTTCGCGGAGAAGTCACGCACCGAGTGGGTCGCCTCCGGCCTGCGCAAGGGTTACATGTACATGGCCGACACGGCGACCGACCCCCGGTGGTTCCGGACCAACGGCACCTTCGGCGAAGACCCGGAGTTCGTCAGCCGGGCGATCGCCACCGTGATCCGGGCTTTCCAGGGAGAGGACGGTCTGGGCCGCGACGGGGTGGCGCTGACCGTCAAGCACTTTCCCGGGGGCGGGGCGCGGGAGAACGGCTTCGACCCGCACTACGCGGAGGGCCGTTTCAACGTCTACCCGACGCCGGAGTCCCTGAAGACCTACCACCTGCCACCGTTCCAGGCGGCCATCGACGCCGGCGCCGCCAGCATCATGCCGTACTACGCGATCCCCTCGGATGAGAAGTCGGCGATGCCGCAGCCGCCCCTGGACGGTTTCGAGCAGGTCGGCTTCGCCTTCAACCGGCCCATCCTCGACCTGCTGCGGGCGATGGGGCACCAGGGCTACGTCAACTCGGACTCGGGCATCCTGTCCAAGATGGCCTGGGGCGTGTCCGAGCTGAGCGTTCCCGAGCGGGTGGGCAGGGCGGTGACGGCCGGCACGGACATCATCGCCGACACCAACGACGTCGAGTCGATCCGCACCGCGTTTCTCGAGGAGCTGTTCAGCACCGAACGGCTGGACGAGGCGGCGTACCGGCTGGTGTGGGAGATGTTCGCCCTGGGCCTGTTCGACGACCCGTACGTCGACCCGGAGCAGGCGGACGAAATCGTGGCCAACGAGCGGTACGCCGCGGCCGCGGCGGAGGCGCACCGCAGGTCCGTGGTCCTGATGAAGAACCACGACGGTGCGCTGCCGCTGACGCCTTCCCGGCCGGCCGGGCAGCGGGTCTACGTCGAACTGTTCGAGCGTCACCTGACCGGGGCGAAACTCGACCGGCTCCGGGCCGACCTGGCCGCGGCGCACCCCGACATCGACTTCACTGCCGACTATCGCCACGCCGACGTGGCCGTACTGTTCCTCAACCCGTTCACCGGCTCCTACTTCGACTTCACCGGCCTGCTGGACCTCGACATCCATGAAGCCACGCACGTCGACCTCGACCGGATCCGCCACATCCGCTCCGCGGTGCCGCGGCTCGTCGTCGGCCTCAACGTGATGCTGCCGTGGCTGCTCGGCGCCGTCGAGCCGCTGGCCGACGCCCTCGTGGCCGGCTTCGACACGAGAACCGAAGCCCTGTTCGCCGTCATCGTCGGTGATGCGGAACCCCGCGGCCGGCTGCCCCTCACCTTCCCCGCCGACCACGCGGCCATCGCCGTCGACGACAACGGGATCTGCGCCTCGCCCAACGACGTACCGGGTTTCGACAAGGAGAAGTTCATGAACGGCCGGCCCTACGTGTACGTCGACAGCGACGGCAACCGCTACCAGTGCGGGCACGGACTGACGTACACCACCGGCTGAGGCAGCACCGTAGACAAAGGAGAACGGCATGGTTTCGTACCGGGTCGGCTATTTCGTCGGCAGCCTGTCATCGACGTCGATCAACCGTACGCTCAGCCGTGCTCTGATCCGGCTGGCGCCCACCGATCTGACTCTCACCGAGATCCGCATCGACAATCTGCCGCTGTACAGCCCGGACTTCGACGCCGACTACCCGCCGGAGGCCCGGGCGCTCAAGGACGCCATCGCCGCCTCCGACGCCGTTCTGTTCGTCACGCCGGAGTACAACCGCTCGATCCCCGGCGCGTTGAAGAACGCGATCGACTGGGCGTCACGTCCCTGGGGACAGAACTCCTTCGACCACCTGCCCGCCGCGGTGATCGGCGCGTCGATCGGCCAGATCGGCACCGCCGTGGCGCAGCAGAGCCTGCGAGCGGTGCTGAGCTTCTGCAACGCCCGGCAGATGACCGCGCCCGAGGCCTACGTGTACTTCCAGCCCGGCCGCTTCACCGACGACGGCGAGGTCACCGACGAATCGACGGCCAGGTTCCTCGGCGACTTCATGAACGAGTTCCGCGACCACATCGAACGTGTCCTCACGGTACTGCCGCGCAGCTGATCAGGGCGGTCCGACCAGGACCAGTACGGTCTCCCGCGGAGCGAACCCGGGGGGCATCCCGGTTTGTCGCCAGGTGCGGGCGGGTGCGGGCGGCGGCAACCATTCCGGGCGGAAGGCGCCGAGGGCAAGACCGAGACCTTCCAGGCAGACCCGCAGCGCCGGGCCGGTCAGTGGGGTGCGCAGGTGCTCGGCCCACAGCTGCACGCGCAGGTCCCGCACCGCGGCACCGCTGCTCACCACCGCGATGCTCAACTCGGTGTCCACGCCGGCCATCGACCGGCTGAAGAAAGTTGGCCGATCCGACGCTGGCGAACACGTCGTCGATGATGACAATCTTGGCGTGCACGGTCAGATGGTTTGATCCGCCACAGTCCGACGGCGCGTCGCAGGTGAGGGGGCAACGGTTCGACGATCCGCTTCTCCAGATCATCGTTGAGGGTGCGGTTGATCACCGGCGCGCGTTCGTCCGGGTTGCGGGTGCCCGAAACGACCAGGATTTCGCCGTCTGCGAGCAGCTTGGTCGGACCGCCCGGAGCAGCACCAAGGCCTCGACGATCGAGATACGAATGGCAGCCCCGCGGTGATCGTCGTCGGCCCGCCGGCCGGCCTGTGCGGGTGAATGCTCCGTCGATCGAGGCGGCGCGCTGACCGAGCGCGCGCAGCCCGGTGACGTCGCCGTACTCGGTGGGCCACGTTCGGGGACGGCACCGCCTCGACCTCCGGGCCATCAGCGACCAGTCACGGCGGCAGCGAATAACGCTTTTCCGAAACTTCCGAAACATTTCCGAGAACTATTGTTCCCAGATGCCCCCTCTGCCTAGCATCGCTCTACATCGAGCTGCATCCATATCGTGCTCAATCCAAGCGCCGATTCGAGGAGGGAGAGGCCGTGGCGGGTGCGCCCTCAGTTTCGCTGGGCGTTACGCGCCGTAGACGGTCGTTGGGAATGCGGACCGTGGTCGGAGCACAGTCACGGCGGCCGTGTCGGGCACGGGCAACGGCCAGCAGATCCAGCTCCACGACTGCAACGGCCAAACCAACCAGAGGTTCAGCCTGGGCTGACCCAGCCGGGTTGTGGTGGGCGCCTCACCGCCAGACCCCGGCCCTCGCACCACGCCGCATACCGTCGTCTGAAGAGAAGGTTTGATGAAGCGCCTCTTGCAGATCCTGCTCGCGGCCGGCACGGCGCTGGTCGCCGGCCTCGCCGCGATCCTGGTGTCCACCTCCCCCGCGATGGCGGCGAGCCTGACCCGGGTGACCAACTTCGGCACCAACCCGACCAACCTCAACATGTACATCTACGTGCCGGCGAACCTCGCGCCCCGGCCGGCGCTGCTGGTGCTGGTGCACTACTGCAGCGGTTCGGCGAGCGCCGTCTTCAACGGCAACGGCCACGACTACGTCAACGCCGCCGACCGCTACGGCTACATCATGGTGCTGCCCGAGGCCACCCGTAGCGGCGGCTGCTTCGACGTGTCGACGGCCGCCGGGCTCCGGCGCAACGGCGGCAGCGACTCCACAGGCATCAAGTCGATGGTCGACTACGCCCGCTCGCAGTACCCGGCCATCGACTCCTCCCGCATCGTGGTGTCCGGGTTCTCCTCCGGCGCCATGATGACCAACGTCCTGGCCGCCGAGTACCCGGACGTGTTCAGCGCCGGGTCGGCGTTCTCCGGCGTACCGGCCGGCTGCTTCGCCACCAGCGACGGGTCGATGTGGAACAGTCAGTGCTCCGGCGGCAACGTCATCCGGACGGCCCAGCAGTGGGGCGACACCGCCCGCGCCATGTACCCGGGCTACACCGGCGCCTACCCACGCATGCAGTTGTGGCACGGCACCACCGACACCACGCTCTCCTACCCCAACTTCGGCGAGGAGATCAAGCAGTGGACCAACCTGCACGGCCTGTCGCAGACGCCGGCGTACACCGACCGCCCGCAGTCCACCTGGACCCGGACCCGCTACGGTGATACCGGCACCCAGGCGACCGTCGAGGGGATCAGCATCTCCGGTGTCGGCCACCAGCTTCCGATGAGCGGCCAGATCGCGTACGCGATCTCCTTCCTCGGACTCGACCGGTCGTCGACCCCACCGTCGTCGACCCCGCCCGCCGGGGGCGCGAAAGAAATCGTGGGGACCCAGTCCGGCCGGTGCATCGACGTGCCGAGCGCGTCGCGCACCAACGGGACGCGGGTGCAGCTCTACGACTGCCACGGCCAGTCCAACCAGCAGTGGACATACACCGCGAGCAAGCAGCTCCAGGTGTACGGCAGCATGTGCCTGGACGCCGCCGGGTCCGGCAACGGGTCAGCGGTGCAGATCTACGCCTGCAACGGCCAGAGCAACCAGCAGTGGAACGCCAACGCCAACGGCACCGTCACCGGCGTCCAGTCCGGCCGCTGCCTGGACGTGTGGGGCACCGGCAACGGGCAGCAGGTTCAGGTCTACGACTGCAACGGCCGGCCCAACCAGCAGTTCACGCTCGTAAGCGCTGCGCTCCGGTAGCTGACCCGGAGGCGCATGGTCGAGCCCGGCGACCAGCAGGCCGCCGGGCTCGGTGTCACCAGTACTGGTTCGGACTGTCGGCGCTGTAGATGAAGTTTCCCGAGCTGTTGTAGAAGACCGTGTGGGTGTACCCGTAGCCGGAGGAGCACGGCTTCGAGTACGACCACTGGGGCGAATGCGTACCGCTGATGTCCCAGTTCCCGGCGAAGTGCCCGTAGAACGCGCCGTTGCTGCAGGAGACGTTGATGTACGTCTTCGTCCGGCTCTCCCCCTGGCTCGTCCCGTCGACGTAGAAGTCGGCCCACAGCGGGTTCCACGTGCCGGAGCGGACGCTGATGCACACACTGACGGCCGTGTTCTGCGAGGCCCGCCGACAGCCGCCGCCAGAGTCGGCCGATGCCGGCGCTCCCACGCTGAGCACACCCGCGGCCACGGCCAGCATGGCGACGCCCGTGCTCACCTTGGTCGCCGACCTCTTCATCTTCACCTGCGGTGCGAGTCGAGTCATGACACTTCCCCTCCCAAACCGATGGGTCCTGAGTTTTCTCACTGCGTTTTCCGTTCCGGAATGGCTCGGATCCGTCGCGGGCGTTCGCCCGTCGGCGGCGAGCCCGCCCATGGACGTGAGGATCTACTGCCAGAGGATGAGGAACTGTTCCCAGATGTCGGCGCTGCCGGAGCGCGCCCTCAACATCCCGTACTTGGTGCCGGTGTAGTCGAGCTCCGTCGAGACGTATTGGCCGGTCCAGGTCGATTGCAGCTGGCTACTGGGGAGACCGTAGATCCAGTTGAACCGCTCCCAGACCCCCGGCTCGTCAGCCCGGGCGCGCAGCATGCCCTTGCCGGTGCCGCTGTAGTCGAATTCGGCCGACACGAACTTGTTGTTGGCCGCGGCGAGGAAGGCGAACTCGTCCGGCCCCCAGTCGTCCTGATAGCACAGGTAATACGTCTCCCACGGCCCCACGGCGTCGGCCCGGGCCCGCAACATTCCGGCGTTGTTGCCGGAGTAGTCCCGCTCGGTCGTGACGTACTTGCCGTTTCTCGCCGACTTGATGGCGATCGGGTCGGAGTAATTGCAGTGAGTGTCGGCGGCCAACCCGGGTGCGGCCGACGCAGCGTTCGGTGCGACGAAGAGAGCGGCGATCACGAGCAGGGCGCCGAAAGCGGATCTCATGCCGTTCGGTATGGACATTGTTCCCCCGATCTGTCAGCCCGTGCCGGTGCGCGGGCCTACCCTCCCACCGGGATTCCTGTAACCCGGAGAAGACGCGGTAAGCGTTGCGCCGGCTGCTCGGCACGTTCTCGCCGAAACCTCAAATCCCCAGGTCAGGTCAGCTGAGCGCGGACCTGGTCAGCGTCCGGATGGTCGAGGTCCTCGAGGATCCTCAGGGCGGCCCGCCAGTGCTGTCTGGCGCTGAGCCGATCGTCAGCGGCGGCGAAGGCCTCCGCGAGGTGCCTGAGAGTGTCGGCCTCGTAGTAACGGTCACCGAACTGGCGGTACAGGCTGATGGCATGCCGGTACGAGACGATCGCGGCGTCGACATCGCCGTGCCGGTGCTGGGCGTACCCCAGGCTGTCCCAGGTGGCCGCCTCCCCGTGCCGGTCCCCGAACTGCTGCAGCAGCGTGAGAGCCTCCCGGCAGGCTTCGATGGCGGCCTCGTGTTCCCCTCGTTGCGCCCGGTACCAGCCCATCGCATTGAGCGACATCGCCTGCCCGTACCGGTGGCCGGCCTCGCGGTAGAGGGTGAGGGCCCGCTGGGTGTGGTCCTCGACGTCGGCGGCCCGACCCTGGCGATCCGCGGCCTCGGCCAGGTCGAGGTGAGCATGAGCCTGCCCCGGCAGATCACCGAACGTCCCGAACAGGTCGGCCGACAGAAGCAGTCGCTCTTCCACGTCAGCGAGCCAGCCGAGTCGGGTGTGCGCGCGGGCAAGGGTCCGGTGGGTGTGCGCCTGGCCGACGGTGTCGTCGCTGCGGATGGCCGCCCGTAACCCGTCAGCCTGCACCGACACCTGGTCGTGCCAGTAGCCCTGGCGGTCCAGGTAGATCGTCATGGCCCAGGCCAGCTGCCAGGCGTAGGTGTTCAGGCCCAGGTCGGCGCAGCGGCGCACGGCGGCCGTCAACACCTGCCGTTCGGCGGCGAACCATGCCATCGCGTCGTCGTAGCAGGCGAGAAATGCCGGGACCACACCGGCCCGGTGATGGGCCATATCGATGGAGTCCCAGTGTGGGTGCAGCACGGTCGCTGCGGCGTACGCGCTGTGCAGTTGGTGGTCCAGCCACCGCAGCAATGCCTCAGTCCGCTCGGGCTCCGGATCGACGGCGGCCACTTCGACGGCGAATGTGCGCACCAGGTCGTGCATGGAGAACCTGTCCAGCGCGGAGGTGAACAGCAACTGCGTATCCGTCAGCTCGGCCAGCCAACGCCGGACGGACCGTTCGTCCGAGGCGGTCAACGAGACCGCGGCGAGCACGCTGAATTCGGTGCCAGGCAGCGCCGCGGCCTGCCGGAGCAGCCGGCGCGACCCGGCGCTGAGCAGACTGTACGACCAGGACAGCGCCGACCGCACGTTGCTGACTTCGTCCCCGCCGTCGAGCGCGTCCAGTGGCTTGGCCCCGCGCAACTCCGCGACCAGCGCGCCCAGGGTCAGCCTCGGCAGGGTGAGAACGCGAGCTGCGACGACGGTCAGCGCCAGCGGCAACCGTCCGCAGAGGTCGGCCAGCTGGTCCACGGCGCCGGGTTCGGCGGCCGCTCGCCGGCCGATCCGCCCGCGCAGCAGGTTGCCCGCCTCGACCGCGCTGAGCAGGCCGAGGGGCAGCGGTTGCGCGCCCTCGGCGGCGACCAGACTGGTCAGCGGATTCCGGCTGGTGACCAACACCAGGCAGGACTCGGCGCCGGGCAGCAAGGGGCGCACGTGCCCGGCGTCGCGGGCGTTGTCGAGCAGGACCAGCATGCGCCGGTCGGCAAGCAGGCCACGGTAGAGCGCGGCCTGCGCCGGATGGTCGGCCGGCATACTGCGGCCGTCGACGCCGAGGGCCACGAGAAAATCCCGAACGACATGGTCGGCTGCCCGGGGTACGCCGTCCGGGCCGAAACCCTCGAGGTCGACGTAGAGCGCGCCGTCGGGGAAATGCGGGGCGGCCCGGTGTGCCCAGTGCACAGCCAGGGCGGTCTTGCCGATCCCGGCCGCTCCGGTCACAACTTGGATGGGCACCGTGAGCCGGCCGTCCTCCGCGGGCAACACCTCATCCAGCACGGCGAGCTCGGCCTGGCGGCCGGTGAAGGCCCGAATGTCCATCGGCAGTTCCGCCGGGACCGGGCGAGCCGCGGGCACCGGCGGTGTCACCGGCTCGGCGGCATCGACCTCGCCACGCAGCAGGGCCCGGTGCAGCTGCCCCAGCTCCGCACCAGGATCTGTACCCAGTTCCTCGGCGAGCTTGCGGCGGACGGCCGTGAAGTGGCTCAGGGCCTGCGCGCGCCGGCCACTGGCGGCGAGCGCCCGGATCAGCTGGGCGGCCACCCGCTCGTCGAGGGGTTGTTCTTCGGCCAGGCAGGACAGCGATTCGATCACGTCGGTGACGTCGCCGACCAGCAGCTTCGCGGCGGCCCAGTGCAACGTCGCGTCGATGCGTTGCCGCTGCCAGGCCTGACGTTCCCGGGCGGCCCAGTCGCCGGGCAGGCCGGCCAGCGGCTCACCGTGCCACAGGGCGAGGGCCTGGTTGAGCAGCGGGATCCGCTCGGCGGGGTCGACGTCGCGCTGCGAGGCCCGGCGTACCAGGCTGCGGAAATGGCGGCAATCGACCGCCTCGGTCGGCACATTCAGCAGATAGCCACCGGATCGCCGGACGACGGCGCCGGAGGCGCCGGATTTCTCGAGCGCCTGCCGGATGCGGGAGATGTAGACGTGCAGGCTGTGTTGGGCCCGCTGCGGGAGGCGCTCGCCCCAGACGCGGTCCAGCAACGACTCCGGCCGCACGGGCCGGCCGACATCGACGGCCAAGGCCGCCAGCACGGCGCGCTGCCGGGCCGCGCCGACGTCCACCGGTCGGCCGGATGCCCACACTTCGATCGGTCCGAGCACCCGAATCTCCATACCAGTCACCCCCGCGCCGATGATATTTGCTGGTAGCGATGCGTCCGGTCAGAGTCGGAATTCCTACTCCCGATGGGCGTCTCACAACCGGTGTGCGGTCGCTTCCGGTCGGCGGGTGAGCGACCGGGCAGACCGCCAACGGCATCGATGCATCAGTGGTCTGAAGTGGACGGCAGCGAGCGCGGTATTCAGCATGCTGGGCGACCTAGCGCTCGGCGTGGTGCCGGCCCGCGCCCTGCCGGCGGCGACCGCGGCACGTTCGCCTATCACCGCCGGCGTCTGCCAGCCCGCTACCGACCGTTCATGTCTACGAACCCGGCACTGACCCTCAGGTTGTCCACCGGCGGATACCCCCTCGCGCGACCGCTCAGCGAGCGGTTCCAGGCGGTCGGGGCCGTGGACGGTCCACGTCACCATTCTCGACCCGCCGCCGACTCCATGCAGGAAGGTCGCCGGCCCGCTGGTGGACGATGGGGGGTGAACCGCTCAGACGACGCCCGCAACTCCCACCGCCACGTGCAGGCCTGGGGCAAGAGCGCCATCCGGGTCATCCTGACCAATCCCCGCTACACCGGCCGGCAGGTATGGAACAAGCAACGCAAGGCCGAGATCCTCATCGACTTCGACGACGTCGCTCTCGGCCACGAAACCAAGATGCGCTGGAACCCGACCCAGGCTGGGTCTACTCCACCACCCCGGCACACGAAGCGCTCATCGACGACGAGACCTTCGAACAGGTCCAGACCATGATCGCGGCCGGCGCGCGACGGCCCGACATCAACCGCAAACCCCGACGCAGCAAACGCTGCTACGCCTTCTCCGGGCTGCTCTTCTGCGGCCTCTGCGAGCGCAGGATGATCGGCAGCTTCAACAACGACCGCAATCACTACCGCTGCACCTACAGCTCCGAATACGCCGACGCCCACCGGCTAGCCCACCCACGCAGCCTCTACCTACGCGAAGACAAGATCGTCGACCTCGTCGACCCCTGGATCCGACGGGCCTTCTCACCGACCA
Source organism: Actinoplanes nipponensis (assembly GCF_016862275.1). Taxonomy (GTDB): domain Bacteria; phylum Actinomycetota; class Actinomycetes; order Mycobacteriales; family Micromonosporaceae; genus Actinoplanes; species Actinoplanes nipponensis. The sequence continues at coordinate 172,837 of NZ_BOMQ01000008.1, read as the reverse complement.
ACCTGCGCACCACGCTGCAGGCAATGGCCGAGCCCAACACGACGACGCCGACCAGCATCGTCTCCTCGCCGCCGCGAGAAGATCAACACCTGCAAGACCAAGCTCGACCGGTACCGAGCCGCACTCGACGCCGGCACCGACCCGGCCCTGGTCCAGCAGTGGATCACCCAGGTCCAAGCCGAGAAAGCCGTCGCCGAAGCCGACCTACGACGGATCACCGGACGCCGCACCATGACCGCCGACGAAAGTAACACCCTGGTCGAAGCCATGTCCGGCATCGCGACGATCCTGCGGCAGGCCGACCCCACCGACAAAGCCGAGGTCTATCGACAACTCGGAATCAAGCTCACATACAAGCCAGGCCTCCGCTTGATTCAAGCAGAGGCCTCGCCAAGTGGATCATGTACTAAAGTGTGTCCGAGGGGGGACTTGAACCCCCACGTCCGATAAAGGACACTAGCACCTCAAGCTAGCGCGTCTGCCATTCCGCCACCCGGACAAGGTGAGCACAGCCTAACCGCACCGACCCGCGTCACACACCCGCGTTTCGGCTGCCCGGCGGGCCGCACAGGAGAGAAATATACACGCCCCGCCACCACCCCCCAACGCCACCCCCGGACCGGACATATCCGGACAGCAAGACCGTCCGTACTGGCGTCCTCCGACCGATCCGGGCAGCATGGCCTGCGTGTCCCAGCCGTCCCCGCTCTTCGCCGCCCGGCAGCGTGCGCAGGCCCTCGCCGATTCCGGTGATCTGGGCCAGGCGCGCGCTGTGCTCGAGCATGCCGTCGATCTGGGGCGGGCCAATCTCGGCGAGGACGATCCGGACGTTCTGCTCACCGCTCAGCAGCTCGCCGCCGTGCATCAGCGGGCCGGGGATCCGTCCGGCGCGCGGCGGGTGCTCGAGGAGGCGTACGCGGCCGGGCAGTGGCGGCTCGGCGACGCCGACCCGGTCATGGTCGGGATTTCCTACGATCTCGGCGTCGTCGCCGAGGAGATGGAGAACCGGCACGAGGCGCGGCGGGCGTTCGGGCGGGTGGCCGCGCACGGCCCGGCCGCGCTCGGCGCGGATCACTGGGCCGTCGTCCGCGCGCGCTCCTACCTGGGTGAAGACCCTCCGACGGTACGCATAGAGCTGCCGGCCGAGCAGGTGCCGCGCTTGCCGGCTCCGCAGCAGCCACCGGTACGCCCGCAGCCCGCCCCCGTGCCGCAGCAGCAGGTGGTGGTGGAGCCGCAGCCCCGGCACTTCCCAGCTCCCCCTCAGGCACAGTCCCCGGCCCGCTACGAGCCGCCGCCGATCACCCCGGCCGCCGTGCCCGCGCGAGCCGGCAATTCCTCGTACTCCCGCAAGGCCCCGGCCCTGTTCGCGGCGATCGCCGCGGTCCTCGGGGTGATCATCGCCGTGGTCGCGCTCGTGATCGTCCTCGCCTATCGCGATGACGATCCGGCCTCTGATGTGCCAACTCTCGCCGGCCCCGCCCCTACCGATGTGCGCATGCGCGACTACGGATCGTCGGTCAAGCTGTTCTGGGCCGATCCGGCCAACGGGCGCGCCTCCTTTGTCATCACCGGCGGGCGGCCCGGTGAGCAGCTACGCCCGATGGGGCAGGTCGGGCCGACCACCACCACCTTCAATCTCAACGGTCTCAACGCTGACCTGGACTATTGCTTCGCGGTCGTGGCCGTCTACACCACCAGCCAGTTCTCCACGTCGCCGCAGACCTGCACAAGTCGCTCCGGTCCTTCCTCCTCCTCGCCGCCCGGCAAACGATGATCACTCTGGGCGATCACCGTTATCCACAACGGTGACTCACCGGGTGTCCACACCGGCCGCCGTCCCCCTATGATGGCCTGCGTCCTGAACGGGGCGACGCCGGCAAACGGGGAGGTAGGCACGCCGTGGCCAGTGCAGATGTCGTGATCGGTCCACGCAGGCGCCGGTGGCGCAGTCGTGGCGGCCTCGTCACCCTGGGCACTGTCCTGAGCCTCGTTACGGGCCTGGGACTCACCGTCCTCGGCCTGGGCGCCGCCGATCAGGCCGTCGCCAGCTACGACGCCGCCTCCTGGGTGTGGAGCAGGACCAAGGGCGAGACCGCCCGCATCAACGGCATCACCGCCCGCGTCGACACCCGGGTCAACGTGCCGCAGGCCCGCGGCCACCAGGTCCAGGTCTCGCAGAACGACCGCTTCGTCATCATGCGTGACCTGCAGACCGGCGTGATCAGCTCGATGGATCTCTCCTCGCTGCAGGTGTTCGTCAGCCCCTCCCCGACCACCGCCGGCCTCGGCGTCAGCGTCGCGCTGCACGAGGACGCCGCGTTCGTCATCGACGCCGTGCAGGGTGAGGTGCGCCAGCTCGACCCCCGCTCCCTGAGCCCGATCGGCGAGTCGCTGCGCTATCCGCCCGGCATCACCGGCGGGGTCTTCGACGGCGAGGGCAAGCTGTGGATCGCCGTGCCCAGCGAGGGCACCGTGTCCGCGATCACCGCCGCTCCCCTGCCGGACGGTTCCGCCACCGGCGGCACCGGCGGTGGCCAGCCCTCCGCCGTCGGCCCGGCCCTGGTCCGCACGGAGGCGGTCGCTGCGGCCAGTCACGACCTCACGCTCTCCACCCTGGAGGACGGCGTCGCGGTGCTCGACCGCACCACCAACAAGCTGACCACCTTCCGCGGCGACCAGCGCAGCGACCAGGTTCTGCCGCTGACCGGCCCCGGCACGCTGCCCGAGCACACCGACGGCGCGGTCGTGCCGGTCACCGTCCCGGACGCCCGCCACGTGTACGCGGTGCCCACGACCGGCGGCGTCGCCGACTTCGTGGTCCCCGGCGACGGCGGTGAGCTGCAGCCCGCGGTCGCCTGGGAGGGCTTCTTCTACATCGCCGACGAGTCCACCGGCACGGTGCACGTCTTCGACGCCGCCGGCCGGGCCCAGAAGGGCATCGACTTCAAGGATGCCGGCGGCCCGCTCGAGCTCGAGGTGCGTGAGAACTACCTGTTCATCAACGCTCCCGGCGCGTCCACCGCCCGGGTCGTCGACAACGCCCACCAGGTGCGCGTCGTCGACAAGTACGCCGACGACGTGCTCGGTGGCGACCCGCCGCCCACCCCGCCGGCCCCGCCGCCGCCCCCGCAGAAGCCGAAGAAGCCGCCGGTGAGCAAGCCGGGCGCGCCGCGCAACGTGCGGGCCGCCGCCGGCAACGCCGAGGTCCGGGTCTCCTGGCAGGCGGCGCCGGCCAACGGCGCGGAGATCACCCGCTACGTGGTCGAGGGCGCGGACAAGACGTTCCAGGTGGGCGCCAACCAGCGTTCGCTCAACGTCACCGGGCTGACCAACGGCGAGACGTACCGGTTCGCCGTGCACGCGGTCAACAAGAAGGGCGACGGGCCGGCCCGTAGCAGCAACGCGGTCCGGCCGACCGCCGAGGTCCCGGACGCGCCCACGGCCGCTACCGCGCAGGCCAAGCCGGACGGCACGGTCAGCGTCAGCTGGCCGGCCGCCAACGGCCAGGGCCTGGAGATCGAGCGGTACGCGGTGACGGCCGTCAGCGACGGCACCGCCGCCCCGATCGGCGAGGTCAAGGGCGAGACCAGCCTGACCATCAAGGACGGCGAGCTGGAGTACGGCAAGCAGTACGCGTTCTCCGTCGTCGCGATCAACGAGCGCGGCGCCGGGTCGAAGGCGTCGCCGGTCAGCAACAGCGTCGTGCCGTTCACCACGCCCGACCGGCCCGAGAACATCGACGCCGCCACCGTCAGCGACCAGGCCGGCACCATCAAGGTCACCTGGACCGCGCCGGTGGAGAACGGCCGTCCGATCACCAAGTACGTGGTGGCGGCGGGCGGCCGGAGCACCGAGGTCACCGACGGCACCGGCGTGACGCTCAACGGCTTCGACACCGGCGCGACGGTGTCGGTCGAGGTCCGGGCGGTCAACGAGGCCGGCGAGAGCGAAGCGGCCACCGCCACCGCGAAGACGCTGCCCAAGCCGGTCGTGACGATCACCGGCTCCTCCGCGACGTACAACACGGCCACCGTGACGTTCAGCGTCAACGCCGGCGGCGCGCAGGCCACCTGCACCGCCAAGACCACGCCCGGCGGCGCCACCGCGAGCGGCAGCTGCTCCAGCCTCAAGGTCACCGGGCTGGAGCCCAGCACCGGCTACACCTTCTCGGTGACGGCCAAGACCGCGGCCGGCACCAGCGACGCGCAGGCCAGGGCTCAGCGGACCGACGCCCTGTACGGCACGGCCACCTGCAAGAACGGCGAGAACGGCGACACCGCCACCTACTGCGACAAGGACCGCGACGGCCGCAACGGCAACGAGATCTTCAGCATCACCCAGCAGGACGACGACAAGCAGGTCGGCTGGGCCAAGCCGGGGACCAGGCTCGAGTCCTTCTGCAAGAAGAAGGGCGAAGAGGTCTACGCCTACATCTACAACAACGACAAGCGCAGCACCTGGTGGGTGCAGGTGGACTACAAGGGCAAGAACTACATCCCGTTCGCCTGGCTCAACCTCGACGGCGGCGACGACATCAACGACCTGCCCACCTGCTGAGGACCCTCCTGTGCGCAACGAACCCCTGCCGCCCCAGCACATCCAGGGCTTCGCCGCCGTGGCGGCCCAGCTCGCCGACCGGATCGGCACCGTCGTGCTGGGCAAGCCCGAGGTCGTGCGGCTCGCGCTCACGGCGTTCCTCGCCCAGGGGCACGTGCTGCTCGAGGACGTGCCCGGCGTCGGCAAGACCACGCTGGCCCGGGCCATGGCCGCGGCCGTACGCGGGCAGTGGCGGCGCATCCAGTTCACGCCCGACCTGCTGCCCTCCGACGTGTCCGGCGTGACGATCTTCAACCAGGCCAGCCGCGGCTTCGAGTTCCACCCGGGCCCGGTGTTCGCCAACATCGTCATCGCCGACGAGATCAACCGCGCCTCGCCGAAGACCCAGTCGGCGCTGCTCGAGGTCATGGAGGAGCGCCGGGTCACCGTCGACGGCGTGCCGCACCCGGTGCCGCAGCCGTTCCTCGTGGTGGCAACCCAGAACCCGGTCGAGATGGACGGCACGTACAGGCTGCCCGAGGCGCAGCTCGACCGTTTCCTGGTCAAGCTGTCGGTCGGCTATCCCGCCGAGGACGTCGAGGTCGAGGTGCTGCGCGGGGCGGCGCTGCGCTCCCCCGACGCCCTCGAGCCGGTCACCGACACGGTCACCGTGGGCGAGATGGTGCGCATGGCGCTGCGGGTGCACATCGCCGACCCGCTCTACACGTACGCGGTCCGCCTGGCCGCCGCCACCCGCGACCACCCGCAGGTGCGGGTCGGGGTCAGCCCGCGTGGCGTGATCGCGCTGACCCGGGCGGCGTCGGCGTACGCGCTGATCAACGGTCGCGGGTACGTGCTGCCCGAGGACTTCAAGGCGCTGATCGGGCCCGTGTTCGCCCACCGCGTGCTGCTGTCGCCGGACGCGCAGCTGCGCGGGGTCACGGCGGCCGAGGTGCTGGAGGACGCGGTCCGCTCGGTGCCGGTGCCGCTGCCGGACAACCAGCGCGTCGGGGCATGACCGCGCGCATCCGGCGCACGGACAGGCACGGGCTGGGCCGCCCGCTCGCGGCCCAGGCCGTAGCCGGGGACAAGCCAACCGGGCCGCGCGAGCTGCCGAGGCCCACGGCCGAGGCGGCCGAGGTCGTGTCGGCCGGCGCGCGCCGGCTGCCAGCGCGTGCGAAGAGTGCGGGATCGGCGTGAGGCGGCTGGGTGGGGTGACCGCGCGCGGCGCCGGGGTGCTCGTCGCCGCGGTGCTTCTGCTGGGGGCCGGGTTCCGGTTCGGGTATCCGGACCTCGCGCTGCTCGGCGCGGCCGCCGCCGTGGCCGTGCTCTGCGGCGTCGTGTTCGCCGTGTGGCGGCCCGGGCTCGGCGTCGAGCGGGTCGCCAGCCCCGACCGGGTCGCCCGGGGCGAGCCCGCCACCATGACGCTGACCGTGCGCAACATCAGCAGACTGCGGGCCGCGAACCTCGTCGCCACCGACCGGTGCGGGTCCGCGAGCGTGCCCGTGCCGCTGCTGCGGTTGCGGCCGGGCCGGGACACGACCGTGCAGTATCCGGTGCCCACGCACCGGCGGGGCGTGGTGCCGGTCGGGCCGCTGCGGGTCACGCGGGCCGATCCGCTCGGGCTCATGACATTGTCGCGAACCTACGGCGGGGTCGCCACCGTCTGGGTGCATCCGCGGATCCACCTGCTGCGGGCCGTGCCCGCCGGGATGGCCCGCAGCCTCGACGGGCGGATCGACAAGGTGCCGCAGGGCAGCATCACCTTCGACTCGCTGCGGGAGTACGTCATCGGCGACGAGCTGCGGCGGGTGCACTGGCGCAGCTCGGCCAAGGTCGGTGAGCTGATGGTGCGCGAACAGCTCGACACCAGCGAGCCGACGATCATCGTGCTGCTCGACGACCGGGCCGCGGCCCATCCGGAGGTACGCGACGGCACCGCCGACTCCTTCGAGTCGTGTTGTGAGGCGGCGGCCTCCATCGTGGCCGCCGCTGTGCGGGAGGACCTTCCCGTCGCGCTGCATCTGGTGTCCGGGGTGTCCGGGGGGCCGTTCCTGGACGTGCTCACCGAGGCCGGGCTGCGCGACGGCGACCTCGGTCAGACGTTGCGCAGCCTGCGGCAGAGCCGGCTCGGTGACACCCTGGTCTATCTGACCGGGCCGGGCGGGCGGGGTGACCTGGGTGCGGTGACCGCGCTGCGGGGGGCCTACCCGGTGGTGATCGCCGGGCTGTTCGGTGACCGGGACGCGGCGCCGGTGTCGGCCGGGGGCGGTCTCATCGTCATCGAGGCCGAGGACGGCGTGCAGTTCGCCGGCGCCTGGGACGGGGTGCGGGGATGGTGAGGTTGCCGCTGCGAACGGGCGCCGCCCACGACCGCGGTGCCGGGACGGTGCGGCCGCTGCGGGCGAGCACCGCCCATGAGCCGGGGCGGAGGCCGGGGTGTTGAGGTTGGTGCGGGCTGCGGTCGTACCCGTGGTCCTGGTGGTCTTGATCGGTCTTTCCGGGGTGGTGCTCGGGCGGATCTACGCCGATGCGCTGCTCGTGCAGCTCGTCGCCGGGGCGGCGCTGGGGTCGGTCGGGGTCAGTGTCGCCGTGCGGCGGTTGCCGTCGTGGACCATCGCGCCGCTGTCGGTGCTGCTGCTGGCCGGTTACACGCTCGGCGCGCTGCGGGTCGCCGCGGATCGGGCCGAGCTGGCCGGGCCGTTGCCCGGGATCGTTGCCGATGCGCTGGTCAACGGGATTCCGCGGCTGCTCACCGCCATGATCCCGGTCGAGCCGACGCCGGACACGGTGGTCGTGCCGGTCGTCGCCGCGTGGCTGGCCGGGCTCGCCGGGGCCGAGGTGGCGGTGCGGTCGGGGCGCGTGCTGCTCGGGTGCGCGCCGGCGGCGGCGCTCTACGGGGGCGCGCTCTACGTGGTGGGGCCCAACGCCGGGACCGCCGGGTGGCCGACGGTGCTGTTCGCGGGGCTGGTCGCGGTCGCGCTCGCCGTCAGTGCCCGTCCGGCGGCGGGGCCTTCGCCGGACGACGTACCCGCGCCGACCCGTGCGGCCGTGCGCGGCCGCGCGCTGGCCGGGACCGCTGCCGGCCTGGTGGCCCTGCTCGGCCTGATCATCATCGTCGGGCCGTGGGTCGGCGGCCGGGTCTCCGCGACCCCGGTCGACCCCCGGCGGTACGTCGAACCGCCGCAAGTGGACAGCCTGGACGAAAGCCCGCTGAACCGGATCTCCGGCTGGGCGCTGGCGCCGCAACAGAAGCTGCTCGAGGTCGGCCCGGGCGGCCCGGGCAAAGGGTCGGTGCGGTTGCGGCTCGCCGTCCTGCCCGACTACGACGGGGTGACGTGGCGGGTCGGCGCCACCTACCGCAACGCCGGACGGGTGCTGCCCACCACGCCGCCGCTGCCGGACGCGGCCCGGCAGCAGATCACCCAGGCCATCACGGTGGACGAGCTGACCGGGCGGCTGCTGCCGGTGGTGCCCACCCCGACCGGGGTGGACGGGGTACGCGTGGCCTACGACCCGGCGACGGGCACCCTGATCAGCCCCGAGCCGCTGCGGCCGGGGGTGCGGTACACCGTCACGTCCCAGACGCAGGAGCCCGACCTCAACCTGCTGCCCTCGGCGGACACCCCCACCGGCGACGAGGTGGCCCGCTTCCTGACCGTCGGCGCCGGGGTGCCCGAGCCGATCAGCCGGCTCGCCGAGCAGCTCTCCGACGGCAACGCGGGCTCGTTCGACCGGGCCGTGGCCATCGAGGAGTTCCTGGCCGAGCATTACCGCAAGGTCGCCGACTCGCCCAGCGGGCACGCGTACCCGAATCTGCAGTTCTTCCTCTTCGGGCCGCGCGGGCAGGGCGGGCAGCGCGGCACCTCCGAGCAGTTCGCGGCGTCGTTCGCGCTGCTGGCCCGGCTGACCGGCCTGCCGACCCGGGTGGTGGTCGGCTTCGACGCGCCCAGGGCCGGCGGCACGGTCACCGGCGGCAACGCGGTCGCCTGGCCGGAGGTGCTCTTCGACGAGCTGGGCTGGGTGGCGTTCGACCCGCTGCCCAAGAACGACGACCCGCGGCCGGTCGAGGAGGACTTCACGCCCAAGCCGTCGCCGCCGCCGACCTCCGAGCCGCCGCCGGCCTCGGCCACGCCCAGCGCGTCGGCGCCGCCGGCGCTCGCCCAGGCGCCGGCGGCCGGTGCCGGTGGGCCGCCGGGAGTGCTGGTGGCGACCGGGGCGACGGGGTCGGTGCTGCTGGTGCTGATCGCGGCGGCGGGCGTGGTGGTGATGTTGCGGCGAGGGCTGCGGCAGCGGCGGCTCGGGGTGGGGGCGCCGGATGAGCGGATCATCGGGGCGTGGCTGGAGTTCACCGACGCGTTGCGGCTGGCCGGGCGGCCGGTGCCGGCGCATCTCGCGGCCGGGGAGGCGGCTGTGTTCGCCGGTGAGCCTCCGGTGCCGCGGCAGCGCAAGGCGCGGAGGTGGGGGCGGGCAGGGCGGTCCGAGCCGGGCGGCGGGGGCGGGTCGGCGGGAGGACGCGACGGAGATCGGGGTGTCACGGACACCGGCCGGTTCGAAGCGGAGACCGGTGCCGGCGGCGAGGCTGATCCGCCCGGTGGGGGTGCGGGTTCGGCCGCGGGCGCGGATGCCGGTGCGGGCGCGGGTGCCGGTGCGGGCGCGGGCGTCGGTGCGGGCGCGGGTGCCGGTGCGGGCGCGGGTGCCGGTGCGGGCGCGGGTGCCGGTGCGGGCGCGGGCGTCGGTGCGGGCGCGGGCGTCGGTGCGGGCGCGGGTGCCGGAGGTGACGGGACCAGTGCTGCGGCGGCGGCCGAGGCGGCAGCTGTCGGGTGGCGGCCGGAGGACGCCCCGGAAAGCGCCGGCGCCGCCCCGGTGCGGTCCGCCACGCCGCCGCCGGGATACGAGTTGCCGCCGGTGGACGAGCTCGTCGCCGCCGTCAACACGGTCGGTTTCGCGCCCGGCGCCGCCGACGGGCGTCAGGCCGTGCGGGCCGGCCAGCAGGCCGTCGCCTACGCCGACGCGTTGCGGGCCCGGGGTTCCCGGTGGCGTCGGCTGTGGTGGAGCGTGCACCCGGGCCCGCTGCGTTGGCACCGCGACTCCCGCCCGTCCGGGCCCCCGGCACCGTAGGGTTCGGCGGGTGACCTCCCTGCATGACTGGCTCATCGGCCTCGGCATCGCGCTGGCGTGCCTGATCGCCAGCTGGGCGCTGCTGCTGGTGCTGGCCCGACGGCTGCCGCCGGGCATCCTGCGGGACCTGGCCGCGTTCATCCCGGACTGCGTCACCACCGTGCGGCGGTTGCGCAAGGACCCGCGGGTGCCGCGGCGCGCGCGGATCGCGATCATCATCGCCGGGATCTGGGTGGCCAGCCCGATCGACCTGATCCCCGAGTTCATCCCGGTGATCGGCCCGCTGGACGACATCGTGGTGGTGGCGCTGGCGCTGCGGTACGCGGGGCGGCAGGTGCCGCGCGAGGTGCTGATGGCGGCCTGGCCGGGCGAGCCCCGGCTGCTGGAACGACTCCTCGGGCCGGCCACCAAGCGAAACACGTGACACCGCCGACCGGTGGAAACCGATCTGCGGGCCGTGGCGAGGGTCAGGATCCAGGCGGGGCCCCGGTTTTGCGCCGGCCGCCTACCGTGGGCCGGGGGTGTCGACCATGACGGACGACCGAGAACCGAAGGCCCCGCGCCTTCCACCGCGCTGGTTCATCCGCCTCGCCTGGGCGGTGCACCGCGGCCTGTACCGCTTCTCCGGCGGCCACTTCGGGCTGTGGCGCCCCAAACCCGGCCGCTGGGGCGCGATGCGGCTGACCACCACCGGGCGCCGCAGCGGCCAGCCGCGCAGCGTGATTCTCGGCTACCTCGAGGACGGACCGAACCTGGTCACGCTGGCCATGAACGGCTGGGGTGACGGCGAGCCCGCCTGGTGGCTCAACCTGCGGGCCCACCCGGACGCGACCGTGCGGCTGGCCGGGCAGACGCGGCCGGTACGGGGACGCGCCGCCGTGGACGCCGAACGGGAGCGGCTGTGGCAGCGGTGGCGCGAGGTCGACCAGCAGCTGGACTCGTTCGCCGCGCTGCGCTCGTCGCCGACCGCGGTGGTGGTGCTGGAACCGCTGCCCGGCCGGGGCTGAGCCGCCGGGTTCAGTTGCCCACCCCGAGGCCGGACCTGAACGCCGGCGGGTAGCTGCTGGTGCTCACCCGGCCGACGCGGACTCCCGCGAGCGGCTGGAGCTTATGCGGGTGCTGGGGGTGCAGGAGTTCACGCCGGGCCGGCCGTGACCAGGTAGCCGTCCGACTCGGGGCTCCAGGTCAGGCCGACCGCGCCGCTGGTCGCCGCCGCCTGGCAGAACTGCAGGAAGCTGCGGTAGCCCAGCTTCTTCTCGCTGAAGTCGGGCGCCACCTTGCGGACCTGGTTCTTCAGGCCCGACAGGGCCGTCGACCCGGCGCTGCCGGCCAGGTCGAGGACCACGCTGCGCAGCAGGGCGAACGCGGCCTCCTTGTCGCCGTGCTCCGGCAGCGTCACCTCGGGGTCGCCCTTGGCCGAACCGGCGGTCAGCTCGACCACGTTGCTGCCGGACAGGTGTCGCAGCAGCTCGCCGAAGGCGCGGAAGCCGTAGTCGGCCTCGTTGAAGGTGGGGTCCTTGCGCAGCAGGGTGCGCTTGAGGGTCGAGGCGGTCACCGTGCCGTTGGAGCTGCGCTGCAGGCCGGCCACCGTCTGGGCGACCAGGGCGGCGAGCGTGTCGACGTCGCGGACGGCCTCGTCCTCGGCGGGCCGGGGCTCCGGCGCCACCGGCAGGGGCTCGGCCACGGGCGGGCTGGCCGGGCGGGACGGCCGGGTGCGGACGGGCGGGGCCTCCACGCCCTCCAGCCGGTCGTAGTAGAGGAACTCGTCGCAGGCCGGGGGCAGCAGCGCGGAGGTCGACTTCTCGACGCCGACGCCGATGACGCGCTTGTTGAGCTCGCGCAGCTTGTGGACCAGCGGCGTGAAGTCGCTGTCGCCGGTGCAGAGCACGAACGTGGAGATGTAGGCCCGTTCGAAGGCCACCTCCAGCGCGTCCACCACCATTTTGATGTCGGCGGCGTTCTTGCGCGAGGCGTTCATCCGCTGCGGGATGTCGATGAGCTCGACGTGCGAGCGGGTCAGCATCCGGCGGTCCTCGTCGAAATAGGACCAGTCCGCGTACGCCCGGCGCACCACCACCCGCCCGCGCTCGGCCAGCGCGTCGGCGACCGGGCGCAGCTCGAACGACAGGCCGCCGAGGTGGTCGCGCGCACTGATCGCCAGGTTCTCGTAGTCCAGGAACATGGCGATGCGCTCTTCGTGATCCACGCGGTCAGCGTACGCGCAGCGAGTCGCGGATCTCCCCGATCACCCCCAGCGCGTCCTCGCCCGACCAGCCCACCTCCCGCAGGATCTTCATCGACTCGCGGTACGGCGCGGTCGCCTCCTCGTCGGTCACGATGAAGTCGCGGGTCACCGCCTCCAGGAACAGCATGTCGGGCCGGCCCGAGCCGGCGAACTCCAGCAGCTCGAAGGTGCCGCCCAGCCCGGGATGGCCCTCCAGCCCCAGCGGCACGACCACCACGGTGATCGCGGGCAGCGCCGCCATGGCGAGCAGGTGGTCGAGCTGGCGGCGCAGCACCGCGATCCCGCCGACCGGCCGGCGCAGCACGGCCTCGTCCAGGGCGACGATCAGCTCGGGCCCGGCCGCGCCGTTCACCCGGTCCAGGAACGTGCGCTGGCGGGCCATGCGGACCTCGATGCGGGCCCGGACCTCCTCCGCGCCGGCGCCGCGACGCAGGATCTTCGCCGTGATGGCCCGGGCGTAGTCCTCGGTCTGCAACAGGCCGGGCAGGAAGAGGGCCTGGTAGATGCTGATCCGGGAGGCTTCCTCCTCGTAGCCGACGAACTGCCGGTACTCCTTGGTGAGCCGGTGCCGGCGCCACCATCGCCGTACGCGGGCCGCCGCGGCCAGGCCCAGCAGGGTCTCCCGCTCCTTCCGGCCGCGTACCCCGTAGAACTCCAGCAGGGCCCGGACCTCGACCGGCGCGACCGGGACCGCGCCCGCCTCCACCCGCTCGAGTTTCGCCGCCGACCAGTACATCTCGCGCGCGGCCGCCTCGGCCGGCAGGCCGAGCGAGTCGCGGATCTCGCGCAGGCGCACGCCCAGGCGCTCACGAGCGACCGCCGGTCCGACCTGTTTTGCCATGACGAGCCTCTCTAGCGGGGAGGTCCGACGTCGCTGTCGTCCTGCGGTGGGTGAAAGGAGCGCCCCTCTCTGCGGCCGGCCGCACGATGCGGAAAAGCGAACTTCCACGATAAGCGACCGGCCCCACCCCGCCGAGTGCGCGCCTGCGGGCCTACCCACGGGTGCGGGCACCCTCTGCAATGTGCAGATAGCGAACCGCAGTCCTAAATGAGATGTCTGATGCTTGCACGGGACCGGGCCGGGTCGGACGATCGAGGAAAGCGCAGTGAGGGGCAACCATGTCGATCGACCCGGGCTCCAGGCACCGTCCGCACTGCGGATGGGCTGTGTACTACGTCGACCCACGGATCACCGTCACCAGCTGGTACGTGGAGACCCCCGACGGCCGCTACACGATGGCGGACCTCAGTGACGTCGTGCGGCTGATCGGCGCGCGGCACGACCCCCAGTGGAGGGAGCTCCGGGCGCTGCACCACGGCGAGGAGGTGCTGCTCTTCGGCTCGCGCAACCCGGTCGAGTTCGAACGGGTCCGGCGGGCGCTGATCCGCGCGGTGGAGGTCAACCGCGACGCGCTGCCCTGAGTCACGGGCGCAGCGACGCCCGGACCTGCCGGATCATGGCGATCGCCGCGGCGCCCGAGCGGCCGGCGCCGAGCAGCTTGTCCATGTTGCCGCGCGACAGCTGCCGGCTGCGGCGGTCCTTGAGCAGGAAGTCGCGGGTCGGCGATTCGATGAAGACGATGTCGGCGTCGCTGTCCCCGGCGAACTCCAGCAGCTCGAAGTTGCCGCCGAGCCCGGGATGGCCGGGCAGGCTCAGCGGGACCACGGTCAGGTGCACGGTGGGCCGGTCGGCCATCGCCAGCAGATGATCGAGCTGCGCGGCCATGATCCGGTCGCCGCCGACCGGCCGGAGCAGCACGGCCTCGTCGATGGCGTGGCGCAGCGTGGGCGGGCGCTCGCCGGCCAGCCGCTGGTGCAGCGACTCCTGCCGTTTCATCCGGACCGCGACGACCTCGGTCACCGCCGGGTCGTCCACCTCCTTGCCGATGATCGCCGAGGTGATCGCGGCGGCGTAGTCGGCCGTCTGCAGCAGCCCGGGCACGAACGACGCCTGGTACGCGAACAGCCCGGACGCCTCGTTCTCGTAGGCGACGAAGTCCTTGAACTCCTCCGACAGCGCCCGGTCCCGCCACCAGGTGCGTTCGCGGGAGGTCTCCGACAGGTCCATCAGCGTGTCGATCTCGCCCGGGTCGTCGACGCCGTAGAACTCCAGCAGCACCTTCACCGCGATGGGCTCGATGGTGACCTTGCCGTTCTCGATCCGGTTCAGCTTCGACAGCGACCAGCGCATGGCCTCGGCCACGGCCTGGGCCGGCAGGCCGCGTTCCTCGCGCAGCTCGCGCAGGCGGTGGTGGATGCGCTGGCGCGCGATCGCGGGACCGACCGGCTGGCTCATGGCGGGAGTCTATTACCCGCTTCGGCGCAACCGGCCGTCTGCACTTTGCTAAGCTCTGGCGTCCGGTTCGGCTGGTGGCAAAACCGACACCGGCCGCGGCACCGATCGACTTCTGAGTTGCTGGAGGACCGTTGGCCGACCAGGGCCTGACGCCGCAATGGCGGACGAGCGCGCGCAGTTCCGGAGGCGCGTGCGTCGAGGTGCAGACGCGTCCGGACGTGGTGCTGATCCGCGACTCGAAGGACCGCGAGGGCGGCGTGCTGTCGTTCGACCGGGCGACCTTCGGCGAGTTCCTCGGCGCGCTCAAGAGCGACCGGCTCGACCCGAGCTGACCGCCGGCGGGCTCAGCCCAGCGCCGGGATGACCGAGGCGAAGACGGTGTCCGGGTCGTAGTGACGCTTGGCGGCCAGCAGCCGGCCCAGGTTCGCGCCGTAGGAGTCCCGCGCCCGGTCCTCGTCGGCCGGGCCGAGCAGGTTGGGGTAGCCGCCGGGCAGCGCGACCGGGTCCAGCGCCGTGGCCAGCGCGTCGGCCCAGTCGCGGTGGGCGGTCACCGGCTCCCCCGGCCGCCACGACGCGATGATCTCGACCACCGTGTGCGGGCGGCGCTGGGCGAAGGCCGTGGCTTCCGGGTCGACCCGCGACGCCGCGCCGTGGAAGCGGTTGAGCACCAGCGCCGAGTACGGCGAGGTGATGTCGGTGGCCGCGGCCACCAGCGCGGTCACCGCCGTACCGGGCAGGGCAGGCAGCCAGCGGTGCCGCAGCAGGTAGTGGTTGCCGTCGACCATGCTGCGGTCGAACATGGTCAGCGCGGCCTCGTACGGCATCGGCGCGACCTGGTCGACCACCGGCCGGCCCAGGGAGCGCAGCCGGTCCACCACGCGCTCACCGGCGGCGAGGTCGGCGCCGCACCAGAACGGGCACAGGAACGCCAGCGGCCGGCCCTCGGGACCGGGCAGGAAGCCGGTCATGACGCTCAGCTCGTCCGGGGCGCCGGCCATGATCTCGTCGTATCCGGCCAGCACGGCCCCGGCCTGCGCGAACGGGAACATCAGCATGCCGGCCAGCACGGCGGGGACCTCGTGCAGCCGGTAGCGCAGCTCGGTGACGACGCCGAAGTTGCCGCCGCCGCCGCGCAACGCCCACCACAGCTCGCTGTCGTCGTGCGGTCCCGCGGTCACCGTGCTGCCGTCGGCCAACACCACCTCGGCGCCGAGCAGGTTGTCCAGGCTCAGCCCGTACCGGCCGATCAGCGCGCCGTAGCCGCCGACGGTGGTGGAACCGGCCAGCCCGACCGCGCGGACCACCCCGGTCGGGGTGGCCAGCCCGTACGGCGTCGTCGCGGCCACCAGGTCGGCGGTGATCGCGCCACCCTGGACCGTGGCGGTACGGCCGGGTGCGTCGACGGTGACGCCCCGCATACCGGTGAGGTCGACGACCAGTCCGTCGCCGCGCAGCGCCCGGCCCGCCCAGTCGTGCCCGCCCGCGCGCACCGACAGCGGCACACCGGCCTCCCCCGCGGCCCGGACGGCGGCGCTGACGTCCGCGGCGTCGCGGCAGCGGGCGATCACGGCCGGCTGCGCCGTCACCGCGGCGTTCCAGACCTGGCGGGCGGCGGCGAACCCGGCATCGCGCGGCTCGAGCAGGCGCTCGCCGAACCGGGGCCGCAGGGCCCGGAGCACGCTGTCGACGGCGGCCGGGCTGGTGGTGGTGGACATGCGGCGACCGTACCGTGCGGTCACGCGGCGTGAAGTCACGAACACGACTGAGCCTACCCGCGGCGGAAAACCCAGGCAAATTCGTCACTCAGGGACGGCGCTACTGTGGGCTCGCCTCAACGTCCGCCCCGGCTGGGAGAGTCATGCAGCATCAGATGTTCGTCGACGGCGCCTGGATCCCCGCGCTGTCCGGCGCCACCACCGTCGCGACCAGCCCGGCCACCGGCGAGCAGCTCGGCACGGTGCCCGAGGGCGACCGGTCCGACGCGCGCGCGGCGATCGCGGCCGCCCGCAAGGCCGCCGGCGGCTGGGCGCGGCTGTCCGCCTTCGGCCGGGCCGCGCTGCTGCACCGGGTGGCGGACGTGATCGAGGCCCGCCGCGACGAGCTGGCCCGCACGCTGACCCTGGACCAGGGCAAGCCGCTGCGCGCCGAGGCCTACGACGAGGTGGACGAGCTGGTCACCTACTGGCGGATGGCCGCCGAGGACGGCAAGCGGCTCGGCGGGCTGCTGCCGAACTCGGCCGGCGCCGGCAAGCGCGCGCTGCTGGTGCGGCGCCCGCGCGGCGTGGTCGGCGTGATCACGCCGTGGAACTGGCCGTACACGATGCCCGCCGAGCTGATCGCGCCCGCCCTGGCCAGCGGCAACACCGTGGTCTGGACCCCGGCGCCGACGACCGCCGTCGCGGCCGTCGCGCTGGCCGGCTGCCTCGCCGAGGCCGACCTGCCGCCGGGCGTGCTCAACCTGGTAACCGGCCCGGGCCCGGTGGTGGGCGACGAGATCGCCCGCAACCCGGGTACGGACGCGGTGGCCTTCATCGGCTCCACGGCCACCGGCCGGTCGGTGGCGAGCGCCGCGGCCGGCAAGGCGACGCTGCTGGAGATGGGCGGCAACGGTCCCCTGGTGGTGCTGGCCGACGCCGACCTCGACCGAGCTGTCGAGGGCGCGCTGCAGGCCTGCTTCCTGTGCGCCGGCCAGAGCTGCACCGCCGGCGAACGGCTGCTGGTCGACCACGCGGTGCGCGAGGACTTCGCCGAGCGGCTGGCCCGCGCGGTCAAGGAGCGGATCCGGCTGGGCGACCCGCTCGACGACGCCACCACGATGGGCCCGCTGAACAACGCCGGCGTGGCGGCCAAGATGGACGAACACGTCGCCGACGCCGTCCGCCGCGGCGCCACGGTGCTGACCGGCGGGGCCCGCGCCACCGGCTTCGCCACCGACCTGTACTGGCCGGCCACGGTGCTCACCGACGTCCCGGCCGACGCCGCGGCCGCCACCGAGGAGACGTTCGGCCCGATCGCGCCGATCGTCGGCATCAGCGGGCTGCCGGAGGCGATCGAGCTGACCAACGCCTCCCGGTACGGGCTGCTGGCCGCCGTCTACACCGCCGATCTGAGCGCGGGGCTGGCGTTCGCCGACGCGGTGCGCACCGGCTGGGTCAACATCAACGAGTCCACGAACTACTGGGAAAGCCACCTGCCGTTCGGCGGGCGGTCCGGGTCGGACAGCGGGCTGGGGCGGGTGGGGGGCGCGCACCCGATGGAGGCGTTCACCGAGCTGCAGACGGTGATCATCGGCTGAGCCCGGACGTGGCGAGGGACTAGACTCCGGGGTGCCGCGCACGCCCGGGAGGTGTAGGTGCTGTATTTCTTCCTCAGCTACGCCCGGGGCCGCGACGACGTCTACGTGCACCAGTTCTTCCAGGACCTGTCCCAAGAGGTCCGAGCCCTGGCCGGACTCGGCCCGGAGGCCGAGGTCGGTTTCCTGGACCATCGCAGCATCCAGCCGGGTGACGTCTGGCCCGAGACGCTCGTCGATGCATTGTCGCGCTGCCAGGCGTTTCTCGCGCTCTGCTCGCCGGCCTATTTCCTCAGCGAGCCGTGCGGCCGGGAGTGGGCGATCTTCGCCGAGCGGGCCCGCCGGCACCGGCGCCACCTGGGCACCAGCGGGTCCGGACTGATCCCGCTGCGCTGGCTGCCACCGCGCACCATGCCCACGGCGGCCCAGGTCGTCCAGTACGTCCCGGAGCCGCCCCATGAGGCAGGGAGCGAGCGCGGCATCCGGCAGTTGCTGCGGATCCAGCGCAACCGAGACGACTACCTCGAGTTCGTCACCACCGTGGCCGAGCTCGTGATGGACGCCGCGACCAACGACCCCCTGCCGGCCGCCGCGGACCGCGTGCGGCTGGAGCTGGTGCCCAGCGCCTTCCACGACCCGGCGCCACCGCACCGCGGTGGCCTGTCACCGATAGAGACCCAGGGGCTGCTGGCGCCCTCCGACGAGGTCTACTTCGTCGTCGCGGCGCCCACCGCGCAGGAGGCCGCCGAGGAGAGCATGGGCCGCGGCGACCGCCAGTTCTACGGGGACAGCGCGCGCGCCTGGTCGCCCTTCCGGCCCGTGACGACCGCGCCGCTGCTGGACGAGGCGATCCGGATCGCCGCGGACCGGAGCCTCATCGCCCACGGGGCAACGCTCGACGAACTCGATGAGTGCCTCCGCCGGGCGCGGCGGGACAACCAGATCGTGGTGCTGCTGGTGGATCCGTGGAGCACGAGGATGGCCGACCACCACGACGTCCTGCACCGCTACGACCGGCGCGAGGACCACCCGGCCGCCGTGATGATCCTGTGGAGCAGGGACGACGAGGAGACCCAGGCCAACGCGCGCGAACTCACCAGCGCGCTCGGGCGCACGTTTCCCCGCAATCTTCTGCGACCGCACACCATCACGTTCCGGCAGGCCGTGCTGACGCCTGAGACCTTCCGCGCCGACCTGCAGATCATCCTGGAGGAGTTACGCAACCGGGCGATCGCGCACGGGCTCCGACGGCCACGGCCGGGACCGGCCGGATCAAGGGCGATACTGGAGGGACCGTAGTGGTCGCCGCGAGTCCTCCGCGCAGCCGCAACGGGCGTGTCGTCACCTTCTACTCCTACAAGGGTGGCGCCGGCCGCACCATGTTGCTCGCCAACATCGCCTGGTTGCTGGCCCACAGCGGACACCGGGTGCTCGCCGTGGACTGGGACCTGGAGGCGCCCGGGCTGCACCACTACTTCCGTCCCTTTCTCAGGGACCGCCGGCTACTGAACACCCCCGGCATTCTGGACATCATCCGGGAGCACAGCAGCCGCGCGATCAACACCGGACCGGCCGGGGACGGCGTCGGGCCGCAACCGGCGAGCAGCGTTCTGGACTATGCCGAATCTCTGCAGTGGCCGTTTCCCGGCCACGGCATGCTCGACTTCCTGCCGGCCGGCCGGCAGGACCACACGTACCCGGTGGCGATGGGCACCTTCGACTGGGCCGCCTTCTGGAGCGAGCAGGGCGGCAACCGGATCCTGCACGCCCTCCGGGACGACATGGTCTCGCACTACGACTACGTCCTCATCGACAGCAGGACCGGGATGAGCGACACGACCGGCATCTGCACGGTGGCCCTTCCCGACATGCTGGTCGCGTGCTCCGCGCTCAACACCCAGAGCATCGAGGGCACCGCCACCATCGTCGGCAGCGTGCTGGGCCAACGCGGCGGCCGGCCGATCCGGATCATCCCTGTACTGACCCGGGTGGGGACCGGCGATGGCTGGGCTGACCGCCTCACGACAGCGCGGAACCTGGCGTCGTGGCACTTCCGGAAAGCCCTCGCGGCGTCGATGACCGGCACCGCCGACCGCTTCGAGGAACTCATCGAGATTCCCGAGGAACCGTCCTTCGGCTACGAGGAGATCCTCGCCGCGTTCGCGTCCGAAGCCGTCCGTTCCGGGCCCGTCCTGCCCGCGCTCGGGCACCTCTGCCGGGCGATCACCGGCCGGGACGTCTCTCCGCTCGGGACTTTCGGACCCGATCATCGCAAGCGGCAGGACGCCTTCCTGCGGCCCCGGGCCTCGGGCGTGCTCATCTGCCACATGGGGGACGATCTCCCCTGGGCCCTGTGGGTGTCCGCGCAACTCGGCGATCACGGTGTGGACGTCACCCGCCGTCCTGTCCGCTCCGGAGAGGAGCTGTTGCCGAGCCTGCCCCGCGATCTCTGTGAGACCTTCGCCGCCGCCGGCTGTGGCACGATCCTGGTGATGCACACCGTCGCGGGTGAGCCGTTGGTCCGGGCCGTGCACCAGGCGGCCCGCGAATACGGAATTCCGCAGGGGCTCGTGGTGGTACACGCCGAGGACGTCGGCGGCGGGCCGGAGCTGCGCGACGCGAGGTCGGTCAGGCTCGCCGGGCTCACCGATGAACAGGTGCGCGCCGACCTCATCGCTCAGGTCCGGCCGGGGCGTCCGGTGGAGGTTCCCGTCCGGGCCATACCCCCGGCGCGGGTCCGGCCCCGCGCCGGGAACGACCGGTCGCCGATGTCGAACCTGCCACCGCGGATCGCGTCCTTCGTGGGTCGGGAGAACCTGCTCGAGGACCTGTACGAGCGGATGTTCCTGGGCGAGGGCCACCATGTGCAGCGCCTGCACGGTGTCGCGGGCGTAGGCAAGAGCACCCTCGCGATCGAGTACGGACACCGCTTCGCCGACCGGTACGACCTCGTCTGGTGGGTCGCGACCGCACAACCGGCCGCGGCCCGGACGATGCTGAGGCAACTCGCTGACCGCCTCGGCATAACGGGCGCCGACCGGGGCAGGGGTGCGGTCCTCCCCCGGCTGCTCGACGGCCTGTCCCGGGGAGAGCCGTACCGGCGTTGGCTGTTGACCTTCGACGGAGCCGACAACGGTCTGGACGGCATCATCGAGGCGTTGCCCTCGGGACCCGGGCACATCATCGTCACCTCCCGATCGACGGCGGCGGTAGCCGGCAACGGGCTCGAGGTGCCGAGACTGTCCCGCGATCAGAGCATGATGTTGCTGAAGAAGCTCGCGCCGGGCGTCCCGGCCGCCGAACGCCGCCGGCTGGCGGCGGAGGTCGACGACCTACCCCAGGCGCTGGTCGACGTCGCCCGAGGACTCGGTGGGGGGTACGTTTGACACCCGCGGGAAGTCCGCCGGATCGGGGAGCGGGGCAGCGCCGGCGTGCCCGGTGTGCCCGGTGTGCGGCATGCTGCGGACCAGCGTCAGAATCTCCTCGAGAAGGTCGCGCTCGCTGCGGTTCGGCGCCTGGGCGACCGGCTGCGGCAGGGGGATCGCGGTTACCTGCTCGCCGAATTCCGGCCAGAACTTGTCGAAGAGCCGCTCCAGCCGCTGCCCGGGCTGGGGATCACTCACCTGGGCGTTGAGCGCCCGGACCAGCCCCAGGAAGTCCGAGCGATCATGGACCGTCGTGGCCTGAAAGCTCGCCAGCGGCCCAGTGACGTCGGCTTTGGCGATGTGCAGCAGGAGCGTCCACACGTACGCCTTGTCGTTGACGGCCTTGGCCAGCGACCCCGCTTCGAAGTTGAGCCACGGGGAGGCGACGTTCTCCGGCGTGACACAGACGATCCCCTGAGCGGTCTCCCTGAGCTGCGCGAAGAGCTCCTCCCGCCAGGGCACGCCCTTGGCGAGATCGTTGTCCGACATCCAGGGCTTGACCCCCGGCACGAGGAGCGGCAGCCAGTCGACCAGCAGGTGGGCGAGGTGGCGGCTGGGCTCGCCGGACCAGCTGATGAAAACCCTCATCGCGCCTCCTCGCCGCCGCTGCGCCCATGGTAACGAGGCAGCGGGACGCCGGTCGCCGGGAGCTCACTGCTTGTCGTGGACGGTGACGGCGTAGCCGTCCGGGTCGGTGAAGGTGAACGTGCGCCCGAACGGCCCGTCGAACGGCGGCGCCGCGATCGGCACGCCGGCCTCGGCCAGCGCGTCGTGCAGCGCCTGGGCGTCCGTGCTGTGCAGCCACAGCGCCACACCCAGGCCGGGGCGGCCGGCGTCCAGGTCGACGCCGGGCAGCGGCTGCCGGACGGCGAACGGGACCGGGCTGGTGGCGAACACGACCGCGCCGGGCGGGCCGGCCGGTACGCGGCGCAGGCCGAGCCGCTCCTCGTAGAACGCGGCGGCGCGGTCCAGGTCGCGCACCTGCAGGGCGATGAAGTCGGGTCCGGTGACGGTCATGGCGATCTCCTCTGTATGTCAAAGTCCTGACATCCAGAGGCTATGTCAGAATACTGACATGGCGCAAGCGGAAACGGTCGGTCCGGTGGAGAACGCGGTCGGCTACGTGCTCAAGGAGGCAGCGGTCGCGCTGCGCAACGCGATGGACCTGGAGCTGCGGCCGTTGCAGCTCACGGTGTCGCAGTACGCCTGCCTGGAGCTGCTGGGTCAGCGCCCGGGGATGTCCAACGCCGAGCTGGCCCGCGGCGCCTTCGTCACCCGCCAGTCGATGAACGTGGTGCTGCAGGGCCTCGAGGAGCGCGGCCTGGTCACCCGGCCGTCCGTCGCGGCCCGCGGGCGCGAGCTGCCGGCCGAGCTCACCCCGGCCGGCCGGGACCACCTGCGGGCGGCCAGCACGGCGGTGCGCGGCGTGGAACGGCGGATGTGCGCCGGCCTGAGCCCGGACCGCCAGCAGGAGCTGCTCGACACCCTCGCCGCCTGCGTGCGCAACCTCGACCCGCGCTGATCAGCCCTCGGTCAGCTCGCCGCGCAGCAGGCCCATGGTGAACTCGTCGTACCACCGGCCGTCGCGGCGGAAGACCTGGCGCAGGCGGCCCTCCTCGACGAAGCCGACCCTCCGGTACGCCCGCCGGGCCGGCTCGTTCTCGGTCACCACGGTCAGCGTGATCTTGTGCAGGCGCATCTTATCGAAGCCGTACCGGCACACCGTGCGCACCGCGTCCGTCGCGTACCCCTTGCCCCAGTAGTTCTTCTCACCCAGATAGATGTCCAGCTCCGCGATGCCCAGCTCGGGGGTCGCCCCGTGCAGCCGGACCAGGCCGATCAGCTGGTCGTCGGCCTGGGCCTCGATGCCGAGCAGGACGTCGCCGTGCACGTTGCGGCCGCGCTCCTCGCCCAGCCAGCGCGTCATCCGGGCCAGCGACTGCGGATAGTTGTCCTGCATCCAGCGCATCACCTGCGGGTCGTGGTTCCACCGCCACAGCGCCTCGGCGTCGGCCGGTTCCATCGCCCGCAGGCGGACCAGATCTCCCAGCATGGTTGCCAGAACTACCACGGGCGGCGCCGGCCCGCGACCCGATATCGCCGCCGGCCGGCGCTGCCCGCGCCGATTCGGAAACCCGATCCGGGGTAGAGAAGAGCCATGAAGCTCGGCCTGCGCCTGACCACGGCGTCCGTCCTCGCGCTGCTGGTGCTGGTGCCGTTCGCGCTGATCGCGGCGCTCGTCTCCGGCGGCTGGGGCCCGCTGCACGACCTGGACGCGACGGTGACGGACGCCCTGCACGGCTGGGCCGTGGGCCACCCGCACGCGACGAAGGCCACCGTGTGGTGGACGAACATCTTCGGGCCCACCCCGCTGCGGATCGCGGCCCTGGGCCTGGTGATCTGGCTGCTGCGCCGCCGGGCCCGGCGGCTCGCGCTGTGGGCGGCCACCACGATGGTGGTCGGCGGACTGCTCGGCGCGCTGCTGAAGCTGCTGGTCGGCCGGCACCGCCCCGACCTGCTCGACCCGGTGGCCCGGGCCACCGGCTACTCGTTCCCGTCCGGGCACGCCCTCAACGCGGCCCTGGCCGCCGGGGTGTTCGTGCTGGTGCTGCTGCCGGTCGCCCGGGGCGCCCGGCGGTGGGTGCTGTGGGGCGCGGCCATCGCGGTGACGGTGCTGACCGGGCTGAGCCGGATCGTGCTGGGCGTGCACTGGACCAGCGACGTGGTGGCGGGCTGGCTGCTCGGGGTCGCGGTGGTCGCGGTGACGGCGGCGGCGTTCCCGCGGGTGCGGGCCACGCCGGTGGTCGAGGAGGGGCTCGAACCGGAACTGGCCCAGAGCCCGGCGTCACCCTGAGCTCTCCGCCGGGGCCTGGGCGGCGATCAGGTCGGCGAGGTGCTCCGGCAGACCCGGGGAGAAGTAGACGTGGCCCATGCCGGGGACGATGTGCAGGCGGGCCCCGGGAATCGCGGCGGCCACGGCCGCGCCGTGGGCCGGCGGGAAGATCGGGTCCTGGTCACCGTGGACGACCGTGGTGGGGGCGGTGATCGTCGACAGCGGAGCCAGCAGGTCCGGGCCCATCCGGGCGCCGATCAGGTGGTGGTGGGCGGCGGCGGCCGGGTCGGTGGCCCTGGCCCAGCAGCGCTGGAGCATCGCCCGGGCGGCCGGCTCGTCGAACGGGCGGACGTCGCCGTTCATGACCTTGAAGAGGGCCACGTCGGCTTCCACGCCGGCCGGGTCGCCGTCGGTGTCGGCCAGATGCCGCAGGAAACGCGGGGTCGGCGGGGGCAGGTCGGCGGGGTCGGCGGGCTGCCCGGCGGCGGCCCGCTGCCGGCCGGGGCCGGGATCGTGGCCCATCGGGGTGGTGGACAGCAGGGTCAGGGCGCTGACCCGGGCCGGCCGGTGCACGGCCAGCCACTGCGCGACCACGCCACCCATCGAGGCCCCGGCGAGGTGTGCGGACGGCAGCCCGTGGGCGTCCAGCACGGCCAGGGCGTCGGCGGCCAGGTCGGCCAGGCCGTACGGGTGCCGGTCGACGTCGACGATGCTCGAGCGCCCGGTGTCGCGATGGTCGAACCGGATCACCTGCCGGCCGTGGGCGACGAGGCGCTCGACCAGCGCGTCGGGAAACGTGATGCCCTGGGCCGCCGCGCCCGCGATCAGCAGGACGGCGGGGTGACCGGGGCGCCCGGTCCGTTCGGTCCACAGGCGCAGCGGACCGGAGCTCACGAAGGTCTCGGTCATGACCGGTGACAGTAGGCGGTCCATCGACCCGACGTGCGGGTGTTTCTCACGCCGGGACGCCGGCGCCGGCCGGGGCCGCGCACCTCGGCCTGGTACGGCGCTGGTAGGACACGGCCGCGACGGCCAGGGCGATGCCGTAGCCGCCGAACGACAGGCCGGCCGCGGCGATCAGGTACGGCGGGTTGCCGTCGCCGGCCAGCACGCCGGTCGCCAGCAGGACGGCGACCACCACGAGGATGACGCCGTACCCGCTCAGCGTGGGCGCGATCAGCCACACGGGCGTCAGCGGCAGCGCCCGCGGCACCCGCCGCCCGGACAGCCACAGCGTCCACCGCGGGAAGGCCATGCCCCACGGCCGGACCAGGCCCAGCAGCAGGAAGTCGGCCAGCGCGACGGCGCCGGACAGCGGCACGATCCAGATCGGCGGCGGCCGGAACCCGGGCGGCTCGATGCCGGGCACGCCGAGCGCGCCGAGGGTGTGCGCGCCGGCGTAGAGCAGAAAGATCAGGCAGCCCGCGTAGGCGGCACGGCGGACGCCCCGGGGCGCGGCGTGCGGGACGGGATACCGCCGGGCCGTCCAGCCGGCCGGATGCCGCCGCCCGCAGCGGACGCAACTGCCGGTGCTGCGGCGGTGCCAGGCCACGGCGGCGGCGCTGAACAGGACGCCGGCCAGGACGAAACCCAGCCGCTGGGCGAAGGTCAGCCAGTTGCTGTGGCCGTGCGGGTCCTCCACCCGGCCGGTGAGGACCAGGGAGATGAGGTCCAGCAGCACCCAGCAGCTGGACGCCAGGGCGAGCACCGCCACCGCCGCCTGCCCGGCCGTCACGGCCCGGGCCGGCACCCGCGCCGCCCACGGGGTGAGCGTCAGCCCGGCCACGGCGGCGCCGGCGAGCAGAACCGCGACCGCCGGCCCGACCAGCGCCCGCGTCCCCAGCACCGGGTGGTCCGCGGTCACGGCGGCCACCGCCAGCGCGAGGGCGTAGGCGGCCGCCCACGCCGCGGCCGCCGGGCCGATCCAGGCCGGCCATCGCTGCCACAGTCGGCGCATGAGGTCCTCCTCGGGCGGGAGGCCATTGTGGGCGGATTGCTGCTGGGCGCCGGCTGAGAAGCTCTCAGCGCATGCTCAGGACCGTCCGGGGCAGGTTCGAGCGGCGCAGGAAAGGCCGGAACCCGGGTGGGCGCGGTCCCGCCGGGGGCCGGCCGGGCGCTCGCGGGCGCGATCTCCGTCGAATGCCTCAGTTCGGGCCACCGGCGTTCGATGGGAGAGGTGTGTCCTGATCGTCCGGGGAGAGTGAGTTCGTTGCTCGGTTTCGCTTCGCTGCAGCGCAGCGTCGGTGCCCGTGTGCTGGCCGCATTCCTGTTGGTCACCACCATCATGGTGGGATTCGGGATATTCTGCATGTACCAGCAGGGTCAGGCGAACCATCGCGCCTCCCAGATGACGGTGCGTGATGTCATTCCGCTGGAGCACCTGCGGGCCGCCCAGGCCGCGCACTACCAGAGCACCATTTTCGGCCTGGTCGCCGCCAGCCTGCTCAATCCGGCCGCCCGCGCGGACCTCGCCAAGACCGCGCAGGTCTTCGAAGCGAGCACCGAGGCTTCCCTCGCCGAACTGCGCGCCAGCGCGCCGTCGACCATGGTGCCGGCCGTGGACCGGATCATCGCCGACCGCAAGGCGTTCCTCACCGCGCACCGGGCGCGGGAGGCCGCCACCGCGGCGGGCGACAGGGCCGCGGAGGCCGAGTTCGACGCTCAGGCCGCCAAGCTCGCCGGCCAGCTCGGCGGCGACTTCGACGCGATGGCGAACCTGCTGCGCGAGGACGCCGCCGCCCAGCGCGCCGAGATCGCCGCCGCGACCTCGCGGGTGCAGCGGGTCACCGTCGTGGTGCTGGTGGTCGTGGCCCTGCTCGCCGTGCTGCTGGGCTGGCTCGTGGTGCGCAGCATCCGCCGCCCGGTCAGCGGCCTCATGACGGCGATCGACCGGCTCGCGGCCGGCGACCTCAGCCAGCGGAACGAGGCGACCGGGAACGACGAGATCGGCCGGATGGGCGACGCGTTGCACCGTGCCGTCGCGGAGATCCGCCGGATCGTCTCCGGCGTGGTCGAATCGGCCGTCGCCGTCGGCAACTCCTCGGGCACGCTGACCGCGACCAGCCAGCGCCTCGCGGATGCGGCACAGGCCACCTCACACCGGGTCGACGAGGTGTCCAGCACCGCGGCGCGGGTGTCCACGAACGTTTCCACCATCTCGACGGGGGCGTCGGAGATGGGCACGTCCATCCGGGAGATCGCGCAGAACGCCGCCGAGGCGGCGCTGGTGGGCGAGGAGGCGGTGCGCGCCGCGCATTCCACGAACGACATCGTGGGCAAGCTGGGCGAGTCGTCCGCGGAGATCGGCAACGTCCTACGCGTCATCACCTCCATCGCCGAGCAGACCAACCTGCTCGCCCTGAACGCGACCATCGAGGCGGCCCGGGCCGGCGACATGGGCAAGGGATTCGCCGTGGTCGCGGGCGAGGTGAAGGATCTCGCCCAGGAGACGGCGCGGGCGACCGAGGACATCGGCCGGCGGGTGCAGGCCATCCAGAGCGACACGAACGCGGCAGTCGGCGCGATCAGCGAGATCAGCGAGATCATCGGCCGGATCAACGGCTACCAGACCATGGTGGCGGCCGCCGTCGAGGAGCAGGCCGCGACCTCGGCGGAGATCAGCCGCAGCGTGGCGGAGGCCGCCCACGGCACGAACGCGATCGCGGCGGCGGTGACCGAGGTGGCGGACGCGACCGGCACGACCGGCCGGGCCGTCTCCGACACCGAGCGCGCCTCGGCCGAACTGACGCAGCTCAGCGCCCGGCTCCAGGACCTGGTAACGCACTTCCGTTACTGACAGCCGCCGGTCAGCGGCTCACCCGGGCCAGGCGGGCCACCGCCCGCTGCTTGAGCGCGAATCCCTCCTTGGCCGCGTCCCGCAACCCGGCGACCAGCGGCGACCGGGACCGCCGGGCCCACGGCACCGGCACTTCCGTGGTGCCGTACTTGGCCTTGTAGGCGTTGCCGCCGACGAAGTCGAACTCGGCCACCCCGCGCTGTTTCGCCCAGCGCAGCGCGTGCCAGATCAGCGCCTCGTTGGGGCGCAGGTGCTGGTGCTCGCGCCAGCTGGCCCCGCCCCAGAAGTACATCGTGCGGTGGTACCAGGGCAGGACCGCCGTCGCGATGCAGCGGCCCTCGCCGTCGCGGGCGCGCAGCAGCAGGAGGCGCCCGCCCGGGGCCAGATTGCGGATCAGCGCGCGGACCCGCTCGATCGAATAGGTCGGCACCAGATTCTGTTTGGCGAAAACGTCGCGCAGCTGTTCGTGGAATTCGCCGGCGAATGTGTCGTCGGCGGGATCGGCTTCCGCCACGACCACCGACGACTTGGCCGCCTTGCGAATATTGCGGCGGCAGGCGCCGGTCATCGCGCCGAACAGCGCGTCCTCGTCGGGGGTCAGGTCGATCACCGCGGTGGGGGCCGCCGCCCAGCGCAGGCCCAGGCCGGCCAGGTCGGGCTCGGTCAGGCCGCGGTCGCGCAGCTCCAGGTGCGCGCAGCCCAGCTCGCCGAACGCGAACGGCACCAGCGCCTCCAGCGCGGCCCGGCGCGGCACCCCCGGATCGAGGTTGAAGCCCAGGTAGGAGGTGGTCCAGCCGGCCATCGGGCTGCCCAGGATCCGCAGGCCGTAACGCCTGGTGAGCAGCCCGGTGAAGTGCCCGACCGGACGCGGGCCGTCGGTGACCGTGGCCAGGACCGGCTCGGCACGCTGGGACTCGGCGACGAAGCGCAGCCACGGCTCGGTGTGGAAGATGAGGCGGTCGTCGTACGTGGCCCGGTCGGCCCACAGCGCGGCCGTCGGCTCCGCCCGGTGCAGTCGCAGCATGAAGATCTCCCCGGGCGGCTCGATAAATAGGCCCTCCTGCCGGATGATGCCCCGCCGCGCGGCCATTCCGCAAGGACCGTCCGGACCCCCGATGAATTGAAGTGAAGAGTCTTCATGTTCGTTATGACAATTGCTACTGACGCGACCCGGCCCCCATTTGTCAGGGTGAGTGCATCGCCGGACCGAGCACGGACAGGGGTGCCACGAGCGTGGAGTCGCCTACCGGTTTCCAACGACGGCTCAACGAGCTGGGGCTGCGCAGCAAGCTGCGGGCGCGCCCCCGGATGCAGGGCCGGGTGCTGGCGCCGGCCGGGATGTTCAAGCGGCTGCCGGCCACCGCCGGGCTGTACTTCCCCTTCTACCACGACGTTCCCGCCGCGTACGCCGGCGATCTGGGCCACCACCTGCGCACGTTCCGCCGCCTCGGCCCGCTGGTGTCCTGGGACACCGCGCTCGACGTGCTGGCCGGGCGCCGCCCGCTGACCGGGCCGATGTTCTGCCTGTCGTTCGACGACGGGCACCCGAGCTGGCCCGACGTGCTCGCCCCGATCCTGGCCGAGCTGGCCGTGCCGGCCACCTTCTTCCTCACCTCGGGGCTGGTCGGCCGGCCCGGCAACCTGACCTGGCGGGACTGCCGGGAGCTGGCGGCGGCCGGGCACCGCTTCGGCTCGCACACCGTGACCCATCCCCGGCTGGCCGACACCGACGACGACGCGGCGGTACGGGAGATCCTCGACTCCAAGAAGGAGATCGAGGACCGGCTCGGCGCCGAGGTGCGCGACTTCGCCGCCCCGTACGGCAACCCCGCCGTCGACTTCCTCGACCGCGACCTGCGCACCGTGCGGGAGGCCGGCTACCGCAGCTTCGCCACCACGCTGCGCGCGCCGATGCACCCGGGCGACTCCCCGATGGCCATCCGCCGCCAAGGCCTGCACCCGGCCTGGCCGCTGTGGGCCGTACGGACGCGGGTCCATGACTGACGCGCGCATCTACCTGTCCCCGCCCGACGTCAGCGACGTCGAGCGCAAGCTGCTGCTGGCCGCGTTCGACTCCAACTGGGTCGCGCCGGTCGGGCCCGACCTGGACGCGTTCGAGGCCCAGGTCGCCGAGCTGACCGGCGTGCGGCACGCGGTGGCGCTCAGCAGCGGCACCGCGGCGCTGCACCTGGCCCTGATCACGGCCGGCGTGCGCCGCGGCGACACCGTGCTGGTGCCCTCGTTCACCTTCGCCGCCAGCGCCAACGCGGTGATGTACCTGGGCGCCCGGCCGGTCTTCCTGGACAGCACCGCCGACACCTGGAACATCGATCCCGACCTGGTCGCCGAGGAGCTGCGGCTGCGCGCCGGCCGCGGCCAGCTCCCCCGGGCCGTGATCGCCGTCGACATGTACGGCCAGTGCGCCGACTACGAGCCCCTGCTGGAGGCCTGCGACCGCTACGGCGTCGCGCTGATCGAGGACGCCGCGGAGGCGCTCGGCGCGACCTACCGGGGACGCGCGGCCGGCTCGTTCGGGCTGGCCGGGGTGCTGTCGTTCAACGGCAACAAGATCGCCACCACCGGGGGCGGCGGCATGCTGCTCACCGACGACGGCACGGTGGCCACCCGGGCCCGCTACCTGGCCACCCAGGCCCGCGAGCCGGTGCCGCACTACGAGCACCGCGCCGTCGGCCACAACTACCGGCTCAGCAACCTGCTCGCCGCCGTCGGCCGCGGCCAGGTGCAGCGCCTCGGCGACCTGATCGCGGCCCGCCGGCGGACCTTCCGGCACTACCGCACCGCGCTGGGCGACCTGCCCGGCCTGACGTTCATGCCGGTCGCCGACTACGGCGAGCCCAATCACTGGCTCACCTGCCTGCTGGTCGACGCCGCGGCGTTCGGCGCGGACCGGGACCGGATCATCGAGCACCTGGGCCGGCAGCACATCGAGGCGCGGCCCGCCTGGAAGCCGATGCACCTGCAGCCGGTGTTCCGCGACTGCGTGGTCCGCGGCGGGGCGGTCAGCGCCGGCCTGTTCCGCCGCGGCCTGTGCCTGCCCAGCGGCTCCGCCCTCACCGACCAGGACCGCGAGCGGGTCGTCGCCGCCGTCCGCGCGGTGGCCCGATGACCGCCCAGCGAAGGAGCAGGCCCGGGATGCGCATCGTCTATATCCACCAGTACTACTGCAATCCCGGGATGACCGGCGGGATCCGCTCCTACGAGCAGGCCCGCCGGCTGGTCGCCCGGGGCGACGAGGTGCACGTCATCACCACCGACATCACGCCGGGCCGGCGCTCGCTGGGCTGGCGGCGCACCGACGACGACGGCATCCAGGTGCACTGGTTCTCGGTGCCGTACTCCAACCACATGTCCTTCGCCCGGCGGCTGCGCGCCTTCGCCGAGTTCATGGTCCTGGCCGCGGCCAAGGCCACCGCGCTGAAGGCCGACCTGGTCTTCGCCACCAGCACCCCGCTGACCGTCGCCGTGCCCGGCGTCGTGGCGGCCAAGCTGCGCCGGGTGCCGTTCGTCTTCGAGGTGCGCGACCTGTGGCCGGAGGTGCCGATCGCGCTGGGCGTGCTGCGCAACCCGCTCGTCCGCGGGCTGGCCGGCGCGCTGGCCAACCTCGCCTACCGCAGTGCCGAGGAGGTCGTCGCCCTCTCCCCCGGCATGGCCGCCGGGGTCACCGCACGCCGCCCCGGCACCCGCACCACGGTCATCCCCAACGCCGCCGACCTGGCCCTGTTCGAGGTCGCCCCGGCCGCCGTCCAGCGCTTCCGCGAGGAGCACCGCTGGCTCGGCGACCGGCCACTGATCGTCTACACCGGCGCGCTGGGCGCCGTCAACGGCGTGGAGTACCTGGTCCGGGCCGCGCGCCGGATGGCCGAGACCGACCCGGAGATCCGGGTGCTCATCGTCGGGCACGGCAAGGAGTGGGCCGAGACCGAGCGGCTCGCCGCCGGGTACGGGCTGCTCGGCCGCAACGTGCACATGTGGGAGCAGGTCCCCAAGGCCGACCTGCCGGTGATCCTCGGCGCCGCCACCATGTCGACCAGCTTCGTCCGGCCGGTCCGCGCGCTGTGGGACAACTCCGCCAACAAGTTCTTCGACGCGCTCGCCGCGTCCCGGCCCATCGCCGTCAACTACGGCGGGTGGCAGGCCGACCTGCTGCGCGAGACCGGCGCGGGCCTGGTGCTGGACCCGTACGACGCCGAGCGGGCGGGCGCGGAGCTGGCCGCGCACGTCCGCGACGAGCTGTGGCTCAAGCAGGCCCGGGAGGCCGCCCACCGGCTCGCCGTGCAGCGGTTCTCCCGGGACCTGCTGTTCGCGGAGTTCGAGGCCGTCCTGACCCGGGCGGCGGCCGCCCGGGGACCGCGCCGCGCGATGACGGGAGCCCAGAGTGGAACTGCGTGAGTACGCCCGGGCCTGCCGGCGCCGATGGTGGTGGCTGGTGGTGCCGGTGCTGCTGGCCGCCGGGATCGCCGCCGGGCTGAGCCTGACCGCGCCGCCGGCGTACCGCTCCTCGATGGTGCTGTTCGTGACCACCGGCGCCGGCGACCCGGACGCCAAGGCGAGCCGGCTCAACTCCTACATCGCGCTGCTGACCGGACCGCGCGTCGCCGAGAGCGTCCTGGCCCGGCTGCGGCTGCCGCTGAGCACGGCCCAGGTGCAGGCCAGCCTGTCGGCCCAGGTGCAGGAGGGCACCGACCTGCTGGTGGTCTCGGCCACCGACGCGTCCGCCGGGCGCAGCCGGGACATCGTCGTGGCCGCCACCGCGTCGCTGGTCAGCCTGGCCAAGCAGCTCGACCCCCCGAGCACCGCACCCACCGACGGGCCCACCCCGTCGGTCTCCGTCGCGCAGAACGCGGTCACCACCGAGGTGCCCGGCAACCTGGTCCGCAACGTCGGCTTCTCGGCGGTGCTGGGGCTGCTGATCGGCGCCGGCGCCGTCGCCGTCCGCCAGGCCACCCGCCGGACCGTCGCCGAGGAGGACGACCTGCGCCGGCTCGGGCTGGACGCGGTCGGGGTCATCTCGCTGGGCGGGCGCGGCGGGCGTCACGGCCACCCGGACGAGGCGCTGGCCGAGGCCTTCCGGCGGGTGCGCAGCCTGCTGCCCGACCTCGCCCGCACGCGCGGCGAATCCGCCGACGGCGACCCCGGGCGCGGCTCGTCGCTGCTGCTCACCGGCGCGCAGGCGCAGGAGGGCACCACCGCCGTCGCCTGCGGGCTGGCCATCGCCCTGGCCGAGACCGGCGCCACGGTGGTGCTCGTCGACGCCAACCTGCGCAGCCCCGGAATAGGCCGGTACCTGGCCCTGGACACCAGCCGCGGGCTGACCGAGGTGCTGTCCGGCGTGGCCGGCGTGCCCGACGTGCTGCAGGACTCGCTCGACGGCCGGCTGACCGTGCTGCCCTGCGGCGGGCAGCCCGGTGATCCCGGCGAGCTGCTGGCCTCGCCCCGGCTGAGCGCCACCCTGCGCAGCCTGACCGAACGCTTCGACGTGGTGATCGTGGACGCGCCGCCGCTGCACGGCGTGGCGGACGCCGCCGTGCTGGGCAAGGTGACCGACAGCGCGCTGCTCGTCGTGCGCGCGCACCGCACCCGCACCGTCGACGTGCAGCGCTCGATGGACCTGCTGGAACGCGTCGGCGCCAAGCTGGCCGGCGCGGTGCTCAACGCGCTGCCCCGCAAGCTGCCGACCAGCGCCGCCTGGCACCGCGGGGCCGTGGTGCCCGCCGCCTCCGACCCCGAGCTGGTCACCCAGCTGTTCGGCGAACCGGAGCAGGGCAGCGGCGGGCCGGCCGGCGAGCAGACCGTGGTCGCCCGCCCGCACCCCGGCACCGCCCGCGGCCGCGCCCCGGTGGTCCAGGCCACCGTCGGCTCGCCCGAGGAGGCCGAGCTGCTCCCGCGCGACGAGGACGGGACGGTGGCCGCCCGCGGGCAGGCCCGGGTGGTGGTCGCCCAGCCCGCCGACGAGGCCGCCGGGGAGCCGCCGCACCTGCCGGCGCAGCGCGTACCGGACGAGAAGCCGCGGCCCGGTGAGTGAGCTGCAGGCCGAGCGCGCCGCGCCGCGGGCGGGGCTCGCTCCGGCCCGCCGCGGCGGCCCGGCGGCCTGGCTGGTCGCCCAGCTGCGCGAGCCGTACGCCGGCCTGGTCGCCTCGCAGCTGCTGACCGGCGGCGTGGCGCTGGCCGCCAACGTGCTGATGGTCCGCGCGCTGAGCCCGTCCGGCCGCGGCGAGGTCGCGCTCATCCTGCAGGTGGTGTACCTGGCCACCCAGGTGCTGCTGCTGGGCACCGAACGCAGCTTCGTGGCCAGCTACCACGACGTCACCCCCGCGGCGGCGGTCCGGGCCTACGCCCGGCTGCTCGTCGTGCCCGCCGGGCTGGCCCTGAGCGCCGCGGCCGCCTTCGCCGCGCTGGCGCCGCAACGGTGGAACCCGGGACCGGCCGTCATCGCGCTGATCGCCGCCTTCGCGCTGGCCGAGGCCACCAGCCTGGCCACCCGGGCCGTGGCGATCTGCGTCGGCCGGGTCCGCGACTTCCTGTACGCCCGCGTCATCGAGTCCCTGCTGCTGCTGGCCCTGCTCGTCACGCTGTTCGTGGCCGGCGACGCCCGCCCGGAGGTCTGGATCCTGGCCTACCTGCTGGCCGGGGTGGCGCCGACGCTGGCGTACCTGGTGCGGTGGCTGCGGCTGCCGGCCCCGCCCGCCGCGCCGCTGGCCCGCAACGGCACGGTACGCCGCGAGGGCCTCGCGCTGTTCCCGGCCGCGCTGTCCAACATGGCGATGCTGCGGGCCGACCGGCTGGCCCTGCCGGTGCTGGCGTCGACCTCCGCGCTGGGCCTGTACGCCAGCGTCGCCACGATGACCGAGCTGCTGGCCTGGCCGCTGCGCGCGTACGCGGACTCGCGCCTGGGCCGGTGGCGGGCCGCCGACCGCGAGGGCGCCCTGCGCACCCGCCCGATCGTGGCCGCGGCCGCCGGCTACTGCCTGGTGGTGGGCCCGCTCGCGGCCGGCGCGCTGTACCTGCTGATCGTGCCGGTCTTCGGCGCCCAGTACGCCCCGGCCCGGGCCGTGGTGCTGCCGCTGGTCGCCGCCGCCGGCCTGTACGCCGTCTCCCGGATCAGCCTGGGCCTGCTCATCGCCCGCGGGTACAGCGCGCTGGTGTCCGCGGCCGAGATCACCGGCTTCGCGGTCAGCTTCGCGGCGTACCTGCTGCTGATCCCGCCCCTGGGCATCCGCGGCGCCGCGTACGGCTCGCTGATCGGCTACGGCGCCTGCCTGCTCTTCGCGGTCGTCACCAGCCGGGTCACCCGGGACCGGCGCCCGCGGGAGGCGCCATGACCTGGCTGCGTGGCCCCCGCGTCTTCCTGGCCCCCGGGCTGGTCCTGGTGCTGGTGGCCATCGGCGGGCGGTTCACCCTGGACCGGGCCGGCTTCCTGGACCTGGCCTGGGTCGACCTGCGGGTGATCGGCCTGCTCATCGCCCTGGTCGCGCTGGCCGTCGACCTCGCCCGCCGGCCGGGCACGCCGGGCGCGCGCCGCCGCGAGGGCTGGCTGGTGGCCACCGTGCTGTTCTTCCTGTTCCAGATCGCCTCGGGGCTGTGGGCGCCGCAGGCCGCCCGGGTCGGCCCGCAGACGCTGGACCTGGTGCTGCTGGGCGTGCTGACGCTGGCCTCCTACGCGTACGCGATCGGCGATCCGGCCGCGGTCATCCGCCTCACCTTCCTGCTGTTCTTCGTGGCCGCGGTGGTCTTCGCGCTGGCCGCGCTGTTCATCAACGGCCCGGGTGAGCAGGGCCGCTACTCCGCGTTCGGCGGCGGGCCGAACGTCTTCGTGCGCATCGAGATCCTCGGCGTGATCAGCGCGGTGGCCCTGTTCCTGAGCACCCGCCGGGTGCTGCCGCTGCTGGTCACCCCGCTGTTCCTGCTGGCCGCGGTGCTGTCCGGCTCGCGGGCCGGCCTACTTGCCGGGGTCGCGGTCGGCGCCGCCGCGCTGCTCAAGATCCGCGGCCGGCTGCGCGCCGGGCCGGTCGTCGCCGCCGGGGCCGGGCTGGTGCTGGCCACGGCCGCCGTCTGGGCGTTCGCCCCGCCCGCGTTCACCGACCTGTTCCAGGAGCGGTTCGTCGAGCAGACCGTGCAGCAGCACTACCTGTCGGACCGCACCGACATCTGGGCCGCCGCCTGGCGGCTGGCCGTCGAGCACCCGCTGGCCGGCGCGGGCCTGGACGGCTTCTACGGCCTCATCGGCGTCAACCAGGGCGTCGAGTACCCGCACAACTACGTGCTCGGCGTGGCCGCCGAGGGCGGCCTGATCGGCATCGGGCTGCTGGGCACCGCGGTGGTGCTGTGGGCCCGGACCGTGCGCGGCGGCGGCGAGCGCCCGCAGCTGACCGGGCTCGCCGTGGCCGCGGCCGTCTTCGTGGCGCTGAGCAGCCTGTTCTCCGGCGACTACTACGACGCCCGGCTCGCCTGGATGTTCGCCGCCCTGGCCGCGGCCGCCGCGGTGGTCCCGGCCGGCAAGGCCGAGGCGGCGGCACCGGCCGGCCGGCGGGAGCCGGTGCCCTCATGAGCGACCGGGCCCGGATCGGCCGGCGGGCGGTGCTGCTGCTCGCCGCGGCCTCGCTGACCGCCGCGAGCGCGCCGCCACGCGCCGACGTACCGGCCATCATGGAACCGCTGCCGCTGCCGCCGGCGCCGCCGGCCCGCGCGGTCGAGCTCGCGCCGGTCGCCCACTGGGCGTCGGTGTTCCAGCAGAGCTGGGACTACCAGTACGAGAACAGCCTGCCGATGAGCCGGTCGGCCGACAGCTGGGACCACTACGACCTGTCCTACTCGGTCGACGCGTGCGTCGCGATGTTCCGCGCCACCGGCGAGCACCGCTACCTCGACCGGGCCCTGGAGTTCGTGGAGAACGTGGCCGCCGCGGCCCGCCCCTCGTCCTCGCTGCCCGGCAGCGGCTTCCGCGACCGCTACCGCGGCTGGGCGTCGAGCGCCTCCGGGCAGGGCGGCGACGAGGTCCCGCTCTACGAGAGCTACTTCTGGCGGTACGGCACCGCGCTGCTGCTGGCCATGCGCGACGACCCGGCCGTGCACGGCGACCCGGCCTACCGCGCCCGCCACGACCGGCTGCTGGCCTTCGCCGAGACCCACGTCTTCGACAAGTGGTACAGCCGCGGCCCCCGCGAGGCGATCTACCGCGAGCGCACCCACATGGCGGCGCACTGGGCGCTGATCGCCCTCAACCTGTCGCGGGTCACCGCCGACCCGGCCCGCCGCCGGCGCTACGTCGAGGTGGCCGGCAACATCGACCTGCACCTGCCGGGCAGCGGCGCGAGCCTGCGCGGGCAGCTGCGCCGGCACCCCGCCGAACCCACCGCGTACTTCTGGAGCGACGTCTGGGGCTCGGCCCGGCGGCCCGGGCAGGACGTGAGCCACGGCAACGGCGTGCTGGCCTACGTCGTGGAGGCCCGCGACTGCGGCCGGCCGTGGACGGTCGCCGACATGGCCGCGTTCGGGGCGCTGCTGACCCGGGTGATCTGGCCCGGCGGCACGACCTACCGCGCCTACGTGGACGGCACCGGCGCCGACAACGGCTGGTTCTCCGACGGGTTCGTCAAGCTGGGCCGCTACGACGCGGCCGTGCAGCAACGGCTGGAGCAGCACCAGGTCGTCAACGATCAGTTCGCCGCCAACATGGCGCTCAACGCCCGGATCCTGCGGTCGTAAGGAGGCAACACCGTGCAGGCTTCGCTGCTGGAACCCACGGCCCGCGAGTGGAAAGAGGCGCTGGAGGAGATCCCCCACGACATGTACCACGAGCCGGCCTACGTCGAGCTAGACGCGCGGCTGGCCGGTGGCACGCCGGCCGCGTTCCACTACGCCGAGGACGGCCGGCGGCTGCTGCTGCCGTTGATCCTGCGCGACGTGCCCGGCTCGCGGCTGCGCGACGCCCTCTCGCCGTACGGCTATCCCGCGCCGATCGCCAGCGGCGACACCGCCTTCTGGGCGCGGGCCTGCGCCGCGCTGCTCGAGACGCTGCGCGCCGGGGGCATCGTGACGGCGTTCGTGCGGATGCACCCCCTGCTGGCGGCGCCGCTGGACACGCTGGCGCGCTTCGGCGTCCTGGTCCGCCACGGCGAGACCGTCGCGATGGACCTGACCCTGAGCCTCGACGAGATGTGGCGCCAGACCCGCAGCGACCACCGCAACCACATCAACCGCGCCCGCCGCGCCGGCACCCGGGTCGTCTTCGACGACTGGGACCGCCTCGGCGAGTGGGTGGGCGTCTACCACGACAACATGCGCCGGGTCGGCGCGTCCCCGTACTACTTCTTCACCCGCGAGCACCTCGCCGCCCTGCACGACGCGGTCGGCGACCGCATGCACCTGGCCGTCGCGCTGGAGGGCGACGAGGTGGTCGGCGGCAACACGTTCTTCGAACACGACGGCATCGCCACCGGCTACGTCTCCTCCACCCGGCGCGCGCCCAAGCGGTACGCCGACGAGCTGCTGTACGACGAGGTGCGGCGCTGGTGCAAGGAGCGCGGGGACACCGTCTTCCACCTCGGCGGCGGCAAGGGCGGCAGCGACGACTCGCTGTTCTCCTACAAGGCCGGCTTCTCGCCGCGCCGGCACCCGTTCCACACCTGGCGGGTGGTCGCCGACCCGGACGCGTACCGCCGGCTGCTGGCCGAGCGCCGGCCCGGCGCCGACCCGGACGACCGGTCCGCCACCTTCCCGCCCTACCGTTAGGAGCTCGGCATGCGCATCACCTGCGTCGGCGGCGGCCCCGCCGGCCTGTACTTCGCGGTGCTGGCGAAGCTCGCCGACCCCGCGCACGAGATCACCGTGCTGGAACGCAACCCGGCCGGCGTCACGTACGGCTGGGGGGTGGTCTTCTGGGACGACCTGCTCGACGACCTGTACCGCTACGACCCGGTCAGCGCCGAGCGGATCAGCCGGGCGGCCTGCCGCTGGGACTCCTACGAGGTCCGCGCCACCGGCAAGGCGGCGACCCACCTGGCCGGGTACGGCTTCAGCCTGGGCCGGCGCGAGCTGCTGGAGATCCTCGCCGC
Source organism: Actinoplanes nipponensis (assembly GCF_016862275.1). Classification (GTDB taxonomy): domain Bacteria; phylum Actinomycetota; class Actinomycetes; order Mycobacteriales; family Micromonosporaceae; genus Actinoplanes; species Actinoplanes nipponensis. The sequence goes on along the minus strand of NZ_BOMQ01000008.1, from coordinate 134,221 downwards.
CCGGGCGCTGGAGCTGGGCGTCGACGTCAGGTTCCGCGACGAGCCGGCCGAGGTCCCCGCCGCCGACCTGGTCGTGGCCAGCGACGGCGCCGGCAGCCGCATCCGCGAGCGGTACGCGGAGCACTTCGGCGCCGAGATCGAGGTGGGCCGCAACAAGTACATCTGGCTGGGCACGCCGCACGTCTTCGACACGTTCACCTTCGGCTTCGAGCAGACCGCGGCCGGCTGGATCTGGTACCACGCCTACCCGTTCGACGCCGAGACCAGCACGTTCATCGTGGAGTGCACGCCGGAGACCTGGAGCGGGCTGGGCCTGGACGAGCTGGACGCGGCGCGGGGGTGCGCGCGGCTGCAGGAGATCTTCGCCGCGCACCTGGACGGCCGGCCGCTGATCGACCACCGCGCCGGGACCGGCGGCACCGGCTGGCTGAACTACCGCCGGCTCACCACCCGGCGCTGGGACCACGGCAACGTGGTGCTGATGGGCGACGCGGCGCACACCACGCACTTCGCGATCGGCTCGGGCACGAAGCTGGCCATGCAGGACGCGATGGCCCTGGCCGACGCGCTGGCCGGCGGCGACGAGCCGGCGGTGGCGCTGGAACGCTACGAACACCGCCGCAAGACCGCGCTCGCCCCGCTGCAACGGGCGGCCAAGGCGAGCAGCGAGTGGTTCGAGCGGGTGCCGGACTACACGCATCTGCCGGCCAAGCAGTTCTCGTACGCGCTGGCCAACCGGCGCGGGGAGTACCCGATGTGGCGGTACCTGCTGCACGTCACCACGCAGAGCGCCGGGCCGCGGGTGGCGCTGCGGTGGGCGCTGAGCGTACGGCGGTGGCACCGGGCGCGGCGGCGGCCGGGGCTGGCGGCGGCGCCGGCGGTGGCGGGGCGGGCGCCGGAGCCGGCCCGGACCGGATCGGGCCTGGCCGCCGGCTGACCACCCACCGGTACAACCTGTCCAACCACCTGGCCCGCCTACGCGGCTGCGGGCTGGTCGTCGACCCCGGGGTCCGCGCCGACGCCGGCGCGCAAGGCCGCTGCGCGGGTCAGGTCTCCGGCTGACCGGCCGGCGCCACGGTCCGGCTCAGCACCCAGTGATGCTTGCCCAGCTGACGCGCGCGCCGGAAACCCTGGCTCTCGAACATCGCCGCCGTGCCGTTGTGCAGGAACGACGAGGACGGCGTACGGCCCTGCGCGTCCTCGGGATAGCTCTCCACCGTGCCGCCGCCGAGCCGCGCGATCTCCCGCAGCGCGCCGGCCAGCGCGGCAGCGGCGACACCCCGGCGGCGATGCCCCTTGTGGACGTAGAAACAGGTGATCCGCCAGTCGGGCAGGTCGCCCAGTCCCGCCCGGTAGGCCCGGCCGTGCTTGATGCGGGGCAGCTCGGCGGTGGGGCCGAACTGGCACCAGCCCACGCAGTCGGGGCCGTCGTAGACCAGTGCGGCGTGCGCGCGGCCCTGGTCCACCCGCTCCTGTTTGGCGGCTCTGTTCTGCGCCGCTGTCCGGCCCCGGCCGACGCCCTCCTCGTGGAAGGCCATGCACCAGCAACCGCCCCAGACGCCGTTCTGGCTCTCGACCAGGCGCGCGAAGTCGGGCCAGGTCGACGCGTCGAGGGCGCGCACCTGAAAGCCGGTCACATCCACCGCACTCTCCGATCAGAACAGGGTCAGCGGCCCGGCCGGCTCGGGCTCCGGCAGCGGCTCCAGCTCCGGGACGCGCGACCGGACCTCGTCGTGGAAGCGGCGGGCCAGCATCGGCGCGTCCGCGTTGTCGGGGGTGTGCACGAACACCGTGGGAGAGCGGCCCTCGCGCAGCCAGTCCGCGGTCGTGGCGACCCAGGGCTGCCAGCCCTCGATCGTCTCGGCGACGGCGTCGCGGCCGAGGTAACGCACGATCGGCCGGTCCGTCAGCGCCCGGGAGCGGCGCGGCACCCGCGGTTTCTTCGTCCAGGCGTCGCGCTCGGCGTCGCTGGTGGGCGGCTTGCCGTACAGCGTGGTGGTGTCGAACGGGACCCACTCGGCGTCCGCGGCGGCGAGCACGCCCTCCAGCGTTGCCGTCGCGTGGGCGTCGGTGAAGAAGGCCGGGTGGCGCACCTCCACGGCGTACCGGTGGGCGGCCGGCAGCGCCCGCAGGAAGCGCTCCAGGGCCGGGACGTCGGCCGGGGTGAACGAGCCCGGCAGCTGGATCCACAGCGCGTGCGCCCGCGGGCCCAGCGGCTCGATCGCGTCCAGGAAGATCCGCAGCGGGTCCTCGTAGCCGGCCAGCCGGCGCTCGTGCGTGATGACCTTGGGCAGCTTGAGCACCAGCCGGAAGGTCGGGTCGGTCTGCTGGGCCCACGTCGCCACGGTGTCGCGGGCCGGCGTCGCGTAGAAGGTGGTGTTGCCCTCCACCGCGTTGCACCAGCCGGCGTAGGCCCGCAGGCGCTCGCCGGCCGGCAGCGGATGCGGCACGAAGCGGCCCTGCCAGGACTTCAGCGTCCACATCGCGCATCCCACATGGAGCCGCATGGTTCGGACCTCCCGTCGCGATGGTAGGCGAGCGCCCGGGACGGCCGGACGCCCGGGTCAGCCCGCGGCGACCGCCCGGAACACGATGGTCCGGCTGAAGGAGGCGCCGTCCACCTGGTACGCGTAGCAGCCCGGCCCGCCGACCGTGGTCGTCGCCGGCAGGTCGTTGTCCGGCTCGGTCAGCTCGGCGTGGTAGCCGTCGTCGCGCAGGCCGCCGAAGTAGGAGAACTGGGCGCTCGCGGCGCCCGGCCCGTCGATCCGGGCGACGCGCAGCAGCACCGGGCCGCGGTAGCCGGCACCGAGCCAGCGAACCTTCTTCACGTACGAGCCGTCCGGTTCCCGGTCTTCGCCGCGCAGTTCCAGCACGCCGCCCGGGAAGTAGTCGGCGATCGGGTACAGCGGCCCGTCGCCGAGCACCGCGGTCGCCTGCCCGGGGCCGGACCAGGCGTGCTTCGGCGTCACCGGGCACCGGTCGCCGGGCGCCATCACCGGGAGCCGCAGTGGCGGCATCGAGAAGACGACCGACGGCGACGGCGACGGTGAGGGCGAGGGCGAGGGCGAGGGCGAGGCTCCTGGTGCCGGGGCGTCGCACGCCGCCGTCAGGAGGACCGCGCCGAGCACGGCCGCCGCTGGAAACCGCATGCGCCGATTATCGGCCCTCGGCGGGCATTGCGGACCCCGCTATTCGACCAGTCCGGACTGGTAGGCGAAGACGACGAGTTGGGCGCGGTCGCGGGCCCCGAGCTTGACCATGGCGCGGCTGACATGCGTGCGGGCGGTGGCGGCGCTGATGCGGAGTCGTCTGCCGATGTCGTCGTTGGTGAGGCCCTCCGCGGCGAGCACCATGGCCTCCCGTTCTCGGTCGGTGAGGGTGTGGAGCTGGGGGTGGGGCGTTCTCGTGGTGGGTCTGAGCGTGACGAACTCCCGCAGCAGCGTGCGGGTGACCGATGGCGACATCAGTGCGCCCCCGTCGGCGACGGTCCGGATCGCGCGGAGGAGTTCCGCCGGCGTGGTGTCTTTGAGCAGGAAGCCGCTGGCTCCGTTGCGCAGGGCGTCGAAGACGTACTGGTCGTGTTCGAAGGTGGTGAGCACGATGATGCGGGTGTCGGCCAGGCCAGGGTCGGAGGTGATTCTCCGGGTCGCTTCCAGTCCGTCGATGCCGGGCATGCGGATGTCCATCAGCACGATGTCCGGTCTGGTGCGGCCGGCCATGGTCACCGTGGCGAGGCCGTCGGCGGCTTCGCCGACGCAGGTGAGGTCGTCCTCGTTGGCGATGAGGGTGCGGAGCCCGAGCCGGACGAGGTCCTGGTCATCGGCGATCAGAATGGTGATCACGCGCCGCCTCCGGCGGGGAGCCGTGCGCGCACCTCGAACCGCTGGGCCACCGGTCCGGCGACGAAGTCACCGCCCAGGGCCTCCACCCGGGCCCGCATCCCCCTGATGCCGGTGCCGTCACCGTTGGCCGGCGTGCCGTTGATCGGGTTCGCGATCGTGATGGTGACGTCGTCGGTGGTGTACCGGACGGTGACGTCGGCCCGCTCGCAGCGTCCGTGCCGCAGCACGTTGGTGAGTGACTCCTGGACGATGCGGTAGCCGGCCAGGTCGACCGCCGGGGGAAGAGCGCCGGGACGCTCGCCCGTGGTCCGGACGCGCACCGTCACGCCCGCGTCGGCCATGCGCCGGCGTAGGTCGTTCAGGCGGCCGAGACCGGCGGCGGGGGCGCGGTCGTCGCCGTCGACGTGCCGCACGGCGGCCAGTGTCGTGCGCAGTTCGTCGAGCGCCTGCCGGCTGGTCCGGCTGATCGCCGCCAACGCCACCCGAGCCTGATCGGGCTGGCGGGGCATGACGTGCAGGGCGATGTCGGCCTGCATCTTGATGGCGGCCAGGCCGTGCCCGACCACGTCGTGCACCTCCTGGGCGACGCGGAGCCGCTCCTCGTCCAGCCGCTGCCGGATCGCCTCGGCCCGGGCCTGCTGGCCGGCCTGCTGCCGCAGGCGCAGGCCGTATCCCAGAGCGCCGGGAACGACCACCCACGCGGCCACCGGTACGACGCCCAGCCATCCCAGCGCGCGGTCGGAGGTGAGCAGATGGACCAGCAGCAGCATCAGCGTCGCCGCCGCGCACCAGGCGGCGGCCGGTGGTGGAGCATGCCTGGCCGCGCTGTACACCGCGATCATGAGCACCAGGATGACCGGACCGTAGGCGTAGCCCAGGGCGAGGTATCCACCGGCGCAGACCGCCGCGGTCGTCAACGCCACGAGTGGCCGGCTCCGACGCGCCGACAGGCCGAGCGCCGCGACCACGACCAGGACGTAGCCCGGCGTACCCAGCGGCACCGACGGGCGGCCCAGCCCGTCGGCCACGGCGCTGCCGGCGGCAGCGGATGCTGCGAGCAGGGCGGCCAGGGCCAGGTCCGCTGCCGACGATCGGATCCACCTCATCCGGCGATCCTCGCAGGACGAGGACCGTGACCTGTACGCGATTCTGCGTACCACCGGCGACGCGATCGAGCCGACTCCGACGCCGTTGCGCCGCGGCACGCTGCATCGCACATCTTCGCCGCACCCAGGAGGAAGCGATGGCTGGCATCTGGAAGTCGACCACAATCCGTGGCCTCACGGTCGGGGGGCTCGCGGCGGGCGCCCTCGGTATCGCGGTCCTGTGGGCCTCTGGGGTCGAGTTCCCGTTCTATCCCCCACCCGGTCTCCTGCTCCTGGCGAGCGGCGCGGCGTTCGTCGGGGTGGCCAAGCGGGCCTGGGCACCCGGCGTCGGCGCGTTCCTGGGCCTGTTCGTGATCGTCGGGTTCGTCCTGTCCAGCGTGGTCAGCGGGGCCGGCACCGGCAACCTGACCGGCGACGCGGGCATCGGCGGGGTGATCGGCACCGTGATCCAGCTCGCCGGTGTGGTCACCGCCCTCGTGGCCGGCTCGGTCGCGGTCGGACGGGAATACCGGGCCGGGCGATGACCGGGCCACGCCCGCGAAGCGCACGGCTGATGTTCGTCGCCGCGATCGTCGTCAGCCTCGTCCTCGTCTACCCGTACCTCAGGCTCGACATGGACGACAGCCGCCTGGCCGTGAGTGGCAACCTGCACTACTCCGTGCTCGTGGCGCACATCGGCACGGCCGCGGTCGCGATAGTCCTCGGCCCCCTGCAGTTCATGTCCGGGGTGCGGGCGCGCCGGACGCTGCACCGCACGATCGGCCGGGTCTATCTCCTCGCCGGGGTCCTGCCTTCCGCGGTGACCGCGATCCCGGTCGCGTTGTGGTCCGGCCGCACCGTGACCCGGATCGGCCTCGTCATCGCGGCCGCTCTGTGGCTGATCACCGGTGGGCTCGCCTACCGTGCCGCTCGCCGCCGCGACTTCACCGGCCACCGCGACTGGATGACACGCAACTACGCCCTGACGTTCCTCGCCGTCACCGCGCGCGTTCTCACCCCGCTCCTGCTGCTGGCTCAGCTTCCGTTCATCGGCGACGGGGCCGGGCCGGTCGGGGCACGCGTGCAGTCCTTGATTCCGGTCGGCCAGACTCTCGGCTGGATCGTCAACCTGGTGGTCGCGGAGTGGCTCATCAGGCGCCGCACAGCTCAGGTCCAGTAGAGGATCCGGCAGGACGGCAGCCGCCGGGCGATCTCGGTCTCGAACCAGCCCCGCAGCTGCCGCATGGTCTCGGCCGGGTAGACGTACTTCACCGCGCCGAACTTGCCGTGCTTACGGCTGCGCGACTCCTCGTCCATCTCCAGCTTGGTGCGCGGGTACCAGCCCAGCAGCACCTCCTTGCTGCCCGGGGTGAACCGGTGGGTGATCAGCTCGGCGGTCAGGTCCAGCCCGGGCACGCCCGCGACGGCGGCGACGACCTGGTCCAGCAGCAGACCGTAGTGCTCCTGCCAGTCCGGCACCGCGATGATCGGGGCGATGGTCAGCCCGACCGGGTAGCCGTCCAGGGCCAGCCGGCGCAGCGCGGCCAGCCGGTCCGGCACGCTGCTGGTGCCGCCCTCCATGCGGGTGCTGACCGGCGCGCAGTTGACGCTGAGCCGGACCCGGGTGCGGCCGGCGTGCGGCAGCCCCACGAACGAGGCGACGTCGTCGAACTTGGTCGTCCAGCGCAGCTGCACCGGCGCGTCCCAGCCGCCGAAGTGCTCCACGGCCCGGCGCCAGCTGCCGGTCAGGTGCTCCAGCGCGAGCGGGTCGGTGTAGCAGGAGGCCTCGAAGGTGGTGCCCTCGTCGCGGCGGGCGGCGCGGCGGCTGGTGATCGTGCCGTGGCCGGCGTACGCGGCCAGGCCGGCCAGGATGTCGTCCAGGTCGGCGTACACCCGGGTCACCGGCGGCCCGGACAGCGAGCCGGCCAGGTAGCAGTACTGGCAGTGCGCCGGGCAGCCCTCGGCCAGGTCGAAGCGCCAGTCGGCGCTGGGCGCGATCGGCTGCAGCTTGCGCCGGGCGGGCGGGCTCACCACGATCGCCATGGTGGCCTTGGCCCGGGCGTAGGTCTCCCGGTCGGTCTCGCCGCGCACCCCGGTGAGCCGGTTGGCGGCCAGCCGTTCCACCTCGATGCCCAGCGCCTCGACCCGGGCCATGATGCGCCGGCCGTGGGCGTGGTCGTAGGCCGCCGGGGTCGCCACCACCCGCCGCGGCGTCCAGCGGCGCGCGGGCCGGGCCGGCGGCGCGACGGCGCTGAGGTCGAACGTGCGCACCGCCTCGCCGCTGGCGCTGTGCGGCGCCGCGGGCGTGTCGGGGGCGAGCGGCTGGTCGACGTCCACGGCGGGTTCGGTCACCCCCGGCCAGTACCCCGGCCCGGGCGGATGTACCGCCGGCGGGCCGGGCGGCGCTCAGCGCAGGGTGAGCACGTTGCCGGTGATCAGCGCCGCCGCGTCCGAGGCCAGGTACGCGATCACCTCGGCGACCTGCGCGGGCGTGGCCACGTGCACGTGGGTGGGGCTGCGGGCCACGAAGTGGCGGACCGCGCCGGTGACCCACCCGGTGTCGGTGACCGGCGGGTGGACCACGTTGGCGGTGATGCCGAGGTCGGCCAGCTCCACGGCGGCGGACATCGTGTAGTTGGTCTGGGCGGCCTTCGCGGCGCCGTACGAGACCTCCTCGGGGAAGCCCAGCGCGCCGCCGGAGGTGAGCCCGACGATCCGCCCCCAGCTCCCGCCGCGGGCCGCGTGCCGGCGGGCGAACTCGGCGATGAGCAGGGCCGGCGCCATCGCGTCGACGGCGAACTGCGGCGTGAACGTGGCCGCGGTGACCGGCTGCATCCGCCGGCCGTGCTGGTCGGTGGCGCGCGGGGCGAAGGTGTCCTGCACCCAGCCGGTCGCGTTGTTGATCAGGATGTCGACCGGCCCGAACGCCGCCTCGGCCCGGTCGAACAGGCGCGCCGGGGCCAGCGGGTCGGTCAGGTCCTCGTCTGCGGCGACCGCCGCGCCGCCGCGGTCACGGATCGCGGCCACCACCGGGTCCGCGGTGCGCGCCCGGTTCGCCCGGTAGGCGTCGGGCACCGCGGGGTCCACCGGATCGTCGATCCGCCGGTACGCGCAGACCACGGCGGCGCCGGCGGCGGCGAGCGCCTCGGCGGTGGCGGCGCCGATGCCGTGGTTGGCGCCGGTCACGAGGGCGACGTGGGGCATCCGCGCAGTCTGTCGGCCCCGGTGGGCGCGAGGCAACGCAGTTCCGCGCGCGGCCGCCCGGCCGACTGCGGACCACCGGCAGCGCCAGGACAGCGGACGGCTGCCGACTGCGGGGCGCGCCGCACCGATTCGCCGCAGTAGCGTCCGCTGACTGCCCTGGACTCCAGGAGGAGGTGAACTATGGATTCCTTCGACAAGCAGCCGCCGGACACGTTCGACATCGACCTCGCGGACCTGCCACTCGACGTCTTCGAGCTGGCCGATCCGGGCCTGACCATCGAGTCGCTCACCGCGGGTCACGGCATGCCCGAGAACGCGGCCTCGGCGTACACGAACTTCTGCCTGTGCAGTTGTTCGCGCTGTTCCGGCTGAGCTGCCCGGCGGCGGATGTCATCGGCGTGCCGCATGGCGTCCGCCGCCGGTCTGGAGAAAGGACGCGGTCGTGACGGCGCCTCGACCCCCGGTGGTCCGCATCGCCGGGATGCCGTTCCCGGCGTTGACCGGCCTGCGGCTGGAACGCACGTGGGACGAGGTCACACGCATCCGCGACGAACGCGGCCGCCTGGGCGCCGAGGGCGAGTTGCTGGCCGCTCTGCTGCACGAGCAGGTACGGCTGCTGACCGGCACCGCGCACCGCCCGGCGGTCCTGACCCTGCGCCGCCGCCTGCACCAGGGACGGCGCCCGCCCCCGTCGTCGTGGACCCCGGCGGTACGCGCGGCCCTGCCCGGTCCCCTCGCCGCCCGGATCGGCGCCTGGCTGGACCGGCACGCCGCCTGCGACGCGGCGGCGGCCCGGCTCGACGCCCTGCTGCACGAGGAGCACGCCGACAAGCAGGTCCGGCTGCTGGCGGCGGCCCGGGAGCCGGCGTTCCGGCGGGCGCTGGCCGAGTCGAGCCCCACCATGTCCGCCGAGCTGGGCAAGCGGCTGGCCGATCCGGCCCACCGCCCCGCGCGCAAGACACTGATCAGGCTGGCCCGGTACCTCGCCCGCGCGGCGGCCAAGACCAGCCCCTCCAGCAGCTTCACCACCAGCGGCTTCGGCACGTGGGCGGCCGACGGCCCGGCGGTGCGCTTCACCGGCACGCCCGCGGTCGGCGTCCCGGAGCTCAGCGCGCCGCTGGTGCGCAGCGTCGAGCGGGCGGTCGCCGCCCAGCCGTCCGTCCGGCCCGCCCGCCTGATCCGGGTGAACCCCAGCCTGGTCCGCTCGGCGGACCGGGTGCGTTTCCTGGCGGCCCGGCCCACCGAGCAGCTGATCGCAATGCCGGCGCCGGCCCTGCTGCGCCGCTGCCTCGAGCTGCTCGACAGCGCCACGGTGACGACCGTGGGCGGGCTGGGCTCGGCGGTGGCCGCGCTGGCCCCGACGGCCGACGCCGCGACGGTGGCCGGCTTCGTCGACCACCTGCTGACCAGCGGCCTGATCGAGGCCCGCCTGCCGGTGCCCGAGCACGCCACCGACCGGCTCGGCGCGCTGCTCGCCTGGCTCGCCCGCGAGCGGCTCACCATCGACGCGGAGCTCGCCGCGGCGATCGCCGAGGTCCGCGACGCGGTACGCCGGCCCGCGCCCGTCACCGACTTCGACCACCACCAGCGGTGGCGCGCCGACACCGACCACGCGGTGCGCCGCCTGCTGTCCGGTCTGGACGCGCCGCCGGACGCCCCCACGGCCGCGCCGGCCGGGGTCACCGACGCCCAGCAGGCGACGCTGCGCCACGCCGCCGTTCACGATCACGTCGTGCACACCGCTGCGGTGGCCGAGCTCTCGGCCCGCCGGTGGGGTCCCGCGCTGGCCGATCTCGACCTCGTCCGGCGCTGGCTGGCGGCGCTGGACCCGGCCGCTCCGCTGCGCCTGGCCGCGACCCGGCTCTGGCCCGAGCGTTTCCCACCCGGCGGCACGGTGACCTTCCTGGACTTCCACCACGCCGTGCAGGACGCCCGCAAGCACGCCGCCACAGCCGCCGAGGCCGAGGTCCGCCGGTTCCTCGAGGTCGACGCCCTGCTGCCGTTCTCCGCCGCCGCCGCGCTCAGCCAGGAGCCGCGGATCCGGCTGTTCGACCGGATCCGCCGCCGGGAACTGGACCGGCTGCGCCAACCGGTCGACGCCGACGGTGTCGTCCGGATCGACGTGGACGTGCTGGAGAAGGCGATCGCCGGCTGGCCCGACTGGATGCGCCCGCCGGCCTCGCTGGGGTGTTACGTGCAGACCCGCGGCGCCGGCGACGAGGTCCGGCTGGTGCTCAATGTCGCCGGCACCGGGCACGCCCGGGGGCACAGCCGGCTGGCCTGGCTGCTCGCCGAGCACGAGGGCGGCGGGACGCCCGCGCCCGACCGGCCCGCGGCCCGGCCGGGTCCCGTCCGGGCCGAGCTGAGCGGCACGTTCGGCAGCGCGGTCAACTGCCGCCGGCCGGCCCTGCCGTACGAGATCGACTATCCCTTCACCGTCAGCGGCAGCCCGGCGCCGGCCCGGATACCGCTGCACGATCTGGTGGTCGTCCACGACCGGGACGCCGACCAGCTCGTCCTGCGCTCGGCGCGGCTCGGTGTCGCGGTCACCGCGCTGCACCTGGGTCTCATGGCGGACTTCCTGCTGCCGCCGGCGGCGCGCCTGCTGTGTCTGCTCTTCGGCGAGGCCCACCTGCTGCATCCGAGCGTCCCGCTGGTGCCGCCGGAGTCCGAGGTGCTCGCGCCGCAGCGCCTCGGCCGGCAACCGCGCGCCGAGATCGGCCGGGTGGTGGTGCAGCGGGAACGCTGGACCGTGCCCGTGGCGGCGGTGCCGGCGCGGGCCGGCGGCGACACCGACGCCGGGTACCTGCTCTCGCTGGCCACCTGGCTGCGGGGCCAGGGCATCCCGGACCGCACGTTCGTCCGGGTGCCCGACGGCTCCGGACCGGCCGGGGACGGCGCCGGCGGGGCGGTACGCGACGCGCTCGCCAAGGCCCGCAAGCCGTTCCCCCTGGATCTGGCCGACTGGTTCGCCGTGCTGGCGTTCGAACGCGCCGTGCGGCTCTCGCCGGGGCCGGTGACGTTCGAGGAGGTGCTGCCGGGCCCGGCCGACGCCCTGACCACCGCGGACGGGCAGCAGCGGGCCACCGAGTTCCTGGTCGAGGTGTCCGGCGATGCGTGAGCCCCCGTGGGTCAGCGCCCACCTCGTCCACGGCGGCGACCTCGACGCCCTGCTGGTGTCGGTCGTCACCGCGGTGCACGCCTCCGGTCTGGCCGGGGACCTGTTCTTCCTGCGGTACTGGGAGGGCGGCGACCACGTGCGGCTCCGGGTCCGGCCCGCCGCGGGCGCCACGGCCGACGACCTGTGCGCGCTGCTGACCGAGCACGGCCGGCGGCACTTCGCGGCCCACCCGTCGACGCCGGCCGACCCGGACCAGTACGCCCGGCAGGCCCGCGCCCTGGGCGCACTGGAACGACTGCCCACGTGGGAGCCGGTGCAACTGCCCAACGACACCGTGGTCTTCCGGCCGTACGTGCCGGAGTACGACCGCTACGGCCGGGGCGCGGCGATGGACGCGGTGGAACGCCACTTCGTCGAGTCGAGCCGCATCGCGCTCGCCGTGCTGGCCGCCCGCCCCGACCCGGACCGCCGGCAGACCGCCGCCCTGTCGTTCCTGCTGGTGTCGGCGTCGGCCGGCGTCGGGACCGGCGATGCCGCGCCGCCGCGGGAACAGGCGCTGCGGGATCTGGCCGAGCGGGCCGCCTTCGCCCGGCGGTACGAGCGGCAACGCGGCAAGCTCATCGAGCTCCAGCGCCGGATGGCCGCCGTCGCCACCGGCCCGGCGAGGACCACCGGCGTGCTGGCGGCGTGGCACCGGTCGCTGACGACCCTGCGGGACCGGCTGGACGCCGCCGGCGCCGACCCGCCGCGGGTCACGGCGATCCTCGACACGTGCGGTCACCTGCTCTGCAACCGTCTCGGCCTCACCCTGGCGGAGGAGGCGTACGTGCGCTATCTCGCCGGGCGGCTGCCCGCCGACCGCGCCGTCGAGGAGGCCGGCCGATGACCTGGCACAGCATCCACGTCGCGTACCACGACGAGAGCCTCGACGACCTGGTGGTCGACGGGGTGTGGCCGTTGTTCACCGCGCTGGGCCCGGACGTGCCGGCCCGGTATCTCGTCCGGCACTGGCGGCGTGGACCGCACCTGAGGCTGAACCTGCGCACCGGCGGCGCCGACCTGCCCGCCGCCGTCCGGTCGGCCACCTGGCGCATCGTCGGCGGCTACCTCGCCGACCACCCCTCGACCCGGGTGCTCGACAGCGGGCGCTTCCGGGAGCTGCACCGGCGGCTGGCCCGGCTGGAGAACGACCCCGGGCCGACCGAGCCGTGGTACGACAACAACACCCTGCGGGCGGCGCCGTACGAGCCGGGCCTGGGTGGCGTGTGGACCGACTTCCACGTCGCCACCGCGGAGCTCACGTTCCGGATGACCGACCAGGTCCGGCGCGCCCGGGGACGGCTGTCGCTGGCGTACGACCTGCTGATCGCGACCGCGCACCGGCTCTCCGGCCGCTCGCTCGTCGAGGGTTTCCCGTCCTTCCGCTCGCATGCCGAGGGGTTTCTCACCGGCTTTCCCGAGGGTCCCGGGATGCGGGCGCGGTGGGACGACCACTTCGCCCGGCACGCCGATCAGCTCGTCGACCGGGCCAGGTCCGTGGTGGCGGCGCTCGACGGCGGTGGCCCGGGTGTCGCGCTGGTCGACGAGTGGACCCGCGTGCTGGCCGAGGTGCAGCAACGGGCCCGGCGCGACATCGAGGCCGGCCGCCTGAGCCTGGACGACCCCGAGCCCGGCCGCTACGACCCGGGGCTGCGGCCGTTGCCGGACGTCAGCGCGTTCCACCGCACGCTGATGGCCGACGACCGGTCGTGGGCGGACATGCGGGCGGCGACCTGGTTCCAGGCCTACCGGTTCGCGCTGAACTGCCTCTACCTCCAGCTGACCAAGCTCGGCGTCACCCCGGTCGAGCGCTTCATGCTCTGTCACCTGGCGGCCGACGCCGTGGAGGCCGGCTACGGCGTCACCGCGCTCGAGGTGCTGCGGGGCCGGCCGTGATCTCCGTACGGCTGCGGCTGCGCCCCGGGGTCTTCGCCGTCACCGACGCGCAGGACGCGGTCAGCCTGCTGGCCTGGCCGCACCTGACGTCGCTGGGCCGGCTCGACCCCGCCGGCCGCGCCCTGCTGGACGAGCTGGCCGCGGAGCCCGGCGTGGACGCCCCGCCGGCCGGCCGGGCGCCGCTGGTCGACCGGTTGCGCGCGCAGGGCTGGCTGACGGTCAGCGTGCGGGCCGGCGAGAAGCTCTGCTACGAGCTGGAGCCGCGGCGCCCGGCCCGACCGCCGGGGGACGACACCGTCGCCCGGCTGTCCCGGTTCGCCGTCATCACCCGGTCCGATCCCGGCCTGGTGCTGCGGTCGCCGCTGGCGTGGTGCGACGTGCGCCTGCACGACCCGCGGCTGCTGGCCGCGGTGGCCGACCCGAGCGTGCCGGGCCCGGTGCCCGGGTTCGTGGACGACCTGCGCTGGGCCGGTCTGCTGGCCACCGCCGGCGAGGCGGACGACGAGCTGCGGCACCGCCAGTGGGCCACCCCGGACCTCTGGTTCCACGCGGCCAGCCGGCTGGGCGCGCGCACCGGGGAGCCGACCGGGGCGACCGGCTGGGCCCAGGACCGGTTCCCGCCGCTGCCGGCCCGCCCGCCGGCCCGTACCGGGACCGCGACGGTCCTGGACCGCCCGGACCTCGACGCCCTCCGCCGGTCGGACCCGTCGCTGACCACCGTCGTCGAGCAACGGCAGTCGGTACGGCGCCACGACGACCGCGAGCCGCTCACGGTCCGGCAGGTGGGCGAGTTCCTGTACCGCTGCGCCCGGGTCCGCGGCGTCCGGCGCGCCGACGGCCTGGAGCTGGTCGACCGGCCGTTCCCGTCGGCCGGCGCGCTGCACGAGCTGGAGCTGTACCTGATCGCCCGGCACGTCGCCGGCCTCGCGCCCGGCGTGCACCACTACGACGCCCACGGCCACCGGCTGGAACACCTGAGCGGGATCACCGCGCCGGCGCACCGGCTCGTCTCGGACGCGGGGGCCGCCGCCGGGATGACGACTCCCCCGCAGCTGGTGGTCGTGACGGCCGCGCGGTTCGGCCGGGTGCTGTGGAAGTACCAGGACATCGGGTACGCGCTGATCCTCAAGAACGCCGGCGTGCTCTGCCAGACGATGTACCTGGCCGCCACCGCGATGGGCCTGGCCCCGTGCGCGATCGGCAGCGGGGACTCCGCGGCCTTCGCGGCGGCCACCGGGCTGGATCCGCTCGTCGAGGGCCCCGTCGCGGAGTTCGTGCTGGGCAGCCGCCCGGCCGGCGATCAGGAGCCGCGATGACGCTGCGGTTTCGGGCCGGGGTGCGCTGGACGGCCGTGGACGACGGTCTGTTCATCCTCGGGCCCGGGGTGTCCGTACGGCTGCGGGGCGCCTCGATCGCCGCCTGGTTCGAGCGGCTGGCGCCGTACCTGGCCGGCGGGCACACGATGGCGCAGCTGACGGCCGCGCTGCCCGCCGACCGGCGGGCGCAGGTCGAGGCGATCATCGGCCTGCTGATCGACCGGGACGTGGTGCGCCAGCAGCAGCCGGACCGGGCCGACACCCTCACCGCGGAGGACGCCACCCGGTACCGGCGCGGCATCGGCCTGCTCGCCGACCAGGGGCCGTCGGCCCGGTGGCGGTTCCAGCGCTACCGGGACGCGCCGGTCCTGGTCATCGCCGATGATCCGCTGTGCTCGGCGCTGATGCACGCGGCGCGGCAGGCCGGCAGCCGGGACGTCACCGCGATCGCCGCCGGTGCGCTGCCCGGGGCGGCGCACCGCACGACCCGGGTCGTCCTGCACGGCCCGCGGGCCGACACCGACCCCGAGACCGGGCCGGTGGACCGCTGGTGCCGGGAGCGGCGGGCGCTGCTGGCCCGGATCGTGCTGGACGGCGGCCGGGCCTGGGTGCAGGTCTCGGACACCGCCGAGACGCCGGGGGCCTGGGCGGGGGCCCGGAGCCGGCGCGCCGACCTGGGCTCGACGGCCGGTGGCGCCGGGCCCTGTGACCCCGGTACGGCGGCCCTGCTGGCCAACCAGGTGGTCCGGGCCGTGCTGCTGCGGCTGGGCGGCGTCACCGACGACCGGGCCCCGGTGACCACGAGCGTCGACCTCGCGAGCCTGCACACCGAGCAGCACCGGGTGCTGGCCCACCCGTACCACGCCGGGACCGCGCCGCCGACCGCGTCCGCGCTGATCGCCGAGGTCCGGGCGCTGGAGGCGGCACCGGCCGGGTCGCCCGAGGTCTTCTCCCGGCGGGCCGCCGGCTGCGCGGACCCCTTCTTCGGCATCCTGACCGCGCCCGACGAGGGTGACTTCGCCCAGACGCCGCTGCACGTGGCGCACTGCCGGGTCGCCGACCCGGGCGGCCTGGCGCCGGCGCCCGAGCACCGGTGGGTCGCCGGCAGCGGCCCGACCTTCGATCAGGCCCGGCTGCGGACCGGGCTGCGCGCGGTGGCCCGCTACGCCGCGCTGGCGGTGGATCCGCGCCGGCTGGTCGACGCGGCCGGCCGGACCGCGCCCGGCGAGGATCCCCGCGAGATGCTGCACCGGGTCCGGCGCCGGCCGGGCGACTTCCGCCTGTGGGGCTACGACCTCACGACCCACGAGCCCCGGCTGGTCCCGGCCGCCGCCACCTTCCCGGCGCTCGCCGGCCGGCCCGAGCCCGGGCCGGTGACCGCCTACGACTGGAACCAGGCTCTGCTGACCGGTCTGCTCGGCCGGGCGAGCGCCGGGCTCATTGCCCGTGACCCGACCCGGCCCGCCCGCTACGTCCCGCTCACCGACCGCCCGCTGACCGCGGACGGACACCGCTGCCTGCGGATCCTGCGGTCCACCGGCGAGCCGGCGACCTGCGCGGCGCTGCTGGAGGAGGCCGGGATCAGCGGGTACGCCGTCCGCCTGGGTGACCGTCCCCCGGCGGAGGGCTGGGCGCGCTCGGGTGACGCCGCGCTCGCCCAGGCGGTCGAACGCACGCTGCTGGCCCACCAGTCCGCGATCACCGGCCAGCCCCGGTACGCGCCCTCCCGCCTCGACCCGCCACTCCCCCACGACGGCGATCCGGCCACCGGACTCGACGACATCCTCACCGCCTTCGGCCGCCGCGGCCTGCGCCCGGTCGCCGTGCCCGCGATCCATGACCCCGCCGTGGCGCGGGTCCATCCGTTCGTGGTCTCGGTGGTGCTCGACGATGGACGATGACCGGAAACGGCTGCGCGTCCAGGGGTCCGGCCTGCTCGCCGAGGCGCTTCGCGAGCACCTCGGCGGCGGCCCGGAGCTGCCGGCCGGCCTCACCGTCGTCGCCCGGGACGGCTGGTGCCCCGATCCGCCGGAACGCACGGACGGGTCGCCCGGCCTCACCGTCTGGACCGAACTCGACAAGGTGGTCATCGGCCCGCTGCACACCCCGGGCGTACCGGGCTGCCCGACCTGTGCCCGGGGCCGGCGCCGTCGCGCCCGGCCGGACGCCGCCGCCGTCGCCGCCCTGCGCGACCGCCACCGGGCCGAGCTGGCCCGGGAGCCCTCGCCGTGGCTGACCGAGTCCGCGGCGCACACGGTCGCCGCCGTCGTCGGTGCGGACGTTCACCTGCTGGCGAGCGGCGGCCGGCCGCGCACGGCCGGCGCGCCCTGGCGTTCCTCGACCTCATGACCCTGACCCTGCGCTGGCACCGGGTGCTGCCCGACCCGCACTGCCCGGCCTGCGGCGAGCTGCCCGACGACTCCCCGGCCGCCGCCCGGCTGAGCATCGAGCCGAGAATCAAGCCGGCCCGCGACCGCTACCGGCTGCGGTCGCTCACCGCCCGGGCCGCCGACCTCGAAGCGGCCTATCACGACGAGGAGACCGGCCTGGTCCGCTCGCTGGCCCACGGCGCCCAGGGCGGCCTGACGGTGGCCGCGGCGGAGATCGGCCTGCGCGGCGACGACGCCACCGAGTCGGGGTACGGCCGCAGCCGCGACTACCGCACGGCCAGGGTGACCGCGATCGCCGAGGCCCTCGAGCGGTACGCCGGCATGGAGCCGGGCGGCCGCCGCACGACGGTGCGCGCGCCCTACGCCGACGTACGGGCCCAGGCCGTGCACCCCGAGACGCTGGGCCTGTACCCGGCCGCCGCCTACCGGCAGCCCGGCTTCCCGTACCGGCCGTTCGACGAGCGGCAGCTCTACCGGTGGGTGTGGGGCTACTCGTTCGCCCGCTCGGCGCCGGTCCTGCTGCCGGAGTCGTACGTCTACTACCGCAGCCGGCGCACCCACCCCGACGAACCCGCGCTGGTGTACGAGGTCTCCAACGGCTGCGCGCTGGGTTCCTGCCTCGAGGAGGCCGTCCTGCACGGCATCCTGGAGGTGGCCGAGCGGGACGCCTTCCTGCTCACCTGGTACGCCCGGATGACGCCGCCGCGGCTCGACCCGGCCTCGGCCGGGGACCCCGCGCTGCCCCTGCTCGCCGCGACGATCGAGGCGGAGACCGGCTACCGGGTGGAGCTGTTCGACATCACGCTGGAGCAGGGCGTACCCGCCGTCTGGGCGCTCGCCGCGGACGCCACCGGCGAACCGCACCGGGCCCGGGCCGCCTGCGCCGCCGCCTGTCACCCGGACCAGGGCCAGGCGGCGCTCAACGCCCTGGCCGAACTCGGGCCGCTGCTGCCCGACCTGGGCCGCGCGTACGCCGCCCGGGCCGACCTGGCCGCGGCGATGGCCCGCGACGCGTCCCTGGTGACCGAGATGGAACACCACGCCCTGCTGTACGCCGAGCCGTCGGTGTTCGACCGGTTCGACTTCCTGACGCGCAGCACGCAGACGGTGCCGCTGCGCCCGGACATCCTCGGCGGCGCCGACCTCGGCGCCGACCTGACCGCGATGATCGGCCGCTACCTGGCCACCGGCCTGGACGTCGTGGTCGTCGACCAGACCACGCCGGAGCAGCGGGCGGGCGGCTTCACCTGCGTGAAGGTGGTCGTCCCGGGGACGCTGCCGATGACCTTCGGGCAGGCCAACCGGCGGGTGCACGGGCTGCCGCGGCTGGTGAGCGTGCCGGCGGCGCTGGGCCGTGCCGTGCCGCGGGAGCTCAACCCGCATCCGCACCCGTTCCCCTGACCCGGGCTCGCTAACCTGCGTGACATGGTGGACAGTGCGGCAAGGGGCTGGTGGGCGGACGATCCCATCTCCTCCCCGGGTGAGGAGACGCTCGGGCGCCGGGAGTTCGTGGACCGGCTGGTCGCGATGTTCGCCGAGATCGGCACGCAGTCGAGCAGCACGGTGCTGGCGGTGGTCGGGCCGTGGGGCAGCGGCAAGACGAGCACGGTGAACCTGGTCCTGGAGAAGCTGGACGAGAAACGGTGGGGCATCGCGCGGCTGAACCCGTGGGCGCTGGGGTCGGCGGAGGCGATCGTCGCGGAGCTGCTCGGCGCGATCCGGTCGGCTCTGCCGGAGAAGGCCAGATCAGCGCGGGAGAAGCTCAAGACCTACGCCCTCTACGCGACACCGGCCCTCGGGCTCATTCCCGGCGCCGGCGCCGCGACCACCAAGGCGTTCGAGCTGGCCGCCCGCCGGTGGACGGACGAGGGCACGCTCCAGACGCACTTCGAGGAGCTCGAGACGGAACTGGCCGCGATCGATCGGCCGGTGCTGGTCTTCGTGGACGACGTCGACCGGCTGCAGCCGGATGAGCTGCTGGCCCTGCTCCGGGCGATCCGGGTGGTGGGACGGCTGCCGAACGTGCACTACGTCGTCGCCTACGACCAGCTGACGCTGGTCGACTTCCTGGTGGTGACCCACCTTCGGGCGACCTGTCCGCCGGTGTACCGGGCCGTGCTGGCCGACCGGTCGTGGCTGACGGCGCCGGTGGCCTTCGAGGACGACGAGCGGCTGCGCGCCTGGCGGGACGGGCGCCGGCTGGCTGATCTCCCGGGCCTTCGCGCGCGGTGACCTGGACCTGTCCGACGCGGAGCTGGCAAGGGTTCTGCACATGTGGGCGCGTACCCCGTTCCCCCGCCTGGCGCTGGACGGCCTGCTCACTCCCGACCCGGCCGACCGGGAGGCCTGCGCGAGCAGCGCCGGTGCCCTGCGGCGGTTGGCCGCCCTGTCCGAGCAGCTCACGCCGGACGAGGCCGCGGCGATTCTGTACGAGGCGGTGCGGTACCTGCCCATGCCCGCCGGTGCGGGCGTCGTGGGCGGCCCGGACGCTGCCATGGTCCAGTGGCTGACCCGCCTGCTGTGCATGATCGAGAGGCTCGACGTGCCCAACCTGATGCCCGCCCTGGCGAGGACGGGGTTCCGGGGTGTGGTCGACTTCCTGCACGCGCTGTCGACTGCGCGCAGCATCCTCACCGCCGACTGGCTGCCCGAGCTCATCGCGCGCACCACCGACCTGGGATGGGGGCTTTTCCAGGAGCACGTGCGCGACGGGGACGAGGCGCCGGATCAGCCGACCGCCACGCTGTTCACCCTGGTCGAGGATCTGCTCGGCGCCCGGGCGGTGAACCGGCGGCTCCAGGCGGCACTGGCCGACGGGTTACCGCTCATCGCGATCGCGGCCCGGCTGGTGCAGGTCAGGACGGAGGGTGACACCGGCCCTCCCCTGATCGTCCACTTCGATGCGACGGAGATGCTCGGAAGGTTCGGGCTGGACAGCGTGCGGACCGCCCTCGACGGCCCGCAGCTCCCGGGCGAGCCGGACGACCTGGACGTCTCGTGGGCGGGCCGTCGGCGCCACGCCACCGTCGCGTTGCGCGCCGTTGTCGCCTCGCACGCCGCCGGGAGACGTCTGCCGGCGCTGCCGGAGGGACCCCCCCGCCGACTCGGCAACCGGGCGACCGTGCTGCGCGCCCCCGGCGCCGAGGTGCCCGACCTCCGGGTGACGGTGGCTGTCCTGACGCCGGCCGACGCCTCGACCGAAGCCGGCCCGCCCGGCCCCGGGCTGGTGGGTGAGCAGCGTGAACGGGTCATCCTGGCCACGCTCGAAAACAGCCCGATGACGCGCTGGCTGGGATCGGCCGCGAGGTCCTGGCCGCTGGCCGCCCGGCGGTGGGAGATCGCGGATCCGGGCGACGGCCGCAGCTACACCCACTGCGTCACGGCGCTCGCCTCCACCGACGAGGACGCGGGCTTCTGGCGGGTGCAGACGCCGGTCCTGGCCGGCGCCGCGGTGCGGACCGGAGGCGACCTGCCGCGGCCGTTCCTGATGGCCGACTTCGAGATCGGGCTGTGGTTGACCGAACTCGGAGCGGACCGCCGGCCGGCGGGGCGGCGACACGACGCCCGGCCGCTGCCGGCCGCGCTGTCCCTGAACGAGATGGACGGCATGCTCACCGCGATGATCGCCACCGGCCTCGAGTCGGCGTCGGCGCTGTTCGGCCGCGTGCTGACCTCGTTCGACGCCGACCCCGCGCTGAATCTGCACGTGCGGATCGGCACGCCGGCCGGCATCGACGCCGTGGTCGACCTCGGGGACCTGCAACGGGCCGGCGCCGACGGCTCCCGGACCGTGTCGCTGGAGCACGACTTCGCGTTCGCCCCGGCCCGGGACGACGCGTCGACGCTGTCCGGCGGGTGGGCGCTGGCGCTGCTCGGCGAGATGCTGCTGCGATCCGGTTACCGCAGGTACGAGCAACGGCTGCTGGCGTTGCGCGACTGAACGCTCGACCCGTCGGCGCTACCGGCAGGGCGGCACGTACCGGTGGACGCGCAGCCCCCGGAAGGTCAGCTCGTTCGGTGTCTTGCCCACGAAGACCAGCCCGCGCGCCTCGCTCAGCGCCGACGCGTACGTGTGCGCCGGCGCGCCCAGTTCCGGCACCGCCGCCCACGCCTCCGGGCGGAAGCTGAAGAACCTGGTCACCACCCGTCCCCCGGTGGACGGCACCACCGTCGCCCACTGGGCGCCGCCGCTCCAGTGCGAGGCCGGGCGCAGTTGCACGTACAGGTCGTCGGTGGCGCTGTAGGTGAGGCGGAAGCCGGCGGAGCGGGACAGGTCGGCCTGGGCCTCGAACTGGTTGCCGAGCCAGACCACCGCCACGTGCCATTCGGCGTTCACGAACGTCACCCGGGCCTCGTAGCCGCCGTGCCGGGGCACCAGGAGGCTGCCGGTCGCCGGGACGGTGGCGCCTTCGCCGCTGGCCAGCCACTGCTGGAGGCGGTCGATCGACGGGGTGGCGCATTCGCGGGGCGGGGTGGGGTGTGCGGTGGCCGGGGGCGCGACCAGCAGGCCGGCGGCCAGCACCATCGCGGACAACGTTGCTGCCATGGACGACCTGCGCATGACCCGACCCCATCTCAGTAAGCTTTGTTAAATATTGGTCGGCTCCCTCCATGAAGTCAAGAACGTCAATGTCCGAGCACCGCCGCGACCCGGCGGACGTCCTCCGGCCCGCAGCGGTGGTCCACCGGTACGGTGAGGATCCGCGCGGCCCAGTCGGCGGCTTCCCCGTCGCCGCTGGTGAATCCGTCGCGGTCCTGCCGCCAGTGCACCGGGGCGAAGATCCCGTGTTCCCCCAGGTGCCCCAGCAGCGCGTCGCGGGCGGCCGCCGAGGCGCAGAGCAACTGCACCCGGAACGGGGCCGCCCCCGCCGGTCCCCCGGTCAGCAGCCGCCACCGCGGACTGCCCGCGCCCAGCGCCGCGACCAGGGCGTGGGCGTTGCGCGTGCTGGCCGCGCGCAGCCCGGCCACGTCCAGCAGGGGCAGCAGCGTCGCCGTCACCGTGCTGGCCGGTCCGGCCCCGCCCAGCAGGGCCTGCTCACCCCGCTGCTGCAGGGCGCGGAACATCTCCTTGGGCACCGGCCGGCCGGCCAGCCACGCCTGCTTGAGCAGCATCGCGGCCAGCTTCAGGTCCGCGCCGGCGCCGCGTTCGCCGGCCGGCCGGGGCAGGTCGAGCCCGCGGGGCGACCACAGTAGACCGCCGTCGGGCAGCGGCAGGGTCTTGCGCAGCGAGGCCATCGCGTACGGGGCCGTGCTGTGCCGGGCCCAGTCGCTGAACGGGTCGTGCGAGTGGTCCTCCACCACGGGCACGCCGGGGTGCGCGCGCCTCCACGCGTCCCACGGCGCCGGGTCGTCGCGGCCGAAGAGGTTCTGGGTCAGCACCACGTCGCCGGGCGCCGCGCGCAGGGTCGCCAGGCGCGGGCCGGCGCCGTCCGGCAGGTGGCGGTACCAGGCGATCGGCACGTACGCCGACAGCGCCTCGGCCACCCCCATGCAGAAGAACGACGGCACGTGCAGCCGGCCGGCCGGCGCCAGCCGGCGCAGCAGCGTGCTCAGCGCCCCGCAGCCGGTGGCGAACAGCTCGAACCGTGCCGGCAACAAGGAGGGTGAGGACCCGACGGCCGCCGGGTCCCAGTGGAACTCCGAGCCGACCTCAGGCCGCACGGCCGGTGTCCCGCGCCCGCCGGATGTTGAGCTCGTCGACGTGCACCGGCGCCTCGTCGCGGCGCAGGGTGGCCACGGTGCGCCAGAGGATGCGCAGGTCCAGCGCGGGCGAGCGGTGGTCGACGTACCAGCGGTCCAGGGCGAAGCGCTGCGGCCAGTCGATGTCGTCGCGCCCGTTGACCTGGGCCCAGCCGGTGATGCCGGGCTTGACCTCCAGCCGCCGGGCGTCCTGGGCCGAGTAGTGGGCCACCTGCGGCAGCACGTCCGGGCGCGGGCCGACCAGCCGCATCTGCCCGCGCAGCACGTTCACCAGCTGGGGCAGCTCGTCCAGGCTGGTGCGGCGCAGGAAGCGGCCGCAGCGGGTGATCCGCGGGTCGTTCTCCACCAGGCCGAACGGGTCGTCGATGCCGAGCTGCGCGCTGAGCGCGACCGAGTTGTGGACCATGGTGCGGAACTTGAGCATCCGGAACGGGACGCCGCCGAGGCCGGCGCGGTCCTGCACGAACAGGATCCCCGGGCCGTCGGCGATCCGGATCCAGGCCGCGATCACCAGGATCACCGGTGACAGCAGCAGCAGGGCGACGGCGGCGGCCAGGCGGTTGAGACCATCCCACACGGTCATAGCGACTCCACGTTCGGTCCGGTGATGCGGTGCCGGGTGTCCAGGACGTAGCGGGCGTGCGTGACGACCAGGTCCAGGTCGAAGGCGTCGTGGTCGGCCAGCAGGATCACCGCGTCGGCCGCGGCGAGCTGCTCGGCGCTCGCGGCGACCCGGACGACGCGGCGGTCCACGTGGGCGTCCTCGACCACGTGCGGGTCGGCCGCGCGGACCTCGGCGCCCATCTCCAGCAGCAGCGCCGCGACCCGGCGGGCCGGCGACTCGCGGGCGTCGCCGCTGTTGCGCTTGTAGGCCAGGCCCAGCAGCAGCACCGTGGAGCCGTTGACCGGCTTGCGGCGGGTGTTGAGCGCGCCGACCAGCCGCCGCACCACGTAGTCGGGCATGTGGTTGTTGATGTCGTTGGCCAGCTCGACGAAGCGGAAGCTCTGGCCCAGCGTCCGCTGCACCCGCCAGGACAGGTAGGACGGGTCGATCGGCAGGCAGTGCCCGCCGACGCCCGGGCCCGGCACGAACGGCAGGTAGCCGAACGGCTTGCTGGAGGCCGCCGCGATCGCCTCCCAGACGTCGATGCCGAGCTCGTGGGCGAACACCGCCAGCTCGTTGACCAGCGCGATGTTGACGTGCCGGAAGGTGTTCTCCATGAGCTTGGCCAGCTCGGCGACCTTGGGGTCGGAGACCGGCACGGTGTGCTCCACGACCGAGGCGTAGAAGGCCCGCACCCGGGCCAGCGACTCCGCGTCGATCCCGGAGACGACCTTGGGCGTGGTGACCAGGTTCCACGTCCGGTTGCCCGGGTCGATGCGCTCGGGGCTGTAGCCCAGGTGGAAGTCGACGCCAGCGATCAGCCCGGAGCCCTCCTCCAGCAGCGGGGCGACCAGCTCGGTGGTGGTGCCCGGGTAGGTGGTCGACTCCAGCGCGACCGTGGCGCCGGGACGCAGGTAGCGGGCCAGGGTGCGGGCCGACTGCTCGATGTAGTGCAGGTCGGGGGTGCCCTCGCGCAGCGGCGTCGGCACCGCGATGACCGCGACGTCGAAGCCGGCGCACGAGCGCGGGTCGGCCGACGGCTGGAACGTGCCGGCCTCCAGGACCTCCTGCAGCTCCGCCGACGAGACGTCGTCCACGTAGGACTCGCCGGCGACGAGGCGCTTCACGCGTTCCTCGTCGACGTCGAAGCCGACCACCGAGTGGCCGACCTGGGCGGCGCGGACGGCCAGCGGCAGTCCCACGTACCCCTGGCCGGCGATCACGACCCGCATGCGTGCTCCCTTCGAGCCTGAGCGCCGCTACGCGGCGGTGGTCTTGTTGCGACGGCCGTTGCGCAGCGCGACCGGCGCCGGGGCCACCCGGGCCGGCGACAGCGCCGGGCTCTCGGCGAGCCAGCGCAGCACGGCAATCAGGTCCTGGCGCGGCACGGCCGGGTCCAGCAGCGAGAGCACCGAGCCGTCCAGCGGCGGCACCGGCGCCTGGGAGATCAGCGGGTGGTGCGGGCGGTGGTCGGGCTCGCCCGGGCCGAGCAGCGTCTCCGCGAGCTTCTCCCCGGCCCGCAGTCCGGTGTAGACGATCTGGATGTGCCGCTCGGCGGCGGCGGCGATGCGGCGGGCCACGTCGTCGATGCGGACCGGCTCGCCCATGTCGAGCACCAGCACCTCGCCCGAGCTGTCGATGGCGCCGGCCTGGATGACCAGGCGCACGGCCTCCTGCACGGTCATGAAGTAGCGGGTCATGTCGGGGTGCGTGACCGTGATCGGGCCACCCGCCTCGACCTGCGCGGCGAAGGCGGTCAGCACCGAGCCGCGGCTGCCCAGCACGTTGCCGAAGCGCACGCTGCAGTAGGTGCCCCGGGTGGCCTCGTCGGCGGCGGCGGTGAGCCGCTCGGTGATCCGCTTGGAGTAGCCCAGCACGCTCACCGGCTCGGCGGCCTTGTCGGTGGAGATGTTGACCAGCCGGTCGACGCCGTGGCGCAGGGCCGTCTGCAGGATCTGGTACGTGCCGATGATGTTGGTCTTGAGCGCCTCGGAGGGGTGCATCTCCAGCAGCGGCACGTGCTTGAGGGCGGCGGCGTGGAACACCACCTGGGGCCGGTGCTCGGTGAACACCTCGTCGAGGCGCTGCTGGTCGCGGATGTCGGCGACGACCAGGTTGCGGTCGTCGAGCATGCCGCGGCCGTCCAGCGAGAGCTGCACGGCGTGCAGGCCGGACTCGTCGCGGTCGAGCATGACCAGCCGGGCCGGGTGGAAGCGGGCGACCTGGCGGCACAGCTCCGAGCCGATCGAGCCGCCGGCGCCGGTGACCAGCACCCGGCGGCCCGCCAGGTAGCCGGCCACCGCCGCGAGATCGATGCCGATCTCGCGGCGGCCGAGCAGATCGGCGTGGCTGACCGGCCGGATGTCCTCGACCGAGACGGTACGGCCGAACAGCTCGACGACCGGCGGCACCACCTTCAGGTCGATGTTGAGCGGCGCGGCCAGCCCGGTCAGCTCGCGGACCAGGTCGGCGCCGGCGCTGGGGATGGCGATGAGCACCGCGTCGGCCCGGTAGCGCCGCGCCACCTCGGCCAGGTCGTGCCGGTTGCCGGCCACCGGCACCCCCATGATCCGCAGGGTGCGTTTGGTGGGGTCGTCGTCGAGCAGCGCGACCGGCACGTACGGGCTGAACGGGCTGCGCAGCATCGCGCGGATGACCTGGGTGGCGCCCTCGCCGGCGCCGATCACCACGACCCGGGTGCCGGGCTCCGGCGAGGGACGCAGCCGCTGGTCGTCGATCAGCCGGACGGCGTAGCGGACGCCGGCGGTGAGCACCAGCGCGATCAGGCCGGCGCCGATGATGGCCGAGCGCGGCACCAGCCGGCCGAGCAGGGTGTCCAGCACGAAGACCACCGGCGTGGTCACGGCCGCGGTCCGGGCCAGCGCGGCGATCTCCTCGAAGCAGCCGTACGACCAGCGTCCGGTGTAGAGGCCGAACCGCAGGCCGGCCACGGTGTGCACGACCGCGGCGACCATCGCGAGCGCCAGCAGCCCGGACAGGTCGACCCGGTGGAAGTCGCCGTCGTGGCGCAGCAGGGTGGCGATCAGCAGGGCCAGGCCCAGCGCCGCGGCGTCGACCCCGGCCCGGGCGGCCCGGCCGGGTAACGCCGCGCGCAACCACGGCGCCGGCCGGGGGCTCCGAGCCCGCCACCGGCGCGCGGCCGGGTGCCCCGCGGTGGCGTCGGGAGCTGCTCGCCGTACCTGCATGGATTTCCTCCCTGTACGGATACCGGCGGGTCGGGAAATGGAGCGCCGCGGCCACCATTGCGGATTGATGAAATGGCGCTCCGGGCGCAACGCTGATCGCTTTTCAGCGCTTACGAATAGAGGTTGCCAGTCGCCGCAGAACGAGCACAGTAGTAATTGTCATGGCCTACCTGAGCATGTTTCACGTTCAGTCCGCGGGGTCGCCGAGCGCTCTCGATCGCTTGTGCCGCAGCGACTTCCGGCGTCGCGGGGCCGCCGATCGGCCGGGCCGGCCGCCGCGTTTCGCGGCATCGGCGGCATTCATGTTCGGCATGACATCTGCGACTTACGCGCCGGCCGGCGCTCTGGCAGCGTGGCTGGCGCGCTCGCCGAGCCAGGAGCGGAAAATGACGCCTTACCGCGCGCACCCGGACCGCCGGACATGAGAGTCCTGCACGTCATCAGCGCCACGGGCCACGGCGGCGCCGAGCATCAGCTGCGGTTGCTGGTGCACCGGCTGCCGTACGACTGCGACGTGGTCACCCTGTCGCGGCCGGGAGCGGCCGCGGCCGCGATGCGCGCCGACGGCACGACCGTGCACGAGGTCGCCGCGGGCGGCGCCGCGGCCACCGTCGTCCGCCTGCGCCGGCTGATCCGGCGCGGCCGCTTCGACCTGGTGCACACCCACCTCTACCGGGCCTGCGTGCAGGGCCGCTTCGCCGCGCGGCTGGCCGGCGTCCAGCCCGTCGTGGCCACCGCGCACCACCTGAGCGAGCAGTCGGTCGAGGGCCGCCCGGCGACCGCCGCGGTCCGCGCGCTCTACCTGGCGGGCGAGCGCCTCGGGCAGGCCACGATCGCGGTGACACCGGCGGTGGCCGAGCGGCTGCGCTCCTGGGGCGTGCCCGGCACGCGCATCACCGTCATACCCAAGGCCCTCGAGGTCGCCGAGTTCCGTTTCGACCCGGCGCTGCGGGCCGCGGTCCGGGAGCGGCTGGGGATCGCGCCCGGCACGCCGGTCGTGGGCGCGGTGGGCCGGCTGGCGCACGGCGAGGGCATCGACCGGCTGATCCGGGCGGTCGCCGAGGTGCCCGGCGCCAGCCTGCTGCTGGTCGGCGACGGGCCGGCCCGGGTCGCGCTGGAACGGCTCGCCGTCATCGAGGGCGTGGCCGACCGGGTGCGGTTCGCCGGGTCCGTGGACCACGTCCGGGCGATGCTCTGCGCGATGGACGTGTTCGCCTCCCCGGCCGGCCCCGGCACCAGCGGCCTGGTGGTGCTCGAGGCCCTCGCCGCCGGCCTGCCCGCCCTGTACGCGGCCTGCCCGCCGCTGGAGGAGCTGGCGGCGGCCCGCGCGGCCGTCGAGGGCACGCACCGGCTCTCCCCGCGCGACCCGGAATCGCTGCCCCGGGCGCTGCGCACCGAGCTGCTCAGCCACCAGGAGCGCCACGGCGCCCGGCTGCCCGCGCGGTCGGCCGGCGCCCGCTACAGCGCCGCCGGGATGGCCGCCGCGGTCGCGCGGGTCTACGAGCGGCTGGCCGGGGGGTGAGCCTTCGCCGGGGCCGGCTCGTCCGGGCCGAGCGACCAGGGCCGCACCGCCCGGCGTACCGGCGCCGACCGCAGGGCCCGCCGGAAGATCATCCAGCCCAGCAGCGCGCCGAGCGTGTTCGCGGTCAGGTCGTTCACGTCGGCCCACCGGTTGCCGTGCCCCGCCAGAACGACGACGGCCTGGGTGATCTCGATGCCCAGGCTGGCCAGCAGCCCGGTCAGCACCACCGGCCGGCGGTCCCGCACCCCGGCCACCAGGTACAGCAGCGCCGCCAGCGGCAGCGTCATGACGATGTTGAGCAGGAAGTCGCCCACCCGCACGGTGACCAGCGGGACCAGGGTGATCCGGTAGAGCTCGGGCGGGCCGGCGCCGGGCCCCCAGGCCAGGTGCAGGGGCAGCAGGGTCGCGCCGACCACCGCGACCGCGTACCAGCCGGCCAGCCAGGCCGTGAGCAGGGGCCGTGGGCCGAGCCGGCCGCGCCGGCGCAGCACCACCGCCGAGACGGCCATGAGGAGGACGCCGAGCGGCAGCAGGATCGGCAGCGCCGGCACGTCGAGCTGGTGGTAGGGCATCCGGGACAACGGTACGTCGGCCACGCGCCGCACACCGCCGGTCAGTGCAGCCAGCCGTCCTTGCGGGCGATGCGGATCGCGTCCAGGCGGTTGCGGGCGCCGGTCTTGGTGATGACGGCGGACAGGTAGTTGCGCACGGTGCCGCCGGAGAGGTAGAGCCGGCCGGCGATGTCGTTGACCGACTCGCCCTCGGCGGCCAGCCCGAGCACCTCGAGCTCGCGGGTGCTCAGCCCGCGGTCGGTGTTGAGCGAGGCGGCCTGCAGCAGCGGCGAGACGACGCGTTCGCCCGCGGCCAGGCGCCGGACCGAGTCCGCCAGCACCGCCCCGGAGACGTCCTTGAGCAGGAAGTTGAGCCCGCCGGCCCAGCGCCGGGGCGGGAGCATGCCGCGCTTGGCCGGGTCGCACAGCAGCAGCATGGCGCAGGACGGCAGGGTGGCGTGCAGTTCGGCCGCGATCGGCAATACCTGACTGACCATGTATTCGGTGTCGATGACCAGCACCGTCGGCCACAATTCGGCCGCCCGCTGCGGGAGGTCGCCGGCGAACGGAACGGTGCCGACGTAATGCAGATCGGGCTTGCCCTCGAGCAGCACCCGGACCGGCACACCGAAGTATCCTTCGTCCCGCACCACCGCTACGCGAATCATGGCCCCACCCTCGCCGATGGACGTCCCGGCCCGGCCGGATCGTCGCCTTGCCGCCGCACGCCTGACCTCTCAGGTCTACTTCGGAGGCGCCAGCCGAGTGGATAGCCCGTCCGTCTCGACATGTGCGCACGTTTACCCGTTGAACCCCGAGTTTTCCCAGGTCATCTCGCATTTGTGCCGATGAATCCGCACGCCTATCGACCGATGTCAACGTACCGCCGCCGCCGGTATCCGACACGCGGGATAACCGATCAACCGAGGAAGGTCTGCCGGATCTTCACCCCGGGCCGACGGAAAGGCGCGAGCGAAACGCCCGACACCTGATGGGAAAACGCTCGATGTCGCTGCTTGTCGCATTTCTCCGGCAGGGAGCGCCCGCGGGCCCGGGTTTCGGGGCGAGGCCGGTGCGGGTAATGCGCCGGGCATGGCAGATTTCGCGGTTCAGGCCCTCAAGCGGGTGCTTCTCCCCGTCGCCGTGTTGCTCGGCGTCATGATCACCCTGGGTCTGCTCATCACCAAGGTCATGATGCACGTGTGGCCGCTGACGGTCGAGGACTCGGTGAACCGCGAGCTCGAACGCGACCGCACCCACGACATCAGCCTGGTGTCGCTGGTCTTCAGCACCCTGGCCAGCACCCCGGCGATCATCGCGGTGACCGTGCTGGCGGCGATCGTGCTGCGGCTGACGCTCAAGCGGTGGCGCGAGTCGATCTTCCTGTGCGCCGGGGTCTGCGCCCAGGCCCTGGTCTTCTTCCTCACCACGCTGGTCATCGACCGGCCCCGCCCGGACGTGGAACACATGGACACGTCCCCGCCGACGTCGAGCTTCCCCTCCGGGCACACCTCCGCCGCCGTCGCGCTCTACCTCGGCCTGGCCGTGATCCTCTACCGGGTGGCCGACCGGACCTGGCTCAAGCGGGCCGCCTGGCTGCTGCTGCTGGTGCCGATCGGCGTGGCCCTGACCCGGATGTACCGCGGCATGCACCACCCCAGCGACGTCGCCGCGTCGTTCCTCAACGGCGGCATCTGCGTGCTCGTGATGACCCGCGCCGTCCTGAACCGCACCGGCATCCCCGCCCCGGGCACCAAGGCGCGGCGGCTCACCACCGCGAAGGCGTGACCGCCGGCGGCGGCTGCCACTGCACCAGGGCAGCCGTCGCGTCGTCGCGCAGCTCGCCGTTCTCGTACGACACGATCGCGTGGATGAGCTTGCGCATCGACTCGGCCGGCGAGCCCTCGGCCAGCGCCCGCACGATGAAGCTGACCAGCCGGTCCAGCCCGAACAGCTCACCGTCGGCCGAGCGCGCCTCGGTGATCCCGTCGGTGTAGAGCACCAGCGTGTCGCCCGGCTCGAGCAGCACCTCGGTGACCCCCGGGGCCCGGGGCAGCATGTGACCGAGCCCGAGCGGCAGCGCCGTCGGCGTGGGCAGCCCCGGCATCGCCCGGCCGTCGCGGATGAGCAGCTCGGCCGGGTGCCCGGCGGCGATCCGGCGGTAGACCCCGGTGCTGGTGTCCAGCTCGCCGAGCACGGCCGTGACGAAGGCGCCGGGATACTGCGCGCGGATCCACTTGTCGATCGACCGATAGGTGTCGGCCAGGTCCAACCCGGAGCGGCGGGCATTGCGGTACGTGTTCAGCGTCAGCGTCGTCAGGGCGCTCGCGCTGATCCCGTGCCCCACGGTGTCGAACAGCGCCACGTGCACGGTGTCGCCGTTCGCCGCGTAGTCGAAGGCGTCGCCGCCCACGTCGTAGCAGGGCTCCAGGACCGCGGTGACCAGGGCGCCGTTGGCGGCGAAGGTCAGCGGCGGCAGCTGGTTCCAGATGATCTCGGCGGCCAGCTGCATCGGCAGCCGGCGGCGGGTCCGCTCCACCGCGTCGCCGTAGAACCGCCGGCTGGCGATCAGCTCGGCGACCAGCGCGGCGATCACCGCGAAGTCCCGGAACCGGCGCTCGTCCGGCTCGTCGTGCAGCCACACCTCGAGCACGCCGAGACGTTCCGCGCCGTGCAGCAGGGGCAGCCACAGACACCGCTCCTCGGCGATCGTCCGCGCGGTGCAGAAGGTCTGCCCGGCCAGCGTCCCGTCCACGGGGCGTGGCTCGCGGCTGCCCGGGGTGCCGTGCAACGGCCACAGCGACACCTGCTCGTAGTCGACCAGCAGCACCGTGACGCTGACGGCGTCGAGCAGCGGCGCGACGTCGGCCAGCGCCGGGGGCAGATCCTCCGGCCGGCTGCGGTACCGCAGGTCGAGCAGACGCCGTACCGCTTCCATCGAGTCGGGCACCCGGATCACCTCCGCCAAGCCCTTCCCCGAACCAGGCCCCCCTCAATCACCGTGCAGGTCGACGCGGCCACCTCGGGCTCCATGGCCCGTCGCCACCGGTTAGGCTGGCCTAACTCGAGAACGGGGTGGGACGTGGCGCAACCGGAGTCGCTGGCCGATCTGCTGGGCGGGCGGCGCGCCGCGCTGGACGCCACCGTCCCGCCGATGGTGTTCGTGGCCGGATGGCTGGCCGGCGGCCGGTCGATCTGGGTGGGCGCGGGCGCCGCGATCGCCGCCGCCGTGATCGTCTCCGGCTGGCGGCTGCGGCAGGGCGACCGGCCGCGGGCGGTCCTGGTGGGGCTGCTCGGCGTCTGCGTGGCCGCGCTGATCGCCCTGCGGACCGGCCGGGCCGAGGACTTCTTCCTGGTGCAGATCGTCACGAACGCCGCGAGCGCGCTGGCCTGGGCGGTCAGCATCGTCATCCGGTGGCCCCTGCTGGGCGTCATCGTCGGCGCGGTGCTCGGGCAGAAGACGCGCTGGCGGCGGGACCCGGCGCTGCTGCGGGCGTACTCGCGGGGCAGCTGGGTCTGGGTCGCGCAGTATCTCGTGCGCCTGGCCGTGTTCGTCCCGCTGTGGGCCGCGCACGCGGTCGTGGCCCTGGGCGTCGCCCGCGGGGTGCTGACCTGGCCGCTGGTGGCCGCCTGCCTCGCGGCGAGCTGGTGGGTGATCCGGCGCAGCCTGCCGGACGGCCACCCCGGCCTGCGGCACCCGCGCTCAGGGGTCGACGCCCACG
The DNA here is from genome assembly GCF_016862275.1 of Actinoplanes nipponensis. Lineage (GTDB taxonomy): Bacteria > Actinomycetota > Actinomycetes > Mycobacteriales > Micromonosporaceae > Actinoplanes > Actinoplanes nipponensis. The sequence goes on along the minus strand of NZ_BOMQ01000008.1, from coordinate 102,023 downwards.
CCGACGGGCTCGGCTGACTCCCGGACGGTGTCGAAGCCCTCGCGGTGCATCGTGCCCCACTCGGCCCGGCGCCCGTGCAGCGCGCCGAGCGCGCCCCGGACCTGCCAGACCGCGAGGATCTGCCGGTAGCCGAAGTTCTCCAGGATCGCCGCCACCACGCCGCGCAGCAGGTCGCTCCAGCGCGGGTAGCGGTGGAACGAGACCTCCTCGATGAACAGCGAGACGAGGCTGACCAGCAGCCCGTAGCCGTAGGCGACCAGCACGAAACGCCACATGAACCCGACGTCGACGGCGCCCGCCCAGAGCCCGAGGGGCAGCAGCACCAGCGCGGCCAGCTCGATGAACGGCGCCAGCAGCTCGAAGACCACGTAGTAGGGCAGCGCGAGCAGGCCGATCCGGCCGTACCGGGGATTGCCGATCATCCCGCGGTGCTTGCGCAGGATCTCGGCGATGCCGCGGTGCCAGCGGCGCCGCTGGCGGCCCAGCACGGCCAGGCTGGACGGCGCCTCGCTCCAGCTCACCGGCTCGGCGACGAAGATGACTCGGTAGTCCTGCCGGCGCCGGCGCAGGTGATGGTGCAGCCGGACCACGAGCTCGGCGTCCTCGCCGATGGTGTCGGTGGCCATGCCGCCGATCTCGACGACCAGGTCGCGCCGGAACAGGCCGAACGCGCCGGAGATCACCACCAGGCCGCCGAGGCGCGACCAGCCGGTGCGGCCCATCAGGAACGCCCGCAGGTACTCGACCACCTGGATGCGGAGCAGCCACTGCCGGGGCATCCGCACGTCCACGACCCGGCCGCCGATCACCTTGCACCCGTTGGCGATGCGCACCACGCCACCGCAGGCGGCCACGCGCAGCGGATCGTCGCCGAAGGGCTTGGCCACCGACAGCAGCGCGTCCGGGTCCAGCACGGAGTCGGCGTCGACCATGCAGATCAGCGGGTGCCGGGCCAGGTTGATGCCGACGTTGAGCGCGTCGGCCTTGCCGCCGTTGGTCTTGCGGACCACCGTCAGCGTCTCCGGGTGGGCCCGGGCGACGTGCACGGAGAGCACCTCGGAGTGGTACGGCACCTCGCCGGGCACCACCCGCGGCACCTCGACCAGGTCGAACTCGGCCCGCAGGAGCGCGAACGTCTCGTCGCTGGAGCCGTCGTCGACCACCACTACCTCGTAGCGCGGATAGCGCAGGGCGGTCATCGCCGTGACCGCCGCGACGATCCCCGGTCCCTCGTTGTACGCCGGCACGATCACCGACACCGGCAGCGTCAGCGGGCTGCGGAACATGTCGTCCGCGCCGGCGAACGGGGCGCGCCGCAGGTGCCGGCCGAACTCCAGCCCGGCCATCGCGATGAGCACCAGGTAGCTGCTGTTGAGCGCGACGAAGTAGGCGAAGATCAGGACGTCGGCGCCGCGCAGGATCTCGCGGACGAGCTCGTGGGTCACGCCCCGGCCCCTACCCGCTCGCCGCGCTCGGCCCCGACCCGGGACAGCGCCAGGGCCTCCTGGGCGTGGCTGGCCGACGACGAGGGCCGCGCGTGGGCGCCGCCCCGCTCGGCCTCGACGGCGGCGACCAGCGCCTGCTCGCCGGGCCGCCCCAGCCGGCGCAGCGCGTGCGCCGCCTCGTGGGCCACCTGGAACGCGCCGTCGTCGAGCAGTTCCACCAGGACCGGCACCGCGCCGGGCGCGCCCAGCTCGCCGAGGGCCCGGGCGGCGGCGGCCCGCAGCGCCGCGGGCCGCGCCGGGTGCAGCGCCAGCGTCAGCGGTTCCAGCGCGGTGCGGGTGCCGAGCTTGCCGAGGTTGGTGGCGGCGGCGACCCGCACGTCGAGGTAGCTGTCCTCGCGCAGCACCCGGGCGATGCGGCGTACCGAGCCGGTGGCGCCGAGCAGGCCGAGCGCGTCCAGGCAGACGGCGCGGACCCGGGCCTGCGGGTGGTCGAGGGCGGCCGACAGCGTCACCTCGGCCTCGGCGCCGAGCTGCACCAGGGTGTGCGTGGCCAGCAGCGAGGGCACCGGGTCGGCGCGGTCCAGGCTGGCGATGATGCGCCACGCGGCGGCCGGGTCGCCGATCCGGCCGAGCGCACGGACGGCGACCACGCGGACCTCGTCGTGGCGGTCGGTGAGCAGCCGGCACAGTTCCGGCACGGCCTGGCGCAACTCGAGGTCGCCGAGCACCTGGGCGGCCCGGGCCCGCCTGACCCGGCCGCGCGAGCGCAGGTCCCGCAGCGCGGTCCGGGCGGTGCCCCGCTGCAGGAAGACCGAGACCAGGGCCAGGTGCGCCTCGCCGCGCAGCTTGCCGAGCAGCGCCAGCGCGCCCGGTTCGGCGGCCCGCCAGGCGTCCTCAGGGATGGCGACCAGCTCCTGCGCGCCGTGCTCGCCGTTGTCGGCGGCGAAGGCGAGCAGCGCCCGGCGCGGCCCGGCGGCCAGCTCCGCCCGGCGGCGCTGCCGGCGCCGGCGGCTCACCCGGACGACGACGATCGCGGCCACGGTCGCCGCGACGACGACGGCCAGGATCTCCAGGACGACGGTGAACAGGCCCAGCATCAGCTGCTCACCCGGGCCAGCGCGGCCTCCACCCGCAGCAGCAGGTCACGGGGGCTGAACGGCTTGACGATGTACTCGGTGGCGCCGGCGGCGTACCCCTGCTCCAGGTCCTGGGGCCGCGACCGCGCGGTGAGCATGATGATCGGCACGGTCGGCGGCAGCGGGCCGGCCCGCAGCTCGCGGCAGACCTCGATGCCGGACATCCGGGGCATCCGCACGTCCAGCAGGACCAGGTCCGGCGGGTTCTCCCGGGCGGCACGCAGGGCGGCGACGCCGTCGGCCGCGGCGACCACCGTGAAGCCGCCCCGGGTGAGCTTGTACGACACCAGGTGGCGGATGTCCGGATCGTCCTCGACGAGGAGGATCGTGCTCATCGTCCTCCTGCCGGCCGCGGTTCGGAGCTCCTGCGCCGCCCAATATATCCGTTGTGCGAGCCTTGTTCGGCGCGAACGGTAGCAATGCGGCAACCCGTATCCGCGCTGCTCATGCCCCCCGGCCCCGGGTCGATAGGGGGGCCGTGAACATCCGGAAGGTGCTCGGCTCCCCGGGCCGGCGCGGCGTCGCCCTGGCGGCCACCGTCCTGACCCTCGGGCTCGGCACCGGCGCCGGCGCGGCCGCCGGTCTCACCGCGGCCGCCGGGGACGCCGGCACCGCGGCGCTCGCGCTGCGGACCGCGAGCGTGCGCGGCGCCCTGGACACGACCTTCCAGCGGTACGCCGACACGATGCAGGACCTCGCGGCCGCCGCCGCCCGGCCCGCCGCCGCCCTGGCCCCGACCCTGTCCCGCGTCGCCGCCGCCCACCTGCCCGGCGCCCACCAGATCATCGTGGTCGGCGCCGACCGCACCGTCCGCGCCCGGCAGACCCTCGACGGCAGCATCCCGGCCGGACCGCCGGCCCTCGCCGCCGGGCCCGAGCTGGCCCGCGGACTGGAGCTGGCCCGCCAGAGCGGCCGGCTGGTCGCCGGCCCCGCGCACGTGCTGCCGGCCGACCGCGGCCTGCCGCCGGCGCACCGCCAGCCGGCGTTCGAGTTCGTCGCGCCCGTGCACGACGGCGAGTTCCTCGGCTGGGTCGTGCTGGCCGTCCGCGCCCCCGACCTGCTGCGCGAGTCGCTGCAGGCGGCCGGCGTCACGGGCGTGGCCACCGTGCTGACCGAGACCTCCCCCGACGGCGTGACCCGCGAGGTGGCCCGCTGGGCCGAGGGCGGCGAACCGGTCGGCCACACCAGCGGCACGGCCGATCTCACCCCGGCCGCGCACACCTGGCAGATCCGGGTCCGCCCGACGACCGCCCTGATCAGCGCCGCCCGGGCCGCCGCGGCGCCGCTCACCCTGCTCGGCGCCGTACTGGTCAGCGGACTGTGCGCGGCGCTGCTGCTGGTCACCGACCTGGGCCGCCGGCGGGCCGAGGCCCGGGCCCGGCGGGCCGCCGCCGGGCGGCGACGCGACCTGGACGCGCACCGCGCCGAACTCGACCGGCAGCGCGCCGAGCTGGAGCGGCACCGGGACGACCTCGCCGAGCAGCGGGCCGGCCTGGACCGGCGCTCGGCCGCGGAGCAGGAGCTGCGGGAGCGCGCCGCGGCGGCCGAGCAGAGGCTGCGCGAGCGCGAGGCGGAGCTGTCCGGCTTCGCCGTGGCCGCGGCCGACCACCTGCACGCCCCGCTGCACACCGTCGCCGGCTTCACCGAGCTGTTGCTGGAGGACACCGGTCCGCAGCTCGACCCGGCCGCGCGCGGCTTCCTCGACCGCATCGCCGGCAGCACCGCCCGCATGCTGGCGGTGGTGGACGACCTGCAGACCTACGCCACCGCGAACGACGCCGCCCTCAAGCTCGAGCCGGTCGACGCGGGCGGGCTCGCCCTGGGCGTGGTCGCCGGCCACCTCGACGGCGCCGGCGGCGAACGCCCCAGCATCGACGTCGGCGACCTGCCGGTGGTCACCGCCGACGCCGAGCTGATCGGCGAGGTGCTCGGCCAGCTGGTCGACAACGCCATCCGCTTCGTCCGGCACGGCACGGCGGCCCGGGTCACCGTGGCGGCCCGTGCCCACGCCCCCGGCTGGTGGCGCGTCGAGGTCGCGGACCGCGGCATCGGCGTACCGGAGGAGGAGCGCACCCGGATCTTCGCGCCGTTCCACCGGGCCCCGGCCGCCGAGGGCTTCCCCGGCACGGGCCTCGGGCTGGCCGTCTGCCGGCGCATCGTGGCCCTGCACGGCGGCGAGCTCGGCGTCGAGCCCAACCCGGGCGGCGGCAGCGTCTTCTGGTTCACCGTGGCCGCCGCGCCGGTGGCCGCGGCCGCCGGCCCGGAGCTGCAGGCGGCCGACAGGTCCTAAGCTCGCAACATGGTGGAGCAGGCGAGCAGGCTCAGGAACGTCCGGTACGACATCCGCGGCCCGGTGCTGCGCCGCGCCCAGGAACTGGAGGCCGCGGGGCACCGCATCCTCAAGCTCAACCTGGGCAACCCGGCGCCGTGGGGGCTCAGCACGCCGGAGCCGATCGTCGCCGACATGGTCATGCACCTGGGCGACGCCGAGGGCTACAGCGACGCGCGGGGCATCTACTCGGCCCGGGTCGCCGTCGCGCAGTACTACCAGACGCTCGGCGTGCGCAGCGTGCAGCCCGACGACATCTTCCTGGGCAACGGCGTCTCCGAGCTGATCGTGATGTCGTTGCAGGCGCTGCTCAACACGGGCGACGAGGTGCTGGTGCCGAGCCCGGACTATCCGTTGTGGACCGGCGCGGTGACGCTGTGCGGCGGCCGGCCGGTGCACTACAACTGCGACTCCGGTCAGGGCTGGGCGCCCGACCTGGAACACGTGGCCGCCCAGGTGAGCCCGAACACCCGGGCCCTGGTGATCATCAACCCGAACAACCCCACCGGCGCGGTCTACTCCCGCGAGACCCTGCTGGGCCTGCTGGAGATCGCCCGGCGCAACAACCTGCTGGTCCTGGCGGACGAGATCTACGACAAGATCCTGTACGACGACGCCAAGCACGAGTGCGCGGCCGCGCTCGCCCCGGACCTGCTGGTGCTGACGATGAGCGGGCTGTCCAAGGCGTACCGGGCGGCCGGCTTCCGGTCGGGCTGGATGGCGGTCAGCGGGCCCACCACCCACGCGACGGAGTACCTGGAGGGGCTGCAGCTGCTGGCCAACATGCGGCTGTGCCCGAACGTGCCGGCCCAGCACGCGGTGCAGACGGCGCTCGGCGGCTTCCAGAGCATCACCACGCTGATCCGCCCGGGCGGTCGCCTGTACGAGCAGCGCAACCACGCCTGGCGCAAGATCAACGAGATTCCCGGGGTGGACTGCGTCCGGCCGGCGGGCGCGCTGTACCTGTTCGCGCGCCTCGACCCCGAGGTCCACAAGATCCGCGACGACCAGAAGATGATCATTGACCTGCTGGAGCAGCAGCTGATGCTGCTGTCGCACGGGACCGGGTTCAACCTGCCCACGCCGGACCACCTGCGGATGGTGTTCCTGGCGCCGGTCGACGTGCTCGACGACGCCACCGACCGGCTGCGGCGCTTCCTCGAAACCTACGAGCAATAGCAGCGGCAGCGGGGCCGGGGGTGCACGGCATCCGTACGGGTCACGGGGCCGCCGCGGCGCGCGGCAGGCCCTCCCCCGGCGGTTCGGGGTCCCACAAAGCCTCCACGGAGGACCGCAGGGCCTTGGCCACCTTGATGGCCAGGTAGACCGAGGGGGCGTAGTCGCCGGTCTCCATGGCGATGATCGTCTGCCGGCTCACCTGGACGGCGGCGGCCAGGCCCTGCTGGGTCAGGCCGATCTCCTTGCGGGCCGCGCGGACCCGAGTGCCGGCCGCGCCGTCACCGTCCGGGGAACGGACCGGGCCGGAGGGGGGCGTCATCAGTCCTCGTCCCCGGCCAGCGCCTCGCGCCGCGCGCGACGGCGGCCCTTCACGACCGTCGCCGCGACGCCCAGGAGCGCGCCGAAGGCACTGCCGAAGGCCGCGCCCTGCCACGACGAGTCCCCGGGGCGCGATACGTACAGCGCGCCGACGACGAACAGTGCGTACGGCACGACGTTGAGGACGAACAGCAGGATGCGCTTGGCGCTCCAGGTGCGCGGGGTCGTGTCGACCTGCCGGCGCCCCACGTACAGGGTCGCCAGCATCTGGGGGGCCCAGGCGGCGGCGAGCATCACCGCGAGGGGCAGCACGGAGGCTTTGCCCAGCGGCAGCACCATGACAGCCGCCGCCCAGGGCAGGAGCAGCGCCTGCAGCGAGGCCGCCGTCGTCATGCCCTCGTACCACCGGAAGCGCTCGCGTTCGTCGCCGTAGAGGTCGCCGTCGGGGTCCAGGCACCAGCGCACGACCCGATCGAGGATTGTCGTCATGCGATCCATCATCGCGTTAAGTCCACTTGACGTCAAGAGGACTTAACGTTGGTCGGGAAACCGGGAGTTCGACACGGCGCGCGGTTACTTCCGGCCCTTACCGGCGCCGGCCGATCGCGATACGACCAGGGGGCAGGGAAGGAGAGTTCCGTGATGTTCTTGAAGGGGAGCCGGACCGTGATCCGCCGGCTGGCCGCGCCGAGCGCGGTCGTTCTCGCGCTGCTCGTCGTTCCGTCCGGACCGGCCGCCGCGTCGGGCTGGTACCGAGCCGTGGACCTCGGTTTCGGGGGTGAGGCGCGCGCCGTCAACAGCCACGGCCAGATCGTCGGCGAAGGATCGGTGGGCGCCGGCGCCACCGGGACGCACGGGTTCCTCTGGTCCGCCGGCAGGGTGACCGACCTGGGCGTGCTGGAGCACGGCGAGCGGGAGTACGGCCGGGCGACCGACGTGAACGACCGGAGCCAGGTGGTCGGGTTCAGCGTCTTCCGCGCCGGTCCGGAGCAGTCCTACGCGCACGCCTTCCTCTGGCAGCACGGCGTGCTGACCGACATCGACCCGGCCAGCCTCGACAGCATGGCCACCGCCGTCAACGACCGGGGCCAGGTCGTCGGCACCCGGTACACCGCCGAGGGCGCTCACGCCTTCCTCTGGCAGGACGGGACCATGACCGACCTCGGCACCGGATACGCCGGGGACGTCAACGACCGGGGTCAGATCATCGGCCGGAACGCGATGGGCGGCACCGGGGCCACGATGTGGTTCCGCGGCCGGGTGTACGACCTGGGCGCCCCGCCCGGGCTCGATGACTGGCGGCCGATCGCCATCAACGAGCGGGGCTGGATCGCCGGTAACGGCGGATCGATCACCGAGCGCGCGTACCTGTGGCGCGCCGGCGCCTTCCGCGACCTGGGCACCCTCGGCGGACCGACGGCCTCCGTCGTCGACATCAACGACCGGGGCCAGGTTCTCGGCCTCAGCGAGACCGCGGCCGGCGGCCTGCACCCGTTCCTCTGGCAGGGCGGCGCAATGATCGATCTGACCACCCGGGGCATCCCGGAGGACGTGACCGTCAACGCCCTGGGCAATCGCGGAGAGATCCTGGGAACGGTCGGTGAGCACGCCGGGTACTACCGGCTGGAACGCTGAGCGCGGAGCCACCAGCTCCGGTGGCGGCGACGGGCCGGGCCGCCGGCGGTGTTCAGGATCCGTGCAGGTGACTGCGCTGCCCGTCGTGGTCGAGGATGCAGATGAGCTCCGCCGGCCCGTCGTGGCCGCCGAACGCGTGCGGGATCATCGTCGAGAACTCCGCCGCCTCGCCGGCACGGACCAGGATCGTGCGCTCCCCCAGCCGCAGCTCGACCGTCCCGGACAGCACGGTGAACCAGTCCTTGCCCGGGTGCACCCCCAGCTCGGCGGTCTCCCGCACCGGCCGGCTGACCCGGATCTTGGCGACCGTCACTCCCGGCAGTCCGGGATCGCGGCTGAGCAGCCAGGTGGTCAGGCCGCGCGTCTCGTCGCGGTGCGGCCGGATCACCACGTCCTCGTCGGCGACCGGCTCGACGAGCTGGTCCAGCGTGGTGCCCAGCGCCCGGGCAATCGGGGCCAGCTGGTCAAGGGCGATGCGCCGGTGGCCGGTCTCGATCCGGCTCAGCGTGGACGGGCTCAGCCAACAACGCGCGGCCAGGTCGTCGAGGGACCAGCCCCGGGCCACCCGCAGCCCGCGGATGCGCTTGCGGACCAGGGCGTCCAGATCACCGTCTTGCGTCATACGCAAGATGCTATGCCGTACGCGCAATGCCCGGCTAGGGTCGCAGCATGGCTGACCATCACCACCACCGTCACGAGCCGGCGCACGACACCGACGCGCTGGCCGACATGCTCGACCTGGACGCCGAGGTGCTGCGGGACCACCTCGACGGGCTCGTCGAATGGCTGCACGAGCGGACCGGCGGGCGGGCCCGGCGGATCCTCGACCTGGGCTGCGGCACCGGCACCGGCGCGCTGGCCCTCGCCACGCGCTTCCCGGACGCCGAGGTCACCGCCGTGGACATGGCCGAGCCGATGCTGCACCGCGTCCGCGCCAAGGCCCGCGCCCACGGCCTGGACGGGCGGATCCACACCCGGCAGGCCGACCTGGACGCGGGCTGGCCCGCCCTGGCGCCGATGGACCTGGTGTGGGCGTCGGCGTCGCTGCACCACGTGGCCGAGCCCGACCGGGTGCTGGCCGACGTCCTGGCCACCCTGCGGCCCGGCGGCGTCTTCGCGGTGGCGGAGCTGGAGGCCATCCCGACCTTCCTGCCCGACGACCTCGGCGTCGGCCGGCCGGGGCTCGAGGCCCGCTGCCACGCCGCCCTGCGCGAGGGGCTCAGCCACGAGGTCCCGCTGCTCGGCTCGGACTGGGGCCCGCGGCTGGCCCGGGCCGGCTTCACGGTCGAGGCCGAGCGGGTGTTCCGGATCGAGCTGACCCCGCCCCTGCCCGCCGCGGCCGGCCGCTACGCCCAGGCGTGCCTGCGGCGGCTGCGTACCGGGCTCGACGGCCGGCTCGACGCCCAGGACCGCGACACCCTCGACACGCTGCTCGACAGCGACGCCATCCTGTCGCGCACCGACCTCACGGTCCGCACGACCCGGACGGTGTGGCTGGCCGTACGCCCGTGAGCGCCGACCGGCAGGCCGCGATCGCCGAGCTCGGCCGGCGCGAGCCCGTGTTCGCCACCATCGTGGCGCGCTTCGGGCCGCCGCCGGCGTGGGACCGGGAACCGGGCTTCGTCACCCTGGTGCGCATCGTGCTGGAGCAGCAGGTCTCGCTCGCCTCGGCGCAGGCCGCCTTCGACCGGCTGGGCGCGGTCGTCGCGCCGCTCACCCCGCGGGGCTTCCTGCTGCTGGACGACGCGCAGTTGCTGGCCGTCGGCTTCAGCCGGCAGAAGGCCCGCTACGTGCGGGCGCTGGCGGCGGCCGTGCGGGACGGCTCCCTGGAGCTGGACGCGCTGGCCGGGATGGACGACGAGACGGTCGACGCGGCGTTGCGGGCCGTCCCGGGCATCGGCCCGTGGACCGCGACGATCTACCGGCTGATGGCGCTGGGCCGCCCGGACGCGTGGCCGGTGCACGACATCGCCCTGGCCCAGGCGGTCGCGGAGCTGTGGGAGCTGCCCGCGCGGCCCTCCCCCGCCGAGATGCTGACGATCGCCGAGGACTGGCGGCCGTGGCGGGCCATCGCGGCGCGGCTGCTGTGGCACTACTACCTGTCGACGCCGCGGGGACGCCCGGGCCGGACCCTGACACCCCCGGTCGCCTGACCAAGGCTCACGACTCCCCGGTGACCCGTTCCGCCGCCGAGCGGGTCACGCAGAACTCGTTGCCGGCCGGGTCGAGCAGCACGGCCCAGCCGTCGCCCGCGGGCGTACGGTGGTCCGCCAGCAGGGACGCGCCCAGGCCGAGCAGCCGGTCGACCTCCGCGTCGCGGTCGCGGTCGCCCGGCTCGAGGCAGACGTGCACCCGGTTCTTCGCCTGCTTGGGCTCCGGCACCGCCTGGAAGAACAGCCGTGGCCCGCCCGGCGGTTCGATGATGACCTCGGCGTCGCCCGGCGCGCATTCCGGATGGACGGGGTGACCGACCACCTCACCCCAGAACAGCGCCAGCGCGTACGGGTCGGCACAGTCGAACGAGACGTTACGGATCAACGAGACCATGCCGCCACCCTAGAACGGCCCCGCCGCCGCACCCCTGTAGTGATCCTCACGGTGATGGACATGAGGGGGTGTGACCAGATCCCATGTCCCCATGACGGCCAGCCGACCACCGGACGTCACGCCCGGTGACGAGGCCGCCTTCCGAGCCCTGTTCGAGGCCGCGTACGACGACCTGCTCTGCTTCGTCGAGCGGCGCACCCATCCGCTCGCCGCGGAGGACGTGGTCGCCGAGGTCTTCCTGACCGCGTGGCGCCGCCTGGACGACGTACCGCCCGGCCTGGACCAGGCCCGCGCCTGGTTGTTCACCGTCGCGCACCACCTGCTGCGCAACCACCGCCGCGGCGACCACCGCCGGCAGGCCGTCGCCCTGCGCATCCTGCGGGAACCCGGCAGCACCGTGGCGGAGCCCGCCGACGTCGCCGGCCGCGTCGACCTGAGCAGGGCCTGGGACCGGCTCAGCCCCGGCGACCAGCAGGTCCTGTCCCTCACCGCGGTAGAGGACCTGACCGGCCCGCAGGCCGCCCGGGTGCTCGGCATCTCGGCCACCGCGTTCAGCCTGCGGCTGCTGCGCGCCCGCCGCCGCCTGCGCAAATTCCTCACCGGGGAGCCGGCCGAGTTCCTCACCGGGGAGCCGGCCGAGTTCCTCACCGGGGAGCCGGCCGAGGCCGCCCCCACCACCACCGAACCGGGAGCACCCGCATGAGCAACGACGACCGGCACGACCTCGACCTGCGGCTGCGCGCCGCGGCCACCCCGGTGGCGCCCGGGCGGGTGCGCCAGGCGTCCGCGCAGGCCCTGCTGGAGCGGATCGTCGCCACCCCCCGTACCGCCGGGAGCCCGGCCCGCCCGGCCGCGCCGCGCACCCGCCGGCTCCGCTGGGCCGCCGCCGCAGCAGCCGCCGTCGCGGTCACCGGCGCCGCGCTGGTCATGCCGGGCCTCGGCGGCGAGGACCAGGCGTACGCCTCTTGGACCGACACGCCGGCGGCGCTACCGGCCGGCGACACCCGCGAGCTGAGCCGGGAGTGCGTGCGCCAGGAGCTGGAGCCCGGGTACGGCTACACCCAGGCCGAGCTGGGCGCCGCCCGGAACGTTCTCGGCGAGCGCCGCGGGGCGTACCGCTACCTGTCCATCGCCACCGCGCGGTGGACCGCCACCTGCTTCCGCGACCGGGCCGGAAAGGTGCACTTCGGCAGCGTCATGGAGGCGCCCGTGACCGACGCCGCGCTGGGCCGCCGAGGCGTCGAACTGCAGGGCTGGGGGCAGCTCCGGACGAGCGAGGGCTACGCCCGGCTGATGTCCGGGCACCTGGGCTCCGACGTCGTCGCGGTCGACGTCGTCCTGCACGGCGGCCGGACGGTGCACGCCACCGTCAAGGACCGGTACTTCGTCGCCTGGTACCCGGAGGCGGTGGACGCCACCGGCGGGGCCACCCTCACCCTGAAGCTGGCCGGCGGCGGCACCGTCGCCGGCCTGCCGGCCCGGGACCTGATGGAGACGCCGAAGCTGGACTGAGCGACGCCCGGCCGCGCCCCGGAACACCGGCGGCGCGGCCGGGCATCACCGGGCCGGCACGGGGTACTACCGCCGGTGAGCGACGACGGAGGGGACCCCATGGGCAGCGAGGACAGCGTCACAGCCGACGCCGGCAGCAGCACCGACCAGCACGTCACCGGCGCGCCGGAGACGGGCGAGTTCATCACCGACCAGGCGCCGACCGCGACCACGCCGGCGCACGGCAGCAGCAATTCCGGCGTGAACGCGACGGGCGCCAACCGGCAGGACGCCGACGCGCCCGAGGACGGCGAACAGGCCGGCTAGGAACCGGCCGCCAGGTCGGGTGATCGGACGCAGGCGGCCGCCGCGCTCGTGGCCCGGGCCAGGCAGCCGGACAGCTCCTGCCCGGCCAGGTGGGCGCTGAGGAAACCGGCGAAGAACGCGTCGCCCGCGCCGTTGGTGTCCACCACGTCGGACACCGGCTCGGCGGGCACCTCGACGATCTGGCCGCCGGGCGCCAGGGCCAGCGCGCCGCGGGCGCCCCGGGTGCAGACGGCGAGGCGTTTGCCGGCGGCGATCTGCTCGTGCAGGAAGGTGTGCGGGTCGGCGAGCCGCTCGTCGCTGACGAACAGGTAGTCGGCCGTGTCGCGGAACTCGGCGTGGAAGGCGCTGCGGCCGTCGTAGTCGTGCAGGTCGCACCACACCGGCCGGCCCAGGGACCGGGCCACCGCCAGCGCCCGGCGGCTGTGCTCGGCCAGGTCGACCACGACAGCGTCGGCGCCGGCCAGGGCCGCCTCCAAACCGTCCGCTCCGGGCGCGGCGGCCTCGGGCAGGGTCAGATAGAGCGACAGCCGCCGGCCGGCCCCGTCCATGAGGTTGACGTGCCGCTCCGAGCCGTTCACCGAGCGCCCTGCGACGAGGTGGATGCCGTCCGGCAGGGCGCGCCTGATCCGCTCGCCCGTCTCGTCGTCGCCGAGCAGCGTGTACAGGGTCACGTCCAGCCCGAGTCGCCGCAGGTTCAGGGCCTTGCCGGCGGAGGTGCCGCCGAGCCCCTCGTGATGCCGCTGGGCGAAGACGGCGTGCGGCTCGGGCGCCGGCAGCTCGGCTACGTACACCAGAAGGTTCCAGGACACCGGACCGATGACGAACACCCGCGACGGCATGCGGTCACGCTACCCGCGGGGCGCCGGGACCAGGGACGAGCGGCGCGGCCGGAGGACGGCGAGGTGGAGGTCCCGGCCCGGGTTGGCGGACCCGGGCCGGGACGGCTCAGCTCAGACCGACCACCACACGGTGGTGTCCGCCGGAATCTCCACCTCGGCCTCCGACAATCCGACCGGCCCGCTGGTCAGCAGCGCCTCGCCGGGCCGCGGGATCCGGATCGGCCGGTCGGTCATGTTGACCGTGCACCGCAGCGCCGAGCCGCGTTCGAAGACCAGCAGGCCCTCCGGCGCCTCGCACCAGCGCAGGTTGTCCGCCGCGCCGAGGGCCGCGTCGGCCCGGCGCAGGGCCAGCGCGGCCCGGTACAGCTCCAGGGTGGAGGCGGGGTCGCCCTGTTGCGCCGCCACGCTCAGCCGGGCCCAGCTCTCCGGCTGCGGCAGCCAGCTGGGGCCGCCCGCGGGCCCGAAGCCGTACGGCGCCTGCTCGCCCGACCACGGGATCGGCACCCGGCAGCCGTCGCGGTAGCCGTCCTGGCCGGTGGCGCGGTGGAACGCCGGGTCCTGGCGGACCTCCGGCGGCAGGTCGACCACCTCGGGCAGGCCCAGTTCCTCGCCCTGGTAGAGGTACGCCGAGCCGGGCAGCGCCAGCAGCAGCAGGGTGGCCGCGCGGGCCCGGCGCAGGCCCGCGACCGGGTCCACCTCGGCGGGCTTGCGACCGGCGACGTCGCCCTCGTCGGCCTGCAGCAGGCGGGTGGTGTGCCGGACGACGTCGTGGTTGGACAGTGTCCAGGTGGCCGGGGCGCCGACGCGGCGCATCGCCTCCAGGGACTCGTCGATGACCCGGCGCTGGGCGGCCACCTCCCAGGCGGTGCCGAGGTAGCTGAAGTTGAACGCCTGGTGCAGCTCGTCGGGGCGGACGTAGTTGGCCACCCGGTCCAGGGTGGGCGCCCAGGCCTCGGCCACCGCGATCCGCTCGCCCGGGTACTCGTCGAGGATGCGGCGCCAGCTGCGGTAGATGTCGTGCACGCCGTCGCGGTCGAAGCACGGGCTGACGCCCACGTCGAGCAGGTGCCATTCGGTCGTGGCGCCCAGGTCCGGCAGGCCCTGGGCCTTGACCAGGCCGTGGGCCACGTCGATGCGGAAGCCGTCGACGCCCAGGTCCAGCCAGAAGCGCAGGATCGTGCGGAACTCGTCGGCCACCGCCGGGTGGTCCCAGTTGAAGTCCGGCTGCTGGGGCGCGAACAGGTGCAGGTACCAGTCGCCCGGGGTGCCGTCCGGGTCGGTGGTGCGGGTCCAGGCCGGCCCGCCGAAGATGGACGGCCAGTCGTTGGGCGGCAGCTCGCCGCCGGCGCCGCGGCCCGGCCGGAAGTGGTAGCGGGCGCGCATCGGCGAGCCCGGGCCCTCGGCGAGCGCCCGGCGGAACCACTCGTGCTGGTCGGACGAGTGGTTGGGGACCAGGTCGACGATGACGCGCAGGCCGAGGTCGTGGGCGTCGCCGATCAGGCCGCGCGCGTCGGCCAGGGTGCCGAACATCGGGTCGACGGTGCGGTAGTCGGCGACGTCGTAGCCCGCGTCGGCCTGCGGGGAGGCGTAGAACGGGGACAGCCAGACCGCGTTGACGCCCAGGTCGCGCAGGTAGGGCAGGCGGCCGCGGATGCCCGGCAGGTCGCCGATGCCGTCGCCGTCGGAGTCGGCGAAGCTGCGCGGGTAGATCTGGTAGATGACCGCGTCCCGCCACCAGGACGGGGGCGCGGCCGCGCCGGGGCGCTCGGCGGACGGTGCGGTCAGTTGATCGGTCATGGGGGAAGAAGCTAGCAGGTTACTAACTCGTGTTACAGAGGTCGCGCCGACAAAGATCGCATCGACGGTCACGCCGGTTTGGCGGTGGAGTCGCGCACGATCAGCGAGGTGCCCAGCGACTGGTGCGGGTGCTGGTCCTCGCCGCGGATCGCCGAGATCAGGAAGTCCGCCGCGGTGCGGCCCTTGGTCACGATGGGCTGGCGCACGGTGGTCAGCCGGGGCCGGAACCAGGCCGACTCGGCCAGGTCGTCGAAGCCGGTCACGGACACCTCGCCCGGCACGTCGACCCCCAGCTCCTGCAGGGCGTCCACCACCCCGTAGGCCAGCACGTCGGACAGCGCCAGGATCGCCGTCGGCGCGCCCGGCCCGGCCATCAGCGCCCGGGTCGCGCGGTAGCCGTCGGTGCGGGTCACCGGGACCTCGGCCAGCCGGACGTCGTCCATGGTCAGCCCGGCCTCGGCCAGCGCCTCCGCGATGCCGGCCATCCGCCGGGCCAGCGGGCCGCGGTAGCCTCGCACCGGCCGGTCCGGGCCCGGGTCCATCGACACCACGGCCAGCCGCCGGTGGCCCAGCTCCAGCAGGTACCGGGTGACCTCGCGGGCGCCGCCGTGGTCGTCGACGTCCACGCTGGGGGCGTTCTCGTAGCGGTCGCTGTCGATCAGCACGAACGGGATGCCGCGGCGGACCAGCTCGGCCACCTCGCCCCGGTCGGTCTCCAGCCCGCAGACGATGAATCCGTCGACAGCCGCGTACGGGATCGCCTTGAGCACCGAGTCCTGCAGCGGCGGGGTCAACAGCAGGGTGTAGCCCTCCTGGTCGCACACCTGGCCGACGCCCATCAGGAACCGCGCGTAGTACGGGTTCTCCAGGATCCGGGCCAGCCGCTGCGGCAACAGCACGCCCAGCGACTGGGTGGCGCCGGACTGCAGCATCCGGGCCAGCGTGTTGGGCGTGTAGCCGAGCTCCTGGGCCGCCGCCAGGATCCGCTCGCGGGTGGCGGTGGCGATGCGCTGCGGGTTGTTGAACGCGAACGACACCGCGGACCGCGAGACCCCCGCGGCCGCCGCCACGTCGCTGGACGTCGGTTTGGTCCGGCGGCCCGGCTGGTCGCCGGTCCTTCTCGACGACATCCGCCCCGACCTCGCTGCAGTAGGTGAGCGCCTACGATAACCCAGCCGCCGCCAGCAGTCGCCGGGTCACCGCGTGCACGTCGGCGTGCTCGTCATCGGTCAGCAGCACGACGCTGGCGCGGCGCTCGGGCAGCCAGGCCGCGAAGGAGGCGAAGCCCGGGACGTCGCCCGGATGGAAGTACGCCCGGTGGCCGCCCACGGTGCCGACGAACACCCCGTAGCCGTAGTGGCCGGCGAAGAACGCGCGGCCGGCCCGGGGCTCCTCGGCCGTGGGCGCGAGCGGACCGGCCATCACCGCCCGCGACTCCCCGTTCAGCAGCGGTCCGGAGTGGATCCGCTCGTGATAGCGGGCCAGGTCGCCGACCGTCGACCACACGTCGCCGGCGCCGGGCCCGGGCGGCTCGCCGGCCACGTCGTCGCCCGCCGGGCGGCCCGTCGTGGTCGAGCCCATCTCCAGCGGCGCGAAGACGTGCTCGGCCAGGAACTCGCCGTACGGCCGGCCGGCCGCCTGCTCGACGATGTGGGCCACCAGCAGGTAGCCCGGGCTGCTGTGGAGCCAGCGCAGGCCCGGCCGGCTCACCGGGGTCCCCCGCGGGATCAGGCTCACCCGCTCGGCCGGGGTCATCGCCGCGCGCGGGTCGAACCCGGGCTCGTCACCCCAGTGCGGCAGGCCGGAGGTGTGGGTCAGCAGGTGGTGCAGGGTGACCTCGCGCCACCACGGCGGGCTGCCCGGCAGCCAGGACGCGACCGGCCGGTCCAGGGCGAGCCGGCCGCGTTCGGCGAGCAGCAACGCGGCCACCGCGGCGAACTGCTGGCCGATCGAGGCGACCGGGAACCTGGTCCCGGTCGTGGCGGGCGGGCCCGCGGACCGCACCACGACGGATCCGCCGACGGTCACCAGCGCGGCGCCGCGCAGGCCCTCGAGTGTGCGCATGGCCGACAGGCTATCCCCGCGCCGCGCGAATGGGGGCGCCTCAGGCCGCCGGCAGCCGGATGGTGAAGATCGTGCCGGCCCCCTCGGCCGAGCGCACCTCGATCCGGCCGTCGTGGTTGTCCACCACTGTGTGCACGATCGCCAGCCCCAGACCGGTGCCGGGCACCGCCTGCCGCACCGCGTTGCTGGCCCGGAAGAAGCGGGTGAACAGCGCCTTCTGCTCCGCCTCGGGGATGCCCATGCCGGTGTCGGCGACCGTGACCACGATGGCGTCGTCCGCCCGGCCGGCCCGCAGGGCGACCTGCCCGCCGGCCGGGGTGAACTTGACCGCGTTGGCCAGCAGGTTCATCAGGGCCCGGTCGAGCTGCGCGGCGTCGGCGCGTAGCGGCAGCGGACCGTCCACCTCGATGCGCAGCTCGATCCGCGCGTCGGTCGCGGCCGGCCTGATCACCGCGACCGCCTGCTCGACCAGCCCGGCCAGGTCGACCGGCTCGCGCAGGGTGGAGAAGGCCCCGGACTCGATTTTGGAGAGGATCAGCATCTCCTCGATCAGGTCGCGCAGCCGCCGGGTGTTGCGCCCGATCACCCCGAGCATCGTGACCTGGGCCGCGTTCAGCTCGCCGGCGTCGGTGTCCAGCAGCAGCTCCAGGTAGCCGGAGATGCTGGTCAGCGGCGTCCGCAGCTCGTGCGACACGGTGGACATGAAGTCGGTCTTGGCGGTGTCCAGCTCCTGCAGGCGGGCGACCAGGTGCTGCTCGCGCTCGTACAGCCGGGCCAGGTGCACGCCCCGGCCGAGGTCGGCGGCGACGACCTCGACGAGCCGGACGTCCACCGGGGTGAAGGCCGGCCCGTGGTCGCGCAGCAGGGTGAGCGCGCCGAGGCAGTCCCCGCCCACGCTCACCGCCACGGTCAGCACCGCGCCGGCCCCGGCGCAGGCCCGGATCTCGGCGTCCGGCGGCCGTACGTCGGCCTCCGGCGCGGCGTCGCCGGTGGCCCACACGTCGCCGGCGACCAGCCAGGTGACGTCGCACGCGGCCAGCGCGGCCAGGCGCCCGCCCTCGTGCTCGTCGCCCAGGCTGCTCAGGTGCGGCACGTCGGTCTGCCCCGGCGCCATCCGGACCAGCACGTGCTCGGCCCGCATGATGGCGGCCAGCCCCCGGACCGCCTCGTCGATCGCGTCGCGGACCCGCAGGTGGGCCCGGATCCGGTAGCCGAGCTCGCGGACCTCGCCGCGCAGCCGGGCGACGTCGCTCTCGGCGGCCCGGATCCGGTCGCCCTCGTCGGCCATGGCGTTGAAGGCGGCGGCGACCGCCCGGATCTCGGTCGGCCCGCGGGCGGTGTCGGCCCGGACGTCGAGCCGGCCGGCGCCGCGCTCGGCCAGCATCGTCACCACGCCGCCGAGCGGCCGGGTGATCCGACGGGCGGTCACCAGCGCGGTCACCCCGGCCGTGGCCGCCGCCACCAGGGTCAGCACGATCAGCACGACGATCGTGGTCCAGCCCAGCCACGAGCTGCGCCGCTGCAGGGTGGCGGCGCGGACGGCCAGGGAGGCGTCGAAGGCCTCGTTGGCCGCCACGAACGCCTGGAAGAGCGGCTTGCCCTCGGTCACGTACCGGGCCGCGGCGTCGCTGCGGGGCGGCGCCCGGCGCTGCTGCTCGGCCAGCGACCACCAGATGTCCGCCCGGGCGAGCTGGGCGTCCACGGCCACGTCCTCCCGGGCGTTGGCCAGGTCGCGCAGGTGCAGGCCGGCCAGCGTGTACTCGCTGCGGGCCACGTGGTACGTGTCCAGCACCTGCCCGTCGCCGGTGAGCAGGTAGCCCCGCAGCCCCCGCTGGGCGTCGCCGAGGACGGCCCGCAGCCGGGCGTTGGCCAGCTCCAGCGGCTGGACGTGGGTGGACAGCTCGCGCACCACCCGGTGCTGCATCAGCACCGCGGTGGTCTCGGCCACCCCGGAGCTGACGATCAGGGCCACCAGGACGGCGAACGATCTCGTCAGCAGGCGCCCGACGGTGGGGTCACGGCGCATCGGGACCGGCTCAGGCCCGGGCCCGGCTCAGCAGTGCCTGGATGCGCGAGACCAGCTCGCGGGGGCTGAACGGCTTGGTCACGTAGTCGTCGGCCCCGGCGCTGAAGCCGCCCTCCACGTCCTGTTCCTGCACCCGGGCGGTGAGCATGATGATCAGCATGTCGGCCGTGGCCGGGTCCGCGCGCAGCATCCGGCACACGTCGATGCCGGACAGCCCGGGCATCGAGACGTCCAGGACCGCCAGGGTGGGCCGGCGGGCGCGGGCCTGTTCGAGCGCGGCCTGACCGTCCTCGACCGCGATCACCTCGAGGCCGGACTGTTCGAGCTTGAACGCCACCAGGTCTCGGATATCGGCGTCGTCGTCGGCGACCAGGACCACCGTCACGGACTTACCCCCCGTCGCGGGCCGGGCGGAACAGCTCGGCCTTCTCACGCTACTTAATCGCACGATATCCGGTAGATCGGTCATGTGCGGCAGCACGGCGCAACCGCATGGCAACTGGCACGCAGCCGCTCCCGCAGCCTCCCCCGGGTGTGCTGAGACCACGACACCCCGTGCGACCGCCCGGCAGGAGGATCCGATGACTTCCCTGATCACCGACGACGTCCGGACCGAGGCACTGTTCGTCTCGCACCTGCAGCGCTCGCAGCAACCCACGCCCGAGCTCATCCGGGCCGCGGTGACCGCGACGGTGGACCGGCTGGGCGAACGCGGCTGCGCCGCGCTGGTCGCCCAGGAATTCGGCGAACACCCCGACTGCGCGCTGGGCCGCATGCAGTGGGCCCGCACGGCGGTACGCCGCGCCTACGCCGCGGCCTGACTCCCCCGTACGGCGGCTCCCACCCGGCCCCACGGCCGCGAATACGCACCGTGACGGCCGAGCCCGACCATCCGCCCTGCTCGTACGGTGGTCGGGTGCCCCACGACATCACCGCCCGTCACCGGGCCGGGGGTGTCGGCCGCCTGGTCGCGGTGCGCGGCGCCGCACCCCGGCACGCGGCCCCGGCACCCGTCGAGCCCCACCTGCACCGGCGCCGGCTCCGCCGGTTGGCCGTGCCGGCGGTGCTCCTGCTCGCGGCGGTCACCCCGCTGTTGTTCCGCGCCCCGGTCACGCCGCGGGCCGCCGTACCCCCGCCCGTGGTCTCCGTCCCGCCACCGCCGACCGCGACCGAACCGCCCGCGCCGGCCATCACCCGGCGGCCGTTGCACGCGGTTCGGCAGGCCGCCAAGGCCACCCCGCCGCCGCCCGCCCCGGCCGCCTCCGCACCGCCCGCGGTGCCCCCGGTGCTGCTCGGCCCGGCCACCGACGCGGACCTCGCCGCGCTGCTCGGGACCTACTGCCGCGCCACCTACGGCCGGTTCACCCTCGCGGCGGCGACCGCCGACGGCTGGTTCTGCGCCCCGCTGGCCCGCGCCGCGGTGGCGCTCGACCCGGACGCGATGTGCCGCTGGCGCTACGGCGACCAGGCCCGGGCCCGGCTCGGAAACGCCGGGCCACCGCGCAGCTGGCGCCGCTACCGCGACGGCCCCTAAGATGGCCGGCATGCACGCGCGATTGAGCATGTGGTGGCCCGCCGACCCGGCGGCCCCACCCACCCGCGCGTAACTCTCACCACCGCGGCCGCCTCCGACGAGGCGGCCTTTTTCGTACGGCCCGGTCCTCGGCGGCGACCCCAGCCCGAGACGAGGAACCGATGGAACCCTTCGCCCTGCTGCACCGCGACGGCGCCGACCACGTCGACGTCCTGACCGGCGACGTCGTCACCGTGGCCGCGCTCGCCGACATCCCGCTCAGCCCGGGCCGGAGCGGGCCGCAGACCCTCGCCCTGGTCCCGTACCGGCAGATCGCCGAGCGGGGCTTCGCCTGCGTCGACGACGGCGCGCCGCTGGAGTGCCTGCGGATCGCCGCGCACGACACCAAGCCGCTCGCCGAGCTCCTGGCCGAGCTGCCCGAGACCCCGGTCGCGCTGCGCGACGGCGGCTTCGACCTCTCCGACGAGACGTACGGCGAGATCGTGGCCGAGGTGCTGCGCGACGAGATCGGCCGGGGCGAGGGCGCCAACTTCGTGATCCACCGGGTCTTCACGGCCACCGTGGACGGCGACCCGCTGGCCGCCGCCCGGTCGGCGTTCCGCGAGCTGCTCACCGCAGAACAGGGCGCGTACTGGACGTTCCTGATCCACACCGGCACCCGCACGCTGGTCGGCGCCACCCCGGAACGGCACGTCAGCGTGGCCGACGGGCTCACCATGATGAACCCGATCAGCGGCACGTTCCGGCACGACGGCGAGCGCTCGCTGGCCGACTTCCTGGCCGACGACAAGGAGCGCGACGAGCTCTACATGGTGCTCGACGAGGAGCTCAAGATGATGGCCGCGGTGGCCGAGCACGGCGGGCAGGTCGTCGGGCCCTACCTCAAGCGGATGGCCCACCTGACCCACACCGAGTACCTGCTGGCCGGCCACGGCTCCCTGGACGTGCGCGAGGTGCTGCGGGCCACCATGTTCGCCCCGACCGTCACCGGCAGCCCGGTGGAGAACGCGTGCCGGGTCATCGCCCGCCACGAGCGCCGCGGCCGCGGCTACTACGCCGGCGTGCTGGCCCTGCTCGGCCACGACGACCAGGGCCGGCAGACCCTGGACGCGCCGATCCTGATCCGGACCGCGGAGATCTCCCCGGCCGGCCGGCTGCGGGTGCCGGTCGGCGCGACGCTGGTGCGGCACTCCACCCCGGCCGGCGAGGTCGCCGAGACGCACACCAAGGCGGCGGGCGTGCTGGCCGCGCTGGGCGCCACGGCGCTGCGGCCCCCGGCGGTCCGCCCGCCCGGCGACGACCCGGCGATCCGGGCCGCGCTGGCCGCCCGCAACGACGGCCTGGCCCGGTTCTGGCTGGACCAGCGCCGCCCCGGCGCGCTGACCGTGCCCGCGCTGGACGCGCGGACGGCGGTGATCGTGGACCACGAGGACACCTTCACCGCGATGCTGGCCCACCAGCTCAAGGCGCTGGGCCTGCGGGTGCGGGTGGTGCCGTGGACGACGCCCGCCGTGCCGGAGGCCGACCTGGTGGTCGTCGGCCCCGGCCCCGGCGACCCGGCCTCGGCCGAGCCCAAGATGGTCCGGGCCCGCGCGCTGGTGGCCGGGCTGCTGGCGGCGCGGCAGCCGATGCTGGCGGTGTGCCTGGGCCATCAGGTGCTCTCGGCCGTTCTGGGGTTGCGCCTGCACCGCCGGGACACCCCGTACCAGGGGGTGGCCCGCGACGTCCCGCTGTTCGGCGCGGTCCGGCGGGTCGGCTTCTACTCGAGCTTCACGGCGCTGAGCGACCACGACCGGCTCACCACCGCGTACGGCGAGGTCCTGCTGGCGCGCGACGAGGGCGACGGGAGCGTGCACGCCCTGCGCGGCGAGGGTTTCGCCGGTGTGCAGTTCCACCCGGAATCGGTGCTCAGCGCGGACGGCGTCACCGTCCTCACCGAACTTCTTCCACCACTTCTGACCCGGGTGGTTAGTCCCGCTCCGCTGGGGTAGCGATAGTGATGTCGGTGGTTCAAGCGGATCGAGAGCCTCCGCTTGGACCACCGACCCACGTCAGCGGCCGGTGGCCGCCGCGAGCTGGTGCGCGTCGACGTAGCCCTGTTGCACGGCCAGGTCGCCGAGCCGCTGCCACGCCAGGTCCGAGGTGGCCTGCAGGTCGAGCAGTTGTTCCAGCTCCTGCACGGACAGCAGCCCCTGCGCGACCAGCCGCTCGCCGATCCGCCGCTGCGCGGTGACCGAGAACGACCGCGGCACCCGCGACACCAGCCGGGACAGCGACCCCGCGGCGGCCACGGTGAGCAGGTGCGCCATCGGCGCCACCGAGATCAGCA
The DNA here is from genome assembly GCF_016862275.1 of Actinoplanes nipponensis. Taxonomy (GTDB): domain Bacteria; phylum Actinomycetota; class Actinomycetes; order Mycobacteriales; family Micromonosporaceae; genus Actinoplanes; species Actinoplanes nipponensis. Next base: position 79,027 of record NZ_BOMQ01000008.1, on the reverse strand, counting down.
GGGTGAGGCCCGCCCACACGTACAGCGACGGGTAGTCGTGGTGCAGCAGCTGCCCGGTGACCAGGCAGGCCGCGGCCAGGCCGGCCCAGCCCAGGTGCGGCCGGAAGGTGCGCCAGGTGTCGCCGGTGGCGGCGGCGCCCTTGGCCGTGACGACGTAGGCCAGCGGCCGGCCGGCCAGCTGCGCCGCGGCCGCGGCCACGTAGACCGGCGCGGTGATCAGCTCCAGCGCCATCCCGGCCAGGCCCCACGAGCGGCGTTCGTGCTCGACCAGGTTGAACCGCTGGGTGAACTGGAAGAACGTCATGCCGACGACGATGTTGGCGACGAACAGCACGCCCCAGACCAGCGCCGGCAGCCGGGTCACGGTGACCCCGCCGACCAGGTAGATCGCGCTGAGCGCGACGCCGGTGACCCAGGACAGGGCGGTGGTCGGGTAGTGCGACTGCAGGGCGAAGAACGACCACCGCTGCCCGGCGCTCAGCTTCGGCAGCAGCCGCGGCGAGTGCTGCCGGGCGATCTCCCAGATGCCGTACGCCCACCGCTTCTGCTGGCTGAAGAAGTCCGAGTACGTCGCCGGGCCCTCGCCCACCGCCAGGATGTCCGGGGTGTAGACGCCCCGCCACCGGTTGCCGGAGACCGGGTTGGCCGCGCCGTAGACGACCATCGAGGTGAGGTGGTCCTCGATGATGCAGTCCTGGTAGCCGCCGATCTGCCGGAACGCGGCCGGCCGGTACAGGTGGTTGGTGCCGATCAGCAGCGGCGCGCCCCGGCCGTTGCCGCCGCGCTGCATGATCCCGTGGAAGATGTACGCCAGCTCGGCCGCGCCCCGGGCGACGAACGACTCGCTGAGGTTCGCGTACACCTGCGGCGCCACCACGAAGGCGGTGTCCGGGTCGGCGAAGTAGCCGAGGGTGCGCTCCAGGAAGTTCGGGTACGGCACGTGGTCGGGGTCCATCTGGGCCACCACGTCGTAGTCGGCCTCGTGCGCGGCCCGCCAGGCGTTGTGGTTGCCGTGCTTGGTCCGCGCCTTGAACTCGCCGCTGGGCTGGTTCCACTCCGGGTGGCCCTTGCGGCTGAAGTGGCGTACGCCGATCTCCTCGCACCGGCGGCGGACGTCCTCGTCGTCACCCTCGTCGAGCAGCCAGACGTCGACGGGGCCGTCGTGGCGTACCCGTTTCATCGCGCGCAGCGTGGTCAGCACCAGGTCGACCGGCTCCTTGCCGGGCACGATCGTGGTCAGCACGGCCACCCGCAGGCCCGGCGGTGCCGGGATCGGCACCGGGTCGCAGGCCCGGGCGGCGAAGTACGCCAGCACCCAGGTGCGCAGGCCGACGATCAGCTGCAGCCCGATCATCAGGAACAGCCCGACGACCATGACGGTGTTGCCGACCGGGTGCCCCGGCTGGAAGCGCGGCAGGTTGCCCGGCAGCAGCAGGTAGACCACCAGGGCGGCGGCCAGGGCGATGTGCAGCGAGGCCACCCCCAGCATCAGCCGGTGCTGGCCGCGGCCGAGCACCCGCCGGTAGCGGACGGTCTCCGTGCCCGGCTGCAACGGACCGGTGATCTCGGTGGCCGTCCGGCCGTAGAGCTTGCCGGGCAGCCGGCGCTCCAGGATCTCGGTGGCGGCCGGTTCGAGGGTCATCGGTGCCGCCCACTGGCGGCACGGCGGGTCGGTGCGGGCGGCAGCTCGGAGACTGCGCGGCGGCACCCGGAGGTGGGGAGAGAGGACACATCCGGGCAATCGGTCGCGCGAACGCCGTCTTGAGGATGCCGCCCGCGCCGATCAGCCGGCCGAGGGCGCCGGCCGGAGTACGTCGAGAGCCCGGCCGGCGCCCGCTTCCGGGTGGACCTGCCCGCGGCGACGTAGGTTGCCGGTATGGAATACCGCACCCTCGGGCGCAGTGGCTGCGCCGTCTCCCGTCTCTGCCTGGGCACCATGACCTTCGGCGCCGAATCGGACGAGGAGGTGTCGCACGCCCAGCTGGACCGCTTCGCGGAGGCCGGCGGCACCCTCGTGGACACCGCCGACGTCTATTCCGCCGGCGAATCGGAACGCATCATCGGCCGCTGGTTCGCCTCCCGCGACGCCGCGGTGACCGAGCCCATCGTGCTGGCCACCAAGGGCCGCTTCCCGATGGGCTCCGACCGCAACGACCTCGGCCTGTCCACCCGGCACCTCACCCGGGCGCTGGACGCGTCGCTGCAGCGGCTCGGCCTGGACAGCGTCGACCTCTACCAGGCGCACGCCTGGGACCCGGTGACGCCGCTCGAGGAGACCCTGCGCACCCTGGACGGCTTCGTCCGCCAGGGCAAGATCCGCTACTACGGCTTCTCCAACTTCACCGGCTGGCAGCTCACCAAGGCGGCGTACCTGGCCCGCGAGCTCGGCCTGGCCGCCCCGGTCACCCTGCAACCGCAGTACAGCCTGCTGGTCCGCGAGATCGAGTGGGAGATCGTGCCGGCCGCGCTCGACGCCGGCCTGGGCCTGCTGCCGTGGAGCCCGCTGGGCGGCGGCTGGCTCAGCGGCAAGTACCGCCGCGACCAGCGGCCGACCGGGGCGACCCGGCTGGGCGAGGACCCGGACCGCGGCATGGAGGCGTGGGAGCGGCGCGGCACCGACCGCACCTGGGCGATCATCGACGCGGCGCAGTCCGTTGCCGAGGCCCGGGGCGTGTCGATGGCCGAGGTGGCGCTGGCCTGGGTCACCGACCGGCCCGGGGTGACCTCGACCATCCTCGGGGCGCGCACGGTCGAGCAGCTCGAGACCAACCTGCGGGCCGCCGACCTGCACCTGGACCCGGCCGAGACCGCGGCGCTGGACCGGGCCAGCGAGCTGGCCGCGCCGGACTACCCGTACGGGCCCCTCGGCGTCGACCAGCGCAGCCGGGCGCTGTGAACGCGCCTAGGATCGACGCCATGGAGGCTACCTACTTCTTCGACCCGGCCTGCCCGTTCACCTGGCGCACCTCGCGCTGGCTGGTCGGCGTGGCCCCGCAGCGCGACGTCACCCTGCGCTGGCGGGCGTTCAGCCTGTCCATCCTCAACGGCGACGACGTCCCGGAGCAGTACAAGCCCATGATGGCCGCCTCCGCCCGGGCGCTGCGCCTGGTCGAGGCGCTGCGGGCCGACCACCGCGACGAGGCCATCGGCACCTTCTACACCGAGCTCGGCAACCGCACCTTCGAGGCGGGCGTGCCGCTCTCCGACGAGATCGTGGTGGCGGCCGCCGAGGCGGCGGGCGTCGCGGACCCCAAGACCGTGCTCGACGACGAGTCCTGGGACTCCTCGGTCCGGGAGTCCCACGAGCTGGCGTTCGCCTCGGCCGGCCCGGACATCGGCTCCCCGGTGCTGCTGGTCGACGGCGCGCGGCGGGGCGTGCACGGTCCGATCATCGACGAGGTCCCGGCGCGCGAGGAGGCGCTGGCCCTCTGGGACGCGGTGGTGCCGCTCGCCCGCAGCGACACGTTCTTCGAACTCAAGCGCGGCCGCTCCTGACGTACCGGGTTTGCCGGCGCGACGTGGTTGGGTAACAGCGTCGCGCCGTCACCGGTACAACGAGGAGCCCCCATGGTCGAGCCGCACATCACTCTGGACACCGCATCGCTCAACCAGGTGGAGGAGAAGCTGCAGGGACCGCTGGAGGACCAGCTCACCTCGGCCCTGCAGGCGGCGGCGGACAAGGTCACCCACGAGTACGCCGGCGAGCCGGTCGACACGGTCACCGTGAAGCTGCTGGAGCAGACCCGCGCGGGCCTGCACCCGGACATCGCCGCGGGCTTCGCCCCGGACCAGGGCGAGCTGCGCCGCGTCGCGGAGGCCATCGTCCACACCGCCTGACCGGAGCGACCCGCTCAGGCGGACACCGACGCCGGCGGCCGGGGCACCGACGCGAACACCGACAGCGTGAACCAGCCCGGCAGCGTCCGGCGTACCGCCTCGGGCCCGTGCACCCGCAGCTGGCCGGAGCGCAACGTCTCGGTCCAGCTCCGGTCGCCGCGCCAGACCTGGACCAGCGCGCGCAGCTCCGCGGTCAGGCTCACCGTCACCTCGTGGCCCGGGTCCTCGTCGCACACGTCCGCCTCCCCGCCGGCGATCACCAGCCACCACGCGCGCGGATGCGGGGCCCGGACGTCGGGGAAGGTCACCGCGACCACGGTCCGTCCCGGCGGCACGGCCGCGTGGTCGATGTTGCGGCGCATGTCCCAGAGCAGCAGCTTCGGGTCGAGGTCGGCGTCGCCGATCTCGCCGATCCAGCGGATCCCCCAGGCGCCGACCGCCTCGACGATCGGCCGCAGCTCCTGTCCGGCCGGGGTCAGCCCGTACCGCACCTCGCCGTCGCCGGGCCGGCGCTCCACGACACCGGCCGCGGCCAGCTGCTGCAGCCGCTTGGACAGCAGGGTCGGCGACATCCGGGGCAGGCCCCGGCGCAGGTCGTTGAACCGGCAGCTGCCGGACACCAGCTCGCGGACGATGAGCAGGGTCCAGCGCTCGTCGAGCAGCTCCATGGCCTTGGCCACGGGACAGAACTGGTGGTACGAGGCGCTCATGAGCAGCAGCGTAGGCCCGCCGGCCCGGCCGGCGGCAGTACAGATCGTGTACTGGAGCGGGTGTCCCGCCGATCCCTACCGTCACCACCGACGGAAGGGAGCGGCAGATGACCGTACAGCCGGACACGATGGAGGCCGATCGGGCGCTCAAGGCCCGCCACCGGGCGATGTGGGCCCTCGGCGACTACCCCAGCGTCGCCACCGAGGTGATCCCCCACCTGGGCGCGACGCTGGTCGCGGCCTGCGCGCCCGGGCCGGGAGACCGGGTGCTGGACGTGGCGGCCGGCGCCGGGAACGCGGCGATCCCGGCCGCGCTGGCCGGCGCCGAGGTGGTGGCCTGCGACCTGACACCGGAGCTGCTGGAGGCGGGACGCGCCCTGGCCGCCGGGCCCGGCGCCCGGGTCGACTGGCGGGAGGGCGACGCGGAGGCGCTGCCGTTCCCCGCCGGCTCGTTCGACGCCGTGCTGTCGTGCGTCGGGGTGATGTTCGCCCCGCACCACCGGGCCGCCGCCGACGAGCTGGTGCGGGTGTGCCGGCCGGGCGGCGTCATCGGCCTGATCAACTGGACGCCGCGGGGCTTCATCGGTCAGCTCTTCGCCCTGATGAAGGCGTACACCCCGGCGCCGCCGCCGGGCGTGCAGCCGCCGCCGCTGTGGGGCGACGCCGGACACGTCCGGGACCTCTTCGGCGACCGGGTCGCCGAGGTCAGCGCGACGGTGGGCGCCGCGGTGATCGACCGGTTCGCCGACGGCGCGCAGTTCCGCGACTTCTTCAAGGCGCGGTACGGCCCCACCGTCGCCGCGTACCGCAACCTCGCCGGCGATGCCGACCGGGTGGCCGCCCTCGACCGCGACCTCGAGGATCTGGCCCGCCGCCACGACCGCGGCAACGGGGTCATGGACTGGGAGTACCTGCTGTGGACCGGCCGGCGGACGCGCTGACCCCCGGCGTTACCGGCGGCGCCGGCCGGCGGTGAGCAGGGCGACGAGCGCGCCGGCGATCACCGCCACGACGAGGAGACAGACCACCAGATGCCACGGCTTGATCGCGCCCATGCGGGGCACCGTACCGGAGCCCCGCCACCCCGTCGGGGGCCACCTCGGCGACAGGCCGCAGCGATCATCGCGCGCATCGATTAGCCTGACCTCGTGGAGACCGGCCACCCGCAGCCTGCCGGCCCGGCGGTCGCCGCGCCGGGGGTGCCGACCCGTCCGTTCCTGACCCTGGCCGACATCGCCGACATCGCCCGAGCCTTCAAGGGCGTCGACCCGGCGTTCTTCCTCCCCCTCGCTGAAGCACCCATCGTCCTGCTGCAGAGCTCCGCGGGACGCGGCCGCGGGAGCAGCGCGGTCAGCCTGATGGACTCCTTCTACAGGCTTCTCACCCGGATCGATACGGGCCCGGACCTGTGGATCGGCACCTCGCGATTCGCCGTCCGGACGGATCCGCAGGGCCACCGATTCCTCGCGGACGACTCCGGCAAGCGGTACGCCCCGGACAGATCCTTCAGCGTTCTCCGCGCATCCGGGACCGGCTCGGTCCTGCATCCGCTCTCGGCGATCGAGCGGCAAGCCGGGGTGCAGGACGTCGACGTCGTCCGTCCGGCACCGCCGGAAGCACCGGGCGGGGCGCGGCGCCTGCTGCAGCGAGCCGCCGCCCGCCTCAACCGGCAGCTGCAGCGCGCGTCGGAACCGCTCACCTTCGCCTCGCTGTGGCGCCGGCTGATCCGCGCCGCGGTCTCGGTCCTGCGGCAACTGCTCCACCGCCAGCGCCGGTGTCATACCGAGACGCCCGAGGCGGTCACCCACAGCCACACCGTTGATCAACATCGCACGCGCGGGCCCAACCCTGCCCGGACGACCTCGCCCCACATGGTCATCCGGGAGCCGACGCCTGTCTGACGGCTGCGCTCCCCGGCACAGGGAGTCAACTCATGCCCGTCTGGCTGCTGGAACTGATGGAGACGTCGCCGTATGTCGCGGTACCCGTCGTCGCGATCTGGCTCATCGTCAAGCACTGGTGTCTGTTGCTGGCGGGCACGTTCGCCGTGCTGCACCCGGATGAACGCCGGCGCGAGGACGCGCGCGAGGTGGTGAGACTCCTGCGCTACGGGGACCGCGGCCCCGCCGCGCTGGAGGAGGGGCCGCCACCCGGCCGGCCGCCGCGCCGCCGGCACCGACGCCGGCGGCGGGTCTGAAGGCGCCGGGTCCGGAACCGGCCCACCCAGGACCGCTCAGTGCATCCGGGTCAGGGCGGCGCGGAACCGCGCCAGGTCGCGGCGGCGGCGTTCCAGCGTCATGGCCAGGCCGACCAGCAGCAGGCCCGCGGCGGCCAGCGGGATCCAGCGCGGCAGCAGGTCCCAGACCAGCACCACCTCGTGCAGGGCGACCGCGGCGAGCACCGCGCCGCCCGCGACGACCGGGGCCCGCAGCCGGCCGTACGCCCCGGCCACCAGCACCGCCAGCGCGCCCAGACCGAGCAGCAGCCGGCGCACCGGCTGGCCCTCCTCGGCCAGCACCGTCGCCAGCGTCGGCAGCAGCGCCGCGCCCAGCGCCGGCCCGTACGTCACCCAGCTCGACAGCCCCGGCCGGGTACGCCGCGCCAGCCACCCGGCCAGCACCGCCACCCCGGCCGCGGGCAGCGTGTACGCCTCGACCGTGGCCACCCGTTCGGCGGCGATCAGCAACCACCAGCCGCCCAGCTCCGCCACCGCGGCGGCCAGCACGTGTCCGCGCCGGACCACCGCCGCCTCGCCGGGCCGCAGCGCCCGGACGCCCAGCGCCAGCCCCCAGAACGTGCACACCGCGGCGGCGTGCCGGATCGACCCGGCCGCCAGCAGCAGTGCGACCACAGCGCCGGCGTGCGCCGCCACCTGCACGGTCCGTCCCTCGACCGCGCGGCGCGTCGACAGCACCGTCCCCACGGCCAGGACGGCGGCGGCCGCCCCGAGCACGACGAAGGCGCTGGTCTGCGGGGACAGCGCGGCCGCCCGGCCGGCCGTCCAGGCCAACGCGAGCGCTGCGCCGGCGCCGGTCAGCCACCCGGCCAGCCGCGCGGCGAGCGCCCGGCCGGCGACGCCGGCCACCGCGCCGGCGACCAGGGTCAGCCCCAGCGCGGCGAGCGTCGCGCCCCGGGTGGCCAGCGCCCCGGCGAGCCCGGCGCCGGTCAGGGCACCGCAGACCAGCGCCAGCGGCGCCGCCGGCGCCCCCGGGCGCAGCAGCGCCACGGCCAGCAGCCCGGCCAGCCCGATGATCAGGCTCTCCGCCGGTACGCCGGGCCACGGCACGCCCCCGGCGGCGAAGCCCATCGGCGCGAGCACCGCCAGCACCGGCGCGACGGCCCAGAGGGCCCGGCCCCGGCCGGACGCGGCGTGCGCGGCGATCCCCACCGCCACCGCGAGCACCCCCAGCGCCACCACGTCGGCGGTGGCCACCGGGCCGGCGCCGGTGCCCGCCGGCGACCCGGACCAGATCCGCCCCAGCCACTCGTACGGGCGCAGCAGCACCCCGGCCAGGCTCGGCCCGGTGGTCACCAGCAGCGTGGCGACCAGCGGCCCGGCGGCGAGAGCCGTCACGATCGTCCGCACGAAGGTCAGGGCGACCAGCAGCAGCGCCCCGGCTGCGTAGATCGCCGGGGAGTCCCCGGAGGCGAACGCCCAGGCCGGCGCCGACACGACACCCAGCAGGGCGGCGGTCAGCGCGAACGGCCGGTAGCCGCCAAGGGGCAGCCGCACGGCGCCGGCCAGCAGCGCCGCGGCCGCCAGCACGATCCGGGTCTGCCACGGTGCGGGCAGCGACAGGGCCGCGGTCCCGCTCCAGGCGGCCGCGGGCACGGCCAGCAGCCCGGCGGTCAGCGCCACTCCCCCGACCAGCCGCGCCGGTGTCGGCATCGCCCGCGCCACGAAGGCGGTCGTGAGACCGATGACGGCCACCGTGGTCAGGGTCGCGCAGGCGACCCACGGCCGGTCGAAGGCGACGGCCACCGCGTGCGTGGTCAGCCCGGCAGCCACCGCGGCCGGCCACGGCGGGGCGCCCCGCAGCGCCAGGGCGAGTGCGGCCGCCACCACCAGCAGCTCCAGCCCGGGGCCGGTCCACCAGGGCAGGCCGAACGCCGCCGGGGCCGCGACCGCCACCAGCGCGAACCCGCCCAGGACCACGTGCGGCTGCACCCGCCGCGACACCAGCACGGCCAGGGCGGCGGTGACCAGCACGATCACGGCCGGCAGCCGCCAGTCGCCCCGGCCGGTCACCGCGGTGGCGACGGTCCCGCCCACGACTGCGGTACCGGTGCCGGCCACCACGACCAGCGCGCCGAGCCACGGCCCGAAACGTACCGGCTCGGGCAGCCGGCGGCGCACCACCGCGACCAGCACCGCCACGGCCGTGACCGACGCGGCCACCAGCACCGGGGCGGCGAAGCTGCCCGCGACGACGCCGGCGCAGCGGCCGGCCGCGACGGCCAGCGCCACGACGGACAGCCCGCCGGTGACCGACTGGGCGAGCGGCGCCCGGGCCAGCACGGCCGCGACCACCGGCACCGCGGCCGCCACGATCAGCGCGCCGGCCGCCAGGGCGACGTCGCCGGGCGCGAAGCGCAGGAACAGATCGGGGAGGGCGGCCAGCGCGGCCAGGACCGAGGCGGCGCCACCGAGCACGTACGCCGTGACCCCCAGCGCGCTGAGCGCGGAGCGGCGCAACTGCACCACCGCCAGGTTCAGCAGGGCCACCGCCGCCAGCGTGTACGCCCACCCGGTCGGTTCCGGGTGGACCGGCGCCACCAGCAGCGGCAGCACCGGCTGGGCCACGACCAGCGCCACGAACCGGGGGCCGACCAGCCCGGTCACGTGCTCGTAGCCGGCGGCCACCGCGGCCGTCACGGCACAGACCGCTCCCGCGTACCCCAGGGGCGAGTAGTCGGCGACGCCGAACAGGTTGACGTACCAGGCGGCGTACCCGTCCAGCAGCACCAGCAGCAGGCCGACGGCGGCGAAGGTCTCCGCCGTCGCGGTCAGGCCCCGGCGCAGCGCGGCGAGCGGCGCCGCGAGGGCCGCCACGGTGAACGCGCCCAGCAGCAGCGCCCGGCCGCCGACGCCGAACTGCGACCACGCCACGGCCGTGAAGACGATGGCCGCCACCGCCAGCAGCAGGCCGCCGAGCAGGAATAACGCGTTCTGCACCAGCCGGGTCGAGGCCTCCTTGGTGCGGGGGACGGGCACGGGCGCGGGCGCGGGCCGGGGCGCGGCCGGCGCCGGCGGGGGCGCCAGCGCGGCGCGGATCCGCGCCACCGCCGCGTTCCGGGCGTCCCAGGCCTGCCGCAGGGCCTGATCGGCGGCCGCCCGCCGGGCCGTCAGCACCGGGATCTCCGCGTCCAGGCGGATCACCTCGGCGGCGTCCGGGTCCGGGCCGCGGCCGCAGCCGGGGCAGCCGGAGGTCAGGTTGGCCGGGGTACGGCACGACGGGCACGGGTACGTGATCACGGCCTCGATCCTCGTCGTGCCGGCCGCCGCGCTCCTGAGTCCGCGTACCTATTCCCCGGGCTCAGTGGCTCACCGGCCGGTGAGGTCGGCGACCGCCTGCTCCCACTTGGCCAGCCCGGCCTCGACCACGCCGCGCGGGCCGGACGGCAGCCAGCTCGACGCCCGGTGCACGCCCGCCTCGGCCAGCCGCTCCAGCGCCTTCGGGTCCGGCGGCACGCTGAGCACCTGGATCTGCAGCGGCCGTTCCGCGCGGGACCGCAACTCGGCGATGCGGCCGAACAGGTCCTCGTCGTGCCACTGCGGGAACCAGCCGTCGGCCCAGGCCAGCACCCGGTCCAGCACGGTCGGGCCGCCGCCGCCGATCAGCACCGGCGGCCACGGGTGCTGGGCCGGCTTGGGCCACGACCAGATCCGGTCGAAGGTCACGAACTTCCCGGCGTAGGACGCCTCGTCCTGGGTCCAGATCGCCTGCATCGCCTGCACCCGCTCGGTGAGCAGGGCCATCCGGGTCCGGGGGTCCGTGCCGTGGTTGGCCATCTCCTCGCGGTTCCAGCCCGCGCCGACGCCGAACTCGAACCGGCCGCCGGACAGGTGGTCGACGCTGGCGACCTCCTTGGCGGTGACGATCGGGTCGCGCTCGACGACCAGGCAGACGCCGCTGCCCACGCGCAGCCGGCTGGTCGCCTCGGCCGCGGCGGTCAGCGCCACGAACAGGTCGTACGTGTGGGCGTACTTGCGGGGCAGCTGCCGGCTGCCGTCGCCCCACGGGCTGAGCCGGCTGGCCGGGATGTGGGTGTGCTCGGCGAAGAACAACGCGTCCTGACCGTGCTCCTCGACCAGCCGGGCGACCGCGCCGGGACGCATCCCGTCGTGGGTGGGGAAGTAGCCGACGCCGAATTCCATGCCGCTCCTATCGGTGCAGGGTCAGGATCAGGTCCACCACCAGGGCGGTCCAGCCGGTCTGGTGCCAGGCGCCCAGCCCGGCGCCGTTGTCGCCGTGGAAGTACTCGGGGAAGGAGACCAGGTCCTTCCAGTCCGGGTGGCTCTGGAAGACCTCCTGCGCGCCGTAGATCGGCCGCCGGCCCCACGAGTCCGGGACGAACAGCGACACCAGCCGCCGCGACAGGTCGTCGGCGACCGCGCTCAGCGGCATCTTGGTCTGCGAGCCGGTCGGGTACTCCACCATCAGGTCGTCGCCGAAGAACGCCGCGAACTCCCGCAGCGCCTCGATGAGCAGGTAGTTGACCGGCATCCAGACCGGGCCGCGCCAGTTGGAGTTGCCGCCGAACAGGCCGCTGGTGCTCTCCGCGGGCTCGTAGCCGACGGTGAACTCCGAGCCGCCCAGGTGCACCGTGAACGGCTTCTCCAGGTGCGCGCGGGAGAGCGTCCTGAGCCCGTACGGGGACAGGAACTCCTCCGGGTCGAGCATCCGGGCCAGGATTCGCAGCAGCTGGTCCTGGCCCACCATGGACAGCAGCCGCTGCTGGCGGCCGTCGGCCGACAGCCGGCGGGCGCTGATCACGTCGGCGTACTCGGCCTGCCCGGCCAGCAGCCAGCGCAGCCGCGCGGCCAGCTCGGGCAGCCGGTTCAGGGTGCCGGCGGACAGCCGGGTGGTCGCCGCGAGCGGCAGCAGGCCCACGATGGACCGGGCCTTGAGCGGCATCCGGTGCCCGTCGGGCAGGCGCAGCACGTCGTAGAAGAAACAGTCCTCGTCGTCCCACAGCCCCTGCCGGTACGCCGCCTCGGCGATGTACGCGAAGTGCTCGAAGAACTTGGTGGCCATGTCCTCGTAGGTGCGGTCGTGCAGGGCCAGCCGGACCGACATGTCGAGCAGGTTGAGCGCGTACATGGCCATCCAGCCGGTGCCGTCGGACTGCTCCAGCACGCCGGCCACCGGCAGCGCCGCGGACCGGTCGAACGGGCCCACGTTGTCCAGCCCGAGGAAGCCGCCCTCGAAGACGTTGTTGCCGCCGACGTCCTTGCGGTTGACCCACCAGGTGAAGTTCAGCAGCAGCTTGTGCATGACCCGGGCCAGGAAGTCGAAGTCCCGGCCGCCGTCGATCTCGAAGACGTTCAGCGCGGCCCAGGCGTGCACCGGCGGGTTGACGTCGCCGAACGCCCACTCGTAGGCCGGGATCTGCCCGTTGGGGTGCATGTACCACTCGCGCAGCAACAGCAGCAGCTGCGCCTTGGCGAAGCCCGGGTCGACCCGGGCGATCGAGACGCAGTGGAACGCCAGGTCCCAGGCCGCGTACCAGGGGTACTCCCAGGGGTCGGGCATGGAGATGACGTCGAAGCTGTTCATGTGCCACCAGGCGTTGTTGCGCCCGTAGCGCCGGCCGGGCGGCGGCGGCGCGGAGCCGGGATCGCCGTGCAGCCACTGCTTGACGTCGAAGTGGTAGAACTGCTTGCCCCACATCAGCCCGGCGATGCCCTGCCGGGCCACCGCGGCCTCCTCGGCGGAGGCGGCGGCCGGGATCACCTCGGCGAAGTAGGCGTCGGCCTCCGCGAGCCGGTCGCGCAGCACCGCCGTGAGGCCGTCACCGAGGTCGGGGGGGCCGGGCGCCTCATCGGTACGGGTCAGCCGCAGCCGGATCTGCCGGGACTCCCCCGGGCCCAGCGTCACCTCGTAGTGCAGCGCGCCCTTGGTGCCCGTGCCGGCCGGGTTGACCGTCGGGGCGCCCGCGACGACGTGGTCGTTGATCCCGTCCTTGGGGTACGTGCTGGTGCCGGGCAGGCCCCAGAGCCGCTGCGCGTTGGTCTCGTTGTCGCAGACCAGCGCGGGCGGGGCCGCCTCGCCGTCCAGCGTGATGTGCCCGAGCGTCCGGTGCTCGCCGTGCAGCCGCCCGTCACTGCCGGTGATGACCGGCACCGGCCGGTTCGCCGCGCCCCAGGACCAGGTGTTGCGGAACCACAGCGTGGGCAGCACGTGCAGGGTGGCTTCCTCCGGGCCGCGGTTGGCGACGGTGACGACGATGCCCATGTCGTGCACGTCCGCCTTGGCGTAGTCGACGGTGACCACCCAGAACCGGTCGTCGTCGAAGACGCCGGTGTCGATGAGCTCGTACTCCGGCTCCTCCCGCGAGCGCTGCCCGTTGACCCGGACCAGCTCGTCGTACGGGAACGCGGTCTGCGGGTAGTGGTAGCGCCAGCGCATCCACGAGTGGGTCGGCGTCGAGTCCTGGTACCACCAGTACTCCTTGGCGTCCTCGCCGTGGTTGCCGCCGTCGCCGCCGAGACCGAACATCCGCTCCTTGAGGATCGGGTCCCGGCCGTTCCACAGGGCCAGGGCGAAGCAGAAGGTCTGCCGGTCGTCGCAGACCCCGGCCATGCCGTCGTCGTTCCAGCGGTACGCCCGCGACCGCGCGTGGTCGTGCGGGAAGTAGTCCCAGGCGGTGCCGTGCTCGCTGTAGTCCTCCCGGACCGTGCCCCAGGCGCGTTCGGCGAGGTAGGGGCCCCAGGCGCGCCAGTTCCGCTCGCCGGAATCGGCCTGGGCCAGGCGCTCGCGCTCCGCCACGCCGCCGCTCACCCCCCTCGGTCCCACCCGCCGCATTGTTACTGACAGGTGTTACGAACGATAACGGAGGCGACCGCCGAAGATCGTCCGCGCCCGGCACACTGCTTCCCTGACCCGGATGCCGGCCTTTCCCGCCGGGCCGGACATGGTCATCACTAGGGTGGCCGCATGCCTGCCTCCGACTACGTGAAGAACCTGCGCGCCCGGGTCGGCCACGACCTGATCATGTTCCCGACGGTCAGCGCGGTCATCCTCAACGACCGCGGCGAGATCCTGCTCGGGCAGCGCAGCGACAACCACCAGTGGTCGGTGATCGCCGGGATGATGGACCCGGGCGAGCAGCCCGCCGACGCGCTGGTCCGGGAGGTCGAGGAGGAGACCGGCATCCAGGTGACGATCGAGCGCCTGGCCGGCGTGGCCCTGCACGAGGTGGTCTACGGCAACGGCGACCGCTGCCACATGGTCAACACGTGGTTCCGCTGCCGGGCGGTGAGCGGCGAGGCCCGGGTCAACGACACCGAGTCGATCGCGGTCGGCTGGTTCGCCCCGGACGCGCTGCCGGAGCTGAACCCGTTCGCGCTGGTGCGCATCCGCACGTCGCTGGCGCCGGACGCGCCGGCCTGGTTCGCCCGGCCCGGCGAGAACGGAGTCCCCGGCTACTGACGGACGCCTATATGATCGCCGCTTCCAGGCCGGACACGGGGAAGGCGGCTCATGGAGGACACGCAGGTGACACCGACCGGACCGGAGTTCCCGGCCGGGCCGGCCCAGGCCGCGGCGCCCACGCCGCGCCGCTCGCACGGGCGGATCTGGGCGACAGTGATCGGCATCGTGCTGGTGGCCGGGTGCCTCGCCGGGGTGACCCTGGCCGGGGTCCGGGCGATCAGGAGCACGACACCGCCGCTGGCGAAGGGCGTGTCCATGCCGCTGCGCTCCGGCGCCCCGGCCACCGCCGGCGAGGAGCCGGTCGCCGAGGTGCCGCGGGCCAGCTCCTATCCGGTACGCACCGCGAACGACCTGAAGCGGGTCTGTGAGCGCTGGTACTACCCGAAGTCGCCCAAGGTGCAGTCCAAGGGCATCCAGCCGGTCAGCATCTTCACCGCGGACAGCAAGGACGCCGACGACCGGCAGGAGGAGACGCTGTTCGACATCCCGAACTGGTACACCGCGCCGAAGCAGAAGGCGTGGGACCCGTCGTCGCCGGCCAAGGTGCGCCTGGTGGCCTGCGTGGACCTGACCGCGACCGGCAAGAAGGTCGCCACCTGCAAGTTCGACGACCCGAAGGACCTGAGGGTCCCGATGCGCGCGGCGACGTACCGGCTCACCCTGTACGAGGTCGCGACGGGCCGCAAGGTGCTGGAGAAGCGGCTGACGGGCGAGGACGAGGAGTGCCCGTTCGTGGTGCTGCTGGGCGCCGACCGCACGATCTACAGCCGGCCCGCGGACCGCCAGCTCTACGAGACCCTCCGCAAGCACGTCGAGAAGTGACGGGGCGCTGAGCGCCGATCGACCACCCCTCAGGCGAGCCAGCCGGGACGGATCAGGCCGGCCTCGTAGGCGTGCACCACCAGCTGGGCCCGGTCGCGGGCGCCGAGCTTGACCATGGTCCGGCTGACGTGCGTCTTCGCCGTCGCCGGGCTGATCACCAGCCGGGCGGCGATCTCGTCGTTGGACAGTCCCTCGCCGACCAGCACCATCACCTCGCGTTCGCGGTCGGTGAGCTGCTCCAGGCGGCGCTCGGCCTCCTCGGGCGGCGCCGTCGGCCGGCCGCGGCCGCCCGGGACGGCGAACTCGCCGATGACCCGGCGGGTGACACTCGGCGACAGCAGGGCGTCGCCGGCCGCGACCGCCCGCACCGCGCGCAGCAGCTCGACCGGTTCGGTGTCCTTGACCAGGAAGCCGGACGCGCCCGTGCGCAGCGCCTCGAAGACGTACTCGTCCAGCTCGAAGGTGGTCAGGATGACCACCCGGGTGGCGGCCAGCGCCGGGTCGGCGACGATGCGGCGGGTCGCCTCCAGGCCGTCCACGCCGGGCATCCGGATGTCCATCAGCACCACGTCCGGGCGGGTCTGCGCGGCCAGCCGGGCCGCCTCCAGGCCGTCGCCGGCCTCGGCGACCACCTCGATGTCGGGCTCCGCGTTGAGCAGCGCCCGGAACCCGGCCCGGACCAGCGCCTGGTCGTCCGCCAGCAGCACGGTGATCATGCGACCTCCCTGGTCGTGGTGGTGCCGGTGGGCAGGACGGCGGAGACCAGGTAGCCGCCGCCGGGCAGCGGCCCGGCCTGCAGCGAGCCGCCCAGGCTGGCGGCCCGGGCCCGCATCCCGGCGATCCCGCTGCCCCCGCCACCGGCCTTCCCGGTCCGGATCCCGACGATCCCGCTGCCCCCACCACCGGCCGCCCCGGTCCGGCCGGGCTCGTCCAGCCGGCCGGCCGGGTCCGGTTCGCCCGGTTCGCCCGGCTCGTCCGGCGGTCCCTGCGGTCCCGGCGGTCCCGGCGGTCCGGTCCGGCCGACCCCGCCCAGCAAGCCCGGCGGTCCGGTCCGGCCGACCCCGCCCAACAAGCCCGGCGGCCCGGTCCGGCCGACCCCGCCCAACAAGCCCGGCGGCCCGGTCCGGCCGACCGGGTCGGGCGGGCCGGGGGCCGTCCCGGCGTCGTTGCGGATCGTCAGGCGCAGCTCGCCCGGCTCGTAGGCGATCGAGACGATGGCGGCGGCGCCGGAGGCAGCGTGCCGGCGCACGTTGGTGAGGGCCTCCTGGACGATGCGGTACGCGGCCCGGTCGACCTCGGCCGGCAGGGCGCGCCGCTGCCCCACCACCTCCGTGGTCACCGGCAGGCCCGCGTCGGCCGTCAGGTCGGTGAGGCGGTCCAGGCCCAGCGCGGGCTGCCGGGGCGCCGCCTCCTCCTCCGGGCGCAGGACGCCGAGCACCGCGCGCACCTCCCGCAGCGCCTCGGAGCTGGCGGTCTTGATCGCGGTCAGCGCCTCGCGGGCCTGCTCCGGGCGGTTGTCCATCAGGTGCAGCCCCACCCCGGCCTGCACGTTGATCAGCGACAGGTGGTGGCCGAGCACGTCGTGCAGCTCGCGGGCGATGCGCAGCCGTTCGTCGGCGGCCTGGCGGCGTTCCTGCTCCTCCTTGGCCCGGGCACGTTCGGCGTTGGCCTTGGACAGCTCGGTCAGGTACGCCGCCCGGGCCCCGGCCGCGCTGCCGATGAACGCGGTCAGGGCCAGGATCAGGGCGGCCAGCACGGCGTCGCGCACGGACGGGCGGGCGGCGGCCGACAACCCGAGCGGACCCGCGCCGAACCAGGTGACCGTCAGATAGGCGAGGTAGCCGGCGGCCGCGACGACGAGCGCGGGCCGGCGGTGACCGTTGCGCACGGCGGTGAACAGCGCGATGACCGGCGCGACGGCGTACGTCCAGGACGGTGTGGCCTGGGTGGCGTACCCGATGGTGGCGGCCCCGGCGACGGCGAGCACGGCGATCGGCGCGCGGCCCCGCCAGGCCAGGGCGAGCGGGCCGATCAGCAGCAGCGCGCAGGCGACGACGGCGCGGGGCTGGGGCAGGTGGGCGGCGTGCGTCCAGTTGTCGATCACGTGGAAGCAGAGCGCCGCGATGACCGCACCGGGCCAGTGCACGTTGCGGGACCCGCGCCGGGACCGCACCCACTCGGGCGGCCGCCCGCCCCGGAACGCCCGCCCGCCGGACCCGTCCGGCCGCCCGCCGGAGCCACCCGGCAGGCCGGACCCACCCGGCAGGCCGGACCGACGGCTGCCCGAACCGCCGGACGCCCACCCGGACGCGGCACCATCGGCCGCCGCCGCTACGGAGGCCGCAAACCCCTGCTCAGCCCCCGCGACACCCGGCCCCTCCCCCGCCGACCCCTCGGCTAACGGCCGGCCCTCGGCACCCCCGGCGCCGGCTTCAGGCCACGCGCGCCCCGCCCGGCGGCCCCTTCGCTCCGGCCCGCCCGGCCGGCCCCGCAAGCCCCGGTCCCGCACGCCTCGAACCTACGGCACCGCAGCTCACCCGGTCATCCGCGCGCGGGCGACGACTCCGTGCGCCCCCGGGCGTAGCGCACGCCTCCCCGGTACTCCCCACGACGTACGCCCGCCGCGCCGGCTGCTCCGCCGGCGGCGTACCGGATGCTCCGCCGGGGCGACGCGGCCCGGCGCCGGATCCGCCACGCTGGAGTCCAGTCCCGCCACGTTTCAGGAGGTCACCGTGTATCCCAGCGCCATCACTCCGTCCGGTCCGCCGCGGCTGCGGACCTCCGACGCCGAGCGCGAGCACGTCGCCGCCATGCTCCGGGCCGCGATGACCGAGGGACGGCTCACCCTCGAGGAGGGCGAGGAGCGGCTCACCCAGGTGTACGCGGCCAGGTTCCGCGACGAGCTGGCCCCGCTCACCGCCGATCTGCCCGACCAGGGCCGCCGGGCGCTCGCCGAGACCCCGCAGGCGCGGGCCGCGACACGCCGGGACGTACGCCGGCACGCCGGTGTCGTGGCCGTGCTGGCGGTCGTGCTGACCGGGCTCTGGGCGCTGTCCGGCGCGCCCTTCTTCTGGCCCGCCATCCCGCTGATCTTCCTGGTCATGGGCCTGGTGCGGCATGCCCGGTACGGCCGCTACCGGCCCGAGTACAGCTACCGGCACCACGTCGCGCCGTGGAACGCGCCCACCTATAGGTGACCATGAACACTCCACAGTAGACGTGGCGGTCGTTGCCCACCCCTCCCGCCTCTGCGACAGTTGCCGGGTTTGCCTCCGGCCACCGGCGCCGGCGGCCACGGGGAGGGGTGGGCACGACCATGATGGGTCCGTCGCACGCGCTGTCGGGCGCGGCCGTCTGGCTGGCCGGCAGCTGGGCCGTGGATCACTTCGCGGGCTACGCCCAGTCGCCGCTCGCGATCGGGGTGGGCACGGCGGTCTGTGCGGGTGGCGCGCTGCTGCCCGACCTGGACCTGTCCGGCAAGGTGACCCGCAACCAGGGCGGCGCGACGGTGGCCCGGACGTTCGGGGTGTTCTCGCTGTTCGTGGCCGAGGTGATCGAGAAGATCTCGCTCGGGGTCTACACGGCGACCAAGCTGAGCCGGGACCCGCGGCGCAACAACGGCCACCGCACCTTCACCCACACGCTGCCCTTCGCCGGGCTGGTCGGCTGGGGCACGACGGCGCTGTGCGCGTCCTACGGCAAGTGGGCGGTCGTGGCCGTGGTGTTCTTCATGGCCGGGCTGGCCCTGCGCGGCCTGTTCGACGAGTGGGCCGAGCGGGCCGGCTGGCTGATCGTGACCCTGGCCTCGGGGGTGATCGCCTGGTTCACCGCCGCGCACCTGCCCGGCGACCGCGGATATCCGATACTGGGCTTCGCGGTCGGCGTGGGCTGCGTCGTGCACCTGCTGGGCGACATGGTCACCAAGAACGGCGTGCCGATCCTGTGGCCGATCCCGATGGGGCGCCGGATGTGGCGGATGATCGGGGTGCCGAACGGGATGGCCGTGCGGGTGGGTGGGCGTACCGAGGTGGTCGTGCTGCGCACCGTGTTCACGCTGATCGCCATCCTGTCGGTCTTCGGGATGTTCGCGCCGCACGTGTTGCAGCGCCTCGACCTGGACGTCTGGGCGGACGGCTGACCGGGCCACGGCGCCGCCGGGCTCACTTGGCGTCGGCGTAGCACTCCACGATCGACACGTCGAGCGGGAACCGCACCGCCGTGTCGCCGAACAACAGCTCACCGGCCCGGCCCGCGCTCACCCGCACCGCCTCGGCGACCGCCTCGGCCTCCTCCGCCGGGCAGTGCACGCCCACCTCGTCGTGCACGAACAGGACCAGTTCGGCCCGCAGGCCCTCCAGCGCGGTCCGCAGCGTCGCGAGCAGCACCAGCGCCCACTCCGCGGCCGTCGCCTGGATGACGAAGTTGCGGGTGAAACGGCCGCGGGCCCGGCCCGGCGCGCCGCCCTGCGGCTCGGCCGAGCCCCCCTCCTCGGGCGGCTCCAGGCCCGCGTCGCGCCAGGCGGTGGACGCCGGCGGGCAGGTGCGGCCCAGCCAGGAACGCACCAGCCCGCCCGCCTCGCCGGTGCGGGCCGCGGCCTCCACGTACTCGAAGGCGGTCGGATAACTCTGCCGCAGCACCGCCAGGGCCGGGATCGCGGCGCCGCCGGTCTGGCCGTACATCGCGCCGAGCAGGGCGATCTTGGCCTTGGCGCGGTCGCCGCCGAACGAGTCGGTGGCCAGCGCCGCGTACAGGTCGCCCGCGGCGCCGGCCCGGGCGAGCCGGGAGTCGCCGGAGACCGCCGCCAGCACCCGGGGCTCGAGCTGACCGGCGTCGGCCACCACGAACCGCCAGCCCGGGTCGGCCACCACGGCCCGGCGGACCACCTTGGGCACCTGGAGCGCGCCGCCGCCCCGGGTCGCCCAGCGGCCGGAGACCACGCCGCCGGGGACGTACTCGGGGCGGAACCGGCCCTCGCTGATCCAGGCGTCGCGCCAGGCCCAGCCGTGCGCCGTCCAGATGCGGTAGAGCTCCTTGTATTCCAGCAGGGGCTTGACCGCGGGATGCTCGACCTGGCGCAGCACCCAGGCCCGGGTGTTGGGCACCTCGATGCCGGCCCGGGAGAACGCGCGCAGCACCTCGGCCGGGGAGTCCGGGTGCAGCCCGCGTACGCCGAAGGCCTCGTTGATCTCCGCGGTGAGCTCGGCCAGGCGGCGGGGCGGACCCACCGGCTGGGGCGCCCCGAGCAGCTCACGCAGCAACTGGTCGTGGATGTCGGCGCGCCAGGGCAGGCCGGCGTGGCCCATCTCCGCGCCGACCAGGGCGCCCGCGGACTCGGCGGCCACCAGCAGGGCGAAACGGCCGGGCTGCCCGGTGGCGCCGATCCGGGCGTGCTGGTCGGCGTACACCTGGGCCAGGGCCTCCAGGACCCCGGAGCCGGCGGCGGCCGGCGGCCCGGACATCGCCTCGAACAGCGCGCCCTGGGCGAAGCCGGGTGGCTGCGGGAGCCGGGGCGGCGGGTCGGCCGGCACCGGGGCGCCGGTCAGCCGGGCCCGGGCGGCGGCCAGCGCGCGCGGCTCGCCCCAGCGGCCGGCATGGCCGAGCAGCAGGGCCTCGGTCAGCTCGACGTCGTGGCAGCGCCGCACCCGGACCCCGGCGCGCAGCAGGGTGGGATAGCCCTCGGTGGTGGCGGCCCAGAGCCAGCGCGGGTGCTCGGCCGCCTCGCGCGCGGCGATGGCGGCGGGCAGGTCGGCCACGCGGACCGGCGCCCCCGCGGGCGTGCCGTCGGGTCGCACGTCCTGCCAGCGGCCGGAACCGTGCCAGCTGCCGTCGTCGGACACCACCGCTACCAGCACATGGCCATTCTGCCGCCCGGGTACGACAACTTCCGCCGACCCGGCCCGGCGACCCGAGCTCAGGCGCCGAGCAGGCTCTCCAGCAGCTCCAGCGACTTCTCGATGTCCACCGCCGGGTCGAGCAGCCACTGCACCTGCAACCCGTCCGAGGCCGCGATGATCAGGGCGGCCGCCACCTCCGGCGGGACGTCCGGGCGGATGCGCCCGGCCGCCTGCTCGGCAGTGATCCGCTCGGCCAGCAGCTGCCGCAGGTGGGCGAACCGCTCCCCGAAGAACTCCCGGGACGGCTCGTGCCCCTCCTCCAGCGCCGCCGCGACCAGCGTCGAGTACAGCTGCACCAGCCCGGGCACGCCGTGGTTGCGCCGGGCGGCGTGGGTCATCAGGCCGACCACGGTCGCGTCCGGCGGGGGCGGGTCCTCGACGACGGAGCGTTCCTCCGCGGCCCGGTAGACCTCGATCAGCAGTTCCTCGCGGGAGGCGAAGTAGTGCTTGAGGGCCGCGTGGGACACCCCGATGGCCTCGCCGATCGCCCGCAGCGAGGTGCCCTCGGCGCCGCGCGCGGCGAAGACCTCGATGGCCCGGTCGAGGATCTCCCGCCGGCGGCGGACCCCCTTGTCGTACGCGCCGCGCCGGGTGCCCGGGGAAGGTTCGTCCACCGCGCCATCGTAGGCCACAAAAACTTCCACGCGGAGGTTTTCATTGTTACGGTCGGGACATGACACTCGACGTTCCCGCGCTGCTGGCCGCCCTCACGCTCGAGGAGAAGGCCTCCCTGCTCGACGGTGCCGACTTCTGGCGTACCCAGCCGGTCGAGCGCGTCGGCATCCCCGGCATCATGGTCACCGACGGGCCGCACGGCCTGCGCAAGCAGGCCGGCGAGTCGGACCACGTCGGGCTCAACGACAGCGTCCCGGCCACCTGCTTCCCGCCGGCCGCCGGGCTGGCCTCCACCTGGAACCCCGGGCTGCTGCACCGCATCGGCGAGGCGCTGGGCCGCGAGTGCCGCGCCGAGCAGGTCGCCGTGCTGCTCGGCCCCGGGGTCAACATGAAGCGCTCGCCGCTGTGCGGGCGCAACTTCGAGTACTTCTCCGAGGACCCGCTGCTGGCCGGCGAGCTGGGCGCGGCCCTGGTCAACGGGTTGCAGGGCACCGGCGTGGGCGCCTCGCTCAAGCACTTCGCCGCCAACAACCAGGAGACCGACCGGATGACGGTCTCCGCCGACATCGACGAGCGGACCCTGCGCGAGATCTACCTGCCGGCCTTCGAGCGGGTCGTCACCCAGGCCCAGCCGTGGACCGTGATGTGCGCCTACAACAAGATCAACGGCGTCTACGCGAGCGAGGACCCCTGGCTGCTCACCACCGTGCTGCGCGACGAGTGGGGCTTCGAGGGGCTGGTCGTCTCCGACTGGGGCGCGGTCAACCGCCGCGACGCCGGGGTGGCCGCCGGCCTCGACCTGGAGATGCCCTCCTCCGGCGGGCTGGGCACCCGGGTCATCGTGGACGCCGTCAAGGCCGGCGCGCTCAGCGAGGCCGACGTCGACCGGGCGGTCACCCGGGTGCTGACGCTGGTCGACCGGTCGCAGGGCGCGCTCGCCCCCGGGCAGACCTTCGACGCCGACGCCCACCACGCGCTCGCCCGCGAGGCCGCGACCGCCAGCGCCGTCCTGCTCAAGAACGACGACGCCATCCTCCCGCTGGACCCGCGGTCCGGCGGGACGGTCGCGGTCATCGGCGAGTTCGCCCGCACGCCGCGCTTCCAGGGCGCCGGGTCCTCGCAGGTCAACCCGACCCGGGTGGACACCGCGCTGGACGCGCTGCGGACCGCCCTGGACGGCCGACGCGAGGTCAGCTTCGCCCCGGGCTTCGTCATCGAGTCCGCGGAGGCCGACCCGGCGCTGGTCGAGGAGGCCGTACGGACCGCCGCGGCGGCCGAGGTGGTGGTGCTGTTCCTCGGGCTGCCTCCGTCGTACGAGTCCGAGGGCTACGACCGCGACCACATGGACCTGCCGGCCCACCAGATCGACCTGCTGCACGCCGTCGCGGACGCCAACCCGCAGGTGGTCGTCGTGCTCTCCAACGGCTCGGTGGTCACCGTCGCGCCCTGGCAGGACCGGGCGCGGGCCGTGCTGGAGGGCTGGCTGCTCGGCCAGGCCGGCGGCGCGGCGACGGCCGATCTGCTGCTCGGCGCGGCCGACCCGGCGGGCCGGCTGGCCGAGACCGTGCCGGTGCGCTTCGCGGACAACCCGGCGGTCGGCAACTTCCCCGGCGAGTTCGGCCACGTCCGGTACGGGGAGGGCCTGCTCATCGGCTACCGCTGGTACGACGCCCACCAGCTGGAGGTGGCGTACCCGTTCGGCCACGGCCTGTCCTACACCACCTTCGACTACACCGACCTGAGCACCGCCGTCCGCGCCGACGGCGACCAGCCGCTGGTCGACGTCACCGTCACCGTGGTGAACACCGGCGCCCGCGCCGGCCGGGAGACCGTCCAGGTCTACGTCACCGACCCGCAGGCCGCCGTCTACCGGCCCGAGCAGGAGCTGCGCGCGTTCACCCAGGTCAGCCTCGAGCCGGGCGAGAGCACCGCGGTCACCCTGACGCTGGCGGCCCGGGCGTTCGCCTACTGGCACCCGGCGATGCGGCGCTGGGTCGTCGAGGGCGGCGCGTTCGGGATCCGGGTCGGCGCCTCGTCCCGCGACATCCGGCTCACCGGCACCGTCGAGCTGGCCGGCCAGGACGTCACCGCCCCGCTGACCACCGACGCGACCGTCGACGCGTGGCTGGCCCACCCGGCCGCCGGCGACTGGCTGCGCGAGCAGCTCGGCGACGGCATGTTCACCGCCATGCTGTCCGACCCCAAGAACGGGCAGATGATGCGGGCCATCCCGCTGGTGCGGCTGTCCCGCTTCCCGGGCTTCCCGGTCACCGAGCCGGACGTCGAGGCGGCCGTGCAGCGCTTCGGCGCTCAGTGACGGCGGTCCTCGGCGCCGGGCCCACCCAGCGGGCCCGGCGCGCCCGGGTCGCCGTCGCGGTGCTGTTCCTGACCAACGGCGCGCTGTTCGCCAACGTGGTGCCCCGCTACCCGGAGATCAAGGAGTCGCTGGAGCTCAGCAACACGCTGCTGGGCACGGCGCTGGCCGCCGGCCCACTGGGCGCGCTGGCCGGCGGGCTGTTCGCCTCGGCCGCGATCAGCCGGTTCCGCTCCTCGCGCACCGGCGCGGCCGGCATCGTGCTCGTCGCCGCCGCGTTCCTGCTGGTCGCGGTGGCGCCGAGCTGGTGGGCGCTGGCCCTGGCGATGGGCGTCGCGGGCGCGGCGGACGCGATCGTCGACGTCGCCCAGAACGCGCACGGGCTGCGGGTGCAGCGGCTGTACGGCCGCTCGATCGTCAACTCGTTCCACGGCGTGTGGAGCGTCGGCGCGGTGCTCGGCGGGCTGATGGGCTCGGCGGCGGCCGGGCTGCGGATACCGCTGGGTGTGCATCTGGCCACGGCGGGCGTGCTGTTCAGCGTGGTCGCGCTGGTCGCGTACCGGTTCATGCTGCCCGGCCCGGAGGACGCCGAGCGGGCGGCGCCCACCGCCACCGCCGCCACGCCGGCCCGGCGCGCCTTCGCCTGGGCCACGGTACGGATGCTCGCCGCGCTCGGCGCCCTGGCGGCCTTCGGATCGCTCGTGGAGGACGCCGGCTCATCCTGGGGCGCGCTGTTCCTCACCGACTACCTGAGCGCCGGCGCGGCCACCGCCGGCCTGGCCTTCGTCGCCCTGCAGGTGGCGATGACGATCGGCCGGCTGCTCGGCGACCGGGCCGTCGACCGCTTCGGCCAGCGCACGGTGACCCGGGCCGGCGGGGCGCTGGCCGCGGCCGGCATGGGCTTCGCACTCACCTGGCCGTCCGTGGGCTCGGCGCTGGCCGGCTTCGCGCTGGCCGGGCTGGGCACGGCGACGCTGGTCCCGGCGGCGATGCACACCGCCGACGAGCTGCCGGGACTGCCGCACGGCGCCGGGCTGACCATCGTGAGCTGGCTGCTGCGGGTCGGCTTCCTGCTGTCGCCGCCGCTGGTCGGGCTGGTCGCCGACCTGACCAGCCTGCGGGTCGGGCTGCTCAGCGTGGTGGTGGCGGGGGTGGGGACGCTGGCGCTGGGCCGGGTGCTGCTCAACCGCGCCTGACCGGCGCAAGCCCTATTTTCCGCTCAGCCCCTCGAGCAATCGCACGATGTGCGCCAACCCGGCCTTGATCTCCGCCGCTTCGGCTTTGATCTCCGCCGCGTCCGCCTTGTGCTCGGCGTAGTGCGACACCTGGGTCTCCCGCAACGCGTTAAGCATCCGGGTGTGGGCCCGCAACTCGGATCGGTACTCGGCGACATCCCGGTCCGCGGCGAGACGCTGCTCCAGATCATCGGGACCGCTCATGGCCGCCACTTTACCGGGTTCCGCGCACGGTCCGGGCCCGTGCTGAGCGGGCTGTGGACAACGGAACGGGCGGCGCCTCTCCCCCGTGGAAAGGCGCCGCCCGGCACGTGGTGCGACGTTACTTGGTGGCGCCCGCGGTCAGACCCGACTGGATCTGCCGCTGGAAGAACGCGTACACGATGATCATGGGCAGGATCGAGAGGGTGAGCGCCGCGAACAGCGCCGCCCAGTTGGCCTGGTAGCCGGCCGACACCGAGATGTTGGCGATGCCCTGGGTGAGCACCCACTTCTGCTCCGCGCCCGCGCCCTGCATGATGGCCACCGGCAGCAGGTACTGGTTCCACTGGCCGACGATGTTGAAGATCGTGATGCTGACCAGCCCGGACCGGGCCATCGGCAGCATGACCTGGAAGAACAGCCTGGTGTGGGAGGCGCCGTCGACGATCGCGGCCTCGGCGATCTGGTTCGGCAGCGTCTTGAAGAACGCCGTCATGAAGAAGACCGTGAACGGCAGCGAGTAGGCGATGTAGACCAGGATCAGGCCGGTGTAGGTGTTGAGCAGGCCGAGGTTTTGCAGGATCAGGAACAGCGGCACCAGCGCCAGGAACACCGGGAAGGCCAGCCCGGAGACGAACAGGTAGTAGATGAAGCGGTTGCCGAAGAACCGGTAGCGGGCCAGCACGTAGGCCGCCATCGAGCCGAACAGCATGGTGCCGGCCGTGCTGATGGCCACCACGAAGACGCTGTTGAGGAAGTAGCGCCCGACGTGCGCCTCGGTCCAGGCCGTCCGGTAGGTCTCGAAGGAGATCTTGCTGGGCAGGCTGAACGGCGCGTGCGTGAAGATCTCGGTGTTGCTCTTGAACGAGGCGAGGATGACCCAGATCAGCGGCGCGATGACCAGCAGGCCCCAGACCGCCAGGGCGACGTGGGCGAAGCTGCTGAAGAGCTTGAGCTCCTTCTTGTCCCGCTGCGCGGTGGTCGTGGCGTGCCGCGACCCGGTGTACGAGGCCGCCGGCCCGTTCGTCTTGGTGTAAGTCACTGGATGCTCCCGGCTCACAGCTCGATCGCGTCGCGCCGGGTGACCCGCAGGGTCAGCGCCGCGAACGTGATGGTGAGGAAGAACAGCACGACACCCATCGCCGAGGCGTAGCCGAACTGTGCGTAGTCGAAGGCGTTGCGGTAGATCTCCAGGCCCAGCACCGTGGTGGCCCCGTCCGGCCCGCCGCGGTCCACGGACATGACGTTGACCAGGGCGAACGCGTCGAAGGCGGCGATGCCCAGATAGACCCAGGCGACCTGCAGCGTGTTCCACAGCAGCGGCAGGGTCACCTTGAAGAACAGGGTGCCGCGGGTGGCGCCGTCCAGCGCCGCGGCCTCGTAGATCTCCGTCGGGATGGAGCCCATCCCGGCGGAGAACAGCACCACGTAGAAGCCCACGGCCTGCCAGACGAGCACGGCCAGGATCGACCAGAGGGCCAGGTTCTTGTCGGCCAGGAACAGCACCGGCCCGGCTCCCACCTGGTTGAGCAGGCCGTTGATCAGGCCGCTGTCGTCGGAGGAGTAGACCCGGGAGAAGATGACCGCGACCAGGGCCAGGGCCAGCAGCTGGGGGAAGAAGAACACCACCCGGTAGAACTTCGAACCCCAGACCCCCCGGGTACGGCCGCCCTTCGAGCCGCCGCCCACGTTGAGCAGGAACGCGAAGAACAGCGCCAGCACGATGGTGAGCAGCGGCAGGAAGATCAGCAGCAGGATGTGGTGCTGGATCGCCTTCCAGAACGTGTTGTCGTGGAAGAGCTTGACGAAGTTGTCGAAGCCGATGTAGCTGACGTCCGGCGAGAAGCCGCGCCAGTTGGTGAACGACAACTGGAACGCCTGGACGTACGCCGCGATCACGAACGTGCCGTAGATGGCCACCGGCACGATCAGGAAGCCAATGATGAACGGGTACCTGCCGTGCTTCATGGTTCTCGAGCTCCGTTCGTGATCGCGGGTACGTCCTCAGCGGACCTTCCTGGGTTTTCCGCTGCGGGTTGGCTCAGATCTGGATCAGCGGGAGAACTTCTGGATCGAGGAGTCCTTCTTGACCGCGTCGGCGGCCTTCTGCATCCGCGTGACGAACTTGTCCGCGGTGCCGCCCTGGTACATCAGCTCGTTCGTGGCGGCGCGCAGCTCGTCGTCCAGCTTCTTGTACCAGGTGTCGAAGCGGAAGCTGAAGGTGTCCGCGCCCGCCGCGCCGAGGGCCTTGTTGCCGGAGGTCAGGCCCGCGCTGATCTCCATGCCGTCGGTCGCGCCGGCGACCACGGTCAGCGTCTTGGTGAGCTGGGTGAAGCCCACGGCGCCGGCCTTGCTCAGCATGTGCCGCAGGAACTCCATGCCGCCGCGCGGGTTCTTGCCCTTGCTGGCGACGAAGTACTGCTCGCCGGCCGCGGCGTACAGCGCGGTGACCGGCAGCTTGTCGGCCGACGTGACGCTCGGCACCGGCATGAGCTGGTAGTCGAAGCCCTCCGGGGTGTCCTTGGCCTGCTCGTTCTCCAGCCAGGAGCCGGACGGGTAGAGGCCCACCTTGTACTGGTCCTGCTGGAGCTGGACCTCGGTGTGCTTGAGCCCGAGGAACGCCTTGTTGGAGTACTTGGCGCCGATCTCGGCCCAGGCGGTGGCGGCCTGCTTGACGGCGTCGTTGGTCCAGGCGCCGTCCTCGAGGTTGTCGATGTTCTTCAGGATGTCGGCGCCACCGATCTTGGCGGCGCTGGTCAGCAGCAGCGTGTACATGTAGTACGGCGCGTTCGCCCCCGCGTAGCCGAACGGCGTGATGCCCTTGGCCTTCATCTTGTCCAGCAGCGCGGTGAAGTCCGCCCAGGTGGTCGGGGCGGTCCAGCCGTTGTCCTTGAACAGCTTGCCGGAGTACCAGAGGCCGAAGACGGTGAACGCGTAGTTCAGCACGTACGGCTTGCCGTTGAACGTGCCCTGCTCGATGGTGCCCGGGATCAGGGTGTCCTTGACGGTCTTGCCGGCGATGTCCACCGACGGGGCCGCGAACAGCTCGGTCAGGTCCTGCACCTGGCCGGCCTGGACGAGGGCGCCCTGGTCCATCAGCTTCGAGCCCGAGTTGTTGATCATGTCCGGCGGGTTGCCCGCGGTGAACCGCGGCTGCACCACGGTCGAGATCTCCTCGGCCTGGTTGAACGTGACCTTGGACTTCGGGAAGAGCTTGTTGTACGACGGGATGTCCACGTCGGTGGCGTACTTGGTGCCGAGGCCGCCGTTGAAGATGATGATCTCCAGCGGCTCGTCCTCCTTGATGCCCAGCGGGTTGGTCGCGGAGACCGTGCCGGCGGGCTTGTCCGCGCTGTCGTCCTTGTCGTCGCTGCCGCCGCCGACGCAGGCGCTCAGCATGGTGACGGCGGGGGTGGCCAGCAGGCCCACGGCGGCGGCGCGGCGCAGCAGCGTCCGGCGGTCGACCTCGGGCTTCAAGATGTCAGTCATGCGCTTTCTCCTCAGATGGTGATGCGGTGCCGGGTCAGCCCTTGACGGCGCCAGCCGTCAGGCCGGTTGCGATGTTGCGCTGCACGATCAGGAAGAAGATGACCACCGGGAGGGCGGTCAGGATCGACCCTGCCATCAGCGGACCCCAGAAGGTGCCGCGGCTCGTCTGGTTCTGCAGCAACCAGGCCATCAGGTTCTGGTGCGCCTGGTCGTTCAGCGTGTTGATGATGATGAATTCGTTCCAGGCCTGGATGAATCCGTAGACCGAGGTGGCGACCAGGCCGGGCCCGGTCAGCGGCAGGATGATCTTCCAGAAGACCTGGAACCGGCTGGCCCCGTCGATCAGCGCGGCCTCGTCGAGCTCGCGCGGGATCGCCTGGATGAAGCCGCGCAGGGTCCAGACCGTGTACGGCAGGATCAACACGATGTAGACCAGCGTGATACCCAGCAGGCTGTTGGTGAGATCCGCCTTCTGGAGCATGAGGAACAGCGGGATCAGGATCGCGACGAACGGCACCATCTGCACCGACAGGACGACGAGGATGATCGCCTTGCGGCCGTAGAACCGGAACCGGGCGATGGCCAGCGCGGCCAGGAAGCCCACCAGCAGCGCCCCGAGCACCGCGCCCGAGGTCACCAGCACGCCGTTGAGCAGGTCCTGCTGGAAGAACGGCGCGTTGAACGCCGACTTGAAGTTGTCCAGCGTGAACGTGTGCGGGAAGAACGTCGGCTCGAACTGCAGGATCTCCGGCGCCGGCTTGAAGGCCGTGTTGATGACCCAGTAGACCGGGAAGAACATCACGATCGCGAACAGCACGCCGACGGTGTTGGCCAGGACGGTTCCGCCCCGGCTGCGGCCCACGGTCGGGGTGTCGGACTCGCGGGCCGGGCGGCGCCGCCGCTTGCGTACGGCGGTCTGCGGTGCGGTGGCGACCATCAGTCCACGTCTCCGATCTTGAACATCTGGCGCATGTAGAAGGCCATCACGCCGAGCAGCAGCAGCACAGTGACGACCGCGATGGCCGAACCCAGCCCGTAGTTGTTGTTCTTGAACGCCGTGCTGTACGCCCACGTGGCCAGCACCTGGTACTCGTCCTCGGGCCGGCCGTTGCGCACCACGTAGACCTGGGTGAAGAGGCCGAAGTTCCAGATCACCGACAGCGTGGTGACGATGACCAGCAGCGGCTTGAGGATCGGCAGGGTGACCGAGCGCAGCACCTGCCAGGCCGACGCGCCGTCGACCACGGCCGCCTCGAGCAGCTCCTTGGGCACCTGGGTCAGGCCGGCGTTCAGGGTGATCGCGATGAACGGGATGCCGGCCCAGACCACGATGGTGGTGATCACCGCCCAGCCCTGGATCGGGTCGGCGAACCAGCTGTGGTTGGCGAAGTCGACGCCGGGCAGCCGGTCGATGAGGTAGTTCAGCACGCCGAAGTCGGAGTCGACCAGCCAGCGGAAGGTCTGGGTGGCGACCAGCTGGGGCACGGCCCAGACGAACATCATCGCGATGATCATGGCGATCCGCACGCTCGGCGCGACCCGGCGCATCAGCAGCGCGACCCCCAGCCCGAGGACCAGGGTGAGCAGGACCGACACCACGGTGAAGGCCACCGTGCGGGCCACGACCTCGTAGAAGGTGGAGTTCGTGAAAATCTTGGCGTAGTTGGCGAACCCGACGTTGTCCGGCGCCAGGTCGGCGAACAGCTGGCGCAGCCCGAGGCTCTGGAACGACAGCACGATCATCCGGATCAGCGGATAGCCGAGCAGACCGGCCAGCAGCAGCAGGGCGGGCAGGGTGAGCGCGAGGGGTGCGAAGCCGCCGCTCGTGGCCGAACGACGCTTGCTCCCGGTGCGGCCGGCCGGCGCCGGGGCCGGCGGCTGCGGGGCCGGCGGGGCGGACGGGGTGTCGACGACGGACATCGGACCACCTCTCTACAACAGGAGTGCGGAGCCGGGTGGTGCCGCCCGCCCGCGCGGGCGGGCGGGCGGCACCCGGCGATCAGCTGGCGTTGAGGATCTCGTTGATCTTCGCGTCGGCGGCCTTGGCCGCGTCCGGCACGGTGGCCTTGCCGGTGGCGATGCTGACCAGCATGTTCTGCAGCACGTTGGCCGACTCGACGTCCGACCACTTCGGCGCCATCGGCACGAACCAGGTCTCCTTGGCGGCCTGCGCGGTCGCCTCGTTGCCCTTGACCGCGGCGGCCTTGTCCAGCAGGGAGGTCGCGTTGGGCAGCACGCCCTTGGCGATCAGGCCCTCCTGCGACTTGGCGTCGGTGAAGATCTGCGCCCACTTGGCGGCCAGGTCGGCGTTCTTGCTCTTGGCCGTCACCGCGACGTCGGAACCGCCCAGGAAGGACGGGATGCCCGGCAGCGGCGCCGTGGCGACCTTGCCGTTCACCTTGGTCTTGACCTTGGCCGAGGCGGGGTCGTTGGGGTCCTTGGGCTGCTCCTGGACCGCGCCCAGCTCCCAGCCGTTGCCGTAGATCATGCCGGACTTGCCCTGCGCGTAGACCGCGTCCTGGTCGTTCTCGTCCTTGGTCGGGTCACCGCTGGAGTAGGTCTTGGCGATCTCGGCCCACTTGGTCAGGCCCTGCTGCGCGCCCGGCTCGGAGAGGGTGCCGACCCACTTGTCGCCGTCCTTCTTGGCGATGGTGCCGCCGTTGCCGTGCACCCACGCCATCGCGGCGTACCAGTACTTGCCCGGCATGTAGAAGGCGGAGAACTGCTTGTCGCTGCCGTTCTTCTCCTTGAGCGTCTTGGCCGCGGCGACCAGGTCGTCGTAGGTCTTCGGGGCCTTCAGGCCGGCCTTGTCGAACAGGTCGGTGCGGTAGATCAGCACCCGGGCGCCGGCGTAGTACGGCACGCAGTAGGTCTTGCCGTCCAGCTCGCACGGGGCCGAGAGGCCGGTCAGCCACTCCGCGGAGTTCTCGAACTGGCCCTTGTCGAGCGGGGCGAAGGCGCCGTTGAAGACGTACTTGGGCATCTCGGTGTTGCCCAGCTCGACCACGTCGGGCACGTCGCTGCCGGCCAGGGTGGTGTCCAGCTTGGCCAGGTGGTCGGTCCACTGCTGGTAGTCGACCTGCACCTGCGCGCCGGTCGCCTGGGTGAAGCGGTCGTTGGCCTGCTTGACGACCTCGGGCCAGCCCGACTGGGCGTCGACCATCAGCCAGACCTTGATCGTCTTGCCGGCGCCGTTGACGGATGCGGCGGCGTTGGGGGTGTCGCTGCTGTCGCTGTTCGAGCCGCACGCGGCGGCACCGATCAGCGTTGCGGCGAGGGTCGCCGCAACCGCGATTCTGCGCTTCACGCTGTTCCTCCGGAACGAGATGAGATATGGGGTGAGAGGGGATCTCTGATTCATGGGGCGGAGCTCCCGTCCTTGACGGCTTTGTGGCCATGGACGGCTTGGGCGGTGCGTTGGAAGGCCGCGTGCGAACGTTCGTGGGTCCGCTGGGCGACGGCGACGTAGAGCAGATCGAGGACGACCAGCTGCGGGTGCCGCGCGGAGAGCGCGTCCGGCCGGAAGGTCGTGGCCTGGGTGGCGGTGAGCAGCACGATGTCCGCCAGCTCGGCCAGAGGCGAGCGCGGGAAGCTGGTCAGCGCGATGGTGGTGGCGCCCCGGCTGCTGGCCTCGGCGAGCAGCTCTATGGTCTCGCCGGTCTCCCCGCTGTGCGAGATGCCGAGCGCGACGTCGCCGGCCCGGGAGAGCGCCGCGCTGGCCAGACCGTTGTGCACGTCGGTCCAGGCCCAGGCGGCCACGCCGATGCGGTGCAGGCTGAACTGCATCTCCTCGCCGACCAGCGCGCTGCCGCTGGCGCCGAAGATGTTGACCCGCGGCGCGGCGGCGATGGCCACCGCGGCCCGCTCGACCTCGGCCAGGTCCAGCAGCGAGGCGGTGTCGTGCATGGCCCGGGTGTCGGCGGCCATGATCTGGCCGAGCACCCGCTCCAGCGGGTCGCTGGGCTGGATCTCGCGGCCGATGTCGACGGTCCAGCCGGAGGCGCGGGCCCGGCCGGTCTCGGCCGCGATGCCCAGGCGCAAGTCGGCGTAGCCGTCGAAACCCAGCGCCCGGCAGAACCGGGTCACGGTGGCCGGCGAGGTGCCGCTGCGCTCGGCCAGCTCGACGATGGTGGCCCGGGAGGCCGCGGCCGGGTCGGTGAGCACCTGCTCGGCGACCCGCTGCAGGGCGCCGGTGAACTCCGGCAGCAGGGTGCGGACCCGCACCAGCACCCCGTCGGAGTTGTTCATGCTGTGCTGCGGCGAGGGGGCCTGATCGCGCACCAGCGAGTCGACGACCGCGGTCGCTGCGGTGCCGTCTGCGTCTGGCTCGACCATGGGCCGTCCCTTCAGAAAGGAGTGTTAACTGTCGCGGTAAAAGTTCTTACTTTCCGACCCCCTGTGTCAAGACCGTGGGTGAAGTTTTCAAACCGTTACCTTCGGCACGCTCCTGAATGAGGGGCAGCCGACCACCGGTCGACGGTCATCGATCCCATATGGCCGATACGACATGAGTGCCAGGAATACAGAGGTTTGGACGTTTTTGATGATCAGCCTTTCGCCCCACCGAGGGCCACCGGACGGCGGTGCCGACTCACCCGTTCGGGGGAGCCGATCGGCAAAGCAAAACGCCCTCGCAATCCGCGAGGGCGTTTCGAAACAGGGGGCGGTCCGGCAATAATTTCGCCCAGAACCGGTTAAGCGCTGTCGCGGACCGCCTGGGCGAAGACCTCGGAACGGTGCTCGAAATTGCGGAACCGGCCGTAACTGGGCGCCGCCGGCGACAGCAGCACGACTCCCCCGGGCGGCGTGAGCTTGCGGGCCAGGCGTACCGCCGCCGGCAGGTCCTCCGCCGCCTCGGCGCGCACGCCGGCCAGGCCGGCCAGCTCCGCGAGGATGCGCGGCCCGCTGTCCGGCAGGCCGATCACGGTGATCTCCTTGTCGCGCAGGTGCTCCCGCAGCGGGGCGTAGTCCAGGCCGCGGTCGGTGCCGCCGAGGAGCACGGTCAACGGCCGGCCCTCGTACGCGTCGATCGCGTGCATGGCCGAATACGGACTCGTGGACAGCGTGTCGTCCACGAACGTCAGCCCGGACGGGTCCTCGATCTCGGCCAGCCGGTGCGGCAGCCCCTCGAAGGACGCGACCGCCGCACGCAACGTGTCCCGCTCACCGACGACATCGATGCCCATGCCGTCCAGCACCGCCAGCGCGACGCACAGGTTGCGCCCGTTGTGCCGACCCCGCAGCCGGAGCGCGTCCCGCGGGAACAGGGCCTCGTCGCTGCAGTACACCTGGCCGTCGTCCTCGACCCGGAAGCGCGAGTCGCCGCCGGCGGCCGGGATGGCCGCGAAGCCGTTCGCGTCCTTGAGCGCCACCGTCTCGGCCACCAGCCGGTCGTCGGCGCCGTTGATCACGATCAGCTCGGGCCCGTGGGCCAGCAGGTTCAGCTTGTCGCGGTAGTACTCCCGCTCGCCGCCGTGCGCGTCCAGGTGCTCCGGGAACAGCGAGGTCACCACCGCGACCCGGGGCGAGTCGGTGAGGTCGCTGCACTGGTAGCTGGACAGCTCCAGCACGTACAGCTCGGCCGGGGGCAGGTCGAGCAGCGGCACCCCGATGTTGCCGCCGAAGACGTTGGGCCGGCCCACCGCGGCCAGCAGGTGGCTGATCAGGCTCGACGTGGTGCTCTTGCCCTTGCTGCCGGTCACCCCGACGGTGCGGTCCGCGTGCTCGGCCATCCAGAGCGCGCTGCCGCCGGTCACCGTGATCCCCCGCGCGCGCAGGTCGGCCATCCACGGGTGGGTCTGCGGCACCCCCGGCGAGCGCACCACCACGTCGGCGGCCACCAGCGCGGCCTGGGCATGATCACCACCGGCCAGCGGGGCCAGCGCGGCCAGCTCGCCCTCCCACGGCACGGAGAGGAAGTCGGCGCTGTCGTCCACCGCGATCAGGCGCGCGGGACCGTGCGCGGCGACGGCCGTGACGGCGGCGCGGCCCTCCCGGCCGGTCCCCCAGACGGCAACGGAACGGCCGCGCAGGTCTGCCAGACGCACAATCGTCTCCCTGAAGTCGAGTCGCACTAGTATGGCTGGCTGGTCCTACGACGGGAGTGCCGGGTGCGTGCGCAGTTCGAGGTGATGCGGTTCCCCGCATACCGGTTCGATCCGGCGACGGGGGTCGCCGAGTTCGACTACCTGCTCGACGGGCCGGAGCCGCTGGAGTTCACCGAGACCATCACCTTCCCGCTCGGCGCGGACGAACCGCCGGCGCACTTCTTCAAGGTGCTGGAGCTGCTGCACGTGGTGGCCGGCGTCAGCTACTACAAGGTCGGCGCGCCGCCGCGGATCGAGGCGCCGACGGCCGCCCCGGCCGAGGCGGCCGCGCTGTTCACGGCCGTCTACACCCACGGCCTGGGCGAGTACGCGTACGTCAACCAGCTGCCGCACGTGCTCGACCTGACGGTGCGGGTGCCCGCGGTCTCGCCCGCGGCGGCGCCGGTGGACAACGCCGACGGCCGCCCGCTGTCGGCGGTCGGCGGCGGCAAGGACTCCATCGTCACGCTGGAGATACTGCGGGCCGCCGGGCTCGACCCGGTGCCGTTCTCGGTCAACCCCAACCCGGTGATCGACAACGTCAACGCCGCCTCGGGGCTGCCCGCCCTGGCCGCCCGCCGCCGGCTCGACCCGCGCCTGTTCGCGCTCAACCAGGCCGGCGCGCTGAACGGCCACATCCCGGTCACCGCGATCAACTCGCTCATCGCGATCGCCACGGCGGCGCTGCACGGCCTGGGCCCGGTGGTGATGTCGAACGAGCGCTCGGCGTCCGACCCCAACCTGATCTGGAACGGTCACGAGATCAACCACCAGTGGTCCAAGGGAGTGCTCGCGGAGGGGCTGCTGCGGGCGGCCGTCACCGCGCACGCCGGGCTGACCGAGCCGTACTTCTCGCTGCTGCGCTCGCTGTCGGAGCTGCACATCGCCCAGCTGTTCGCCCGCCACACCGCGTACGACGACGTGGTGACCAGCTGCAACAAGGCGTTCAAGCTGCACGACCCGACGGCCCGCTGGTGCGGCGACTGCCCCAAGTGCCGCTTCGTGGCGCTGGCCATGGCGCCGTCGATGTCCCGGGAGCGACTGAGCCGGATCTTCGGGCGCGACCTGTTCGCCGACCCGGCCCAGGTGCCCGGCTACCTGGAGCTGCTGGGCATCGACGCGCACAAGCCGTTCGAGTGCGTGGGCGAGGTCGAGGAGTCCCTGGTGGCGCTGACGATGCTCGGCGACGACCCGCAATGGTCGGGAGCGCCGGTGATCCAGGCGCTGCGGGCGGCCGTGCCCGCCGAGGCGTGGGCGGCCGCGTCCCGCGACGAGGTGCTCACTCCCGGCGGCCCGACCTTCGTGCCGCCGGCGTACGCCAAGATCCTGGCCGACGCGCTCGCCTGAATCCGCCCGCGCCCCGCTCAGCCGGGCTTGTCGTGGTGGATGCGCTCCGCGGCCACGCCCAGCTCCTGCAGCGCGGTGCTGGTCGCGGCCAGCATCACCGGCGGCCCGGCCAGGTACACCTCGTGGCCGGACCACTCGCCGTAGGCGGCGACCGCGTCGGTGACCAGGCCGGACGCGTACGGGCCGGCCTCGCCGTCGGAGATCACCGGGATCACGGTGGCCCGGCGGCAGGCGTGCGCGATCCGCGTCAGGTCGTCGATGTCGTAGAGCTCGCCGAGGTTGCGCACGCCCCAGAACAGCACCGCCGAGCGCGGGTCCCCGGTCGCGGCCAGCTCGGTGAGCAGCGCCTTCAGCGGCGCGACCCCGGTGTCGCCGGCGATCATCAGCAGGTCCCGGCCGGACTCGGGCAGGCCCATCTCACCCTCGGCCCGGGCGATGCGCACGTGGCTGCCGACGACCGTGTGATAGACCAGCGTGCCGCTGACCCCCAGGTGGCTCTTGGCCCGGACGTGCAGCTCCACCACGTTGTCCCGGCGCGGCGCGCCGGCCAGCGAGTACGGCCGCCACAACCCCGGCTGCCCGGGCGCCTCGACCCGCGCGTACTGCCCGGGCCGGTAGGGCATGGGCAGATACGGTCGCAGCCTGATCACAGCCAGGTCGTCCCGCCGCCGCTCGTGCCCGACGACCACGGTGGTCCACACGGTCGGCTGGTAGGCGGCGGTGGCCATGCCGTGCGCGATCCACTCGTACGCATGCTGCCACGTCGACCGCCACGCCTGATCGAAGTCCTGCCGCCAGCCGCCGGCGGCCATGCCGGCCCGCATCGCCTCGGCCAGCGCCGCGCCGGCGAGCTGCAACTGCTGCGGCTGCACCCCGCACTCGGCGAGCGCGGCCCCGAGCCGACCGCACGCGGCCACCAGCACCGGCGGCTGATCCAGGTGGTGCACGAGCCAGTTCAGCGCCTCGGCGAGCTGCTCGACCTGGGCGGCCGGCCCGCCGGGCAGCTTGGCGAACAGGGCCGGCTGGGCCTGGGCGAGGGCGGCCCGCAGCCGCTCGGCCACGTCGTCCGGGCCGCCGGCCAGCGACAGGCTGTTGCCCAGCAGCCGAACCAGCTCCCGCAGGGCGGCGTCGTCGGCCGGATCCATCCCGTCGACGGGCAACGCGGGGCGGGCCTCGACCGGCGGCACGACGCCGGGCATCCGCACCGGGCCGAACGGGCTGACGGCCTGCACCGGATCGCCGGGCCACTGCGGCCCGGCCGGGCGCGGGCCGCCGAGGCCGGGGATGCCGCTGATGGGCTCGGTCGACGAACCGGCCACCGGGGGTACGGGCACCCCGCCGGCCCACGGTCCGGCGCCGGGCGGGTACGGGGTGGTGGCGCCGGGACGCAGTCCGCCGCGGGCGGGGGGCGCCGGGCGCGGGACGACGACGCCGGGCGGGGCGGCCGGGACGAGCGAGGTGCCGGGGGCCTGGGCCGGGTTGGGAGCGGTTTGGCCTGGAGGGAGGGCGGGGCCGGGGGCTTGGCCCGGCGGGAGGGCCGGGCGGGGGGCTTGGCCCGGCGGGAGGGCGGGGCCGGGGGCCTGGCCCGGTTGCACGC
The DNA here is from genome assembly GCF_016862275.1 of Actinoplanes nipponensis. Classification (GTDB taxonomy): domain Bacteria; phylum Actinomycetota; class Actinomycetes; order Mycobacteriales; family Micromonosporaceae; genus Actinoplanes; species Actinoplanes nipponensis. The sequence continues at coordinate 41,221 of NZ_BOMQ01000008.1, read as the reverse complement.
CCGGGCCGGGGCTCTGCACCGGCTGCATGCCCCAGCCGGGGCCCTGGCCCGGCTGCGGGCCGACGCCGGGTGCGGGGCCGGTGGGTCCTCCCGGACCGGAGCCGCCGGGGGTGCTGCCGCCCGGGGCGTTACCGCCGGGTACCACGAAGCCGGGCGCGGTGCCGCCGGGGACGGCGCCGCCGGGGCTCGGAGTCGGGGCGGTCGGGACCATGCTGCCCGGGGTCAGGGCTCCGGGGACCGGGCCGCCCGGGGTCGAGAATCCCGAGCCGGGACCGCCCGGCACGGCACTGCCGGGGACGGCACTGCCCGGCACGGCACTGCCCGGCACGGAACTGCCAGGGACGGGGCTGCCAGGCACGGCACTGCCCGGCACGGAACTGCCAGGGACGGGGCTGCCAGGCACGGAACTGCCAGGGACGGGGCTGCCAGGGACGGGGCTGCCAGGGACGGCACTGCCCGGCACGGGGCTGCCCGGGACGGCGGTTCCCGGTGGCTGAATGCCCGGTGCGGCCGGACTCGGCGTCGGCGCGCCAGGGGCCGGAGAGGCGCCCGGGACCGATTCCGAACCGGCCACCGAGCCGGGCATAGCGGTCGAAGCGGGCGCAGTAGTCGGACCGGGCGGGACCGAACCAGACGTCACCGCGGAACCGGACGCGGGCGAGCCAGATGTCACGGTCGAACCAGACCTCGCCGATCCTGATGCCGCGGCCGAACCGGAGGTCCCCGCCGAGCCGAGCGAGGAGCCACCGGGAGCCGGCGCGCCACCCGGCACCGCCGTCGTGCTGAACGACGACGGCGCGCCGGGCGCGCGGCTGGAGCCCCGCCCCGAGGGCCCGACGGCATAATCCGACTCCGGTCCCGGGACGCCACCGTCAGGCGCCGGAAGTTCGGAGCCCGACAGCGGCGCCGTGGTGCCGGACCGCCCGGGCGCCCACCGCGGCGACTCGAACCGGACCGGCGCCCGCGCCGGCACATCGGCATCGGCATCGGCCGGATCGGGCCCGGGAGGCTGGTACACCGGGTCGGACCCGCCGGCATCGGCATCCACGAAGCCGGGCGCCGACCCCGTGCCGATCACCACGGAACCGGAGACCGGCCCGGCGCCGGAAGGAACCGGCGCGTCCGACGGGCCGGGAACGACATAACCGGGAGCCGACCCGACGCCGGGCGCGGCACCGGCACCGGCACCATCGTCCGGCGAAGGCGAAGGCGAAGGCGCTTGCGAAGGCGCGGGCGAAGGCGATGACGAAGGCAGCGGCGCCGACGGCTGGTAGGGCGGCCGGCCCCCTCCCGGCAGCGGCCCGACGCTCGCGCGCAAGCCTCCGCCGTCGCTCGCCGCCTCGGCCTCGGCCGTCTCCCGCTCGGCCCGCGGCACGCCACCGCCCGAGACCTCACGGAACGGGTGCGCAGCGGGCAGGGCCGGCGGATCGGGCGGGGAGTCCACCGCCGGGGTCGCGGCCGGCCACTCCGGGTGCACCAGGCCGTCACCGCGGACCGGTTCGCTCCCCGCCTCGTCGACGTTTGCGCTGTTCAGGGCGGCTGTCGTGTCAGCGGCGCCGGCGGCGGCGGCCTCCGGTGCGGCGAGCCGGAGCCGGATGGCTCGCAGCAGCGCCAGCATATGCGGGTCGGACCCGGAACCGGACGACACCTGCACACCCCCGACGGCAGAACGACGCGACCAGTACAACCGTACTGCCGCGGCGTCCCGGCCGCCGCCGCTACCTCCCGGCGGCACTCGCCATCCGGGCCGTCGCCTCGTCGAGGATGGCCGCGCTCGTGCCGAAGTTCAGCCGGACGAACCCGGCGCCGCGGGCGCCGAAACGGGTGCCCGGCTCCAGTCCGACCCTGCTCCGGGCCAGGAACAGCTCCCGCGGCTCGTCGTCCTCGCCCAGCGCGCGGCAGTCGAGCCAGGCCAGGTACGTCGCCTCCGGCGGGATCCACTTGATCTTCGGTAGCCGGGTCCGCAGTTGCTCACCCAGCTCCGTGCGGCGGGCGTCCAGCTCGGTCAGCAACGCGTCCAGCCAGGCGTCGCCCTCGGTGTACGCCGCCACGGTCGCCAGCACGCCGAGGTGGCCCGTCCGCCACCGCACGTCCCGGGGCAGCCGGTCGACCACCGCCGCCAGCGCGGTGCCGCCGGTCACGATCGCCGCGCACTTGAGGCCGGCCAGGTTGAACGCCTTGCTCGCCGACACCACGCTCACCGCCACCTCGGCGGCGCCCGGCACGGACAGCAGCGGCGTGAACTGCGCCCCGGGCAGGACCAGCGGGGCGTGGATCTCGTCGCTGATGATCGTCACGCCGTACAGTCGCGCCAGCCGGACCAGGGCGGCCAGCTCGTCGTGGGTGTGCACGCGGCCGACCGGGTTGTGCGGGTTGCAGAGCAGGTAGACCGCCGGATGGGCGGCGAAGGCCGCCTCCAGGGCCGGCAGGTCCAGGCGGAACTCGGCGGTGAGCGGCACCTCGCGGATCCGGGCGCCGGCCTCCGGCGCCCAGTCGAAGAACGGCGGGTAGACCGGCGGGCTGAACGCCACGGTGTCGGCCGGGCGGACCAGCATCCGCAGCAGCTCGACCACGCCGACCCCGACGTCGGTCACCGCGGTGACCGCGGCCGGTTCCACCCGCCAGCCCCAGCGCCGGGCCGCGAACCCGGCGAACGCCTCGCCGAGGTCCGGCTGGGCCGCCGAATACCCGGTGTCGGCCGCGTCGACCGCGGCGCGCAGGGCCGCGGTGATCGGCGGGGCCAGCGTGCAGTCCATCTCGGCGACGCCCATCGGTACGACGTCAGCGGGGTACGTGCGCCACTTCGCGCTGCGGCGTCGGCGGAGGGTCTCCAGCGAATGAGTGAACATCCACCCATCCTCTACCGCATCGGCGAGGGTCGACTGCGGTAGAGCACCGAGTGGCGCAGCGGCCCGTCGACGGTCGCGTACCCGTGGCCCCAGGCCGCGCGGGCCAGCCGCCAGCCCACCTCGACGCCGCCGAACGGCAGCTCCTCGTCGACCGGGGTCGAGCCCGGCGAAGCCGATGAACTCGCCGGTCGCGGCCACCTCGAGGGCCCATCAGCCCCAGCCGCGCGCGGCCAGCTCGGCGCGGAACTCCGCCACCGAGATCGTCATGTCCACCTCAGCGTTTCACACCGGGCGGCGGTCGGCAGAATGCCCTTGTGCCAGCCCTGAGCATCACCGACGCCGACGACCCGCGGATCGCCGACTACCGCGCGCTGACCGACCTCGAGCTGCGGACCCGGTGGGAGCCGCCCAACGGGCTGTTCATCGCCGAGGGCGAGCTCGTCATCCATCGTGCCCTGCGGGCCGGCTACCGGCTGCGCTCCGCGCTGGTCGACGAGAAGCGCGCCGACCAGCTCAGCGGCCTGCCCGCCGACGCGCCGCTCTACACCGCGACCCCGCCCGTGCTGGAGTCGATCACCGGCTTCCACGTCCACCGGGGCATCCTCGCGTCGTTCCACCGGCGCCCGCTGACGCCGCTGGACGAGCTCCTGGCCGGCGCCCGGCGCCTGGCGGTCCTGGAGGGCCTGAACACGCACACGAACCTCGGCGCGCTCTTCCGCAGCGCGGCCGCGCTCGGCATCGACGCCGTCGTCCTGTCCCCCACCTGCGCCGACCCGCTCTACCGCCGGGCCGTGCGGGTCAGCATGGGCGAGGTCTTCGCCATCCCGTACGCCAAGACCGAGGACTGGCCTGGGACCCTGGCCGCGATCCGCGACGCCGGCTTCACCCTGCTGGCGATGACGCCGGCGCCGGACGCGGTCGCCCTGCAGAACCTCACCGCGGCCCAGCGCGCGCGGCCGGCCCTGCTGCTGGGCGCCGAGGGTCCCGGCCTGACCGGCGAGGCGCTGCGGGCCAGCGACGTCCGGGTGGCCATCCCGATGCACAACGACGTGGACTCGCTGAACGTCGCCACCGCGGCCGCCATCGCGTTCTGGGAGCTGGGCCGCACCGCGACGCAGCCGCCCCACGAGCTTTGACCCATCAGCAGCGGTGAGTGGGCGCGGTACGGCGCTGATCCGCCAAATGCCGCTGGATCGCGGAATGGCGGAACTGATAGCCGCCGCCGGACTGACGCAGCACTCCCCTCTCGTGGGCGTCCTCGAGGAAATCCAGGGCACGCCAGGGCAGGGCGCCGGTAAGGGTCATCCAGAATCTCGCGAAGATGGTCCATCTGCCCCAGGCCGTGGTGGCCATGACGAAGACCGCGGTGATGACGAATCCGACGAGGAAGCGCGAGGCCGCCGCGTTGAATTCGATCGACAGCACGCCGGCGAACACGCCGCCGGCGACCAGGAGGACGACCGAGCTGGTGCGGTCCTGCCGGAACAGGTATGCAGCGTTGGGCACCGCCGTGACGTCCATTGGGGCGGTGAACGCGCCGACCAGACTCAAGGCGATTCCTGCGCCCAGCGACACCGCGAATGCGAGAGGCAGGCCGAGATCGATTCCTCCGAGGACGGCCGACGACACCTGGTACAGATACTGAAGCGCCGTCGGCAGCTCAGCATAGGCCCTCTGTTCAGCCGTGAGCCCTCCGTCGAAGTCCGGGGCCGGCGCCACCACCTGCGCGTGCCTGGCGGCCACGCCGAGCAGTCCGAAAACGACGGCGACGACCAAGGAAACGAGCATCCCGTAGCCGAAGGACGCGAGCGCCCTTTCGACGAAGTAGTCCCGGCCTCGTGACGACTTCCACCTGCGGCTGACGGCCCGGGCAGCCACGAACGCGGCCAGCGCCGATGCGATCACCATGGCGAAGACTCCCGCACCGCTGCGCCACGCCGCGTGAGCTCCGCCCTCGTCGACCAGCAACACCAGGCCCACCACAATGGTGGATCCGGCCACGGCCGACGTCCCGGCCACGACGAAGAGGAGCGCTCGCAGCAATGGGCGGGTCCGGCTCACGTGACCAACCAGCCATCCGGCGAGCCCCACCGCCGTGCCGACAGTTCCGAGATAGGTGAAGTAGCGCGGTATTCCATCGATCACCTGATGCAACGCCTCGCTGACCCCCGTCCCCGATGCCCGGACCAGCTTGGCCACGGCCGCATGGATGATGCCGGCGTTGAAACCGCGGTCGGCCGGCGAGATCATCCAGATCGCTGTCCAGATCAGACCGGACACTCCCAGCAGAACCGTCAACGTCCGCCAGTCCGCCCGTGGAACCATTCTCACGGTGACCGGCCGCACCCGGAACGACCCGAAGCCGAAACAGGCGGAGGCGGTGACCGAAACGGCGCAGGCCACCGCGACACTGAAGGTCGTACCGAAATCGTCCCAGCCGACCAGCATGATGGCGGCGATCACGCCGATGCCTCCCAGGCCGCCAAGGATGAGTGCACGCATCGGACGACTGAGCATGTCCGGCATGGTCCACCAGGAGATCTCCCAGTCCCCGCGCCGGTCGAGGTCGACCGCGATGGTGCGCAGGTATTTCTCCGCCATCCCGGAATCGCCCCCATTCCAGGGCGCCCTCGGCCCACGGGCAGCAGTGGTGCGGTACACAGCGGGTAGAAAACCGTGCAGCAGGCTCGATTCTATTTGGATGTGGCTGGCGAAGCGCCGACGGTCAAGCAGTTCGGTCGGATCGGATGCCTCCGGATCCTCATAGACCGAGCGCGCCAGCGAGACGATCAGGGGAGTGCTGAACGCCTTTTTCAGGGTCACCACCCGACCGGCGTATGGCTTTGTCGCCAACGCGGCGAAGACCGCCGCCCAGCCGGTCTCGTCGTCCGCCCGGGCGGCTTGCCGCTGCCGACCCGAGCGCCGCAGATAGTCGGCGACCGTCGGGAACTCCAGTGGCGACAACTCGATCACTGCGGACTTGGCCAGGGGAATCCGCCGAGCATGAGCCGCGTATTCCGCCGAGCGACTCGTGAGCACCAGCGGACCGGAGGCCTCGCCGAGGAGACGGAGGACGTCGCGTCGTAGTCCCTCAGCGACCTCGTCGAAGCCGTCGAGGATCGGCAGGATCCGGCCTTCTTCGATCAAGGCAGTGGCCACGGTGGAACCGGTTGCGGTCGGCGCGAGCAGGCTCGGCTGCTCGCGGACCAGTTGCTGGGCCATCCAGACCTGGTACGACACCAGGCGAGGGTCCCAGGTACACAGGTGAAAGATGACCGGCACGCGCCCTTCGGCGCGCCGGGCGGAAACCATGTCGAGGCCCAGCCGCCGGGCCAGCACCGACTTCCCGGAGCCGCCCGCGCCCAGAATGACCAGCCGGCCGGAGGGAATGCTGTCGAACACGTCGAGAATGTGCGGCAGGGAATTCGCCAGCGGAATGGGCGCGACGCTTTCCCCGGGGCCGGCGAGGCGTATGTTCGCCCAGTTGTCCATGATCTCTTCCGGGGCGACCCGCCACGACAACGGAAGCGGATAAGGGTGCTCTATGTGCTGGAATTCTTCCTCTCTGCGCCATTGCGCCGCCACCATCCGGCTCAGGCCGGCGCCGGCGGCGGCGGTCGAAACACGCGAGCCCGGATAGTCAGAGGCGTTCAGCCGGTACGTGAGGTATCCGCTCGCCGCCGTAGTGAGGACCACCAGGAGCCAGACGGGGTCGTTCCAGGCCACCGCCTTGCTACTGGTGGCGATGTTCACCGCGATCGCGCCGGCGGTCGCGACCGCGGCGCTCAGGGCGGCCACAGCCACCTTCATGCGGAGCTTCATCCGACACGCCTCTGGGACGACATTGTGGGGCAGGCACTGGGGCTGCGGCCACGAGGTGGGCCGGCCGCGGAGAGCATCACCGATCGTACAGTGGGCCGGGCGGGCCGATATCCCATCCAGCCTATGGGAAATGTATGTGTGCTGGGTCACAAAGAGGCTGACGCCGCCGGTCCGGGGCATCTACGTTGCTCGCATGAACCGAAGCAAGCGTCTCACGCGGCGCCGCTTCGTCGACTTCCTCCGGGTGTGCTCCTGCACCTGTTGAGTCCGACGGCCGCGCACAGCTCTCCGGCTACCTGACCGACCGCCGCACCAGCAATCGACACCGCCGCCTGCGCCGACGCACGCGGCGCGATGACCCGTGCCCGTACACCGACCGGCGCTCCCGCCGGCCGTCGCTGACCCGCACCCACCGCAAGGAGCGTTCCATGAAGACACCCCGATCCGCCGTGGCGGCCGCGCTGGCCGGCGCGCTGCTCGCCGCCGCCGCGCTCAGCGCCTGCGGCAGCTCCGCCGAGGCCGGCGGCCCGCAGACCAGGGAGCTGCGCTACCAGGGCTGGGTCGGCCAGGTGACGCCGCCGGAGCTGGCCGAGGACCTCGGCTATCTGGGCGACGTGAAGCTCACCTGGATCGGCAACACCATCAGCGGGCCGCAGGACATCCAGGCCGCCACCACCGGCGACGTCGACTTCGGCGGCGCCTTCAACGGCGCGATCGTCAAGCTCAAGGCGTCCAAGGCGCCGATCACCGCGGTGATCGGCTACTACGGCGCCGACAAGGACAGCTACAACGGCTTCTTCGTGCCGGAGGACAGCCCGATCCGGACCGCCCGGGACCTGATCGGCAAGAGGATCGGCGTGAACACCCTCGGCGCGCACGCCGAGGCGATCACCAGGACCTACCTCCAGCGCAACGGGCTGACGCCCGCGGAGATCAAGCAGGTCGAGCTGGTCGTGGTGCCGCCGGTCAACACCGAGCAGTCGCTGCGGCAGGGGCAGATCGACGTCGCCTCGCTCAGCGGCGCGCTGCGGGACAAGGCGCTGGAGCGCGGCGGCCTCCGCGCCCTCTACACCGACTTCGAGCTGCTGGGCCCGTTCACCGGCGGCAGCTACGTGCTGCGCGACGACTTCCTGAGGAAGAACCCCGACACGGTACGCACCTTCGTGACCGGCACGGCCAGGGCGATCGAGTGGAGCCGCACCCAGCCGCGCGAGGCGGTGATCGCCCGGTTCCGGAGCATCCTGCAGAAGCGGGCCCGCAACGAGGACGACAGCCAGCTCAAGTTCTGGAAGAGCTACGGCGTGGCCGGCAAGGGCGGCACCATCACCGACGCCGACTTCAGCGTCTGGATCGCCTGGCTGGACAGCATCGGCGAGCTCAGCGGCGACGGCCTGAAGCCGGCCGGCCTGTACACCAACGAGTACAACGACGTCGCCGGCGGCGGTGCCCGGTGAGCACCCCGAAGATCCGCTTCGAGAACGCCGGCAAGGTCTTCCGGGCGCGCGGCGCCACCGTCACCGCCCTGCGGGACATCAACCTGGACGTCCGGGCCGGCGAGTTCCTGGTCCTGGTCGGGCCCAGCGGCTGCGGCAAGTCCACGCTGCTCGACCTGCTCGGCGGGCTGGCCACGCCGTCCAGCGGCCGGATCCTGGTCGACGGCCGGCCGGTCACCGGCCCCGGCCTGGACCGGGGCGTGGTCTTCCAGCAGTACGTCCTGCTGCCCTGGCGGACCGCGCTGGGCAACGTCCAGTTCGGCCTGGAAGCCAAGCACGTGCCCCGCCGCGAGCGGGCCGCCCGCGCCCGCGAGTACCTCGACCTGGTCGGGCTCTCCGGCTTCCACGACCGCTACCCGCACGAGCTGTCCGGCGGCATGAAGCAGCGGGTGGCGATCGCCCGCAGCCTCGCCTTCGACCCCGACGTGCTGCTGATGGACGAGCCGTTCGCGGCGCTCGACGCGCAGACCCGCGACGGCCTGCAGGACGAGCTGCTGCGGATCTGGGAGCAGACCGGCAAGACCGTCGTGTTCATCACCCACGGCATCGAGGAGGCCGTCTACCTGGGACAGCGGGTCGCGGTCATGACCTCGCGACCCGGACGGATCAAGCAGGTGGTGCCGGTGCCGATCACCGCCCGGTCGGCCACCGAGGACCTGCGCTCCGACCCGGAGTTCGCCCGCTACCGGCACGAGATCTGGACCCTGCTGCGCGACGAGGTGCGCCAGGCCCGCCGCGAGGAGCTGGGCCTGAACGAGAAGGAGAACGCACGTGTCTAGCCTCATCGAGTCCCGGCCGGCACCGGCAGCCGTCGCTCGCACTGCGCCCGTGGTCGCGTACCCGGTGATCCGTGGTTTTCTGCGCGGAGCCGGCGCCGTCGCCACCCGGGTGGTCGCCGTGGCGGCCCTGGCCGCCGTCTGGGAGATCTTCCCGCGGCTGGGACTGGTCGACGCCACCTTCCTGCCGCCGCTGTCGGACGTGCTGGCCGCCTGGTGGCAGCTGGTGCAGTCCGGCGAGCTGATCGAGCACGCCCGGGCCAGCCTGGGCCGCTCGCTGGCCGGCTTCGGACTGGCGGTCGCGGCGGCCATCCCGCTCGGCCTGCTGATCGGCTGGTACAAGCCGCTGGCCACCCTGCTCACCCCGCTGCTGGAGCTGTTCCGCAACACCGCCGCGCTGGCCCTGCTGCCGGTGTTCGTGCTCGTCCTCGGGCTGGGCGAGACGTCCAAGGTCGCGATCATCTGCTACGCCTGCTCCTGGCCGATCCTGCTGAACACCGTCAGCGGCGTCCGGACCGTCGACCCGCTGCTGATCAAGTCCGCGCGCTCGCTCGGGCTCGGCCCGCTGCGGCTGTTCCAGAAGGTCGTGCTGCCGGCCGCCGTGCCGACCATCTTCACCGGGATCCGGCTGGCCGGCGCGTACTCGATCCTCATCCTGATCGCCGCCGAGATGGTCGGGGCCAAGGCCGGCCTGGGCTACCTCATCAACTACGCCCAGTACAACTTCGCCGTGCCCGACATGTACGCCGGAATCATCACGATCTCCGCCATCGGCCTCGTCGTGAACCAGGTCCTGATCCTCACCGAGCGCCGCTTCTCCACGTGGCGCACCACCAGCTAGGAGGCACCACCATGACCATCGCACCCACCATCGACATCCGGCGCATCGGCGGCCGGATCGGCGCCGAGGTCATCGGCGTGGACCTCGCCCGGCCGATCGACACGGAGCTCGCCGCCCGGCTCACCGGCGCCCTGGTCGAGCACAAGGTGCTCGTCTTCCGCGGGCAGGACCTGGACGACGAGGCCCACCTGCGCTTCGCCGGCACGTTCGGCCCGCTGACCGCCGCCCACCCCACCGTGCCGGCGGTCGACGGGCACGCCAACATCCTCGCGGTGCAGGGCGGCGAGGGCGCCCGCGCCAACGCCTGGCACACCGACGTGACGTTCGTGGTCGCCCCGCCCAAGGCCACCACGCTGCGCAGCCTGGTCGTCCCGCCGTACGGCGGCGACACCCTGATCGCCGACACCGCCGCCGCGTACGCCGACCTGCCGGAGCACCTGCGACTGCTCGCCGACCGGCTGTGGGCCGTGCACACCAACGACCACGACTACGCCGAGCACCCGCAGTTCCGCACCGACGAGGTCGAGGCGTACCACCAGGTCTTCGTCTCCCAGCGCTACCGGACAGCGCACCCGGTGGTCCGCATCCACCCCGAGTCGGGCGCGCCCAACCTGTTCATCGGCGGCTTCGCCGACACCGTCATCGGGCTGTCCCGGACGGAGTCGAAGGACCTGCTGCGGCTGCTGCAGGCCTACGTGACCCGGCCGGAGAACACCCTGCGGCACCGCTGGGCGGTCGGCGACGTGGTGGTCTTCGACAACCGCACGACCCAGCACTACGCCGCCGACGACTACGGCGACCTGCCCCGCAAGCTGCATCGCGTGACGGTCGCCGGGGACGTGCCGGTCGGCGCCGACGGCGGGACGAGCTACGTCATCGAGGGCGACGACGCCGGCCACTACACGCCGCGGGCAGCGCGATGAGCCGGCCCGGTCAGCTGCACCTCAACGCGTTCCTGATGGGCGTCGGGCACCACGAGGCCGCCTGGCGCCTGCCGGAGAGCGACCCGCGCGCCGACGTCGACGTCGAGCACTACAAGAACCTGGCCCGCATCGCCGAACGCGGCAAGCTCGACTCGCTGTTCCTGGCCGACGGGCCGGTGCTGTGGGACCAGGTCGGGCGCCGCCCGTCCGGCTCGCTCGAGCCGACCGTGCTGCTGACCGCGCTGGCCGGGGCCACCGAGCGGATCGGGCTGATCGCCACGGCGTCGACCACCTACAACGAGCCGTACAACCTGGCCCGCCGGTTCGCCTCGCTGGACCTGGTCAGCGGCGGGCGGGCCGGCTGGAACATCGTCACCACGGCCGGGCTCGACGCCGCCCGCAACTTCAACCTCGACGCGCTGCCGGCCCACCACGAGCGCTACCAGCGGGCCGCCGAGTTCGTCGACGTCTCGCTCAAGCTCTGGGACTCCTGGGACGACGACGTGGTGCTGGCCGACAAGGCCGGCGGGGTGTGGGGCGACCAGGGGAAGATCTACCCGCCCGCCCACCGGGGCGCCCACTTCCGGGTGGCCGGCGCGCTCAACGTGCCCCGCACCCCGCAGGGCCACCCGCTGCTGGTCCAGGCCGGATCCTCGGCGAACGGCCGCAACTTCGCCGCCCGCTACGCCGAGGCGGTCTTCACCGCGCACCAGACCCTCGCCGACGCCCAGGAGTTCTACGACGACCTCAAGCGGCGCGCCGCCGAGCACGGCCGCGACCCCGACCACGTCAAGATCCTGCCGGGGATCGTGCCGCTGATCGGCGCCACCGAGGCCGCCGCCCGCGAGCTCGACGCCGAGCTCAACCGGCTGATCCGCGCCGAGTTCGCGCTGCCCGGCCTGGCCGAGCTGCTCGGCGTGGACGTCGCCGACCTGCGCCTGGACGCCGAACTGCCGGCCCACCTGCCGGCCGAGGAGCAGATCGAGGGCGCGAAGAGCCGCCGCACGCTGGTGGTCAACCTGGGCCGCCGGGAGCGGCTCACGGTCCGCGAGATCATCGCCCGGCTCGGCGGCGGGCGCGGGCACCTCACCTTCGCCGGTACGGCCGAGCAGGTCGCCGACGCGATCGTGGCCTGGTACGACAACGGGGCCGCGGACGGCTTCAACATCATGCCGCCGGTGCTGCCGTCGTCGCTGGAACGGTTCGTCGACGAGGTGGTGCCGATCCTGCAGGAGCGCGGCCGGTTCCGGACCGAGTACGCCGGGCGGACGCTGCGCGAGCACTACGGGCTGCCGCGGCCGGCCAACCGCAACACCGGCGCAGCGCAACCGGACGTGGCGCTGCGCCCATGACAGCAGGCCGGCGGCGGCCCGGCGGATGCCGGGCCGCCGGGGTCCGGCTCAGTCGATGCGGTAGGTCAGGTGGGTGGCGTGGGCGGAGACCCGGACGTGCACCTGCCGCAGGGTGCGCGGCCCGCCCCCGCCCACGAACAGCGGCGTGCCCGCGCCGAGCAGCACCGGCGACAGGTGCAGGCGCAGCTCGTCGACCAGGCCGGCGTCGAGCGCGCCGCGGATGACCTGGGCGCCGCCCATGACGACCACGTCGCGGTCGTCGGCCATCGACCGCGCCTTGTCGACGGCGCTGCGCACGCCGTCCACGATGAAGGTGAACCGGTCGGCCAGCCGTACCGTGGCGGGCGGGTTGCGGGTCACGACCAGCACCGGCGGCGCGGCGGCGAGCCCGGCGCCGTAGGCCACCTCGTCGTTCCAGCCGTGCGGGCCGTCCACGATGTCGAACAGGCGGCGGCCCATGACCACCGCGCCGGTCGCGTCGGTGGCCGCGGCCAGCACCTCCCGGTCGACCGGGTCCGTGCTGAACGCCCAGGTGTGCAGGCCCTCGCCGCCGTGGCCGAGGCCGTGCTCCGGATCGGGGGCGGGCCCGGTCACGAACCCGTCGAGGGACATCGAGATGTCCGCGACCACCTTGCCCATCGGGCACCTCCGGCTCGTCGTGCTGACCAGCCGAGCATGCCACGCGGGTACGGCCGGAGGTCAGGCCGGGGGAATCAGCCGGGAGCCGGTCCAGGCCAGGCCCATGCCGGCGGCCAGCAGCAGCAGCGCGCCGACGGTGGGCAGCGGGCGGACCGCGTGCGAGCCGGCGCCGATCGAGGCGGCCGCGAGCATCAGCAGCACGCCGTCGGCCGGGTTGACCAGCTTGGACCGGAACACCGCCCAGCCCAGCAGCAGCCAGCCGGTCCCGGCCACGGCCGCGGCGGCCTGCGCGGCGGTCGCCAGCTGGCCGGCGCTGAGGCCGGCGCCAACCGGTGCGGCCCCGGCCGGCAGCGCGGCCAGCGGCAGCATCATGACGAAGCCGGCCAGTCCGACCAGCAGCCCGGCGAGCGCGACCCGGCGGGTACGGGAACCGGCCAGCAGCCCGGCCAGGCCGATCATCGCGATCGCGCAGCACCAGCCGGCGGCGAGGGTGAGCAGCAGCGGGCCGGGCGGGGCGGCGATGCCGAGGGTGGACCAGCCGTAGAGGGCCGCGCCGACCGGCAGGGCCCAGAGCGAGACCCGGGCGTAGCGGCGGACCGACCAGATCCACACCGCCTCGCCGACCGGCAGGTGGTGATCGGCGGCGGCGGCCGGCCGCGCTCCGCCCACCCAGGCCGGGGCGACCCGCAGCGGCCGTCCACTGGCCGTCTGGTTGTGGCTCGTGCTCATGGCTCCGCCTCGTGTGTGGGCTCAAGCCGAGCGGCCGGGGGCACCGGTCGGAATCCTCGGTCAGCATGGCAAAACCCCGCGCGGTGCGCGGGGTTTTGCGGCATTCACTCCGATCTTGCACCTCCGGGGCGGAGGTCAGGCGCGCTCCTGCTCCCCCACGCCGTTGTAGTCGGCCCCGCCGAGCGCGGCGGACGGCGGCACCGGCTGCGACGCCGGCAGGCCCTTGGGGCCGCCGTCGCCGGAGACCTGCGCCTCGGCCGCGCGGACCTGGGCGTTGACCGCGGCGGCCTCCTGGGCGGCGGCCGCGGCGGCCTCGGCGGCCTCCCGCTCGACCGCCCCGGCGTCGACCGTGGAGGTCGGCAGGTCGCCGACCATGTTGGCCAGTCCGCCCAGCGCGCCGCCCATGCCCTCCAGCGCCCGGGTCAGCTCGGTCGGCACGATCCAGACCTTGTTGGCCGAGCCGTTGGCGATCTGCGGCAGGGCCTGCAGGTACTGGTAGGCCAGCACCTTCTGGCTCGGGTTGGCCTCGTGGATCGCGTTGAACACGGTGCGGATCGCCTTGGCCTGGCCCTCGGCGGTGAGGATCCGGGCCTGCCGGTCACCGTCGGCGCGCAGCACGGCGGACTGCTTGTCACCCTCGGCGGTGAGGATCTGCGACTGCTTGACGCCCTCGGCGGTCAGGATCGCGGCGCGGCGGTCCCGCTCGGCGCGCATCTGCTTCTCCATCGAGTCGCGGATGCTCGGCGGCGGCTCGATCGCCTTGATCTCGACCCGGGTGACCTTGACGCCCCAGCGGCCGGTGGTCTCGTCGAGCACCCCGGACAGGTGGCGGTTGATCTCCTCGCGGCTGGTCAGGGCCCGCTCCAGGTCCAGCGAGCCGATGACGTTACGCAGGGTGGTGACGGTCAGCTGCTCGATGGCCTGCAGGAAGTTCGCGATCTCGTACGTCGCCCGTACCGGGTCGACGACCTTGAAGTAGAGCACCGTGTCGATCGAGACCACGAGGTTGTCGGAGGTGATCACCGGCTGCGGCGGGAAGCTGACGACCTGCTCGCGCATGTCCACCTTGGTCCGCACCGCGTCGACGAACGGCACCAGCAGGTTGAGCCCCGGCGACAGGGTGCGCTTGTACTTGCCGAGCCGCTCCACGACGTCGTGCCGCTGCTGCGGGACGATGCGGACCGACCGGACCAGCGTGATCACCGCGAAGAGGGCAATGACGAAGATCAGTACACCGATAACAACTTCCATGGCGTCCGCTTTCTGATGGATATGTGATTGTTCAGAGATTGGGGTGATCGTCGCGCCAGACGATCGCGGTGGCGCCCTTGACCTTGATGACCCGCACCCGGTCGCCCGGCGCGTACGTCTCGGCGCCGTCGAAGGAGCGGGCCGTCCAGAGCTCGCCGTCGATCTTCACCAGGCCGTGATCGGCGGACACTTCTTCCAGGACCATCGCCTGCGACCCCTCGATGGCCTCGATGCCGAAGGGGGTCTCGCCCGACTCGCCGGCCGACTGGGCGTGCCGCATGACGATGGGCCGCAGCGCCGCGACGGACAGACCGGAGACGATGGCGAAGACGATGGCCTGCACCAGCAGCGGGGCGCCCAGCGCGGCGGCGCCACCCGCCGCCAGGGCGCCCACGGCGAAGAAGATGATGAGGAAAGTCGCGGTGAAGGCCTCGGCGATCGCGAGCGCGATGGCGAGGACGATCCAGAGGACGCTTTCCATAGTTAGATCGTGACACGTCCGCGCTCGTACGGCGACGTCGCGTCACGTCGGTTTCTTCCGTAGCCATATCGGCGCCGTTCAGTTAAACCTTGGACCGTCCCCGCCCGAGAGAGGCTCACCGTGTCCCTGCTGCCGGAAACCGGCCGACGCGTCACCGCACTCGTCGCCCGCGCGCAGTCCGCGGGCCGCGCGCCGTCCCTGGCGCTGGCGGTCGTGCGTGACCGCTCGCTGCTGCACTTCACCGGCGCCGGCGAGACCCCGCCGCCGGATCCCAAGACCCAGTACCGGCTCGGCTCGATCACCAAGACGCTGACCGCGACCATGGTGATGCAGCTGCGCGACGAGGGTTTCTTCGCCCTCGACGACCTGCTCTACCGGCACCTGCCGGGCACCCCGGTGGGCGGCGTCAGCCTGCGCCAGCTGCTCGCGCACGTCTCCGGCCTGCAACGCGAGCCCAACGGGCCGTGGTGGGAGCGCGCCCCCGGCGGCGACGTCGACCAGCTCCTGGCCGAGCTGGCCTTCGACAAGATCGCCGGGCCGCCGTTCCGCACGTACCACTACTCGAACCTGGCCTACGGGCTGCTCGGGGCGGTGCTCCAGCGGGCCACCGGGGAGACCTGGGCCGACCTGGTCGGCAAGCGCGTGCTGGACCCGCTGGGCATGAAGCGGACCACCTACGCGCCGGTGGAGCCGTACGCCCGCGGTTACGTCGTGCACGCGCTGGACGGCAGCCTGCACGAGGAGCCGCGGCTGGACGCCGGGGCGATGGCGCCGGCCGGCCAGCTCTGGTCCACGGTGACCGACATGGCCAAGTGGGCGGCGTTCCTGGCCGACCCGGCGCCGGCCGTGCTCAGCCGCGAGACCGTCGACGAGATGTGCACGCCGGTGGTGCTGCAGGACGACGCCTGGACCGCCGGGCACGGGCTGGGCCCGGAGCTGATGCGCGTCGGCGAGCGGGTGTACGTCGGCCACGGCGGCTCCATGCCCGGCTACGTGGCCCAGCTGGTCGTGCACCGGCCCAGCCGCACCGGCGTGGTCGCGTTCGCCAACTCGTACGGCCTGCGCGGCACCAGCATCCGGGCGCTGAGCCTGGAGGCGCTGACCACCGTGCTGGACGCCGAGCCGGTGCTGCCCGCGCCGTGGCGGCCCGCCCCGCCCCCGGCCGGCGAGGCCGCCGAGCTGTGCGGGCGCTGGTGGTGGATGGGCGGCGAGTTCGAGGTGACCGCCGACGGCCCGGAGCTGGTGATGCGCTCGATGAACCCGGGCGCCCGGGCGCCGTGGCGGTTCGTGCCCGAGGCCCCGGACCGCTGGCGGGGCACGGCCGGCATGAACACCGGCGAGGTGCTGACCGTGCTGCGCGGCCCGGACGGCACGGCCACCCGGCTGGACATCGCCACCTTCGTGTTCAGCCGCGACCCGGCACACCTGGCGTGAACAGGGCGTTCAGCGTCCCGTAGTCCGCCGCGCCGGCCAGCTCGGCGTAGCCGCCGTCGCCCAGCACCGCCGCCGCGGCCCGGGCCACCAGCCCGTACGCGGCCTGGGCGACGGACGAGCCGAGGCTGATCCGGGCCACGCCCAGCGCGGCCAGCTCGCCGACGGGCGGCGCGCCGGGCCCGGCCATGACGTTCACCGGCGCGTCGATCCGGGCGACCAGGGCGGCCACGGTCGCCGGATCGGTCACCCCGGGCACGAAGATGCCGTCGGCGCCCGCCGCCAGATAGGCCGTGGCCCGCTCGACGGTCTCGTCCAGGCCGCCGGCGCCGGCCAGGTAGGTGTCGATGCGGGCGTTCAGGAACAGCCCGGGCGCGGCGGCCCGGGCGGCGGCGATCCGGTCGGGCCGGGCGGTGGCGCCGTCCTCGATGTTGACGCCGGCGGCGCCCGCGGCGCTGATCCGCCGTACCGTCTCGGCCACGTCGCCGTACCCCCGCTCGACGTCGGCCGTCACCGGCACCGCGACGGCCGCGACGATCCGCTCGACCGCCGCGACCGCGGCGGCCGGCGGCAGCGCGTCGCCGTCCGGCGGCAGCGCGTCGCCGTCCGGCGCGCCCAGGCTCCAGGCCACCCCGGCGCTGGTGGTGCCGATCGCGGCCGCACCGGCCGCGGCGACCAGGCGGGCGCTCGCGGCGTCCCAGGCGTTGACGAGGATCAGCGGTCGGCCGGGCACGTGCAGGTCACGGAAGTCGGTCATGCGGCCAGTGTGGGCGCGGCCGGGCGACCGGGATAATGATTCAGTTCCAGCTGAATCGTCGGGGGTCCGCAGTGGTCGCGATCGGGCTGTCGGCCGGCGCCGTGGCGCGCATCCGCTTCGCCGTCTCCGCCCTGTGGGAGGTCGTGGCGGCCGTCCGGGTGCTGCGCGATCCGGGCCGCCACGCGGTCCACCGGCCGTGGGCACGCCGGGTCACCGCGCCACGCGACACGCTGCTGTGGGCGCTGGTGCCGCGCGAACCGGCGTACCTGCCCGACTTCCTGACGCCCCCGCCGCCGGGCCTGACCGCCGACCTCGGCGCGGAGCTCGCCCGGCTGCGGGCGACGCCCGCGGCGGTGGTCCGCGAGCACCTCGACCTGTACGGCCGCCGCGACCCCGCCCTGCGCCACCTGTACGCCGACCCCGCTGCCGGCCTCGACCGCCTGGCTGCCGAGATCGAGGCGTTCTGGCAGGCCGCCGTCGCGCCGCACTGGCACCGGATCCGGCTGCTGCTGGACGCCGAGATCTTCGCCCGGGCGCGCGCCCTGGCCCGGGACGGCGCCGCCGGCCCGCTCAACGACCTGCACGACGACGTCCGCTGGGCCGGCGGCACGCTGTCGGTCCGCAAGCACGCCTGCACCGCCGCCGACGTGTCCGACGGCGCCGGCCTGGTCCTGGTGCCGTCGGTGTTCGTGTGGCCGTCGGTGCTGAGCGTCTTCGCCGGCGACGTGCCGCAGCTGGCCTATCCGGCGCGGGCCGTGGCCACCCTGTGGGAGCCGCGCCCGGAGCACACCGGCGCCCTGGGCGCGGTGCTCGGCCGGGGCCGCACCCGGCTGCTGCTGGAGCTGGGCGCGCCCAGCTCCACCACCGAGCTGGCCCGGCGCACCGGCATGACCCCGGGCGGGGTGTCGCAGCACCTGACGGCCCTGCGGGCGGCCGGGCTGGTCGCCGCGCACCGGCACGGCCGCCGCGTGCTGAACGTACAGACGCCGCTGGCGGAGGCCCTGATCAGCTCGGCTCCGTGACGAAATCGATCAGCCGCTCCATCGCGTTGATCAGCGGCGTCTCGACGTCCTTGTAGCTGTTCACGCTGCCCAGGATCCGCCGCCACATCTCGTAGGGCTCGCCCAGGCCGACCGCGGCGCAGACCCCCTGCTTCCACGGCTGTCCGGGCGGGATCACCGGCCAGGCCCGCAGTCCGACCCGCTCCGGCTTCACCGCCTGCCACACGTCCACGTACGGGTGGCCGGTGATCAGCACGTTCGGGTCCGTGACGGCGGCCACGATCCGGCTCTCCTTGGACCCGGCGACCAGGTGGTCGACCAGCACCCCGACCCGGCGGTGGCGGGCCGGCCGGAACTCGCGGACCGCGCCGGCCAGGTCGTCGATGCCGTCCAGCGGCTCCACCACCACGCCCTCGATGCGCAGGTCGTCGCCCCAGATCCGCTCGACCAGGGCGGCGTCGTGCACCCCCTCGACCCAGATGCGGCTGGCCTTGGCGACCTGGGCGCGTACCCCGGCGACGGCGACCGACCCGGAGGCGGTCCGCTGCCGGGCCGCGGCGGCCGGCCGCGCGGCCGGCCGGCGCAGGGTCACGACCTGGCCGTCGAGCAGGAAAGCGGCCGGCTCCAGCGGGAAGTTGCGCCGCTTGCCGCGCCGGTCCTCCAGCACGACCGCGCCCAGCTCGAAGCCGACGACCGCGCCGCAGAACCCCGAGTCCACGTCCTCGACGACCAGGTCGCGCTCGGCGTCCACCTCGGGCACCACCTTGCGGCGCCGCCAGTCGCCGGCCAGCACATCGTCGGAATACATGTCGAGCACGTTAAACCCTCCGCACGGACACGCCGGTTCCGACGCTCCGGCCCTGACAAGGTCGGCGGACGGCACGTACCCTTGCCCACATGTCCCCCGCAGCAGATGCGGCGACACTCACGGCGCGCCGGTCGACCCGGTTCGTGGCGTGGGTACGCGCCTGGCGGGCCGGCCTCGTCCCGTTCGACGAGCTGGCCGACGAGATCGCCGGCGACGAGGAGCACCTCGTCGCCGATGCCCCCGGCACGTGGACCGACGTGCCCCTCGGGCAGGCGCTGCCCGCGTTCGCCAAGCTGCACCCCGACGAGATCCGGCTGGTGCTGCCCGCCCCCGGCGATCCGCGCGGCCTGCCCGGCCCCGGCGAGCTGACCGGCGCGGCCCTGCTGGCCGGCGAGGCGCTGGTGACCCCGTCGTTCGGGGTGGTGCCCGAGCTGCGCCGGCACACCTCCGGCTCGGGGGTGGAGTTCGAGACCGTGCTGTGGCGCTTCTACCCCGTCCCGGCGTACAAGCCCACCTTCCAGCTGGGCGCGGCCGAGGCGGAGGTCGAGCTGACCACCGCGCTGACCGAGGCCACCACCCGGCTGACCCGCCTGGACGTCGCGCAGTGGCGCCCCGAGCTGGCCGGCGCCCTGCAGGCGCTGCGCCGCCCGGAGAGCACCGCGACGTTGCCGCCGGGCTTCGACCCGCGCTCGCGCCGGCTGTTCGCCCGGGCCAGCATCCTCGACCAGGTCCTGGCGCTGGCCGAGCACAACGCCCCCGGCGGCGCGGTGAACGGCTACGAGGCCCAGCAGCGCGACGCGGCCCTGCGCCCGCTGACCAGCGCCTGCCGGCAGGCGCTGGTCGCGGCCTGCAACGCCCCGCTGCATGCCTGACCGATACGCGCACTGCACCTTCTGCGGCGCGCGCTTCGTGCCCGACCAGCCGTGGCCCCGCCGCTGCGGCGCCTGCGGCGAGACCAGCTACCTCAACCCGAAACCGGTCGCCGTCGCGGTCCAGCCGGTCGGCGGCGGCCTGCTGGTGGTGCGCCGCGGCATCCCGCCGGCGCGGGACACCCTGGCCCTGCCGGGCGGCTTCGTCGAGGCGGGCGAGACCTGGCAGCAGGCGGCGTCGCGCGAGCTGAGCGAGGAGGTCGGCCTGCGGACCGACCCCGAGGCGGTACGCCTGTACGACACGATCAGCGCCCCCGACGGCACGTTGCTGATCTTCGGCCTGTTTCCCGCCCTGGCCACACCGGACGAGCTGCCCCCGGCCGCCCCGGACGACGAGACGCTGGGCTTCGAGGTGCTGCACGAGCCCCGGGCGCTGGGCTTCGACCTGCACACCCGGGTGGCCAACCGGTACTTCGCGCAGGTGGCCGCGGGCCTGTAGCGGGCGTGCGCCGCCTCAGCCGACGTAGATCTCGACGCGCCGGTTGGCGGCCTTGTTGCGGTCGCCCACGTTGGGCCGGGCCGGATCGGTCTCGCCCCGGCCGCTGTGGTCGGCCCGCAGCGCCGGATAGACCCGGTGGAAGTGGGCGGCGACCTGGTCGGCGCGGCGCCGGGACAGCGCGGCGTTGGACGCGGCCGTGCCGTCGGCGTCGGTGTGGCCGACCATCAGCGCGGTGTCGAAGCCGTACGTGCGGGCCTGCGCGGCCACGGTGGCCAGCACGCGGCGGGCGGTGGCGTCGAGGGCGAACTCGCCGGTCGGGAAGTAGACCACCGCGAGCAGCCGGTTGGTGGCCGACGCCGGCGTGATGGACGCGCCGGTCGACGTCGACAGGGTGCCGCCGATGCCGACCGCGGTGACGCGCACGCTGTCGCCGGTGTCGATCGCGGCGCGGACCCGGCAGGACTGGGTGGTGGCCCCGGCGACCGGGCGGACGGTGCAGACGCGCGTGCCGTTGAGGGTCACCCGGTAGCCGAGCAGGGCCGTCGTGGGCGAGACCGGCCAGGCGATGAGCGAGTCCACGAAGGTGGACAGGGTCCGGGAGACCGGTCGTCCCCCGACGTAGGTGGGGTCGGCCAGTTCGGCCCGCGCCTGGGGGTTGGCGATGACCCGGCCGGTGGCGGAGGGCACGGGCGCGGGCAGCACGCTCACCGCCAGGTCGGTGCGGGCCGTGGCCTCGCCGTCGCTGACGATCACCGGGATGGTGAGGTCTCCGCTGAACCGGACGTCCACGCCCAGGGTGAGCCGGTTGCCGGCGACGCCGAGCTTGATCCTGGTGGCGGCGTCCGGCGCGCCGGTGGGCGTACCGGCCGTGAGGGTCAACGTGTCGCCGTTGCCGTCGGCGAGGGCGAAGGGCACCACCAGCTGCTCGCCGGCGGTGACGGTGCGCGGCAGCACGCCGGCAATCGTGGGGGCGGCGTTGGGCACGGTCGCCTGTACGGTGCCGGTGGCGCGGCGGCCGAGCCGGTCCTCCACGACATATCCGAAGCTGTCCGCGCCCCGGTACGCCGCCTGCGGGGTGTACCAGACCCCGTCGGTGCGCAGCTCCGCCGTGCCGTGCGCCGCGCCGCCCACCTGGCGCACGGTCAGCCCGGCGCCGGTGTCGTTGGCGAGCACGTCGACGCGTACGGCGGTGCCCGGGACGGCCGTGACCACGTCGTCGGCGACGGCCGGCGCGGGCGTGGCGACGGTGAGCCGGACGGTGGCCACGGACGGCGTGCCCACCAGCCGGTACGTGAGAGCGTCGGCTCCGCTGTAGCCGGCGGCCGGAGCGTAGACGATCCTGGTCCCGTCGACGGTTGCGACGCCGTGCCCGGGCGGCGTGACGATCCCGGCGAGCACCGCGCCGGCCGGGTCGTTGGTCAGCACGTCCAGGCGGGTCGGGGCGCCCTGATCGAGCACGGCGCTGTCGTCCGCCGGGGCCGGGCCGGGCGTCACGGTGACCGTGACGGTGCCGGTCGCGAGCGCCGCGTGCGCGTCGGTGACGGTGTAGGAGAACGTGTCGGTGCCCCAGAAGTCGGTCGCGGGCTTGTAGCTGACGGTGTTGCCGGCGACCCTGACGGCGCCGTGCGCGGCGGGCCCGGCGGACTGCAGACCGAGCGGGCCGTCGCCGGAGTCGTTGCCCAGCGGCGAGAGCGTGACGCCCGCGCCGGCGACGGTGGCGGCCTGGTCGGCCGCCGCGATGAGCGTGGCCGGCTGCGTCGCCGGCGGCGTAACGGAAGGGGCGGCCGACGGGGTCGATGACGGGGTGGCCGACGGGGTGGCCGACGGGGTCGGCGACGGGGTGGCCGACGGGGTCGGCGACGGCGTGGCCGAGGCAGTGACCGACGGACTCGGCGACGGGGTCACGGGGGCGGGCCCGCCTACGGTGACCGAGACCGTGGCGGTGGCGGTGCCGCCCCGGCCGTCGGCGACGGTGTAGGTGAAGGTGTCCGCCCCGGTGTAGCCGTTGGCCGGGGTGTACCCGACCACGCCGGCGGTGACCGTCGCCGTGCCGTGGCCGGCCGGGCCGACCGCGGCGACGGTCAGGGCGTCCCCGTCCGGATCGCTGTCGTTGCCGGTCACGGTCACGGTGGAGGCGAGGTTGTCGGGCACCGGGACGGCGTCGTCGGCCGCCACCGGGAACGTGTTGACGTTGACCGTCCGGGTCGCCGGAGCGTTGTCGGTCAGCGACAGGGTGGTGTCGACGGTGGCGGAGCCGACGGTCGCGACGACGCTGGTGACCCGGTCCCCGGAGGTGGCGGGCAACGCCAGGGCGAAGCTCAGGACGTCCCCCGAGCCGGTCACGGTGAACGGGCCCTGCAGCACGATCGTGCCGGCGCTGCTGACGCCGTCCGGGATCGCGCCGCCGCGCCACGTCACCGATCCGGGCACGAGCGTCACCCCCGCCGGGACGGTGGCGGTGAACGAGTCGAGCACAGCCCCGGCCGAACCGCTCACCGCGGCCTGGAAGACGACCGTACCGCCGGTGTCCGGCAGCTTCTGCGCGCCGGCGGACAGCGCGATCGTCAGATCGTTGGTGGACGGCGCGATCGCCGGCAACGAGGCGACGCTGCCCAGGTCGGTGTGCTTGATCTGGGTGCCCGACGCGATCTGCTGGACCGGCAGCACGGTGGTCGGCGAGCTGGTGAACCCGACGGCCCGGAACGTGTAGACGGCCGTGTACTCCTTCGACGCGGAGCTGAGCCCGCTGACCCGCAGGGTGTCGGTGTAGGTGGCGCCGCCGGTGAAGGACAGGCTGGTGCCCACCAGCCGGTACGCGCCGGCCGGCCAGGACCCGGAGGCCGCGGGGCTCATCCAGAACGAGGAGGGGTCGTTGGCCGAGCCGGCGCCGATCGTGCCGGTGTCCCCCTTGACCGTGACGGTGAACGTACCGCCGATCTTGGGGGTGCCCGCCGAGACCGCCACGCTGGTCAGCTTGTTCGCCGCCGCCTTGATCGTGCCCTCGACCGCGCTGAAGCCGCCGCTGTCGGCGCAGAGCTGCGCCGAGCCCGGCAGGTCCGGCCGCCCCCGCCACACGGCGACGCTGTGCCGCTGGGCCGTGGCGCTCTCGGCCTGCGCGGTCAGGTAGAAGAACCGCGCCGCCGAGGCACCGCCGGCCAGGGTGGCGACCTGCTGGGCGGACGGCTGACCGGCGCCCAGCGCCACCGAGCCCCCGGTGAAGTCGCTCAGCGCCACCCACAGGTCGCTCCGGGGGTTCCCGGTCGTGTCGGTGACCCGGTACCCGGCGTAGGCGCCCTGCAGCACCGGCGACGACGAGGTGTCGACGTAGAAGTTCGGCCCGTGCAGGGCGGCCACGGTCAGGCCCGCCGAGGGGCACGACGGGGCCACGGCCACCGCCGGCGCGGCGGTGACGACCAGGGGCGTCGCGGCGACCACGGCGACGACGGCGAGGCAGGCGGCACGGCGAAAGATCACATTTCGCTGATCGGCCGTCCCGGCGGGAAGTTGAGGGTCCGGCCTCCTCAATCAGGAATGGAAGACCGCCGCCAGGCTGTGCAGGCGGGCCGCCGTACCGGTGAGGTCGCCCACCGCCCGGTGGGTCTCCTCGGCCGCGCCGCGCACCTCGGACGCCGCCGAGCTGACCGCGCCGATGGCCTGGCTGATCTGCTCGGTGCCGGTGCTGACCGTGCCCGCGCCCTCGACCATCGTGCCGGTGGTGGCGCTCTGCTCCTCCACCGCCGCGGCGATGGTCACCTGGTGCTCGGCGATCGCGCCGATGATGGCGGAGAAGCCGCTCACCGCGTCGACCGCCTCGCCGGTGTCCTGCTGGATGCCCTCGATGCGGCGGGCGATCTCCTCGGTCGCCGCGGCGGTGGCCTGGGCCAGCTCCTTGACCTCGCCGGCCACGATCGCGAAGCCGCGGCCGGCCTCGCCGGCCCGGGCCGCCTCGATGGTCGCGTTCAGGGCGAGCAGGTTGGTCTGCGCGGCGATCGCGTTGATGCTGCGCAGCACGTCGTTGATCTCCTGGCTGGAGCCCTGGAGCCGGGTCACGTTGGTCGTGGCCCGGGTGACACCGGCCACCGCCTCGTCGGTCATCCGGGACACGTCGGAGGTGTTCACGCTGATCTCGGTGATCGCCTGGCGCATCTGGCGGGTGCCCTCGGCGATCGCGCCGACCTCGTCGCTGGTGCGGGCGGCCGAGCGGGCCACGGTCTCCAGCTCCATCGCGGTCGCGTCGGCGGCCGTGGTCATGGTGCTGCTGGCCTGCCGCAGGCTGCCGGCCGACGAGGTGACCTCGTCGACGGCGCGGCGGATGCCGGCCACCGTCTCGTGGAAGCGGTCCATCATCGTGTTGTACGCCACGGCCATCTGGCCCAGCTCGTCCTTGCCGACGACCGGCATCCTCCGGCTGAGGTCCCCGCCGGCGGCGGACTTGATCACGTCGGCGTCGATCCGCAGCACCCGCACGATGCTGCGCCACACCGACACCTGCATGAGCACGCCGAGCGGCACCACAACCAGCGCCCACAGCGCCACGGAGGCGAGCAGCTCGAGGTCCGCGCGGGCGTCCGAGCCGGTGGGCAACCCGTCGGCGGCGGCGCCGGCCACCGAGCGGACGTACAGGCCGAGGCCGACCATCCCGCCGACGAAGCAGAGCAGGGCGAGGCCGGTACGGGCCTTGAGCGGCAGCCGGTCGAGCAGCGCGAACATGTTTTCCTCCAGGGACGTCCCCAGGCTCATCGGCCGGGCCCGCCCGCACATGAGGGCTCAGTCCAGCGCGAAGACGCCTTTGGCCTCGAACAGCGCCAGGTCCCGCAGCGCCCGGAGGACCAGGCTGCCGGTGTGCTCGGGCAGCTCGCCGGGGTCGAACCAGCCGGCGTCGACGCTCTCGTCGGTGGTGCGGGCCAGCTCGCCGTCGTAGCGGTCGACCCGGCACATCAGCGAGATGTACTGGTAGGTGTGCCCGTACGGGTTGGGGAACCAGTCCCGCGCCCGGGTGTAGAGCCCGAACGGGGTGACCTCGTGCGCCCGCAGGCCGGCCTCCTCGCGGACCTCCCGGATCGCGCACTCGCGCAGCGTCTCGCCCAGCTCCATCGTCCCGCCGGGCAGCGCCCAGGTCCGGTCGTCGGAGCGCTGGATCAGCAGGATCCGGCCCCGCGGGTCGCGGACCAGGCCGTGCGCGCCCACGGAGATGAGCACCCGCTCGTCGCCGGCGAGCGTCCGCAGACCGCCGATGTACGACTCTTCCCAGGACAGTCCCACGCGCGTCACTCCAGGGTGAAGGTGCCCGCGGTCTCGAACGCCGCGAGGTCGGTCAGGGTACGGCGGACACCCTCGCGCAGCGGCTCGGGCAGGGCGCCGGGCGGGAACCAGCCGGCGTCGGTGGTCTCCTCCGTGGCGCGCAGCAGCTCCCCGGCGTACGCGTCGATCCGCGCGGTCAGGGTGACGTGCTGGTAGGTGTGGCCGTACATGTCGGGTCCGGCCGCCGGGGCCCGGGTGTAGATCGCGAACGGGGTCAGCTCGAGGACCAGCAGGCCGGTCTCCTCCCGTACCTCCCGCACCGCGCAGTCGCGCAGCGACTCGCCCAGCTCCATCATCCCGGCCGGCAGCGCCCACGTCCCGTTGTCGCTGCGGCGCACCAGCAGCACCCGGCCGTCGCCGGCGCGCAGCACGCAGCGGGCGCCGACGCTGATCAGGGTGCGGCCGTCGCCGGCCAGGGCGCGCAGCTGCCCGAAGTACGACTCGTCCCACGACACCGCCATGCCGCCACCCTGCCAGACCGGCGCGCCGCTCACCCGTCCAGGAAGTCCTCCAGCAGCGTGACGAGCCGCACCGGGGTCTCGTCCATGGCGTAGTGGCCGGCGTTGGCCAGCACCTCCAGGCGGGCGTTCGGGTAGTGCGCCAGCCAGGTGCCGCGCATCGCGGCCTCGCCCAGGGCCGGGTCGTGCTCCCCCACGACGACCAGCACCGGCACCGGGTTGCCGGCGATCTCGGCGCTCAGGTCGGTGCGGGCCCAGGCCGGCAGGTACGCGCCGAACGCCTTGGCGTCGGAGTTGTCCAGCGAGGCCCGCACCATCCGGTCGAGCCAGCTGCCGGCCAGCCGGTTGCCCGTGGTCAGGTCGATGATCGCCCGGCGGTTGGCCGGATCCTCCGCGGCCCCGCTGAACAGCGCCCAGCCCTGCTCGTCGAAGGGCACGCCGCCGGCCGGCACCGGGCTGATGCCGGCCAGCCGCTCGACGCGCTGCGGGGCGTCGGCCAGGACGCGCTGCGCCACGATGCCGCCCATCGAGTGCCCGACCAGGGAGAACCGGTCCCAGCCGAGCTCGTCGGCGACCGCGAGCACGTCGGCGGCGGCCTCCGCGATCGTGTGGTCGCCGGGCACGTCGCGGCGGTCGCCGTAGCCGCGGTAGTCGGGGAAGGCGTACGTGAAGCGGGCGCCGTCGATCAGCTCGGGCAGGCCGCCCCATCCTCGCGCGGAGCCGAACCAGCCGTGCAACGCCATAACGTGGATCGGTCCACTACCGACAGTCATAACCATGTCCCGCATTCTCGCCAGCCCGGCCGGGAAAGCCCAGTACCCCGAGGGGTCGGATTTCCGCGCCCGGCCCGCCCGCGCCGAGGCCGCCGAGCCGCGTAACCGGCCCGGCGGCGGGGTACAGCGGTGCGGGTGACGGCTCGACGGTTCGCGCGGGGCACGGCGGCGGCCTGGCGCCGGCTGCGCCGCCGTGTCGGCTGGCTCGACCACCTCATCCGGGCCGGCGTGCGATACGACGAGGCCGACGGCGGCCGGCTCGCCGCCGCGGTGACCTACTACGCGTTCTTCGCCACCTTCGCGCTGGGGCTGCTGGCCTTCGCGATCTTCGGCTTCGTCCTGGACGACCCCGCGGTGCTGCGAGCGGTGGAACGGTACGTCGCGGAGTACCTGCCCCACCTCGACGTGCAGACGTGGCGCAACGCCCGCGGAACCGTCGGCGTCATCGCGTTCATCGGCCTGCCGATCACCGGATGGTTCTGGGTGGACGTGCTGCGCTCGTCGATCCGCCGGATCTGGCAGCTGCCCGAATACCCCGGCAACCTGGCCGCCCGGGTGCTGATCGACCTGCTCGTGCTGGCCGGGCTGGGCACCCTGCTGGCCGTGTCGTTGTCGGTGGCCTACCTGACCACCCGCACCGCGAACTGGCTGGTCGACGCGGCCGGCACCGACGCCACCCCGGCCCGGTGGCTGCTGGCCACGGTCGGGCTCGTCCTGGGCCTGGCCGTGAACGCGGTCCTGGCCGCCGGGATGCTCACGGGCCTGCCCCGGCTGCGGATGCCGCTGCGCCGCCTCGTCGGACCGGCGCTGCTCGTGGCGGTCGGCCTGGAACTGCTCAAGACCCTGGGCCGGCTGTACGTGCACGTCACCGAGGCCAACCCGACGTACCAGCTGGTCGCGGGCTCGGTCGGGCTGCTGGTCTTCCTCAACGCGGTCAACCAGATGGTGCTCTTCGCCGCCGCGCTGACGGCGACGAGCGAGAACGGGCGGCCGGCCGACCTCGCCGCCGAGGACGACGAGCCGGCCGAAGTGCCCGCGCCGCGCGAGGAGTGACGGGCGGCGGACCGGTCGGATCCCGGCGTCCAGGTTGGCTGGTCCGTCGCCTTGCCGGCCGGACGACCGCGCGCATATGCGAACGTCTATGGATGACGCCATGGTGGCAGAGCCTGGTAAGCGGCGCGGCCGGCGGCGTGATCGCGCTGGTCGGGGTGGTCACGACCTTGATCGTGCAAGGGCGGCGGGAACGTCAGCGGTGGGAGCGGGAGCGAGCCGATCGTCGGGAAGAGCGGGAGCTGGCGAAGGCGGAACGACTGCGAGCACAACGCATCGAACTCTGGAGGAAGGCCGCGGTGGTCGCCGCGAGGACTCGCGACGCCATGAGGGACCTGCTCGAGGAGGAGGAACGATACGAGGCCCATCGGCGCCGCGAACCGCAAGTGCCAGCGCGCTGCGTTCAACGGCGCGACGGCGGCAATGCGGATGATCACCGAGTAGCCGGTGACCCGGTCAGATCTCGGCGATCAGGTCCGCCACGCTGTCCACGATCCGCGACGGCCGGTACGGATACCGCTCGCTCTCCGCCCGCGTGCTGATCCCGGTCAGCACCAGAATCGTCTCCAGCCCCGCCTCCAGCCCGCACAGCACGTCGGTGTCCATCCGGTCGCCGATCATCGCCGTGCTCTCGCTGTGCCCGCCGATGACGTTCAGCGCCGACCGCATCATCATCGGGTTCGGCTTGCCCACGAAGTACGGCTCGACGCCGGTGGCCTTGGAGATCATCGCCGCCACCGAGCCGGCCGCCGGCAGCGCGCCCTCGTTGGAGGGTCCCGTGGGGTCCGGGTTGGTGCAGATGAAACGGGCGCCGTCGTTGATCAGGCGGACCGCCTTGGTGATCGCCTCGAAGCTGTACGTGCGGGTCTCGCCGAGCACCACGTAGTCCGGCGCGTAGTCGGTCAGCACGTAGCCGACCGCGTGCATCGCCGTGGTCAGTCCGGCCTCTCCGATCACGTACGCCGTGCCGCCCGGGCGCTGGTCGGCCAGGAACTGCGCGGTCGCCAGCGCCGCCGTCCAGATCGACTGCTCGGGCACGTCGAAGCCCATCCGGGCCAGCCGGGCCTGCAGGTCGCGGGGCGTGTAGATGGAGTTGTTGGTGAGGATGAGGAACGGCTTGCCGGACTGCTTCATCCGGTTGACGAACTCGGGGGCGCCGGGGACCGGCTCGCCCTCGTGGACGAGCACGCCGTCCATGTCGGTGAGCCAGCTCTCGACGGCCTTGCGCTCGGTCATGCCGTGCTTCCCTTCGTCATGCCCTTCTGGCCCTCACCGTCACGGCCGCCGGCAACGAACGCTCGGCGCGGTTCGGTGCAGGCGGTCATGACACTCCTCGGCGTTGCGGGGGCGGGCAGCAGTTGGCCGGGCACTGGTCCCAGACCGGCAGCGTACCGAGGCGCTCGCGGGCCACGCCGTTCGTGCGCTCCTCGACCAGCTCCCGGATCATCGTGACGAACCGCGGGTCGGTGCCCGGGGTGGCCGCGCGGGCGTAGCCCAGACCGAGCTCGGCGGCGGTGTCGCGGGCCTCGTTGTCCAGGTCCCAGAGCACCTCCAGGTGGTCCGAGACGAAGCCGATCGGGCTGACCACCACGTCCGTGACGTCGCCGACCAGCGCCTTCAGGTGGTCGTTGATGTCCGGCTCCAGCCACGGCACCTGCGGCGGCCCGGACCGGCTCTGCCAGACCAGGTCCCAGGGCAGGTCCGGCGCGGCGGCGGCATGCACCAGCGCGGCGGTCTCGTGCAGCTGGGCCTCGTAGCGGCCGCCGTCGGGGCCGGCGGTCCTGGCCATCGACACCGGGATGGAGTGGGCGGTGAAGACGATCCGGGTGCTGGCCCGGCGGGCCGGGTCGAGCTGGGCCAGGGCCGCGGTGACCGCGTCGGTGTGCGGCGCCACGAAACCCGGGTGGTCGTGGAACTGGCGCAGCTTGGCCACGGCGGGGGCGCCCGGGCCGACCTTGGCGCGGGCCTGGGCGATGTCCTCCCAGTACTGCTTGCAGGAGGAGTAGCCGCCGTACGCGCTGGTGGCGAAGCCGAGCGCGGAGGTGATCCCGTCGTCGCGCATCTGCGCCATGGTGTCGGCCAGCATCGGCTGCCAGTTGCGGTTGCCCCAGTACGTCGGCAGCGTCACGCCGTGCGCCCGGAAGTCGGCCGTCACCGCCGCGAGCAGGTCACGGCACTGCTGGTTGATCGGGGACACCCCGCCGAAGTGGTAGTAGTGCTCGGCCACCTCGGCGAGCCGTTCCTCGGGGATGCCCCGCCCGCGCGTCACGTTGCGCAGGAACGGCATCACGTCGTCGGGGTGCTCGGGGCCGCCGAAGGACAGCAGAAGGAACGCGTCGTACGCCACCGCACCATCCTCCCTCGCCCGGCCCGGCAGCGCGCACGCACCCCCGCCCGGTACGGTCTCGTCCATGTCGCCGGCCCGCGTGCTGACCTGTGTGTCCGCCTTGATCGCCACGTTCGGGGTGGGCTTCGCCACCGCCTGGTTCACCCGGGATCCGCACGCGGCCACCGCCGAGCGGCTCACCGGCACCGTCACCTGGTCCAACGAGCAGACCCAGCTGTTCACCGTCGAGGCCGACGGCGCCCGGCGGGAGCCGGCGGACGACGCCACGGTCTACCGTCTCGCCGACGACGAGTGGACGGACCGCTCCGGGACGATCCGGGCCGACGGCAGCTACCCCGAGTGCCTGGCGGGGACGCCCGGCGAGCCGGTGACCGAGGACCGGCACCGGGTCGAGCTGGAGGTCGTGCACCGCGACTTCGGCGGCTCGCACCGGACGCACCTGGCCGTGGCCGTGCGCTGCCTCGACTGAGCGGGCCGCCGCCGGGCGGACCGGTCAGGCGCCCAGCGCGTGGTACCCGCCGTCGACGTGCACGATCTCGCCGGTGGTGGCCGGGAACCAGTCGGACAGCAGGGCGCACACCGCCCGGGCGGCCGGCTCCTGGTCGGCCAGGTCCCAGCCGAGCGGGGCGCGCTGGGCCCACGCCTCCTCGAACTGCTCGAAGCCCGGGATCGACTTGGCCGCCATGGTGCGCAGCGGGCCGGCGGACACCAGGTTGCTGCGGATGCCCCGCTCGCCCAGGTGCAGCGCGAGGTAGCGGGAGGCCGACTCCAGGCCCGCCTTGGCGACGCCCATCCAGTCGTAGACCGGCCACGCCTTGGTGGCGTCGAAGGTCAGCCCGACGATGCTGCCGCCGCGGCCCATCAGCGGCAGGCAGGCGGTGGCCAGCGACTTGTACGAGTACGTCGACACCTGCAGCGCCGTGGCCACGTCCTCCCACGGCGCGTCCAGGAAGCCGCCGCCGAGGCAGCTCTGCGGGGCGAACCCGATCGAGTGGACCACGCCGTCCAGGCCGTCGACGTGCTCGCGGACCTTGTCGGCGATCCCGGCCAGCTGCTCCGGGTTCGTCACGTCCAGCTCGATGACCGGCGCCGGCTCGGGCAGGCGCTTGGCGATCCGCTCCACCAGCGACATCCGGCCGAAGCCGGTCAGCACGACCGACGCGCCGTTCTCCTGGGCGAGCTTGGCCACCGAGAACGCGATCGACGCGTCGGTGATGATGCCGGTGATGAGCAGCCGCTTACCGGCGAGCAGTCCAGACACTTTCAGGTATCTCCGTTTCGCTGAGCGGGTCAGTGACCCATGCCGAGGCCGCCGTCGACCGGGATGACCGCACCGGAGATGTACGCCGCGCTGTCGCCGGCGAGAAACGTCACCGCCTGGGCGACCTCGTCGGGCGCGGCGAGCCGCCCGGCCGGGATCGCCTTGAGGATCTCCGCCTTGCGGGTCTCGGACAGCACGTCGGTCATCTCGGTGTCGATGAAGCCCGGCGCGACCACGTTCGCCGTGATGTTACGGCTGCCCAGCTCACGGGTGATCGAGCGGGCCATGCCGACCAGGCCGGCCTTGCTCGCCGCGTAGTTCACCTGGCCGGGGCCGCCGTACAGGCCGACGACCGAGGAGATGAAGATGATCCGGCCCCAGCGGGCCCGCAGCATCTTGGCGCTGGCCCGCTTGGCGACCCGGAACGAGCCGGTCAGGTTGGTGTCCAGCACCCGGGTGAACTGCTCCTCGGACATCCGCAGCAGCAGCGTGTCGTCGGTGATGCCGGCGTTGGCGACCAGCACCTCGACCGGGCCCAGCTCCTGTTCCACCGTGGTGAAGGCGGCGTCGACGGCCGCGGAGTCGGTGATGTCGCATTGCACGCCGAACAGGCCCTCCGGCGCGCCGGTGCCACGGTGCGTGACGGCGACCCGGTCGCCCTGCTCGGCGAAGGCCCGCGCGATGGCCAGGCCGATGCCGCGGTTGCCTCCGGTCACCAACACGGTGCGGGCCACACGTACTCCTTCGTTCGACGAACAGACCGCTCGCAGACTAGGCGTTACCTGTGGGTAGCACGAAGCCCGGCCCTTGTCATACCGCGGTAGGGGTTCCGGATCATCCCGCGGGGGCACGACGGGACGGGCCCGGCCGCCGTAACCTGCCGGCATGGAGTTTGCCGGACCGCTGCGCCGGGTGCTGCTCGGTCCGGACCGCCGGCCCGCGCCGGCCCGGTCGCCCCGCTGGGCCCGGTTCCAGGTGTACGGCGTACCGCTGGGCCTGCTCGCCCTGGTCGGCCTGACCATCGGCAACATGACCTACCTGCTGGACAACCGCCCGCTGCACCCGACCGTGGCGGCCCTGCTGGCGGGCTGGGCCGTGGCGCCGGTCGTGGTCGCCGTGCGCCGGCCCCTGCTGGCCTGGCGCCTGTCCTATCCCCTGCTGTTCCTCGGCGTGTACGCCGCGGACCCGGGCGAGGCCTGGCCCTGGTCCCCGGTGCAGATCCTGGGTTTCCTGCTCGTGCTGGGCGCCCTGGTGTGGCGCGAGACGCCCGCGGTCGTCGCCTGGGTGACCGTGCTGAGCGTGGTGCCGGTGCTGCTGTTCGCACCCCGCGCCAACGCGGTGGGCGCGGCGGTGCTGCTGGTGGCGATCGCGCTGGCCGGAGACCTGGTGTCGCGCCGCCGGCGCGCCCGCGAGGAGCTGGCCCGGCAGGCCGAGCTGACCGAGCTGGAGCAGGCCCGGCGGGCGGTGCTGGAGGAGCGGGCCCGCATCGCCCGCGAGATGCACGACGTGGTGGCCCACCACATGTCGATGATCGCCGTGCAGGCGGAGACGGCGCCGTACCGGATCACCGGTCTGCCGGCGCCGGCGATGGCCGAGTTCGGCACGATCGCCGACGGCGCCCGGGAGGCGCTGGGCGACATGCGGCGGTTGCTGGGGGTGCTGCGGGCCGAGACCGACGAGTCGCCGCGCGCGCCGCAGCCCGGGCTGCCGGACGTGGGCGCGCTGGTGGAGACGGCGCAGCGGGCCGGGGTGCCGGTGACGCTGTGCGCGGCCGAGGTGGTGGAGGTGCCGGAGGCGGTCGGGCTCGCGGCGTACCGGATCGTGCAGGAGGCCCTGGCCAACGCGGCCCGGCACGCGCCCGGCGGCCCGGTGTCGGTCTCGGTCCGCGGCACCCCGGAGGCGCTGGAGGTGGAGGTCGGCAACGAGCCGGGGGCTCCCGGCCCGGCCGTGGGCGGGCCCGGGCACGGGCTGGTCGGCATGCGCGAGCGGTCCACCCTGCTCGGCGGCACGCTGGAGGCCGGCCCCCGCCCGGACGGCGGCTACCGGGTCGCCGCACGGCTGCCCCTGGCGGCCCGATGATCCGGGTGCTGATCGCCGACGACCAGGCGATGGTGCGGCAGGGTTTCGGGGCGCTGCTGGCGGCGCAGCCCGACCTGCTCGTGGTGGGCGACGCCGCGGACGGCGCGGCGGCGGTCGCGGCGTCCCGCCGGCTCGACCCGGACGTGGTGCTGATGGACGTCCGCATGCCGGTCATGGACGGCCTGGAGGCGACC
The DNA here is from genome assembly GCF_016862275.1 of Actinoplanes nipponensis. Lineage (GTDB taxonomy): Bacteria > Actinomycetota > Actinomycetes > Mycobacteriales > Micromonosporaceae > Actinoplanes > Actinoplanes nipponensis. The sequence goes on along the minus strand of NZ_BOMQ01000008.1, from coordinate 7,237 downwards.
CGCCGGCTGCTCACCCCCGGCGCCGCGGTGCGGGTGCTCATCCTGACGACCTTCGACCTCGACGACTACGTCTACGAGGCGCTGCGCGCCGGGGCCAGCGGGTTCCTGCTCAAGGACGCGCCCGCGGCCGATCTCGTGCACGCCGTCCGGGTCGTCGCCGCCGGTGAGGCGCTGCTGGCCCCCTCGGTCACCCGCCGGCTCATCGCGGAGTTCGCGTCCCGGCCCCGCAGCCGGCAGCCCCGGCCGACCGCCCTGAACGGCCTGACGCCCCGCGAGACCGAGGTGCTGCGGCTGATCGCGCGCGGCCGGTCCAACCAGGAGATCGCGGCCGAGCTGGTGGTCGCCGAGCAGACGGTGAAGACCCACGTGGGCCGCATCCTGGCCAAGCTCGGCCTGCGGGACCGGGCCCAGGCGGTGGTGTTCGCGTACGAGTCGGGTCTGGTGGCCGCCGGCGAGTAGCCCCGCGGTAGGGGGCCGAGGTCCACTCCGCGGGGTGACGCCGGCGGCCGGGCCCACGCCGCACGGTGCAGGCCATGCGGATCTTGTTGACTCTCCTGCTGCTCACGCCCGCCCCGATCCTGGCCCTGCCGCCGCGGGCGCCCCAACCGGACGCCGCCGCACCGGCCCCGGTCGCGATGGCCGACGCCGGCGAGCCGTACGCGTCCTGGGCGCGGTCCGGGCGCCGGTTCCTCGCCTTCGACCCGCGCGGCGACGGCCGGGCCGCCGAGGTGCTGGGCGACCTGGCCACCGCCGACCGGATCGCGGTGCTGGTGCCCGGGGTGGACACCCGGCTGCGCGACTTCGACCGCGGGCTCGGCGGCGTCGCCCGGCGGGCGCCGGCCGTCCAGGCCCGCGCCCTGTACGCCGCCCTGCGCACCGCCGACCCCGGGGCCCGGATCGCCGTGGTCGCCTGGCTCGGCTACGACCCGCCGGAGGGCCTGTCCCTCGACGCCGCCCGGGATCTGCGCGCGCGGACCGGGGCCGCCGCGCTGATCGACTTCGTGCGGGCGCTGCCGGAGCGGGCCGCGGTGACGCTGATCGGCCACAGCTACGGGGCCCTGGTGGTGGGCCTGGCCGCCCCGCACCTGCCCCGCGTCACCGACGTCGTCGCGCTGGGCGCGCCGGGCCTGGGCGCGCGGACGGCGGCGGACCTGGGTGGCGCGCGGGTCTGGTCGGCGCTGGCGGCCGGCGACTGGATCCGCCGCATCCCGCAGCTGCGCCTGGGGCACCTCGGTCACGGCCGGCGGCCCTCCGCGCCGGCCTTCGGCGCCCACCCGCTGCCCACCGACGGCGTCGCCGGTCACGACGGCTACCTGTGCCCGGGCTCGGCGACCCTGCCGGCGGTGGCGGCAGTGGTGCTGGGCCGGGTCGAGGCGGTCGCGGCATGAGGCCGGCCGCGCGGGACCGGACCATCGACGCGGCCCGGGCCATCGCGATCTGCGGGGTGGTGGTCGGTCACTGGCTGGTCACCGGCCTGGTCCCCGGGCCCGAGGGGGTGACGGTGGCCAGCCCGCTCACCGCGATGCCCGCCGCGGCCCCGGTGAGCTGGCTGCTGCAGACCCTCGGCCTGCTGTTCTTCGCCGGGGGCTACGCGGCCCACGCCCGCGGATCGGCCGCGGGCCCGGCCGGCGGGCGACGCGCCGGCCCCCTCGGCCGGTTGCTGCGCCCGGCGGCGATCCTGCTGGGCGCCTGGGCACTGGTCCTCACCGCCGGGGCGGCGCTCGGCGCTCCCGCCACCACGCTGCGGACCATCGCCACGCTGGTGGTCAGCCCGCTGTGGTTCCTGGTGCCGTACCTGGCGCTGCACGCCGCGACCGCCCCGTTGCGCCGCCTGGTGCACCGGATCGGCCCGGCCGCGGTGCTGCCGCCGCTCGCGGTGGTCGCGGCCAGCGACCTGGGCCTGCTGCCGGGTCTCGCCGCGCTCCCGGCCGCCTGGGCGATCCCGTGGCTGCTGGGCATGCTCGTGGCCCGCCACGACCGGCTGGCCCGGGCGGTGACCGGCCGCCCCGGCGACGACGGCGCGCCGCACCGGGGCGCCGGGCCCTGGATCGGCGTCGCGCTCGCCTGCAACGGCGCCGCGGCGCTGGCCGTGCTCATCCTGGTCGCCGGCTATCCCGCCGGCGCGGTCGGCGTGCCGGGCGACGGCCGGTCCAACCTCGACCCGCCCTCGCTGGCCGCGGTCGCCCTGGCCGTCACCCAGATCGGTGTTCTGCTGACCGTGCGCGGACCCCTGGCCCGGTTGCTGCGCCACGATCGGGCGCTGCGCCCGGTGGCCGCGCTCAACCGCGTGGCCGTGCCGGTCTACCTCGGCCACCAGAGCGTGCTGCTCGCCGTGGCCGGCGTCGCCGCCCTGGTCGACCCCGCGATGCCCGGGCTGCTGACCGCTCCGGACGGCGCCGCGTGGGCCGGGCAGCGGCTGGCCTGGCTGCCCGTGCTCGGCCTGGTTCTCGCCGTCGTGACCCGTACGCGACACGACGGCGGGCCCGATTACCTTAGGAGGCTCTTAAGAGGTACGCTCTTCGACGGTTCCCGAGCCCGGACTACTCACGGAGGTGATCGCTGTGCGAGATAGCGATCCTCCCAGTCGTGGCCGGGCCGTTCGTCAGCCGCTCCGACCCGACCGCTCCGCGCCCGCACCGGCCGTGAGCCCGAGTCCGACCCGCTGACCCACACCCATCCCGCTCCAACCGCCCCGTGGTTCCGGCTGTCCGCCGGAGCCGGGCGGTGTCGTGCCGCGCCGCGACGGGAGCTGAATGCCGGCCGCGACGATTCCGTGTGCGCACTTTCCCCGTCGGTCACCCACCGGAAAGTCACAGCCATGGGCAAGTTCGTCGCTCCCCTCACCTTCACCATCGCCGCCGCCTGGGTGGTCGTCCTCTTCGTCCTAGTGCACAGCACGACACCGTGACGCGGCGTCCGCCGTTCAGGGCAGGCGCGACGTCCACAGCAGACTCATCGCCCCGGCGACCAGGCCGAGCAGCAGGGCCACCCCGGCGTACCACTGGGTGACCTCGCGCGGCTCGACCCGGTGGCCGATCGAGCTGCCCATGTCCTCGTAGACCTGCTTGAGCTCGGAGACCGAGGCCGCCTCGTAGAAGTAGCCCTTGGTCTTGTCCGCGAGCTGCTGCAGCGACAGCCGGTCCACCGGCACCCGCTGGAGCTGGCCGCGGATGTCGACCACGCCGGTGTCCGTGCCGAAGGCGATCGTCGACACCGGCACGTTGGCGGCCTCCGCCGCGGCGGCCGCGTCCTCGACCGAGCGGCCCGAGGTGCGGTAGCCGTCCGAGAGCAGCACGATGCGGGCCGGCGGCGCGCCGTCGGCGCCGTCGGCCGGGACCGTGCGGATGGCGTCCAGCGAGGTGAAGACCGCCTCGCCGGTCGCCGTGGCCTCGGCCAGGGTCAGCCCGTCGATGCCGGCGATCACCGCGGCGCGGTCCTTGGTCGGCGAGACCAGCACGTTGGCCGCCTTGGCGAACGAGACCAGGCCGAGGTTGTACGTCGGCGGCAGCTCCTGCACGAACGCCTTGGCCGCCTCCTGGGCCGCCTCGATCCGGTTCGGCTGGACGTCGTCGGCCTCCATCGACAGCGACACGTCGATGGCCAGCATGACGGTCGCCCGTTCCAGCGGCTCCTCGCGGTCGATCGACGGGCGGGCCATCGCGAAGGCCAGCGACAGCAGGCTCAGCAGGAACGCGCCGGCCGCGACGTGCCGGCGCCAGCCCAGGCCCTTGGGGGCCAGCGTGCGCAGCAGCTCCACGTTGGTGAACTTCATCGCGTACGTGCGGCGGCGGAACTGCCGCAGCACGTAGGCGCCCGCCACCAGCAGGACGGACAGGACGGCGAGCAGCCACCACGGCTGCAGGAAGCGGATCATCGCGTTGTCCCCCGGGTGCGAGCGTGTCGTTGGGCTGCCACGAAGCGGACCACGTCGAGCAGCCAGTCGGTGTCGGTGCGCAGCCTCAAGTGTGCGGCACCGGCGGCGCGCAGCGCCCGGGCGATGTCGCCCCGCTGGTTGCCGGCCGCCTCCGCGTAGCGGGCGCGCAGGGCCGGGTCGGCCGTCTGCACCTCGTGCAGCACGCCGGTCTCCGGGTCGGCCAGGGTCAGCACGCCGACGTCCGGCAGCTCCAGCTCGCGGGGGTCGACGACCTCGACCGCCAGCACGTCGTGCCGCACGCCGAGCTTGCGGATCGGCCGGGCCCAGCCCTCCACCGGCGCCAGGAAGTCGGAGATGACCACGGCGACACCCCGGCGCCGCGGCGGCCGGTTCAGCATGTCGATCAGCTCGCCCAGGTCGGTGCGCCCGGGCCGGATCCGGGTACGGGCGATCGCGCGCAACAGCCCCTGCGCCTCCTTGCGGCCGGGCCGCGCGGGCATCCGCACCATCGGCTGGGTCACCGGGGCCGGTGCGCTCGCCTCCCGCCGCCGGCGCCAGAAGCCGCCCTGTTCCGGGGCGGGCAGGCCGGAGCCGGTGCCCACGACCGCGCCGATCCGGTTGCCGCCGCGCACGGTCAGGTGGGCCATCGCCGTCGCGGCCGCGAGCACCAGGTCGCGCTTGAGCATCTTCGCCGTGCCGAAGTCCAGGCTGGCCGACAGGTCGACCGCCATCCACGTCTCCAGCTCGCGGTCGGCGACCGTGCGCCGTACGTGCGGCAGCGTGGTCCGGGCGGTCACCGGCCAGTCCATCCGGCGCACGTCGTCGCCGGGCCGGTACTCGCGGCTCTCCCCGGCCTCGCTGCCCGGTCCCGGCAGCAGCCCGGCGTAGTCGCCCTGCAGCAGGCCGTCCAGTTTGCGGGTGACCAGCAGTTGCAGGCGCGACAGCACCGCCTCGGCGCGGGCCGTGGCGGCGTCGGTCACCGCGGGCGGGGGGTCAGCGGTCGGCACGGCGCCCCGTCACTGCTGTCCCGGCCAGGCCGGCTGGTGGGGCAGCGTGTCGAAGGCCGGGCCGCCGCTGGCCGGGACGGCGGAGACCGGGTGGCCGTTGGCGTGGCCGTTCGGCGAGGCGCCCTGGCGGGAGGCGACCGACGGCATCGGCACGCTGGCCATGATGCGCGCCACGATGTGGTCGGCCGGGATGTCGTCGGCCAGCGCGTCGTAGCTGAGCACCAGCCGGTGCCGCAGGATGTCCGGGGCGATGTCCTGCACGTCCTGGGGCAACGCGTAGTCGCGGCCGCGGAGCAGGGCGATGGCCCGGGTGGCGCGGACGATGCCCAGCGAGGCGCGCGGGCTGGCGCCGTACTGGATGAGCTGAGCGACGTCCGGCATGCCGTGCTGGGCCGGGGCGCGGGTGGCCAGCACCAGCCGGACCGTGTAGTCGACCAGGGCGTTGTGCACGAAAACCTGGTCCGCGCGGCGCTGCAGGGCCAGCAGGTCCTCCGACGAGAAGATCTGCTTGGGCTCCGGCGGGCTCACGCCCATCCGGTAGACGATCTCGCGTTCCTCGGCGTCGGTCGGGTAGCCGACCAGGATCTTCATGAGGAAACGGTCGCGCTGGGCCTCGGGCAGCGGATAGACGCCCTCCTGCTCGATCGGGTTCTGGGTGGCCATGACCAGGAACGGGTCCGGCACCGAGTGCGACTCGCCGCCGATCGACACCTGGTGCTCGGCCATCACCTCGAGCAGGGCCGACTGCACCTTGGCCGGGGCCCGGTTGATCTCGTCGGCGAGCAGGAAGTTGACGAACACCGGGCCCAGCTCGACGTCGAACTTCTCGCTCGACTGCCGGTAGATGCGGGTGCCGACGATGTCGGCGGGCACCAGGTCGGGGGTGAACTGGATGCGCGAGAAGGAACCGCCGACGACCCGGGCCAGTGTCTCGACGGCCAGCGTCTTGGCCACGCCGGGCACGCCCTCGAGCAGGCAGTGGCCGCGGGCGAGCAGCGCGACGAACATCCGCTCGACCATCCGGTCCTGGCCCACGATGACCCGCTTGACCTCGAACATGGCCCGTTCGAGCTGGGTGGCGTCCTGGGCGGGCGGCACCGGGCGGCCCGGATCGGCGCTGCTCGTGCCCTCGGGCATGGTCGGCTCGGCCACCGGTCCTCCATCGAGATTCTGCGTATCCGGGTCGCGCCGGCACGGGTGCCGACGCTCAAGACTTACACGACCACGCTGAGAGCTGTCGGGCAGAGGCGGATTACGCGCCGTCGGCAACGGCCGAGTAGTCGATCTTTCTGCGCGATGCGCTCGAACGGGCACCTCCGGCGGGTAGACGGGAGACCCGCGTGAGCGTGTAACATTCGGTCCGTCGCCGGGCGACTTCCCCCGTGGTCGCCCGGCGCTCTAACTCCCCATCCCATCGGCCGTGGTTCACCCCGGCTACTGTTCGGATGTGGTCGAGGAGCTTTCCCCGCAATGCTCGCGTAAGGGCTGTCGTGCGCCCGGCGCCTGGTCGCTGCTCTGGAACAACCCCAAGCTGCACGACCCGGCGTACCGCAAGACCTGGCTGGCCTGCGACGACCACCGTGAATACCTCACCGGCTTCCTGACCGCGCGGGGTTTCCTGCGCGAGGTGACCATGTTCCGGGCGCCGCAGAACGACGGCTCCGCTTAGGCTTTCAGCGTGACCGAGCCCAGCGCCCCGGCGCCCGCCCCGACCGACCCGCTCGAGCCGTGGCCGGACACGGTCGACTGGCGACCGGTCTCGCGCAGCCTGATCACTGTGGAGTTGATCAACAGGACGATCTGGGTGGTCGTCGTGCTGGGCGCGCTGACCGTCGGCTGGGTGATGACCGGGCACTGGAGCTGGCCCACGGCCATGGCGGCGGTCCTGGCCGCCGCGGTCTGGCGCTCCCTGGTGACGGTCCGGGCGGTCAAGGCCTGGGGGTACGCCGAGCGGGACAACGACCTGCTGGTCCGGCACGGCCTGGTGATCCGCCGGCTGTCCATCGTCCCGTACGCCCGGATGCAGTTCGTCGACGTGACCGCGGGTCCCCTGGAGCGGGCGTTCCACCTGGCCACGGTCCAGTTGCACACCGCCGCGGCGGCCACCGACGCCAAGATCCCGGGGCTGCCGCCGGCGGAGGCGTCGCGGCTGCGCGACAGGCTGACCGCGCTGGGCGAGGACCGGGCCGAAGGCCTGTGACGACCGCCCAGCCCCACCCGCAGCCGGAACCCGCCCCCGGCGCGCCCGCCGCCCCGGCCGACCCGGCCGACATCCCGCAGCCGGCCGACATCCCGCAGCCGGCCGACATCCCGCAGCCGGCCGACATCCCGCAGCCGGCCGACATCCCGCAGCCGG
>NZ_BOMQ01000007.1 GCF_016862275.1 Actinoplanes nipponensis | reverse complement strand
GGCCGACATCCCGCAGCCGGCCGACATCCCGCAGCCGGCCGACATCCCGCAGCCGGCCGACATCCCGCAGCCGGCCGACATCCCGCAGCCGGCCGCGGACGCCGGCGCCGCGGCGGCCGGGGGCGGCGAGCCGCGCCGCCGGCTGCACCCGCTGAGCCCGCTGCTGAGCGGGGCCAAGTCCATCGCCGTCATCGTCGCCGCGCTGAGCTGGCAGACGCTGTCGCAGGTCGGCGTCGAGCGGTTCGCCCTGGTCGTGGCCGTCGGGGCGGTCGGCGTGGTGATCTTCGCGGTGGTCGGCTGGCTGAACACCGGCTACCACATCGTCGGCCGGGAGCTCCGGATCCAGGACGGGCTGCTCTGGCGGCGCAACCGGGCGATCCCGCTCGACCGGCTCCAGGCCGTCGAGCTGCGGCGCCCGCTGCTGGCCCAGCTCACCGGGCTGGCCGAGCTGCGGCTGGAGGTGGTCGGCGGCAGCAAGACCGAGGCGCCGCTGGCGTACCTGGGGGTGCGGGAGGCCGCCGCCCTCCGGCAGCGGCTGCTCACGCTGGCCGGCCGCAGCCCCGGGCTCCCGGGCGGCGACGCCGCGCAGCCGGCGCCGGGCGTGCCCGCGCTGGAGCGGCCCCTCTTCCGGGTCAGCAACCGCGACCTGCTGATCAGCCAGCTGCTCACCCCGCAGGCCTTCCTGCTGCCGGTCGGCGTGGCCTTCGTGATCATGCAGTTCGTGCTGGAGGGCTCCTGGACGTTCGTGGGCATCGCCAGCACGGTCACCGCGATGGCCGGTGTGCTGCTGCAGCCCGTCCGGCGGGTGCTCCAGGACTGGGACTTCCGGCTGGCCCGCGACCCCGGCGGCCGGCTCGCGGTGCGCTACGGCCTGCTGGAGACCCGCAGCCAGATCGTCCCGCTGCACCGCGTCCAGTCGATCGGCGTGACCTGGCCGCTGCTCTGGCGGGCGCCGGGCTGGCTGCACCTGCGCCTGGACATCGCCGGGTACGCCGGGCCGCAGGCGAACAACGACAAGCGCTCCGACCGGCTGCTGCCGGTGGGGGTGTTCGAGGCCGCCCGGCGGCTGGTCTGGGAGGTGCTGCCGGGGGTCGACCTGGCCGCGCTGGCGACCCTGCCGCCGCCGGACCGGGCCCGCTGGCTGCACCCGTTCGCGCTGCGGTCGTTCGGCACGGGGCTGACGGCCGAGGTGTTCGTGTCGCGCCACGGCCTGCTCACCCGCGAGCTGACCATGGTCCCGTACGCGCGGCTGCAGAGCGTCCGGGTGGTACAGGGCCCGCTGCAGCGGCTGCTGCGCCTGGCCACGGTCTACGCCGACACCGCGGGCGGGCGGTCCGGGGTGGCGCAGGACCGGGACCTGGCCGAGGCGTGGTGGCTCGCCGAGCAGCTGTCGATCCGCGCCCGGCACGCCCGCGGCGCCGACCTCGCCGTCGCGGCCCCCGCAGTCGCCGCAGGCCCTGCCGCGCCCGGCCCGGCGCCGCACGAGCCGGCGCCGCACGAGCCGGCGCCGGACACGACGGCCCCGCGCGACGAGACTTACTGGCAGCGGCCCGCGCAGCCCTAAGCTGTCGGCATGGAGCTTCCGGAATTCTCCCCCGGGCTCAGCGCCCGGGTGGAGCTGACGGTCACCGACGCGGACACCGCCCAGGCGCTCGGCTCGGGTGACGTGCCCGTGCTCGGCACGCCCCGGGTGCTCGCGCTGGCCGAGGCGGCCACGGTCGCCGCGACCGCCCGGCAGATGCCCGGCGGGGTGACCACGGTCGGCGTCCGCGCCGAGGTCGAGCACCGCGCGCCCACCCCGCTCGGGCGCCGGGTCACCGCGCTGGCCACGCTGACCAAGGTGGACGGCCGCCGGCTGGTCTTCGAGGTGGCGGTCCGCGACGGCGAGGAGCTGGTCGCCGAGGTACGCGTCGAGCGCATGCTCCTGGACCGGCAGCGCTTCATCGCCAAGGCCATCGGCGACTAGTTCAGCAGCGCCTCGAACGGGGCGAGGGTGACGACGCCCTCGACCCGGCGTGCCAGGTCGGCGTCCAGGGTCACGAACGCGTCCGCCTGCAGCTGGGTCACGGCCAGGTATTCCGCGGTCACGGTGTCGTCCCAGCCGAGCTGCTCGGCCACCCGCCACGCGACGGCCCGCGACACCCGGTCGCCGAGCAGCCGGATCCGCATCGTGGTGATCCGGTCGAGCAGCTCCCGCGCCTCCGTCTTCGTGGTCGCGCCGGCCCGGACCTGTCGATACAGCAGCGAGAGCGCCTGCGAGCGCAGCACGTTCGGGGCGACCAGCTGATGCCCGTCCGGCCCGGTCCCGGCCTCCCGGGCCAGCCGGATCGCGGTGGGCGCGTCGATCACGTATCGCGTCATGCCTCATCCTGACGCGTCGCCGCCAGCCCGAACGGCCCGAAGTGCTCGGCCCCGAGGAACGAGGTGAGCTCGGCGATCCGGTCGCCGCGCAGGGTGAGCACGGTGATCGACCAGGGCCGCCCGTCCAGGTACTGCCCGACCGCGGCCTGCCCGTTCGCGCGCACCGGGACGTGCTGCCAGGATCCGCACGAGCTCAGCGGCAGCCGCACGGCGAAGTCGGTGACCGCGGCCAGCCCCCGGTACCAGTGCGGCAGCGGCGGCATCGACCAGGTCACGTCCTCGGTGAGCAGGGTGACCAGCCCGTCGACGTCGCCGCGTTCCAGCGCCGTCGCGTAGCCGCCGACGATCTCCCGCAGCCGGGCGTCGCCGAGGGCGCGCAGCGTCCGCTGCTGGCTGCGGGCCGGCACCCGCTCCGCCACCAGCGTCCGGGCCCGCTGCAGCGCGCTGGTGACCGCCGCCGTCGACGTGGCCATGATCTCGGCGATCTCGGCCGCCGAGAAGCCCAGCACGTCGAAGAGCAGCAGGGCCGCCCGCTGGTTGCCCGGCAGGTGTTGCAGGGCCGCGACGAACGCCAGCTCGACCGCCTCGCGCTGCTCGTACCGCGCGTCCGGGCCGGCGCGGCCCGGCTCCCCACCCGGGTACGGCCCCAGCCAGGCCACCTCGTCCGACGGCACGTCGGCGAGCACCGCCCGCGGACTGGACGGCCCCACGTCCACCGGCAGCGCCCGCCGGCCCCGGGCCTGGGCGGCGTCCAGGCAGGTCCGGGTGGCCACGGTGTAGAGCCAGGAGCGCAGCGAGCTGCGGCCCTCGAAACCGGGCAGGCCCCGCCACGCCCGCAGCAGCGCGTCCTGCAACGCGTCGTCGGCGTCATGGGTGGAGCCGAGCATCCGGTAGCAGTGGGCGTGCAGTTCCCGGCGCAACGGCCCGACGACGCGGTCGAACGCGTCGCCGTCGCCGTCACGGGCCCGGGCCAGGTCGGCGGAGGCGGCGCGGGTGTCGTTCACCTCACGAAGTGTGCCCGACGCTCAGCGCTCCAGGACCGCGCGCAGGCGTACCTCGAAGGCCGCGGGCCGGTCGACGAAGCCGATGTGGTCGCCCGGGAACAAGGTCGGCGTGACGCCGAGGCCGGCGGCGAGCGCCCGCGACGCCCGGTCGCACAGCTGCCCGGCCGAGTCCTCGCCGATGCCTACCACGATCCGGGTGGGCACCGAGCGCAGCCGGTCGAGGTCCGGCACCCACCGGGCGGTGGCCCGCAGCATGTGGGCGAACTGGAAGTGCTCGTCGGCGACCGTCCGCGGCGAGCGGTCGCTGAGGAACATCTGCTCGATCGCCCCGGGCGGGAGGTCGATGTCGGCCGCCGCGAGGAACTTGCGCCAGGCTCCCGCGACGTCGCCGGCCAGGTAGGTGGCGATCATGTCCTCGGTGGCGGCGGCCAGCTGCTCGCGGTCCTCGAGCAGCTCCTCCAGCGGCGGCTCGTGGGCGATCACGGTGTGCACCAGGTCGGGGCGGCTCTGGACCAGGGCCAGCGCGCTCACCGCACCGCCGCTGGAGCCGAGCACGACGGCCGGACCGGCGTCCAGGTGGGTCAGCAGGCAGGCCAGGTCCTCGGCGCGCTGCACCGGGGTGGAGTCCCGGTCGGGATGTTCCACCGGGCTGCGGTTGATGCCGCGCGGGTCGGTGGTCAGCACGGTGTGGTCCCGGGCGAGCAGGCCGGCCAGGCCCTCGAAGGAGCGGGCGTCCATCGGCGCTCCGGTCAGCAGCACCAGCGGGCCGGCGCCGCGCACCTCGTAGTGCAGGCGGGCGCCGGGTACGGCCAGCGTGTCGGCGGTGGCGGAGATCATGGTCATCGGGGTCCTCCGGGGTGCGGCACGGGGTTGTCGCCAGTGGTGACTCCCCGCGCCCCGCGAACTCATCGGCATTACCCCTTTCGTGGCGGCAGGTTGCGGTCGGCCCGGTTGCGGCAGACGCTGGTTGTCGCTATTGCCGGGGGCACGGCTGTGTGCCCGCAATGTTCACCGAGTGTCCTGTCCGCGAACTTTCCGGCATGGCGCCGGTCCATGACGGCCACGACACCACCGGGAGCCGACGGTGACCAGTCCGACGCGTCGGGGCCGCGAGGGCCCCTTCGACCATCGTGCCCTCGTCGTCGGCGAGGACACCATTGCACGGCTGCTCGTGCCGCACCTGCGCCGGAAGATCGCGTCACACCAGGACGTCCTCATGGTCGTCAGCACCGACACCGAGGCGATCATCCGCGACCGGCTGGGCCCGGACGCCCATGACCTGCAGTGGGCGCCGGTGACCGCCTTCTACGAACGCACCGGCTTCACCTATTCCCGGTTCCTGCGGTTCCTGCGCGAGCGGCACGCCCGGCAGGAGGTCGTCCGGATCATCGCCGAGCCCGATGTCGTGACCGACCCGGACTCGCCGGTGGACCGGGCGGCCGCGTACGTGAACTACGAGGCGATGACCAACGAGGTGTACGCCCGCTACCGATGCGCGATCACCTGCATGTGGCACGGCCACCGGCACTCGCCGGAGCTCATCGACCAGATCCGCAAGGTCCACCCGCGGGAGCTGAGCGACCTGGGCGTCGTCGACAACCCCGGGTACGTGCCGCCGGGCGACTATCTCAGCGGACGGGCGCAGCCGCCCCTGGCGGAGCCGCCACCGGTCACCGACGTCGACATCACGGTGCGGCGGGCCGAGGACGTGGCCTCCTGCCGGGCCGCCGTGGCCCGCTGGGCGACGGCACAGCACTTCGTGCCCACCGCCGTCGGGCAGGTCGTCGCGGCGACCAACGAGGTGGTCGCCAACGGGCTGCGGCACGGCCGGCCACCGGTGCGGACCCGCGCGTGGAGCCAGGACGCGATGCTGATCGTCGACGTCGAGGACCAGGGGGGACGCGCCATCCCCGCGCACGTCGGCTACCGGCCGCCGGTCATACCCGCCGATTCGGCCGGGTTGTGGCTGGCCCGCCAGCTCGCGGACGTCCTCGTCACCCACACCGGCGACGGGCGCACCACGGTACGGATGTACTTCCCGTACGCGGTCACGCACCGCAACCTGCGCATCCCCACCTGACCGGCGCGGCCCACGCCGGCTACAGCAGCGCGCCCCAGCGGTCGGTGAGCTCCTCCAGGGTCGGCATCGCCACCGCGCCGCCGCGGCGTTCGCAGACCAGGCCGGCCACCGCGAGCGCGAACCGCACGTAGTTCTGCCAGCCCTCGGGTTCGGCCGGCACGCCGTCGGACAGCAGGCGCCGGACCAGGGCGCCCATCACCGAGTCGCCCGCACCGGTGGCGTCGACCGCGTCGACCGTCGGCGCCGTCAGCATGACGCCCGGGTTGCCGGCCGTCGCGACGTACGCGCCCTTGGCGCCGCAGGTGACCACGACCGCCTTCGCGCCCGTGGCCAGGATGCGTTCCGCGGCGGCGGCCGGGTCGGCCCCGTCCCAGAGCACCTCGGCGTCGGCCGCGCTGAGCTTGACCAGGTCCGCGGTGGCGAAGAACCCGCTCACCAGCTCGCGCAGCGCGGTCACCGCGGCGGCGTCGGGCAGCAGCTTCGGGCGGACGTTGGGGTCGAAGACGCGCAGCGGCCCCGGCACCGCCCAGGCCTTGCGGGCCGCGGCCAGGAACGGCTCGCGCATCAGGGCGATCGACCCCGTGTACACGACGGCGGCCCCGGCGACCACCTTCTCGTCGATGTCCTCGGGGCGCAGCAGCGCGTACGACGGCGGCTCGCCGTAGAACTGGAAGGTCGGCTCGGCGCCCTCGAAGGTAGTCACGGCCAGCGTCGTCGGCACCGGCACGCGGGTCACCCCGGCCGTGCCGACGCCGGTCTGGCGCAGGAACTGGGCGATCCGGTCGCCCAGGGTGTCGTTGCCGAGCGAGCCGAGGTACTGCACCTCGCCGCCGAGGCGGGTGGCACCGACCGACACGTTCAGCGGGGCGCCGCCGATCGCCTGGCGGTAGATCAACTCGCCGTCGCGCTGGGTCTCCAGCAGATCGACCAACGCCTCACCGAGCACCACCGCGTAGCCCATCCGGATCCCCTCCAGGAAACGCCGTTCCGATGTCGTCAGCCTCGCGCCCGCAACGCGAGAAAGCCAGCCACTCCCCGATGCTCGCCCGTTATGTGGGTGTTTGGCACAATCCATCCCATGCCTTCGCGCGCGCTCGCCCGCTTCCCGCTGATTGCCCTGCCCCCGCTGGCCGCCCTGGCGCTGATCGGCTGCGCCGGTCCGGCCGGAACGGCGACCGGATCCGCGGTGTCCCCGCCGCCGGGCTCGACACCGTGGCTCGTCAGCGGGGCGCCGAGCCCGGCCCGCCCGTCGTCCGCGGCCGCCGGGCCGGGCGCGCCCGCGGCCGAGGGCACGGTCTCCGGCACGTTCCTGCCGTTCCCGCAGAGCGCCCGGGCGGTCACCTACGACCCCGAGGTGGTCCCGCCGGGCGCGACGGTCCAGCTCACCATCGCCCGGACCGCGCGCGGCACGACGGTACGACTGACCGCCCGCGGCCTGGTGCCCCGGCGCGCGTACGGCGCCCACCTGCACACCCGGCCGTGCACCGCGACACCGGCGGACGCCGGCCCGCACTACCAGCACGATCCCGATCCCCGCGCCGCCGCCTCGCCGCCGTCGGTGGACCCGGCCTACGCGAACCCGCGCAACGAGGTGTGGCTGGACTTCACCGCGGACGCGGCCGGCGCCGCCACCGTCACGGCGCGGCAGGACTGGACGTTCGACGAGATCGAGCCGCCGCGGTCGTTGATCGTGCACGCGGAGCACACCCGTACCGATGCGGGCAAGGCCGGGACGGCCGGACCGCGCGTGGCCTGCCTCACCCTGGGGACGCGCTGACGCCGGGCTGCTCTTGATCTTGGCTAGGCGGTAACGTCAAGGCCGCACGGGAGACGCCGCGCGGATGACGGGAGGGCCGGCCATGGCCGAGCAGAACGAGGGCACGACACCGAAGACCGAGTCGCACGACCCGGACTTCCCGGAGGCGTTCCTGCAGTTCATGCGCGGCGGCTGGCGCGACGACGCGCTCAGCGTCACCCCCCGCCCGGAGGCGCCGAACTACGCCAAACGCCGCGCCGCGCTCTCCGAGGCGTTCCCGGGCGAGACGCTGGTCATCCCCAGCGGCAGCGAGAAGGTCCGGGCCAACGACACCGACTACCCGTTCCGGCCGGGCAGCGACTTCGTCTACCTGACCGGCGACAGCGACCCCGACAGCGTGCTGGTGCTGCGGCCCAGCGGGTCCGGGCACGACGCGGTGCTCTACAGCCGCCAGCGCTCGTCCAAGGAGACCGACGAGTTCTTCCGCAGCCGCGACGGCGAGCTGTGGGTGGGCCGCCGGCACACCCTGGCCGAGAAGTCGACGGAGCTGGGCCTGGAGACCGCGCCCTGGGCCGAGCTCGGCCGGGCCCTGGCCGACTGCGCGCCCGCCCGCACCCGGGTGCTGCGGGGCCTCGACACCAACGTCGACCGGGCGATCCTGGCCTACGAGCCCGACCCGAACACCCGCCGCGACCGCGCCCTGGCCGGGGTGATCTCGGAGCTCAAGCTGGTCAAGGACGAGTGGGAGATCGCCCAGCTCCAGGCGGCGATCGACGCCACCGTGCGCGGCTTCGAGGACGTCGCCCGCATCCTGCCCGCCGACCGCCCGGTCAAGGAACGCCTGCTGGAGGGCGTCTTCGGCCTGCGCGCCCGCACCGACGGCAACGACGTCGGCTACGGCAGCATCGTCGGCGCCGGCGCCCACGCGACGATCCTGCACTGGGTCCGCAACACCGGCATGACCAAGCCGGGCGAGCTGCTGCTGATGGACATGGGCGTCGAGGGCCGCACGTTCTACACCGCCGACGTGACCCGCACGCTGCCGGTGTCGGGCGCCTTCACCCCCCTGCAACGCCAGGTGTACGACATCGTGCACGCCTCCCAGCAGGCCGGCATGGACGCGGTCCGGCCCGGCGTGAAGTTCAAGGACGTGCACCTGACCTGCATGCGCGTGCTCGCCGAGGGCCTGCACGACCTGGGCCTGCTGCCGGTGAGCGTGGACGAGGCGATGAGCGAGCAGTCCACGGTGTACCGCCGCTGGACCCTGCACGGCTTCGGCCACATGCTCGGCATCGACGTGCACGACTGCTCGGCGGCCCGCAAGGAGAACTACCGCGACGGCCAGCTGGGCGAGGGCTACGTGCTGACGGTGGAGCCGGGGCTGTACTTCCAGCCCGAGGACGAGCTGGTGCCGGAGGAACTGCGCGGCATCGGCGTCCGGATCGAGGACGACGTGCTGGTCACCGCCGACGGCTGCCGGAACCTGTCGGCGGGGCTGCCGCGGTCTTCGTCCGAGGTGGAGACGTGGCTGGCGGCGCAGCGGGAGGCTGGGCCGCGGCTGCCGGAGTAGAGGGCTCAGCCTGACCGGGGACCGGGGTTGGGCGGGCGTCGCTGCTCTGGCGGAGGCGGACTGTGCTGCCGTGTGCCGCTGAGCTGGGTCGGGTCGGTCCCGCGGCCGGCCGGGGCGTGCGGGCGGGTATGTCCTCGGGCCCCGCCGGCCATCCGGACCCGCCAGCCGTCCGGACCCCAGCCATGCGGGCCCGCCAGCCGTCCGGACCCCAGCCATGCGGGCCCGCCAGCCATCCGGACCCGCCGGCCATGCGGGCCCGCCACACCTCCAGGCCGCCAGCCATCCGGATCCGCCGGGCTTTCGACGGGTCGGGTGATCGCGATTGGCCGAGCTGGACGGGGGCCCGCTCGGGCCGTGCGGGGGCCCGAGCCAATCACCCGGCCGGAGATCTGAGCGATCCTCAAGACCCAAGTGCTCGCCCGGCGGTCAACGAGAATGGAAACCCGAGGCCGGGGCGGTCGGCCCGGCCAAGGATCCCCACCCAAGCGATCACGCCCCACCCCAGCGATCATTCCCCGTTCGAGCATCACCCCCACCCCAGCGATCATGCCCCGCTCGGGCATCACCCCCACCCCAGCGATCACCTCCCACCCCAGCGATCGTGCCCCGTTCAAGCGTCGCCCCCGCCCGAGCGATCACTCCTCGCCCGAACGATCACCCCCAGACCAAGCGTCACCCTCGCCCACGATCACCCCTCGCCCGGGCGATCACCGCAAGCCCAAGCGTCACCCTCGCCCACGACCACCCCCCGCAGGGCGATCACCGCAAGCCCAAGTGCCACCCTCGCCCGAGCGATCACCGCCCGCCCTGGCGGGGCATTTCGCCCAAACCCACCGCTCCCCCATGCAGCCGCTCAAGCCCGAGCAGTCAACCGAGCCAGCAAATGAACCGGCAACCGCGACGCCCGCACCGTCTCCCGCCCGACCGACCCCACCGGGAACGACTCCCGCACGGCAGCCGCAGCCCGGCGCAGCGCGAACCGGGCGTCGTAGATCCACAGCCGGCCGCCGGGCCGCAGCACCCGGCGCAGGTCGCGGACGCCGCCGGCCACGTCCGCCCAGTGGTGCTGGCTGAGCGTCGACACGACCAGGTCGAACGTGTCGTCGGGGAAGGGCAGCCGCGCCACGTCGCCGACCGTGAAGGTGACCGGCGCGTCCCCCGCCTCCCGCCGGGCGAAGTCGATCATCTCCGGTGACAGGTCGACGCCGTCCACCCGCAGGTGCGGCAGGGCGGCCGCGATGGCCAGCGGCAGCCGGCCGGGGCCGGTGCCGATGTCCACGACCCGGCTGCCGGGCGGGAGGTCCGCCGCCGCGATGTCGGCGACGACCCGGTCGCGGAGCCGGGCGAGCCGGCGCTGGGTGTGCCTGTCGTAGCTGACGGGGTGGCGGAATCCCGATCCGTGCGGGTTCATGCCGCCACCCCCGACCGAACAACGTGTTCCATGGTGAACATCATGTTCGAGTATGGTTCCGGGTACCCGGGTCCGGTCAACGACCGATCCGGGCCCACGGTCCGACAGTGGACAAAGTCCGGTGATTGTCCGGGAGGCACGGGATGGCTGAGCTCGATCGCCGGGTCCGGCGGACCCGGCGGCTGCTGCAGGAGGCCCTGGTCGCGCTGATCGAGGAGCGGGGGTACGAGCGCCTCACCGTCCAGGAGGTGCTGGACCGCGCGGACGTCGGCCGTTCCACGTTCTACTCCCACTTCCGCGACAAGGACTCCCTGTTCATGTCCTGCTTCGACGACCTGCGGGACGACCTGCGCAGCGAGCTCGACGCGATCACCGAGGGCCACGCGGGGCCGGCGGGAGCCCGGCCGGTGGCGGTGATCTTCGCGCACGCCGACCGCAACCGGCCGGTGTACCGGGCGGTCTGCGGCCGGGCCGGGGGCACCGCGTTCACCCATCGGCTGCAACGGCTCTTCGCCGGGCTGCTGCACGAGCATCTGGCGTCGGCAGGGACCCGGCTGCCGGTGGAGCTGGTGGCCGAGTTCCACGCGGGGGCGCTGCTGGGCGCGCTGGTGTGGTGGGTCCGGCAGGATTTCCCGTACGGTCCGAAGGAGATGGCCGAGATGTGCCGGCAGCTGACCGCCGCGGGGGTGCAGGCGGGCCTGGAGCGCGAGCACAACTAGGAGCGCGGCGCGTACTCCGAGATCACGAAGCAGGTGGCCGCTTCCCCACCGGCCGGCTCGCTGCCGTCGGAGACGTCGAACGACACCTCGACCGGGTGGCCGTCGGCCGGGTCCGCCTTGACCGTCATCTCGCCGCCGTCGTCCGCGGCCGTCCGGGCCAGCTCCAGCAGGCCGCCCAGCGACGGCACCTCGATCTCCTCCTCGCCGGTGGCGGTCTTGCCGTCGATCCGCTCGGTCCCGGCGACCTGGCCGCCGGTGACCGTGACCCGGTACCGGCCCAGCGACGGACCGCCGGCGCACTGCCGGTCGGCGACGAAGGTGTAGTCGGTGGGCTCGCTCCACGCGGGCGCCGAGGCGGGTGTGACGAAGGTCGGCGGCGCGGCGGCCGGCCCCTCGTCCGTGCAACCGGCGAGCGCCGCTACGAGCGCGATGCCGCACAATGCCCGGGCGTACCGCACGGTGACCTCCGACCTCGAGAACGCCCGCCGCTCGGCGGAACCGCGCTCATGTTTTCAGACCCCCGCAACGCCGCCGCCACCACGGGCCGCCCGAGGCGGACGACCCGGCCCGGCGGCTCTCCCCGGCCACCCGGCCCAGGCGGCGAACGACGCCGGCCGAACCGCGCCACCCAGCCCAGGCGAGAAACAACGGCCAGCCGAACCGCGCCACCCAGCCCAGGCGAGAAACAACGGCCAGCCGAACCGCGCCACCCGGACAAGGCGCGAAGCGCCGGCGCGAATCAGAAACAACGGCCGGTCGAAGCAGCCACCGTCGCCCAAGCAAGGAGCACCGGCCGACCGAACCCGGCCACCCTCGCGGAAGATGCCGCGCTGGCCGACGCCGGCACCCGGCGACGGCGCGGCCGCACCTATCGAGCGGGCCCCACCGGGCCAGCCGTAGGTGGACAAGCCATGGTCAGCCAGCCACGAACACCGCGACGGAGCGGGCCGGCACCGTCAGCGTCCCCGCCTCGGCCGCAGCCGTTCGCAGCAGCGGATCCGCCGACGCCACCAGCTCCGGGTGCGGGCCGAGCTCCACCCCCGCCAGCGCCGCCACGTGCTGCACGGTCGTGTGCTCCGTCGCGTTGAAGACCACCACCACGGTGCTCCAGCGCTCGTCCAGGCCGGCGCCGTCGAGACACATCACGATCACGCCCGGGCTCTCGTGCGGCCCGCCCAGCGGGAAGGTCAGCCGGCGCTGGACCTCCTCCGCCGTCGGCAGGCCGAAGACCGGCGACGAGCGGCGGATGCGGAGCAGTTCGGCGTACCGGGCCGCGGTCAGGTCCATGATCTCCGCGGACGGGACCAGCGCGGGGTCGGCCAGCAGCGGACGGGCCCACGGCCACTTGTCCTCGTTGTCGGCCGCCGGCGGCAGGCCCACGCCGAAGCCGTTGCCGTCGGCGCCGTTCCAGCGAATCTGGTTGAACCAGTCGCCCGAGTCGTAGGAGTTGCGGTCCAGCGACTTGGACCGCAGCCGTTCCGTGCCGAGCGCCACGAAGCCGACGCCCTGGCCGAGCACGACCAGCGACAGCGCCAGCACCTGCATCCGGGCGCGCTCGATCATCGGCAGGGACGGCGGCAGCTTGAACGCCATCGCGTCGTACAGGATCTCGTTGTCGTGGGCGTCCACGTAGGTGACGCACTCCCCCGGCGCGGCCGCGTACCCGCTGGGTGAGCCGTTGTAGTCGATCTGCGCGCCGCTGCGCTCGGCGCCGGTGTGGGTCACGAACCGGTACGCCGCCAGCCCGCCCGACAGCCCCACCTTGATCCGGTCGTGCACCGAAAGCGGGGTGGCCGCGCCCAGCCCGGTCGCGAACCCCTGCTCGGACGGGTCGTCGCCGAACGAGCCGCCGCCGCGGACCGCGTCGCGCAGCCGGTCGTTGAACGTGCCGATCCCGGTGCCGGCCATGTTGACCTGGGTGGCCTGCACGAACCGGGCGTCGTAGGCGATCTCGCCGAAGTTCCAGCCCTCGCCGTACAGGTAGATGTCCGGGTCGAGGTGGTCCAGGGTGACCCGGGTCTCGAGGATGTTGGCCCGCGGGTGGTGGCCCATCAGGTCGAAGCGGAAGCCGTCCACCTTGTAGTCGCGGGCCCAGGTGACGATCGAGTCGACGACCAGCCGGCCCATCATCATGTGCTCGGGCGCGGTGTTGGAGCAGCAGGTCGACTCGGCCACGGTGCCGTCGTCGAGCAGCCGGTGGTAGTAGCCGGGCACGATCTTGTCGAGCACGCTCCAGGGCGCCAGCCCGTCGGCCATCGTGTGGTTGTAGACGACGTCCATGACCACGCGCAGGCCGGCCGCGTTGAGCGCCGCCACCATCGCCCGGAACTCGAGGATGCGGGCGCTGCCGGCGGGCTCGACGGCGAAGCTGCCCTCGGGCGTCGTGTAGTGCAGCGGGTCGTACCCCCAGTTGAAGCCGTCGCGCGCGGCGACCGCCATCACCGCGCGCTGCTGCTCGGGGGAATCCGGCGGGAACGCCGCCAGGTCGCACCTGGGCACCGCCTGGTCGGCGCGGCGGTCCGGCACGGTGGCGTAGTCGAACGCGGGCAGCAGGTGCACGTGGGTCAGCCCGGCGTCGGCGAGCATCCGCAGGTGCCGCATGCCGGCCGAGTCGCCGCGGGTGAAGGCCAGGTAGGTGCCGCGCAGCTCCTCCGGCACGGTGGTGTCGGCGATGGAGAAGTCGCGGACGTGCAGCTCGGAGATCTGCATCCGGGCCGGGGCGACCGCCGGCGGCTTGACCAGGCCCGCCCAGCCGGGCGGCTGGAGCGCGGGGTCGTCGAGGTCGACGAGCTGGCTGTGGGTCGAGTCGACCGACAGCGACAGCGAGTACGGATCGGTCACCGAGCTGGTCACCACGCGCTGCGCCGCCGGGTGCCACACCTCGACGCGGTAGCGGTAGTAGCGGCCGAGCCATTCCGGCCGGCCGGCGATCGACCAGACGCCGGTGACCTGGTCGCGCTGCATGGCCAGCAGCTCCGGCTCGTCGTCGCCGGGGGTGCGGGACAGCTCCAGCGCGACCGTGCGGGCGGTGGGCGCCCACACGGTGACGGTCGGGCGTCCCTCGGTGATGACCACGCCCAGTTCGGCGTCGGCCGCGTCCGCGTACAGGTCGTCGAGGACGCCGGGCAGTTGCACCGCCGTGAGCACCGTGAGCCGGCCGGCCGCGTCGCGGCCGGCCACCAGCACCTGTCCGCGCAACAGGTCGCCCAGGGCGGTGTCGCCCAGCTCGGGCACCGCCAGGGCGCGATAACCGCGCAGGTGCGGGAAGTGCCGGCTCTGCGCCTGGAACAGCCCGCCCGGGCGCGGGGTCAGCGGCCGGGCCGTGTGCTCGCCGGTCAGCTCGTCGCCGTCGCGGCGCAGGCCGTCCGGGGCCGCCACCACCGTGAAGACGGCGGCCCGGTCGGCCAGGTGGGCGGGCAGCGCCAGTGTGGTGCGGTCGACGAAGACGGCGAGCGCGCGGGCCGGGTCGAGCTCGGGGCCCAGCGAGCCCACGTCGGGCAGCACGGGCGCGGTGGTGCCGGCCAGCAGCCACACCTCGCGGCCGGCGGACAGGTCGAGGCGCTGGTCGTCGGGCAGGTCCTTGACGTCGTCGCGGTGCAGCACGAAGCGCAGCCCGGCGGCCTCCGGGCGGACCGGCACCCGGAACACGGCGCCGAACGCGTCGAACGCGGCGGGCGCGAGCGGCGCGTGCCACAGCGGCTTGCGCGGCGTGCCCTCCCAGGCGTGCAGGCCCCAGCCGGTGTAGTCGCCGTCGGCCCGCCGGTAGTGGATGACCGCGGAGCTGTCGTCCTCGGGGATCTCGGTGGTGTGGCCGGCCTCGGCGGCGCTGGCGTAGACCCGCGGGTCGCCGGGGCGCAGCCAGATCTGCGGCGTGACGGCCGGGTCGACCTGCCGGTCGTCGGCGACGTCCTTGGCGCCGGTGTGGTCGACCACGAGGAAGCCGACCGTGCGGGCCTCGTCGGCCAGCCGCACCCAGGTGAACCGGCCGTAGGAGTCCTCGCCGGCGAACGGGTGGCCGCCCGGGAAGCCGGTGATGGCGTCGGGGGCGATGTCGCCCCAGGCGTGCAGCGACCAGTCGCCGTAGCCCTCGTCCTCGCGCCGGTAGTGCACGACCAGCCACTGCGGTCGGCTGAGCCGGGTCAATGCCTCGGGCGAGGCGATCTCGATCGTGGTCACCTGCACATGATGCCAGCGGGGTGCGTCAGTTTCAGTGGGTCGCGATCACGGTGGTGATCCGCGGACCGCCGGCGTCGACCCGGATCAGGTAGCGGTAGCTCTCGCCGGGGACCGCATTGCCGAGACTGTCCAGGTATTCCCACTCGACCGCGACCATGGCCAGCGCCGGGCTGAGCTGCTGCACGTCGCACAGCTGGGCGTGGGCGGCGACGATCTGCTGCTCCTTGTACGCCGGCGCGGCGCCCAGGAAGGACAGCGCCACCGCCGCCGGCGAGGCGAAGGTGAAGCTGTACGAATCCGACACCACCATCCCCGGCAGCGCGTAGCAGCCCGCCACCGCGGACACGTCGCCCCTGGTCAGGGCCGACCCGTAGCGGTCGAAGAAGTCGGTCAGGTGCGCCAGATCCGTGGGTGCCTGCACGGGACGGTCAGTTCCCGCGGCCCGCGCCGGGCAAACCTGTGACCCGGGTTGCAGCGGATAACAAGACGGACGTACGGTTTACGGAAGACGTGAACCCTGAGTTAGGACAACCTAACCGGCGGGCGGCCGTCACCGGTGGGACAGACTGATGAGGACTACTCACGGTCGCTGGGTGTGAAGGAGATGACGTGGCCAGCCTCGACACCTTTGGTGCGAAGAGCGAGCTACGCGTCGCAGACGCGAGCTACGAGATTTTCACGATCGACAAGGTCGACGGGCATGACCGCCTGCCGTACTCCCTGAAGATCCTGCTGGAGAACCTGCTCCGCACGGAGGACGGCGCGAACATCACCGCCGACCACATCCGCGCCCTGGGCGGCTGGGACCCCACCGCCGACCCGAGCGTGGAGATCCAGTTCACCCCGGCGCGGGTGCTCATGCAGGACTTCACCGGCGTGCCCTGCGTGGTCGACCTGGCCACCATGCGCGAGGCCGTCAAGGAGCTGGGCGGCGACCCGACCAAGGTCAACCCGCTCGCCCCGGCCGAGCTGGTCATCGACCACTCGGTCATCGCCGACCTGTTCGGCCGCGAGGACGCCTTCGCCCGCAACGTCGAGCTGGAGTACCAGCGCAACCGCGAGCGCTACCAGTTCCTGCGCTGGGGCCAGACCGCGTTCAACGAGTTCAAGGTCGTCCCGCCCGGCACCGGCATCGTGCACCAGGTCAACATCGAGTACCTGGCCCGGACGATCATGGAACGCAACGGACAGGCGTACCCGGACACCGTGGTCGGCACCGACTCGCACACCACCATGGTCAACGGCCTGGGCGTGCTGGGCTGGGGCGTCGGCGGCATCGAGGCCGAGGCCGCGATGCTGGGCCAGCCGGTCAGCATGCTGATCCCGCGGGTCGTGGGCTTCAAGCTGCACGGCGAGATGCCGGCCGGCACCACCGCCACCGACCTGGTGCTGACCATCACCGAGATGCTCCGCGAGCACGGCGTGGTCAGCAAGTTCGTCGAGTTCTACGGCCCCGGCGTCGGCGCGGTGCCGCTGGCCAACCGGGCCACGATCGGCAACATGTCGCCCGAGTACGGCTCGACCGTGGCGATCTTCCCGATCGACGACGAGACGATCAAGTACCTCAAGCTCACCGGCCGCTCCGACCAGCAGGTCGCGCTGGTCGAGGCGTACGCGAAGCGCCAGGGCCTGTGGGCCGACCCGGCCGCCGAGCCGAACTACTCCGAGCGCCTCGAGCTGGACCTGTCGACGATCGTCCCGTCGCTGGCCGGACCCAAGCGCCCGCAGGACCGCGTCCCGCTGGACCGCGCCAAGCCGATGTTCCGCGACGCGCTCGCCAACTACGTCAGCGCCGTGGGCCCCGCCGACGAGGCCAGCGAGGAATCCTTCCCCGCCAGCGACCCGCCGGCCAACCACGAGAATTCGGACGTCGACAAGCCGCACGTCTTCAGCGCGGCCGACGGCGCCACCGGGCGGCCCTCCAAGCCCACCCGGGTGGTCGGCGAGGACGGCAGCGAGTTCGAGCTGGACCACGGCTTCGTCGGCATCGCCGCGATCACGTCCTGCACCAACACCTCGAACCCGCAAGTCATGATCGGCGCGGCGCTGCTCGCCCGGAACGCGGTCGAGAAGGGCCTGAACCGCAAGCCGTGGGTCAAGACCACGCTGGCGCCGGGTTCCAAGGTCGTCATGGACTACTACGACCGCGCGGGCCTGACGCCTTATCTCGACAAGCTCGGCTTCAACCTCGTCGGCTACGGGTGCACGACCTGCATCGGCAACTCGGGCCCGCTGCCCGACGCGATCTCGGCGGCCGTCAACGAGGCCGACCTCACCGCGGTGTCCGTGCTGTCCGGCAACCGCAACTTCGAGGGCCGGATCAACCCCGACATCAAGATGAACTACCTGGCCTCGCCGCCGCTGGTGGTCGCGTACGCGCTGGCCGGCACGATGGACCTGGACATCACCACCGAGCCGCTGGGCACCGGCTCGGACGGCAAGCCGGTCTTCCTGGCCGACATCTGGCCCAGCGCCAAGGAGATCGACGAGGTCATCGCCGCGGCCATCGGCGCGGCCGGCTTCAGCACGGCCTACCAGGACGTCTTCGCCGGCGACGAGCAGTGGCAGTCGCTGCCCACGCCGGAGGGCAAGACCTTCGAGTGGGCCGAGGAGTCGACCTACGTGCGCAAGCCCCCGTACTTCGAGGGCATGCAGGCGCAGCCGTCGCCGGTGACCAACATCGCCGGCGCGCGGGTGCTGGCCAAGCTCGGCGACTCGGTGACCACCGACCACATCTCGCCGGCCAGCTCGATCAAGCCGGACTCCCCCGCGGGCAAGTACCTCGCCGAGCACGGCGTGCCCCGGCACGAGTTCAACTCGTACGGCTCCCGGCGCGGCAACCACGAGGTGATGATCCGCGGCACCTTCGCCAACATCCGGCTGCGCAACCAGCTCGTCCCCGGCGTGGAGGGCGGCTTCACCGTCAACCACCTGACCGGCGAGCAGACCAGCATCTACGACGCCTCGGTGGCCTACAAGGAGGCCGGCGTGCCGCTGGTCATCCTGGCCGGCAAGGAGTACGGCTCCGGCTCGTCGCGCGACTGGGCGGCCAAGGGCACGATGCTGCTGGGCGTGCGCGCGGTCATCGCCGAGTCGTACGAGCGCATCCACCGCTCGAACCTGATCGGCATGGGCGTGCTCCCGCTGCAGTTCCCGCCGAAGACCAACGCGGAGTCGCTGGGCCTGACCGGCACCGAGACGTTCACCATCACCGGCGTCGAGGCCCTCAACGACGGCGGCATCCCGTCGACCGTCAAGGTGCTGACCGACACCGGCGTGGAGTTCGACGCCGACGTCCGGATCGACACCCCCGGCGAGGCCGACTACTACCGCCACGGCGGCATCCTGCAGTACGTCCTGCGCAAGATGCTGCACAGCTGACCGGCGCCTGTGCCGAAGAACACCCCGTCGTCCGCCCGGACGGCGGGGTGTTCCGCCTCCGGGAGGACCTGATCGGAAACATGCGTGTTGCACCCTGAGGCCATGGAGATCCTGCTGCTGGCCACCCGACCCGCCACCGGGCAGGAGGACCGCGCGCTGCCGGCGCTCGACCTGCTGCGGCACTCCCTGCGGGTGGGCACCTTCGACGTCCAGGCCCTGCTGGTGGGCAACGACCCCGACGTGGTGCTCGTCGACGCGCGCCGCGACCTGCTCGAGGCCCGCGACCTGTGCCGGATGCTGCGCACCACCGGGCTGCGGGTGCCGCTGCTGGCCGTGGTCGAGGAGTCCGGGCTGGTCGCCCTGTCGGCCGACTGGGGTCTGGACGACGTTCTGCTCACCACGGCCGGCCCGGCCGAGGTCGAGGCCCGGGTGCGGCTCACCGTCGCCCGGATGGCCGGCCCGGCCGGCGGCGGCGCCGGCGACACCGTCACCGCGGGCGAGCTGGCGATCGACCCGCACACCTACTCGGCCCGGCTCAAGGGCCGCACGCTCGACCTGACCTACAAGGAGTTCGAGCTGCTCAAGTTCCTCGCCCAGCACCCGGGCCGGGTGTTCAGCCGCGACCAGCTGCTGCGCGAGGTGTGGGGCTTCGACTACTTCGGCGGGCACCGCACGGTCGACGTGCACGTGCGCCGGCTGCGCGCCAAGCTCGGCAGCGAGTACGAGTCGATGATCGGCACCGTGCGCCAGGTCGGCTACAAGCTGGTGCTGCCCCCGCAGGCCAAGGCCCAGCCGCTGGCCGGCGAGTGGGAGATCCTGTCGGCAGTGGCCACGGAGGTGTGAGAGCACGTGTGCGAGGCTCTTGGTCATGGATGACAACACTGTGCTGGGCCGGATCAACGGCCTGGTCGACGAGGAGCACAAGCTGCGTCAGCAGCTGAGCCGCGGCGAGATCAGCAGCGCCGAGGAGCACACCCGGCTCAAGGAGCTCGAGGAAGCCCTGGACCAGTGCTGGGACCTGCTGCGCCGGCGGCGCGCGGCCCGGGAGTTCGGCAACGACCCGGACACCGAGCAGGCCCACAGCACCAGCGAGGTCGAGGGCTACCTCCAGTGACGCGGCCCCGGCCGTGGCCGCCGGGTGCCCGGTGGCCGCGGTCCGGGACGCCCGCGCCGGGCCTTCACAGCAGGCCCGCTTCGTAGCTGAGGCGCTCGATCAGCGCCTCCGGCTCGACCGTCAGCCCCCGCGCGGTGAACCAACTGGCCACGTTGCGGACGTCGCGGGCCAGGAACTGCGCACCCTGCGGGTTGGCGATGAGGTCGACGATCTGCGGCATGTCGATGATCACCAGCCGGCCCTCGTGGACCAGCGTGTTGTACGGCGACAGGTCGCCGTGCGCGATCTGGGTGCGGGCCAGCACGCTGAGCGCCTCGGTCATCTGCCGCCACAGGTCCTCGAGCCCGTCGCGGTCGGTACGCACCTGGGCCAGCCGCGGCGCGGCCTCGCCGGTCTCCCAGTCGCCGATGAACTCCAGCATCAGCTCGGTGCCGATGAGCTGCACCGGGTACGGCACCGAGATCGTGCCGCCCTCCTGTCCCACCTGCCAGAGCCGGGACAGCGCGCCGAACTCGGCCGCCGCCCACTGCCCGGCGATGAGCTCCTTGCCGAACGCGGTGCGGTTGGTCATGGCGCGCATCTCGCGGGACCGGCGCACCCGGCGGCCCTCGAGGTAGCCCGCGTCGCGGTGGAAGAGCCGGTGGTCGCCGTCGCGGTACCGCTTGGCCGCGATCATGCTGGTCTGGCCGGTGCCCGGCAGCTCGCGCCGGACCAGGAACACGTCGGCTTCCTTGCCGGTCTTGAGCATGCCCAGTTCGGTGTCGACCGCGCCGTGCTCGGTACGGATCCAGTCGGGTCGCGGTTGCGGGCCGTGCAGGGCGCCGTCCCAGGTGGACCAGCGGTCGCCGGTCTCGGGCAGGTCGGGATCCTCGGCCAGGGCCGGTTCGAGCCGGCCTACCTTGACGAAGTCGGCTTCGTCGTCGTCGAACTTGCGACGGCCGCGGCGCATGGTCGCCGGGCCGAAAGAGTCGTGCTCTCGCACTGGAGGGTCTCCTCGGAGAAGAAGGAAGGAATTTGAACCTGGGCACGGCGAAGGACAACGACAGCCATGAGGTTCACCCCCTTCTTCCGAGAAACCTGCGGATCACGTACGCGGTGCACTCTTCCGGGCGTCACCCGGTCGCGCAACCGATTTATCGGGCCGCCATCACCGCGGACAGACCCTGGATCACGTTGCCGACCACCCGGGTCGGCGCGAACCGGTTGTCGATCCAGTCCCGGCCCCGGTGCAGCCACACGCTGGGTAGTCCCATCGCGGCGGCGCCGCCGATGTCCGCCTCCGGGCTGTCCCCGACGATCCAGGCCCCGCCGAGGCGCATCCGGACCCGCTGGGCGGCCAGCGCGAAGATGCGCGGGTTGGGCTTGCTGACCCCGGCCTGCTCCGAGATGACCCAGTCGGCGACGTAACGGTCCAGCCCGGTACGCCGGATCCGGGTCTCCTGCTGCTCGTGCGGGCCGTTCGTGACCACCACCGGGACCCACCCCGCGTCCCCGGCGATCTGCAGGGCACAGGCCACCAGGGGGTCCAGCCGCTCGTAGGCCAGCGGACCCTCGTGCAGCTCCTCGAGCAGGTCGATCGAGGGGATGTCGAGCTGGTAGCGGTCGCGGATCAGGTCGGCCAGGTCCCACCGGGAGGTCAGCCCGTCGGCGTCCACCGACAGTAACCAGTCGAGGTCTTCCTGTGGCGCCGCGATCTCGTCGAGGAATCCTTTCGCCCACAGCCGGAACGCACCGCTGCGATCGAGCAGGGTGTCGTCCAGGGCGAGGAAGACGAGAGGCACCCGCGCACTGTACGTGAGTGAATGCGGGACCCAACAGCCCAACAGTGTTAACAAAGCCGGGTCATGATGGCGGATTTCGCGCCATCAGAGACCGATGGCAAGCCGTACGTACGGATTGCAAGCGCCCGAACCGACGTGACACGATCGCAGCGTGCCCAGGGTTAGCCAGGACCAGCTCGACGCCCGCCGCCACGAGATCCTCGCGGCGGCGCGCGGATGCTTCGCCCGTTTCGGCTACGAGGGCGCCACCGTACGCCGGCTCGAGGAGGCCACCGGACTTTCCCGTGGCGCGATTTTTCACCACTTCCGCGACAAGGACTCGCTCTTCCTGGCCGTAGCGGAGGACGACGCCGCCGCCATGGTGGCCACCGTGCGCCGCAACGGCCTGGTCCAGGTGATGCGCGATCTGCTCGAACAGGCCCGCACCAGCGACGGCGACACCGCCGGCTGGCTCGGCAGCCAGCTCGAGGTCTCCCGCCGGCTGCGCACCGATCCCCAGTTCGCCAAGCGCTGGGCCGAGCGCTCCGCCGCCATCGCCGAGGCCACCCGGGAGCGGCTGGAACGCCAGCACGACGCCGGGGTGCTGCGCGACGACGTGGGCGTCGAGGTGCTCACCCAGTTCCTCGAGCTGGCCTACGACGGGCTGGTGCTGCACCTGGCCACCGGGCGGCCGGCGGGCGAGCTGAGCCGGGTGCTGGACGTCGTGGAGGAGGCCGTCCGCCGCCCGTGATCAGGCGGTTGCGGTGACCTGCACAATGAGGTCCAGCAACTTCACAGCTCGGGAGGTCGGACATGTATCTCGCGGCGCAGGGTGACACCTGGGGCATCCCCGGACCGGCCTTCCTCGTCCTCTATCTCACCGTGACCATCGCGGTGATGATCCTCGCGGCGATCCACCGGCGGATCCTGTTCGCCGGCGACCGGCGCGTCGCGGTGGACCGGCTCGGCCCGCAGCAGATCGCCTACCTCACCGGCGGCGAGCACCTGGCCGTCTACGCCGCCCTGGGCGGCCTGCGCGCCGCCGGCGCGATCGCCGGCGGCACCGGCAAGACGCTCTACCAGTCGGGCCCGCTGCCCGCCGGCGTCACCCCGCTGGACAACGCGATCTACAACGCGGCCGGCCGGCAGATCCGGGCCCGCGAGCTCACCGGCGACCAGTGGGTCGTCGCGGCCGTCCGGCAGCTGCGCGAGGGCCTGGAGGCGCAGGGCCTCGCGGTGACCCCGGCCCGGCTCAAGGCCGCCCGGATGTGGGCCGTGGCCGGCGCGGCCCTGGTCCTGCTCGGCGTGGGCCGCCTGGTCGACGGCGTGCAGAACGACAAGCCCGTCGGCTTCCTGGTGGTGGCCCTCGCGGTCGCGGCCTTCGCCACCATCCGGCTGCTGACCCGCAAACGGCGCGCCACCCACGCCGCCGACAAGGGGCTGCGCGCGGTGCGCACGCAGTACGCCTACCTCGCGCCGAGCCAGGCGCCGTCCTACGCGACCTACGGCGCGACCGGCGCGGCGATGGGCGTGGCCCTCTACGGCACGGCGGCGCTCTACACGATGGACCCGGCCTTCGCCGCCGGGGCGGGGATCCAGCGGATCCAGGCGGCCGGGACCCCCTCCGGCGGCGACTCGGGCAGCACCTCCTACTCCTGCAGCAGCGGCAGCAGTTGCAGCAGTGGCAGCTCGTGCGGTGGCGGGGGCGGGTGCGGCGGCGGCGGGTGCGGCGGATGACCGCGTACGGGGTGGGCATCGGCTGGCGCCCCGAGATCGCCGGCTTCGTCGCCCAGCTGCCCGGCCTGCGCTTCGCCGAGGTGGTGGCCGAGTCCGTGCACGCCCACGGCGACCTGCCGGTGGGGCTGGCCGAGCTGCGCGAGCGCGGCGTGGCCGTCGTGCCGCACGGGGTGAAGCTGTCGCTGGGCGGCGCCGAGCCGGTCGAGCCGGCCCGGGTCACGCATCTGGCGGCGGTCGCCGAACGGCTGGGCGCGCCGCTGGTCAGCGAGCACATCGCGTACGTGCGGGCGGGCGGCGTCGAGGCCGGGCACCTGCTGCCCGTCCCCCGCAGCCGCGAGGCGGTCGACGCGATCGTCGCCAACGTCCGGCGGACCCGGGCGGAGCTGTCGGTGCCGATCGCGCTGGAGCCGATCGCGGCGCTGTTCGACTGGCCCGACGACGAGCTGGACGAGGGCGCGTTCCTCACCGAGATCCTGGAACGCACGGACGCCCTGCTGCTGCTGGACGTGGCCAACGTGTACGCCAACGCCCGCAACCGCGGCACCGACCCACTGGCCCTGCTGGACAGCGTGCCGCTGGAACGGGTCGCGTACGTGCACGTGGCCGGCGGGGCCGAGCACGACGGGATCTACCACGACACCCACACCGACGCCGTACCGCAGCCGGTGCTCGACCTGATCACCGAGCTGTGCGCCCGACGCCGGCCGCCCGCGCTGATGCTGGAACGCGACGGCGACTACCCGGCGGCGGCGGAGCTGCGCGGCGAGCTGGACGCCATCGCGGCGGCCTCCGGCTATCCGGCCGTGACATGACGTCGCTGGCCGACCGCCAGGCCGAGCTCGTGGCCGCGCTCACCGCCGGGGCCGCCGTGCCGCCGGGCTTCGACGCCCGGCTGGTCGAGGCGGCCCGGGTCGCGCTGCTGCGCAAGCGGGCCGGCGAGGTCGCGCGGCAGTGGCCGGAGCTGGCGCACGGGCTCGGCGCCGGCTGGGTGCGGCAGTTCGCGGCGTGGGCCGCGACGCGGCCGACCCGCGGCTCCCTGCGCGACGGCTGGGACCTGGCTCGCGACCTGGCCGCGCGGCGGGAGCTGCCGCCCGCGGCCGGCGCGGAGCTGGCCACCCGCGAGGCGGTCCTGGTCTACGACGGCGAGCGGGCCCCGCGGCCCCGCCGGTGGCCGGCCGTGCGCGGCGCGGCCGGCTCGGTGGTCGTCCAGGTCGCCGGCCGGGTACGCGTCCTGCGCCGCGGCTAGCGCTGTTCAGCCTTCCCGGCGCGCCGGACGCCGCCGGAGCACTCGGCCCGCAGGGCCAGCTCCAGCTCGAAGCGCAGCCCCGGGTCGCGCAGCTGCTCCCCGAACAGGTCGGTCAGCCGGCGCAGGCGGTGGCGCACCGTCTGCGGATGGACGTGCAGGTGGGCGGCCACCTCGTTGGCGTTCTGGTTGCACCGCAGCCAGGCCAGCAGCGTCTCGGCGAGCAGCCGCCGCTTGTCCTCGCGCAACCCGGCCAGCGGCGCGAGCCGGCGTTCGCCGAGCGCGGCGAGCAGCGCCTCGTCCTGGAAGACGGCGAGCGTGGCCAGGTGGTCGCCGCACCAGAGGAGGCGCCGGCACGGCAGGTGTCCCCGGCCGGCCAGCTCCAGGGCCAGCCGGGCCCAGCGCAGCGACCGGGCGGCGTGCTCCGGCGCCACCGGCAGCCCCACCGCGGCCCGGTGCCGGGCCAGGCCGTTGACCAGCGCCCGCACCTGGGCCCGGCCCTCGGGGTCGGGAACGATCAGGTACGGCTCGGCGTCGTCGCACGCGGACAGGATCTCCGGGGCCAGCAGCGGCGGCCGGGCCGGCGGACCGGCCGCGGCCAGCGCCACGACGGCCAGCCGGCGCGGCAGCCGCCAGTGCGCTCCCGCGGCGGCCGCGGCCAGCGCCCGTGGCGCGGGCGGCGGGTCGGCGACCAGCAGCTCGGCCAGGCGGCGCCGGCGCCGGTCGCGCTCGCCGGCGCTGTCCTCCTGCGCCCGCGCGTAGCCCTCGGCCGACACCCGGGCGATCTCGTCGATGTTGTCGAAGATGGCCTCGGCCAGCCAGGCCACCGCGGCCGGCGGCAGCCCGTGGCGGGCGGCGAAGGCCCGCAGCCGCCGGCTGGCCACCCGGGCGCAGATCCGGACGGCCGCGTGCAGCGCCTCCAGGCTGCGTCCGGCGCGCAGCTCGGTGGCGCCCAGCGCGCGGTAGACCTCCCGCCAGTCGCCGGCCCGGGCCGGTCCGGCCCGCGCGCCCCGGCCGACGTGCTGGTCCAGCATCTCGACGTACCGGCGCAGGGCGAGGTCGACGCCGCGGCGCAGGGCCTCGGACGGGTGCGCGCCGGCGTCCGGCGCGTACTCGGGCACCTGCTCCCGGATCCGGCCCACCATCTCCTCGGCCGACCCGAGGATGTCGGCGCGCAGCAGCTCGACGGTCGCGGCCTCGGTGCCGCCCGCCGACCCGGCGATGATCGCGTGGTTCGACAGCCGCATACAGCGATGGTCGTCGATTCTCGGCGGCGTGACCACCCCCGGTGGCAGCGGGCGGACGCGCACCGCGGTGACACTTCCGGGCGCCGACATCAGCACCTCGGTGACTACTGCCGGTCCCGCCCGCCTCGTTAGCTTCGGGCCTCCACCAGCCCTCCCGAGAAGCAGAGGTGATCCCATGCGCGTTTCCCTGCCCGGCCGCGCCCGCGTCCTGCTCGCCGCCGCGCTGCTGTCCGCCGGCGCCGCAGTGGTGGCGGCCGCCCCGGCCGCGGCCGCCGCGCCGTGCGCCGAGGTCGACGTGGTCGTGGCGCGCGGCACCGCCGAGCCCGGCCGGCTGGGCCTGATCGTCGGCGACCCCGTGTTCGCCGCGATCCAGCGGCGGGCCGACGACACGACGCTGACCAGCCACGCCGTCGAATACCCGGCCAGCGTCAGCCCGACGTCGCCGACCGCCGGCAACCGGGCGCTGGTCCAGCACGTCACCGACCAGGCGGGCGCCTGTCCCGGCCAGCGGTTCGTCCTGGTCGGCTACTCCCAGGGCGCCAACGTGGTGGGCAACTCGCTCGGCATCAGCTCCCAGGGCGCGAGCGTCGGCGGGCCGGTGGTGGCCACCATCCCCGCGGCGATCCAGCCGCGGGTGGCGGCCGTGCTGGTGTTCGGGTACCCGCTGCGCAAGCTGGGCCGCGGCATCACCGGCGTCTACGCGGAGCGGACCCTGGACATCTGCGCCACCGGCGACGTCGTGTGCGACCCGAGGGGCACCAGCGTGCTGGCTCACCTGAGCTACACCGCCGACGCCGGGCGGGCGGCCGACTTCGCGGTCGGCCGGCTGTAGGGCGCACGGGGCGGGGCCCGGCCGGATGGCCGGGCCCCGCGCTGCCGGGGTGGTCAGCCCAGGGCGGCCGGGGCCCGGTCGATGAAGCCCAGGACCGTACGGATCCGCCCGTCCGGCCCCAGCTCCGCCACGTCGAAGCCGGCCACCACCGGCTCCTGTCCCGCCGGACCCAGGTGCCAGGTGAACCGGGCCTGCTCGTGGTGGGCGTCCACCGGGCCGCCGGGCGTGAAGACGTACCCCGGGAACTGCCCCTGCACGGCGCCGATCAGGCCGTCCAGCGCGGCGTGGCCCGCCACGGCCGCCACCGGGTCGACGTAGCGGACGTCGTCGGCGAAGACGTCCGCGACGGCGGCACGGCGGCGGCCGGGGTCCGTCTCGTTCCAGGCGGCCAGGTAGTGCTGCACCACGGCTTCGAAGTCACTCATGTCTGTTCCCCTCGCTCGGTCGGGTGGTCTGCCGCCACCACCGTCGCCCGCCGCCGGTAGTCCGGTCGATTACCCGGCAGGTAATACCCGGCAGGTAATCGGCGGGCCGCGGGCCGATACCTACCATCGGGGCATGAGCGACGTGGGGGTGCTGCTGCGCGGGTGGCGCGGCAACCGCCGGCTGAGCCAGCTCCAGCTCGCCGGCCGGGCCGGGGTGTCGGCGCGGCACCTGTCGTTCGTGGAGACCGGCCGGGCCCGTCCGACCCGGGAGATGATCCTGCGGTTGGCCGAGGAGCTGGCCGTACCGTTGCGCGCCCGCAATGCGCTGCTGCTGGCCGGCGGGTTCGCACCCGCCTATCCCGAGGGTGATCTCCGCGGCCCGGGCCTGGCCGCCGTGCTGGCATCGCTGCGGGCCGTGCTGGCCGGGCACGAGCCGTATCCGGCGGTCCTGATCGACCGGCACTGGACCCTGGTCGACGCCAACGCGGGGGTGCCGCTGCTGACCGCGGGCGCGGCCCCCGAGCTGCTGGAACCGCCGGTCAACGTGCTGCGGCTGTCGTTGCACCCGGACGGCATGGCGCCGCGGATCCGGAACCTGGGCGAGTGGCGCGCGCACATCCTGCACCGGCTGGACCGCCAGGCGCTGGCCACCGGCGATCCGGTGCTGCGCTCGCTGCACGACGAGCTGCTGGCCCTGCCCGGCGGGTCGGCCGCGGCCCGGACGGACGGCCTGGTCGTGCCGCTGCGGTACGCCGTCGACGGCCGCGAGCTGTCCTTCTTCAGCGTCACGTCGGTGCTCGGCACCCCGCTGGACGTCACCCTGGACGAGCTGGCCGTCGAGTCGTTCCTGCCGGCGGACGCGGCCACCGCCGACTTCCTGCGCGCCCGGTGACGACGCGACCGGCGCGCGGGTGGCAGGATCGGCGGCATGGATCTCGGGCTCGCTGACCGCGTCTTCGTCCTCACCGGCGCCTCGAGGGGCCTCGGTCTCGCCACCGCCCGGGCGCTGGTCGCCGACGGGGCCAAGGTGGTCATCTCGTCGCGCTCGCAGGAGGCGGTCGACGCGGCCGTTGCCACGCTCGGCGACGGCGCGGCCGGGGTGGTCGCGGACCTGACCGAGCCGGGCACGCCGGAGCTGCTGGTGCGCGCCGCGCGGGAACGGTTCGGCCGGCTCGACGGCGCGCTGATCTCGGTGGGCGGCCCGGCCCGCGGCACGGCCGCGGAGATGACCGACGACCAGTGGCGCGCGGCGTTCGAGACGGTCTTCCTGGGCACGGTACGGGCGGCGCGCACGGTCGCGGCCGCGCTGACCGAGGGCGGGGCGATCGCCCTGGTCCTGTCCACCTCGGCGCGGACCCCGATCGCCGGGCTGGGCCTGTCCAACGGGCTGCGGCCCGGGCTGGCGGGGGCCGCGAAGGACATGGCCGACCAGTACGCCCCCCGCGGCGTCCGGGTGGTGAGCCTGCTGCCGGGCCGGATCATGACCGACCGCAACCGGGAGCTGTTCGACGCCACCGGGAACGCCGAGGCGGCCGCGGCCGAGGCGGCGGCCGCGGTCCCGCTGGGCCGGCTGGGCGAGCCGGAGGAGTTCGGCCGGGTGGCGGCCTTCGTGCTGTCGCCCGCGGCGAGCTACCTGACCGGCCTGACCATCCCCGTCGACGGCGGCGCGCTGCGGACGCTGTGAACGCGCCCGGCGAGCCGGACGCCGATCGATAGGCTGGGCGGATGCTGTCCGCCGTGCCGCCGCCCGCGTTCCGGCCGCCGACGGCCGACGAGGTCGCCGCCGCCGCCAACCGCACGATCCCCGACCTGGTCGGGCCGGGCCTGCGGGTGCTGTTCTCCGGCATCAACCCGAGCCTGTACTCGGCCGCCACCGGCCATCACTTCGCCCGCCCCGGCAACCGGTTCTGGCCCGCGCTGCACCGGGCGGGCTTCACCCCGGCGCTGCTGCACCCGTCCGAGCAAGGCACGCTGCCGGGGCTCGGCCTGGGCATCACCAACGTCGTGGCCCGGGCGACCGCCCGCGCGGACGAGCTGTCCCCGGCGGAGCTGGTCGCCGGCGGCCGGCTGCTGACGCAACTGGTGACGACGTGGCAGCCGCGGTACCTCGCCGTGCTGGGCGTGACGGCGTACCGTGCGGCCTTCGGCCGGCCCAAGGCCCGGATCGGCCCGCAGGAGGAGACCGTCGGCGGGGTGCCGGTGTGGGTGCTGCCGAACCCGAGCGGCCTCAACGCACACTTCGATCTTCAGGGACTCTCCACCGAGTACGCCCGGCTGCGGCATGCTGTGTCCGATCCACCTGCCGACCGGCCCGAAGGAGACCGCCCATGACGCCGGCAGAACAGCGCCCCGTCCTCTCCTTGATGCTCGCCGTGCCGGACGCGACAGCGGCCGCGCGATGGTACGCGGAGGCACTCGGCGCCACCGAGCTGTGGAACCTCGGCGGGGTCGTCGGGTTGACGGTCGGCGGAGCCCCGTTCTTCCTCGGTGAACCGGAGCACAACGGCTGGGACACCCCGGCCGCCGCCGGCACCAGAACGGTGCGCGTCGAGGTCTTCGTGGACGATCCCGACGCCTTCATCGCCCGCGCGGTGGCGGCCGGAGCCGACGGCAGCGTCGACCAGATCCGCGACCACGACATGCCCTGGGGCGTCCACCGCCAGGGCGGCTTCCTGGACCCGTTCGGTCACCTGTGGCTGGTCGGCGACAGGTCACCGCTCACGGCACACCGGGAATCACCGTCAGCCCCTCCAGCGGGCTGAACGCGCACTACACGGTGAACACCCCGGCCGCGGCGTACGCCAAGCTGCGGGAGGCGGCGGACCGGTGACCGGCGTGGCCCGGCCGCACCGCCGTGGCTCCGGCGCACCGCCGTGGCTCCGGGCGCACCGCCGTGGCCCGGCCGAAAGCCAGGTCAGCGGGGGCACTGACCTGACCTCCGGCGGCATCCGGGGTGCTTCCCACGCCCCACTCTCCAAGACGGAGCTGGACCCCCATTAGTTGCATCGGCCGCACATTCGGCGGATCGCCGCTGCGCCGACCGCCGGGCACGACCCCCGCCGGGCGTCGTCCGGCGTACGCGTAGGGTCGGCGCGTGCTGACCGCCGGAGTCGACCTCGCCGCCGACCCGGTCGGCACCGCCATCGCGGCCGTGGCCTGGTCCGCCTCCGGCGCCGAGGTGCGGCTCGTCGCCGTGCCCGCGGACGACGACGCGATCGTCGAGCTGGCCGGGCGGGCCGCCAAGACCGGCATCGACTGCCCGCTGGGCTGGCCGGACGAGTTCGTCGCGTTCGTCAGCGCGCACCGCGCCGGCCCGGCGCCGGTCCCCGCGGACGTGGCGGCCAAGCAGTGGCGGCGCCGGCTGGCCTGGCGGCACACCGACGAGGTGGCCCGCCGGATGACCGGCCTGGTGCCGCTGAGCGTGTCCGCGGACCGCATCGGGCACACCGCCATGCGCTGCGCGGCGCTGCAGACCCGCCTGGCCCGGGCCGGGCGCGACGTCGACCGCAGCGGCGCCGGCGCCGTCGTGGAGGTCTATCCCGCCGCCTCGCTCAAGGTGTGGGGGCTGCCCTGGCGCGGCTACAAGACCGCCGGCAACCGGGCCGCGCTCGGCGTCGTCGTCGACCGGCTGCAGCAGGCCGCGCCCTGGCTCGATCTGGGCGACCACGAGCAGCTGTGCCGGCGCAGCGACCACGCGTTGGACGCCGTCGTCGCGGCGCTGACCGCGCGGGCCGCCGTACGGGATCAGGTCGGCCGGCCCGGCGAGCGGGAGCTGGCCGCCGCCCGGACCGAGGGCTGGATCGCGATCCCCACCGCGGCCCTGGCCGGCCTGCCGGGATAAAGCGGATGTGCGGACCGGCCGGGATGCCTAGGGTGGCGCCGATGACAATTTCTCATGACGTGGCCGGCGACGGCCCCACGGTGGTTCTGCTGCATTCGACGGTGTGCGACCGGCGGATGTGGGACTCCCAGGTTCCGGTGCTGGCCGAGGCGGGCTACAGGGTGGTGCGCTGTGACTTCCGGGGCTTCGGCGACACGCCGGTGCCGGACCGGTCGACCAGCGACGCCGATGACGTGATCGCACTGCTGGACGCGCTCGGTGCGGACCGGGTGGCGCTGGTCGGGGCGTCCGGCGGGGGCCGGGTCGGGCTGGAGATCGCGGCCGGCCGACCCGGGCGGGTGACCGAGCTGGCCCTGCTGTGCACGGCGTGGCCGGGCCGCGAGCGCAGCGCCGAGCTGCGGGCCTTCGGCGAGCGCGAGGATGCCCTGATCGAGGCGGGCGACATCGCCGGGGCGACCGAGCTCAACGTGGACCTGTGGGTCGGTCCGGCGGCCGACGAGGCCACCCGCGACAAGGTACGCCGGATGCAGCGGCACGCCTTCGACGTGCAGCTGGCCGCCACCGAGGAATTCCCGCCGCTGCGCACCGAGCCGGACCCCGCGGCGGTCACCGCCCGGACACTGCTCGTCTCGGGCGCGCACGACGTCATCGACTTCCGGGAGACCGCCGCCGACCTGGCGACACGCATCCCCGGCGCCCGGCACGTCGAGCTGGCCTGGGCCGGTCACCTGCCCAGCCTGGAACGGCCCGACGAGGTGAACGCCCTGCTGCTCGACTTCCTCCGGGGCGCCTGACCCCGGCGGCCCGCGGCCGCGACTCCCGCCCCGCGGCGGACTTCGCACGGCGTGGATGCCGCCGGCCGGCTTGCTCAGGGCTCGATCGGGTGCGGGACCGGGACGACGATCTGCTCGGTCGCCTCCGCGTAGGGCATGCCCGGACTGTCGCTCACGGCGAACTGGGTGCGGTACAGCTCCGCGTACAGGCCGCCGGCGGTGACCAGTTCGCTGTGCCGGCCGCGCTCCACGATGCGGCCGTCGTCGAGGACCAGGATCTGGTCGGCGTCGCGGACCGTGGACAGGCGGTGGGCGATGACCAGCGCGGTCCGGCCCTCCAGCGCCACGGTCAGGGCACGCTGCACGGCGGCCTCGGACTCGCTGTCCAGGTGGGCCGTCGCCTCGTCCAGGATCACGATCGACGGGTGCTTGAGCAGCAGCCGGGCGATCGCGATGCGCTGCTTCTCACCGCCGGAGAAGCGATAGCCACGCTCCCCCACCACCGTGTCGAGCCCTTCGGGCAGCGAGCGGACCAGCTCGGCGACCTGGGCTCCGCGCAACGCCTCCCACATCTGCTCCTCGGTGGCCTCCGGCCGCGCGTAGCGCAGGTTCTCGGCGATCGTCTCGTGGAACAGGTGCGAGTCCTGAGTGACGACGCCGATGGTGTCGCGCAACGACTCCAGGGTGGCGTCGCGCACGTCGACCCCACCGACGCGGACGGCGCCCTCGGTGACGTCGTAGACCCGGGAGACCAGCATGGACGTGGTGGACTTGCCGGCGCCGGACGGGCCGACCAGCGCGACCATCTGGCCCGGCTCGACGGTGAAGTCGACGCCGCGCAGCACCGGCGCGTTCTCCGTGCGGTCGAGGGCGGTCACGTCCTCCAGGGTCGCCAGCGACACCTCGTCCGCGCTCGGGTAGCGGAAGTGCACGTCGCGGAACTCGAGCCGGCCCGAGCCGGCCGGGATCGCCACCGCGTCCGGCTTCTCCTCGATGCCCGGCTTGAGGTCGAGCACCTCGAAGACCCGGTCGAACGAGACCAGCGCGCTCATCACGTCGACCCGCACGTTGCTCAGCGCGGTGAGCGGGCCGTAGAGGCGGGTCAGCAGCAACGCCAGGGTGACCACGGTGCCGGCGGTGACGCTGCCGGTGACCGCCAGCCAGCCGCCGAGCCCGTAGGTCAGCGCCTGGGCCAGCGACGCGACGAGCAGCATGGCCACGAAGAAGGTGCGGGAGAACATGGCCTGCTGCACGCCGATGTCGCGGACCCGCTGGGCCCGTTCGCCGAACCGCGCGGCCTCGGTGTCGGGCCGGCCGAAGA
Source organism: Actinoplanes nipponensis (assembly GCF_016862275.1). Taxonomy (GTDB): domain Bacteria; phylum Actinomycetota; class Actinomycetes; order Mycobacteriales; family Micromonosporaceae; genus Actinoplanes; species Actinoplanes nipponensis. The sequence continues at coordinate 5,829 of NZ_BOMQ01000007.1, read as the reverse complement.
GCTTGACCAGCAGGGCGCCGGAGACGTTGAAGCGCTCGGTCATGGTCGCGTTCATCTTCGCGTCCAGGTTGTACGACTCGCGGGTGATCTCGGCGAGCTTCTTGCCGACCCGGCGCGCGGGGATGATGAACACCGGCAGCAGCACCAGCGACAGCACGGTGATCTGCCAGGACAGGCTGAACATCACGGCCGCGGTCAGCACGAGCTGGATCACGTTGCTGACCACGCCGGACAGGGTGGACGTGAACGCCCGCTGGGCTCCGGTGACGTCGTTGTTGAGCCGGCTGACCAGCGCGCCGGTCTGGGTCCGGGTGAAGAACTGCAGCGGCATGCGCTGGACGTGGTCGTAGACCTGGGTGCGCAGGTCGAGGATGATGCCCTCGCCGATGCGCGCGGAATACCACCGCTGGGCCAGCGACAGGAAGGCGTCGACGACCGCCAGCCCGGCGATCATGAAGGCGAGCCTGACGACCGTCGCGGCGGCGTCGGCTCCCCCGGCGGTGATCGCGTTGACCACGTGACCGGCGAGCACCGGGGTGGCGACGCCGATGGTGGCGGCGAACACCACGGTGATCAGGAAGACGATGATGTCGCGGCGGTAGGGCCGGGCGAAGCGCAGGATGCGCTTCGTCGTGCCCCGGCTGAGCTGGTGCTGCGACACGCGCTCGGAATTCTGGATCGAGCGCAGCATCATCCAACTGGAGCCGCTGGAGTTCGGGCCCATGCGTCACCTCCCGGGCGTCTGTGGCAGGGGACAGTCTGCCCGCTGGGTATGACAACCCGAGAGGTAACCGGTTTCTTCCGTAACGGTCCTTACTCGGCGCCCATCAGGTCGCGCAGGCGGCGGGTCTGCGCCTCCCGCTCGGCCCGGTCCTGCTCGGCGTACGAGCGGCCGGTCGCCCCGGCCAGCAGGGCCTTGATCTCCGCGACGGCGCCCTGATCGGCGGCGAGCACCGCCGCGGCCAGGTCGGATACCGCCCCGGCGAGCTCGGCGCCCGGCACGACCGCGGTGGCCAGGCCGATCCGGTCGGCCTCCGGCGCCGCGATCCGGCGGCCGGTGACGCAGATCTCCAGCGCCCGCGACGGCCCGACCAGCTCGGTCAGCCGCTTGGTGCCGCCGAGGTCCGGCACGAGCCCGAGGGTCACCTCGGCCATCGAGAACCGGGCGTCGTCGGCCAGCACCCGGAAGTCGCAGTTGAGCGCGAGCTGAAATCCGGCCCCGATGGCGTGGCCCTGCACGGCGGCGATGGTGACCAGCGAGGGCCGGCGCAACCAGGTGAACGCTTCCTGGAAGCCGGCAATCCGTTCCGCGCACTCCGCGGGGGACAACGCGGCCAGTTGCGGCAACGAAGAATCGCCGTCGCCGCGGGCAACCGACAAGTCGAGTCCGGCGGAAAAGGACCGCCCTTCACCACGGACAATGACCACTCGCACGTCCCCCGGCATTTTCCGGGAAATGTCGGTGAGCTCCGACCACATGGCCGGAGTCTGTGCATTGAGCACATCGGGCCGGCACAACGTCACCGTCGCGACCGGCCCGTCCTGGTCATACCGAACGCCTGCTTCGGTCCCGGGTGATGCGCTGGTGGTCACGCCTTCTTGCGACGGCGGGCGCCGCCGCGCTGGCGAAGCTGGACGCCCGACTCGGTGAGCACCCGGTGCACGAATCCGTAGGACCGCCCGGTGGAGGCGGCCAGCGCGCGAATGCTCTCGCCGGAGGTGTATCGCTTCACCAGGTCTTTGGCCAGCGTCTGGCGCTCGCTCCCGACGATTCGGCGACCCTTCTCAGTGCTGGTGGCTGTGCCGGTGGCTGCCATGTTGAATCCTCACGTCCCAGACTGTGCGGTTCGATACGGTCCCACCTATTAGACCGCCTCCAACGATCATGCGCTAGGTATCTCGGCTTAGCCAACGTGCCCAATTACCACTGTCAGGAACCCGACGGTGACCATGCGCATCAATGTCAGACAGTTGCCTCGACGCCCGCATCGGGCCGGCGAACCGCCGCCGGAGAGCGTTTACCGGACGTCCGTACCGTTCCGCCCGGTGGCCCCGGCGGCGTCCCAAGACCACCCGTTGAGCTGCACAAACATCAACTACACGGTGGACGGACAACGATGTCACGCAGCGTCGATGCAGCGTGTACGAAGAGATGCGATCAGCGGTCCGAGCGGGCCACCGCAGCGCGCCGGAGCGCGCTGGGAGCCGCCCGGGGCACGCCCGGAGCCGCGCCGGAGTCGCACTGTCTGTGTGGGCACCAGTTGACAAGCGACGATGCCGTTGATCCTGGATCAAGCGATGGCGATCATGCCAGCTCGACGAGCTCCAGCAGGTCGTCGCTCCACGCGTCCTCGTCGCCGTCGGGCAGCAGGATCGCCCGGTCCGGCTTCAGCGCCTGCACGGCCCCCGCGTCGTGGGTGACCAGCACGATCGCCCCCGGGTAGTTGGCGATGGCGTCCAGCACCTGCTCGCGGCTGACCGGGTCGAGGTTGTTGGTCGGCTCGTCCAGCAGCAGCACGTTGGCGCCCGAACAGACCAGCGTGGCCAGCGCCAGCCGGGTCTTCTCCCCGCCGGAGAGCACGCCGGCCGGCTTGTCGACGTCGTCGCCGGAGAAGAGGAACGCGCCCAGGATCTTGCGCAGCTCCGTGTCGGTCTGCTCGGCCCCGGCGCTGCGCATGTGCTCCAGGATCGTGCGGTCCACGTCCAGCGTCTCGTGCTCCTGGGCGTAGTAGCCGAGCCGCAGCCCGTGCCCGGCGCGCACCTCGCCGGTGTCCGACTGCAAGTGCCCGCCGAGGATCCGCAGCAGGGTGGTCTTGCCCGCGCCGTTCAGCCCGAGGATGGCGACCCGGGAGCCGCGGTCCACCGCCACGTCCACGTCGGCGAAGATCTCCAGCGAGCCGTACGACTTCGACAGCCCGTGCCCGGTCAGCGGGGTCTTGCCGCAGGGCGCCGGGCTCGGGAAGCGGACCTTGGCCACCTTGTCGGAGGTCCGCACGTCCTCCAGGCCGTCCAGCAGCTTGTTGGCCCGCTTGGCCATGTTCTGCGCGGCCACGGTCTTGGTGGCCTTGGCCCGCATCTTGTCGGCCTGGGCCAGCAGCGCGCCGGCCTTCTTCTCGGCGTTGGCGCGCTCGCGGCGGCGCCGGCGCTCATCGGTCTCCCGCTGGGCCAGGTACGTCTTCCAGCCGACGTTGTACATGTCGACCTCGGCGCGGTTGGCGTCGAGATACCAGACCCGGTTGACCACCGCGTCCAGCAGGTCGACGTCGTGGCTGATCACGATCAGGCCACCCTTGTGGTTGGCGATGTAGCCGCGCAGCCAGGTGATCGAGTCCTGGTCCAGGTGGTTGGTCGGCTCGTCGAGCAGCAGGATGCCCTTGCCGTTCTGGCCGGAATTCTGGAACAGGATGCGGGCCAGCTCGATGCGCCGGCGCTGGCCGCCGGACAGGGTGCCGATGGTCTGGGCCAGGGCGCGGTCGGGCAGGCCGAGGTTGGAGCAGATCCGGGCGGCCTCGGCCTCGGCGGCGTACCCGCCCAGGCTGGCGAACTGGTCCTCGAGCTGACCGTAGCGGCGGATCAGCTTCTCGTCGGCGCTCTCCTCGAGCTCCACCTCGAGCTTCTGCATCTGCGACAAGAGCACGTCCAGGCCGCGGGCGGAGAGCACCCGGTCGCGGGCGGTGACGTTGAGGTCACCGGTGCGGGGGTCCTGCGGCAGGTAGCCGACCTCGCTGGTGCGGGTGACCTCACCCGCGTACGGCTGGCCCTCGCCGGCCAGGACCTTCAGCGTGGTGGTCTTGCCGGCGCCGTTGCGGCCGACCAGGCCGATCCGGTCGCCGGGCTGCACCCGTAGGGTGGTCGGGGAGATGAGGATCCGGGAGCCGGCGCGCAGTTCGAGTCCGGTGGCGGTAATCATGGGGAAGCGTCTCGCTCTCGAGGAAGAAGGCTGGCTCAGGGCACACGGAAGCGCCGAGGAGGATCGGTGAGATCCCGCTCGGCGCGGGGCAGTCAGCCTTCGCAGAGCAGCACGCGTCAAGTGTACCGGGCGCCCGCCCCGGCCTCCCACCCGATTAGCGGGCGCGCACACCGGGTACGACTGCGCCACACGTGGTGGACGCGCGAGCGAGGATGCGATGGAACTCAACGAGAACGCCAGGATCGACACCAGTCAGATCGACGACCAGCGTTCCTCCGGCGGAGGCGGCGGCGGGATCGGCGGGCTGCCCATCGGTGGCGGAGGTCTCACCGGCATCATCGTGACGGTGCTGATCGCCGTCGTCGGCGGCTTCTTCGGCATCAACAACCTGACCGGCGATGACGGCGCGAGCACCCAGACGGGCGACAACACGTCCCTGACGCAGAAGTGCTCCCAGGCCAGCGGCCGCGACCAGCTCGACTGCCGCAACGTGCTGTACGTCAACTCGATCCAGGACTACTGGGTGGAGGCGCTGCCGGCGAACTTCGGCGAACAGTACAAGCCGGCCAAGACGGTGCTGTTCTCCAAGGCGGTCCGCACCGGCTGCGGCAACGCCGACTCCGGCGTCGGCCCGTTCTACTGCCCCGCCGACGACCGGGTGTACATCGACCTGACCTTCTACCAGGTGCTGGCCAAGCAGCTGGGCGCGCCGGGCGAGTTCGCCCAGCCGTACGTCCTGGCCCACGAATACGGCCACCACATCCAGGACCTGATCGGCACGGAAGCGGCGATGCGCCGCGAGCAGCAGCGCTCCCCCGACGACGCCAACGAGCTGTCGGTCAAGCTGGAACTGCAGGCCGACTGCTACGCCGGGGCCTGGGCGAAGAACGCGACCGGCACCGATGACGGATCGGGCCAGAAGATCTTCAAGAGCATCAGCCAGCAGGACATCCAGGAGGGCCTGGACACGGCGGCCAAGATCGGCGACGACACGCTGCAGAAGCAGAGCGGCGGCACGGTGAACCCGGCCGAATTCACCCACGGCACCAGCGCGCAGCGCCAGCAGTGGTTCAAGACGGGGTACGAGTCGGGCTCGCCGAAGAACTGCGACACGTTCGCGGCCGGGGCGATCAGCTGATCTAGATCAAGTTCCGGTCGTGCGTGGGTGCATGGTGCTGACCGTCGCTCCCGCCGAACGCGAGGTTCGTGCTTTTCACCCATCTGGTTTGGGCTTGGGGCGGGGATGTTCCTGCGCAGGGCGATCAGGTTTTGATTGCCGTGTGGGATGTTCCCGCCCTTGACTCTGTAGTGGGCGCGGATTTCGAGTTGCCCGGCTTTCGTTGCCGCTGCCGCTGCCATTTGCGACGCGGCGTCCGGGAGGTCGCAGAGCCCAGCGCCACCGTTCGCTGAGCGCTGCCACCCAGGCAGGCACGCAGCACCCAGGCACGCGGCCGCGGGCACGCGCACCTCGCAGGGGCGCCTTGCCGTGGCGATTCGTCCGCCACTGGATCTTGATGCGCTGGAGCCCAGGAAACCCACGCAACTCCCCAAGATCCGCGTGGCCGTCGGGCGGGCGCATAGGCCGCGGGGTGATGGGCGGCGGCGGGCGTCCTACGGGCGCGGCGGCGCGCTGGCCGGAACGTGCGCTGCGTCCGCGCAGCCCGCGGTACGTGCACTTGCCGGCCAGCGCAGCGCGCTGGCCGTGCACTCGCGGGACGCGCAGCTCAGAGGGGCGCCTCGCCGTGGCGATTCGATCGCCGCGGCATCTTGATGCGATCGGACCGCGGAAGCCTGCTCAGCTTCCCAAGATCCGCATGGCAGCAGGCCGGCGCATGGCCGCCGGCTCGCCGCGCGGGTGGCGGGCCGTCGCGGGAGGCGGCGGGGTCGTGGCGGTGGCGGTGGCGGCGCGGCAGTGCCGG
>NZ_BOMQ01000006.1 GCF_016862275.1 Actinoplanes nipponensis | reverse complement strand
TGACGACGGCGACGCGGCAGTGCCAGCGGCAGCGCCGGTGGCGGCGGTGGTGGCGGCGGTGGCGGCGGCGGTGGCGGCGGGCGCGCTGGTAGGGACGCGGGCTCACGGGATGCGCAGCTCACAGGGGCGCCTCGCCATGGTGATTCGTCCGCCACTGGATCTTGATGCGCCAAGGCCAAACAAACCCACCCAGCTTCCCAAGATCCGCACGGCCAGCGGGCCGACCCGCGGCCAGCGGACCAACCCACGGACGGCAGACCAACCCACGGACGGCAGACCAACCCACCGACAGCGAACCAACCCACCGACAGCGGACCAACCCCGGACAGCGAACCAACCCACGGACAGCGGACCGACACGCGGACGGCGGGCCGACCCGCGGCTGCCTCGATGGTGGCGGGAGGTCGTGGCGGCACCAGGCTCACGTGACGCGCAGCTTGCACGACACGGATCACCCCCTCAGCCAGGATCCCGGACCAGAATGCGGACCGCCCGCGCCTGGACGATCGCATCCTCCAGCACGCTCCGGCGAGGCTCCGGCACGTCCAGGAAGCGCTCACTACGCAACTCCACCAGCCCCCGCAAAGTCGGGAACGCCAGGATCGTGTCCACCGCCGTGTGGTCGCCGCCGGTCACCAGGGCGCTCAGGGTGCGTACCTCCGGCAGGAGCAGGCGTGCCGCGATGCCGGCGCCGTCGGCAGCGGCCGCTCTGGCCTGGTTGTCGCGCCGGCGCGCGAAGCGCTGCTGGGACCATCCGCCAGCCGCCGTGCGACCCTGCACGTAGTGGGTGTCGACCTTGGACACCAGCAGTCTCGCGCCGGACGCCACGCCGACCGCGACGGCGCCCTTGCGGGCCAGCAGCAGGCCCAGCCGGCGGGGCTTTCCCGCCTGGCTGCGCAGCTCTTCGAGGTCGTCCGTGGCCGGCGCGCCGGGTGGGGCGGTCAGTTCGGCGGTCGCGCCGTCCTCGGCGGTCAGCAGCAGGCCGGTGGCCGTCCACGGCCCGTGCCGGCCGGCGAAGTTCTCCAGCCAGCGTCCGAGCCGCTCGGGGGCGACGTCCACCCATCGTCCGCCGCCGGCCGCCGGTCTCGCGCTCATGACTGCCACCCTACGGTGGCATGATCGCCCCATGTCCCGACCGTTGGCCGATGATCTGCTGGGGCGCCTGGTCGCGCGCTTCGAGGCCGCCCGTGATCCGGTACGGGCCGAGGCGGCCGCGGCGTACATGCGTGACCAGTTCGCGTTCCTCGGCCTGCCGGCGCCGACTCAGCGGGCGCTCGCCCGCGCGGCTGTCGCCGGGTTGCCCGCGCCGGCCGAGGCGGACCTGCGGGCGGTGGCGCTGGCGTGCTGGGAGCTGCCTGAGCGGGAGTACCAGTATTTCGCCTGCGACTGGCTGCGCGCGCACGTGAGCGTGCCGGGGCCGGGTTTCCTCGCCACCGTCCGGACGCTGATCGTCACCAAGTCGTGGTGGGACACGGTCGACCCGCTGGCCACCCGGGTCGTGGGCGGGCTGGTCCGGCGGCACCCGGCGCTGGTCGCGGAGCTGGACGCGTGGTCGGTGGAGGGCGACCTCTGGCTGGTCCGTACGGCGATCCTGCATCAGCTGCATTACGGGGCGGAGACCGACACCGGGCGGCTGTTCGGCTACTGCACGCGGCAGGCGGGTCACCGGGACTTCTTCGTGCGCAAGGCGATCGGGTGGGCGCTGCGCCAGTACGCCCGGACGGATCCGGAGGCGGTGGCCCGTTACGTCGCCGAGCACCGGGACCGGCTGTCGCCGCTGTCCGTGCGCGAGGCCACCAAGCATCTCTGAGCGGTCGCCACCGGCCGCGGGTCAGGCGACCAGGGCCAGGGCCAGCACCGCGATCACCGCGCTGGACACCAGCGCCGTGATCAGCCGGCCGCGTTCGCCGGTCAGCAGCCGGCCGACCAGGGCGCCGCCGCCGGCGATGAGCAGTTGCCAGCTTGCCGAGGCCAGGAACGCGCCCGCCACGAACCACACCCCGCCGCCGGTCCCGCCCCGGCCCAGCACCAGCGCGGCGAAGTAGACGACGGTGGCCGGGTTGAGCAGGGTCAGCCCGAGCACGGCCAGGTAGGCCCGCGTCGGCGTGGTCGTGTCCGTCATCGCGGCGGCCGGAACGCCCGCTTGCGGGGCGGCCGGAATGAGCGGCTCCGGCGCGGCCGGCCGGTCCGCGGCGCGCTTGCGCAGCGCCGCCCGGGCCGTGTGGGCCGCCAGCAGCACCAGAATCACCGCCGCCGCCCAGCGCAGCGGCGTCGCGATCGGCTGGATCGCCGCGGCCAGCGCCGCCCCGCCCAGCACCGCGATCAGCGCGTACACCCCGTCCGCGCTGGCCGCGCCCAGCCCGGCCGCCGCGCCGACGCGCAGGGACGTGCGGGCGGTCAGCCCGGCGATCAGGACCGCGATGGCGCCGACGGGCACGGCGACGCCGTAGCCGGCGACCACGCCGGCCCAGAACGCCGCGCTCATGGCACGCGGGCAGCGACCGCCGGGCCGGCGACGACGCGCTGCTGTCGCGCGGCCCGGGCGGGCGCGGCGGCAGACAGGGTCGGGTGCGGGCTCGTCTCGGTCACGTCGCCATGATGGCCGGGCCGCGCCGGTGGAGGCCACCGCTTTTCGCCGTTAGGGTGCCGACCATGGGTGTGGTGGCGGAGCTGGTCCTGATCCGGCACGGGCAGAGCGCGGCCAACGTCGCCTTCCCGCGCGCCGACGAGCGGAACCTGCTGGACTCCGGGCTGACCGGCCGGGACCCCGACGTGGAGCTGACCGGGCTCGGCGTCGAGCAGGCCCGGGCCCTCGGGCGGTGGCTGGCGGGACTGCCCGCCGGCCGCAAGCCCGAGGCGGTGATCACCTCTCCCTACCGGCGGGCGCGGGAGACCTGGCGGATCGCCGCCGAGGGGCTCGACCTGCCCGGGCCGGGCACCGACGACCGGCTGGTGGACCGGCTCACCGGGGAGCTGGAGATGCTCACCCGGGCCGCGGTCCGGCAGCGCTTCCCGGACGAGGCGGACCGCCTGGCCGAGGCCGGCGAGTACGCCTACCGGCCCCCGGGCGGCGAGACCTTCGGCGACATCGCCGAGCGCCTCGCCTCCTTCCTGGCCGACCTCAACCGCGACCACGCGGGCCGGCGGGTGCTCGTGGTGGCGCACGACGCGGTGGTGCTGATGGCGCGGTTCGTCATCGAGGGCCTGGACTGGGACAGCCTGGCCGCCCTGGTGGAGCGGGGTGGCCAGGTGCGCAACGCGTCGATCACCGCCTTCCGGGCGGAGTCGGGCCGGCTGGTGCTGGATCGCTACAACGCGGTCGACCACTTGTAGGCGCTATTCGGTGTCCGTCCAGGCGAGGAACTGCTCGACCGCCTCGCGGTCGCCGTCCACCTCGACGTCCTCCGGCGGGATCCGCTTGTAGAGGGTCAGCACCAGGTCGCTGGCCGCGCCGCGCACGGTGGCCAGGGGCTCGCCGCCGGCCGCCGGGCTCGCCTTGGCGCCCGCCGGGGTCAGGTCGACCAGCCAGGTCGGGCCCTCCACCGCCGACAGCGCGATCCGGGCCGGGCGGTGCGGCCAGGCGCCGAGCGAGCCGAGGGTCACCACCAGCAGCTCGTCGATGGTGTCGACCGCGACCGCGGCCGGGACCGGCTCGGCCTTGCCGGCCGACGCCTGGGCGTCCCAGGCGTGCACCGCCGCCTCCTGGACCTGGTGGCGGGCCACCGCGCCGGAGGTCATCGGCGCCTCCGAGGCGCCCCACCACGTCCAGCAGTCGCGGTCGGGGCCCGCCACCCGGAGCGCGTCGATCAGCAGCCGGGTCGACTCGGCCGACCATTCCACCAGGTCGCCGGCCGGCTCGGCCTCGGCGAACGCCGGGGCGCCGTCGGCGGGGCCGGCCGCCACCACATCGGCCCAGAAGCGCTGGACGTTGCCCAGGTGGGCGACCAGGTCGCGCAGGCTCCAGTCGGGGCAGCCGGGCACGCGGGCCCCCGGGTCGGCCGTCGCCACGGCCTGCCGCAGGGCGGCCGAGCGCTCGGCGACGAGGTCCAGCAGTTCGGGGAAGGGCAGCGGCGAAGTCATCCCAGTGGTCTACCACCCGCGTGCGACAAGAAACGGCTCAATGCGACTCGCGGCTCACCGCGTCACCGCTGGAGCCGACGAGGAAGTCCAGGTCGGCCCCGACCTCCGCGCCCAGGACGGTGTCGACGTACAGCTTCTGCCAGCCGCGCGACGGGCGGGCCAGCGCCGCCCGCAGCGCCGCGGACGGTTCACGGGCGGCCAGTTCGTCGTCCGGCACGTCCACCGTGAGCCGCCGGTTGTCCACGTCCAGGACGATCCAGTCGCCGTCGCGGACCCGGTCCAGCGGTCCCCCGGCCGCGGCCTCCGGCGCCACGTGCAGCACGACCGTCCCGTACGCCGTACCGCTCATCCGCCCGTCGCAGACCCGGACCATGTCGCGGACGCCGGCCTGCAGCAGCTTCCGGGGCAGCGGCATGTTGGCGACCTCGGGCATCCCGGGGTAGCCGCGCGGCCCGCAGCCGCGCAGCACCAGCACCGAGTTCGCGTCGACGTCGAGGTCCGGGGCGTCGATGCGGGCGTGGAAGTCCTCCACCGAGTCGAAGACCACCGCCCGGCCGCGGTGCCGCAGCAGGTGCGGGCTGGCCGCGGCCGGCTTGATGATGGCCCCGGCCGGGGCCAGGTTGCCGCGCAGCACGGCGATGCCGGCCTGGGGCAGCACCGGCTTCTCCCGGCCGCGGATGACGTCCCGGTCCCAGATCTGCGCCTCGGCCAGCGACGCGACGAACGGCCGGCCGGTCACGTCGATCGCGTCCGGGTCGAGCAGGTCGGCCACCTCGCGCAGGACCGCGGCCAGGCCACCGGCCCGGTAGAGGTCCTCCATCAGGTACTTGCCGGCGGGCTGGAGGTCGACCAGCAGCGGCACGTCGGCGCCGACGCGGTCGAAGTCGTCCAGGGTGAGCGGCACGCCGAGCCGGCCGGCGATGGCCAGCAGGTGCACGACGGCGTTGGTGGAGCCGCCGAGCGCGGCCAGCGCGACGATCGCGTTGTGGAACGAGCCGGCGGTCAGCACCCGGCTGGGCCGACGGTCGGCGGCGACCATCTCGACGATCAGCCGGCCGGTCTCGTGCGAGCGGGCCAGCAGCCGGCTGTCCGGCGCCGGGGTGCCCGCGGTGCCCGGCAGCACCGTGCCGAGCGCCTCGGCGAGCAGTCCCATGGTCGAGGCCGTGCCCATGGTGTTGCAGTGCCCGCGGCTGCGGATCATCGACGACTCGGACTCCAGGAACGCGGCCTGGCTGAGCGTGCCGGCGCGGACCTCCTCGGAGAGCCGCCACACGTCGGTGCCGCAGCCCAGCGGCGTGCCGCGGAACGTGCCGGTCAGCATGGGACCGCCCGGCACCACGACGGCCGGCAGGTCGACGGAGGCCGCGGCCATGAGCAGCGACGGGATGGTCTTGTCGCAGCCGCCGAGCAGGACCACGCCGTCGACCGGGTTGGCCCGCAGCATCTCCTCGGTGGCCATCGCGGCCATGTTGCGCCAGAGCATCGCGGTCGGGCGGACCTGGGTCTCGCCGATCGACACCACGGGCAGGTTGAGCGGGACGCCGCCGGCCTCCCAGATCCCCCGCTTGACGTGCTCGGCGACCTCGTCGAGGTGGCTGTTGCAGGGGGTCAGGTCGGAGGCGGTGTTGGCGATCGCGATCTGCGGGCGGCGGCCGTCGAGGGCGGAGTCGGGCAGGCCGCGGCGCATCCAGGCGCGATGGATGTAGGAGTTGCGGTCCTGGCCGGCGTACCACTGGGCGCTGCGGAGCTCAGGCATGTGAACTTCCAATAATCGGAACGCTGGGTGCGTATCTGGAATATCAGGTACCGTACGCCGGTGCCCCCGAACAGCGCACCCCCCTTGGTCGGGACGGACCGGGTGCTCGCGGTTCTCACCGAGCTGGCCCGGCACGCCGACGGCGCCTCCCTGGACGAGATGACCCGGGCGGCGGCCAGCCCCAAGCCCACTGTGCACCGGGCCCTGGCCTCCTTGTGCCGCTTCGGCTTCGCCGCCCGCGACGGCCACGGCCGCTACGTGCTGGGCGACGAGTTCCTGCGGCTGGCCTTCGCCCACCACGAGGCCCGCCCCGACCACCTGCGGATCGCGCCGGTGCTGACCGCGCTGACCGAGCGCTACGGGGAGACCGCCCACTACGCGGTGCTCGACGGGCACACGGTGGTCTACCGGGCGAAGGTCGACCCGGCCGCCGGCGCGCTGCGCCTGACCTCCACGGTCGGCGGGCGCAATCCGGTGCACTCCACGGCGGTGGGCAAGCTGCTGCTGGCGTACGCGCTTGGCGACGACGACGCCGTGCGGGCCTGGGCCGCCGAGCGTCCCCTGGCCCAGCGCACGCCGCACACCCTGACCAGCCCCGACGCCCTCGCCGCGGAGCTGCGGACGATCCGCGCCCGCGGGTACGCCGTCGACGACCAGGAGAACGAGCCGGGCATCGTCTGTCTCGCCGTACCGGTGTTCCTGACCTCGCCGACCCGGCCCACCGGCGCGGTCAGCGTCTCCGCGCCGGTCTCCCGCACCCCGCTGGCCACCCTGGTCGCCGAGGTGGAGGCCATCCGGGCGATCGTGGCGGCCCGATGAGGTGGACCGCCACGGTCGCCTCCGCCGAGAGCTTCACCCTCGGTGAGGGCCCGCTCTGGGACGCGCCGCGTGAGCGGCTGCTCTGGGTCGACGTCGACGCGGGCACGGTGCACGAGGGACGCCTCGACCGCGACCGGGTGGTCGTCACCGGCTCGCGGCGCCACGACCGCACGGTCGGCGCGGTGGTCTGCTCGGCCGCCGGCGAGCTGCTCGTCGCGGGCGCGCAGACGCTGCTCACCAATCCGCAGACCCGGATCGTCCCGGCCGGGGAGCGCCGCCGCCTGAACGACGGCGCCTGCGACCCGGCGGGCGTCTTCCTGGTCGGCACGCTCGCGCTGGACGACCCCCGGGGCACCGAGATCCTGGTACGGGTGGAGCGCGACGGCTCACTGACCACGCTCGACGACGACCTCAACCTGTCCAACGGGCTCGCCTGGAGCCCGGACGGCACGCTGCTCTACAGCATCGACAGTGTCCCGGGCCTCGTCCGGGTCCGCTCCTACGACGCGGCGACCGGCGCCGTCGGGCCCCGCCGGGAGTGGCTGCGCATCGCCGACGGCCTGCCCGACGGGTTGTGCGTGGACGCCGAGGGCCACCTGTGGATCGCCATCTGGGGCGCCGGCGAGGTACGCCGGTTCACCCCGGACGCCCGGCCGGCCGGGGTCGTCACCGTGCCCGCCCCGCACACCACCAGCGTCGCGTTCGCCGGTCCGGGGCTGAACCGCCTGCTGATCACCACGGCCACCGCCCACCTGAGCGCGAGCCGGCTGGCCGCGTACCCGCTGTCCGGCCGGCTGTTCCTGGCCGACGTCGGCGTCGCCGGGCTGCCGGTGACCCCGTGGGCCGGCCCTACCCCTGGAGAGACATGAAGCTGATGCGCATCGGCGACGCCGGGCTCGAGCGGCCCGTCGTCCGCGTGGACGACCAGACCTACGTCGACGTCGCCGACCTGGAGGCGCTGGTCTTCGCCGCGCCCGGGGAGTTCCGGCAGGCGGTCGAGCAGCGGATCGCCGAGGGGCGGGTACGGCGCTTCGCCGGGGAGCGGGTCGGCGCGCCGATCCCCCGCCCGCACCAGATCCTCTGCATCGGGCTGAACTACCGCGACCACGCCGCCGAGACGGGCCAGGCCGTGCCGGCCGAGCCGATCCTGTTCACCAAGCCGCCGAACACCCTGGTCGGGCCGTACGACGACGTCCGGCAGCCGCGCGGGTCGACCAAGCTGGACTGGGAGGTCGAGCTGGGCATCGTGATCGGCCGGCGGGCGAGCTACCTGGACGACCACGCCGCCGCCCGCGAGGCCATCGCCGGCTACCTGGTCAGCAACGACATCAGCGAGCGGGCCTTTCAGATGGAACGCGGCGGGCAGTGGTCCAAGGGCAAGTCGGCCGAGACGTTCAACCCGGCCGGGCCGTGGCTGGTCACCCCGGACGAGATCGCCGACGTGTCCGCGCTGGGCCTGTGGCTGGACGTCAACGGCGTACGGCGGCAGACCGGCAGCACCGCCACCATGGTCTTCGACCCGTACGAGATCGTGCGGTACCTGAGCCAGTTCCTGGTGCTGGAGCCGGGCGACCTGATCAACACCGGCACCCCGCCCGGCGTCGGCATGGGCTTCGACCCGCCGGTCTGGCTGCGGCCGGGCGACGTCATGGAGCTGGGCATCGACGGGCTGGGCAGCCAGCGCCAGACCGTGGTGGCGCCCCGCTGATGCGCGCCTTCGTGATCACCGGGCCGGGCGCGGCCGAGGTCCAGGACGTCGAGCCGCCCGTGGCCGGGCCCGGCGAGGTGGTGGTCGACGTCGAGCGGGCCGGCGTGTGCGGCACCGACGCGGAGTTCTTCAGCGGGGCGATGTCCTACCTGCACACCGGCCAGGCGCGGTACCCGGTGCGGATCGGCCACGAATGGTCCGGCACGGTCAGCGCGGCCGGGCCCGGCGTGGACCGCAAGTGGCTCGGGCGTCGGGTCACCGGTGACACCATGCTGGGCTGCGGGCGCTGCGCGCGGTGCCGCTCCGGGCGGCAGCACGTCTGCGCCGACCGGTACGAGATCGGCATCCGCAACGGCTGGCCGGGGGCGCTGGCCGAGCGGCTGCCCGTACCGGTGAAGGCTCTGCAGGCGCTGCCCGACCAGGTCGACGCGGCGCTCGGCGCCCTGGTCGAGCCGGCCGGCAACGCGCTGCGCGCGGTCCGCGGGGCGGCGCTGCCGCCGGGCGGGCGGCTGCTGGTCCTCGGACCCGGCACGATCGGCCTGCTCACCGCCCAGATCGCGGCCGCCCAGGGCGCGGAGGTGCACCTGCTCGGGCGCAGCCCGGAGTCGCTGGAGTTCGCGGCGGCCGTGGGCTTTCCCCGGGCCTGGACCACCGAGACGCTGCCGGACCTGCCCTGGGACGCGGTCATCGACGCCTCGAACGGGCCGGAGTCGCCGGCGCTCGCCGCCGACCTGGTCGAGCCCGGCCGGCGGGTCGTCTACGTCGGCCTGGCCGGCGAGCCCAGCCCGGTCGACTCCCGGACGCTGGCCCTCAAGGACGTCACGGCGGTGGGCGTGCTCAGCGGCTCCGGTGGCTTCGCCGGGACGGTGGAGCTGTTCGCCTCGGGCGAGGTGGACCCGCGTCCGCTGATCGCCGCCACCGTGGGCCTCGACGACGTCGCGGCCGCGCTGGCCGGTGAGCGCCGGCCGGGCTGGGGCGCCGGTCCCAAGATTCACGTCGACCCGAGGAGTTGAGATGTCGGAGTTCGAGGGCCGCACTGCCATCGTCACCGGAAGCGCCAGCGGCATCGGCGCCGCGACTGTCGCCCTGCTGCGCGAGCGCGGCGCCCGGGTCGCCGGGCTGGACCTCCACGAGCACGACTGCGACCTGCCGGTGGTCTGCGACGTCGGCGACAGCGCGTCGGTGGACGCGGCCGTCGCCACGGTGGCCGAACGGTTCGGCCGCATCGACATCCTGATCAACAACGCCGGGATCGGCGCGGTCGGCGACGTCACCGCCAACAGCGACGACGAGTGGCACCGGGTGCTCAACATCAACGTGGTCGGCATCGCGCGGATGTCGCGGGCCGCGCTGCCGCACCTGCTGGCGTCGCCCGGCGGCGCGATCGTCAACACCTGCTCGATCGTGGCGCCGGTCGGCGTGCCGCAGCGCGCCCTGTACGCGGCCAGCAAGGGTGCGGTGGCCGCGCTGACCCTGGCGATGGCGGCGGACCACGTTCGGCAAGGGGTGCGGGTCAACGCGGTGGTGCCCGGCACGGCCGACACCCCGTGGGTGGCCCGGCTGCTCGCCGCCGCGGACGACCCGGCCGCCGCCGCGGCCGCGCTCCGCGGCCGGCAGCCGACCGGGCGGCTGGTCACCGCGGCCGAGGTCGCGCACGCGATCGCCTACCTGGCGAGCCCGCTGGCCTCGGCGACGACGGGCACGCTGCTGGCGGTGGACGGCGGCTTCACCGGGGTACGCCTGCCGAGCTGAGGACAACGGCGCGCATCGACGTTTGTTAGCGTCGCTACCTGTCATCGGCATCTGATCATCGGGGGACCCATGTCAAGATTGCGCGCCCTGGCCGGCCTTGTGGTGCTGGCCCTCACGGGAACGCTGCTCACGCCCAGCGCGGCTGCGGCCGCCGCGCCGTTGCGTGTGTCCATCACCTGCGACCCGGCCACCGGCGTCGTCACCACCGCGGCCACCGGCAACCTGTTGGCGCCCGGAACGCCCACCGCGGTCGTCGTCGAGTTCCAGCGCCGGGGCGGCACCCGGGTCACGGCCACGACCTCGACGACTTTGGCGCCGCTGCCCCAGCCCTTCACGGTCAAGGCCACCACCACGAGTTCCGGCGACATCACCGCGACCGGCTACACCGGGGCCTTCGACCCGGCGGCCACCCTGTACTACCGGGAGCAGCTGGTCGTGACGTTCCGCAACGCCACCTCCGGCGTCACCTACGCCACCCGCGAGGCGACCTGCGACCAGGACCGACGCACGACGGTCACCCTGACCTGCGATCCGGCCGCCGGCACGGTGACCGCCGCGTTCTCGGGCGTCGACGGCCGGGCCGGCTCCGCCAACGGCGCCGGGCGCCCGGCACGCCTCGGTTACCACACCGCGCGGACGGTCCAGCAGCGCAAGAGCGACCCGAGCTTCCGCACCGAGCAGTTCTGGCCGTACTGGAACGTCGAGCGCGCTCTCACCCAGGCGGCCGACGGCACGTGGACCGACCCGGGCTACGTCTTCACCCCGAGCTACACCAACCCGTACCTCTACGCCGAGGAAGTGACCGTGGGCATCTACGACGCGTACGGCGCCGTGGTCGGCTGGGGCACCGCCAAGTGCACGCTCATCGACGGCTCGGTGCCGGCCGCCGCCTGAGACGCGGAACGCCGGGTCAGCGAGCTGACCCGGCGTTCGTGGAGCGGCACGACCTCAGACGTTGAAGCCCAGCGCCCGCAGCTGCTCCCGGCCGTCATCGGTGATCTTGTCGGGGCCCCACGGCGGCAGCCACACCCAGTTGATCCGGAAGTCCTTGACCAGCCCGCCGCCGGGGCCGGTGGTCAGCGCCTGCCGGGTCTGGTCCTCGATGACGTCGGTCAGCGGGCATGCCGCCGAGGTCAGCGTCATGTCCAGCGTCACCACGTTGTCGTCGTCGACGTGGGCGTCGTAGACCAGGCCGAGGTCGACCACGTTGATGCCCAGCTCGGGGTCGACGACGTCCTTCATCGCCTCCTCGATGTCGGCCACGGTCGGCTTCGAGACGACCGTGCCGGCCGGGTCGGCCGCGCCCGCGCCCGGAGCCACGGCCGCCACCGTGTCGGCGTCCGCGCCCGCGGTACCGGCCGCTGCCGCGTCGGCGTCCGCGACCACCGGGGCCGTCGCGTCGTCGGGGCCGGCCGTGTCGGCCGCGTCCGAGGCGATCTCCGCCAAAGTCCTGTCGGTCATGATGACTTCACCTCCGGGCTCGCGCCCACACCGGCGCGCGCCGCGGCGTCCTTGAACGCCATCCACGGCAGCAACGCACACTTGACCCGGGCCGGGTAGCGCGCCACGCCGGCGAACGCCACCCCGTCCCCGAGCACTTCCTCGTCGGGCTCGATCTGGCCACGGCTCTGCATGAGCGCGACGAACGCCTCCTGCACCGGGGCCGCCTCCTCCACCGTGCGGCCCTGGAGCAGCTCGTGCAGCACGGACGCGGACGCCTGGCTGATCGAGCAGCCCATGCCGTCGTACGAGATGTCCGTCAGGGTGCCGCCGTCGACGGCGACCCGGATGGTGACCTCGTCCCCGCAGGTGGGGTTGACGTGATGCGCCTCGCCACCGTACGGGGCCCGCAGGCCCTTGCCGTGGGGGTGCTTGTAGTGGTCCAGGATGATGTCCTGGTACAGCTGGTCGATCATCAGACGAACACCTTCCGCACCTGCTCCAGGCCCCGCGCCAGAGCGTCGATCTCGTCGGTCGTCGTGTAGAGGTAGAACGAGGCCCGGGTCATCGCCGGGACGCCGAAGCGCGTGCACACCGGGCGCGCGCAGTGGTGCCCCACCCGCACCTCGACCCCGAGGTCGTCGAGGATCTGCCCGACGTCGTGCGGGTGCACCCCGGCCACCTCGAACGAGACCGTGCCGCCGCGGCCCTCCGGGGTGCCGGGACCGAAGATCCGCACCCCCGGGACGTCCGCGAGCGCCTTCAGCGCGTACGTCGTGATCTCCTGCTCGTGCCGGTGGATGTTCTCCATGCCCAGCGCGGTCAGGTAGTCCACCGCCGCGCCGAGGCCGATCGCCTCGGTGATCGGCGGGGTGCCGCCCTCGAAGCGCGCGGGCGGCGCGGCGAACGTGGTGCCCGCCATCGTCACGGTCTCGATCGTCGACCCGCCGGCCAGGAACGGCGGCATGGCCGCGAGCAGCTCCGCCCGGCCCCAGAGCACGCCGATGCCGGTCGGGCCGAGCATCTTGTGCCCGGTGAAGGCGATGAAGTCAGCGCCCAGCTCGACCACGTCGACCGGGAAGTGCGGCACCGACTGCGAGCAGTCGAGCAGGACCAGCGCGCCGACCTGGTGGGCCCGGGCGACGATCCGCGCCGGGTCGTTGATCGTGCCCAGGATGTTGGACATGTGCACGACCGAGACCAGCTTGGTGCGCTCGTTGACCAGCTCGTCCAGGGCCGACTCGTCGAGCCGGCCCTCGTCGGTGACGCCGAACCAGCGCAGGGTCGCGCCGGTGCGCTGACAGAGCAGCTGCCACGGGACCAGGTTGGAGTGGTGCTCCATCTCGGAGACCACGATCTCGTCGCCGGGGCCGAGCTGCAGCAGATCCGCCGACGTGTACGCCACCAGGTTGATCGCCTCGGTCGAGTTCTTGGTGAACACGACCTCGTCGGGGCTGGGCGCCCCGATGAAAGCGGCGATCTTCGCGCGGGCGTCCTCGTAGGCCGTGGTGGACTCGGTGCCGAGCGTGTGCACGGAGCGGGACACGTTGCCGTTGTACCGCTCCTGGTGCGCGCGCATGGCGTCGAGCACCTGCCGCGGCTTCTGCGAGGTGTTCGCGCTGTCCAGGTAGACGAGCGGGTGCCCGTTGACCTCCCGGTCCAGGATCGGGAAGTCGGCTCGCACCCGCGCCACGTCGAAGGTCATGATCGCCCCGGTCCTCAGGCCCGCGCGCCGGCCACGTACCGCTCGTAGCCCTCGGCCTCGAGCTGCTCGGCGAGCTCCGGGCCGCCCTCCTGGACGATCTTGCCGGCGACGAAGACGTGCACGAAGTCCGGCTTGATGTAGCGCAGGATGCGGGTGTAGTGGGTGATCAGCAGCAGGCCGGCCTCGCCGGACGCGCGGACCCGGTTGACGCCCTCGCTGACGATGCGCAGCGCGTCGATGTCGAGGCCGGAGTCGGTCTCGTCGAGGATCGCCATCTTCGGCTTGAGCAGCTCGAGCTGCATGATCTCGTGCCGCTTCTTCTCACCGCCGGAGAAGCCCTCGTTGACGTTGCGCTGGGCGAACGCCGGGTCCATCTGCAGCTTCTCCATGGCGCCGCGCAGCTCGCCGGCCCAGGTGCGCAGCTTCGGCGCCTCGCCGTCGATCGCCGTCTTGGCGGTCCGCAGGAAGTTGGCCACCGAGACGCCGGGGACCTCGACCGGGTACTGCATGGCCAGGAAGAGGCCGGCGCGGGCGCGCTCGTCGACGGTCATCGCGAGGACGTCCTCGCCGTCCAGGGTCACCGTGCCGCCGGTGATCTGGTACTTGGGGTGCCCGGCGATGGAGTAGGCCAGGGTCGACTTGCCGGAGCCGTTCGGGCCCATGATGGCGTGCGTCTCACCCGCCTTCACGGTCAGGTCGACACCGGCCAGGATCGGCTTCAGCTCGCCCTCGGGCAGCTTGACCGACACCTGCAGGTCGCGGATCTCGAGGGTGCTCACGGGTTGACTCCATTACTCGGCGTGGTCGAAACGTAGATGTCGCCGTCGCGGATCTCGACGGGGAAGGTCGCCACCGGCTCGGTGGCGGGCAGGCCGGTGGGCTCACCGGTACGCAGGTCGAAGCGTGAGCCGTGCAGCCAGCACTCGAGGGTGCAGCCGTCGACCTCACCCTCGGAGAGCGCGACGGCGGCGTGGCTGCACTCGTCCCGGACGGCGTAGAACTGGTCGTCGTCGGCGTGCACGACGGCGACGTCCACGCCGCCGATCTCCGCGGTGATCACCGAGCCCTTGGCCACATCCGTGGCCGGGCCCACCAGCTCGAAGCTCATGAGCCGGCCTTCGCCAGCCGCGCCTCGATGGCGTCGCCCAGGCGCTCGCGCAGCTCCTCGACCGGGATCTTGTTGATCAGCTCGGCGAAGAAGCCGCGGACGACCAGCTTGCGGGCCTCGGCCTCCGGGATGCCCCGGGCCATCAGGTAGAACAGCTGCTCGTCGTCGAACCGGCCGGTCGCGCTGGCGTGCCCGGCGCTGACCACCTCGCCGGTCTCGATCTCGAGGTTCGGCACCGAGTCGGCCCGGGCGCCGTCGCTGAGCAGCAGGTTCCGGTTGATCTCGTACGTCTCCGTGCCGGTGGCGGCCGCGCGGATCACCACGTCGCCGACCCAGACGGTGTGCGCCGACCGGCCCTGCAGCGCGCCGCGGTAGCCGACGTAGCTGCGGCAGTCGGGCACGCTGTGGTCGACCAGCTGGCGGTGCTCGATGTGCTGGCCGGCGTCGGCGAAGTACAGGCCCCAGAGCTCGGCCTCGCCGCCGCGGCCCGCGTACTCCACGCTGGTGAACTGCCGGACCAGGCTGCCGCCCAGGCTGACCTGCACGTGATTGACGCGGGCGTCGCGGCCCACCCGGAACTTGACGTGCTGGGCCTGCACCGTCTCGGCGTCCCACTCGGTGAGCGTGACGAAGGTGAGCTGGGCGCCGTCGCCGATGACCACCTCGACGTTGTCGGCCAGCGTGGCCGTGCCGACCTGCTCCAGCACGACGGTGACCTGCGCGAAGTTGCCCACGCGGACGTAGGTGCGCGCGGCCGCGGCCGCGGCGCCCTGCCCGACGACGCGGATGACCACCGGCTCGGCCGCGACCGTGTCGGCCGCGACGTCGATCAGCGTCACGCCCGCCGCGGCGCCGAAGGCCAGCGCGCTGACCCGGTCGAACGGCGTCAGCACCGGCTCGACCTTGCCCGCGTCGACCTGCGTCAGCGACACGCCGGCCGGCAGGTCACCGGGCGCGAAGCCCGGCGCCGCGCCGGTCAGCGTGGTCGCCGTGACCAGCTCCTTCAGGCGCTTGACGGGCGTGAAGCGCCACTCCTCCTCCAGGCCGGTGACGGCCGGGAAGTCGGTGACGTCGAAGGAGCGCAGCACCTGCGACTTGGTGCTCGGCGGGGCCATGGCCTCGGTAGTCATCTCGTCCTTTGCGTCTGCGTTACGTGGGCTGCGGGCTTCTTTAGCCCACAGCACCTTCCATCTGGAGCTCGATCAGGCGGTTCAGCTCGAGGGCGTACTCCATCGGGAGCTCCTTGGCGATCGGCTCGATGAAGCCGCGCACGATCATCGCCATGGCCTCGTCCTCGGTCAGGCCCCGGCTCATCAGGTAGAAGAGCTGGTCGTCGCTGATCTTGGAGACGGTGGCCTCGTGACCCATCGCCACGTCGTCCTCGCGGATGTCCACGTACGGGTACGTGTCCGAGCGGGAGATCGTGTCGACCAGCAGCGCGTCGCACTTGACCGTGCTGGCGCTGTGGTGCGAGCCCTCCATGACCTGCACCAGGCCGCGGTACGAGGTGCGGCCGCCGCCCCGGGCGATCGACTTGCTGATGATCGACGAGGAGGTGTGCGGCGCGGCGTGCACCATCTTGGCGCCGGCGTCCTGGTGCTGGCCCTCGCCGGCCATCGCGACGCTCAGCACCTCGCCCTTGGCGTGCGGGCCGGTCATGTAGACGGCCGGGTACTTCATCGTCACCTTGGAGCCGATGTTGCCGTCGACCCACTCCATGGTCGCGCCCTCCTCGCAGGTGGCGCGCTTGGTGACCAGGTTGTACACGTTGTTCGACCAGTTCTGGATGGTCGTGTACCGGCACCGGGCGTTCTTCTTGACGATGATCTCCACGACCGCGCTGTGCAGCGAGTCGGAGGAGTAGATCGGGGCGGTGCAGCCCTCCACGTAGTGGATGTAGGCGCCCTCGTCGACGATGATCAGCGTCCGCTCGAACTGGCCCATGTTCTCGGTGTTGATCCGGAAGTAGGCCTGCAGCGGGATGTCGACGTGCACACCCTTCGGCACGTAGATGAACGAGCCACCCGACCACACCGAGGTGTTGAGCGCGGCGAACTTGTTGTCGCCGACCGGGATGACGGTGCCGAAGTACTCCTTGAAGATGTCCTCGTGCTCGCGCAGCGCCGTGTCGGTGTCGAGGAACAGGACGCCCTGCTGCTCGAGGTCCTCACGGATCTTGTGGTAGACGACCTCGGACTCGTACTGGGCCGCGACACCGGAGACGAGGCGCTGCTTCTCCGCCTCGGGGATGCCCAGCTTGTCGTACGTGTTCTTGATGTCCGCGGGCAGGTCGTCCCAGGAGGCCGCCTGCTTCTCGGTCGAGCGCACGAAGTACTTGATGTTCTGGAAGTCGATGCCGGTCAGGTCGGCGCCCCAGTTCGGCATGGGCTTGCGGTCGAACAGGCGCAGGCCCTTGAGCCGCAGGTCGAGCATCCACTGCGGCTCGTTCTTGAGCGCCGAGATGTTGCGCACCACGGCCTCGGACAGGCCGCGCTGGGCGGTCGCCCCGGCGGTGTCGGCGTCGGCCCAGCCGTATTCGTACTTGCCCAGGGCGGCGAGGTGCTCTTCCTGGGTGACGACGGGCTGGACGATCTGCTCGGTCATCTATCTGTCCTCACAGTGGTGGCGGTTGGATCGGTTGTGCTGACCGCGCGCGGCGGGGTGGGGATGTGCGTGGTGCACACCCCGTCGCCGTGCGCGATGGTGGCCAGGCGCTGCACGTGGGTGCCGATGAGCCGCGAGATGAGCGCGGTCTCGGCGTCGCACAGCTGGGGGAACTCGGCGGCGACGTGCGCCACCGGGCAGTGGTGCTGGCACAGCTGCCCGCCGGACGCGATCGTCGTCGCGTTGGCAGCGTAACCCTCGGCGCTCAGGGCCTCGGCGAGCGCCTCCGCCCGCGCGATCGGGTCGTCGCCGGCCTCCAGCATCGCCGTGCGGCAGCGCTCCTCCAGGGCCGTGACCTGGGCGGTGGCGAAGGCGGTGACGGCGTCGGGCCCGCCGTGCTCGGCGATCCAGCGCAGCGCGGCCGTGGCGATGCCGTCGTAGAAGTGCGGGAAGCCCTCGCGGGCGGCGGCGGTCAGCACGAAGGCCTTGGCGGGCCGGCCCCGGCCGCGCGGGCCCTGCGGCCGGGTCTCGCGGACCTCGACGAGCTGGTCGGCGAGCATCGCCTCGAGGTGCTTGCGGATGGCCGCGGAGCTGAGCCCGAGCCGGGCGCCGAGCTCGGCCGCGGTGGCGGCGCCGCTCTCGAAGAGCAACTGGGCCACGCGGTCACGGGTGCGCGCGTCGGCGGAGGGGGCCACAACGGCCACTCCCCTGTTCCGCGCCAGCACTCCGTTTTTCACTACGCCAACGTTACGTATTTCGGGGAGCCGCTGCAAACCGGGGTCCCGGTGATCCAGGACACCGCCCGCCCCGGCCGCGCTCAACCAAGATCAATTTCGGGCGTACGATGCCGGAGGTGAGCAATCGCACCCTCCTGCGCCCACTGGCCCTGGCCTCGCTGACCGCCAACATCGCCCTGGTGGTCACCGGCGCGGCGGTCCGGCTGACCGGCTCCGGCCTCGGCTGCCCCACCTGGCCCCGGTGCACCGAGGAGTCGTACACGACGACCCCCGAGATGGGCATCAACGGCGTCATCGAGTTCGGCAACCGGGTGCTCGGCATCGTCCTGGGCCTCATCGCCCTGGCCTGCTTCGTGGCGGCGCTGCTGGAACGCCCCCGGCGCACCTCGCTGGTCGTGCTGGCGCTGGTGGCCGGCCTCGGCATCCCGGGCCAGGGGGTGATCGGCGGCATCACCGTGCTGACCGACCTCAACCCGTGGGTCGTCGGCCTGCACTTCCTGCTGTCGATGGCGCTGATCGCGGTGACGTACGCGCTGTGGAAACGCACCTTCGAGGGCGACCGGCCCCGCCGCTCCCTGGTCCCGGCACCCCTGCCGGCGCTGGCCCGCCTGACGGCAGTGGTGAGCGCGGCGGTGCTCGTGCTGGGCGTGGTCGTGACGGGCAGCGGCCCGCACGCCGGGGACGAGAACGCCAAGCGCAACGGCCTGGACCCGGAGGCGATCTCCCAGGCCCACGCGGACGCGGTGTTCCTGCTGATCGGGCTGTCGGTGGCGCTGTGGTTCGCCCTGCGCGCGGTGCGGGCCCCGGGGGCAGCGATCCGGGCGGCGGGCCTCCTGGTCGTGGTGGAGCTGGCCCAGGGCCTGATCGGCTTCGTGCAGTACTTCACCCACCTGCCGGTGTTGCTGGTGGGAGCGCACATGCTCGGCGCCTGCCTGGTGTGGGTGGCGACGTTGAACGTGCTGTGGCGGCTGCGGGAACGGCCCTTCCATGAGCCGCCGGCTGCTCCGCTGCCCGCCGAGCACCCGACGACGGCTCCGGCGCCGGCGCCGGTCGCCTGAACGGCCCGTTCGGCGTCCGGGCGCTGGTGATCCGGGGCACGGATGGTGCCCCCCGGAGGAACACGGCAGGGCGTGGACAGGCTCAGAGCGGGATACGCCGCTGGGCGGTATGCCGCGCATCCGGCATTCACCGGCGCACGTTTCCTGGGCGATCAGACGGCCGAGTGAGAGCGGCCGCGTGTCAGCTGAGGCCATAGCCGCCCTTGTCGATGGGCCGATGCCGCGTCGACAGTGACGGGGGTGCGATGAGCGTGATCTCTGCTTGCCGGCGACGAGCGTGCACGCGAGTGGCCGCCCTCCCCCGGTCTCGGCGGAAGTGCCCCCGCGCCCGCCGGTGGATGATCACGACGAGGCGGTGGCCGCGACATCAGCGGGATGCCGTGGCGCGGACACGACGGGCTGCCGACTCGCCTCGCCGGCCCACTCGCCTGGATCTTGAGGAGCGCGGTTCACTCTGCGCACCACCCATGCTCCAAGATCCGTGCGCGGGTCGGGCGCGGGCAGATCTTGTGGAGCAGTGGCGGGTTGAGCCGGCTGAGCGCCACAAGATCCGCGGCGACGAAGCCCGAGCAGGCCGATCTTGATGGCGCCGGGGCACGCAGGAGCCGCAGCCGCCACAAGATCCACGTGACTAGGAAGCGGCTGGATCCCGTGGGACGGTGCACGACAACGCGACGGGGCGGCGCTGGCTGCCAGGCGGCGCTGCACGGCGACGCCACGCTCGATGCCGTGACACCCCGGCGACGCCGCCCTCGATGCCCGGGCACCCCGGCGACGCCACCCTCGATGCCCGGGCACCCGGCGACTCACGCTCGATGCCGTGACACCCCGGCGACACCACCCTCGATGCCCCGGCACCCCGGCGACGCCGCGCTCAATGCCGCGGCACCCCGGCGACGCGGTGCCGGGTGGTGCACACGGCGTGACACAGGGTCGGGCGGTATGCGACGGCGCGGTGCCAGGTCCCGCCGTGCGCGGCTGCGCAGCCCTGTCGCGACGGGCATACCCGGCTAGTGCCGAGCAGTTATCCGCCCCCAGGCCCGACAACCAGCACTGGAACACAGCCCGCACACGAGAGCGACCCGGGAAGAATCCCGGGCCGCTGGCGGATGAGGGTCTGTATGTCGATCGGAGCTCCGGCTCAGCGCGCCATGCTGCGGCGCGACATCGAGCGCCACAGGTCGTTGCTCGGGCGCATCTGCTCCATCAGCTCGCGCTCCCACGCGTTTTCCACTTCGACGCCGGCTGTCTCGCACGCCTTGCGGGCGACGTCGGTGCCGTCGGCGGCGAACTGGTCGGTCCACTCGCCGTCCTCGCCGACCAGGACGATGCGGGCGCCCCGCTTGCCGACGTACTCGATGACCGCTTTCGCGCCGCCGTGGCCGACAGCGAACGACTTGATGTCGGCGGTCAGTGTCGTATCGGAACCTTCTGCCATGACTCGCAGCCTAGGCAGACTTGTGGCCTTGGCAAGCACACCAGGTGCGATTTTGTGATGGCAATTACCTGCGGGTTTAGCGCGTACAGGCATTGTTTTGGGCGAATACCGCCCGAATTGCACCGCAGGTCAGGTTCCGCCGAACGAGGTAAGGGGCGTGACCTCGGTAACCCGCATATCGGGCATAACGCTCACCCATTGCGGCGGTCAGACGAGGGCGTCGACCGCTACCGCGATGAAGACGATCGTCAGGTACGTGTACGACCAGTGGAACAGCCGCATCGGCTTGAGCGGCTCCCCGCGGCGCGAGCGCAGCACCAGCTTCACCGCCTCGGCCAGGAAGATCAAGCCGGTCACCACGGCCGTGACGCCGTAGATCGGGCCCAGCCCCAGCGGCCACGCCACCAGCGACGACGCCAGCATCAGCCCGGTGAAGACGAGGATCTCGGCGTTCACCCGGCCGGCCGAGCGCACCACGGGCAGCATCGGGATGCCGGCGCGGGCGTAGTCGTCCTTGTACTTGATGGCCAATGCGTAGAAATGCGGCATCTGCCAAAAGAACACAACCGCAAAAAGCGCCCAACCCAGCGCGCCGACCGAGCCCGTGACCGCGGCCCAGCCGATCAGCACCGGAGCCGCGCCGCAGATGCCGCCCCAGAAGGTGTTGGCCGGGGTGCGCCGCTTCAGCCAGAGCGTGTAGACCACGTCGTAGTAGAAGATGGACGCCGCGGTCATCGCCGTGGCGAGCCAGTTGGTGAAGGCGCCCATCAGGACCACCGACACCACCGCCAGCACCAGGCCGAAGATCAGCGCCGAGCGCGGGGTCACCGTGTGCGCCGGCAGCGGGCGCCGCTTGGTGCGCCGCATCAGCTGGTCGATGTCGCGGTCGATGTAGCAGTTGAGCGCGCTCGCCGCGCCCGCCGCCAGCGAGCCGCCGACCAGCACCACGGCCATGAGCCACAGGCTGGGCCAGCCCTCGGCCGCCAGCATCATGGCCGGGACGGTGGTCACCAGCAGCAGCTCGACGATCCGCGGCTTGGTCAGCGAGACGTACGCCCGGACGACGGCGCCGATGTCGCGACGACCCCCGGGCCGGCCCGCCGCGGGCGGGTCCGCCTCGAGAAGACCGGGCGACCGCCCCTGGTCGGGACGCTCGGTGATCATGCTCACGGACAGCCACCTTCCGGCATCGGCGAGGGTGTGGAACTTCAGCGAGGCCGAGGGGACCGGCCGGCACGTTCGATCAGACTACGCGCAGCCCGGGGCGCACTCCGGTCGACCCGGCACGGGTGCACGGCGTCACAGGCCACCGGTTCACTGTCCGCTCTCAGCGTATGGGCCTGGGCCGTTCCCCCGGCGGGGGTTTACGCCGAATGGATAGGGTCAAGTCAAAAGGATTCGCACACCATGCCCGAGGAGCGCAACCGACGTGGCTGCCAAAGACGATTTGAACTGGTCCGACCTCGACCGGCGGGCGGTCGACACCGTCCGGGTGCTGGCCATGGACGCCGTCGAGAAATCCGGCAACGGCCACCCCGGTACGGCGATGAGCCTGGCGCCGGCCGCGTACCTGCTGTTCAACCGGGTGATGCGACATGACCCCACCGACCCGCTGTGGCCGGCCCGCGACCGTTTCGTGCTCTCCTGTGGCCACTCCAGCCTCACCCTGTACATCCAGCTCTACCTCGCGGGCTACGGCCTGGCGCTGGACGACCTGGCCGCGCTGCGCCAGTGGGGCTCGCTGACCCCCGGCCACCCGGAGTACGGCCACACCCCCGGCGTCGAGGTCACCACCGGCCCGCTCGGGCAGGGCATCGGCAACGCCGTGGGCATGGCGATGGCCGCCCGTCGCGAGCGTGGTCTGTTCGACCCGAACGCCGACGGCGACTCGCTGTTCGACCACAACGTCTACGCCCTGTGCTCCGACGGCGACATCGAGGAGGGCGTGAGCCACGAGTCGAGCGCCATCGCCGGCGTGCAGAAGCTCGGCAACCTCACGGTGATCTACGACGACAACGAGATCTCCATCGAGGACGACACCCGGATCGCCAAGAACGAGGACGTCGGCGCCCGGTACGCGGCCTACGGCTGGGACGTGCGGCACGTCGACTGGCGCAAGGGCGACCCGGACAAGGGCACCGAGTACCAGGAGGACGTCGAGGCGCTGTACGCGGCGATCAAGGCGGGCCAGGAGGTCACCGACCGGCCCACGTTCATCGTGCTCAAGACGATCATCGGCTGGCCCGCGCCGAACAAGCAGAACACCGGCAAGATCCACGGCTCGGCGCTGGGCGAGGACGAGGTCCGCGCGACCAAGGAGATCCTGGGCTTCGACCCGAACAAGACCTTCGACGTCGCCGACGAGGTCCTGCAGCACGCCCGCCAGGTCGTCGAGCGCGGCCGCGCCGCCCACGCCGAGTGGAACAAGACCTTCGAGGCCTGGGCCGCGAGCAACGCCGAGGGCAAGGCCCTCTTCGACCGGCTGTCCACCCGCACCCTGCCCCAGGGCTGGCACGAGGCGCTGCCCGAGTTCCCCGCCGACTCCAAGGGGCTGGCCACCCGCGCCGCCTCCGGCAAGGTGCTCGACGCGCTCGCGCCGGTACTGCCGGAGCTGTGGGGCGGCTCGGCCGACCTGGCCGAGAGCAACAACACCACCATGAAGGGCGAGCCCTCGTTCATCCCGAGCGAGTACGCCACCAAGGCGTTCCCGGGTCACGAATACGGCCGTACGCTGCACTTCGGCATCCGTGAGCACGGCATGGGCTCGATCCTCAACGGCATCGTGGCGCACGGCGGCACCCGCCCCTACGGCGGCACGTTCCTGGTGTTCAGCGACTACATGCGCGGCGCCGTCCGGCTCTCCGCGCTGATGAAGCTGCCGGTCACCTACGTGTGGACGCACGACTCCATCGGCCTGGGCGAGGACGGCCCGACGCACCAGCCGATCGAGACGCTGACCGCGCTGCGCGCCATCGTCGGCCTCGACGTGGTCCGCCCGGCCGACGCCAACGAGACCGCGTGGGCCTGGCGCGGCGCGCTGGAGCACACCGACCGGCCGACCGCGCTGGCGCTGTCCCGGCAGAACCTGCCGACCATCGACCGCAGCAAGTACGCCTCGGCCGAGGGCACCCTCAAGGGCGGCTACGTAATCTCCGACGCCTCCGGCGGCGAGCCCAAGGTCATCCTCATCGGCACCGGCTCCGAGCTGTCGATCTGCCTCACGGCGCAGGAGCGCCTGGAGGCGGAGGGCACCCCGACCCGGGTCGTGTCCATGCCCTGCCAGGAGTGGTTCTTCGAGCAGGACACGGCATACCAGCAGCAGGTCCTGCCGCGCGGGGTCAAGGCGCGGGTGACGGTCGAGGCCGGCATCCGGATGAGCTGGGACCGCCTGCTGGGCGAGGCCGGCGAGGCGGTCAGCATCGAGCACTACGGCGCCAGCGCCCCCGCCAAGGTCCTGTTCGAGCAGTTCGGCTTCACCGCGGACAACGTGGTGGCCAAGGCCAACGCCGCCCTCGCCAAGGTCGGCGAAATCACCGGTCACAAGACCGGAAACTGAGGAGTAGACCAATGACCGACAGGCTGGCTGACCTCTCCGCCGCTGGTGTAGCGGTATGGCTCGACGATCTCTCCCGGGTCCGCCTGCAGAGCGGCTCGCTGGACAAGATGCGTCGCGAGCAGCACGTGGTCGGCGTGACCACGAACCCGACCATCTTCGCCAAGGCGCTCGCCGACGCGGACGCCTACGACGACCAGCTCAAGGACCTGGCCGCGCAGCAGGTCACCGTCGAGGAGGCCGTGCGGCTGCTGACCTCGTACGACGTGCGCTGGGCGTGTGACGTCATGAAGCCGGCGTACGACGCGTCCGGTGGCGTGGACGGCCGGGTGTCCATCGAGGTGGACCCGCGCAGCGCGCACCTGACCGACAAGACCGCCTCCGAGGCCAAGACCCTGTGGTGGCTGGTCGACCGCCCGAACCTCTACATCAAGATCCCGGCGACCCAGGCCGGCCTGCCGGCGATCACGGCCACCCTGGCCGCGGGCATCAGCGTCAACGTGACGCTGATCTTCTCGCTGGAGCGCTACCGGGCGGTCATGGACGCGTTCCTGGCCGGCCTCGAGCAGGCCAAGGCCAACGGCCACGACCTGACCGACATCGGCTCGGTCGCCTCGTTCTTCGTGTCCCGGGTGGACACCGAGATCGACAAGCGGCTCGACAAGATCGGCAGCGACGAGGCCAAGGCGCTGCGGGGCAAGGCGGCCGTCGCGAACGCGCAGCTGGCCTACCAGGCGTACGCCGAGGTCTTCAGCTCCGACCGCTGGCAGGCGCTGGCCGACGCGGGCGCCAAGCCGCAGCGGCCGCTGTGGGCCTCGACCGGCACCAAGAACCCCGACTACAAGGACACCATCTACGTCGAGGAGCTGATCGCCCCCGGCACGGTGAACACCATGCCGGAGTCGGTCATCAAGGCGTTCGAGGACCACGGCGAGACCCGGGGCGACACGGTCACCGGCTCGTACGCCGCGGCCCAGAAGGTGATGGACGACGTCGCCGCGGCCGGGGTCGACCTGACCGACGTGTTCCGGGTGCTCGAGGACGAGGGCGTCGAGAAGTTCGAGGCCAGCTGGGCCGAGCTGCTCGAAGACGTGAAGAAGTCGCTGTCCGCCGCCGCGAAGGGGTCGGACAGCCCGAGCGACGCCGCGAAGTGACCGACGACCTGCTCGCGGACGTGGAGGCCGCCGCGGGGTTCGCCGTACACGGCGGCCCCGGGCCGGCCGCCCGCCGCGGGCTGGTCGCCCGAGGAGTTCCCGGCCTGCTCGCCGGCCAGGACCCCACCCTGTGGGGGCCCGCGGCCGAGGAGCGGGCCCGGGAGCGGCTCGGTTTCCTGGACGCCTACCGGCCGGGCGCCGAGCTGCTCCCCCTGATCGCCGAGCTGCGCGAGGAGCTCGGCGATCTGCACCGGGTGGTGCTGGCCGGGCCGGGCCGGGCCGCCGAGGCCGCCACCCGCCTGCTGGACCGGCCGTTGACCGTGCTGGACGATCCGGACCCGCACCGGGTCCGCGCTCTGCTGGACGACGCCGCGCTGCTGCGCCGCACCGTCGTGCTGCTGATCGACGAGACCCTGGGCAGCGTGTTCTGGCAGGCCTACCGCGACGCCGGACTGACCGCCGCGGAGGCGGGAAGGCACTTCGTGGTGCTGGGCAACGCGCCGCCCGAGCTGGCGGCGGCGGGCGCGGTCACCATCGGCGCCGGACCGGGCGCGCTGAGCGCCGCCACGCTCGTCCCGGCCGCGTTCGCCGGGGTGGACGTCGCCGCCCTGATCGACGAGGCCGAGCTGTTCGCGCCGTCGCTGGCGGACGAGCAGGACAATCCGGCCCTGGCCCTGGGCGCCGCCCTCGCCGCCGCCCGCCGGGTGCTGCTGGTGCCCGACGGTCCCGGCCTCGACGGGCTCGGCGAGTGGGCGGCCGAAGTGATCACCGCTGGGCTGGGCCTGCCGGTGATCGTGGCCGACTGCCCGCGCGACGCCGGCCCGGTCCCCGCCGACCTGCTCACCGTGAGCTACGGCGGCTGCCTCCCGCCGGCCGGGGTGCCCGGCGGCGGCATGGGCCCCGCGGTGGCCGTCAACGGCCCGCTGGGCGCGCACTTCCTGGCCTGGCCGTACGCGGTCGCGCTCGCCGCGCACGTCCGCGGCGCCGACCCCTTCCGGGACCTCCCGCCCGCGGCGACCGAAGCCGTCCACGACACACCGTCCTTCGTCGAGGGCCCGGTGGAGATCTTCACCACTGGGACAGCCACCGATCTGCGCGGGGCGCTGCGCGAGCTGCTGGCCACGGCGGAGGGTCAGATCCGCGTCCAGGCCTTCCTGGACCCCGCCGGCGACGCCGCGGTCGCCCGGCTGCGACCGCTGCTGGCCGCCGCGACCGGCCTGCCGGTGGGCTTCGGCTGGGGCGGGCTGCGCCCGGGCGAGCCGCCGTACGGCTCGTTCCTGCAGATCACCGGCGCGGTCACCGGCGACGTGCCGGTGCCGGGGCGGGACAGTACGCTCGGTGACCGGCAGGCCGCGCGCGCCGCCGGTGACCGTCGCCTCCTGGCGGGACACGGGCGCCCGCTGCTGCGCCTGCACCTCACCGACCGCCCCGAGGGCATCGGCCACCTGCTCGCCGCGGCCGGCACGTCGCGGCACTGACCCTTGGCCGTAACCCTGCGGGGAAGCAAAAAGCTGGCAGGATGGGACACGTGGGTAATCCGCTGCGCACCGCACAGGACCGACGGCTTCCGAGGATTCCCGAGCCCTGCGCTCTGGTCATCTTCGGGGTCACCGGTGACCTGTCCCGAAAGAAGCTCATCCCGGCGGTCTACGACCTGGCCAACCGGGGTCTGCTGCCGCCCGGCTTCGTGGTCCTGGGCTTCGCCCGCCGCGACTGGGGCGACGGCGACTTCGAGTCGCTGGCCTACGAGGCCGCCAAGAAGGGCGCCAGGACCCCCTGGCGCGAGGACGTGTGGACCAGGCTGGCCAGCCAGTTCCAGTTCGTGCCCGGCTCGTTCGACGACGACGCCGCCTTCGACCACCTGGCGACCACGCTGGACGACCTGCGCGAGCGCAACGGCATCGCCGGCAACGCCGCCTTCTACTTCTCCATCCCGCCGGCCGCCTTCCCGCTGGTGCTCAACCAGCTGGCCCGCACCGGGATGGCCGACAACGCCAAGTCCGGCGGCTGGCGCCGGGTGGTGGTCGAGAAGCCGTTCGGCAACGACCTGAAGACCGCGATGGCGCTGAACAAGCTCGTCGACGAGGTCTTCACCCCGGCCGACGTGTTCCGCATCGACCACTACCTCGGCAAGGAGACGGTCCAGAACATCCTGGCCCTGCGCTTCGCCAACAACCTGTTCGAGCCGGTGTGGAACTCCAAGTACGTCGACTCGGTGCAGATCACCATGGCCGAGGACGTCGGCATCGGCACCCGGGCCGCCTTCTACGACGCCTCCGGCGCCGCCCGCGACGTGCTGCAGAACCACTTGCTGCAGCTGCTCGCCCTGGTGGGCATGGAGGAGCCGACGAGCTTCGACCCCAACGACGTACGCGCCGAGAAGCTGAAGGTCCTCAAGGCCATCAGCCTGCCGGCCGACATCGCCAAGGGCTCGGTGCGCGGGCAGTACCTCCCGGGCTGGGTCGCCGGTGAACGCGCGGTCGGCTACCTGGAGGAGGCCAACATCCCGCCGGACTCCACGACGGAGACGTACGTGGCCGTGCGGCTCGGCATCCAGAACAGGCGCTGGGCCGAGGTGCCGTTCTTCGTCCGGGTCGGCAAGCGGATGCCGCGGCGGGTCACCGAGATCGCCATCATGTTCAAGAAGGCGCCGCACCTGCCGTTCGACCCGGCCGATGTGGAGATGCTCGGCAACAACCAGCTGGTCATCCGGGTGCAGCCGGACGAGGGCGTGGTGCTCAAGTTCGGCTCCAAGGTGCCGGGCACCACGATGGAGGTCCGCGACATCGCGATGGACTTCCAGTACGGCGAGGCGTTCACCGAGTCCAGCCCGGAGGCGTACGAGCGGCTCGTGCTCGACGTGCTGGTCGGCGACCGGACGCTGTTCCCCGACGCCGCCGAGATCGAGCAGAGCTGGCGGGTCATCGACCCGCTGGAGGCGGCCTGGGCGGGCACCAAGCCGGAGCCCTACCGCTCCGGCGAGTGGGGTCCGCGGGCCTCGGACGAGATGCTGGCCCGTGAGGGTCGCGCCTGGAGGCGAGCATGATCGGCTTGTGGGACACCACCGGGAACGAGGTCGTCAAGGCGCTCGCCGCCGAGCGGCGCAGCGCCGGCGGGGTGGCCAGCGGCCTGGCCCTGACGCTGATCGCCGTCGTGGAGGAGAAGAAGGTCCGCGAGGCCGAGGCCGCCGCGACCATCGCGGCGTCCGCGCACCCGTGCCGGCTGCTCATCGTGGTCCGCTCGGACCTCGAGGGCCGCAGCCGGCTGGACGCCGAGATCGTGGTCGGCGGCCGGCTGGGCCCGGCCGAGGCCGTCGTGATGCGCATGTACGGCCGCCTCGCCCTGCACGCCGAGTCGGTCGTCATGCCGCTGCTGGCCCCGGACGTGCCGGTGGTCACCTGGTGGCACAGCGAGCCGCCGGACATCATCGCCAACGACTTCCTGGGTGTGGTCGCCGACCGCCGCATCACCGACTCCAAGCTGGCGCCCGACCCGGTGGCCGCGCTGCGCCAGCGGGCCAAGGACTACGCCCCCGGCGACACCGACCTCACCTGGACCCGGATCACGCTCTGGCGCACCCTGGTGGCCGGCGCGTTCGACACCACCGAGGAGCGGGTCACCGGCGCGCTGATCGTGGCGCCGCTCAACGACCCGACCGCGGCGCTGATGCAGGGCTGGCTGAAGTCGCGGCTGGGCATCGACCCGGTCTGGGAGCACACCGACCGGTCACCGCGGATGCACTCGGTCGAGCTGCAGTGCGCCAACGGCGACTGCGTGCGGGTCACCCGGGACGAGGGGACGGCCCTGTTCAGCCGCACCGGCCAGGAGGACCGTTACATGCCGCTGCCGAAGCGGCCCGTCGGTGACGAGCTGGCCGAGGAGCTGCGCCGGCTCGACCCGGACCAGATCTACGGCGAGGCGCTCGGCGCCCTGGCCGGCGTCGCCGGGCTGGACAGCAAGCCGGCGATGCGCGTCCACGTCTGGAAGGACCCGATGCAGGCCGAGCGGGCGGGCGAGGCGTCCGGCGCCTTCGCGGGCCCGGGCGGCTCCGCCGGCTGACCGTTCTAAGATCACGGGGGCCGTCCGCCGACTCGGCGGGCGGCCCCTTTCCTTTCCAGGGGGCTTCATGAGCGAGACCGTTGTGGTGGTGGTTCCCGACGCCGACATCCTGGCGTCGGCGGTGGCGGCGCGGCTGGTCGTCAAGATCATCGACGCGCAGGCCGAGCGCGGCTGGGCCGGCGTGGTGCTGACCGGCGGCCGGGTCGCGGCCAAGGTGCTGCGCGCGGTCAAGGAGCTGCCCGCGGCCGACGCGATCGACTGGTCCCGGGTCGACCTGTGGTGGGGCGACGAACGGTTCCTGCCCGCCGGCGACCCGGACCGCAACGAGACCCAAGCGCGCGAGGCGCTGCTGGACGCGCTGCCGCTGGACCCGGCCCGGGTGCACGCCATGCCCGCCTCGGACGGCCCGGACGGCGACGACGCCCGCGCCGCCGCCGCCCGCTACGCCCGCGAGCTGGCCGCCGCGGCCAAGCCGGGCAGCTCCGAGCTGCCGCACTTCGACGTGCTCATGCTCGGCGTCGGCGAGGACGGGCACGTGGCGTCGATCTTCCCCGAGCACCCGGTCGGCTACGAGACGGGCACGGTCGCGGCGGTGCACAACAGCCCGAAGCCGCCGCCGACCAGGATCACGCTGACCATGCCGACGATCCAGAGCGCCGAGGAGGTCTGGCTGATCGCGGCGGGCAAGGACAAGGCGGCCCCGGTGGGCATGGCGATCGAGGGCGCGGGTCCGCGGCAGCTGCCGGCGGCGGGCGCGGCCGGCACGGACAAGACGATGTGGCTGCTGGACCGGGCGGCCGCGGCCAACGTACCGCCGAACGCCCGCAGCCTGCGCTGACCGGCCGGGAGGGGGACGCCCGCCGGGCGTCCCCGCCGGGTCTCAGGCCCGCGACGAGATCTGCTGCACGGCCCAGCCGTTGCCGTCCGGGTCGGTGAAGAAGACGAAGCCCACGTTGTCCAGCGGGTCCGGCGTCGGGCGCGGGTTCTCCCCCAGCTTCTGCACGTCGCTGACCGGCACGCCCCGCGCCACCAGCTCGGCGTGCGCCCGGTTGATGTCGGGCACCACCAGCTGCAGCCCCTTGAGCGAGCCCGGCGGCATGTCCGGCACCGCGCCCCGGCCGATGACGATCGAGCAGCCCGAGCCCGGCGGGGTCAGCTGCACGATCCGGACGTCCTCGTTGACGGTGGTGTCGTGGTCGACGACGAAGCCGAGCCGGTCGGCGTAGAACTCCTTGGCCCGGTCGATGTCAGAGACGGGCACGACGACTACTTCCAGAGTCCAGTTCACCGGCTCATCGTGCCAGTCACCGCGGGCGCGCGGGGGCGGTCGGCGTGGACGGCACGGTCGGGGACGTCGAGGGGGCCGGGCTCGGCGCCCCACCGGAGCCGGAGCTGGTCGGCGCCGGGTCGGCCGTCGGCGCCGGGTCGGTGGTCGGCGCCGGGTCGGCGGTGGGCGAGGGGTCGGCCGTCGGCGCCGGGTCGGTGGCGGGCACCGGGCCGACGGTCGGCGCCGTGGAAGGGCTGGGGGCCGGGACGGTGGCGGCGGGGGCGTCCGGGACCCGTCGGGCCGGGGCGTCGGCGGGCAGCCGTACCACCAGGACCGCGGCCACCAGCACGGCCGCGACCGCCAGCAGCGAGCGCCACCCGGGCAGCCACGGCCGGCGGGCCGGCGCGACGGTCGGCGGCGCGGCGGGCCGCAGGTCCGCCGGGGTGACCTGAGCGGCCCGGGCCGACAGCGCCCGGCGCAGCCGTTCCTCCATCTGCGTGCTCATGGCCTCTCCCCCAGCAGCCCGCGCAGGATGCCCAGCGCCCGGCTCGCGGTCGACTTCACCGTGCCCCGCGACACCCGCAGCACCTCGGCGATCTCCTGCTCGGAGAGCTCCGACCAGTACCGCAGCACCACCACCTGACGTTGCCGCACCGTCAGCTCGGCCAGCGCGGCCAGCACCTCCCGGTCGCCCTGGCCCAGCAGCACCTCGTCCTCGGCGGCGGGCGCCGGGGCCGGCGGCGGCGGTACGTAGGCGCGGGCGGTGCGCCGGCGCCGCAGCGCCGAGCGCGCGGCGTTCATCACCCCGGTCGTCAGGTACGCGTGCGGGTCGGACACGGTACGCAGGTCCGCGCCGTGCCGCCGGTACAGGGCGGCGAACACGTCCTGCACGATGTCCTCGGCCGTGGGCAGGTCGTCGACCATGAGCACCGCCAGCCGCACCAGGCTCAGCCGGCGCGCGTGATACAGCTCGTTGATCGCCGGCGGCCCGTCCGGGGCGCCGCCGCGCACCGACGACGACCGCCCGGACAGCACCGAGCGCAGCCAGGCCGGCCGGAGCGCCGGGAGGGTGACGACGAAGGTCATGGCCGTCCTGGGGTCAGCGGCGGGTCGAGGTGGGCGACGGTACCGGCCTGGCGCTGGTCGTGGCGCCGCGGGTCGGTCCCGGGGCGGCCGTGGTGGTCGGCCCGGGCGTCGCGGTCGGGGCGGTGCTCGCGGACGGGCGGGTGCTCGCGGTCGGGCTCGGCACCGGCGCGGGCGTCGCTGTCGCGTCGTGACTGACGGTCGGACTCGGCGCGGGCGTCGCTGTCGCGTCGTGACTGACGGTCGGGCTCGGCGCCGGCGCGGGGC
The DNA here is from genome assembly GCF_016862275.1 of Actinoplanes nipponensis. GTDB lineage: Bacteria > Actinomycetota > Actinomycetes > Mycobacteriales > Micromonosporaceae > Actinoplanes > Actinoplanes nipponensis. The sequence continues at coordinate 5,462 of NZ_BOMQ01000006.1, read as the reverse complement.
TCGTCGTGGCGGGGGCGGGGCTTGTCGCCACAGGGGCGGGGCTCGTTGCCGCGGGGGCCGGGGCCGGCGCTTCGTCCGCGAAGGCCCTCGTGGCGCCCACCGCACCCAGGACGGCGACGGCGGTCGCGGCGGCGGCGAGCGAGGCGGAACGGGCGGTCAGGCGCATCACGGAACTCCTGGGCGGTCGGGGGCGAGCCTTCGCAGGAGTAGACGCGCGGCGCCGCGGAAGGTTGGCCGTACGACGGTGATGCGCGCCACAGCCGGCCGTTACCTAGACTCGCGGCTGTGCAGCCCTCGATCCGTGCGTACCGCCCCGCCGACCTCGACGCCGTCTACGACATCTGCGTGCGTACCGCCGACGCCGGGGGTGACGCCCGCGGCATGTACTCCTCCGACACGCTCATGGGCGACATCTTCGCGGCGCCGTACGTGACGCTGGAGCCGGAACACGCCCACGTCCTCGACGACGGCACCGGCACGGCCGTCGGCTACGTGCTGGGCACCGCCGACACCGCCCGCTTCGCCCAGCGCTACCGCGACGAATGGCTGCCCGCGACCGCCGGCCGCTACCGGCACCCGGCGGACCCACCGGTGAGCGCCGAGGACTTCATGCTCTGGCTGCACGAGCACCCGGAGCGCATGGTGGTGCCGGAGCTGGCCGACTATCCCGCGCACCTGCACATCGACCTGCTGCCGCACTGGCAGGGCAAGGGCTGGGGCCGCGGCCTGATCGACGCGTTCCTGGCCGGGCTGCGGGCCGCCGGCGTGCCCCGGGTGCACCTGGGCATGGCGGTCGCGAACGTCGACGCGCGGGCCTTCTACGACCGGCTGGGCTTCACCGAGATCGCCGTGCCGGGCGCCACCACCGTCACCTACCTCGGCCGGGAGACGGCCGGGTAGGGCGGGCTACTCGCTGCGGCCGCGGCGCTGCCGGACCTTGGCCAGCGCCTCGGCCAGGATCGCCGCCCCGTCCTCGTCGGAACGCCGCTCCTTCACGTACGCGAGGTGCGACTTGTAGGGCTCGCTGCGCATCCGGCCGGGCGGCTTCTCCCGGTCCAGCCCGCCGGGCTGGCCGCAGCGGGTGCAGTCCCACGTCTCCGGGGGGACCACGTCGGCCGCGAAACGGACCTCCACCGGGTGTCCGGCGGCGCACCAGTAGGTCACCTCCCGCCGCGGGGCGGGTTCGCTGCGCTCGTCGGGGCGCATCGGGCTGGACCCGACACGGCTGCCGCGGATCGCACTGCCACTGGACACGGAAGTCACTCCTGTCTCGAGGGCGTTTCATCGCCACGGAGTGCGGCGGTATGAAGCGGTGGAAAAAACAACCGCGCGGCCCGGACGGACCGGACCGCGCGGCAGAGTCTACGACTCGCGGAGCGCCTGGAGGAAGACCCCGCGCTGTCAGCCCGCCTGGGTGACCTTGAGCCAGAGGCCGAGGCCGACGATGCAGGCGAACCAGATGACGCCGACGAGCACGGTGTAACGGTCCAGGTTCTTCTCGGCCACCGACGAGCCCGCGAGGCTGGAGGTGACGCCGCCGCCGAACATGCTGGACATGCCGCCGCCCTTACCGCGGTGCAGCAGGACGAGCAGGGTCAGCAGGATGCTGGAGATGAGCAGCAACACGATCAACGTGTAGGTGAACGCGATCGGCATGGTCGGTCATTCCTCTCGAAGGGCACAGCAGCGCCACCACAATAGCGGGTGCCCGGCCGCCGTGGTGCGGCGGCCGGGCCACATCATCAGCGCTGCACGTGCTCGCGGAACCGGACGATCGACGCGAACTCCTCCGCGTCCAGGCTCGCGCCACCGATCAGCGCGCCGTCCACGTCGGGCTGCGCCATGATGGCGGCGATGTTGGCCGCCTTCACCGAGCCGCCGTACTGGATGCGCACCGCGTCCGCCGTCTCCGCGCCGTACTTCTCGGCGAGCCGCGCCCGGATGGCGCCGCACACCTCCTGGGCGTCGTCGGGCGTCGCGGTCTTGCCGGTGCCGATCGCCCACACCGGCTCGTACGCGATCACGATGTTCTTGACCTGCTCGGCCTTGAGCCCGTCGAGGGCGCCGTCGAGCTGCGTGGCGCAGTGCGCGACGTGCGAACCGGCCTCGCGGATCTCCAGGCCCTCGCCCACGCACAGGATCGGCGTCAGGTCGCTGGCCAGGGCCGCCTTCACCTTGGCGTTGACCAGCGCGTCGTCCTCGTGGTGGTACTCGCGGCGCTCGGAGTGCCCGATCACCACGTAGGTGCAGCCCAGCTTGGCCAGCATCGCCCCGGAGATGTCACCGGTGTACGCGCCGCCCTTGTGCGGGGACAGGTCCTGCGCGCCGTACCGGATCGGCACCTTGTCGCCGTCGATCGCCGTCTGCACGCTGCGCAGGTCGGTGAACGGCGGCAGCACGACCGCCTCGACGTCGGTGAGCTGCTGCTCGGTCAGGCTCGCGGCGAGCTTCTGGACCAGCAGGATGGCCTCGAAGTGGTTGAGGTTCATCTTCCAGTTGCCGGCCATGATCGGCCGGCGGGTCACGTCGGCCATCAGGACTCCAGTGCCGAGACGCCGGGCAGGGACTTGCCCTCGAGGTATTCCAGGGAGGCGCCGCCGCCCGTGGAGATGTGCCCGAAGCCGGACTCGTCGATGCCCAGGGTGCGTACGGCCGCGGCCGAGTCACCGCCGCCCACCACCGAGAAGCCGTCGATCTTGGTGATGGCCTCGGCGACGCCCCGGGTGCCGGCCGCGAACGGCGCCAGCTCGAAGACGCCCATCGGGCCGTTCCAGAACACCGTCTTCGCCGAGCCGATCGTCTCCGCGAAGAGCGCGACCGACTTCGGGCCGATGTCCAGACCGAGGCGATCCGCCGGAATGTCCGAGATGTCGACGACCTCGTGCTCGGCGGAAGCGTCGAAGGCGGTCGCTGCGACGACGTCCACCGGCAGGACAATGCGGCCGTCAGCCTGCGAGAGCAGATCGGCACAAGTGGAGATCATCTCGGCCTCGAGCAGCGACTTGCCCACCTCGTGGCCCTGGGCCTTGAGGAAGGTGAAGCACATACCGCCGCCGACCAGCAGCTTGTCGACCTTCGGCAGCAGCGCCTGGATGACGGCGAGCTTGTCGGAGACCTTCGAGCCGCCCAGCACCACCACGTACGGCTGCTCCGGGCTCTCGGTCACCTTGCGCAGGACCTCGACCTCCTTGAGGACCAGGCCGCCCGCGTAGTGCGGCAGCCGCGCCGCGACGTCGTAGACCGAGGCGTGCTTGCGGTGCACCGCGCCGAACGCGTCGTCGACGTAGTACTCCGCCAGCGCCGCCAGCTCGTCCGCGAACGCGCCCCGCACGGCGTCGTCCTTGCTGGTCTCGCCCGCGTTGAAGCGCAGGTTCTCCAGCAGCAGCACCTGGCCGTCGAGCAGGGCGCCGGCGGCCGCCTGGGCGGACGCGCCCACGGTGTCCTCGGCGAAGACCACCGGGTTGCCGAGCAGCTCACCGAGGCGCGTGGCGACCGGGCCGAGCGTGTACTTCGGGTCCGGCGCGCCCTTGGGGCGGCCCAGGTGCGAGCACACGATCACGCGGGCGCCCGCGTCACGCAGGGCGATCAGGGTCGGCAGCACCGCGCGGATGCGGCCGTCGTCGCTGATGACACCCAGGTCGTTTTTGTCGAACGGGACGTTCAGGTCGGCGCGCACGAGCACGCGCCGACCCGAGACACCCTCGCCGAGCAGGTCGTCGAGAGTCTTCAACGGACTCAGCCGACCAGCTTGACCAGGTCGACGAGGCGGTTCGAGTAGCCCCACTCGTTGTCGTACCAGCCGACGACCTTGACCTGGTTGCCGATCACCTTGGTGAGGCCGGCGTCGAAGATGCACGAGGCCGGGTCGGTGACGATGTCCGAGGACACGATCGGGTCCTCGGTGTAGACCAGGATGCCCTTGAGCGGGCCGTCCGCGGCGGCCTTGATGGCGGCGTTGACCTCGTCGACCGAGGTCTCCCGGCCGGCGGTGAAGGTCAGGTCGGTGGCCGAGCCGGTGGGGATCGGCACCCGCAGCGCGAAGCCGTCGAGCTTGCCCTTGAGCTCCGGCAGCACCAGGCTGACGGCCTTGGCGGCGCCGGTCGAGGTCGGCACGATGTTCAGCGCGGCGGCGCGGGCCCGGCGCAGGTCCTTGTGCGGGCCGTCCTGCAGGTTCTGGTCCTGCGTGTACGCGTGGATCGTGGTCATCAGACCCTTGTCGATGCCGATCGAGTCGTTCAGCACCTTGGCCATCGGCGCGAGGCAGTTGGTGGTGCACGAGGCGTTGGAGATGATCGTGTGCTTCGCGGCGTCGTACAGGTTGTCGTTGACGCCCATCACGATCGTGATGTCCTCGTTCTTGGCCGGCGCCGAGATGATGACCTTCTTGGCGCCGTTGTCGACGTGTGCCTTGGCCTTGGTGGCGTCGGTGAAGAAGCCGGTCGACTCGATGACGACGTCGGCGCCCAGGTCACCCCAGTGCAGGTTGGCCGGGTCACGCTCGGCGAAGGCCTTGAAGGTCTTGCCCGCCACGGTGATCTCGTCGGCGGTGGCCTTCACCTCGTGCGGCAGGCGGCCCAGGATGCTGTCGTACTTGAGCAGGTGGGCGAGCGTCGCGTTGTCGGTCAGGTCGTTGACCCCGACGATCTCGATGTCCGCACCGGAGGCGGCCACCGCCCGGAAGAAGTTGCGGCCAATGCGGCCGAAGCCGTTGATGCCAACCCGGATGGTCACAGGTGGATCTCCTCGTTTCGGTCCGCCGGAATCTGCGACCGGCGGAGGTCTGCGTGCCGACCTGATCGAGGGCCGGCAGTTGCGTTCGTCTGGCCGTCGCGCCTCGGGATCGAGTCCGCCACGGCCAGGTCGGAGCTGGCGCTGCCGGCGGCGCCCGGCGCGGGCGGCCCTGCTTGCCGGCACCGTCGCCGTCGGGTTCACCCTATCCGAGGAGGGGTTCGCTTCTCGAAGGGGGGCGCGACCTGATCGTTACCTAAGGGCCGTTTCCTTTTCCGGTACGGGCCGAGGCATCGACAACCGCAAGCACCGTCTGCTCGCCTTCGCGTGGGGTTCGCTGGGTGGGTCTCCCGGCCGTTGGCCGGTGCCGGGGGTGGGTTGCGGTGGACGGTTGGGGGCCGGGGGTGCCCAAGCTGGCTGGTGGAGCGTTTCTATGCCTGCTTGGGCACCCCCGGCCCCCAACCTTGCATGGCGGTCTGTTGCCGCTGGGGGGTGGTTCTGCGCTGGTGGTTGCTGGTTTGGGGTGGGTGATCCCCTTGCGGTCGGTGGTCTGGCTGCCGCGCTTGTGGTGACGCCAGGGGAGGCCGTTGGGCAGGCCGGGGCCGGGGGTGGTCAAGCGAATAGACCGCGCCGGTCACGCCTGGTGCCGGGGCTTCCCCTGTTGGCCGGGCTCGGTCACGCAGGTGGACGGTGCCGGGTTCCGGTCACGGGCGGTGCCGGGCTCCGGTCACGGG
>NZ_BOMQ01000005.1 GCF_016862275.1 Actinoplanes nipponensis | reverse complement strand
CGGGTCCAGGCTCGCGCGGTGCCGGGTCCAGGCTCGCGCGGTGCCGGGTCCAGGCTCGCGCGGTGCCGGGTCCAGGCTCGCGCGGTGCCGGAGCCTTGGCGCGGGCGTGGCGGGCCTGGGGTCGCGCGGTGCCGGGGCCTGGGCGCGGGGTGGGGGTCAGCAGGCCATCATTTCTGGGGTTACGGCGGCTTCGGTGTCTGGGATGCCCAGGTCGCGGGCGCGCTTGTCGGCCAGGGCGAGCAGACGCCTTATACGGCCGGCGATCGCGTCCTTGGTCAGCGGAGGGTCGGCGAGCGCGCCCAGCTCTTCCAGCGAGGCCTGGCGGTGTTCGAGGCGCAGGCGGCCCGCGGAGGTGAGGTGGTTGGGGGCCTCGTCGGCGAGGATCTCCAGGGCCCGGGTCACGCGCGCTGCCGCCGCCACGGCCGCCCGGGCGGAGCGGCGCAGGTTGGCGTCGTCGAAGTTGGCCAGCCGGTTCGCGGTCGCGCGCACCTCACGCCGTACCCGCCGCTCCTCCCAGGCCAGCACGCTGGAGTGCGCCCCGATCCGGGTGAGCAGCGCCGCGATCGCGTCCCCGTCCTTGATCACGACGCGGTCGACGCCGCGCACCTCGCGCTCCTTGGCGGTGATGCCGATGCGGCGGGCGGCGCCGCGCAGCGCCAGCGCGGCCTCCGGGCCGGGGCAGGTGATCTCCAGGGCGCTGGAGCGGCCCGGCTCGGTCAGCGAACCGTGCGCCATGAACGCGCCCCGCCACGCCGCGACCGCGCAGCAGACGTTGGCCGAGACGACGTGCGGCGGCAGCCCCCGCACCGGGCGCCCCCGGACGTCGAGCAGGCCCGTCTGCCGGGCCAGGGCCTCGCCGTCCTTGACGATCCGCACGATGTAGTGGCTGCCCTTGCGCAGGCCGCCGGAGGCGAGCACGTGCACCTCGCTCGGGTAGCCGTACACCTCGGCGATCTCCCGCCGCAGCCGCCGGGCCACCGCGCCGGTGTCGAGCTCGGCCTCGACGACCACCCGCCCGCTCACGATGTGCAGCCCGCCGGCGAAGCGGAGCAGGGCGGCCATCTCCGCCCGGCGGCAGCACGGCTTGGGCACGTCGACCCTGCTCAGCTCGTCCTTGACCGCTGCCGTCATCGCCATTTTCGAAGTCACCTCATGCTTGTTCGCGGTCTGCCAGTTGCTTAACGATCGGAGCCGAGGACGGGCACCAGTGCTGTGCCCAACGACTCAGGATCATGCTTGGGGCTGCCGTCCGCAACGGCCAGCGGCGCCAGCACCAGCCGCGCCCCCAGCGCCGCGGCGGCCCGGTGCACCGGATCGGGCTCGCCGACCCGTTTGTCGTCGGCCAGCACGACGTCCACCCGCAGCCGCGGCAGATACCAGTGCAGCGCGGCCAGATGATCCGCCACCGAGAGCCCGAAGGTCTCGTTGTCGGTGGCCAGGTTCAGGGTCACCAGCCGCCGGGCCGGGCTGGCCACGATCGCCTCGGCCAGCTCGGGCACCAGCAGATGCGGCAGCACGCTGGTGTACCAGCTGCCCGGCCCGAAGATCAGCCAGTCGGCCTCGGCGATGGCGGCGAGGGCGGGCGGGCAGGCGGGCGGCGAGGACGGCACGATCCGCAACGCCTCGACATGCCCGGTGGTGATGGCGACGGCGTGCTGACCGCGGACGGTGACGACCTCGTCGGGCCGCGCCGGATCGGCGCCGCGCACGTCGGCCTCGATCCCCACAGCGTGCGAGGCCATGGGCAGGACCCGCCCGCAGGCGCCGACCATGGCGGCGGCGTGCTCGAGGGCGGCGACGGGATCGCCGAGCAGCTCGAGCAGGCCGAGCAGCAGCAGGTTGCCGACGGCGTGGCCGGCGAGGGGGTCGTGCTTGCCGCCGACCGAGGCGATCCGCCGGTCGACGCTGCCCCAGCCGGTCTTGCCTGCGGGCCCGGCGTCCTGACCCGGCCCGGGGACGGGGCTCTCTGTATCCGGACCGTCGGCGGCTCCGGCGGCGACCCGGGCCGGCACGGTGGGGAAGTCCTCGATGCCGGTGCCGCGGCGGTCGGGCTTGCCGACGAGGGCGAAGCGGTGCTGCATGAGCGCCACCGTGCGCTGGTGGGCCGGGTCCTCGCCGGCCAGGGCGGCGAGGGCCATCCGCAGGTCGCCGGGCGGCAGCTGGGCGTCCCGCTCGGCGCGCAGCCGACCGCTGGAACCGCCGTTGTCGCCGACGGTCACCACGGCGGTAATCTCCAGCTCCAGCTCGGGCGCGCAGTGGCGCAGCCCGCGCAGCGAGGCGGCCAGCCCGTGACCGCCCCCGAACGCGACGACCTTGATCGGGCGCCGCGCCGCCGGGCCGCTGGAACCGGCGGTCGCGTCCGGGCCGCCCGCGGCGGTCGCGTCCGGGCCGCCCGCGGCCGGGGCGCTGGAATCGGCAGTCGCGTCGCGCCGCTCCGCCGCCGGGAGGCTGGAATCGGCGGTCGTGTCGTGCCGTTGCGCCGCCGGGTCGCCGGAATCGGCGGTCGTGTCGTGCCGTTGCGCCGGGCCGCCGCCCGGTCCCGCCGGCTGAGCCGTCGTCACTCCCGCCCCAGGTCGCGGTGCGAGGAGTGGGCGGACAGACGGATGTCGCGCAGCTGCGCGGTGAGCTCCTCGGCGATCGCGACGCTGCGGTGCTTGCCGCCGGTGCAACCGACCGCCACAGTCAGGTAGCGCTTGCCCTCCCGCTCGAAACCGGGCGCCGTCGCGGCGATGAGCTGCGCGTACGTACCGACGAAGTCGTGCGCGCCCTCCTGGCCCAGCACGTAGCCGCTGACGCCCTCCTCCAGGCCGGTGTGCTCGCGCAGCTCCGGCACCCAGAACGGGTTCGGCAGGAAGCGCGCGTCCATCACGTAGTCGGCGTCGGGCGGCAGGCCGTACTTGAAGCCGAACGACAGCACGGTGATGCGCAACCGCCGGGCGTCCTCGCCGCCGAACAGCTCCTCGACGCGGCGGCGGAGCTGGTTCACGTTCAGGTGGCTGGTGTCGATGATCACGTCGGACTGCTCGCGGGCCTCCTCGAGCAGCTTGCGCTCGGCGGCGATGCCGTCGGCGAGCCGGCCGTCACCCTGCAGCGGGTGCGAGCGCCGGACCGACTCGAAGCGGCGGATCAGCACCTCGTCGTCGGCGTCGACGAACACGACCCGCGGCGAGAAGCCGCGGTCCTTGAGCGCGCGGACCGCGCCGGCGAGGTCGGTGGAGAAGGCGCGGCTGCGGACGTCCAGCACCATGGCTGTACGCCGGGCGGCGCCGCCGGCCTCGAACGCGAGCTGGGCCATGTCGAGCATGAGGGCCTGCGGCAGGTTGTCGACGACGTAGAAGCCGACGTTCTCCAGGGCACGGGCCACGGTGCTGCGGCCGCCGCCGGAAACCCCGGTCACCACCACGAGGTCGGTGGCGGCCTCGTCGGGTGTGGGCTCCGGAACGAACTCCGGCATCGACTCGGTCACGCACTCCTCCTGAACCGCACTGCGCATGCGCCCCCTCCGGGCGGACACTGCATCCTAGGCCGAAGCGTCGACCCGGGATCGCCGGACGTGGTGTCCATTACCCGATCCGGTGCCCCCTGGGTCCGCCGGCGACCCCGATGAGCCCATCCCGTGAACGGCGTCCCCGCCGCCCGTATTCCACGATCAGTAGCCGTCGGCCGGGCTACGTCCCCCGGCTCGGATCCAGCGCGGCCACCGTGGGCGAGGAGGCCTCGGGGCCGGGCCGTGGCAGGTCGCCCCGCGCCAGGTCTCCCGCTCCGAGCTCCGTCGGAGGCGGGCCGCCCGGCTCCCCGACTGCCGCCGGCTGCTCGGTGGGGGTGGCCGTGTCGGAAGCCGGCCCGACCGGCCGGGCGACCCGGTTCCGGTTGGCGCCCGCCTTCGTCTTGCCCGCGCCGCCCGCGGCCGCGCCGCTCTTCTCCGGGGCGGAGTCGGGCCTCGTGGCGGTGTCGGGCTTCGTGGCGGTGTCGGCGAGGGCGGCCAGGACCGCCTCGGCCGTCCGCCGCCCGATGCCCGGGACCTCCGTGATCTCCTCCGGGGTGGCCTGGGCCAGCCGCTTGAGCGAGCCGAAGTGCCGCAGCAGCGCCTTGCGCCGCGTCTCCCCCAGCCCCGCGATGTTGTCGAGCGCCGACGCCGTCATGCGCTTGGAGCGGCGCTGCCGGTGGAACGTGATGGCGAACCGGTGGGCCTCGTCGCGCACCCGTTGCAGCAGATAGAGCGCCTCGGAGGTGCGGGGCAGGATCACCGGGAAGTCCTCGCCCGGCAGCCACACCTCCTCCAGCCGCTTGGCCAGGCCGCACAGCGCCACGTCGGTGATGCCGAGGTCGGACAGGACCGCGGCGACGGCGTTGACCTGCGGCTGGCCGCCGTCGACGACGACCAGGTTGGGCGGGTAGGCGAAGCGGCGCGGCCGCCCGGTCAGCGGGTCGATGCCGGGCAGCTCGCCGGCGACCGGCCCCGCGCCGAGCTCGGCGTCGCCGCCGTCGGCGAAACCGTCACCCGCACCACCATCGGAAGAATCGGCCGAGCCGGCCGACGAACCCGCCACGCCGGCCGACGAACCCGCCACGCCGGCCGACGAACCGGCCACTCCGGCCGACGAGCCCGCGAAGCCGGCCGCCCCGGCCGACGGACCCGCCACTCCGGCCGACGAGCCCGCGAAGCCGGCCGCCCCGGCC
>NZ_BOMQ01000004.1 GCF_016862275.1 Actinoplanes nipponensis | reverse complement strand
CCGGCCGCCCCGGCCGACGGACCCGCCACTCCGGCCGACGAGCCCGCGAAGCCGGCCGCCCCGGCCGACGGACCCGCCACTCCGGCCGAGGAGTCAGCCGAGCCGCCGCCCACCGGCGAGGTCTCCGCGCGGTAGCGGGCGAACCGTCGCCGCATCACCTCGCTCATCGCGGCCAGGTCGTCGGTGCCCGAGCCGTCCGGGTTGCCGCGGACCGCGAACCGCCTGTACTCGCTCTTGCGGGCCAGCCCGTCCTCGAAGACCACCATGCTGGCCACCACGTCGGTGCCCTGGATCTGGGAGACGTCGAAGCACTCGATGCGCAGCGGCGCCGTCTCCATGCCCAGCGCCTCGGCGATCTCGTCCAGCGCCTTGCTGCGGGTGGTCAGGTCGCCGGCGCGGCGCAGCTTGTGCCGGGCCAGGGACTCGCCGGCGTTGCGGGCCACCGTTTCGAGCAGGGAACGCTTGTCGCCGCGCTGGGGCACGCGCAGGCTGACCCGGCTGCCGCGGTGCTCGGTCAGCCACTTCTCCAACGCCTCGGCGTCCGGGGGCAGGGCGGGGACCAGCAGCTCGCGGGGCACGTCGTTCTCGCCGTGCTCGTCGCCGTACACCTGGGTGCAGAAGTGGTGCACCAGGTCTCCCGTGGTGAGGTCCTCGACCTTCTCCACCACCCAGCCGCGCTGGCCGCGGACGCGGCCGTCGCGGACGTGGAAGACCTGCACCGCCGCCTCGAGCGGGTCCTCGGCGAACGCGACGACGTCGGCGTCGGTGCCGTCGCCGAGCACGACGGTCTGCTTCTCCATCGCCTTGCGCAGGGCGGCGATGTCGTCGCGCAGCCGGGCCGCCTTCTCGAACTCGAGCTGCTCGGACATCTGCATCATGTCGCGTTCGAGGCGCTTGACGAACGTGTCGGTGCGCCCGGCCATGAAGTCGCAGAAGTCGTCGACGATCGCCCGGTGCTCCGCCGCGGAGACCGTGCCGACGCACGGGGCCGAGCACTTGCCGATGTAGCCCAGCAGGCAGGGGCGGCCGATCTGGCCGGCCCGCTTGAAGACGCCGGTGGAGCAGGTGCGGGCCGGGAAGACGCGCAGCAGCAGGTCGAGGGTCTCGCGGATGGCCCAGGCGTGCGAGTACGGCCCGAAATACCGCACCCCCTTGCGCTTGGCGCCCCGCATGACCTGCAGCCGGGGGTATTCCTCGTTGAGCGTGACGGCGAGGAACGGGTACGACTTGTCGTCGCGGTACTTGACGTTGAAGCGCGGGTCGAACTCCTTGATCCAGGAGAACTCCAGCTGCAGCGCCTCGACCTCGCTGCTCACCGTGACCCAGTCGACGGCGGCCGCGGTGGTGACCATCTGCTGGGTGCGCGCGTGCAGGCCGAACGTGTCGGCGAAGTACGAATTCAGCCGGCTGCGCAGGCTCTTCGCCTTGCCCACGTAGATGACGCGGCCGGTGGGGTCACGGAAGCGGTAGACACCGGGGGCGTCCGGAATGGTCCCGGGCGCCGGACGGTAGCTGGACGGGTCAGGCACGACTCAACACTAGTGCGGACCCCTGACATGATTGTCCGACCGGAGGCCCGTTGCCGCCGCCACGGCGTCGGGCCTCCGGCCGGAGGGTGTCGGGGCCGGCCGCGTCGGCAGGATCACGCCGGCCCCCGCTCATCGGGTGCGTGCCGTCAGGCGGCGACGATGTTGTCGCCGTCCACCTTGACCTTGGTCTCGGGCAGCGGCTTCTTGGCCGGGCCGCCGGTGGGCGAACCGTCCTCGATGGAGAACGTGCTGTTGTGGCAGGGGCAGGTGATCACGCCGCCGTCGACCTTGCTGACGTCGCAGCCCTGGTGGGTGCAGACCTTGCTGAACGCCTTGAACGTGCCCGAGGCGGGCTGGGTGATGACGTAGTCACCCTTGATGATGCCGCCGCCCTCGGGGATGTCGGCGACGAGCGCGAGCGCCGAGCCGCCGGAGTCGCCGCCCGAGTCGCCGCCGGTCGTGCCGGTGTCGGCGCCCTTGCTGCCGGCCGGCGCGGGGTTGTTGCTGAAGTCGCCGCCGCTGGAGCCGTTGCTGCCGGCGCCGCTGGTGTCGGTCCCGCAGGCGGCCAGCAGGCAGCCGGCACCGAGGGCGGTGGCCCCGGCCAGCACGACGCGCCGCGACGAGCCCGCTCCCCCGCAGGCCGGCTGGGCGGCGGTGATCTCGGCGTCGGGCCTCGTCTGCACGTCAGTCATCTGTTCCGAACCCTTCCCGTACCCCTGGATCCGCGCGCTTGCGTCACGCGGCGTCGCCTGTACATACGCTGCCATCCGCGAAGTGGTTCATGGGCCGGACGGAAAACATCGGCCCGGATGCCGGGTTTCGCGGGGGTTTCGGCCACGCCGCGGCGCCCGCCCCAGGTGGCGGGGCGGACGGGCGGCGTAGCTGTGCGTTACCTGTGGATCAGACCGCGGCCTTGGCCCGGGACCGGGTGGCCCGCGGTTTGGCCGCGGCCTTGGGCGCGCCGTTGGCCTTGGCCGCGCGGGCCAGCGCGGCAGCCGCGCCGGCGGGCTCGCCGGTCAGCCCGAGCATCGGGCGCAGGTACTGCCCGGTGTGGCTGCCCGGCACGTCGGCGAGCTCCTCGGGGGTGCCGGTGGCCAGCACCAGGCCGCCCTTGTTGCCGCCCTCGGGGCCCATGTCGATCAGCCAGTCGGCGTTCTTGATCACGTCGAGGTTGTGCTCGATGGTGATGACCGTGTTGCCCTTGTCGACCAGGCCGTTGAGCACCAGCAGCAGCTTGCGGATGTCCTCGAAGTGCAGGCCGGTGGTCGGCTCGTCGAGCACGTACACCGTGCGGCCGGTGGAGCGCTTCTGCAGCTCGGAGGCGAGCTTGACGCGCTGCGCCTCGCCACCGGACAGGGTCGGCGCGGGCTGGCCGAGGCGCACGTAGCCCAGGCCCACGTCGACCAGGGTCTTGAGGTGGCGGTGGATCGAGGTGATGGGCTCGAAGAAGGTCGCGGCCTCCTCGATCGGCATCTCCAGCACCTCGGAGATGGTCTTGCCCTTGTAGTGCACCTCGAGGGTCTCCCGGTTGTACCGGGCGCCCTTGCACACCTCGCAGGGGACGTAGACGTCCGGCAGGAAGTTCATCTCGATCTTGATGGTGCCGTCGCCGGAGCAGTTCTCGCAGCGGCCGCCCTTGACGTTGAACGAGAACCGGCCGGGACCGTACCCGCGGACCTTGGCCTCGACGGTCTCGGCGAACAGCTTGCGGATGTTGTCGAAGACCCCGGTGTAGGTGGCCGGGTTGGACCGCGGCGTGCGCCCGATCGGCGACTGGTCCACGCCCACGACCTTGTCGACGTGCTCCAGCCCGGAGATCCGGGTGTGCCGGCCCGGCACCATCCGGGCGCCGTTGATCTGGTTCGCCAGCACGGTGTAGAGGATGTCGTTGACCAGCGTCGACTTGCCCGACCCGCTCACCCCGGTGACCGCGATGAACTGCCCCAGCGGGAACCCGACGGTGATGTCGCGCAGGTTGTGCTCGCGCGCGCCCTGCACGACCAGCTCGCGGCCGGGCTCCTGCGGACGGCGGGTGGCCGGCGTGGGGATCTTCTTGCGGCCGGACAGGTACGCCCCCGTCGGCGACTCCTTGTTGGCCAGCAGCCCCTTGACCGACCCGCTGTGCACGATGTGACCGCCGTGCTCGCCGGCGCCGGGGCCGATGTCGACGATCCAGTCCGCGGTGCGGATGGTGTCCTCGTCGTGCTCGACCACGATCAGGGTGTTGCCCAGCTTCTTGAGCCGCACCAGCGTCTCGATGAGCCGGTGGTTGTCGCGCTGGTGCAGGCCGATGGACGGCTCGTCCAGCACGTACAGCACGCCGACCAGTCCGGAGCCGATCTGGGTGGCCAGCCGGATGCGCTGCGCCTCGCCGCCGGACAGGGTGCCGGCGCCGCGGTCCAGCGACAGGTAGTCCAGGCCGACGTCGACCAGGAAGCGCAGCCGGGCGTTGATCTCCTTGAGCACCCGCTCGGCGATCATCTTCTCGCGGTCGGACAGCTCGATGGTGGCCAGCAGCTCGGCGCACTCGCCGACCGACAGGTTGCAGACCTCGGCGATGCTCTTCCCGGCGATCGTGACCGCCAGCACCTCGGGCTTGAGCCGGGCCCCGCCGCAGGTCGGGCACGGGATGTCGCGCATGTAGCCCTCGTACTTGTCGCGCGACCAGTCGCTCTCGGTGTCGCCGTGCCGGCGCTCGATCCACTGCACCACGCCCTCGAAGCCGGTGTAGTAGGAGCGCTCGCGGCCGTACTTGTTGCGGTAGCGGACGTGGACCTGGTCCTCGGAGCCGTACAGGATCGTCTTCTGGGCCCGGCTCGGCAGCTGCCGCCAGGGCGTGTCGATGCTGAACTTCTCCGCCTTGGCCAGGGCCTCCAGCAGGCGCAGGAAGTATTCCAGGGTGGAGCCGCCGGACCAGGGCTGGATCGCGCCCTCGCGCAGGCTGCGCTCCTCGTCCGGCACGATCAGCTCCGGGTCGACCTCCTTCTTGGTGCCCAGGCCGGTGCACTCCGGGCAGGCGCCGTAGGGCGCGTTGAAGGAGAAGACCCGGGGCTCCAGGTCCTCGATCGCCAGCGGGTGGTCGTTGGGGCAGGCCAGGTGCTCGGAGAAGCGGCGCTCGCGGTGCGGGTCGTCCTCGGGCAGGTCGACGAAGTCGAGCAGCACGATGCCGCCGGACAGCGCCAGCGTCGCCTCGACCGAGTCGGTGAGGCGCTGCTTGCTGCTGGCCTTCACCGAGAGCCGGTCGACGACCACCTCGATGGTGTGCTTCTCCTGCTTCTTGAGCTTGGGCGGCTCGGCCAGCGGGTGCACCACGCCGTCGACCCGGGCCCGGGCGTAACCCTTGGACTGCAGCTCGGCGAAGAGGTCGACGTACTCGCCCTTGCGGCCGCGGATGACCGGGGCGAGCACCATGAACCGGGTGCCCTCCTCCATCGCCAGCACCCGGTCGACGATCTGCTGCGGCGACTGCTTGCTGATCCGCTCGCCGCAGACCGGGCAGTGCGGGATGCCGGTGCGGGCGAAGAGCAGGCGCAGGTAGTCGTACACCTCGGTGATGGTGCCGACGGTCGAGCGCGGGTTGCGCGAGGTCGACTTCTGGTCGATCGAGACGGCCGGGGACAGACCCTCGATGAAGTCCACGTCCGGTTTGTCCATCTGGCCGAGGAACTGCCGCGCGTACGACGACAGCGACTCCACGTACCGGCGCTGCCCCTCCGCGAAGATCGTGTCGAAGGCGAGGCTGGACTTGCCCGAGCCGCTGAGACCGGTGAACACGATCATCGCGTCGCGGGGCAGGTCGAGGTTGACGTCGCGCAGGTTGTGCTCCCGCGCGCCGCGGATGATCAGTCGGTCGGCCACAGCCAGCCACTCCGTAACGTCAAGACAATGGGCGCCGCCACCCTAGCCGCGGGGTACGACAAGTTTTCCGCCAACCAGAAGCAGCACCGCGGGCCCGATCATCATTCCCGTCACCCGGACGGGGGAACGATGTCCCGGACATCCCACAGCTGAACGCCGCCGACCGGCCGCGGTGGCCGGCCGAGCAGCTCGGACACGGTCGTGGCGAGCAGGTCGTGATGCGGCGTGCCGGGCACGAGCACCACCACCGCCGCCCGCCAGTAGGCCAGGTCGGCCCGGGCGGCCAGCCGGTCGGAGACCGAGACGTTCGGCTTCCGACCGTACGCCCCCGTGATGCGCAACAGGTCGGAGGTGGGCCGGGGTGCGGCGTTCCAGGAGCCGGTGCGGTTCAGCGGCGGGTTCGCCGGTCCCATGAAGTATCCGCGCGGCACGGCGTAATCCAGCCCGGACAGGGCGAACCACCGCATCCCGGACCGCCCGGTGGTGACCTCGGGCAGCGGCACGGTGACCAGGGTGCGGCCCGCGGGGACGTACTCGCGCCACATCCGCTGGGCGATGAACGGCGGCAGCGGGTCGGCCTCGACCACCGGCAGCGGCTTGGGCAGCACCGGCACGATGGCCACGGCCAGGCCGATCCAGAACGCGGCGCGCCGGCGCCGGCCCAGCAGCGGGAACCGGTCGGCGGCCAGCGCCAGCAGCAGGCCGATGACCGTCGCCGGGACCATCGCGAACCGGGTGACGCTGACCAGGTCGATCACCGGCAGGTGGGCGATCAGCGCGAACGGCAGCGGGATGCCGGTGTCGTGGCCGCCGACGCGCAGCTCCGGGCCCATCGACATGATCAGCAGCACCAGGCCGGCGATCGCGGCGGCCCGGGCGGCCAGGTTGCGCCACAGCAGCGCCACGCAGACGCCGGTCAGCACGAGCATCGGCAGGCCGAAGAACGAGTTGTCCTCGGTCGGGCTCACGCTGAGCTCGCGGGCGATCGCCGCGTTGCCGGCCAGCGACTGCCGCGCGTACGCGCCCAGCGCGAGCAGGTCGGTGACGAACTTGCCCGGCTCGAACGGCTGCCCGCTGTAACTCTGCGGCCCGGTGAACTGGAACCACAGCGGGTACGCCAGCGGCACCGCCGCCGTGACCACCGCCACACTCAGCCCGGCGAGGAACCGCCGCCAGTAGTCCCGCACCCGCGACCACGCCAGGGCCGCGTACGCCACCACGAACACGCCCAGGGTCAGCGCCGTGAACAGCAGCGTCTCCTCGTTGATGAAGACCTGCAGCACCACCAGCAGACCCAGCACGATCCCGCCGCGCACCGCGCGCCCCGGCTCGCGCAGCCGCAGCACCTGCCAGACGATGAACGGCACCACGTACTGCGAGACGAAGTTGATGTGCCCGTTGGCGTGCGACACCATGGTCGGCGCGAACCCGCACCACAGCCCGCCGACCCAGGCGGCGCGGCGGCTCTCGACCAGGTGCCGCGACAGCACGAAGTACCAGGCGAACGCCGTACCGGCGAGGCCGAGCGTGAGCAGCAGCACGACCGAGACGCCCACGCCGAGCCAGTGGGTGACCGGGGCCAGCGGCACGGTGAGCGCCAGCTCCGTGGTGTTGGCCATCATGTTGACGCCGTCGGGCACGTTCATCCGGTCGCTGAACAGCGGGTTCGCCCCGTCGAAGAGGACCCGCTCGCCGTGCGCCAGGGCGAAGGCGAAGAAGCCGTGGTCGTCGTCGTTGTGCGACAGCACCCGGCCGGCCGGGTCGATCCAGAGCTGGATCAGCACCAGCACCGCGAGGGCGAGATAGCTGAGCGCCGCGGCCAGATCGGTGCGGCGGCGGCGCGCGGGCGCGGGCGCCGCCGCGACCGAGAGGCCGGGCTCGTTCAGGACCTCATCGACCGCGGGCACCGGTGAATTGTGCCAGAGGCGCTCACCGGCGCGGCCTGCGCCGGGACGAGCCGGCCGCCTGGGCCAGCCGCGCGGCCCGCCGGCTGCTCTCGACGGCGACCTCGCGGTGCAGCTTGCGCCAGCTGTCCAGGCGCCGCGCCGGCAGCGTCCCGTCGGCCAGCGCCGCGGCGACCGCGCACCCGGGCTCGCCGTCGTGACCACAATCACCGAAACGGCAGCGCCCGGCCAGCGCCGCGACGTCGGCGAAGGCCCGGTCCAGCCCCTCGGCCGTGTCGAGCAGGCCCACCCCGCGGATGCCCGGGGTGTCCAGCACCGCTCCCCCGCCGGGGATCAGGACCAGGCTCCGGTACGCGGTGGTGTGCCGGCCCTTGCCGTCGGCCCGCCGGATCTCCTGCACGCCCATCACCTCGGCCCCGGCGAGCGCGTTGACCAGCGACGACTTGCCCGCCCCGGACCGGCCGAGCAGGGCCAGGGTGCGCCCGGGTGCGACGTAGGGGCGCAGGGCGTCCAGCCCCGTGCCCGCGTGCACGCTGACCGGCAGCACCCGTACCCCCGGCGCCAGCTCGCCGAGCTGGCGCGCCACCGCCTGCGGGTCCCGCGCGGTGTCGCTCTTGGAGAGCACGATCACCGGTCGCGCGCCGGACTCCCAGGCGAGCGCCAGCAGGCGCTCCAGGCGGGCGTCGTCGGGCGCCGGGTGCATCGGCTCGACCACCGCGACGGTGTCCATGTTGGCCGCCAGGACCTGGCCGACGGAATCCTTGTCGGAGGTACGGCGGATCAGCGCGGCGCGCCGCGGCAGCACACCCTCGACCGTGGTACGCCGGTCCGGCCAGCGCCGCAGCACCACCCAGTCACCGGCGCACGGCAACTGGGCGGGGTCCCGCGCGGCGCCCAGCAGCACGGTGCCGGCCAGGCTGGCGCGGCTCACCCCGGACGCGTCCAGCACGGTGCAGACGCCACGGTCGGCGCGCAGCACCCGGGCCGGCGCGGCGTCGGGGCGGTCGTAGTTTCGGTAGGCGGACGCGAGTGTCTCGTCCCAGCCCAGCGCGGACAGGTCAGACATGGGGAACCCTTAGGTCAGGGGAGGCCCGCCGACAGGCGTCAGGCGGCGGCCTCCGGGAGAAACCGGAACGCACGAACGACGAACAGCACGATTCCCACCCCCTCCGCGATCGTCTGGCGCGTCTGCACCGACGGTACGGACGGCACTACCGCCACGAAAGCGAATTCCGGCGCTAGGGTCTTCACCGTGACTCCCTTGTCTTCGTCATGCCCTCCTGGCCCTCGCTTCGCTCGGTGCAGTCGGTCATGACAGTCGACCCGCTTGTGCTCATGACCGACGTTGATCAGGCCACCGAACGGCTGATCCGTACCGCGGAGGGGCTGGACGACGGCGCGGTGCTCGAGCCGTCCGCCCTGCCGGGCTGGACCGTCGGGCACGTGCTGACCCATGTGGCCCGCAACGCCGACGCCTACACCAACCTGCTGACCTGGGCCCGTACCGGCGTCGAGACGCCCGCCTACGCCAGCCCGACCGCCCGCGCCGAGGGCATCGAGGCCGGCGCCGGCCGGCCGCTGACCGAGCAGATCGCCGACCTGCGCGAGGCGCACGAACGCTTCGCCGACGCGGCCGCGGCCATGCCGGCCGAGGCCTGGACGTTCTACCTGGCGCCGACCGGCGCCTCCGCCGCGGCCGTGCCGTGGGCCCGGCTGCGCGAGGTGGAGGTGCACCACGTCGACCTGGGCCGGGGCTACACGCCCGAGGACTGGCCGGACGCCTTCGCGCTGCGGCTGCTGCGCGAGATCGTCGGCACCGTGACCGACGAGACGTTCCACCTGGTGCTGCGCCCGCAGGGGGTGGAGCACACGCTGGCCGTGGGCGATCCCGCCGGCGCGCCGGAGGTCAGCGGCCCCACCCGCTCGATCGCGGCCTGGCTGGCCGGCCGCGGCGACGGCGCGGATCTCACGGTGTCGCCGGAGGGCGCACTGCCCCGACCCCCGAGGTGGAAGTGACATGACCTACACCGGAGACGTGACCCGCGGCGGCGAGCCGGCCGTCCGCGAGCTGGCCGGCCTGACCGTGCGCAAGGTCTCGGTGGGCCCGATGGACAACAACGCCTACCTGCTGACCTGCCGGTCGGACGGCAGCCAGGTGCTCATCGACGCGGCCAACGACGCGGAGACGCTGCTGCGGCTGATCGGCCCGGCCGGGCTGGCCGCGGTCGTCACCACCCACCAGCACCGCGACCACACCGGCGCCCTGCGGCAGGTGGTCGAGGCCACCGGCGCGGAGTCGATCGCCGGGGCCGACGACGCCGCCGGGATCCCCGTGGTGACCCGCACGGTCGGCGACGGCGACACCATCGCGGTCGGCGACTGCACCCTCGAGGTGATCCACGTGGTCGGGCACACCCCCGGCTCGATCGTGCTGCACTACCGCGAGCCCGGCGGCATCGACCACCTGTGGACCGGCGACAGCCTGTTCCCCGGCGGCGTCGGCAACACCCGCGGCGACAAGAAGAACTTCGCGTCGCTGATCGGCGACGTGGAGACCAAGCTGTTCGGCCGGCTGGGCGACGACACCTGGTTCTACCCCGGCCACGGCAAGGACTCGACGCTCGGCGCGGAACGCCCGCACCTGGCCGAGTGGCGCGAGCGCGGCTGGTAGGGCCTCAGAGGGCGGCGGCGACCCGGGACGACTCCATCGGCAGCGAGAACATCGGGAAGTCGTACGCGATCGCGTTGTCGTGCTCCTCGGCCGAGGTCGCCGCGGTGCAGTCGACCAGCGTGATGACCCGGTAGCCGTTCTCGTACGCGCTGCGCATGGTGGACTCGACGCAGCAGTTGGTCAGGAAGCCGGCCAGGATCACCGTGGTGATGCCGCGGCTGCGCAGGATGAAGTCGAGGTTGGTGCTGGCGAACGTGTCCAGGCCGCGCTTGCCCTCGATGAGGATGTCCCCCTCGGCGGGCGCCAGGTCGTCGACGATCGCCGCGCCCCAGGTGCCCTTGACGAAGGCGTTGCCGTCCACGACTCCCTTGAGGATGCCGTACGGGTGCCGCGACAGCTCCCCGTAGCCCGGCGCGAACGTGATCGGCGCGTGCATGATCGTCACGCCGGCCGCCCGGGCCGCGTCGACCAGCGCCACCGTGTTGGCCAGCATCCCGGTCTTGTCCATCACCGGCGCGACCGCGTTGTGCAGCGCGCCCCCGTCCGAGACGAACTCGTTCTGGTACTCGATCAGCACGATCGCCGTCGTCGCGGGGTCCAGCTGCAGCGGCTCGGACATCACATCTCCTCGTGTACGGACGGTCACATGGAGTCCATGCAAGCACCCCGGACGCCTCCGGGCAATGCGCCGTCCGCCCTCGGCTGAACCGTTCCCCCCTCCGGTGCGCGCGTCCCTAGACTCGGAACTCCCCTCGACGCGCGGAGGTCCGGTGACACCCGATCTGCGATGGCAGCCTTCCAGCCCCGCTCCCCCGCCCGAGCCGTGGTCCGGCGGCGGGCCCACCATCCCCGGCTGGCTCGAGGAACGCCTCTTCGACCAGCGCATCGTCATGATCCGCGGCCCGCTCACCGGGCCGGCCGCCTCGGCGATCGCCGCCGCCCTGCTCACCCTGGACGCCGCCGGGCCCGAGCCGGTCCAGCTGCACGTGGCCAGCTCCGGCGGCGACCTGAACGCGGCGCACGCCGTCATCGACGTGATGGACGCGATGGCCGCACCGGTGCACGCCGTGGTCACCTCCGAGGCCGGCGGGGCCGTGCTCGCGGTGCTGGCCGCGGCCGGGCGGCGCTCGGCGTACCGGCACGCCCGGTTCAAGCTGGTGGAGCCGCGGGCCGCCGGGGTCACCGGCACCGCCGACGAGGTCGCCGCGGCCGCCGGGCAGCACCTGCGCGAGCTCGAGGAGGTCGTGCTGCGCCTGGTGGAGGTCACCGGGCAGTCGCGCAGCCGGATCGAGGACGACCTGTCCGCCGGGCGCGTCCTGAGCGCGGCCGAGGCCCGCGACTACGGGCTCATCGACGAGATCGTCGGCAAGGCATGAAAAACGGCGCGGGCCCCGTGGGGTCCGCGCCGTTCTCCGTGCTGGTGACCTACTCGGCGACCTTGACGCCCATCGAGCGCGCGGTGCCGGAGACGACCTTGATCGCGGCGTCGACGTCGTTGGCGTTCAGGTCGGGGAGCTTGCGCTCGGCGATCTGCTTCACCTGCTCGGCGCTGAGCGTGCCCACGGTCTGGGTCAGCGGGTTGGCCGCGCCCGACTGGATGCCCAGAGCCTTGCGGATCAGGAAGCTCGTCGGCGGCGTCTTGTAGGTGAGCTGGTGGCTGCGGTCCTCGAAGACCGTGACGACGACCGGAATGATCTCGCCACGGGACTTCGCGGTGGCCTCGTCGTACTCGACCTTGACGGCGCGCATGTTGGCGCCGGTCGGGCCGAGCATCTTGCCGAGGTCGACCATCGCGGCGTTACCCGCCTCAAGCGCGAGGGTTACCTCATGGGTCTTCTTCTTGGGCGGCATTACGCAAGAGCTCCTTAGTGTGTGCTGCACGACCCTAACTCAGGAGCTCGCCAGCATCATCTACGCACGACAACCCCGAGACCTTACTACCGCGCTCGAGAATGGGTCAAAGCGGCGGGCACAGTCCCGGGTTCCGCCGACTAGTGTAGCTCGGCCGCCCGGGCGCTCGGTGACCCGGTCACCTAGTAGCGGTCGCAGTAGCAGGACTTCATCAGCGCGCGGACGACGTCCACGTACTCCGGGTTCGGCAGCTGCTTGGCGGCGTACCCGTCGTCGACCGGCTGGCGGCCCACGTTGTAGCCGGCGATCACCATGTTGAGCAGGCACATGCTGGAGTGCGACTTGCACCGGGCCGGGCTCAGGTCGTACTTGCCCTTGAAGTACGCGTCGCCGAAGGCCTTGGTCAGCCAGGCCAGGTAGTTGGCGCCGAGGGTGGCGTTCTGCCGGTAGTCGGTGCTCTCGTACGACTGCTCGAAGCGCTGGTTGATGAACGCCTCGGTGTCCGGCATCACCTGCATGAGCCCGCGGCCGCCGTCGCAGTTGACGATGTCGGACTGCCAGCCGCTCTCGTGCCACGCCGTGGCGAGCACCAGCCGGCTTGGCACCGTGAGCGTGGGCGCGGACGTCGGCCAGTACTTCTTCGCCGCCGCGGCCCGCAGCGCCGCCTTGGCCTTGACCTTGGTCACCTTCTTGCCCTCGCGGTGGGCGCACTCCGGCAGCTGGAAGTTGTTCGGGTCCTCGGTCGGGGTGGCCTTCGGCTTGGCCTTGCTCTTCGTCGGCTTCGGCTTGGCCGTGGTGGGCGCCGGGGAGGGTTCCTCGGACTCGATCACCGGGTTGACGATGTTCTCCGGCTCGGACGCCGACGGCTGCGCCGCCACCGGCACCGGGTCCTCCTGCTGGCCGCCCAGTCCGCAGCCGGCGACCACGAGGACGCCGATCAGCGCGGCGACGAGCATCTGGAGCCTGCGATTCATCGACGAAGTCCCTCCCCGCGCCGGACGGCGACGCCCGAACGCTAGCAGCGGGTCGCCGTCCGTGCTGACCCGTAAAAAGGACATCAGGGACGAGGTCCGCAACCGGTTCCGGGTTGTGACCCCGGAAGGCCGCCGCAACAAAGGCCGGGGACAATGGTGGTATGCAGACCCGCACCGACCTACGCAACGTCGCCATCATCGCCCACGTCGACCATGGCAAAACCACCCTGGTCGACGCCATGCTGCGCCAGGGGAGCCAGTCCCACGCACGGGGCGAGATGGCCGACCGCGCCATGGACTCCATGGACCTGGAGCGGGAAAAGGGCATCACCATTCTCGCCAAGAACACGGCGATCAGCTACAAGCCGGCCGACAGCGAGCCCGTCACCATCAACATCATCGACACCCCCGGCCACGCCGACTTCGGCGGCGAGGTCGAGCGCGGCCTCACCATGGTCGACGGCGTCGCTCTGCTGGTCGACGCCAGCGAGGGCCCGCTGCCGCAGACCCGGTTCGTGCTGCGCAAGGCGCTGCACGCCAAGCTGCCGATCATTCTGATCATCAACAAGGTGGACCGGCCGGACGCCCGGATCAAGGAGGTCGTCGACGAGACGTACGAGCTCTTCCTCGACCTCGACGCCGACGAGCACCAGATCGAGTTCCCGATCGTTTACGCGTGCGCGCGTGACGGCATCGCCTCGCTGACCCAGCCCAAGGACGGCACCGTCCCCGAGGACGCCACCGACCTCGAGGTGCTCTTCGACACGATCCTCAAGACCATCCCGGCGCCGACCTACACCGAGGGCGCGCCGCTGCAGGCGCACGTCGTCAACCTCGACGCCTCCAACTTCCTCGGCCGCCTCGCGCTGTGCCGGGTGCACGAGGGCACGATCCGCAAGGGCCAGACCGTGGCCTGGTGCAAGACCGACGGCACGATCGCCAACGTGCGCATCTCCGAGCTGCTGATCACCGAGGGCCTGGAGCGCAAGCCGGCCGAGAGCGCCGGCCCGGGCGACATCATGGCCGTCGCCGGCATCGCCGACATCATGATCGGCGAGACCCTGGCCGACGCGGAGAACCCGATCCCGCTGCCGCTGATCAGCGTGGACGAGCCGGCCATCTCGATGGTCCTGGGCACCAACACCTCGCCGATGGTCGGCAAGGTCAAGGGCGGCAAGGTCACGGCCCGCATGGTCAAGGACCGGCTGGACCGCGAGATGATCGGTAACGTCTCGCTGCGCGTGCTGCCGACCGAGCGCCCGGACGCCTGGGAGGTCCAGGGCCGCGGCGAGCTGGCGCTGGCCATCCTGGTCGAGCAGATGCGCCGCGAGTCCTACGAGCTGACCGTGGGCAAGCCGCAGGTGGTCACCAAGGAGATCGACGGCAAGGTGCACGAGCCGGTCGAGCGCCTGACCATCGACGCCCCGGATGAGTACATGGGCGCCATCACCTCGCTGCTGTCCACCCGCAAGGGCCGGATGGAAGAGCTGATCAACCACGGCACCGGCTGGCTGCGGATGGAGTGGCTGGTACCGGCGCGCGGCCTGATCGGCTTCCGCACCGAGTTCCTCACCGAGACCCGCGGCACCGGCATCATGCACCACATCTTCGAGGCCTACGAGCCGTGGTTCGGCGAGCTGCGCACCCGGCAGAACGGCTCGCTGGTGGCGGACCGGGCGGGCGTGGTGACCGCGTTCGCGATGACCAACCTGCAGGAGCGCGGCCAGCTCTTCGTCGAGCCGACCACCGAGGTGTACGAGGGCATGATCGTCGGCGAGAACTCCCGCCAGGACGACATGGACGTCAACATCACCAAGGAGAAGAAGCTGACGAACATGCGCCAGTCGACCTCCGACGAGACCGAGAAGCTGATCCCGCCGCGCAAGCTGTCGCTGGAGCAGGCCCTCGAGTTCTGCCGCGAGGACGAGTGCGTCGAGGTCACGCCGGCCGCCGTCCGCATCCGCAAGGTCGTGCTGGACCAGCAGGTGCGGGGCCGGGCCGCGGCCCGCCGCAAGCACCAGGGCTGACCGGGACGAAAAAGCCGGGGGTACGCGCATCGCGTACCCCCGGCTTTCGTCTGTCTCAGGCCTTGATCAGTTCTTTCCTTTTGTCACGCGACGACTTCATCAGGCTCGCGACGGTGGCGATGCCCAGCGTGCCGAGGATGATCAGCAGGGAGAGCCAGATCGGGATCTCCGGCGCCCAGTGCACACCGTGGCCGCCGTTGATGAAGCCCAGCGTGTTGGTGTGCAGCGCCTCGAGGAACAGCTTCACGCCGATGAAGGCCAGCACGAAGGCCAGGCCGATGTTGAGGTAGACCAGCCGCTCCAGCAGGCCGCCGAGCAGGAAGTACAGCTGGCGCAGACCCATCAGGGCGAAGACGTTCGCGGTGAAGACGAGGTACGGCTCCTTCGTGATGCCGAAGATGGCCGGGATCGAGTCGAGCGCGAAGATAAGGTCGGTGGTGCCGATCGCGATCATGACGATGAGCATCGGCGTGAAGAGCCGCTTGCCGGCCTCCGTCACGATCGTCATGTGACCGCTGTCGAAGGACGAGGAGATCGGCAGGGCCCGCTTGCTCCACCGGATGAGGATGTTCTCCTTGAAGTCGTCCTCGTCGTTCTCGCCCTGCTTGAGCAGCGTGACGGCGGTGTAGACCAGGAACGCCCCGAAAATGTAGAAGACCCAGGAGAACTGCGCGATCAGCGCGGCGCCGGCGGCGATGAACGCGCCCCGCATGACCAGGGCCAGCACGATGCCGATGAGCAGCACCTTCTGCTGGAACTGCCGGGGCACGGCGAAGCGGGCCATGATGATCACGAAGACGAAGAGGTTGTCGACGGAGAGGCTGTACTCCGTGAGCCAGCCCGTGTAGAACTCGCCGGCGGCCTGACCGCCCCAGGCCAGCCACACGCCCACCCCGAAGGCCAGCGCCAGCCCTACGTAGAACGCGACCCAGCCCCCGGCCTCGCGCATGCTGGGCTCGTGCGGGCGGCGACCGACGATCAGCAGATCAACGGCGAGGACGACGACCAGGGCGATGAGGGTGATGACCCAGACCCAGGCGGAAACGTTCAACGATTTACCTCCGGCAGACACTGTGCATCGCTGCATCCGCCGAAGAAGCGGCCACAGCGACGTGCGACTGTCGGAGGTCTCTTCCGCCGGCGCCCGGCTGGGCGACGACCGCCGGCCCCGGGCTCACCCCGTGGGGTGAAGACCGTGTTGACGAGACCGGCGCAGAGGAATACTCCCCTCCTACGCCCGCTATTGTGTCGCATCCGCGGGCTGGTTCGCACATCACCCCGACAATCCGTGTCGAGGCTCTCCCCCTCATTTACCCGTGAATCGGACGCAAGTATGCACCCGCCGACGTTTCCGACATGTTCATTCACGCGTCACAGCCGCTTGCGCGTCCTAGGAGGCTAGCCCTCTGGGTGGGAGAGGTTGTGGCATGCTGCAAGCCATGATCCTCGAAGTCGCCCTGATCGACGTGGTGCCCGGCCAGGAAGACCAGTTCGCCGCGGCCTACCGCACCGCTCGTCCCGTCCTGACCGGAACGGAAGGCTGCCGGTCGGTGCGGATGACCCGCGGCGTGGAGTCCCCGTCGCGTTTCGTGTTGCTGGTGGAGTGGGACTCCGTCGAAGCGCACCTGAAGAACTTCCGCGACACCGAACGCTTCGTGGAATGGCGCGCCCTGATCGGGCCGCACTTCGCCAATCCGCCTCTGGTCGAGCACTTCCTGGACGTGCCGGCGGAGCAGTCGTAGTCGGGCGCTGACCGGGGTGGCGCTGCGGTCCCCGCCCGCTCAAGGCTGCGCTGCCCCACGCCGGCGCCGGAGCAGCTCAGCACGGCGACGCCGGGTGCTCGAGGCCGAACTCTCCCATGGCGGCACCGGAGCAGCTCGGCACGGCCACTCCGGTCACTCGAGGCCGAACTTCTCCAACGCCGACACCGGAGCAGCACGGCGACACCAGACGCTCGAGGCCGAACTTCCCCATGCCTGCACCCGAGCGCCCACCCCGATAAATGCCGAAGCTGGGGCTGGCCGAGCAGATCTAGGACGGCCGGTACCGGGCCCGCCGCCCCCGGTGCTCGAACCCCAGCCGGCGGTACAGCCGCACCGCCGGATTGTCGACGTTGACGTCCAGCCAGGCGTGGGTGGCGCCGTCCGCCCGCATCCGCCGCAGGGCCTCCACGACGAGCGCGGCCCCCAGCCCGCGACCCCGGGCGGCGGGCACGACCCCGACCTGCACGATCCAGTCGAGCGCGGCGGTGACGAACCCGGCGTCGCCCAGACCGGGCAGCCCGGCAAGCACCGACCACTGCGGCCGGAAGTCGTCGTCCTCGGAGACGTCGGCGATCCACCGGTCGGCGGTCCACCCGGGAAAACCGGGCCGGTCCCGGAAGGCGGCCGCATACACCCGGTGGAAGCGTCCAGCGCTAACCGCGGACCAGGAGGCCAGCTGGGCGCCGGCCGGCCAGGGCGCATCCGGTACGCCGCGGGCGAGATCGATCCGCATGACGTCCTCGGCGAAGACCTGCCGAAGTCCGTGAGCGGCGAACAGGTCCTCGGCCGCGCGGGTCAATGACTCGGTTTCCACGGTGACGGGCTGGTGGTGGGAGAGAGCCCAGCGGAGCAGGTGGGAGCCGAGTCCTCGGCCTCGCGCTTGGGGGTCGACGAGACCGCAGAAGGTCACGCCGGTGGGGGTGGCGGTCGGCTGGGCGGGGGCGGCCGGGCCGGTCGCGGGACCCGCGGAGTCCGCCGGACCTGCCATGGGCCCGGCCGGAGCAGTCGCGGGCCCGGGTGCATCAGCCGGACCAGTCGCAGGCCCGGCTCGATCAGCCGGAGCAGTCGCAGGCCCGGCTCGATCAGCCGGAGCAGTCGCGGGCCCAGCTCGATCAACCGGAACAGTCGTAGGCCCGGCTCGACCAGCCGAAGCGGTCGCGGATCCTGCTGGACCGGTCGCAGACCCGGCGGCGGGGTCGGCAGGAGCGGTCATGGGCCGGGCGGCGCCGGCGGCCACCAGCCGGCCGGCGTGGTCACGGCCCTGGACGGTCGCGATGCCGGCCGATCGCCAGCGCCGCCGCAGAAAAGCGGGATCGGCGGCAAGCGGCAGGCCGCCGTCGGCGGCGAGACACCGCGCGGCCAGCGTGACGAGCTCGGTCTCGTCCTCGAACGGCCGTAGCGTCCAGGTCACGGAGTCGGTCACTGACACGCGCGCCAGCCTAGAGACTCACAGCCGCACGTCCGAGCGACTTCCCGGCCGCGACCCTCCCGGCACCGAGACCTTTCCGGCCAGGCGACCTTTCCGGCGCCGCGGCTCTCCCCGCCCCCGACCATCGTGGCGCTGCGGCCCTCCGAACCAGGCGACCTTCCCGGCCCCGCGACGCTGTCGCCCTCCCGACCATCGCGGCGCCACCGCCCTCCCGACCGAGCGACCTTCCCGGCCCCGCGACTCTCCCGGCCCCCGACCATCGCGGCGCTGCGGCCCTCCCCGCCGCGACCGCCGTCAGCCGGCGTCTCGGAGCTGATCGAGGATGCTGAGGTTGCCCGCCGTCACCCACACCTCGGCCAACCGCCCGTCCTTCAGGTGGTAGACCGAGAACTCCCGCGTCCGGACGCTGCGGCCGGTCGGAGCCACCCCCATGAACTCACCCCGGTGCGTGCCGGTGTCGATGAAGTGAGCCGCGATGCTCGCGCCGTCGATCAGCAGCCCTTGCAGCCGCCACTGGTAGTCCGGGAAGGCCCGGACCACCTCACGCAGCCCCGCCACGTACGCCGGCAGGCCCTGCACCTCGTCGTTGACCCGGACGTCCTCGGCCACGAAGTCGCTCAGGCGATCGAAGGCGTGGGCGTTGCCGGTCGCCAGGTAGTGGCGGTAGAACGCCGCCGCCTCCGATCGCCGCATGCCGTCAGCGGACGCCGGTCATGTCCATGCCGCGGAGCTCCTTCTTCAGCTCCTGAACCTCGTCGCGGATCCGGGCCGCCAGCTCGAACTGCAGCTCGCGGGCGGCGGCCAACATCTGGTCGTTGAGGTCCTGGATCAGCTTGGCGAGCTCGGCCCGGGCCATCCCCTCGCGGGCGGGCGCCGAGGAGGCGCGGGCCTTGGAGCGGGTCTCCGGCACCGGGCCCTTGCCGCGCGACATCTGCCGGCCACCCCCGCCGACCAGCTGCCCGCTGCTGCCGATCGCCGAGTCGGTGTCCTCGGCCTCGCGGTAGATGTCGTCGAGGATGTCGTGGATCTTCTTGCGGAGCGGCTCCGGGCTGATGCCGTTCGCCTCGTTGTGGGCGATCTGCTTGGCCCGGCGGCGGTCGGTCTCGTCGATGGCGTCCCGCATCGAGGGCGTCATCTTGTCCGCGTACATGTGGACCTCGCCGGAGACGTTGCGGGCCGCGCGGCCGATCGTCTGGATGAGCGAGCGGCCGCTGCGCAGGAAGCCCTCCTTGTCCGCGTCGAGGATCGCCACCAGCGACACCTCGGGCAGGTCGAGGCCCTCGCGCAGCAGGTTGATGCCGACCAGGACGTCGTAGTCGCCCTTGCGCAGCTCCTTGAGCAGTTCGACGCGGCGCAGCGTGTCGACCTCCGAGTGCAGGTAGCGGACCCGGATGCCGTTCTCCAGCAGGTAGTCGGTCAGGTCCTCGGCCATCTTCTTGGTCAGCGTGGTGACCAGGACCCGCTCGTCCTTCTCCGTACGCAGCTTGATCTCGTGCATCAGGTCGTCGATCTGGCCCTTGGTCGGCTTCACCACCACCTGGGGGTCGACCAGGCCGGTCGGGCGGATGATCTGCTCGACGAACTCGCCCTGCGCCTGCCCCATCTCCCACGGGCCCGGCGTCGCGGACAGGAACACCATCTGCCCGACCCGCTCGAGGAACTCGTCGAAGCGCAGGGGGCGGTTGTCGGCGGCGCTGGGCAGCCGGAAGCCGTGCTCGATGAGGATGCGCTTGCGGGAGGCGTCGCCCTCGTACATGCCGCCGATCTGCGGGATCGTCACGTGCGACTCGTCGATGACGGTGATGTAGTCGTCCGGGAAGTAGTCCAGCAGAGTGTGCGACGGCTCCCCCGGCGACCGGCCGTCCATGTGCATGGAGTAGTTCTCGATGCCGTTGCAGAAGCCGACCTGGCGCATCATCTCGATGTCGTAGGTGGTGCGCATCCGCAGCCGCTGCGCCTCCAGCAGCTTGCCCTGACGCTCCAGCTCGGCCAGCCGCTCGGCCAGCTCGGCCTCGATGTCGCGGATCGCCCGCTCCATCCGCTCCGGGCCGGCCGCGTAGTGCGTGGCCGGGAAGATGACCATCTGGTCGACCTCGCGCACGATCTCGCCGGTCAGCGGGTGCAGGTAGTACAGCTTCTCGATCTCGTCACCGAAGAACTCGACGCGGACGGCGAGCTCCTCGTAGGCCGGGATGATCTCCAACGTGTCGCCGCGGACCCGGAACGTGCCGCGCTGGAAGGCCATGTCGTTGCGGGCGTACCGGATGTCGACCAGGCGGCGCAGCAGCTTGTCGCGGTCCCACTCCTCGCCGACCTTGACCTTGACCGCCTGCTCGACGTACTCCTGCGGGGTGCCGAGGCCGTAGATCGCGCTCACCGTCGCCACCACGATCACGTCGCGGCGGGTGAGCAGGGACATGGTGGCCGAGTGCCGCAGCCGCTCGACCTCCTCGTTGACCGACGAGTCCTTCTCGATGTAGGTGTCGGACTGCGCGATGTACGCCTCGGGCTGGTAGTAGTCGTAGTAGCTGACGAAGTATTCGACGGCGTTGTTGGGCATCAGCTCGCGGAACTCCTTGGCGAGCTGGGCGCACAGGGTCTTGTTGGGTGCCATCACGAGCGCCGGCCGCTGCAGCTTCTCGATGAGCCAGGCCGTCGTGGCGCTCTTGCCGGTGCCGGTGGCGCCGAGCAGCACCGTGTTGCGATCGCCGCGGCGCACCCGGCGCTCCAGGTCGGCGATGGCCGTGGGCTGGTCACCGGCCGGTTTGTAGTCGCTGATGACCTCGAAGCGGCCGTCGAGTCGTGGGATGTCGAGCGCCATGCAGACCACCGTACGTCGTGGGTGTGACAAGTTTCCGGGAGCCGGCCGGGAGCCTGTTCGCAGGGTGCACAATCGGCGCCGGAAATGGCATTGTCCGCCGCCGGCCCGGGCTATAGCGTAGCCGCGTAGGCCGCTCGCGGCGGCCGTCCGGTCCGGCCTGCCACCACCACACGGTGCGCGCCGGATCGGCCCGCGGATAGCTGCCCCGGCTCCGGTCGGCGCGCGCATCCGCGATGGTCGCGCGCTGCGCGAACCGGCCGCCGCGAGCGCCCCTCTCTGCCCGGAACCACCTCACCGCGCGGACCGGGCCACCGGCACGAGCGCCAAGGGCCGGCACACGCCGAGCGCCACCGAAGAGCAGCCACCACGGGACGATCCCTCGGACCGCGCGCCGGCTACGCCGTCGAGGGCCGCCAGCCCGTCTCCCGCGCCCAGTTGTGCGCAGCCGCCGCCTCCGCGTCGAACCAGGGCTCCTTGGCCTCGGCGTACCCCTCCACATCCCCGTGCTGGGCCGCCCACCCCAGCTTGGCCGCCGCGTACTCCTCGCGCGCAGCGGGCACCGCCCGCAGGTGGTCGCGCATCAGCAGCGCGAAACGCCAGCCCGGGGATCCGGTCACCCGCACGTGCAGATTGACCGGCCGTCCCGGGTCGGCGTTGCCGTGCAGCCGCTTCGGCCAGGTCTGGCCGGGCATGCCGCGGGCGTTGTCGTACCAATCGCCCGGCCGGCGCGGCAGGCCGGCTTCGCCGAGCGCCCCGGCGACCCGGTCGGCCTCGGCCAGGGTGGGCACGGCCAGCATGAGATCCAGCAGGTCCTTCGCGGGCAGGCCGGGCACGGCCGTAGAGCCGATGTGGGTGACGTCGGCGTCGCCGCCGAGCAGCGGCCGCAGCGCGTGCCGGATCCGGTCGATCACCCGCTGCGCCTGCCGGGGCCAGGTCGGATCCGGGGGTACGACGCGGAGCAGGCCGTCGGCCGGGGCGTGCCGGCCGAGTCGCAGGTTCTTCTCGTACGGGCGCAGCCGGTCCTGCCACAGCCGCTCGACCTGCGCGTCCAGCTCCCCGAGACCCCCGTTGTTGGTGAGCACGACGTCGGCCGCGTCGCGCCGTACGGCGTCGTCGGCCTGCGCGGCGATCCGGGCGGCGGCCTGCTCCTCGCTCATGCCCCGGGTCGTGACCAGCCGCCGTACCCGTACCGCCGGGTCGGCGTCGACCACGACGACCAGGTGGTACGACGCCGCCAGCCCGGTCTCGACCAGCAGCGGGACGTCGTTGACAACGATCGCGTCGGGTGCGGCGGCCGCGGTCAGTTCCGCCGTACGGGCGCGTACCCGGGGGTGGATGATGCCCTCGAGCCGGCGCCGGGCCGCTTCGTCGCCGAACACCCGCGCGCCCAGCGCGGGCCGGTCGAGCTCGCCGTCGGCGCCGAGGACCTCGGGCCCGAACGCCTCGACGACCGCGGCCTGGCCGTCCGTGCCGGCCGCGACCACCTCGCGGGCCAGCCGGTCCGCGTCGACGATGACGGCGCCGCGGGCAGCCAGGCGCTGGGCGACGGCGCTCTTGCCCGCGCCGATTCCTCCGGTGAGACCGACCTTCAGCACCGGGCAAGTATGCCGAAGGGCCGCCCGCGACCGAAATCGCGGACGGCCCCTCGGACCGGACTAGCTAGCTACGAGCTGACGCTCAGGCCTTGCCGCCGGCGAGCTTCTCGCGCAGAGCGGCGAGCGCCTCGTCGGTGGCCAGGGTGCCGGCCGGCTCCTCCGCCGCGCGCGCCGGACCCGAGGACGAGCTCGAGGACGACGAGGACGACGAGGTGGAGCTGGACGACGAGGTGGTCACGCCGCCGGCCGGAACCGGGTTGAGCGCGGCCTCGGCGTCGGCCTCGCGGGACGCCTGCACCTGCTTGGTGTGGGCCTCCCAGCGCTCGCGGGCGTCGGCGTACTGCTTCTCCCACGCCTCGCGCTGCTTGTCGAAGCCCTCGAGCCACTCACCCGTCTCGGGGTCGAAGCCCTCCGGGTAGATGTAGTTGCCCTCGTTGTCGTACGTCGCCGCCATGCCGTAGAGGGTCGGGTCGAAGTGCTCCTCGCCCTCGACGAAGTTCTCGTTGGCCTGCTTGAGCGACAGCGAGATCCGGCGACGCTCGAGGTCGATGTCGATGACCTTGACCATGACGTCGGAGCCCACCTGGACGACCTGCTCGGGCAGCTCGACGTGCCGCTCGGCCAGCTCGGAGATGTGCACCAGGCCCTCGATGCCGTCGTCCACGCGGACGAACGCGCCGAACGGAACCAGCTTGGTGACCTTGCCCGGCACGATCTGGTTGATCGCGTGGGTGCGGGCGAACTGGCGCCACGGGTCTTCCTGGGTCGCCTTCAGCGACAGCGAGACGCGCTCGCGGTCCAGGTCGACGTCCAGGACCTCGACCTCGACCTCCTGGCCGACCTCGACGACCTCGGACGGGTGGTCGATGTGCTTCCAGGAGAGCTCGGAGACGTGCACGAGGCCGTCCACGCCACCCAGGTCCACGA
This sequence comes from Actinoplanes nipponensis, assembly GCF_016862275.1. Lineage (GTDB taxonomy): Bacteria > Actinomycetota > Actinomycetes > Mycobacteriales > Micromonosporaceae > Actinoplanes > Actinoplanes nipponensis. Next base: position 134,892 of record NZ_BOMQ01000004.1, on the reverse strand, counting down.
AGGCGCCGAAGTTGACGATGGAGGACACGACGCCCTTGCGGACCTGGCCCTTCTGCAGCTTGTTGAGGAACTCGGTGCGAACCTCGGACTGCGTCTGCTCGAGCCAGGCGCGGCGGGACAGGACCACGTTGTTGCGGTTCTTGTCCAGCTCGATGATCTTGGCCTCGAGCTCGCGGCCCACGTACGGCTGCAGGTCGCGGACGCGACGCATCTCCACCAGGGAGGCGGGGAGGAAGCCACGGAGGCCGATGTCGAGGATGAGGCCGCCCTTGACGACCTCGATGACGGAGCCGCGCACGACGCCGTCGTCCTCCTTGATCTTCTCGATGGTGCCCCACGCGCGCTCGTACTGCGCACGCTTCTTCGAGAGGATCAGGCGACCTTCCTTGTCCTCCTTGGTGAGGACGAGGGCTTCGATGTGGTCACCGACCGACACCACTTCCGCGGGGTCCACGTCGTGCTTGATCGACAACTCGCGCGAGGGGATGACGCCCTCGGTCTTGTAGCCGATGTCGAGCAGGACCTCGTCCCGATCGACCTTGACGACGGTGCCTTCGACAATGTCGCCGTCGTTGAAGTACTTGATGGTCTCGTCGATGGCTGCGAGGAATGCTTCCTCCGAGCCGAGATCGTCGACGGTGACCTTGTTGGCGCTCGAGGTGGCCTCGATGCTGCTCGTCATGTGGACTGTTGCTCCGAACGGATGGTGTCGTGGTGTCTCTCGCGCCCCGCGGAACTGACGGCGGACACAGCACGAACATCCGGTGATCACGACAACTGGAGTCGAATCAAGCGAGCAGGATCATGCTGGGACCGACGACTTGCGGAACCTGCTCCCTGCCGAGGCACACGATCCGCGAGTGCATCGACTAGCTTACCGTGCGCATTACCACAGGTTGCAAGGCCTCCTGATGACCGAGGCACATTGTTCCCGCGGAACCCGTCTGAGCGGGTGTTTTGGGGGGTTTTAGGCGGTCAGCGAGCTGTTCGGCCGCCTCCCCGGAAAAGTGTCACAGGGCCCCCGTACCGTTTGGGCCGTGATGGAAGCGCAACCGCCGGCCCTGGCCGGCACCCTGCGCCGGGCGGTGACCGACGACGAGAGCCGGGTCGCCAGCCGGCACTGGTGGGATCTGGACGCGGACGACTACCAGGACGAGCACGGCGCGTTCCTGGGCGACCTCGACTTCGTCTGGTGCCCGGAGGGTCTGCGCGAGGCGGACGCGCGGCTGCTGGGCGAGGTACGCGGCAAACGCGTCCTCGAGCTGGGCGCGGGAGCGGCGGCCGGGGCCCGCTGGCTGGAGGGGCAAGGCGCGGAGGTGGTCGCGCTGGACCTCTCGGCGGGCATGCTGCGGCATGCGCGCGAGGCCGCCGAACGATGCGGGGTACGGGTGCCGCTGGTGCAGGCCGACGCGCTGGCCCTGCCGTTCGCGACGTCCTCGTTCGACGTGGTCTGCACCGCGTTCGGGGCGATCCCGTTCGTGGCGGACTCCGGCGCGGTGATGCGCGAGGTGGCCCGGGTGCTCAGGCCCGGCGGCCGGTGGGTGTTCTCGCTCACTCACCCGATGCGGTGGATCTTCCTCGACGAGCCGGGCGAGGACGGCCTGCTGGCGGTCCACCCCTACTTCGACCGCCGGCCGTACGTGGAGCAGGACGCCGACGGGGTGCCCAGCTACGTCGAGCAGCACCGCACCCTGGGCGACCGGATCCGCGAGCTGGTCGCGGCCGGGTTCGTGCTGACGGATCTGATCGAGCCGGAGTGGCCGGCCGGCCACGAGCAGATCTGGGGCCAGTGGAGCCCGCTGCGCGGCCGGCTGTTCCCGGGCACCGCGATCTTCGTGAGTTACTTGCCGTCCTCGCCGGGTAACCCCAGCTCATGACACCTGACGAGAAGCTGGGCAAGGGCGACCACGTGTCGTGGAGCAGCCACGGCCAGAAGGTCGAGGGCACGGTCGAGCAGAAGATCACCAAGCGCACCGAGGCGGCCGGCCGCACGGTCGACGCGTCGAAGGACGACCCGCAGTACAAGGTCAAGAGCGACAAGACGGGCCGCGAGGCCGTGCACAAGCCGGGGGCGCTGCACCGTGACTGACGTGTACGAGGAGTTCCGCGCGGCGGTGAACATGACCGCCGGCGAGCTGGAGAAGTGGCTCGGGACCGAGGAGTCCCGGGAGGTCGGCCAGAAGAAGTCCGAGGGCGCCGAATCGGTGGGTCACGACTCCGGCCGGAAGATCGTCAAGCTGCTGCACGCCCGCAAGGGTGACCTGACGCCGGCCGACGAGGAGCACATGCGGAAGGTGACCGGCTATGTGCACCGGCATCTGGCCCAGCGGCCGAGCGGGGACGTCAAGGAGACGAAGTGGCGGTATTCGTTGATGAACTGGGGTCACGATCCGCTGAAGAAGTAGACGGCGGAGGGATCGATGGTCGGTGGTGCCGCGAGGCGGGGAAACGGCACGTCCTCGTCGGTTGCATGAGCCGGCCAGGTTTCCCCGCCTCGCGGCGGCGCGGCCCGATCGACCCAGCCTGAAGTACCCCTGACCCGCGGTCCCGGCTCGGCACGAAGTCCTCCGCTACTGCGTGCCGACCCGACTCACACCCCCGCGGCGACCGAACCGACGTCCAGCAGGCCGGCGAGTAACGCGAGCGCCGCCGGCACGAGCCGGTAGTAGACCCACGTGCCGCGACGGTCGCTGTCGACCAGACCGGCTTCGCGCAGCACCTTCAGGTGGTGGGAGATCGTCGGGCCGGTCAGCTGGAACGAGCCGGTGAGATCGCAGACGCACACCTCTCCCCCGCCGGCCGACGCGATCATCGAGAGCAGCCGCAGCCGCACCGGATCGCCCAGGGCCTTGAACATCGGCGCGAAGGCACGCGCCTGGTCGGCGTCGAGGGGCCGGCGGACGACGGGCACCCAGGCGCTGGACGACGCCATCTCGGTCGTAGAACTCGGCATCAGCCCACCCTTGCAAACCGAAGCAAGTCTCGGATTCGGCCACCCGGCCGACAACCGCGGACGGCCAGGCGGCAGTTGCGCAGGGCCAGGATGCATGACACAGCAACGGTTTCCTCCGCGACCGCGCCGAGTCGACGGGCCCCGCACCTGCCTACGGAATCCGAGGTGGACGGTGCAGGTGGCGCCGGCCTGCCCATCGACGATGACCGCTCGGCCCGGGAGAACCGCACGAAAGGGCAGGCCCTTCGCGCGGACGTGTCCTACATCACCACCCCCGACCGGCGAGGGTGGCGCGGACCGGGCGGTCACGCGACGCGCGTCAGGCGATGAACCGCACCTCGGGGAACGCCGGGCTCGGACCGTCGAGCAGGTGTCCGCGGCGACGCAGGTGCAGGTCGAAGAACGCGAGCGGGTACGCCTGCTGGATCCGTACCGCCCGGACGGGGTCCAGGGTGCCGATCCAGCCGGCGAGCTCCTCGTCGCTCATCCCCACGATCCGCGCCAGCTGCGGGACCAGCCACTGGTGGTCGATGTACGACGAGTGCACCGCGCCCTCGGCCTGCACGTTGAGCCGCCACCCGGACAACCGCGACCAGAACTCCTCGACGCTCGGCTCGGCGGCCCGGGTGAACTCCGCGGTCATCAGCATGAACGGCCGGTCGAGGCCGGCGACCGGCGGTTGCGACTGCATCGGCCCGTCGAGGCTGAGTCCGGCCCGGACCCGCCGGTCGGTGTTCATGAGCAGGGCGGTCGAGGTCGCCCCCTTCGACCAGCCGGCCATGCCGACGCGGCGCAGATCGAGCACGGCGCCCAGCCCGGCCGGCAGCGGACGGCGGTCGGCGTCCGGATTGCGACCGGCGGCGACGTCCTCGATGCGGTCGAGAACGAAACGCATGTCGGCGCAGGAATCCCACGGCGTGAACGACAGTTCGGCCGGCACCGACAGCCTGCCGCCGGGGAACTCGCTGTACGCGTCGTACGTGTGATCCACCGTGACCACGACGTAGCCGTGGCTGACCAGTTCCTGGACCATGATGGTGGCGTCGGCCCGGTTGCTGCCGGCGCCGTGCGAGTACAGGATCACGGGCAGCCGTCCCGCCGCCCGCAACGCCGGAGCTCCCTCGTGGCCGGCCGTGCGGGGCGCCGCCGCGGCATCCGGGTCGAAGCCGCCGGACGCGAGCAGCGCGCGCCACGACGCTTCAGGCATCCACCGTACGACCGGATGGCGCCGGGCGTCCCGGTCGGCGGGATACCAGACGCTGGCCATCAACTCGCGATGGTGTCCGGGACCGGCGACCGGGTCCGGGCGCGCCCGGTCGACGAGACGCAGCGACACGATGCCGAGGCGGTGCGGCCCGGTGGGCGTTGGCAACGTGAGCCGGCCGTGGCCGGACGCCGCCGGGGCCGCCCAGGCGCGACCGGCGCCGCCGAGCGGTACGGCGACCCCGGTGGCGAGCGCGGCGGTGAGCAGGTGTCGGCGGGTCAGTGCGGTGGTCATCGGTCCTCCTGGGTGTTGATGGTTGCGGTGCGGGCATGAGCCGCGCTGTCTCCTTGGTGGACGGCGTAGCTCCGGTCGACTCGGACTGGATCGCGCTGTTGGCAACACGTTCCGGTGCTGGGAAAGGTTGCCGGCGGGTTGGGTCGGTACGGGCGAGCGGGAAGCCGGATCGCCTCGTGTGCGGCGGTGAGGGGCGGGAGGAGGTGAGGATGCTGAGCCGGATCGTTGGTCCGACTTGTCGTCGAGTTCGTTGAGTTCGTCGAGCGGAGGGTGGGGTTGGTTCCGCCCGGCGTGAGGGATGCGGGCGGGACCGGGCATCGGGACCGCAAGGCCGTCAGGCCGGCAGTGCCGCCGTGGCGCCGTGCCGTGCCGCCGTGCCGCCGTGCCGCGGTGCCGCGGTGCCGCGGTGCGCAGCAAGGGCACCGTGCCGCAGCGCCGCCGAGCCGGATCGTTGATCCGATTCGTCGTCGAGTTCGTTGAGCGGAGGGTGGGATCGGCCACCCTGCGCGAGGGGTAGGGGCGGGACTGGGGATCAGGACCGCAAGGCCGGCAGGCCGGCAGGCCCGCAGGCCGGCGGTGCCGCCACGCCGCCGCGCCGAAGTGCCGCAGTGCCGCAGTGCCGCAAGATCGCCGATCCGCAAGAGGCCATCCTGCATGACGCAACGCTGCAAGACCGCAGGACCGCAACGCCGGCGAGCCGCAACCGGGCAGGACCGCAACGCCGCCGAGCCGCAACGCCGCCGTGTCGCAAAGACCGCCGTGTCCCAAGGACCGCCGTGTCCCAAGGACCGCCGTGTCCCAAGGACCGCCGTGTCCCAAGGACCGCCGTGTCGCAAGGACCGCCGTGCCGCAAGGACCGCGGTCACTTTGCGAGAGCGGGGACCCGCGCTATCCGGCGACAGCACCCCGCCACGGCCCAAGCGGCGTGACGGCGAGCGGTGGGTAGAGGCACCCCAGTAGACGATGGCGGAGGCAAACCCGGCGTGTCCACACAGGTCTCTCGGCCTACGAGCACGGCCGGAGAACGCGCCACCACAAGGGGTGGCGAACGGCAGCGACACGACGCCCCAGCAACGACCGCTTGCACAGACATGCCAATAGGTTTCCACAACAAACCTATTGGCGCTAGTGTCATCTTGAATCGATGCTGGGCCACCGCCCAAGTCGATCCTTTGAGGACAGAAGCTGAGTGCGAAGGACCGCGGGGTGGTGGACGAGGGCCGCGGTCGAGGATGCGACGGCCTGCGGGCGAGACAGATGCGCCCTTACCGAGGAAGTCCAGCAGAAGGGAAGCCGGCACGAGAGGCACAGACGACACCGGCACCAATGCGCGGAACAGAACGCACGGACGAAGTGCCCGGGCGGGCGGAGCTGTGGCCGCACGGAAAGACGCGGCTACGGGAGGCGAACACCGGCGGCGGGCGGCAGAACCAGATCGGGGCGCAGGCAGAGGGGCGGGTATCAGCAGGCCACCCAGCGCGGCCTCGCACGGCAGCACGACAGGGGCGACGGGCAGGAACCAGCGATAGACGTGTGGCCACCACAGCCCTGTGAGCAGCCCACAGGGGTCAACCGTGCGCGCCCGGCGCGGCCGAAGGATCAGCCATCGGCGCGCCGGGCGCGGGGACAGGGGGCAGCGGGGCGCGGACGCCCTAGTGGTCGGCCCCGTTCCAGTCGCGGCCGACGCCCACCGACACCTCCAGCGGCACCGACAGCGGGTAGGCCCCGCCCATCTCCTGGCGCACCAGGGCTTCGAGCTCGGCCCGCTCCCCCGGCGCCACGTCGAAGACGAGTTCGTCGTGGACCTGGAGCAGCATGCGGGACCGCAGGCCGGCCGCGCGCAGGGCCGCGTCGACCCGGAGCATCGCCACCTTGATGATGTCGGCCGCCGAGCCCTGGATGGGGGCGTTCAGGGCCATGCGTTCGGCCATTTCGCGGCGCTGGCGGTTGTCGCTGCTCAGGTCGGGCAGGTAGCGGCGGCGGCCCAGGATCGTGGCCGTGTAGCCGTCCTGCACCGCCCGGCGGACCACTGCCTGCAGGTAGTCGCGGACGCCGCCGAAGCGCTGGAAGTATTCCTCCATCAGCCCGCGGGCTTCCTCGGTGGAGATGGTGAGCTGGTTCGACAGGCCGAAGGCGCTCAGGCCGTACGCGAGGCCGTAGTTCATCGCCTTGATCTTGCGGCGCTGATCGGGCACGACCTCCTCGACCGGGACGTGGAAGACCGACGAGGCGGTGGCCGCGTGGAAGTCGGCGCCCGAGTTGAAGGCGGCGATCAGGGCCTCGTCGCCGGACAGGTGCGCCATGATGCGCATCTCGATCTGGCTGTAGTCGGCGGTCATCAGCTGCTCGAAGCCCTCGCCGACCACGAACGCGCGGCGGATGCGCCGGCCCTCCTCGGTGCGGATAGGAATGTTCTGCAGGTTCGGGTCCGTCGACGACAGGCGGCCGGTCGCCGCGACCGTCTGGTTGAACGTCGTGTGGATGCGGCCGTCGTCGGAGACCGACTTGAGCAGGCCGTCCACCGTCGACTTCAGCTTGGCCACGTCGCGGTGGCGCAGCAGGTGCTCCAGCACCGGGTCGCCGGTCTGCGCGAACAGGCTCTGCAGCGCGTCCGCGTCGGTGGTGTAGCCGGACTTGATCTTCTTGGTCTTGGGCAGGCCCCGCTCGGTGAACAGGATCTCCTGCAACTGCTTGGGCGAGCCGAGGTTGAACTCGCGGCCGACCACCTCGTGGGCCGCCTGCTGGGCCGCCTTCACCTCGGCGGCGAAGTGCGCCTCCAGCTCCGACAGGTATTCGGTGTCGGCGGCGATGCCGACGTGCTCCATCTCGCCCAGCACGATGGCCAGCGGCTGCTCCACCTCGGCCAGCAGGCGCTGCGAGGCCCCGTCGTCGCGGGACAGCTCCTCGGTGATGGTGTCGGCCAGGTCGAGGGTGGCGCGGGCGCGCAGCATCACGTTCTGCTCGGCCGTGCCCTCGTCCTCGCCCAGGCCCTCCAGCGTGAGCTGGCCGGTCTGCGGGGCGTCGACGCGCAGCTCGCGCTTGAGGTAGCGCAGCGCCAGGTCGGTCAGGTCGTACGCGCGCTGGTCGGGCTTGGCCAGGTAGGCCGCCAGGGCGGTGTCGACGCGGACGCCGGCGAGCGCCCAGCCGTGCGCGCGGAAGGCCAGCATGGCCGGCTTGGCCTCGTGGATGATCTTCGGTCGCTCGGGGTCGGCCAGCCACTCGGCGACCGCGCGCTCGTCGGCCTCCTCCAGCGCGGCCGGGTCGAACCAGGCCGCCGGGCCGTCGCCGGTGGCCACCGCGATGCCGGTCAGCTCGCCGGTGCCGCGGCCGAAGCGGCCGGTGACGGCGACCCCGACCGGGGCCTGCCGGGCGTGCTCGGCCAGCCAGCCGGCCACCTGGCCGACGCCCAGCACCGAGCCGGCCAGGTCGAAGCCGGACTCGGCCTCGGGCTCGACGGCCTCGAGGTACGCATACAGCCGCTCGCGCAGCACCCGGAACTCGAGCGCGTCGAAGACCTGGTGCACCGCCTCGCGGTCCCAGCCCGGCCACTTGACGTCCTCCGGGCGCAACGGCAGCTCGAGGTCGCAGACCAGGGCGTTGAGGTCGTAGTTGCGCATGACGTCGGCCAGGTGGGCACGCAGGCTCTCGCCGGCCTTGCCCTTGATCTCGTCGACGTGCGCGATGATGCCGTCCAGGCCGCCGTACTGCAGGATCCACTTGGCCGCGGTCTTGTCGCCGACGCCGGGCACCCCGGTCAGGTTGTCGCTGGACTCGCCGACCAGGGCGGCCTTGTCGCGGTAGAGGTGCGGGGGGACGCCGTACTTGGTCTCGATGGCCTCGGGGGTCATCCGCCAGACCTCGGAGACGCCGCGGACCGGGTAGAGGATCGTGGTGTGCTCGCCGGCCAGCTGGAACGCGTCGCGGTCGCCGGTGGAGATGACCACCTCCATGCCGGCCGCGCGGGCCTGGGTCGACAGCGTGGCGATCACGTCGTCGGCCTCGTAGCCGGGCTTCTCCACCACCGGGATGCGCAGCGCCTCGAGGACCTCCTTGACCAGGCTGACCTGGCCCAGGAAGGGCGTCGGGGTCTCGGACCGGCCGGCCTTGTACTCCGCGTACTTCTCGGTGCGGAACGACACCCGGGAGACGTCGAAGGCGACCACGATGTGCGTGGGCTTCTCGTCCCGCAGCATGTTGATCAGCATCGAGGTGAAGCCGAACACGGCGTTGGTCGGCTGGCCCGTCTGCGTCGAGAAATTCTCCACCGGCAGCGCGAAGTAGGCGCGATAGGCCAGCGAGTGCCCGTCGAGCAGCAGCAAGCGGGGGGTCTGGGCGTCGTCACTCACGTCGCTGAACTCTAGTCTCGCCGTACGACAAGAACCGGGACCGCCCCGCCTGCTTTACAGCACCTTGCTCAGGAATGCCTGGGTTCGTTCTTGCTGCGGATTGCCGATGACCTCGCGCGGGGGTCCCTGCTCGACCACGACGCCGCCGTCCATGAAGATCAGCGAGTCGCCGACCTCGCGGGCGAAGCCGATCTCGTGGGTCACCACGACCATGGTCATGCCGTCGCGGGCCAGGTCCTTCATCACGTCCAGCACCTCGCCGACCAGCTCGGGGTCGAGCGCGCTGGTGGGCTCGTCGAAGAGCATCAGCTTGGGCCGCATGGCCAGCGCCCGGGCGATCGCCACCCGCTGCTGCTGGCCGCCGGAGAGCTGGCTGGGGTACCCGTCGATCTTGTCGGCCAGGCCGACCCGGTCGAGCAGCGCGGCCGCCCGGTCGCGGACCTCGTTCTTGTTCTCCCGCTTGACCCGGCAGGGCGCCTCCATGACGTTCTGCAGCACCGTCATGTGCGGGAAGAGGTTGAACCGCTGGAACACCATGCCGATGGCCCGGCGCTGCGCGGCGACCTCCTTCTCCTTGAGCTCGTGCAGCTTGCCGCCGCGTTCGCGGTAGCCGATCAGGTCGCCGTCGACGAAGATCCGGCCGGCGTTGATCTTCTCGAGGTGGTTGATGCAGCGCAGGAAGGTCGACTTGCCGGAGCCGGACGGCCCCAGCACGCAGCACACCTCGCCCGGCCTGACCACCAGGTCGATGCCCTTGAGGACCTCCAGCGAGCCGAAGGACTTGTGCACGTTCTCCGCGCGCACCATCTCGTCCGTCATATCCCCGCTCCTCCCGGACCCGGCGTGGGCGCCGCGCCGCCCTGCTCGGCCGCCAGCCCGCTCAGCCGCATCCGGGCCTTGCCGGCCGTGCCGTAGCCGCGGCTGAAATAGCGCTCCACGAAGAACTGCACGACCATCAGCACGCTGCAGATGATCAGATACCAGAGACACGCCGCGATCAGCACCGGCAGCACGACGAACGTGCGCGAGCTGATCGCCTGCAGCTGGAAGAACAGCTCGAAGGTCACCGGTACGAAGGCCACCAGCGACGTGTCCTTGACCATCGCGATGGTCTCGTTGCCGGTGGGCGGGACGATCACCCGCATCGCCTGCGGCAGCACGATGCGGCGCAGCACCTGGCCGCGGGACAGGCCGAGCGCGGACGCCGCCTCGGACTGGCCCTCGTCCACGGACTGGATGCCGGCCCGGACGATCTCGGCCATGTAGGCCGCCTCGGACAACCCGAGCGCCAGCACCCCGGCCAGGAAGCCGGAGAGCAGGTCGGTGGCCTTGATGCTGTAGAACTGCGCGTTCAGGTCGTGGATGCCGAACAGGTTGCCGATCTGCTGGTCGAACGGCAGGCCGAAACCGATCCGCTCCCACAGGATGCCCAGGTTGCCGAAGAGGATCGCCAGCACCAGCCGGGGCAGGGCGCGGAAGACCCAGGTGTAGACGAACGCGACGCTGGACAGGATCGGGTTGGTCGACAGCCGCATGATCGCCACCACGATGCCGAGCCCGACACCGATGAGCATCGCCAGCACCGTCAGCAGCAGCGTGCCGCGCAGGCCCTCCAGCACCGGCCCGGTGAACATGGCGCCGCGCTTGCCCTCGCCCATGCTGACGAAGATGAAGCGCCAGTTGAACCGGTCGTTGGTGAGGACCAGGTGGAGGAACATGGCGACGAGCACGGTCAGGACCGCGATCGCCACCCAGCGCCCGGGGTGCCGGACGGGCACGGCCTTGATGGCCTCGGGCCGGGCCCGTCCGGTCTCTGTCTCCGTCGTCATCGCGCGGGTCAGGAAACCTGCGGGTTGACGGCCGGGTCGGTGACGGCGCCGGCCTCGACGCCCCACTTGCTGAGGATCGTCTTGTACGTGCCGTCAGCGATGAGGGCCTCGAGCGCGCCCTCGAGGGCCGCGCCGAAGTCGGCCTGCGCCTTCGGCAGGACGTAGCCGTAGGGCGCCGAGTCGTAGATGTCGCCGGCCAGGGCCAGCTGGCCGTTGGTCTGCTTCACCGCGTACGCGCAGACCGGCGAGTCCGCCAGCATCGCGTCGTCCTTGCCCGAGACGACCGCGTTGGTGGCGTCGCTCTGGGCCTGGTACTGGTCGATCGTGATCTTCGGCTTGCCGGCGTCGGTGCACTTCTTCGACCGCGCGGTGATGTCGTCGACCTGCACGGTGCCGACCTGCACGGCGACCTTCTTGCCGCACGCGTCGTCCGGGTTGATCGTGGCGCCGGCCTTGGCCGCCCACTGCGTGCCCGCGGAGAAGTAGGACACCATGGTGGCCTCCTTCAACCGGTCGGCGTTGACCGTGAACGACGAGACGCCGACGTTGTACTTGCCCGAGGTCACGCCCGGGATGATCGCGTCGAACTTGGCCGACTGCCACTCGGTGGTCAGGCCCAGCTTCTGCGCGACCGCGTTGAACAGGTCGACGTCGAAGCCGATGATCGTCTTGCCGTCGGCGTCCAGGTACTCGCTCGGCGCGTACGTGGAGTCCGTACCGATGGTGAGCTTGCCGGCCGCCTTGATCTCGGCCGGCACCTTCTCGGCCAGCGACGTGTCGGCGGAAGCCGACGGCACGGTGGCGCCGGACCCGGTGCCCGGGGTGTCGGACTCCTCGCCGCAGGCGGTCAGGGAGATGGTCATCGCGAACGCGGCGGTCAGGCCCACGATCGCGCGCCGCATGGGGGTGGTGCGGAACATCGTCGTCAACTCCTCAATGGTGTTCGAGTTTCTCAGGCCACGCCGAGGTAGGCGTCCTTGACCGAGGGGTCGGTCAGCAGTTCGGCGCCGGTACCGGACTTGACGATCTCGCCGGTCTCCAGCACGTACGCCCGGTGGGCCCGCGACAGCGCCTGCTGGGCGTTCTGCTCCACCAGCAGCACCGTCGTGCCCTGCTGGTTGATCTCGACGACGATGTCGAAGATCTGCTGGATCAGCATCGGCGCCAGCCCCATCGACGGCTCGTCGAGCAGCAGCAGCTTCGGCCGGCTCATCAGCGCCCGGCCGACCGCGAGCATCTGCTGCTCGCCACCGGACATGGTGCCACCGACCTGCTTCTCGCGCTCCTTGAGCCGCGGGAACAGGGTGAACACCCGGTCCAGATCCTCGTTGATCTCGGCCCGGTTGCGCCGCGTGTACGCGCCCATCTCCAGGTTCTCGCGCACCGACATGCCCGGGAAGATGCCCCGGCCCTCGGGCGACTGCGAGACGCCCCGCACCACCCGCAGGTCGGCGCGCAGCTTGGTGATGTCCTCGCCGTTGAAGGTGATCGTGCCCTGGGCCACCGGGCGCAGCCCGGAGATCGCCCGCATGGTCGTCGACTTGCCGGCGCCGTTCGCGCCGATCAGGGCGACGATCTCGCCCTGGCCGACCGACAGGCTGATGCCGTGCAGGGCCTGGATGCGCCCGTACATCAGCGTGACGTCCTTGAGCTCAAGCAGCATCGGTCGGCACCCCCAGGTAAGCGGCGATCACGGCCGGGTTGTCGCGCACCTCGGCGGGCGTGCCCTCGGCGATCTTCTTGCCGAACTCCAGCACCACGATCCGGTCGGTCACACCCATGACCAGGCGCATGTCGTGCTCGATGAGCAGCACCGTCACCCCGCTGTCACGGATCTTGCGGATCAGCGCGAGCAGGTCGGCCTTCTCGGCCGGGTTGAACCCGGCCGCCGGCTCGTCCAGGCACAGCAGCGTCGGGTTCGTCGCCAGGGCCCGGGCGATCTCCAGGCGCCGCTGCTCGCCGTACGACAGGTTGCGCGCGACGTCGCCGGCGCGGTGCTCGATCCCGACGAAACGGAGCAGCTGGTACGACCGGTCGCGGCCGGTCCGCTCCTCGCGGTGGTGCCGGGGCAGCCGGAACAACGCGGCGATGACGCTGGTCTTGTGGTGGGCGTCCGCGCCCACCATCACGTTCTCCAGCGCGGTCATCTCCGGGAACAGCCGCACGTTCTGGAACGTGCGGGCGATCCCGCCGCGGGTGATCTCGTGCTTCTTCTTGCCGACGATCGACTGGCCCTGGAACCGGATCCCGCCGCTGGTCGGGCGGTACACCCCGGTCATGGCGTTGAAGCAGGTGGTCTTGCCGGCGCCGTTCGGGCCGATCAGACCGAAGATCTCACCCTTGCGCAGGCTGAAGCTGACCTCGTTGAGCGCCACCACGCCGCCGAAGCGCAGCGTGACGTTGTCGACCTCGAGCAGCACGTCCTCGCCCGGCGCGGCCGGAGCTGTCGCCCCCGTGCCCGTGCCCTCGGGCGCGGGCCGATCGAACGGACGCGCGTTGGCCGCGTCGGCCTCGGCCGGCGTCTCGATATGCGGCTCACTCAATGGGAGCCACCTCCTTCTCGCGGTCCTTGAGCTCCATCGCGCGGCGCCGGCTCGGGATCAGCCCCTGCGGGCGGAAGATCATGATCACGATGATCACCGCGCCGAAGATGGCGAACCGGAAGCCGAACAGGTCGGTGTGCCAGATCGGGTCCTGGATGCCGCGCAGCCGGTCCGGGATGTACGAGATCAGCGCGCCGCCCAGGATCGCCCCGGCGATGTTGCCCGAGCCACCCATGACCACGCCGGCGAGCACCAGGATCGAGAACTGCAGCACGAAGGTCTGCGAGTTCATGAAGCCCTGCTGGCCGGCGAACATCACGCCGCCCAGGCCGCCGATGAACGCGCCGATGGCGAACGCCCACAGCTTGTACTTGATCGTCCGCACGCCCATGATCTCGGCGGCTTCCTGGTCCTCGCGGATGGCCAGCCAGGACCGGCCCACCCGGCTGTTGTCCAGGTTGCGCACGCCCAGGATGACCAGAATGATCACCGCGAGACCCAGCCAGTAGTACGGCACCGCATCGGCCACGCCGAAGATCGGCTTACCGTCGGCGAACTCGCCCGGCGGGTGCGGGATGTCCGAGAAGCCCCGGTCGCCCCGCAGCGTCTCGGTACTCGTCGCCACGATCCGGATGATCTCCGCGAAGCCCAGCGTCACGATGGCCAGATAGTCACCGCGCAGCCGCAACGTGGGGTAGCCGAGCACCAGGCCGGAGAGCATCGCCACCGCCAGGCCGATCGGCACCGCGGCCGTCCAGCCCCACTCGGTCCGCAGCACACTGTCCGGCGAGGACAGCAAGGCGACCGTGTAGGCGCCGACGGCGAAGAAGCCGACGTAACCCAGGTCGAGAAGGCCCGCGAAGCCGACCACCACGTTCAGGCCCAGCGCCAGCAGCACGTAGTAGGACATGTTGAACAGCGCGCTCGGCCAGTCGATGCCCTGGGTGACGATCTGCGGGCCGATCAGCGGGATCTCGCCCACGTACGGCAGCAGGAACGCCAGCACCGCGAACAGCACCATCAGCCCGGCGCGGACCCACGGGTTCTGCCGGCCGAACCAGCCGCGTACGCCGCCGCTGTCCTGCCGCCTGTTCTTCTTCTCCCGCGCGGAGACCGCACCGGGAACCGGCGTCTGCGGCGCGGGGGAACTCGTCGCCTCGGTTGTCATGCCCGTGCCCTCCCGAGAGACTCGCCCAGCAGGCCCGTCGGACGGACCAGCAGGATCAACACCAGCAGCACGAACGACGCGGCGTGCAGCCACTCGGTGCCGAACAGCGAGGCCGCGTAGTTCTGCAGCAGACCCAGCAGCAGGCCGCCGAGCAGCGCGCCACGCAGGTTGCCGATACCGCCGAGCACCGCCGCGGTGAACGCCTCGATGCCCAGCAGGAAGCCGGCGTCGAACCGCGTGACGCCGATCTTCAGGTCGTACATGACCGCCGCGATGCCGGCCATCAGGCCGCCCAGCAGGAAGACGAGAGAGATCACGCGGCCCTTGTTCACGCCCATCAGAGCGGCGCTGTCCGGATTCTGGGCCACCGCGCGGATACCCCGACCCAGCCGCGAGCGGTTGATGAAGCGATCCAGCAGGAACATCGACATGAGCGCCAGCACGATGATCAGAATCTGCAGATTCGTCACATGCATGTTGCCGATGACGAAGACGTCCCGCGGTTGGATCAGCGGCGGTACACCCTTGATGTTGCGCTGGGTCATGACGCCGACGGTCTCGGAGATGAACAGGGAGGCGCCGATCGCGGTGATGAGGAACGCCAGCGGCGGCGCGTTGCGCTTCCGCAGCGGCCGGTAGGCCACCAGTTCCACACCCAGAGCCGTGATGCCGGAGATGACGATCGCCGCCACCAGCCCCAGCAACAGCAGGCCGATGACGCTCAAGGTCGAGGGGGTAGCCGAGTTCTGGTCGAGTCCGAAGAAGCCCCAGACGATGAGGCAGGCGTAGGAACCGAGCAGGAAGACCTCGGAGTGCGCGAAGTTGATCAGGCGAAGGACGCCGTAGACCAGGGTGTAGCCCAGGGCGAAGAGCGCGATGATCGCGCCCTGGGCCAGGCCCGTGATCGTGAGCGGCCCGAAGTCCTGAATCAGACCGGAGAAGTTCACAAGGGGCTCCTGAAACGAGAAGGTCGGTGCGGCCGGAGATCATCCGGCCGCACCGGCCCTACGACAAGGTACTCAGTCTTTTCAGGCGGTCGGAACCTCTTGGTCCGCGATCGTGTTGCCCGTTGCGTCGAACTTGAACGTCCAGACCTTGATGTAGTTCGGGTCCAGCTCGCCCTTGTCGGTGAACTTGTACGTGTTGGCGATGCCCTTGTACTCCACCGTCGACAGGTAGGTGTTGAGCTTCTCCGGCGTCGTGTTCCCGGCGTCGATGCCCTGCAGGAACATGTTGGCCGCGTCGAACGCCACGTCGCTGTAGGTACCGGCGTCGACGTTCCACTTCGCCTTGTAGTCGGTGACGAACGTGCCGCCCGCCTTCTCCGGCGGGGAGCACGGGCAGGTGGTGATGGTGCCGACGGCCGCGGCGTTACCGGCGGCCTTGGCCAGACCGGGGTCCTTCATGCCGTCGCCACCGACCAGCGTGCCCTTCCAGCCGGCCGTGGTGAGCGCCTTACGGATGAGGCCGGCGTTCTGGTAGTAGCCGCCGTAGAACAGCACCGTGGCCTGCGAGGAGACGACCTTCTGCACCAGGGCGGAGAAGTCGGTCTGCTTGCCGTCGGCCTCGGTCTTGTCCTTGGCGACCACCGCGGAGCCGAGGGTCTTCTCGACGACCTCGGACAGACCCGCGCCGTACGCGGACTGGTCGTTCGCCACGAAGACCTTCTCGGCCTTCATGACGTTCTTGATGTAGTTGCCCGCGGCGGGGCCCTGCGCGTCGTCGTTGGCGACCGCGCGGTGGAACGTCTTCCAGCCGTTCGCCGACAGGGAAACCCGCGTCGCCGACGGGGTCACCGTCGGGATGCCGGCGGCCTCGAAGATCGGGTCGGCGGCCTCGGACTCACCCGAGAACGGCGGGCCGACGATGCCCAGGATCTTCTTGTCGGCGACCAGGTTACGGGCCACACCGGGCGCGACACCCGGCTCACCCTGCGAGTCGAACTTCGCCACCTCGATACAGGTGGACCCCTTCTTCTCGTTGTACTGGTTGATAGCCAGCTCGAAGCCCTGCTCGATGTTCACACCGAGGTTCGCCGAAGACCCCGTCAGGGCACCAAAGAACGCGAGCTTGTAGCCGCAGTTGCCACTGGCCGTGTCATCACTGCCGCTGTCGCTGTTGCAAGCAGCAGCACCGGCGATGAGGCCGATAACGGCCAACCCGCCGATGGCACGTGCGAGAACCTGCCTCAAGGTTGGAACCCTCCTCCATACCGAACCCACCGAGCCACGGCCGGTCGATTGGCACTTGCGTGCCGCAGGACACAACTGCGCCCGTCATGGGGCGGGACGCTATCCCACGATCCGGCACCGAAGTAAGTGTTCACACGGGCATTCACCGAACCGTTACGTCCGGTGATCCCCCACGGGGGAAGGTGTAACAAACAGGCAGTTCCCGGAGGTCACCGGTCAGGAGACGGGCGTACCCGGCGACTCCTCACCCTCGGCGAGAATCCTGTCCGCGACCTCACGCATCGTCATCCGGTGATCCATCGCGGTGCGCTGGATCCACTTGAACGCCTGCGGCTCGGTCATCGCGTACTTGGTCATCAGCTCGCCCTTGGCCCGCTCCACCGACTTGCGCGTCTCCAGCCGGTCGGTCAGTCCCGCCACCTCGGACTCCAGGGCGGCGATCTCGGAATACCGGGAGAGCGCGATCTCGATCGCCGGCACCAGGTCCGACTTCTGGAACGGCTTCACCAGGTACGCCATCGCGCCGGCCGCGCGGGCCCGCTCGACCAGCTCGCGCTGGCTGAACGCGGTCAGGATGACGACCGGCGCGATGCGCCCGCCGGCGATCCGCTCCGCGGCCGCCAGGCCGTCCATGATCGGCATCTTGATGTCGAGGATGACCAGGTCCGGCGTGAGGTCCTCGGCCAGCCGTACGGCGGTCTCACCGTCACCGGCCTCACCGACGACGTCGTAGCCTTCCTCCACGAGCATCTCGGCCAGGTCCAGCCGGATGAGCGCCTCGTCCTCGGCGATCAGAACCCGCCTGCGCTCGGCACTCGCCTGCGTGTCGGCCACGAACCCCTACCCCCAACGCTCCCGATGTCGCGACACCCGGGTATCTGGGTGCCACCACCCTCAGCGTAGTGGGTAGGCTGTCCCCGGCTCAGCTTGGCGTGACGAAGATCGTCGAGAACCGGGCCCGTTCGTCCCCGTAGACCAATCGGCAGAGTCGATGGACTCAAAATCCATTCAGTGTGGGTTCGAATCCCACCGGGGACACAAAGTGTCACACCCCAGGTCGATGATGTGCCGGTGCATCCACGACACCTGCGGGCACGGGCAATCTCCCTGAAATCCGCCGGCGTGCCGTTCACCGAGATCTACCGGACGCTGGGATTGTCCCGTAACACGGTGGCCTGCTGGCTGTACCGGTCGCGATCCAAGATCGATTCTTCGCCCGACCGGCGCTGCCCGTTCTGTGCCCGCCCGGCGCGACCGGTCGACCACCCGGCGGACTACGCCTATCTGCTCGGCATGTACCTCGGCGACGGCCACCTGTTGACGACGGGCCGGGTGCCGCTGCTGAGGGTGGCGTGCGACCTGCGCTATCCGCGGGTGATCGCGGAGGTGGGCGATGCGATGCGGGCGTGCGGGGCGCGGGTGGTCGGGCATCAGCGCCGCGAGGGCCGCGACGACGTGCGGTCCTCGTGGATGCACTGGCCCTGTCTGCTGCCGCAGCACGGGCCGGGAAAGAAACATGAACGCGCGATTCGGCTCGTGCCGTGGCAGCAGCGGATAGTGGACGCCCACCCCGGCCGGTTCCTGCGCGGCCTGTTTCATTCCGACGGCTGCCGGACGACCAACAGAATTGTCCGCGCCGGCCGCGAGTACGTTTATCCGCGCTACCAGTTCGTCAATGAATCCTCCGACATCATGCGGCTCTGCCAGGAATCCCTCAATGAGCTGGGCGTGCGCTGGCGGATGGGCCGGCGCACCATGCTCTCGGTCGCCCGCCGCGACGATGTCGCCGAACTCGACCGACATGTGGGAGCCAAGTGCTGACGGCGGTGGTCCCGCCTGCCCGTACCCCCTCGGCGGGAACGCCGAACCGGGCGCCGCACCGCCCGGCCGAATTCCGGAAAAGGCCGGTTTGCCGGTCTCCCTGGTGTTGTCATGGCAGTACCAGCACTGCCAGGAGGCTCCATGTTGTGGTCCGGCTCGTCGCCCTTGACCGTCGTCCGCGACGGGATGTGGGGGTTCCTTCTGTTCGCGGGTGTGGCGTGGCTGGCGATCGCCTGGAGCGTGTTGCGGCTGGAACCGGCCGACCTGGCGACCGTGGCCGGGCCGGTGATCCTGTTCGCGGCCGTGACCGAGGCGCTGCGGGCGCTGGCCGGCACGCGGACGTGGTGGCTGAACGCGGGCATGGCCGTGCTGTTCGCCGCCACCGGCGTCATCCTGCTGCGGGACCACGGCAGCTCCTGGATCACCCCGGCCACGATGATCGGCTGGTATCTCATGGTGCGGGGTGCGGCCGACATCGCGATCGGCGTGCTGTCGCGGGAGTCGGACCGGGTGTGGGGTCTGCTGCTGGTCGTCGGGGTGGCGGAGACCGCGCTCGGGTTCTACTCGGCCAGTTCGTACGTGCGGACGCCGGAGCTGATGGTCGTGGTGCTCGGCGGGGCGGCGCTCATCCGGGGGGTCGCCGATCTGGTCGCGGCGTTGCGGCTGCGGGAGGCTTCGTCGGCCGCGCGGGCGGGCCGGCTGCTGGAGTTGAGCTCGGAACGCGCCGTCGGGGTGGCCGGGTATTCGGCCGGGTTGACCGATTTCGAGGCCGGGTCGCGGCGGCCGTCGGGCCCGCGGCACCGGGCGGCGCCGCGGACGTCGGCGGGGGCGATGGCGGATCTGTCGGCGCCGGGTCCGACTCCGGTACGGGCGCAGGCGCAGCTGCCGCCGGGGCAGAGTGAGCCGGCCGGCAGCTTCCACGACGAGGTGCTGCGGACCACCGCCGACCTCGACGCGATGCTGGCGCTGGCCGGGGTGACCGGGGCGGCCGTGCCGGGTGCGGCGGCGCAGGCCGCGGCGGACGAGCAGGTCGAGGTGCCGGACACCGCCGAGGGTGCGGAGTTGCCGGCGGCCGAGGAGGCGGCTGCGGCGGCCGCGACCGCGCAGCAGCACCAGCAGCAGCGGGCGCGGGCGCCGGAGGATGCGGCGCTGCCGTTGCTGGATCCGGCGGCGCGGGCGTCCGAGCAGGCGGCGCCGGGGATGGACGACACGTCGATCATCACGCGCAGCCGGCTGGTGGACTGAACGTTTCCCCTGCCCCGCCGGTGGCGGGACCCGCCCAACGGCCAGTCGCCGGGCCGGGGTCCCGCGCCGGCGGGGCCCTTTTCCGTCGTGGGGGGCGGCGAGCGGGCCGCCGAGCGGTCAGGCGCCGACCCGCCGGAGCAGCCCCTCCTGGACGGCGCTGGCGATGTGCCGGCCGTCCTCGGTGAACATCCGCCCGCTGGCCAGCCCCCGGCTTCCGCTCGCCGAGGGGCTCGTGCAGTCGTACAGGAACCATTCGTCCGCGCGGAACGGCCGGTGCAGCCACAACGCGTGGTCCAGGCTGGCGCCGATCACCCCGCCCGGCCCCCACACCTCGCCGTGCATCGACAGCACCGAGTCGAGCAGGGACAGGTCGGAGGCGTAGGTCAGGGCGCAGGCGTGGATCAGCGGGTCGTCCGGCAGCTTGCCGTTGATGCGCATCCACACGCGCTGCTCGTCGGCCGCGTCGCGGTCGCCGGGGGGCACCCATCCGGGGGTGCCCACGTAGCGGACGTCGATGGCCTGCGGCGCCTTCTTGAACGCGGCCGCGCGGTCGGGGTAGCGGGCCAGCCAGTCGAGCATCGTCGGGGTGTCGTCCGGGCCCGGCACGCCCTGCGGCGGCGGCGTGTGGTGATCGAGGCCCTGCTCGACGACCTGGAACGACGCCGACATGAAGAAGATCGTCCGGCCGTGCTGCTGCGCGGTGGAGCGGCGTACCGAGAAGGAGCGGCCGTCGCGGATCTTCTCGACCGTGAAGTCGATCGGGACCGTCGGGTCGCCCGGGCGCACGAAGTAGCCGTGCAGGGAGTGCACGGGGCGTTCCGGGTCGACCGTGCGGCCGGCGGCCACCAGGGCCTGGCCGGCGACCTGGCCGCCGAAGACGCGCTGGGCGCCGACCTGTGGGCTCTCGCCCTGGAACGTGGCCGCGTCGATCTGCTTGAGGTCGAGCACCTCGAGAAGCTGATCGACGGCGGCCTGTCCCGTCAGCGGCGTGCTCACCTGGTCCGGGTCACCGAGGCCGGGTCGACGAGCGAGCCGAGCTGGTGCACGCGCAGGGTGTTGGTGGAGCCGGGCGCGTTCGGCGGGCTGCCGGCCACGACCACGACGTACTCGCCGGGCTTGGCCAGGCCGAGGCCGAGCATGCTCTGGTCGACCTGGCGGAACATGTCGTCGGTGTGCTGGACGAAGTCCGTCAGGAACGTCTCGACGCCCCAGGAGAGGGCGAGCTGGTCGCGCACCTCGGGGACCGGGGTGAACGCGAGCAGCGGGAGCTCGCAGTGCAGCCGGGAGAGGCGGCGGACGGTGTCGCCGGTCTGGGAGAACGCGACCAGGGCCTTGGCGCCGATGTTGCGGGCGATCCGGCTGGCCGCGACGGTCAGCGCGCCGCTGTGGGTGCGCGGGTCGTGCTGGAGCACCGGGACGCCGAAGTCGCCGCTCTCGGTGGTGGTGACGATCTTCGCCATGGTGCTGACGGTGAGGACCGGGTACTTGCCGACCGAGGTCTCGCCGGACAGCATCACCGCGTCGGCGCCGTCGAGGACGGCGTTGGCGACGTCGGAGGCCTCGGCGCGGGTCGGGCGGGAATTCTCGATCATCGAGTCGAGCATCTGGGTGGCCACGATGACCGGCTTGGCGTTCTCGCGGCAGAGCTGCACCGCCCGCTTCTGCACCAGCGGCACCTGGTCGAGGGGCAGTTCGACGCCGAGGTCGCCGCGGGCGACCATGACGCCGTCGAAGGCCAGCACGATGGCCTCGAGGTGGACCACGGCCTCGGGCTTCTCGACCTTGGCGATGACGGGCAGGGTCGTGCCCTCCTCGGCCATGATCTGGTGCACGAGCTTGATGTCGTCGGGCGAGCGGACGAACGACAGGGCGATCAGGTCGACGCCGAGGCCGAGCGCGAAGCGCAGGTCCTCCTCGTCCTTGTCGCTCATCGCGGGGACGCTGACGGCGACGTTGGGCAGCGAGACGCCCTTGTTGTTGCTGACCGGGCCGCCCTCGGTCACGAGACAGCGGATGTCCGCACCCTCGACCGCGCTGACCTCAACCGCAACCTTGCCGTCGTCGATCAGGAGCCGGTCGCCGACCTTGACCTCCTCGGGCAGCTTCTTGTACGTGCAGCTGACCCGGTCGGGGGTGCCGAGGATGTCGTCGCTGGTGATGGTGACGACGTCGCCGGTGTTCCACAGGTGCGGCCCGTTGGCGAACCGGCCCAGGCGGATCTTGGGGCCCTGCAGGTCGGCCAGGACGGCGACGGCGCGGCCGGTCTCGCGGGCGGCGTTGCGGACCATGTCGTAGATCTTGCGGTGGTCCTCGTGGCTGCCGTGGCTGAAGTTCAGCCGGGCCACGTCCATGCCGGCCTCGACCAGTCCGAGCATGCGCTCGGGGGAGGCGGTGGCAGGACCCATGGTGCAGACGATCTTTGCGCGGCGTGTCACAGCCATCAGGCTAGTCTCTCTTTCGGATCGGCCCGCTGGCCGACCCCCGTCATGGGGATGAACTGCAAGTAGCGACGCACCGTGTGTGTTTCCGGTCGGCGTCGGCGGGCTTCAGCGACCGCGATCAGCCCCAGCTTATCGGTCGCCGCTGTGCGGTCGCGGGCAGACGGGGTACGGCGGGGCCCGGCCCCGAACCGGAAATCATGAACCGCCCCACGGGTTGTCACGTGTTGACAGCAGCGGGTTATACAGCCGCAGTGGTCATGGGGGTGTGACGATGGCGTTGAGGCGGCAGGCGGGACGTTTCAGCTGGTCGGCGGCGAGGCGGCGGCGGGTCCTGGAACGGGCGGAGCGGGAGCAGGCGCGCGAGCGCGACGCAGCGCGGGAGCGGCTGCTGCACGACGCGGCCCGGGCCGGCGACCACGAACGGCGCCCGGCTCGGCCGCGGACGGCCGCCCCGGCGGTCCGGGTCGTCTGCCCGGTCTGAGCCCGGGAGACCGAGCGGTGAGCGGTACGCGCGGCCGGCCCGGCACGGGGCGGGACCGGCGGCGCGGGACCGGCCCGACCGGAGTGCTGCCGACCCGGCACGGGGCGGGGCCGGCAGCGCTCAATCGGCCAGCAGGAAGCGGCTGACGACGCGGCGCAGTTCCTGCGCGGTGCCGTTGACGGTGGTGGCCAGCTGCTGGGTGCTCGAGGCGCCCGAGGAGGCCGCCTGCGCCGTGTCGGCGACCTCGGCGATGCCGGCGGCGATGTCGTTGCTGCTCTGCGCCGTGTCGGTGACGCTGCGCGCGATCTCGCCGGTCACGCTGGTCTGCTCCTCGACCGCCGCGGCGATCGTGTTCTGCAGGCCGCTCACCTCGGTGATGATCTCGCCGATCCGGCTGATCGCCAGCACGGCGTCCCGGCTCTCCCCCTGAATGGCGGCGATCCGGCGGGTGATGTCCTCGGTCGCCTCGGCGGTCTGCTGGGCCAGCTGCTTCACCTCGCCGGCGACGACGGCGAAGCCCTTGCCCGACTCGCCGGCCCGGGCCGCCTCGATGGTGGCGTTGAGGGCGAGCAGGTTCGTCTGCGCGGCGATGGCGGTGATCGTCCGGACCACGTCCTCGATCGCCGCGGTGCTGTCGCCGAGCCGGCTGACCGTGGCGTTGGTCTCCTGAGCCACGGTGACGCCGTCACCGGCGACCCGGGCGGCGGCGGTGGCGCTCTGCGCGATCGAGGCGATGCTGGCGGTGAGCTCGTCGACGCCGGCGGCCACGGTCCGGATGTTGGCGCTGACCTGCTGGGCCGCCGTCGACACGACGGCTGCCTGCGCGGAGGTGTGCCGGGCGCTGCCGTCCAGCCGGGAGCTGACGTCGCCCAGTTCGGAGCCGGACCGCGACAGCCCGGTGGCGCTGGTGTTCATCCCGCCGATCGCCTCGGTCAGCACGTCGACCATGTCGTTGAGGCCGGCGCCGATCCGGCCGACCTCGTCGCGGCCGTCGACCTCCATGCGGGTGCTCAGGTCACGCTCGAGCAGCCGCTGAAGGAACGCGAGCGTCTGGCGCAGCGGCCGGGTCACGCTGACCGAGACCCAGTACACGACCAGCGACACCACGAGGATGCAGACCAGGCCGGTGATGATCTGGCTGCGCAGGAAGGACGCGGCCTCGGCCGCGCTGAGCCGGTCCCGGCTGAAGTACCAGGCCGCCACGGTCGTCACGAGGACCACGAGCGCGCTGAGACTGATCGCCAGGGTCATGAGCAGGGCGCGGAGGGTGGGGAAGAGCCGCCACAGCCGGTTGAGGCCGCGGGCACCGGTGGTCGAGGAAGAGGTCACGTCCCTCTATCGGCCGTTTGCGGCGCCGGGTGAGAGCCGGCGGCAGGACGGTCGGAACCGTCCCGCCGCCGGCGGTGTCAGCGGGCCGCGGCCAGCGGCTGCGACGACGGGCGTACCGGCGCCGGCAGCTCGCCGAACCCACCCAGGTAGGTGTGGATCGCGGCGGCGGCCGCCCGGCCCTCGGCGATGGCCCAGACGATCAGCGAGGCGCCGCGGTGCATGTCCCCCGCGACGAACACGCCCTCCACGCCGGTCTGCCAGTCGTCGCCGGCGTCGACCGCGCCGCGGCTGTTGCGGGTCACGCCGAACTGCTCCAGCAGCGGCTGCTGCTCGGTGCCCTCGAAGCCGATCGCCAGCAGCACCAGCTGGGCGGGCAGGTCGCGCTCGGTGCCCTCCTGGACGGTGACGGTACGGCGCCCGTCGACCCGTTCGACGACGACGTCCGCGACCCGGACCGCGGTCACGCTGCCGGTGCCGTCGTCCACGAACTCCTGCACGGCCACGCCGAAGACGCGTTCGCCGCCCTCCTCGTGGGCCGGGTAGTTGCGCAGGATCACCGGCCACGTCGGCCACGGGTGCAGCTCGCCGACCCGGATCTCCGGCGGCAGCGGGTACTGGTCGAGCTGGATCACGCCCGCGGCGCCCTGCCGGTGCGCGACGCCGAGGCAGTCCGCGCCGGTGTCACCGCCGCCGATGATCACCACATGCTTGCCGGCGGCGTCGATCGGGGTGCCCCCCTGCTGGCCGGACACCACCCGGTTGGCCGGGACGAGGTGCTCCATGGCCAGGTGCACGCCGTTCAGGTGCCGGCCGGGGGTGTCGGTGGCGTCCCGGCCGGCCAGCGCGCCGCAGGTGAGCAGCACCGCGTCGAAGCGTTCCCGCAGGTCGTCGGCGGTGACGTCGACGCCCACGTCGACCCCGGTCTCGAAGACCACACCCTCGGCGGCCATCTGGGCCAGCCGCTCGTCGATGCGGTTCTTCTCCAGCTTGAAGTCCGGGATGCCGTAGCGCAGCAGCCCGCCGATCCGGTCGTCGCGCTCGTAGACCGTCACGGCGTGGCCGGCCCGGGCCAGCTGCTGCGCGGCGGCGAGCCCGGCCGGGCCGGAACCGACGACGGCGACGCTGCGCCCGGACTGGCTCGGGGCCGGCTGCGGGCGCAGACCGGTGGCGAACGCGTGGTTGGCGATCTCCACCTCGACCTGCTTGATGGTCACCGGGTCGTCGGCGATGCCCAGCACGCAGGCGGCCTCGCAGGGCGCCGGGCAGAGCCGGCCGGTGAGCTCCGGGAAGTTGTTCGTCGCGTGCAGGCTCTCCGCCGCCGCGTCCCAGGCGCCGGTGCGGACCAGGTCGTTCCAGTCCGGGATGCGGTTGCCCAGCGGGCAGCCCTCGTGACAGAACGGGATGCCGCAGTCCATGCACCGGGTCGCCTGGTCACGGATGAGCGTCTCGCCCGCCGGCGGGTACACCTCGTGCCAGTCGCGGATGCGTACCGGCACCGGACGGCGCTTCGGCAGCTGCCGCTCGTACCGCAGGAAACCGTTGGGATCAGGCACGGGTAACCCCCATAACCGCCTCGTCGATGTTCCGACCGGCAGCTTCGGCGGTCCTGATCAGTTCCATCACGCGCTTGTAGTCGCGCGGCACGACGGCGGTGAACTCGCCCACCGCGGCCGGCCAGTCGCCGAGCAGGCGCCCCGCCACGGCGGAGCCCGTCTCGGCGTGGTGCTTGCGGACGAGGCTGTGCAGGAGCTCCTGCTCCTCGGCGGTGAGCGGGGTCAGGTCGACCAGCTCCGGGTTGACCCGGCTCGCGTCGAGCCGGTGCACGAACGCCGTGCCGCCGCTCATGCCCGCGGCGAAGTTGCGCCCGACCGTGCCGAGCACCACCACGGTGCCGCCGGTCATGTACTCGCAGCCGTGGTCGCCGACGCCCTCGACGACCGCCGCCGCACCCGAGTTGCGGACCGCGAAGCGTTCACCCGCGCGTCCCCGCAGGAACACCTCGCCGCCGGTGGCGCCGTACAGGATGGTGTTGCCCGCGATGATGTTGTCCTCCGCGACGAACGGCGCGGCCTCGTCCGGGCGCACGATCACCCGGCCGCCGGAGAGTCCCTTGGCGACGTAGTCGTTCGTGTCGCCGATCAGCCGCAGGGTCACGCCGCGCGGCAGGAACGCGCCGAACGACTGGCCGCCGGTGCCGCGCAGGGTGAACGCGATGGTGTCGTCGGGCAGGCCGTTGCCGCCGTAGCGGCGGGCGACCTCGCCGCCGAGCATCGCGCCGACGCTGCGGTGGTCGTTGCGCACGGTCAGCTCGGCGCGGACCTCGGTGCCCTCGCTCAGGGCCGGGGCGGCCAGCGCGATCAGCTCGTTGTCGAGCGCCTTCTCCAGCCCGTGGTCCTGGGCGACGACGCCGCGGCGGGCCGCGCCGGCGGGCAGCTCCGGCACGAACAGCACCGGCGCCAGGTCCAGGCCCTTGGCCTTCCAGTGGGTCACCGCCGGCGCCACGTCGAGGATCTCGGCGTGCCCGATCGCCTCGTCGATGCTGCGGAAGCCCAGCTGGGCCAGGTAGCCCCGGACCTCCTCGGCCAGGAACAGGAAGAAGTTCTCCACGAACTCCGGCTTGCCGGTGAACCGCTCGCGCAGCACCGGGTTCTGCGTGGCGATGCCGACCGGGCAGGTGTCCAGGTGGCAGACCCGCATCATGATGCAGCCCGAGACGATCAGCGGCGCGGTCGCGAAGCCGAACTCCTCGGCGCCCAGCAGCGCCGCGATGATCACGTCGCGGCCGGTCTTGAGCTGGCCGTCGACCTGCACGGTGACCCGGTCGCGCAGCTTGTTGAGCAGCAGCGTCTGCTGGGCCTCGGCCAGGCCGAGCTCCCACGGCGAGCCGGCGTGCTTGAGGGAGTTCAGCGGGGACGCGCCGGTGCCGCCGTCGTGGCCGGAGATCAGGATCACGTCGGCCTTGAGCTTGGCCACGCCCGCCGCGACGGTGCCGACCCCGATCTCGGAGACCAGCTTCACGTGTACGCGCGAAGCCGGGTTGACGTTCTTCAGGTCGTGGACGAGCTGGGCCAGGTCCTCGATGGAGTAGATGTCGTGGTGCGGCGGCGGCGAGATCAGCCCGACGCCCGGGGTGGCGTGGCGGGTCTTGGCGATCCACGGCCACACCTTGTTGCCGGGCAGCTGGCCGCCCTCGCCCGGCTTCGCCCCCTGCGCCATCTTGATCTGCAGGTCGTCGGCGTTGACCAGGTACTCGGTGGTGACGCCGAAGCGGCCGGAGGCGATCTGCTTGACCGACGAGCGGCGCTCGGGGTCGTACAGGCGCTCGACGTCCTCGCCGCCCTCGCCGGTGTTGGACTTGCCGCCGAGGCGGTTCATGGCGATCGCCAGGGTCTCGTGGGACTCCGCCGAGATGGAGCCGTAGCTCATCGCGCCGGTGGCGAACCGCTTGACGATCTCGCTCGCCGGCTCGACCTCGTCCAGCGGGACGGGCACCCGGTCCTTGAAGCGGAACAGCCCGCGCAGCGAGCCGGCCGCCTCGGCCAGACCGTCCACCTTGGCCGTGTACTGCTGGAAGACGTCGTACTGCTTGCTGCGGGTGGCGTGCTGCAGCAGGAAGACGGTCTCCGGGTTGAACAGGTGGACCTCGCCCTCGCGGCGCCACTGGTACTCGCCGCCGACCTCGAGGCGGCGGTGGCTGCGCTCGGCCGGGTTCTTCGGGTACGCCTTCGCGTGGCGCGCCGCGACCTCCGCGTGGATCTCGGCCAGCCCGGCGCCGCCGATGCGCCCGGAGGTGCCGGCGAAGTAACGCTGCAACAGCTTGTTGTCCAGGCCGACCGCCTCGAACACCTGCGCGCCGCAGTACGACGACACCGTCGAGATGCCCATCTTGGACATGATCTTCAGGACGCCCTTGCCGAGCGCCTTGACGTAGTTGCCGACCGCCTTCTTCGACTCCATGCCGGCCAGCGGGCCGGTGGCGATCAGGTCGTCCACGCTCTCGAAGGCCAGGTACGGGTTGACCGCCGCGGCGCCGTACCCGATCAGCACGGCCGCGTGGTGCACCTCCCGGCAGTCGCCGCTCTCCACGACCAGCGCCACCTGGGTGCGGGTCTGCTCCCGGACCAGGTGCTGGTGCACCGCGGCGGTGAGCAGCAGCGACGGGATCGGCGCCAGGTCGGCGTTGGAGTCGCGGTCGGACAGCACCAGGATGCGCACGCCGTCCTCGATCGCCTCCGACACGTGCCGGCAGATCTGGGTGAGCCGCGCCTTCATGCCCTCGGCGCCGTCGCGCAGCGGGTACAGGCCCGAGACCCGGACCGCCTTGAAGCCCGGCAGGTCGCCGTCCTCGTCGATGGAGAGCAGCTTGGCCAGGTCGTCGTTGTCGATGACCGGGTACGGCAGCACGATCTGCCGGCAGCTGGCCGGGCCCGGGTCGAGCAGGTTGCCCTCCGGCCCGATGGTGGTGGACAGGCTGGTCACCAGCTCCTCGCGGATGGCGTCCAGCGGCGGGTTGGTGACCTGGGCGAACAGCTGGTGGAAGTAGTCGAACAGCAGCCGCGGGCGGGTCGACAGCGGCGAGATCGGCGTGTCGGTGCCCATCGACCCCAGCGGCTCGGCGCCGCTGCGGGCCATCGGCGCGACCAGGATCTTGAGCTCCTCCTCGGAGTAGCCGAAGACCTGCTGGCGGCGCATGACCGAGTCGTGGGTGTAGATGACGTGCTCGCGGGCGGGCAGGTCACGCAGGTCGATCAGCCCGGCGTGCAGCCACTCGTCGTACGGCTGCGCGGCGGCCAGCTCGGCCTTGATCTCGTCGTCGTGCACGATCCGGCCGGCCTCGGTGTCGACCAGGAACATCCGGCCCGGCTGGAGCCGGCCCTTGGCGACCACGGTGGCCGGGTCGAGGTCGAGCACGCCGGCCTCGCTGCCCAGCACGACCAGCCCGTCGCTGGTGTGCCACCAGCGGCCGGGACGCAGGCCGTTGCGGTCGAGCACGGCGCCGATGATGCTGCCGTCGGTGAACGCCACGCTGGCCGGACCGTCCCACGGCTCCATCAGGCTGGCGTGGAAGCGGTAGAAGGCGCGCCGGGCCGGGTCCATGCCCGGGTCGTTCTCCCAGGCCTCCGGGATCATCATCAGCACCGCGTGCGGCAGGCTGCGCCCGGACAGGTGCAGCAGCTCCAGCACGGCGTCGAAGTTCGCCGAGTCGGACGCCTCGGGCGTGCAGATCGGGAACAGCCGCTTGATGGTGCCGGGCACGGTCGGCGAGGCCAGCAGCGCCTCGCGGGCGGCCATCCAGTTCCGGTTGCCGCGGATGGTGTTGATCTCGCCGTTGTGCGCGATGAACCTGTACGGGTGGGCCAGCGGCCACGACGGGAACGTGTTGGTGGAGAACCGCGAGTGCACCAGCGCGATCGCGCTGTCCACCCGCTCGTCGGTCAGGTCCGGGAAGAACGCCGGCAGCTGGTCGGGCGTCAGCATGCCCTTGTACGTGATGGTGCGCGCCGACAGCGACGGGAAGTACGCCGCGACGCCGCGCTGCGAGCTCTCCCGCTCGGCCTGCTTGCGGATGCAGAACGCGACCCGGTCGAGCTCCAGGCCCGACAGCGGCGCGCCGGCCGGCCCGGTCCTCGAGCCGGTGAGGCGGTGCGCGGCCAGGAACACCTGGCGGATCCGCGGGCGGGCCGCCTCGGCGGTCTCCCCCAGCCCGGCCGGGTTCACCGGCACGTCCCGCCAGCCCAGGATGTCGCCGCCCTCCACCAGGGCGTACTTCTCGAAGACGGCGACCGAACGGGCGGCCTCGTCGGGGTCGTTGGGCAGGAACACCAGGCCGGTCGCGTACGAGCCGGCGGGCGGCAGGTCGAAGTCGACCACGGCCCGCAGGAAGGCGTCCGGCACCTGGATCATGATGCCGGCGCCGTCGCCGGTGTTGTGCTCGGCGCCGCGGGCGCCGCGGTGGTCGAGCCGGATCAGCGCCGAGAGGCCCTTGGCGACCACGTCGTGGCAGCGGCGGCCGTGCAGATCGGCCACGAAGGCCACGCCGCACGCATCGTGCTCCTGCGCCGGATCGTACAAACCACGAGAGTCATGGTTGTCGCTTCGGGGGTGCGGAAGAGCCACCGGGCCTCCGATCGTCACTGGTGTTTCCGTTCAAGGTCGGGACGACGTCGGCCCTGCAAAAGTCTCTAGAGTCTACGTTAGTCGTCACCGATCTCCGCCAGGTGCGGATGGATCACACTTTTGCCCCACCGATTTGTCACCGTGGGCGGCCCGGAGGGCGGTATGTCGCTGCCGGGCGAGAGACAGAGGGTGGCCAACGGGTAGTCTCGCGCGGTGGCGCTAGAGGATACCGACGTCTTCACCCGGCTGGAACGCTTCTACGATGCCGTGCCCCGCGACGCCGCCGTCGCGGAGGAGATCGGCGGGTTCGTGCTCTTCGTCAACAACGGCGAGGGCTGGCCTTTCTACGCCCGCCCGCGCCTCGGCGGTGCCGGCACACCGTCCGCCGCCGATGTTACCGCCGTGCGGCAGCGCCAACGAGACCTCGGCGTGCCCGAGGCCTTCGAATGGGTGCACGAGACCACGCCGGACCTGCTGGCCGTGGCCCGCTCGGCCGGGCTGGACGTGCTGCTCGCCCCGCTGATGGTGCTGGAGAACGCCGCCCTGGTCCCGGACCTGCCGCTGCCCGGCGCCGCCATCCGCTTCCTCGACCCGGCCCGGCCCGGCTTCGCCGCCGACATCAACGCCAGCCGCGCGGTCGCCCGGCTCGGCTTCGGCGCCCCGGCCAACACCACCACGGTCCAGTCCGGCTCGCTGGTGGTGGAGGTGGCCGGCCCGGCCCAACGCGACGCGGTGCCGCCGCTGAGCGACGCCGCCGTGGTCGACCTGACCCGCCGGCACGCCGCCGGCCGGATGCTCAGCGCGGTGGTCGAGTCGCCGACCGCGGGCATCCTGGCCTGCGGCACGGTCCAGCGGGTGGGCGCGGTCGGCGAGGTCGCCGGGGTGGCGACACTGCCGTCGGCGCGGCGCCGCGGGTACGCGTCCCAGCTGACCGCCAGCCTGGCCCGGCGCACCCTGACCGACGGCACCGACCTGGTGTTCCTGTCCGCCGGCGACGACGACGTGGCCCGGCTGTACTCCAAGGTCGGCTTCCGCCGGATCGGCACGGCCTGCATCGCCGAACCGGCGGCCCTGTCGGCGTAGGGCGGTTTCGCATGGCCACAGCTGTCTTCGCGGTTCTGTCCACCCCGCGCCGCGTCATCGTGGCCGAGCGCCCTCCGCGCCGGTAGGACCTCGCTGCGGCGACGTCAGGCGGTGCAGCTCCTCGGGTTCGACGGACGAACTGAACGCCGATACGCGCTCGTGGACGGGCACTCGGCCGGAGCCGCCCGGCGGGTCGCGGAAGCGGCCGTCGCCGCTCGCCGGGCGCGGCCGCTGACCGCGCCCCCCGTCAGTCCGGGGGTCGCCACTCCGCGGTCAGGTCGTGGGCGTGGCCCAGGATCCGCGGCCGCAACGACCCCAGCGCCGCGTTGCGCGCCCGCAGCGCCAGCCGGCCACGGGCCTGCACCACCGCCGACATCCGCCGGGACTGGCGGACCACGCTGGCCGTGCGGGGGCGGCGGGCCCGGTCGTACTCCTCCACCGCGTCGCCCAGGGTGGCTCCCGGGCGGACGCCGGCGACCAGCGCCCGCAGCGTGGCCGCGTCCTCGAACGCCAGGCAGGCGCCCTGGCCGAGGTGGTGCGGCATCGCGTGGGCGGCGTCGCCGAGCAGCACCACGCCGCCCGGGCCGGCCCGGAAGCCGTACGCGCGGGGCAGCGGCCGCAGTTCGCGGACCTCCTGCGGGACCAGGTCCTCGGGGCGGGTCGCCGCCAGCAGCGCGCCGACCGGCGCGTGCCAGCCGGCGAACCAGCGCCGCAGCAGTGCCAGCTGGGTGGCCGGCGGCTCGGGGCGCGGGGCGCCGGCGGCCGTGGCCACCCAGTAGACGCCGCCGCGGCCCGCCGCGCGGCCGCCGAGCGGCATGGAGACGAAGCGGTAGCCCGCGCCGAGGGTCTCCCCGCCGGCCGCCTGGTCCGCGGGCAGGTCGGGCACGCGGTAGCCGGGAATGACCGCCTGCCAGGCGGCGAAGCCCGAGCCGACGGCGGCGGACTCCGGGGCCAGCGCGCGGCGGACCCGGCTGTCGATGCCGTCGGCGGCGACCAGCAGGTCGGCCTCGCAGCGGGTGCGGCCGTCGGAGACCGACGGGCGCTGGGTGCGGCCGGTGCGCACCCCGGTGACGGTGAAGCCGGTACGGATGTGCACCCGGTCGCCGAGCCCGGCCACCAGCGCGTCGTACAGGTCCTCCAGGTGCACGACCGCCGGGGCGGGGCCGGCGCCCAGCCGCGCGCGGGGCGCGGCGAGCCACTGGCCGTCCGGGCGGCGTACCCCGCCGTCCGGCAGCGGCGACGCGATCGCCGACCAGCCGCCGTCCGGGTCGAGAGCCTCCAGGGCGCGCCGGCCGTTGGGCCAGAGCACCAGGGCCGTCGGGGACGCCGCGATCCGCTCGGCCGCCTCCAGCAGGGTCACCTGCCAGCCGTCGCGGGCCAGCGCGCCGGCGGCGGCCAGCCCCGCGATGCCCGCTCCCACCACTACGGCCGTGCGCACGCCGCCGCCTTCCGCCGGGGCCGGGCCGTCAGTGTTCGTCGGCGGAGGCGGACGCGGACGGCTTGCCGTCGGGCTCCGCGGGCCGGGTGGCCGAGACCGCGCCGGGCTCGTCGTCGCCCGGCGTGCCGGTCGCGTCGGATCCGGCCGCCGGCCCGGCGGGCGGCAGCACCCCGGTGCGCTGGTACGCCCGGAAGCGTTCCTCGCTGACCACCTGGTACGCCGCCGGAGGCTTGCCGGCGGCGGCCCGGTCCCCGACGTCCACCTGGGAGACGTCGCTCTCGGCGTCCGGCTCCGGGGCGGTGTCGGGCGCGTCGATCGGCACCACGTACTCGCGGGGGCCCTTGACGAGCAGGAAGTAGACCAGCGCGCCGAGGAAGACCACGACGGAGGTGAAGACGTTGAGGCGGACGCCGAAGATGTGGTTGGCCTCGTCGACGCGCAGCATCTCGATCCAGAACCGGCCCGCGCAGTACGCCATCACGTAGAGCGCGAACGCCCGGCCGCGTCCGAACTTGTACCGGCGGTCCAGCCAGAACACCAGGCCCGCGACGCCGAGGTCCCAGATCAGCTCGTACAGGAACGTCGGGTGGTAGAGGTCGGGCAGGGTCACGGCCTTGCCGTCGATGACGGTCGCGTGGCCCGGGTTGGCCCGGTCCATGTCGTGCACGCGCAGGCCCCACGGCAGCGTCGTGACGCCGCCGTACAGCTCGTTGTTGAACCAGTTGCCGAGCCGGCCCACCGCCTGGGCCAGCGGCAGCGCGGGGGCCAGCGCGTCGGCGAAGACGCTCAGCGGCAGGCCCAGCTGGCGGGCGGCGAGCCAGGCGCCCAGCGCGCCACCGGCCACGGCGCCCCAGATGCCCAGGCCGCCCTCCCAGATCTGGAAGACGCGGATCGGGTCGCCGCCGGCGCCGAAGTAGTCGCCCGGCGAGGTGATGACGTGGTAGATCCGCGCGCCGACGATGCCGAACGGCACCGCCCACACCGCCATGTCCAGCGAGGCCCACGGGGCGACACCGCGGCGGCGCAACCGGTGCTCCATGACCAGCACGGCCACGACGATGCCGGCGACGATGCAGAGTGCGTACGCCCGGATCGGCAGGCCCAGCAGGTGCCAGACCGACGTCGTGGGGCTCGGGATAGCGGCGAAGTTCACGCGCGCACCCTACCGCCGATCGCCTCCGGCGCCATCAAGAGGGCTTGTTGGCCCGTACGCCCTCGGCGAGCTCCGCGCTGAGCGCCCGCAGCCGGTCCAGGCCGGTTCCCCGGTCGGGGGCGTCGAGCACGCAGCGGATCAGCGCGCTGCCGACGATGACGCCGTCGGCGAACGCGGCCACCTCGGCCGCCTGCGCCCCGGTGCCGACGCCCAGGCCCACCCCGACGGGCAGGTCCGGGTCGGCCCGGCGGATCCGGGCCACCAGCTCGGGCGCCTGCGACGACACCGCGGTGCGGGCGCCGGTGACGCCCATCAGCGCGGTCGCGTAGACGAAGCCGCGGCACTGGGCCACGGTCATCGCGATGCGCTCGTCGGTCGACGACGGCGAGACCAGGAAGGTGCGGTCGATCGCGTACCGGTCGGCGGCGGCGATCCACTCGCCGGCCTCGTCCGGGATCAGGTCCGGGGTGATCATCCCGGTCGCGCCGGCCGCGGCGAGGTCGCGGGCGAACGCGTCCACGCCGTAGCGCTCGACCGGGTTCCAGTACGTCATCAGCACCACGGTGGCCCCGGCGTTCGCGACCGCCTCGATGATCCGCAGCGTGTCCCGGGTGCGCACCCCGCCGGCCAGGGCAATGTCGCTGGCCTTCTGGATGACCGGCCCGTCCATCACCGGGTCCGAGTACGGCAGCTCGACCTCGATGACGTCGCAGCCCGACTCGGCCATCGCCACCATCGAGGCGATGCTCTCGTCGACGGTCGGGAAGCCGGCCGGCATGCAGCCGACCAGCACGGCCCGCCCCTCGGCCTTCGCCTTGCCGAAGGTGTCGGCGATGCTCACGAGTTCTCCCCCGGGACGATCGTCTCGACCTCGTCGAGGATGCCGAAGTAGGCGCCCGCGGTGTGCACGTCCTTGTCGCCGCGCCCGGACAGGTTGATCACGATCGTGGGGGTGCGACCCAGCTCCGCGGTCAGCGCCGGCACGATCCGCTGCGCGCCGGCCAGCGCGTGCGCGCTCTCGATGGCCGGGATGATGCCCTCGGTGCGGCACAGCAGCTGGAACGCCGCCATCGCCTCGGCGTCGGTGACCGGCTCGTAGCGGGCCCGGCCGGTGTCGTGCAGCCAGGCGTGCTCCGGCCCGACGCCGGGGTAGTCCAGCCCGGCCGAGATGGAGTGCGACTCGACGGTCTGGCCGTCGGAGTCCTGGAGCACGTACGTCCGGGCGCCGTGCAGCACGCCCGCCGAGCCGCCGGTGATCGACGCGGCGTGCCGGCCGGTCGCCACCCCGTCGCCGCCGGCCTCGAAGCCGTACAGGCGCACCTGCTCGTCGGGCACGAAGGCGTGGAAGATGCCGATCGCGTTCGAGCCGCCACCCACGCAGGCCGCGACCGCGTCGGGCAGCCGGCCCAGCTGCGTCAGGCACTGGGCCCGGGCCTCGGTGCCGATGCCGCCGACGAAGTCGCGCACGATCTCCGGGAACGGCGCCGGGCCGGCCGCCGTGCCCAGCAGGTAGTGGGTCGTGTCGACGCTGGAGACCCAGTCGCGCAGGGCCTCGTTGAGGGCGTCCTTGAGCGTGCGCGAGCCGTTGGTCACCGGCACGACGGTGGCCCCGAGCATGCGCATCCGGGCCACGTTGAGCGCCTGGCGCTCGGTGTCCATCGCGCCCATGTAGACGACGCACTCCAGGTCGAGCAGCGCCGCCGCGGTGGCGCTGGCCACGCCGTGCTGGCCGGCGCCGGTCTCGGCGATGACCCGCGGCTTGCCCATCCGCTTGGCCAGCAGGGCCTGCCCCAGCACGTTGCGCACCTTGTGCGCGCCGGTGTGGTTGAGGTCCTCGCGCTTGAGCAGCACCTCGGCGCCGATCGCGGCGGAGAACCGCTCCGCCCGGTAGAGCAGCGACGGGGTGCCGGCGTAGTCGCGCAGCAGCCCGGTGAACCGCTCCTGGAACACCGGGTCGACCTTGGCCGAGCGGTACGCCGCGTCCAGCTCGTCGAGCGCCCGGACCAGCGCCTCCGGCACGAACCGGCCGCCGTAGCGACCGAAGTGCCCGGCCAGGTCGGGGAAGGTGGGCGCGCTCATCGCACGGGCCGGGGCGTGGCCGGGTGGTTGCCGGCGTTCACCAGTTCGGCGACGGCGTCGCGCGGGCTCTTCTTGGTGACCAGGCCCTCGCCGACCAGCACGGCGTCCGCGCCGGCCGAGGCGTACCGGATCAGGTCGTGCGGCCCGCGCACGCCCGACTCGGCGATCTTGACCACGTTGTTCGGCAGGCCGGGCGCGATCCGCTCGAAGACCGACCGGTCCACCTCGAGGGTGCGCAGGTCGCGGGCGTTGACGCCGATGACCTGGGCCCCGGCGTCCAGGGCCCGGTCGGCCTCCTCCTCGTTGTGCACCTCGACGAGCGCCGTCATGCCCAGCGACTCGATGCGCTCCAGCAGGCCGGTGAGCACGTTCTGCTCGAGCGCGGCCACGATGAGCAGGACGAGGTCGGCGCCGTGGGCCCGCGCCTCGTGCACCTGATAGCTGGAGACGACGAAGTCCTTGCGCAGCACCGGCACGCCGACCGCGGCCCGCACCGCGGCCAGGTCGGCCAGCGAGCCGCCGAACCAGCGGCCCTCGGTGAGCACGCTGATGCACCGTGCGCCGCCCGCCGCGTATTCGCCCGCCAGCTCGGCCGGGTCGGGGATGTCGGCCAGCGCGCCCTTGGACGGCGACGACCGCTTGACCTCCGCGATCACCGCCACCCCGGGCTTGCGCAGGGCCGCGTACGCGTCGATCGCCGGCGGTGCCGCCGCGGCGAGGTCGCGCACCTGCTCCAGCGAGAGTTGCTGCTGGCGGGCCGCGACGTCCTCGCGCACCCCGGCCAGGATCTCCTCGAGCACGTTCTGCGGTCCCGCACCACGCTCCGCGGGTCCGCCACTGCCCGCCGCCTGATCGGATGTCACCTAATGACTCCCCTCTCCGGGTGTCCTCGGCCCGATGCTAGGTGGCCGCCGACATGTCCGGGCCCCCGGGGTATGGCGCGCCTCACGAGATGGGCTGCGCCATAATGCGCACCCGGGCGGCACGCTGTCTCATCGGTCACATCCTCCTCGCCCGCACCACGGCGCTAGCTGGGACCCCCTGGATGATCGGCTGATCCCCCGCAGCGGTGACGGTGGTGTCACCGATCGGAAATACGACTACGGCATCATCGGTCTCGGGCAGACTGGTCGGCGGCGTCAGCAAAGCCGGCCCCCGGCACGAGTCTCGTGAGGTTGACCATGGCTACTGCAGAGGTTGGTTTCGTCGCCGTCTCCCGGGCCGTCGTCGCGGCGGCCGCGGATCTCGCCGCCGGGCTCGAGCGCCGCGTGGTGGGGGACGAGAACGTGCGCACCGCCCAGGGCAACGCCTGGGCGGCCATCTGCGCCGACCGGGCCCGGGCCCAGGCCCGCGCCGACATGGACGCGATGGTGGCGGCGCTGGCCGCCGCGAACTCGCGGCGGGCCGCGGCCCGCGGCAATCAGCGCGCGGTGGGGTCCTCGCCGCGGTCGAGCGCCTCCCACGCCGCCCTGGTGTCCACCCGCTGATCGGTGTCCACCCGCTGATCGGTGTCCACCCGCTGATCGGTGCCCGGCCGGCGCGCGGTGTCCGTCCGCTGATCGGTGCCCGGGCCGGCGGCGCCCCGCGCGGAGCCGGTGGCGGCGGTCACACCCGGGCGTTCGTAGCGGGCGCCCATGGCGGGCCATTGGTGGCCGGCGCGGGCCGCCGAGAGCCCCCCGAGCATGATCAGCAGGCCGCCCAGCACGCAGACCACCGGCCCGAAGGTGGCGCCGCTGCCGGCGGCGCCCACGTCCAGCCCGGCCCGGCCGGCGACCGCCCCGGCCGCCACGCCCAGACCGACCAGGGCCAGCAGCCCGCCCAGCAGCCGGCGGACCACACCCCCGGTCGCCAGCAGCGCCCCCGCCCCGGCCAGCGCCACCAGGGCCAGGCCGATCACCCACGGTTCCAGGTCCGCGCCGGTGCGGGCGTCCCGCAGCGACGACAGGCCCGGGCGGGCGGTGACGGTCTCCGACCAGGTGCGGGTGACGCCGTACACGGCGAGGCCGGCGCCGGCCGCGCAGAGCAGCACCGCGGTCGCCAACCGGCGGGCCGGCGTCATCAGCGGGCCGCGCGCAACGTCTCGGCGGCCGCGATGGCCGCCAGCACGGCCGCCGCCTTGTTGCGGGTCTCCTGCTCCTCGGCGGCCGGATCCGAGTCCGCCACGATGCCCGCGCCGGCGCCCACGTACGCCGTACCGCCGTGCATCAACGCCGTGCGGATCGCGATCGCCATGTCCATGTCGCCGGCGAAGCCGAAGTAGCCCACCGTGCCGCCGTACAGGCCGCGCCGGGTCGGCTCCAGGCTCTCGATGATCTCCATGGCCCGGACCTTCGGCGCGCCCGACAGGGTGCCGGCCGGGAACGTCGCGGCCAGCGCGTCGAAGGCGCTGCGGTCGGCCCGCAGCTCGCCGACGACCGTCGAGACGATGTGCATGACGTGGCTGTAGCGCTCGATGCGCGCGAAGTCCGGCACCTCGACCGTGCCCGCCCGGCACACCCGGCCCAGGTCGTTGCGGCCCAGGTCGACCAGCATGACGTGCTCGGCGCGCTCCTTGGGGTCGGCCAGCAGCTCCGCCGCGAGCGCGTTGTCCTGCTCGGGGGTGGCGCCGCGCCACCGGGTGCCGGCGATCGGGTGCAGCAGCGCCCGGCGCACCCCGCCCTGTTCGGCGCTGACCTTGAGGTGGGCCTCCGGCGACGAGCCGACGATGTCCACGTCGTCGAAGCGCAGGAGGTACATGTACGGGCTCGGGTTGGTCGCCCGCAGCACCCGGTAGACGTCGAGCGGGTCGGCGTCGGTGGCCCGCTCGAAGCGCTGGGCGACCACGATCTGGAAGCACTCGCCGGCCCGGATCGCCTCCTTGGCCGTCTCCACCGCCTTCTGGTAGTCGCCCGGCGCGGTGCGGCTGACCACGTCGCCCGCCGGCACCCGCTCGACCGTGGAGATCATCGGCGGGGTGGGGCGGGACAGCGCGGTGGTCATCGCGTCGAGCCGGCCGACCGCCTGGTGGTAGGCGGCGCGGGCCGCGGCGGCGCCGGCCCCGGGGTCGAGCACCGCGTTGGCGACCAGGATGGCCGAGCCGTCGTAGTGGTCGAGCACGACCAGGTCGGTGGCCAGCATCATGCCCAGCTCGGGCAGGGGCACGTCGTCGGTGGCGGTGGCCGGCAGCCGCTCGAAGCGCCGGACCAGGTCGTAGCTGAGATAGCCGACCATGCCCCCGGTCAGCGGCGGCAGGTCGTCGCCCGTACCGGGCTCCTCGGGGGCGGCCAGGGCCGCGACGGTCTCGCGCAGGGCGACCACCGGGTCGCCCGTCAGCGGTACGCCCGCCGGCGGGTGGCCGAGCCAGGCGGCCTCGCCGTCGCGTTCCACCAGGGTGGCGACGCTGCGTACGCCGATGAACGAGTAGCGCGACCAGGCGGCGGAGCCGGCGCCCTGCTCGGCCGACTCGAGCAGGAAGGTGCCGGGGCCGCCGGCCAGCTTGCGGTAGACGCCGATCGGGGTCTCGCCGTCGGCCAGCAGCCGCCGGACGACCGGCACCACCCGGCGCCGGGCCGCCTGGGCGACGAAGCCGTCCTCGTCGGGGGTGACCGAGCCGGTGGTCATGCGGTCTCCCCGGGCACGGCGGGCAGCTCGTCGGAGAAGCAGGTGTGCGTGCCGGTGTGACAGGCCGCGCCGACCTGCTCGACCGTGACCAGCAGCGCGTCGCCGTCGCAGTCCAGCGCCACCGAGCGCACGTACTGGTGGTGGCCGGAGGTGGCGCCCTTGACCCAGTACTCCCGGCGGCTGCGCGACCAGTAGGTGGCGCGGCCGGTGGTCAGCGTGCGGTGCAGGGCCTCGTCGTCCATCCAGGCCAGCATCAGCACGTCGCGCGTGCCGGCCTCCTGCACGATCGCGGCCACCAGGCCGTCGGGGCTACGGCGCAGGCGGGCGGCGATCGCCGGGTCCAGCGCGGAGACAGGTCCGTTCACAAGGTCAGTCGCGGGCACAGTGTCACATTCTCCCGCACGGGGTACCGGCGTCCACCGGCCGTACCGGTAGCCCACGATCCGGTCACGACCCGCACTGGGGGTGTGACCGGGAGGCCGGGGACGGTACCGTCGTCGTGCGCCGCACCCGAGAGGGGGCTGCGCCCGCCGTCCGACCGGCTCGCCGGAGCGGGCGGCGCCGCCACTGGAACGGGAGTCTTGACCGATGGAGCCGACGTCCGAGCCCGAGAACCGGCAATCGCGCGGGCTGGCCCGCTTCTGGCCGGCGCACGGGATGTCCACGCCGGCCGCCGGTAGGTCCCAAGAGGACCCGGACGCGCCACCGGCCGACGCCACGGCACACGCGTCCGACCAGCAAGCCGGCGCGGCCGGCCCGACCGGGGAGCACCCGCAGGTGAGCGATCAGCAGTCCCAGCCGCACGACGACCAGCCGGAGCCCGGCGAGCCGCAGCCGAACCCGTTCGCGCCGCGGCCCCACCCGGCGCTGACCGGCGACACCGAGATGGTGGCCCTGGGCTCCCGGCGCCCGGCGGACGCGCTGCTCGGCGGCACCAACGGCACCCGGTGGACCAGCCCGGGCGGCTTCCCGCCGGTGGAGACCAACGGGCACCGCAACGGCGACGCGGGCCCCCGGCACGGCGGCGGGCCGGTCCCCAACGGGCAGGCGCCGGTGGGCGGGTCGCCGCCCGGCTCGCGGTCGCCGTTCGCGCCGTCCGGCGACGGTCCGCCCCCCTCGCCCTTCCCGCCGGCCGGCGACTCGATCTTCGCCCCGCGCGGGGACTCGATCTTCGGCCCGGCCGGGGACTCCGGCTTCGCGCCCCCCGGCGAGCCCGCCTTCCCGCCGCCCGTCTTCCCGCCGCCCGGCGACCACGAGGCCGGCGACGAGCCGTCTGCGCTGCCGGTCTTCGGCGTGCCGGGCGACGACGCGCCGCCCGGGCCGAGGGGCCCGGTCGCGCCCCCCAACGGTGACGGTGGGCGCGGTTCGCGGTCGCCGTTCGCGCCGGCCGACAGCGAGGAGGGGCCCGGGACACGGTCGCCGTTCGGGCCCGACGACAACGACGGCGGGCACGAGCCGCGGTCGCCGTTCGCGCCCGGCCATGACGACGGTGAGCGCGGCTCGCGGTCGCCGTTCGCGCCCGACGACGACGGACCGGCCGGGCCGCCTTTCTCGCCCTCGCCGTTCGCCGCGCACGGCTCCGCCTCCGCACCCGGCGGCGGTGGCGGTCGGGCGACTGGACCCGCCGCCGACGAGCAGCACCCGGGTCCAGCCGGCGGGCAACACACCGGTCCCGCCGCGAAGCAGGCCGGGGGCGTTGCGCCGGTGCCGATGGGTGGCCGCCCGGCCGGCGCCCCACCGGCAGCGACCGGGTCGGCCCAGGTGCCGGTGCCGGTGCCGGGTCGCCCGGTGAGCCCGCCGTCGGCTTCCGCACGGCCGGCTTCCGCACCACCTACTTCCGCACCTACTTCCGCACGGCCCGCTTCCGCGCGGCCCACTTCCGCTCCACCGGCCTCCGCGCGGCCCGGCGGAGACCGCTCCGGCGCAGACTCGTCAGGTGGGGACCGGCCCCGCCGCGACCAGCCCGGCGAGAACTGGCCCAGCGGCAACCGGTCCGGCGGGGATCGTCCCGTCTCCGCGCTGCCCGCGGCCGCCGCGCCGACCATCCCCCAGGCCACGAAGGACGACCCCGGCATGCAGACCCGACTCGAACCGACCCGCCTCGAACCCACCGGCTGGGCCACCGCGAGCCCGCGGGCGGGAGCGTCCGGCAGCGCCACCGTCCCCGGCGGCGCCGCCGTCCCGGCCAGCGCCGCGGTGCCGGTCAGCGGGGCCGGCGGCCGGCTCACCCGCGACGACGAGGCCACCCACGAGCCGGTGGCGCCCGCCCCCCGGCGATCGACCACCCTGAACGACGCGCCCGGCCGCAACGACGCCCCCGGCAGCAACGACGCCGGCCGCCACGACGGCCCGGGCAGCCAGGACACCCCGGCGGGCCGGCGGGCGGCGCCGGCCGGGGCCGGCGAGGCGCCGCTGCGCCCCGGCGACGTGAACGACATCGCGATCACCTTCTGGGCCGAGTCCGCCAGCGAGCAGTTCCGCGCCGACTGGCACGAGGTCAAGGCCCAGTTCGTCGACGACCCGGTGGCCGCCCTGACCCGCGCCCACGACCTGCTCACCGAGGCCGTGCACGAGCTCACCGAGTCGATGCTGGCCGAGCGCGACGAGCTGGACCCGCTGCGCGGCACGGCGACGCCCGACACCGAGAGCATGCGCATGGCGATGCGCGGCTACCGGGAGTTCCTCGACCGCATCCTGGCCCTGTAGCGCCCGACAGCCGACAAGCCGCGATCCCCGCTGGGGATCGCGGCTTTTGTCATGGTCGTGTGCCACCTTGGCGGCGCGTGATTGCCCCGCCCACGGAATTCATCTAGCGTTGAACTCAACACATGATGAGTTCGAGGGGGATGCGATGAACGATGCCATCGAGGTCACGGACCTCGTGGTCGACCGCGGTGGCCGCCGCGTGTTGCACGGGATCACCTGCGGGGTCGCGGCCGGCAGCGTCACGGGCCTGCTCGGCCCCAGCGGCAGCGGCAAGACCACGCTCATCCGGGCGATCGTCGGGGTGCAGGTGGTGCGCTCCGGCTCGGTCACGGTGCTGGGCCGGCCGGCCGGGGCGGCCGAGCTGCGGCGT
This sequence comes from Actinoplanes nipponensis, assembly GCF_016862275.1. GTDB lineage: Bacteria > Actinomycetota > Actinomycetes > Mycobacteriales > Micromonosporaceae > Actinoplanes > Actinoplanes nipponensis. The sequence goes on along the minus strand of NZ_BOMQ01000004.1, from coordinate 92,500 downwards.
ACGGTCGGCTACGTCACCCAGGCCCCCAGCATCTACGCCGACCTCTCCGTCCGGGAGAACGCCCGCTACTTCGCCTCGCTGTACGGCCTGGGAGCGGCCGAGGCCGACCGGGCGATCGCCGACGTCGGCCTGGCCGACGCGGCCGGTCAGCTGGTCGGCAACCTCTCCGGCGGCCAGCGCAGCCGGGCCTCGCTGGGCTGCGCGATGATCGGCACGCCGCGGCTGCTGGTGCTGGACGAGCCCACCGTCGGGCAGGACCCGGTGCTGCGCGCGGACCTGTGGGCCAAGTTCCACGCCCTGGCCGCCGCCGGCACCACGCTGCTGGTCTCGAGCCACGTGATGGACGAGGCCGGCCGCTGCGACCGGCTGCTGCTGATCCGCGAGGGACGCCTGATCGGCGACGACTCCCCCGCGGCCATCCGTACGGCCGCCGGCACCGAGGACCTGGAGGAGGCGTTCCTGCGCCTCATCCGCGACAGCGAGCGGGTGACGGCATGAGTCTGCGGATCACTCTGTCCACCGCGGCGCGCATCCTGCGGCAGTTGCGGCACGACCGGCGTACCGTCGCGCTGCTCGCCGTCGTCCCGGCGGTGCTGCTCACGTTGCTGTTCTTCATGTACGAGAACGCGGGCCCGACCTTCGACCGGATCGCCCTGATCATGCTCGGGATCTTCCCGTTCGTGATCATGTTCCTGGTGACCAGCATCGCGATGCTGCGGGAACGCACCACCGGCACCCTGGAACGGCTGCTCACCACCCCGCTCGGCAAGCTCGACCTGCTCTTCGGCTACGGCCTGGCGTTCGGGCTGGCCGCGACGATGCAGGCCGGCATCGCGGTCGCCGCGGCGTACCTGCTGCTGGATCTGGACACCGTCGGCGGCGCCGGGCTGGTCGTGGTGATCGCCGTGGTCAACGCGGTGCTCGGGGTGGCGCTGGGGCTGTTCTGCAGCGCCTTCGCGCGCACCGAGTTCCAGGCCGTACAGTTCCTACCGGTGGTGGTCATCCCCCAGCTGCTGCTGTGCGGGCTGTTCGTGCCCCGCGCGCAGATGGCCGGCTGGTTGCAGGCGGTCTCGGACGCGCTGCCGCTGTCGTACGCGGTGGAGGCGCTGATGCAGGTGGGCGCGCACGCCGACCCCACCACCACGATGTGGCGCGACCTCGTCGTGGTGGCCGGCGCGGCGCTGGTCGCCCTGGTCCTGGCCGCCGCGACGCTGCGTCGTCGCACACCCTGACGAGGAGTTGCTCTTGGTACGGCGGAGCGGGCGGCGCCCGGGCAACCAGGACACCAAGCAGTCCATCCTGGAGGCCGCCCGCACCATGTTCGCCGAGGCCGGCTACGACAAGGCCTCGATCCGCGCCATCGCCGCCGCGGCCCAGGTCGACCCGGCCCTGGTCCACCACTACTTCGGCACCAAGGAGAAGCTTTTCCTGGCGGCCATGAACGCCCCGATCGACCCGGCCGAGCTGATCCCGAAGGCGATGGCCGGCCCCCGGGAGCAGGCCGGCGAGCGGCTCGTGGCGACGGTGCTGGGCGTCTGGGACTCCCCGGCCGGGTCCGCGGCGGTGGCGCTGGCGCGCTCGGCGATGAGCAACGAGTGGACCGCGCGGCTGATGCGGGAGTTCGTGGTGACCCAGGTGCTGCGCCGGGCGATCGCGGCGCTGGACATCGACGAGAAGGAGGCGCCGGTCCGGGCGGCGCTGGTCGCCACCCAGATCGCCGGGCTGCTGGTCGTCCGCTACGTGCTCAAGGTCGAGCCGGTGGCCTCGGCCCCGGCCGAGCGGCTGGTGGCCGCGATCGGGCCGACCGTGCAGCGCTACCTGGTGGACGAGCTGCCGGGCTTTCTCGACGGCTAGCTAGGCCGCCGCCTCGCGCTCGCTCGTGCAGCGGTGGCAGAGCACCGGGTGCAGCAGGTGGGCCAGGTCGTGGCGGTCGGTGACCGGGCGCGGGAAGGCCAGCCGGGCGAAGCGGTCACCCAGGCGGACCACGAAGCCGTACCGGTCCAGGCGGACCACCTCGGGCCGGTCGCCGGGGCGGGCGGCCGGGCCCAGCTGGCGGCGCACGTAGCCGGCCATCTCGTCGAGGTGGTGGTCGGCCAGGTCGGCGATCAGGTCGAACTCGATGGTCCGCAGCGGATCCGGGGCGGCCAGCGCGTAGTCGTCGGGGTCGACGTCGACCAGCACGCCGTTGCGCTCGTAGCGCACCTCGGCGACCTCCATCCGGTGCAGCACCTGGCTGTCGCCGACGTCGAGCAGGTCCGGCGCCGGGTCGGTGTCGGCGTAGTCCAGGGCGGCCTCGCGGGCCTGCTCGCCGGTGAGCGCGACGGCCCAGCCCGCCACCCACACCCGGCCCAGCGACGGCGCGCCGGCCACCGGCGGCACGTCGCTGATGTCGAGCACCAGCGCGGTGTCGTCGTTGCCGGGACCCGGGCGCAGCGCGGTGGTGAGCGCGCCGTTGCGCGGGGCCAGCAGGAGCACGCGGCCCTGGCTGTCGGTCACGTGCCGCACCGGGTACGGACCCTGGCGGCACGCGATGTGCGCGTCGGCGGGCAGGTGACCGGCGGCCAGGGTACGGGCGACCTCGGCGGGCGTGGGCTGCATGTCAGGTACCTCCGGTGCACCGGTTAGGATTGCCTTAGTAAGGTTAGCCTAACCGTACAACACCCTTCAGTCGAAGTGAGATCGCCCGTGAACAACTCCCGTCCCAAGGCCCGGCTCTCGCGGGCCCTCGGCATTCCGCTCACCCGCAAGTGCGTCAAGTACTTCGAGCGGCGGCCGTTCCCGCCCGGCATGCACGGCCGGGGGCGGCGCAAGGCGTCGGACTACCAGGTCCGGCTGCTGGAGAAGCAGCGCCTGCGGCACCAGTACAACATCAGCGAGGCCCAGATGCGCCGGGCGTACGACGACGCGCACCGCAGCCAGGGCAAGACCGGCGAGACCATGGTCGCCCTGCTGGAGAGCCGCCTCGACGCCACCGTGCAGCGCGCCGGTCTGGCCCGCACCATCTATCAGGCCCGCCAGCTCGTCGCGCACGGCCACTTCCTGGTCGACGGCAAGAAGGTCGACCGGCCGTCGTACCGGCTCAGGCCGGGGCAGGTCGTCGAGGTCCGCGAGAGCAGCCGGCAGAAGCCGCCGTTCCAGATCGCGGCCACCGGCGCGCACCTCGACGGCCCGGCCGCGCCGTATCTGTCCACGGTGGTCGAGGAGCTGCGCACCATCGTGATCCGCAAGCCGCTGCGCGCCGAGGTGCCGGTGGTCTGCGACGAGCAGCTGGTCGTCGAGTTCTACGCGCGGTAGCCGTCAGCGGGTCTGTTCCAGCCAGGACGCGTAGAGCTTGGCGTAGATCGACTCGGGGTCCCGCAGCAGGGTGGCGTGCGGGCCGCGTTGCACCACGCGGCCCGCGTCCACCACGATCACCTCGTCGGCGGACTGCGCGGTGGACAGCCGGTGGGCGATCGCCACGGTGGTGCGGCCACGGGTGACGGTGTCGAGGGCGCGCTGCAGGCGTACCTCGGTGGCCGGGTCGACCGCGCTGGTCGCCTCGTCCAGCACCAGCAGGTCGGGGTCCGCCACGTACGCCCGGACCAGCGCGACCAGCTGCCGCTCGCCCACGCTGAGCGCCTCGCCGCGCTCGCCCACCGGCGTCTGCAGCCCGAGCGGGAGCCCGGCCAGCCAGTCGCCCAGGCCCAGCTCGAGGAACGCCAGCTCGAGGTCCTCGTCGGTCATCTCGGGCACCGCGAAGCGGATGTTCTCCGCCACCGTGGCGTCGAACAGGAAGCCGTCCTGCGGCACCATCACCACCCGCGAGCGCAGCGAGGTGAAACGCACCGAGGTCAGCGGCGTGCCGGAGAGCAGCACCTGGCCGCCGGCCGGGTCCATCAGCCGGGTGAGCAGCTTGGCGAAGGTGGTCTTGCCGCTGCCGGTCTCGCCCACGACGGCCACCCGGGTCTTCGGGGCGATCTTTAGATCCACGTCCGCCAGGACGACCGGTCCGCCGGGGTAGCGGTAGGACACGTCGGCGAAGCGGATCGACAACGGGCCGGGCGGCAGCTCGACGCCCTCGGCCTCCGGGTCCGCCACGTCCGGCTCGATGTCGAGCACGTCGAGCACCCGCCGCCAGCCGGCGACGGCGTTCTGCGCCTCGTTGAGCACCTCGGTGGCGATCTGCACCGGCTGGATGAACAGGGTGACCAGGAACAGGAACGCGGTCAGCTTGCCGACGCTCAGCCCGCCCCCGGCGCCGAGCAGCACGCCGACCACGACCACCGCGGCCAGCGCCACCCCGGCCGCGATCTCCCCGGTGGAGAAGCTGATCACGCTGGTCCGCAGGGCCTTCTGCTGCGCCACCCGCAGGCTGTCGATCGAGGTGTCCAGCCGCTTGCCGGTGCGACCGGCCACGCCGTACGCGCGGATGACGGTCGCGCCGACGACGCTCTCGGCGACCGCGCCGAGCATCGTGCCGGTGCGCTCGCGCACGATCCGGTAGACGCCGGCCAGCCGCTTCTGGAACAGCCGAATGATCACCACGGCCGGCAGGAACGCGGCGAACACCACCAGGGTCAGCTGCCAGGAGTAGATCAGCATGACGATCGTGGTGACCACCAGCTGGCCGGAGGTGAGCAGCAGCATCACGCCACCGGTCTGCAGGAACTGGGTGATCTGGTCGACGTCGCCGGTGACCCGGGAGACCAGCGAGCCGCGCCGCTCCGACTGCTGGTGCAGCATCGACAGGTCGTGGATGTGCCGGAAGGTGCGCGAGCGCAGGGCGCCCAGCGCGGTCTCGCTCACCGTGAACAGCCGGCGGGTCATCAGGTAACCGCAGGCGGTGGAGATGATCAGCGCGGACAGGGTCAGGCCGACGATCAGCGCGACCACGCTCAGGCGCGGCCCGCCCGGCGCCCGGATGCCCTTGTCGATGCCCTGCTGGATGGCGATCGGCACGGCGACCCGGCCGGACATCGAGACCAGCGCGAGCCCCAGCGTGCCGAGCAGGCCGGGGCGCAGTTCCGGCGACAGCGCGATGCCGCGCCGGACGGTGGCGAGGGTGCCCTCCTCGGGCTTGTCCAGGACGGCGGTGCTCACGCGATGATCCTGCTGTCCTCTTCGCGAGCGGCCTCGGCCTGCTCGTAGGCGGTGACCAGGTCGACGTAGCCCGGCTCGGTGGCGAGCAGCTCGGCGTGGGTGCCGGTGGCCACCACCCGGCCGTCGGCCAGGAACACGACCTGGTCGGCGAGCGCGATGGTGGCCCGCCGGTACGCCACCACCAGGATCGACGCCCCGGAGTCGTGCCCGCGCAGCGAGGCCAGGATGGCCGCCTCCACCCGCGGGTCGACGGCGCTGGTGGCGTCGTCCAGCACCAGCAGCCGCGGCCGCCCGGCCAGGGCGCGGGCCAGGGTGAGCCGCTGGCGCTGGCCGCCGGACAGCGACGTGCCGCGTTCGCCGACGGCGGTGTCGAGCCCGGCGGGGAGCGCGGCGATGAAGCCCTCGGCCTGGGCCTGGCGCAGCGCGGACCAGGCGTCGGCGTCGCTGAGCCCGTCGCGCTCCAGCGTCACGTTGCCGCGCACGGTGTCGTCGAAGACGAACGGCACCTGCGGCACGAGCGCCGCCGCCGAGGCCAGGGCGGGCACGCTCAGCTCGGGCAGCGGGACCCCGTCGACGCTGACGGCGCCCCGGTCGGGATCCACCAGCCGCACGGCCAGCGAGGCGATGGTCGACTTGCCCGAGCCGGTGGCGCCGACCAGCGCGACGGTCCGGCCGGCCGGGACGGTGAACGAGACGTCGTGCAGCACCTCGGCGCCGTCGCCGTACGAGAAGTGCACGTGATCGAAGGTCAGCTCCGCGGGGCCGGTACGCGCCGGCGCGGTGGCGCCGTACGTGAGGTCGCCGTCGGCGCCGAGCACCGCCTGGACCCGCTCCCAGCCGGCCACGCTGCGCGGCAGCTCGGCGACCACCCAGCCGATCGCGCGCACCGGGAACGCCAGCACGGTGAACAGGAAGGAGACGCTGACCAGCTCGGCGACGGTGATCGCGCCGGATTCCAGCCGCCACGCGCCGAGCAGCAGCACGGCCAGCGTGCCGACGCTGGGCAGGCTGTCCATCACCGGGTCGAACAGCCCGCGCAGCCGGCCCACCGAGATGAGCGCGTCGCGCAGCTCGCTGACGTGCACGGCGAAGCGCTGCGACTCGTCCGCCTCGCGGCCCATGGTCTTGACCACCAGCGCGCCGTCGAAGCTCTCGTGGGCGACCGCGCTGACCTTGCCGCGCAGCTGCTGGGCGCGGATCTGCCGCGGCGACATCCGGCGCGAGTAGACCAGGTTGAGCCCGAACAGGGCCGGGAAGAGGCAGACACCGACCATGGCGAGCACCCAGTCGGTGAGGAAGAGCGAGACCAGGGCGGCGGCGATCATCACGATCGTGCCGACCGCGAACGGCAGCGGCGCGATCGGCACGAAGGCGGCCTCGACGTCGGAGTTGGCGTTCGACAGCAGCGTGCCGGTGGCGTGCCGCTGGTGCCAGGCCGGCGGCAGGGCCAGGTAGCGGCGGGTCACCGCGCGCCTGTACCGGGCCTGGAGCCGGAACTGCATGAAGCCGGCGCCCAGGCGGCGGCCGAAGATGCTGGCCACCCGCAGCAGGGCGATGCCGATGAACACGGCGGCGATGAGGGCGAGCTCGCCGGCGCCGGCGCGGCGCTCGGCGAAGGCGGGCACCACGACGTTGCCGATCACCCAGCCCACCACGTACGAGTTCGCGATGACGAGCAGGCCGAACAGGCTGCTGCCGATCGTGCCGATGATGAAGAGCCGGGGTTCGGTCCGGATCGCCTGGCCGAGCACGCGCAGGCCCCGGCCGAGCACGTCGCGGCTGGCCTTCCTGGTCAAAGATCCCCGCCCAGACGTAAGTCCTCGCCGGCTGATCCGGCCTTACCGATCCATCCTGCCGAACCACCGGTGAAACGCCACCGGTTTACATTGTGTCAACGAGCACACCTGTTCGCAGCCCCGCCGCCGCCGGGCGGAACGACCAGCGCGCGCCTACCATCGGCGCATGACCGACTACGCGCGCGTGGAGCGCCGGCAGCTCGCGGACCTGCTGCTGCAGGTCGGCCCGGACCGGCCCACGGTGAACGAGGGCTGGACCACCCGCGACCTCGCGGCCCACCTGGTGGTCCGGGACCGGCGGCCGGACGCCATGATCGGCGTGCTGATCCCGCCGCTGGCCGGCCACGGCGAGCACGTGCGCCGGGCCAAGGCGGCGCAGCCGTACCCGCAGGTCGTCCAGGAGGTGCGCACGCCGCCCTGGTGGAGCCCGGTCAGCAACCCGCTGGTCGACGCGCTGAGCAACACCGTGGAGTTCTTCATCCACCACGAGGACGTCCGCCGGGCCACCCCCGGCTTCACCCGGCGGGAGCTCGAGCCGGGCGAGCAGCGGGCGCTGTGGAGCGCCACCAAGCTCACCGCCCGGCTGGCCCTGCGCCGGGCCGGCCTGCCGGTCCGCATCGAGGCGCCCGGCTTCGGCACGCTGCGGGTCGGCGCCGGCGAGCCCGTGGTCACGCTCACCGGCGAGCCGGGCGAGCTGGCCCTGTTCGTCTCGGGCCGGCAACGCGTGGCCCAGGTCGAGGTGACCGGCGCGCCGGCCGCGGTCGAGCGGCTGAACACGGCCCGGATCGGCCTCTGATTGGCTCCTCCGGATAGCCCCGAATTGGCCCGGGCGTGAGGCCAATCGCCTGCCTACGGTGATCTCATGAGCACCTCCGGCGGGCTGTCCCGCGCACAAGGCACCGCACTCTGCGTCGGCGCGGTCCTGGGCACCGGCGTCATCTCGATGCCGGCGCTGGCCGCCGGGCTGGCCGGGCCCGCCTCGCTGCTGGCCTGGCTCGCCCTCATCCTGCTGTCCGCGCCGCTGGCCTGGACCTTCGCCGCGCTCGGCGGGCGCTACCCGGACGGCGGCGGCGTGTCCACGTACGTCCGGCTGGCCTTCGGCGCCCGCGCCGCCGCGGCCGTGGGCTGGTGCTTCTACTTCGCCGTGCCGCTGGGCGCCCCGCCGGCGGCCGCGTTCGCCGGCGGCTACGTCGCCGACGTGCTGGGCGGCGGGCGGGTCACGGTCGTCGCCACCTTCGTCTTCGTCATGGCGGTCGTCTTCACCATGAACTGGTTCGGCCTGCGGATCTCCGGCCGGGTGCAGCTCTACCTGGCCGCGACGCTCGCCGCCCTGCTGGTGATCACGGTGGCGGCCGCGCTGCCGCACGCCCGGCTGGCCAACCTGACGCCGTTCGCGCCGCACGGCTGGGCCGGCGTCGGCGCCGCCGCGGCCATCCTGGTCTGGGGCTTCGCCGGCTGGGAGGCGGTGTCCTCGCTGTCCGGCGCCTACCGGCACCCGAGCCGGGACGTGCCCCGGGCCACCGCCGCCGCCGTCGTCATCGTCGGTGTCCTCTACCTCGGCGTGGCGGCGGCGAGCGTGCTGGTGCTGGGACCGGCCGCGGGCGACAGCCCGGCGCCGCTGGCCGACCTGCTGGCCGTCGGGATCGGCGGCCCGGTGCGCCCACTCACCGCCGTGGTCGCCGTGCTGCTCACCATCGGGGCGGTCAACGCCTACCTGGCCGGGGCGTCCGCCCTCGGCGTGGCCCTGGCCCGCGACGGCGCGCTGCCGGCCCGGGCCGTCGGCACCCCGCGCAAGTCGCTGGCGTTCGTCACCGTCGGCGGCCTGTGCGCGGTGGCCCTGCCGCTCAGCCTGCACACGGCGATGCTGCTGGTCACCGGCTGCTTCACGCTGGTCTACGTGCTCGGCACGGCGGCGGCGCTCAAGCTGCTGCCGGCGGGCTGGTCCCGGCGCGGGGCCGGCGTCGCCTTCGTCGCGGTGCTCGGCCTGCTCGTGCTCAACGGCCCGCCCGCGCTGCTCAGCCTGGTGGTGGCGGCCGGCGCCGTGCTCTACGTCTCGCTCAGGACCGCGCCGAAGATCGCCAGCCCCTCGTCCAGCAGCGCCGGGTCGATCGCGCCGAAGCCGAACACGAACCCCGTCGAATCCCTGCCGTAGCTGCCGAGGTCGTCCAGCGCCACGCCCCGGCGGGCGGCCGCGGCCACCACCGGCGCGGACCGGGCGGCCAGCGCGGTGACGTGCAGCCCGGCCGCCGACGGGACGACCTCCAGCTGCTCGTACGACCCCAGGGCGGCGACGATGCGCGCGTGCCGCTCCGCGTACACCCGGCCGGCCCGGCGCACGTGCCGGGCGAGCTGCCCCTCGTCGATGAACCGGGCCAGCGCCGCCTGCACGGCGACCTGCCCGTAACCGTCACCGAGCTGCCGCGCCGCGGTCAGCGCCGGGTACAGCGCGGCCGGGGCCAGCACGAACCCGATCCGCACGCTGGGCAGCATGCTCTTGGAGAAGGTGCCCACGTAGAGCACCCGCCCGGCGGAGTCCAGGCTGTGCAGCGGCTCCAGCGGGCGGGCGGAGTAGCGGAACTCGCTGTCGTAGTCGTCCTCCACGATCGCCACCGGCCGCCGCCGCGCCCACTCCAGCAGGGCGTGCCGCCGGGCCAGGCTCATCGGCCGGCCGAGCGGGAACTGGTGCGACGGCGTCGCATAGACCACCCGCGCGGCGCCGGGCAGGGCGTCGACCACCAGGCCGTGCTCGTCCACGGGTACGCCGACCACGCGCGCGCCAAGCGACTCCAGCAACCGCCGCGCGGGCGGGTAGCCCGGCTCCTCGACGACCGCCACGTCCCCGGGCCGCAGCAGCACGCGGCCGATCAGGTCCAGGGCGTGCTGGGTGCCGTTGGTGACGAGCACGTCGTCCGCGCCGGCCCGCACCGACCGGGAGTAGCCGAGGTAGCGGGCGATCGCCGCCCGCAGCGCGGGGTGACCGGCCGGGTCGGCGTACCCGCCGGGCTGGTTGGCCCCCAGCCGCAGCTCGGCGGCGACCAGCCGGCGCCACGTGTCGAAGGGGAACAGCCGGGCGTCGGGCACCCCGGGGCGGAAGTCGTAGCGCGGGGCGGGCCCGGCGGCGCCGGTCGGCAGCGGCGCGAAGGTCCAGCCGGCGCGCGGGCGCAGCGGGTCCGCCGGGGCCTGGCGCGGCGCGGGCGTCTCGGCCACGGGCGCCACGTACGTGCCCGATCCGACCCGCGACACCAGATAGCCCTCGGCCACCAGCCGCTCGTACGCGGTGGCGACGCTGTTGCGCGCCACCCCCAGATCGGCCGCCAGCACCCGGGTGGCGGGCAGCCGGTGCCCCGCGGGCAGCCGGCCGTCCACGATGGCTTCCCGCAGCGCCCGGTACACCCCGGCCGTCTTCGCGCCGGCGCCGTCGAGGCCGATGAGCAGGTCCACGTCAGTCGTCCGCGACCAGCACGGGCCGGCCGGCGCGGCAGACGATCTCGAACTTGACCCGGTCCCGGCCGTCGCTCTGGCTGCGGAACTCGCCCTCGGCGTCGTCGTCCTGCCACCCCCGGTCCTGCTCGTGCAGCTCGTAGCCCTGCCGCGGCGACATGCTGACCACCTCCGGACGCGAGCCGGCGCAGCGGCCCACCACCGTGCCCGCCCGGGTGGGGAAGGTGACGGTGGGCGCGGCGGGCGAGGAGGTCGGCGCCGGCCGGCTCCCGGCGCCCACCGCGGCCGACGGCGACACCGTGACCTGCCGGGCCAGCTCGTCGGCCACCTCGGCGGCGCTCAGCGGGCGGGTCTCCGGCTGGGTGAGGCCGTTGCCGATGACGCTGATCGCGGCCAGGCCGACCAGCACGGCGAGCCCGGCCGCGCCGAGCCAGCCGACGGCCACCAGCAGATTGCGACGATTCACCCGACCGACTATGCCCCGCGGGAGGCTAAGGCGGGACCCGGAGCACGCTAAGGGACGGTTAAGAGCGCCGTCGCGGGGCCGCCGCCGGGCTACCGTGCAGCAGTGGCCCACCTGCTGTTGATCGAGGACGACGCGGCGATCCGTACCACCCTGCTGCGCGCCCTGCGCGAGCGTGGCCATGCCGTGGCGGCCGCGCACACCGCGATGGCCGGCCTGCAGACCGCCCTGGCCGAGCGGCCCGACCTGGTGGTGCTCGACCTCGGCCTGCCCGACCTGGACGGCCGGGAGCTGCTGCGGATGCTGCGCGCGGTGAGCACGACGCCGGTCATCGTGGCGACCGCGCGCGACGACGAGCCGGAGATCGTCCGGGTGCTGGACGCGGGCGCCGACGACTACATCGTCAAGCCGTTCACCGCCGCGCAGCTCGACGCCCGGATCCGGGCGGTGCTGCGCCGCGGCCCGGGCGCGGGGGCCGAGCCGGCGGCGCTGACCGTCGGCGGGCTGCGCATCGACGCGGGCGCGCGCACGGCCACCCTGGACGGCGCCGGCCTCGACCTGACGCCGCGCGAGTTCGACCTGCTGCACCACCTGGCCACCCGGGCCGGGCAGGTGGTGAGCAAGCGCGAGCTGCTCACCGAGGTGTGGCAGGTCCCGTACGGCGGCGCCGACAAGACCGTGGACGTGCACCTGTCCTGGTTGCGCCGCAAGCTCGGGGAGACCGCCCAGCAGCCGCGCTACCTGCACACGGTCCGCGGGGTGGGAGTCCGGCTGAGCGGACCGGCATGAGACGGCGGCTGAGTCTGCTGGTCGCCTCGACCACCTGCCTGGTGCTGATCGCCTTCCTGGTGCCGCTGGCCCTGCTGATCCGCCAGGTCACCGAGGACCGGGCGATCGGCCGGGCCAACGACGTGCTGCAGACGATCGTGCCGCAGATCGGCACCAGCGACCCCGCGTCGCTCGCCCTGACCGTGCAGGGGCTGCCGCTGCCGGTCAGCGTGTTCCCGCCGGACGGGCCGGCGCTGGGCGCGGCCGCCGAACGCACGCCGGCGGTCCGGCTGGCCCAGGCCAACGGCCGCTCCTTCACCGTGGACACCGTGGCCGGCCGGGAGATCGTGGTGCCGGTGCTCAGCGGCGGCGGGACGTACGTGCTGCGCACCGTGGTGCCGGCCGGGCAGCTCACCGCCGGGGTCACCCGGTCCTGGCTGGTGCTGGCCGGGCTGGGGCTGGCCCTGGTCGTGCTCGGGCTGGCGGTGGCCGACCGGCTGGCCCGCGCGATCGTGGCGCCCATCGCCGACCTGTCCGCGGTCTCGCACCGGCTGGCCCGCGCCGAGCTGACCGCCCGGGCCGGCCCGTCCGGCCCGCCGGAGGTCCGCGAGGTGGCGCTCGCCCTGAACCACCTCGCCGGCCGCATCCAGGAACTGCTGCGCGAGGAACGCGAACAGGTCGCCGACCTGTCGCACCGGCTGCGCACGCCGCTGACCGCGCTGCGGCTGGAGGCCGAGGCGCTGCGCGACGAGGACGAGGCGGCCCGGGTCTCCGCCGCCGCGGACAGCATCGAGCGGGCCGTCACGGCCGTGATCCGGCAGGCCCGCCGGCGCGGCGGCGACCGCGCGGCCGGGGCCGACGCGACGGCGGTGGTCGCGGACCGGGTGGCCTTCTGGGCCGTGCTGGCCGAGGACACCGACCGGGAGGTACGCCGGGAGCTCCCGGCGGCGCCGCTGCCCGTGGCCCTGCCCGCCGACGACCTGGCCGCGGCCCTGGACGCGCTGCTGGGCAACGTCTTCGCGCACACCCCGGACGGCACGGCGCTGGCCGTCTCGCTGGTGCCGCGGCCGGGCGGCGGCGCGGTGCTGACCGTCTCGGACTCCGGGCCCGGCTTCCCGGCGGAGGCGCTGCGCCGGGGCGCGTCGGGCACCGGCTCCACCGGGCTGGGGTTGGACATCGCCCGCCGGGCGGCCGAGTCCGGGGGCGGCTCGCTGCGGGTACGGGCCGCCGCGGGCGGTGGCGCCGAGGTGCGGCTGGAACTCGCCGGGGCGCGGCCGGTGTCCCCCGGCTGAACCGTCAGTCGACGACGGTGTCGTGCCCGCCGCCGGCGGTGAGTGTGTCGGGGCCGGCCAGGCCGTAGAGCTTGTCGTCGCCGGCGAGGCTGTTTAACCCGGCCTTAGCGGTCACACAGCGCGGCCATAGCCCGCCGGGCGCGAACCTGACGGTGTTCCGTTCCCGACACCGGAGGTTTCCATGATCAGGCTCCGCACCGCTTCCGCCCTCGCCGCCGGCGCCGTCGCCGCGCTCGCCGTCGGTGGCACCGCACTGGCGGCCGGCAGCGACGACCCCGCGCGGCCGGCGGTGGCTTCGCCCTCGTCCTCCGCTTCCCCCTCCTCCTCGGCTTCCTCCTCCTCGGCGTCGTCGGCGTCGTCGGCGTCGTCGGCGTCGTCGGCTTCGTCGGCGTCGTCGGCTTCGTCGGCTTCGTCGGCGTCGTCGGCGGATGCCATCGGGCTGGAGGATGCGAAGGCCATCGCGATCCGGGCCGCCGGGGGTGGCCGGGTGACCGACGTCGAGCGGGAGGCCGAGCACGGCCGCGCGGTCTGGGACGTCGAGGTCCGCTCCGGCGCAACCGAGCATGAGATCGACGTGGACCGGGCCACCGGCGCGGTGCTGCGGCACGAGAGCGGGGCCGACGACGACGCCACCGACGGCCACGACGACCACGACGACCACGGCTCGGACGACTGAGGTCCGGACGAGGCGGTGCCCCGGACCTGGTGGTCCGGGGCACCGTCGCGGGTGGCCGGGCTCAGCCGACGAAGAGCAGGCGGTTCGGCGAACCGGTGCCCGGGTTGGTCACCTTGTTGGCGGTGGCCCGGCCGACGAGGTTGTCGCGCACCTGGGCCGGGGTGAAGGACGGGTTGGCCGACAGCACCAGCGCGGCGGCGCCCGCCACGTGCGGGGACGCCATCGACGTGCCGCTGATCGTGTTGGTGGCGGTGTTGCTGGAGTACCAGTCCGACTTGATGGACGAGCCGGGCGCGAAGATGTCCAGGCAGGTGCCGTAGTTGGAGTACGACGCCCGGGCGTCGGTGCTCGTGGTGGCGCCCACCGTGATGGCCGAGGCGACCCGCGACGGCGAGGAGTTGCAGGCGTTCGCGGACGAGTTGCCGGCGGCCAGCGCGTACGTGACCCCCGAGCTGATCGAGCCGGCCACGGCGTTGTCCAGCGCGGTGCTGACGCCGCCGCCGAGGCTCATGTTGGCCACGGCCGGCTTGCGGGCGTTCTGGGTGACCCAGTTGACGCCGGCGATGACCCCGGCGTTGGTGCCGCTGCCGGAGCAGTTGAGCACCCGGACGCCGACGAGCCTGACCGCCTTGGCCACGCCGTACGTGGTGCCGCCGACCGTGCCCGCGACGTGCGTGCCGTGGCCGTTGCAGTCCACGCCGCCCGAGCCGACCGCGTCGTAGCCGTACGTGGCCCGGCCCCCGAAGTCGCTGTGGGTGTACTTGATGCCGGTGTCGATGATGTACGCCGTCACGTTGCTCGCCGTGGTGTTGTACGTGTACGTCGTGCTCAGCGGCAGGCTCGTCTGGTCGATGCGGTCGAGGCCCCAGGTGGCGCCGGTCTGCGTGGCGAGCAGCGAGACCCGCTGGTTCTGCTCGACGTAGGCCACGCTCGGGTCGGCCGCGAGCCGCTTCGCCGCGGCCTCGCTCATCCCGGCCTCGAAGCCGTTGAGGGCGGCGCCGAACGTCCGGCGGACCTGCGCGCCGTAGCCGCGGGCCAGGCTGGACGACTTGTCGCCGACGGCCGCGACGCGGTTGCCCTTGGCGGCGACCGCACTGTCCTTCAGGACGACGATGTAGCTGCCGTCCACCGCGTCGGCGGTGCCGGCGAGCCGGATCTGTCCGGTGGCGGGAGCGGCCGTCGCCGGGTTCACCGTCGCGACCGTCGTCGTGGCCACGACGAGCACACTCACGGCCAGCAACCGGCCGTTGCGGGGGCGTCGAATCGTCATGCTGTTCCTCTCTCGCGCCTGCGAACCCGGGTCCCGGGCTGGTGGCCCGGCTCGGTCCGTGAGCTGAGATTAGAGCCAGGGCGTCGACGAACCTCTATATCGATTGGGCCATATCGCCGGGAGCGCCGGTCCGTGACCTGGGCGTCCGGCCCGCCGGCGGGCCGCCGCGGCGGCGCGCGGCGCGGGCCCGGGAGGCCGCCTTGGATAGGATCGGAGCGCAGGTCAACCCGGCGATGATCAAAGATCGGCGCGGACCGCTCTGGCCCTCGCGCGCGCCGGGCAATACTCTGCGGTAACACAGCTGTCACGTAATCCCCCCATAGACGCAAAGAGGCGGCGCCCGATGGCTCTCGAGGTTCCCTACCGGTCGATCCCGGACATGTTCCTGCAGCGTGTGCGGGCGACCCCGAACGGTCAGGCATTCGCCGCACCGACCGCGGACGACACCGGGATGACGTGGCTGACCTGGTCCCAGGTCGGCGAGCGGGCCACCGCGATCGCCGCCGGCCTGGCGGGACTGGGTGTGGGCCTGGAGGACCGGGTGTCGATCCTGTCCGGCACCCGTCTCGAGTGGGTGCTCGTCGACCTCGGCATCAACTGCGCCGGCGCGGCGACCACCACGGTCTATCCCACCACCGAGCCCGAGGACGCGGCCTACATCGTGGCCGACTCCGGCTCAAAGGTGCTGGTGGCCGAGAACCCGCAGCAGGCCCTCAAGCTGGCCGGCGCGGACACCTCGATCACCCACGTGGTGCTCATCGACGGCCTGGCCGACGCGTCCGCCTCGCCGCCGCAGCTCACCCTGGCCGAGCTCGAGGAGCGCGGCCGCGCCGCCCTGGCCGGGCAGCCCGACCTGGTCGAGAAGATCGTCGAGACCGTCGGCCCCGACCACGTGGCCACGCTGATCTACACCTCCGGCACGACCGGCCGGCCCAAGGGCGTGCAGCTGCTGCACCGCGGCTGGACCTGGGAGGGCGTGGCGCAGGCCGACCTGGGCCTGTTCGAGTCCACCGACCTGCAGTACCTCTGGCTGCCGCTGTCGCACTCGTTCGGCAAGACCCTGCTCTGCGGCATCCTGCACGTGGGGGTGCCGACCTACGTCGACGGCCGGGTCGACAAGCTCGTCGACATGCTCTCGGTGGTGCGGCCCACGCTGATGTGCGCGGCGCCGCGCATCTTCGAGAAGGTCTACAACAAGACGGTCACCACCGCGCTCGGCGCCGGCGGCGCGAAGGCGAAGATCTTCGCCTGGGCGGTCGGGGTGGGCAAGCAGAAGGTCGCGCTGGAGCAGGCCGGCAAGCCGGTCGGCGGCGTGCTGAAGGCCAAGTACGCGGTGGCCGAGAAGCTGGTCTTCAGCAAGCTGCAGCAGCGCCTCGGCGGCCGGCTGCGCGTGCTGGTCTCCGGCTCCGCGCCGCTGAGCCGCGACATCGCCGAGTTCTTCGCCGCGGCCAACCTGCCGATCATGGAGGGCTACGGCCTGACCGAGTCGAGCGCGGCCAACTTCGTCAACCGGATGGGCAAGCTCAAGATCGGTACGGTCGGCCAGCCGCTGGGCGACCTGGAGTGCCGCATCGACACCGACGGCGAGATCCTGCTGCGCGGCGCCCCGGTCATGCGCGGCTACCACAACCTGCCCAAGGAGACCGAGGAGTCGTTCACCGAGGACGGCTTCTTCCGTACCGGTGACATCGGCGAGCTCGACGCCGACGGCTACCTGCGGATCACCGACCGCAAGAAGGACCTGGTCAAGACCTCCGGCGGCAAGTACATCGCGCCCTCGGCGATCGAGGGCATGTTCAAGGCGGTCTGCCCGTACACCTCGCAGGCGGTGGTCGTGGGCCAGGCCCGCAACTACGTGACCATGCTGATCTCGCTGGACGAGGACGCGATCGCCGGCTGGGCCGTGGGCGGTCCGCTGGAGGGCAAGAGCTACCCGGAGATCGTGGCCGCGGAGGAGACCCAGAAGCTGGTCGCCGGCTACATCGAGGAGCTCAACGGCAAGCTGAACCGGTGGGAGACGATCAAGAAGTTCGCCATCCTGCCTCGCGACCTGAGCATCGAGCAGGGCGAGATCACGCCGTCGATGAAGATCAAGCGGCGCAGCGTGGAGACCAACTTCGCCGCCCAGATCGACGAGATGTACGCGGGTTCGCTCGTCCAGATGTAGCGCGCCGGGCGCCGCGATCGGCCGATCGCGGCGCCCGCCGGGTGGTCACACGAGCCAGGCGCCGTCCCGCATCATCGTGCGGCCCTTGAGCTCGTTCTCCTCGCGCCAGGCCTGCACCCGCTGCGGGCGCAGCACCAGGTAGACGAGGGTGCCGCCGGAGGCGCGGGGATCCCAGTCCGCGGTGGCCGCGTAGCCCTCCCCGACCCAGGGCGGCGCCGCCGCCACCGGATGGGTCGCCTCCAGCACCGCATCGATCATCACCACGTCGCGGGTCCCGCCCAGGGCCAGCCGGGCCGTGCCGGTCGCCGCGAGGTTCGCCGCCGTACGGGACCGGCCGTCGGTGGCCAGCAGGATCCGTTCCCGCACCCAGGCCAGCGTCAACGGCACCAGGTACGGCACGCCGCCGGCCGCGGTCGCCACCCAGACGTCGGCGACGGGCGCGGTCAGTGCGGCCAGGACACCGGCCTTGCGGACGGCCGCGGGGCGCGGAGCCGGGGCCGTCATGCCGGCTGGAGGAGGCCCAGGGTGGCGCCGTCCTTGTCGCGTACCGTCGCGATCAGTTTGCCGCCACCCACGTCCTTGACCCCCTGCACTTCCTCGGCCCCCGCCACCAGCAGGGCGGCCAGGGCCGGCTTGATGTCGTCCACGTGCCAGTACATCACCGGGCCGGTCAGGCCCTGCGCGCGGCCGTTCGGGTCGAGGCCGACGTGCTGGCCGCCGACGGTGTAACCGACGTAGTACGGCTGATCCACGTCCGGCGCCACGCCGAGCAGGGCGCCGTAGAGCGCCTTGGCCGCGGTGAGGTCGCTGACCGGGATGACGATGGTGCCGATGCCGGATGTCGTCATGAGCGTGTCCCCTGCCTGTCACACCGGGCCGCCGTGGCCCGTCAAGGTGGTGACGGATGCCGACCCGGAGGTGTGACAGGTGAGCGAGACGGATCAGCTGGCCCGGCGCTTCGAGGCCGACCGGCCGCACCTGCGGGCGGTGGCCCACCGGATGCTCGGCTCCGCCGCGGAGGCCGAGGACGCGGTGCAGGAGGCCTGGTTGCGGCTCAGCCGCAGCGACACGTCGGCGGTGGCCAACCTGACCGGCTGGCTCACCACCGTGGTGTCGCGGGTGTGCCTCGACATGCTGCGCGCGCGGGCCGCCCGCCGCGAGGACGGCGCGGGCCTGCCCGAGACGCCGGCCGGCGAGCAGACCCATCCGGAGAGCGAGGCGCTGCTGGCCGACGCGATCGGCCCGGCCCTGCTGGTCGTGCTGGACACCCTGACGCCGGGGGAACGGCTGGCCTTCGTCCTGCACGACCTGTTCGCCGTGCCGTTCCCGGAGATCGCCGAGATCGCCGGGTGCTCACCGGCCGCGGCCCGGCAACTGGCCAGCCGGGCGCGGCGCAAGGTGCAGGGACGCGAGGCGGAGGAGGACCGCGTGCGCAGCCGTACGGTGGTCGAGGCTTTTCTGGCCGCCTCCCGCGGAGGCGACTTCGCCGCGCTGCTCGCCCTGCTCGACCCGGAAGTCGTGCTGCGCGCGGACGCGGCGGCGGTCCGCTTCGGGGCGAGCGAGCTGCTGCGCGGGGCGGACGCGGTGGCCGGGACGTTCTCGGGACGAGCCCGGCACGCGCGGCCGGCCCTGCTGGACGGCGAGCCCGGGCTGGTGTGGGCGCCGGGCGGCACGCCGCGGGTGGCGTTCGCGTTCACCGTCGCCGGGGGGCGGATCACCGGCATCGAGCAGATCGCGGAGCCGGCGGAGCTGGGCGCTATGGCGGTGATCCTGCTCGGGGACTGAGGCGATCTCTTCGCGGCCGCGCGGTCTCTTCACGGCCATGCGGTCTTCGCGGCCATGCGGTCTTCGCGGCCATGCGGTCTTCGCGGCCATGCGGTCTTCGCGGCCATGCGGTCTTCGCGGCCATGCGGTCTTCGCGGCCGTGCGGCGGCACGGACCGGGATCCGGCGCCGGCCGGGCGGCGCAGCACCGGGCGGCGCGGGACCGGGCTCTCGCGCGGCCCGACAAGCGGCGCAGGACCGGGCGGCGCCGGACCGGGCGGTGCGGACCGGGCTCGCGCGGCCCGGCAGGCAGCGCGGGACCGGGCGGCGCAGCACCGGACGGCCACGCCTCGGTTCAGGCGATGACGGCGGGGGTGCGCCAGGCCGGGCGGGCGGCGCGGTCGAGGTCGTGGCGGACCGAGGCGATCCGGCGGATGGCCTCGGTGAGCTCGTCGGCCGGCAGCGCGAACGGCAGCCGGATGAACCGTTCCAGGGTGCCGTCCAGGCCGAAGCGCGGGCCGGGCGCCAGCCGCACCCCGACGTCCTCCGCGGCCCGGGCCAGGGCGCTGGAGATCGGGCCGTCCAGCTCGGCCCAGAGCATGACCCCGCCGGCCGGCACGGTGAAGCGCCACTCCGGCAGGTGCTCCCCCAGCGCCGCGACCAGCGCGTCGCGCCGGCCGGACAGTTCCGCGCGGCGCAGGGCGACGATGGACTCGGCGTCACGCAGCAGGTGGCAGGCGACCAGCTGCTCGAGGACGGGGCTGGCCATGTCGACGCCGACCCGCAGGGCGGCCAGGCGCTGCACCAGCGGGGCCGAGGCGCGGACCCAGCCGATCCGCAGGCCGCCCCAGTAGGCCTTGCTCATGCCGCCGATCGACACGACCCGCGAGTGCCGGTCGAAGACCGCGACCGGCGGCGGCACCTCGGTGCCGTCCAGCGGGAGATCCACGAAGGACTCGTCGACCACCAGCTCGGTGCCGGCGGCGTGGGCCGCGGCGACGAGGCGCTCGCGCAGCTCGGCCGGCATCAGGTGCCCGGTGGGATTCTGGAACTCGGGGATCACGTACGCCAGCCGCGGCCGGGTCTGCCGCAGCGCGCTGAGCAGCATCTCGCCGTCCCAGCCGGCGGCCGCGTCCAGGCCGTGGGTGTTGATCCGGGCCCGGCGCGCGGCGAGCGCGGCGAGCGCGTTCGGATAGGTCGGCGATTCCACCAGCACGGCGGCGCCGGCCGGGACCGACAGCCGCAGCACCAGGTCGAGGGCGTGCTGGGTGCCGCTGGTGATGAGGATCTGCTCGGCGCTGGTCGGCACGCCCCGGGCGGTGTAGCCGGCCGCGACCGCCTCGCGCAGCTCCATCAGCCCGGTCGGGTGGTAGCCGGCGCTGCCCAGGAAGCGGGGCAGGTCCTCGGCGGCGGCCCGGGCGGCCGGCACCAGCTCGACGGGCGCGGCCGACGCGGCCACACCCAGGTCGATCATGTCCATGTCGTCGTCCGGGGTCCACAGCCCGGAGGTGGCCACCCGGTGGCCGTTCGGCAGGGTGGTCCAGCTGCCGGCGCCGCGCCGGCTGGTCAGGTGGCCGGTCTCGCGCAGCGAGCGGTACGCGGCGGTGACGGTGGTCCGGCTGATGCCCAGCGCCTCGGCCAGTTCCCGCTCGGCGGGCAGGCGCACGCCCAGCGGCAGCCGGCTGTCGGTCAGCAGACCCCGGATCGCCCCGGCCAGCGCCGCATAATCCGGACTGCGGTGACGCCCCGGCAACGAGTGCCACTGACCGAGCAAACGCGCCAATTGGCCCCCGCGAACCGACGTCGTCATGGCCACCTCCGCCGAATTGGCTCTTTGATCGCGAGTAATTGGCCTTCAGAGTGGCATTTATGAGTCGCCTGAGCAACCTCGTTCCCCCCGGCGCCCGGCTCCCCCGGCGCACCAGCCAGCTCTTCACCGGCCTGGTGCTGTACGGCGTGAGCATGGCCTTCATGGTGGAGAGCGACCTGGGCCTCAACCCGTGGGACGTGTTCCACCAGGGTGTGTCGAAGGCCACCGGGGTCAGCTTCGGCTGGGTGGTGCTGCTGACCGGCGTACCGGTGCTGCTGCTGTGGATCCCGTTGCGGCAACGGCCCGGCTTCGGCACGATCGCCAACCTGCTGGTGATCGGCTTCGTGGCGGACGGGGCGCTGGCGGTGCTGACCCCGGGCGAGTCGATGGCCATGCGGATCACGTACCTGGTGGTGGGCATCGCGCTCAACGGCGTGGCCACCGCGATGTACATCGGCGCCCGGTTCGGCCCGGGCCCGCGGGACGGGCTGATGACCGGGATCGTGCGCCGCTGGCCGCGGCTGTCGATCCGGCTGGTGCGGACCAGCATCGAGGTGCTGGTGCTGGGGATCGGCGTCCTGCTGGGCGGGACGATCGGCCTGGGGACGATCGCGTACGCGCTGGGCATCGGGCCGCTGGTGCAGTTGTTCATGCCGGCCTTCGCGGTGCCGGAGGGGGTGGCGGCGGCGGAAGCGGAGCCAGTGGTGAGCGGGCACCCCGGGGCGGCGCAGCTCGAGCCGGCCCCGGCCTGCTGACGACGGCGAGTCGCGCGGGCCGGGTCGGGGCGGGCCGGCGCCCCGCCACCCGGCGTTCAGCACCGCGGCGAGCCCCTGGCCCAGCCCCGGGCCGGGCCGAAGGGCGGCCGGCAGGCGGCGGATGAACGGTCGGGTCGAAGGGCGGCCGGCCGTTGGCGGGCGACCGGCAGGCGGCGGGTGCCTGGCGGAGGGCGGCCGACGACTGGGCCGAAGGGCGGCCGGCGCGGGGCAGCCGGCAGCGGCAGCGGCAGCGCGAGGCAGCCGGCAGCGGCGGCGCGCTGCCCGGGGACGCCGAGGATCGTGCTGTTGATCACAGTGGTCGGGGCGGCCGCTCTGCCGCCGCGCAGCACAACGGCAGGGCGGCCGGTGCGCGCGGCCCGGCCGGGGGCGATATGTCCGGGCGGCCGGACACAGCTTGGTGATCATCCCGACACAATCGCTTTCCGGTTCGGCGGGCGCACGGCATCATGGCGACATGGGGGCTGGCGATTGGCATTGGAACGACGCTTGGATCTTCGTGTCCGCGGTCATCGCCGAGCGCCTGGAGCGCGACCGGGCCCTGCACGCGGCCCTGCCGGTGACCGGCGCCAGCCTGGCTGACGTGCTGGCCGCCGCCGACTTCCTGCACCACAGCGTGCCCAGCCGGACCGAGCTGGAGGAGTCCGTGCGCCGCCTGGCCGGGGCCGGCCTGATCACGGTGGACGACGACCTGGTCGAGGTCGCGCCGGCGGGCGAGCAGCTGTGGCGCACCCGGCCGTTCAGTGGCCTGTCGTCGGCGGTGGTGACGCTGCAGACGCAGCTGAACCGGGCGGCCACGCCGGGCGAGTCGGACTGGAAGCTCGACGAGCGCACCTACAACGCGGCCGTCCGCGAGTACTCCCTGCGCCTGGCCGACGGACGCTGACCCCGGACCGGCCGGGCGGTCCCCCGCGGCCGCGACCGCGACCACGGCCCGGCGGCCGGCCGTGCCCCGGCGCTCAGCGGACCGGGTTGCCCGCCTCGCGGAGGCTTTCCTTCACCTGACCGATCGTCAGCTCTCCGAAGTGGAACACGCTCGCCGCCAGCACCGCGTCGGCGCCGGCCGCGACCGCCGGCGGGAAGTGCGCCACCGCGCCCGCCCCGCCGCTGGCGATCACCGGGATGTCGACGACCGCGCGGACCGCCGCGATCAGGTCCAGGTCGAAGCCGGCCTTGGTGCCGTCGGCGTCCATCGAGTTGAGCAGGATCTCGCCCGCGCCCAGCTCGGCCACCCGGCGGGCCCACTCGACCGCGTCCAGGCCGGCGCTGCGGCGGCCGCCGTGGGTGGTGACCTCCCAGCCGCTCGGGTGCTCCGGGGTGGGGCCGGACGGCAGCCTGCGCACGTCGAGGGAGAGCACGAGCACCTGGTTGCCGAAGCGGTCGGCGATCTCCGCGATCAGCTCCGGGCGGTGGATCGCGGCGGTGTTGACGCCGACCTTGTCCGCGCCGGCCCGCAGCAGGGTGTCGACGTTGTCGACCGACCGGACGCCGCCGCCCACGGTCAGCGGGATGAACACCGACTCCGCCGTGCGCCGGACCACGTCCAGCATCGTGCCGCGGTCGTCGGAGGAGGCCGTCACGTCGAGGAACGTCAGCTCGTCGGCCCCGGCGGCGTCGTACGCCGCGGCCAGCTCGACCGGATCGCCGGCGTCGCGCAGGTCGACGAAGTTGACCCCCTTGACCACCCGCCCCGCGTCCACGTCGAGACAGGGAATCACGCGCACCGCCACCGTCATGCCTCAACCCTATCGAGCGCCCGGCCGGCCGGTGCCGGCGTATCCACAGGCCGCGCGGTATCCACAGGCCGCGCACCGCCGAGCACCCCGGCCAGGACGCCGCCGGCCACGAGCACTCCCCCGGCGATGTCCGTGGCGTGGACCGCCTCGCCCAGCAGCAGCGCGGCCGACGCGATGCCGAACACCGGCACCAGCATCGAGAACGAGGCGACCGCCGAGGCGCCGTACCGCCGGATCAGCGCGCCCCACGCGCCGAAGCCGGCCAGCGTCGAGATCAGCGCGACGTACAGCAGCGCGCCGATCGCCGGCAGGTCGATCGCGCGCAGCGCGGCCAGGTCCGTGGCCGGGCCCTCGACCAGCAGCGAGAGGGCGGCCAGGGGCAGCGTGGCCACCGCGCTGACCCAGATCATGAAGCGCAGCGTGTCGGTCGGCGCCGCCCGCCGGGTCGCCACGTTGGATACGCCCCAGGCCACCGCCGCCCCCAGGACCAGGCCGAACGCGCCGGCGGGGAGGCCGTCCGCGCCGACCCGGGACGCGACCACGCCGATGCCGAGGACCGCCACCGCGAGGCCGGCGATCCGGCGCCGGCCGGGGCGTTCGCCCAGCAGCAGCACCGCGAACAGCGTCGTGAAGACCGCCTGGCTCTGCAGCACCAGCGAGCTCAGGCCGGCCGGCATCCCGGCGGCCATCCCGGCGAAGAGCAGGGAGAACTTCACCACGCCGAGGGCCAGCGCGACCGCGATCACCCACCGCCAGCGGGCCGGCGGGCGGCCGGCGATCAGGACCGCGGGGAACGCGGCCAGCAGGAACCGCAACGCCGAGAACAACAGCGGCGGGAAGTGGCCGAGGCCGATGTCGATCACGACGAAGTTGACGCCCCACACGGCGGCCACGGCCACGGCGAGCGCGATGTCCCGAGGTTTCACCCGTTCAGCCTGGCTGCCACCGACGGTGAAGCACCAGCGAATAGTGCTACCGCGACGTTGTAGCGTGACTACATGATTGATCTGGGCCGGCTCCGCGCGCTGCACGCCGTGGCCAGCTACGGGACGGTGCTGGCGGCCGGCGAGGCGCTGCACTGCACCCCGTCGGCCGTGTCGCAGCAACTGGCCAAGCTGGAACGCGAGACGGGCGCCACGCTGATCGAGAAGGACGGCCGCCGGCTGCGGCTGACCGAGGCGGGCCGGGTGCTGGCCGGGCACGCCGAACGGGTGCTGGCCAGCGTGGACGAGGCCGAGGCGGCGCTGGCGGCGCACCGCGACACGGTGGTGGGCCGGCTGACCGTGGCCGCCTTCGCGACGGCGTGCCGGGCGCTGCTGCCGTACGCGCTGCACCGGCTGGCCACCGAACACCCGCAGCTGTCGACGGGCCTGGTGGAGGTCAATCCGCACGAGGGTGTCGAGATGCTGCGGCGCGGCCACGTGGATCTGGCGGTGCTCGACGACTGGCCGGAGGTCGCGCTGCGCTACCCGCCGGGGATCACGCACCGGGAGATCGGCCGCGACGTGGCCGACCTGGTGGTCCCGGACGGGCACCGCTTCGCCGCCGGCCGGGAGGTACGGCTGGCACAGGCGCGCGACGAGCGGTGGATCTCGGCGAAGTCCGGGGACGTCTGTCACGAGTGGCTGTTGCGGGTGCTGCCGGGGGTGCGGCCGGATTTTCACGTGGGCGAGTTCGAGACGCAGCTGACGTTGATCGCGGCGGGGCTGGGCATCGCGATGATCCCGCGGCTGGCCCGGCCGCCGCTGCCCGCCGGGGTGCGCGTGGTGCCGGTGCGGCCGGTGCCGGTCCGGCGGGTGGTGCTGGCCTGGCGGGAGGCGTCGGGGGCCCGGCCGGCGGTGTCGGCGGCGGCCGCGGCGCTGCGGGAGGCGTGGCGCCGGCACGAGACGCCGGGCGGGTGAGGCGCCGGCCCGACGCCTTGCAGACGCAAGAACGGACCAGGGAAGGGCGAAGCCCCGCCAAGGCCCGCCAAGGCCGCAGCGCGGAGGCCCGGGAGGGCGGGAGATCCGCGGAAGCCGGGGAGGACCGGAGATCCGCGGAAGCCCGGGAAGGGCCGGAGATCCGCGGAGGCCGCAGGCTAGGTCAAAGGCAGGGCACGGATCCGGTCGGCCTCGGCGAGTTGCAGCTCGACGCCCCGGCGCAGAAAGCCCGCGATCAACCTGAGCTCCGCCTCCGAGTAGCCCGCCAGCACGCGGCGCCCGGCCGCCGCGACCGGCCCGTAGACCCGGTCCAGCAGTTCCCCGGCCGCCGGGGTCAGCGCCACCACCGCACGCCGCCGGTCGTTCTCGTCCACTGTGCGGGTCAGGTAGCCCGCCGCGCCCAGCCGGTGGATCGCCGTGGTCGTCGCGGCCGGGCTGAGCTTCGCCGCCCCGGCCAGCGCCGTGGCGGACAGCGTCCCGGCCGCGTGGACCAGGCCGAGGATGCGCAGGTCGGTGCGGTTGATGCCGAGGGTGGCGGCGGCGGCCTCGTCCACCGCGTCGGCGGCCGCGCCGAAGTCGGCCGCGGCTCCGGCCGCCTCGTCGTGCAGGGGTTCGGGACCGCCGGCGGGTGGCCGGATGTCCGCGCGCTGTTGCTTCGACACTCGAAGGAGTCTACCGTCGAACCCGAAGCTTCGATGATCGAAGGGATTGTCATGGCCGCGCCCACCGGCAGCCTGCCTGCCTGGCTCCCGTTCGCCAACCGGGTCGTCCGGCTGCTCGCCCGGCTGGGCCTGCCGCTGGGCACCGTCCGGGTGCTCGTCGTGCCCGGGCGGCGTACCGGCGAGCCGCGCCCCACCCCGGTCTCGCCGCTGACCGTCGACGGCCGCCGCTACGTGATCTCGGCCCTGCCGCAGAGCGACTGGGCCCGCAACATCCGGGCCGCCGGCCGGGGTGAGGTGGTCGAGGGACGCCGCCGCGTGCCGGTGACGCTCACCGAGGTCACCGACCCGGCCGAGGCCCGGGCGGCGCTGCGCGCCTTCCCCCGGGAGGTGCCGGCCGGGGTGACCTTCTACCAGCGGCTCGGGCTGGTCGACCGGGCCGACCCGGACCAGTTCGAGGCGCTGGCCGGCCGGGTCGCCGTCTTCCGGATGGAGTGACCGGGCTCAGCCGTACGCCTCGACCTCGACCTCGACCAGGTGCCGCGGGTCCAGCAGCCCCGCCACCACGACCAGCGTCGCCACCGGCCGCACCGCCGCGAACAGCTCGCCGTGCACGCCGGCCACCGCGTCCGCGTACGCCGCGTCGGTAACGTACATCCGGGTGCGGATCACGTCCCCGATCGTCGCGCCCGCCCCGGCCAGCGCGGCCAGCGCGATCCCGAACGCCGTCCGTGCCTGCGCCGCCGGATCGCCGAGCCCGGTCACCTCGCCGTCCACCGTCGCCGTGCAGCCCGCGGTGAGCAGCAGGTGACCGGCGCGCACCACGCGGGAGTAGCCGTAGCGCTGCTCCCACGGGCCGCCCGAGCCGAAGCGTTCGATCACGCCGCGGCCAGGGCCTCGAGCGCCTCGGCGACCGTGAACGCGCCCGCGTAGAGCGCCTTGCCCGCGATCACGCCCTCGACCCCGGCCGGCTCCAGCGTGGCCAGGGCGCGCAGGTCGTCCAGCGTGGACACCCCGCCGCTGGCGATCACCGGCTTGTCCGTCACGGCGCACACCTCGCGCAGCAGGTCCAGGTTCGGGCCGCGCATCGTGCCGTCCTTGGTGATGTCGGTGACCACGTACCGGGCCGCGCCGGCCTTGTCGAGCCGCTCCAGGATCTCGAAGAGGTCGCCGCCCTCGCGGGTCCAGCCGCGCGCCGCCAGCGTCCGGCCGCGCACGTCCAGGCCGATCGCCACGCGGTCGCCGTACTCGCCGCAGATCCGGTCGCACCACTGCGGGTCCTCCAGCGCGGCCGTGCCGATGTTGACCCGGGCCGCGCCGGTCGCCAGGGCCGCCCGCAGCGACGCGTCGTCGCGGATGCCGCCGGAGAGCTCGACCTTGACGTCGAGGCGCGCGACCACCGCGGCCAGCTGGGCGGCGTTCGAGCCCCGGCCGAAGGCGGCGTCCAGGTCGACCAGGTGCACCCACTCCGCGCCGTCGTTCTGCCAGGCCAGCGCCGCCTCCAGCGGGTCGCCGTAGCTCGTCTCCGAGCCCGCGGCGCCCTGGACGAGGCGCACCGCCTGGCCGTCGGCGACGTCGACGGCGGGCAGCAGGGTGAGGGTCACAGCGGATCTCCGATCGGGAAACGGGTCAGGAACGGCGGCCGAGCACGACGACCACCAGGGCCGGCAGCACCAGGACGATCATGGCGATGAGCACGAGGCGCAGGGCCAGCTCGGGCACGAGGAACCACACCGCCAGCGCGGCGATCAGCGGGACGACCGCGATGCCGGTGCGCTGGGCGCGGCTGCGCTTGTACAGCGTGCCCGAGCTCGGCCGCCGCTTGGGCTTCAGCGCGTTCAGCAGCGCACGGCGGCGCTGGCGCAGCGCCGAGCGACGGGCCCGGGCGGCCTTCTCCTTCGCCAGGACGGCGAGCCGTTCGGCCCGCCGCCGGGCCCGCTCCTTGCTCACCGGCCGGCGGTGGTGGGCAGGCCCGACACCCAGTTGCTCAGCAGCGCGTAGCCGGCGTCGGCGGACTTCTCCGGGTGGAACTGCGCGGCCGACAGCGCGCCGTGCTCCACGACCGCGGCGAACGGCTGGTCGTGCGCGGCGGTCGTGACCGTGGCGCCGACCTCGGCGAGCGCCGCGAGGTCGGAGGCGGCGTACGAGTGGACGAAGTAGAACCGCGTCTCCGGCGCCAACCCGTCGAGCAGCACCGAGCCGTCCGGCACGGACACCGTATTCCAGCCCATGTGCGGGATCCGCCGGGCGGCCAGCCGGGTCACCGCGCCCGGCAGCAGCCCCAGCCCCCGGGTCTCGACGCCGTGCTCGACGCCGGAGGAGAACAGGATCTGCATCCCCACGCAGATGCCCAGCACCGGGCGGCCGGCCGCGACCCGCTCGGCGATGACCGGGCCGGCGCCGAGCTTCTCGATGCCCGCCATGCAGGCCGCGTACGCGCCGACCCCGGGCACCACCAGGCCGTCGGCGGCGGCCGCGGCGGCCAGGTCGTCGGTCACGGTCACGTCCGCGCCGGTGCGCGCGACCGCCCGCTCGGCCGAGCGCAGGTTGCCGGAGCCGTAGTCCAGGATCACGACGGTGCTCATCAGGAATCCCCCGGGATCAGCCAGGCCACCCCGGCGGCCAGCGAGAGCAGGGCCAGGGCGGCGACCAGGCCGATGCTGAACCGGGTGGCGCCCTGCCGGACCAGCGAGATCACCCCGCCGACGAGCATGCCGCCCAGCCCGAGCAGCAGGATCGGGACCAGGCTCACAGCACGCCCTTCGTCGACGGCAGCGCGCCGGCGTTGCGCGGGTCGATCTCGACGGCCTCGCGCAGCGCCCGCGAGAACGCCTTGAACTGCGTCTCGACCACGTGGTGGGCGTCGGCCTTGCCGCCGTCGCGGGCGGCGCGCAGCACGCTGACGTGCAGGGTCACCTTGGCGGCGTGGCCGAAAGACTCGAAGATGTGCCGGGTCATGCTGGTCGGGTAGACCGGCCCGATGTACGGCGCCAGCTCCGGCTCCTCGTGCACCACGTACGGCCGGCCGGACAGGTCGACCGCCGCGCGGACCAGCACCTCGTCCATCGGGATGGTCGCCGAGCCGTACCGGCGGATCCCGGCCTTGTCGCCCAGCGCCCGGGCGAACGCCTCGCCCAGCGCGATGGCCGTGTCCTCCATGGTGTGGTGCGCGTCGATCTCGAGGTCGCCCTCGGTGCGCACGGTCAGGTCGAAGCCGCCGTGCTTGGCGAGCTGGTTGAGCATGTGGTCGTAGAAACCCACGCCGGTGGCCAGGTCGCCCCGGCCCGTGCCGTCGAGGTCGATCTCGACGAGCACCTTGGTCTCTTTGGTGACGCGCTCGATGCGCGCGGTGCGAGTCACTGAAGGGCTCCCAGGAAGGCGTCGGTCTCGGATTCGGTGCCCGCGGTCACGCGCAGCCAGCCGGCCAGGCCGACGTCGCGCACCAGCACGCCGCGGTCGAGCAGGCGCTGCCAGGCCGCGTGCTGGTCGCCGCCGACCTCGAACAGCACGAAGTTGGCGTCGCTGTCGGCGACCCGGACGCCGCGCGAGCGCAGCGTGGTGACGATCCGGTCGCGCTGCTCCTTGATCGCGTCGACCGTGACCAGCAGGGCGGCGCGGTGCGCGAGCGCGGCCCGCGCGGCGGCCTGGGTCAGCGCGGACAGGTGGTACGGCAGGCGGACGAGCTGGACGGCGTCGACCACGGCCGGGTCGGCGGCGAGGTAGCCGAGCCGCCCGCCGGCGAAGCCGAACGCCTTGCTCATCGTGCGGGTGACGACCAGTCGCGGGTGCCCGGGCAGCGCGGCCAGCGCGCTGGGTGTGCCGGGCCGGGCGAACTCCGCGTACGCCTCGTCGACGACGACCATGCCCGGGGCCGACGCCAGCACCGCCTCGACCACCGACGGGTCCAGGGCCGTGCCCGTCGGGTTGTTGGGCGAGCACAGGAACACCAGGTCGGGCGCGTGCCGGTCGATCTGCTCGACCGCCGACTCCGGGGTGAGGCCGAAGTCCGGGTCGCGCAGCGCGCCGATCCAGCGGGTGCCGGTGCCGGCGGCCAGCAGCGGGTGCATGGAATACGACGGGCCGAAGCCGAGCGCCGAGCGGCCGGGCCCGGCGAACGCCTGCAACAGCTGCTGCTGGACCTCGTTGGAGCCGTTGGCCGCCCACACGTGCGCCGCGGTCAGCCCGTGGCCGAGGTAGCCGGCGAGGTCGGTGCGCAGCGCGACCGCGTCCCGGTCCGGGTAGCGGTTGAGGTCGCGCAGCTCGGCCTGCACGGCCTTGGCGATGGCCTCAACCACGGCGTCGGGCACCGGGTACGAGTTCTCGTTGGTGTTCAACCGCACGGCCACGTCGAGCTGCGGCGCGCCGTACGGCGTGCGGCCCCGCAGGTCGTCGCGGATCGGCAGCTGGTCGAGCGTGGTCATGCGCCGAACCTCGCCGTGACCGCCTGACCGTGCGCGGGCAGGTCCTCGGCGTTGGCCAGCGCGACCACGTGCGGCGCGACGTCGCGCAGCGCGGCCTCGTCGTACTCGACCACGTGGATGCCGCGCAGGAACGACTGCACGGACAGGCCCGAGGAGTGCCGGGCGCAGCCCGCGGTGGGCAGCACGTGGTTGGAGCCCGCGGCATAGTCGCCGAGCGAGACCGGCGAGTAGGCGCCGACGAAGATGGCGCCGGCGTTGCGCACCCGCATCGCCCAGGCGCGCGCGTCGCGGGTCTGGATCTCGAGGTGCTCGGCCGCGTACGCGTCCACCACCCGCAGGCCCTGCTCGAGGTCGTCGACCAGCACGATGCCGGACTGCCGGCCGCCGAGCGCCTCGCGCACCCGGGCCTCGTGCTTGGTGGCCGGCACCTGCACGGCCAGTTGCGCCTCGACCGCCTCGGCCAGCTCCGGCGAGTCGGTGACCAGCACGCTGGCCGCGACCGGGTCGTGCTCGGCCTGGCTGATCAGGTCGGCCGCGACGTGCGCGGGCGAGGCCGTCTCGTCGGCCAGGATGGCGATCTCGGTGGGGCCGGCCTCGGCGTCGATGCCGACCGTGCCCTGCAGCAGGCGCTTGGCCGCGGTGACCCAGATGTTGCCCGGCCCGGTGATCACGTCGACCGGCTCGCACCGGTCGGCCGGGTCCACGCCGTCGCTGCCGTAGCCCAGCATCGCGACGGCCTGGGCGCCGCCGACCGCGTAGACCTCCTCGACGCCGAGCAGGGCGCAGGCGGCGAGCACCCGGGCGTCGGGCAGGCCGCCGTTCTCCGGCTGCGGCGGGCTGGCCACCACCAGCGACTCGACGCCGGCGACCTGGGCCGGCACCACGTTCATCACCACGGTGGACGGGTAGACGGCCAGGCCGCCGGGGACGTAGAGGCCGACCCGGGACACCGGGACGTGCCGCTCGGTGACGCTGCCGCCGGGCACCACCTGGGTGGTGACGTCGGTGCGGCGCTGGTCGCCGTGCACCTTGCGGGCGCGCTCGATGGCCACCAGCAGCGCGGCCCGGACCTCGGGGTCGAGCTGCTCGGCGGCCGTGGCGATGGCGGCCGCCGGCACCCGCAGGCGCTCCAGCACGACGCCGTCGAAGCGCTCGGTCGCCTCCCGGATCGCCGGGAACCCATGCTCGCGGACCGCCGCCACGACGGGACGAATCTTCTCGACGGCAGCGGACACGTCGAGCTGGGCACGGGGCAGCAGACCGCGGGGGTCCCGACGGGAGCCGCGCAGGTCGATCCGGTTCAGCACGGGTCAAGTCTAGGCGGCGCCTCCGACAGCTTTTCCGCGCCGTTCCCGCCACCGGGAAGAAGGCCTTTGCCGGGTTTGCGCCGGGCGGAAACGAAGATCACCGGTCCGGGGCGCGCGCGGACAGCGACCGGGCCGATACGCTCGCACCGTGGGCGCGATTATCCCGGTCTTCCCGCTGGGCACGGTGCTCTTTCCCGGCCTGGTGCTGCCCTTGCACATCTTCGAGGAGCGGTACCGCACGCTCGTGCGCGACCTGGTCGCCACGACGGACGACGAACCGCACGAGTTCGGTGTCGTCACCCTGCGGTACGGCTGGGAGGTCGCCACCGGCGAGGACGACACCGGGCGCACGGCCGACGAGGCGCCGATCACCCCCGAGCAGCTCTACGCGGTCGGCTGCACCGCCGAGCTGCGTCAGGTCACCGAGCTGCCGGACGGGCGCTTCGACGTGGTCACGGTGGGCCGCCGGCGCTTCCGGGTGGTGGCGATCGGCGCGGACACCCATCCGTACCTGACCGCCGAGGTGGAGTGGCTGCCCGACGAGGAGAGCGGCGACCCGGTGTCGGCGCTGCTGGCCCCGCGCGTGCTGACCGCCTTCCGCACCTACCTGGACCTGCTGCGGCCCGACTCCGAGGTGCTCGACCAGGTGCCCGACGACCCCACCGTGCTGTCGCACCTGGTGGCGGCGACCGCCCAGCTCACCACCGAGGAGCGGCAGGAGCTGCTGGGCGCGCCCGACACGGCCACCCGGCTGCGCACCGAGCTGCGGCTGCTCAACCGCGAGGCGGGTCTGCTGGCCAAGGTGCGGGCGGTGCCGGTGCCGCTGTCGGATCTGGCCCGGCCGGTGAGCCCGAACTGAGCCCCCCGGGCCGGTCCCGCCCGTCGCCCGGGTGGGACAGGACGGCCGGATCGACCGGGTCGGGCGGATAGGGCAGGTCGTGGCCGTAGCCGGGCCGGGCGCCCGGCAGCTCCAGGTCGGGATCGTTGGACCAGCCGGCCAGCAGTGTGGTCACGATCACCGCGGCGAAGCCGGCGACCAGCAGCGCGCCGTGCGCGTGCAGGTCCGGCGGCCGGTCGTAGGTCTGCCCGGCGGTGGAGCTGTCCTGCCAGTCGTTCCAGGCGCTCAGCCCGACCAGCCGGCCCACCTGCCACATCACCACCGCGGCGGCCAGGCCGCCCAGGGTCACCCCGGTCAGCAGGCCGGGGCCCCGGTCACGGCGGCGCAGCAGCCAGATCAGCACGGCGGCGAGCAGGCCGAAGACGAAGGCGATCATGGTGAACCAGGCGTCCGCCGCGATGTACTCCTCCGGCGACGGGTCGTTGACCACGATGCCGTTCTGCCCGGCGTTGATCACCGGGACGGTCGGCGCGAGCCAGGACCAGAGCAGGCCGAGCGGCGCGCCGGCGACGGCCATCGCGGCCGTGACCGACACCGCGACCAGCACGGTACGGCCCAGCGGCCGCCGCCGCGGTCGCGGCGGCGCCCAGCCCAGCGCGTCGACCGGACCGCCGTACGGATAGGCCGGCGGCGGATCGTACGGCTGGGCCTGCTCGTAGTGCTGCGGGCCCGGCTCCTGACTGGGGTTCACTCCCCGATCCTGCCAGGTCCGCCTGTGCGCCCGGCGTCCCGCGTCGCCACGGGCATCAGAGCACCGCCGACGGACCGAGGATCATCTTCAGGTCGGCCCGCAGCGCCGGCGTCGGCGCGACCCGCACCGCGCCCAGCCGGAACTTGGTGATCCGGCTGCCGTTCTGCAGGTGGACGTGCACCTCGGCGTCGCCCGGATGGCTGACCAGGATCTCCTTGAGCTCGTCGACCAGCGGCGGGGTGCACCGGGTGATCGGCATGGTCAGGGTGATCGGCTTGCTGTCCGGGTTGTGGGTCACGTCGGGCATCGACATGTCCATCGCCATGATCCGCGGGGTGTCGTCGCGGCGGTCGACCCGGCCCTTGACGATGACGATGGCGTCCTCGGCGATGTACTGGCCGATCACCTCGTAGGTGTTCGGGAAGAACAGCGCCTCGACCCCGCCGGCCAGATCCTCCAGCGTGGCCGAGGCCCAGGCCCGGCCCTGCTTGGTGATCCGGCGCTGCACCCCGGTGAGGATGCCGGCCAGCGTGACGACCTGCCCGTCCGGGACCGAGCCGTCCTCGTTGAGCGCGGCGATGGTCGTGTCGGCCGAGTTGTGCAGCAGCTGCTCGAGGCCGGCCAGGGGGTGGTCGGAGACGTACAGGCCGAGCATCTCACGCTCGAAGGCCAGCTTGTCGCGCTTGTCCCACTCGCTGTCGGTGATCGTGGGCATCGCCACGGTGGCCGCGCTGCCCGCGCCGGAGTCCTCGCCGAACGAGGCGAACAGGTCGAACTGGCCGGCCGCCTCGTTCTTCTTCACGTCCGCGTACGCGTCGATGGCCTCGGCGTGCACGGCCAGCAGGCCCTTGCGGGTGTGCCCCATCGAGTCGAAGGCGCCGGCCTTGATCAGTGATTCCACGGTCTTCTTGTTGCAGGCGACCGCGTCCACCTTGGACAGGAACTCGTAGAAGTCCCCGTAATCACCTTTCTCCTTGCGACAGCGCACGATCGCCTCGACCACGTTGGTGCCGACGTTGCGGACCGCGGCCAGGCCGAAGCGGATGTTCTTGCCGACCGGGGTGAACGGGCCGGCCGACTGGTTGACGTCCGGCGGCAGCACCTGGATGCCCATCCGCCGGCAGTCGGCCAGGTACATCGCCATCTTGTCCTTGTCGTCACCGACGCTGGTGAGCAGGCCGGCCATGTACTCGGCCGGGTAGTTGGCCTTGAGGTAGCCGGTCCAGTAGGACACCAGGCCGTACCCGGCGGTGTGGGCCTTGTTGAAGGCGTAGTCGGCGAACGGGACCAGGACGTCCCAGAGGGCCTTGATCGCGGCGTCGGAGTAGTTGCGCTGCTTCATGCCGTCGCGGAAGGAGACGTACTCCTTGTCCAGGACCTCGCGCTTCTTCTTGCCCATGGCCCGGCGCAGCAGGTCGGCCTGGCCCAGCGAGTAGCCGGCCAGCTTCTGCGCGGCGCGCTGCACCTGCTCCTGGTAGACGATCAGGCCGTACGTCGGGCCGAGGATCTCCTCGAGCGGCTCCTCCAGCTCGGGGTGGATCGGGGTGATCTCCTGCAGCTTGTTCTTGCGCAGCGCGTAGTTGGTGTGCGAGTCGGCGCCCATCGGGCCGGGCCGGTAGAGCGCCAGCACCGCGGAGATGTCCTCGAAGTTGTCCGGCTTCATCAGCCGCAGCAGCGAGCGCATCGGGCCGCCGTCGAGCTGGAACACCCCCAGCGTGTCGCCCCGGGCCAGCAGGTCGTACGTCGGCTTGTCGTCCAGCGGCAGGGCCAGCAGGTCGATCTTCTTGCCGTGGTTGAGCTCGATGTTCTTGACCGCGTCGTCGATGATCGTCAGGTTCCGCAGGCCCAGGAAGTCCATCTTGAGCAGGCCGAGGGTCTCGCAGGTCGGGTAGTCGAACTGCGTGATGATCGCGCCGTCGGCCGGGCGCCGCATCAGCGGGATGTGGTCGATGATCGGCTCGGCGCTCATGATCACCCCGGCCGCGTGCACGCCGGTCTGCCGGATCAGGCCCTCGATGCCGCGGGCGGTGTCGATGACCTTCTTGACGTCCGGGTCCTGCTCGTACAGGGCGCGGATCTCGCCGGCCTCGCTGTAGCGCTTGTGCTCGGAGTCGAAGATGCCGGACAGCGGGATGTCCTTGCCCATCACGGCGGGCGGCATGGCCTTGGTGATCCGGTCGCCCACCGCGTACGGGTAACCCAGCACCCGGGCCGAGTCCTTGATCGCGGCCTTGGCCTTGATCGTGCCGAAGGTGGCGATCTGCGCGACCTTGTCCTCGCCCCAGCGCTCGGTCACGTACCGGATGACCTCGCCGCGCCGGCGCTCGTCGAAGTCGATGTCGACGTCCGGCATGGAGACGCGCTCGGGGTTGAGGAACCGCTCGAAGATCAGCCCGTGCGGCAGCGGGTCCAGGTCGGTGATGCCCATCGCGTACGCGATCAGCGAGCCGGCGGCCGACCCGCGGCCCGGGCCCACCGCGATGCCGTTGCGCTTGGACCACTGGATGAAGTCGGCGACCACCAGGAAGTAGGACGGGAAGCCCATCTGGATGATGATCCCGAGCTCGTACTCGGCCTGCTTGAGGTGGGTCTCCGGGATGCCGCCCGGGAAGCGGGCCTTGAGCCCCTCGAACGCCTCGTGGCGGAACCAGGACTCCTCGGTGTGCCCGTCCGGGACCGGGAAGCGGGGCATCAGGTTCTTGAAGGTGAACATGCCGTCGGTGTCCACCCGCTCGGCCACCAGCAGGGTGTTGCGGCAGCCCTCGAGCCAGGCGTCGGACGAGTCGACCGCGCGCATCTGGTCGGCCGACTTGACGAAGTAGCCGGCGCCGTCGAAGCGGAACCGGTTGGGGTCGGCGACGTTGCTGCCGGTCTGCACGCAGAGCAGCACGTCGTGCGCCTCGGCCTGGGCCTCGTGGGTGTAGTGCGAGTCGTTGGTGACCAGCGGCGGGATGTTGAGCCTGCGGCCGATGTCGAGCAGGCCGTCGCGGACCCGCTTCTCGATCGACAGGCCGTGGTCCATGATCTCGAGGAAGTAGTTGTCCCGGCCCAGCGCCTCCTGGTACGCCGCCGCGGACTTCAGGGCCTCGTCGAACTGGCCCAGCCGCAGCCGGGTCTGCACCGCGCCGGACGGGCAGCCGGTGGTGCCCATGATGCCCTCGGCGTGCTCGGCGATGATGTCGAAGTCCATCCGCGGGTACTTGCCGAGCTGGCCCTCGATGGAGGCCCGCGAGTTGAGCCGGAAGAGGTTCTTGAGCCCGACCGCGTTGCGGGCCCACAGGGTCATGTGGGTGTACGCGCCGTTGCCGGCGACGTCGTCGCCCTTCTGCTCCGGGCGGCCCCACTTGATCCGGCTCTTGGTCAGCCGCGACTCGGGGGCGACGTACGCCTCGACGCCGATGACCGGGGTGACCCCGGCCGCGGTGGCCTGCTTGTAGAAGTCGTACGCCCCGTGCATGTTGCCGTGGTCGGTGATCGCCGCGGCCGGCATGCCCAGGCGGTTGGCCTCGGCGAGGAGCTCCTTGACCCGGGCGGCGCCGTCGAGCATCGAATACTCGGTGTGCACGTGGAGATGCACGAACGAGTCAGACACCCAGGGCCCCCTTTGCCGCGGCGTTTCCGGACTCGCCAGAGCCTAGTCCGGGGCGGCCCCGCGAGGCACCGCTGACACCCGATCTATTCGGCGAATGGCTCGATCATCACAGCCGCCGCGCGCAGCCACGCCTGGCGGGTCTCCGGCTGCAGCACGCTGTACTCGATCGATGACCCGACCTCGAGCGCCGGGTCGTACGGCACCACCGCGACGGCCCGGGTGCGGGTGGCGAAGTGCTTGGCGAGATCGTCGAGCAGCGGCAGCTTGCCGGGCGACGGGCAGGAGATCAACGTCACCGCGTTGGCGACCAGGTCCTCCATGCCGGTCTCGTTGAGCACGTCCAGCATCCAGTCGGCGGTGAACGCGGCGTCCTCGCGCGGCACCGTGGTGATGACCAGCTGGTCGGCGCTGCGCATCACGGTCTGCCAGTTGACGCTCTCGACGTTGTTGCCGGTGTCCACGCAGATCACGTCGTGGGTGCGGCGCAGCAGGTCCATCACCCGGCGCACCGTGCTCTGGTCCAGCCGTTGGGCGAAGCGCGGGTTCTCCTCGCCGGCCAGCACGTCGTACGAGCCGTCGGAGGCGTGCCGCAGGAAGTCGTCGAGGTGCGAGAGCATCTGCTCGCCGTGCATGTTCTCGATCTCGAGCAGCTCGCTGACCAGGTGCCGGATGGTGCGGGCGTGCCGGGCGCTGCCGGCCCGCAGGCCCAGCGTGCCCCGCAACTCGTTGTCGTCCCAGGCCAGCACGCCCCGGCCGCGCACACTGCCGATGGTGGCCGCGGCGAGCACCGTCGCGGTCGTCTTGTGCACGCCGCCCTTGGGGTTGGCGAACGCGAGCACCCGCGGCTTGCCGAGCTTGCGGCGCAGCACCGAGACCGCGCGGTCCTCCTGCTCGGGCCGCGCCTGGCGCCACTCGATCCGGGCCGGCGCGGGCGAGGTCGGCGCGGGAGCGCTGGTCACGGGCGGGGCGGACGGCGCCGGCAGGCCGGGCGGCAGCAGCCGCGCCGGCGGCGGGGCGGGGGCCACCGGCGGCGGCAGGACGGATGCCGAGCCGACCGAGGCGGCGCCCCGGGTCGGCGGCGCCTGCTCCGGCGCGACCCGGCCGATCGACGACGGCACGGCGCGGGTGGACGGGTTGAAGAAGCTGTGCGGCTCCTCGGCGGCGGCCGGGCGGGCCTGGAAGCCCTCGCCGATCCGGGACTGGCGGCGCGCCTCGGCCAGCGGGTTCACCGGGCGCGGGTCGAGCGGGCGGGGCTCGCCGGGGCGCGCGTCGAAGGCCCGCGGGTCCATCGGGCGGGTCTCCGGCGGCGGCGCCAGCGGTTCCGTCTGGCCCAGCCGCTCGCCCAGGCCGGCCCGGCCCGGACGCCGGTCCAGCGGGTTGACCGGGCGGCGCTCCGGCGGGCGCTCGTACCCGCCGCGGGCCGGGTCGCTGTGCCGGGGGTCGCTCTGCCGGGGGTCGAGCGGGTTGAACGGCCGGCCGGGCCGGCCGGGCAGCGCCGGGCCGCCCGCCGCGCGGCGGGCCTCGACCTCCGGATCCTCGCGCTCGGTCTCGGCGGCCTCGTCGGCCGCCCGGGAACCGTGCCGGGCACGGTCGAGCAGCGCCCGCCAACGCGGGGCTGGTTCCGCAGGCCGGCCCCAGCCGGTCTCGGTCCCATCCACGGCTCGTCCTCCCAGCGACTACTCGATGTGCCTACGCGATGCCTGCCCGATGTCCCGACGGGCCTCTCGTCCTGGACAGGCTACGGACGCCAACCCTATTCAGGCCACACCCGAAGCCCGCAATTGCCACGCGGTCTTGATCACCCATCGGCACAAACAGCGTGCACGTGCACCTACCCGTACGCACTACAGGACCTGGTCGTTCAGGATGTCAACGCCCGGAAGCGTCGCGAGATGCTCCCGGAGCGGTCGAGGGCTGGTCGGGACCCGGGCCCACGGGTGACGCGTGGCCGCCGGCAGTGCTCTCCTGACCTGCCGCAGCAGAAGGACCGGACCCCACGGCGGAGCCGTCGGATGAGGCAGACGTCACAGCAGCCCCGGTCGATGAGGGTAGTGGCGGGGCGGGGGCCGGGGCAACAGTCTGCGACCGCGAAGGCACAGTGGGCGCACCCGACTCGTCGTCCTCGGGCACCGTGGTGGTCTGCTCGGGCAGCACCGGGCGGAACTCGGTGCGGTCCAGGCTGCGGACCTCGGGCGCGGGGTCGACCACCCGGACCTCGGCGCGGCCGGCGAGCGCCGCCAGCACGGGAGGGGCCGCCCGCACCACGGCGGCGAAGACACAGGCGCAGTGCGCCCGGTAGGCGGCGGCTTCGAGGGCGGCGGTCCGGGCGGCGCTGTCGTACGCCCGGCGCAGCCTCAGCTCGTTGAGGCCGTCGCCCTCCAGTTCGTCACCGAGCTTGCGGTAGTCGGCCTGTTCCTGGTCCCGGGCCAGGGCGGCGTTGAGCATCCCGGCCACCACGTCCCCGGGCATCCGGTAGACGGGGATCTTGACCACCTGGGTGCGTACCCCCGGCAGCGGCGCCCGGGCGTAGACCTCGGCCACCGCCGCGCCCTGGAGCGCCGCCTGCAGTGGGTCCGGCGCGAG
Organism: Actinoplanes nipponensis; assembly: GCF_016862275.1. Lineage (GTDB taxonomy): Bacteria > Actinomycetota > Actinomycetes > Mycobacteriales > Micromonosporaceae > Actinoplanes > Actinoplanes nipponensis. The sequence continues at coordinate 53,396 of NZ_BOMQ01000004.1, read as the reverse complement.
ATAGCCGGTCAGGCTGACCAGCGCCCACGTCTCCCCCGCGACCGGCGAGCCGGAGGCGGGCAGCAGCGCGGCCAGCTCGCCGCGGCTGGAGCGCAGGTAGCCGGAGACGGACTGGCCCTCGACCACGCCGACCCGGACCAGGTCACCGGCCGGGCCGGGCGCGTCGGGCCCGTGGTCGGCCGCCCAGACCACCGCGATCAGCAGCGCGGTCGCGGACGCCACGGCCAGCCCGGTCAGGATGCGCATCCGGGACGGGGCCGTGCCGATGCGCGACAGGCCGCGGGTCAGCGGCGGCAGCATCCGTGCCCCGGGCCTCATCGAGGTCTCCCCCTCGGACGGCGGTGGTCAGCTCGCGTCGCGGAGCACGTCCAGCGCGTACCCCAAGTCGTCAGGGTAGTCGCTGACGAAGCGAACCTCGTCCTGCGTACGCGGGTGGATGAAGCCGAGTTCCCGCGCGTGCAGCCACTGGCGGCCCAGCTTGAGCCGGGCGGACAGGGTCGGGTCGGCGCCGTAGGTGACGTCGCCGACGCACGGGTGCCGCATCGCCGAGAAGTGCACCCGGATCTGGTGGGTGCGCCCGGTCTCCAGCTTGACGTCGACCAGGCTGGCCGAGCGGAACGCCTCGAGCGTGTCGTAGTGGGTGACGCTCGGCTTGCCGCCGTTCATCACCGCGTACCGGTAGTCGGCGGTGGGGTGCCGGTCGATCGGCGCGTCGATCGTCCCCCGCAGCGGGTCCAGGTGGCCCTGTACGACCGCGTGGTAGCGCTTGTCGACCTCGCGCTCCTTGAACGCCCGCTTGAGCGCGCTGTAGGCCAGCTCGCTCTTGGCCACCACCATCAGCCCGGTGGTGCCGACGTCGAGGCGGTGCACGACGCCCTGGCGCTCGGCGGCGCCGCTGGTCGCCACGTTCTGGCCCATGGCGGCCAGCCCGCCGATGACCGTCGGGCCGGTCCAGCCCGGGCTCGGGTGCGCGGCCACCCCGACCGGCTTGTCCACCACGACGATGTCGTCGTCGCTGTAGACGATCTTCATCCCGTGCACCGGGGTGGCCTCCAGCACCGGCGCGGTCACCGGCGGCGGCAGCGTGACCTCCAGCCACGAGCCGGCGGTGACCTTGTCGGACTTGGGCCGCGGGATGCCGTCGACCAGCGCGTCGCCGGACTCGACCAGGGTCGCGGCCGCCGTGCGGGACAGGCCGAAGATGCGCGACACGGCCTGGTCGAGACGCATGCCGTCCAGACCGTCCGGTACGGGCAGGGAACGGGAGGTCATGCGGTCTCGGCTTTCCTGGAGGACGCCCGGCCGCCGTCGCGCTGGCGCCCGGTGAGCTCCAGCAGCACGGCCAGGACCACGCCGACGGACAGACAGCTGTCGGCGATGTTGAAGACCGCGAAGTATTCCCCGTACGGCCCGAACAGACTGATCATGTCGACGACGTGCCCCTGGAACGGCCCGGGGGCCCGGAACAGCCGGTCACCCAGGTTGCCCAGCGCGCCGCCGAGCACCAGCCCCAGGGCGATCGCCCACGGCACCGAGCGCAGCTTGCGGACCATGAACCCGATCCAGCCGACCACCACGAGGGTGACCAGCGGGAACACCCAGGTGTAGCCGCTGCCGAGGCTGAACGCGGCGCCGCTGTTGCGCAGCAGCGAGAGGTAGACCAGCCCGCCCAGGATGCGGACCGGCTCGCCCTCGGTGAGGCCCTTGGTGCAGAGCTCCTTGACGATCTGGTCGACCACGACCGCCAGCAGGGCGGTGGCGGCGAGCACCGCCACGGCACGGCGCGCGAACCCGGGACGCGGCCCCGGGCCGGGCGCGGTCGCCGTGGTGCCACCCGCGGGCTCGTCGGCGTTCAGCGTCGTTCCTCCAACTGCTTGCAGGACACACAGAGGGTCGCGACCGGGAACGCCGCCAGCCGTTCGACGGGGATGGCGTTGCCGCACCGCTCGCACCAACCGTAGTTGCCCTCGCCGAGGCGGTCGATGGCGCGTTCCACCTGTGTGATCCGGTCGAGGAGATTGTTGGCCAGAGTGATCTCCTGCTCGCGTTCCCCGGTCTTGGTGCCGCGGTCGCCCTCGTCGTCGCCGGCGGAGTCGGTGAGCCGGTCGCGCTGCAGCTCGGTGATCTCGCTGAGCGTCTGGTCGTACTCAGCCTGGAGCTCGTCGCGGCGCTCCACCAGCGCGGTGCGGATCTTCTCGGTCTCCGCCGCGCTGCGCGCCTTGGCGGGCGCGGCCTTCGCGGTCGACGCGGACCTGGTCTCGGTTGCCTTGGCCATCGTCGCTCCCCTGAGCCGCGCTGCACGCGGCGAATCGGCGGTCTTCCAGCGGTCATGCGGAACGCGCTCGGCCAGGCGTCCCGCATCGGCTCTCCGGCCGCGCCCCCACGCGACCCGTGCACCGTCCCCCAGGTGCACAAACGGCGCGGCCCACGATCGCCGCGCACTCCGGAGGCTGGCAAGGATACGGAACGTGAAGAGCGGCGACAACACGGCGCACCGGTCCGGTGACCCGATAACCGGGACGAAGCCGGACGAACGGCAGCGTCGGATACCCGACCGCGCGGCTCAGGACCGGTCCCGCCCGTCCTCGCCGAACCAGCGGGCCAGGCGCCCGCGCCGGCTCACCGCCCGCAGCCGCCGCTCGGCCACGTCCCGCGCGGCGGCGGTGGTCACGATCAGCAGGCCGTCCCCGGTGCGCAGCCGGGTGTCCGGCCCCGGCACGAAGCCGGCGCCGTCGCGCACCACCAGCGTGACCACCGCGCCCACCGGCAGCCGCAGCTCGTCGATGTGCACCCCGGCCAGCCGCGACCCGGGCGCGACGTCGAGCTGGAGCAGGTCGGCGTGCATCTGCTCGAGCGGCGCGGTCTCCACGTGGATCTCCACGGCCTCGGCCGGCGCGGTGATGCGCAGCAGCCGGGCGACCGGCGCCAGCGTGCCGGCCTGCACCAGGGTGAAGATGATCACGAGCACGAAGACGGCGTCGAAGAGGTTCTCGGCGCCGGGCGTCCCGCTGGACAGCGGGATGGTGGCCAGCACGATCGGCACCGCCCCGCGCAGGCCGGCCCAGGACAGGAACGTCTTCCCGGTGAGGCCGAGCTGCCGGGAGCTGCGGCTGACCAGCGCCGAGAGCCAGACCGACAGCGGCCGGGCCAGCAGCACCAGCGCGCACCCGACGACCAGCGCCGGCACCAGCGCGGCGCCCAGCCGGCCCGGCGACACCAGTAGCCCCAGCAGCACGAACAGCCCGATCTGGGCGACCCAGGCGAGCGCGTCGGCGAAGCCGAGGATGGCCTGGCGGTGCGGCAGCCGGGCGTTGCCGATCACCACGCCGGCCACGTAGACGGCGAGGAAGCCGGAGGCGTGCGCGACCGCGCCGGCGGAGTAGGCCAGGAAGGTCAGCGCGACCGCCGCGATCGGGTAGAGGCCCGCGGACGGCAGGGCGGCGTGCCGCAGCAGCCAGCGCCCGGCCGCGCCGACGGCCAGCCCGATCGCGGCCCCCGCGGCCAGCTCGTAGCCGACCAGCAGCAGCTCGTACCACCAGGGGTGGGCCGCGGCGACGGTGCTGGAGAGCAGCACCACCAGCAGCACCACCGGGGCGTCGTTCATGCCGGACTCGGCCTCGAGCGTGGCCACCAGCCGGGGCGGCAGCCGCAGCACCCGCAGGGTGGCGAAGACGGCGGCGGCGTCGGTGGACGAGAGCACCGCGCCGTAGAGCAGGGCCAGACGCCAGTCCACGTCGAGCACCAGGTGCGCGGCGACGCCGACCACGGCGATGCTCACGGCCACCCCGAGGGTGGCCAGCGCGGCCGAGAGGCCCAGGACCGGGCGCAGGGTGCTCCAGCGGGCGGTCAGCCCACCCTCGGCGATGATCATGATGAGGGCGCAGAAGCCGAGGGTACGGGTGAGCTCGGCGTCGTCGAACCGGATGCCGAACCCGGCCTCCCCGATGATCACGCCGATCAGCAGGTAGACCAGCAGGCCGGGCAGCCCGAGCCGGGTGGAGATGCGGACGGCGCCCACGGCGACCAGCAGCACCGCGGCGCCGACGAGCAGCGCGAGGTCGAGCCCGCCCGTCATGGGCTGCCGTCGCGCAGGGCGGCCAGCCGCGGCCCGGCGTCAGCGGGGACGGTGAACACCTTGTCGCGGCTGGTGGCGCCGAGCTTGAGCACGACGTCGCGGGCCTTGACGCCCAGCGCGGCGGCCAGGGCCTGCCGGACGGCCTCGGTGGCCTTGCCGTCGACCGGGGGCGCCCCGACCGCAACGATCAGCGCCGGGCCGTGCGGGCCGTCGTAACGCCCTCCGACCCGGGTACGCCCCGCTCCCGGCCGGACCCGCACCGCGACGGAACACCCGCCGGACGACCCCGGCTGGCCGGGCGACCCGGTCCCGGCCGGCCGGGCGGCCGGTTCGGGAAGTCGCGCGGCCCCGCCCGGGGCGCGATCGGGCCGGGCGGCCGGATCGGGTGAGGAAACGCGCCGCTTGGCCATGCCCCATTGTGCCGATCATCGGCGGCGGCCGAATCGGGTGGTCCGCCGATGACCGACGGTAACCAGGCCGGCCGGCGGCGGGAGGTCAGCGGCGAACGCCCGCCGCGACCAGACGGTCCACCGGACGGCACAGCCCGCACGGGCTGAAGCCCAGCTCGACCGCCTCCGCGACCGGCAGCCCCTCGGTCAGCCGGCCCACCAGATGCGGGCAGTCGGCCAGGTGGTACCGCGGACGCCCGTCCACGACCAGCACCTCCGCGTCGAGGCGGGCCACCCGCACCGCGTCCGCCGGGCGGACCGCCTGGGGCAGCGGCTCGTCGTCCGGGTCGTCCGGGTCGGGCTCGTCGAACTCCTCCGCCGCGCCCGCGTCCCGGGCGTGCTCGTCGCGCGCCGCCGCCGGGACGTCCTCCGGGGCGGGGAGCGGGTCGGCGTCGTCGCGCCAGGGGTCACGCTCGGTGGCGCGGGCGCCGCCGATGACCGTCGCGGCCTGGTCGTAGTCCGCGTCGCCGGCGGTGTCGGGGGCCTCCGTCGGCGCTGGGCCGGCCGCCTGACCCGAGGAAGTCCGGCCGGCCGCAGCGTCGTCGTCGTAGAGGTCCGCTTCCGGCCGCACCCGCTGGGTCGCGTCCGGACCCGTCAGGCGCTCCTCCGTGTCCTGGCGGCCCGCGGCGTAGGCGGCGGACCGGTCGGCGTCGTCGCCGGCCTCGGCGCCGGCCCCGTCGTGGGCTCCGGCGCCGTCGAGGTCGTACTCCCCCTCGCGGTCGTAGGCGCCCACGCGGACGTCGTCCCCGTCGCGGTCGTAAGTGCCGGCACGGGCGTCGTCCCCGTCGCGGTCGTAGGCGCTGACGTCGTCCTCGTCGCCGGCGAGCGGAGCGTCGCGCGGGGCGTACTCCGGCTCGGCCAGCGGCTCGCCGCCCACCCCGGGACGGCGGGGCACGCGGGCCGGGTCGCCGGCCGGGGCCGTGGCGGCGCGCCGGGCGGCCGCGGCCTGCCGGGCGCCGATCACCAGGGCCACCGCGGCCAGCAGGCTGGCGACGATGGAACTGATCAGCAGGGTGCTCGACCCGCCCGCGAGGCCGAGCACGAGCAGCGTGACGGCGACGAGGATGAGCAGCAGACTAACAACGATCATGGCTCATCCCCGCCGCTGTGGAACCGGGCCGCACAAGCCGAGGCTCAGCGGCCGGTCTCGATGGAGTTGGCGCGGCTGCCGCCGTACGAGCCGGCGAGACCCGCGGCGGCCAGGCCGCCCGAGCCGCCGACCGAACGGTTGGCGTCCGCGCGGGTCATCTCGGCCTCCAGGCCCTGACCGCGCCCGTCGAGGTCGCGCAGCTGGCTCTCGAGGTACGCCTTCAGCCGCGTGCGGTACTCCCGCTCGAACTGCTTGAGCTCCTCGATGTGCTTCTGCAGCGCCGACCGCTTGGCGTCCAGGCCGCCCATGGCCTCCTGGTGCCGCTGGCGCGCGTCGCGCTCCAGGGCGTCCGCCTTGGCGCGGGCCTCGCGGGTGACCTCCTCGGCCTTGGAGCGGGCGTCGGAGAGGAGCTTGTCGGCCTCGCGGCGGGCGTCCGACACGTGGTCGTCGGCCGTGCGCTGGGCCATCATCAGCACGCGCAGGGCCTGCTGCTCGCCGTCGGCGCCCGTGGGCGCGCCGGCGCCGGCCGGACCCTGGGCCCGGACCTGCTCCAGCTCGGCCTGCATCTGCCGGGCAGCCTGCTCCGCGGCGGACTTGTCGCGCTGCACCCGGTCGAGCTGGGCCTTCATCTCGTTGAGCTCCGCCGCCATCCGCGGGTCGGCGCCCGGGCCGGCTGGTGCGCCACCCCGACCGCCGCGCTCCACCTGGGCGCGCAGCTCGTTGTTCTCCTCGATCAGACGGGCGAGTTCGCGCTCGACCTCGTCCAGGAAGGCGTCGACCTCCTCCTCGTCGTACCCCCGCTTGCCGATAGGGGGTTTCTTGAAGGCGACGTTGTGCACGTCCGCCGGGGTCAGCGGCATCGAAACTCCTCGGGTCAGTTGCGGCCGCGTGGGGCGCAGTCGATCAGGCGGACGCTGTCACGCGAACGCGATGATCAGACGCGCTAACACGAAGTTCAAAAGCACGAACAGGATAACCAGCAGGACCAGGGACGCCAGGTCCAAACTCACGGTACCAATTCGAAGCGGTGGGATCACACGCCTCAACGCCTTGAGGGGTGGATCAGTGACGCTCCACACCGATTCGAGTGCCGCCGACGCCCCTCGGCCCGGCTGCCACCGACGCCCGTACTGCAGCACCGCACCCAGGACGAACCGGGCCAGCAGGGTCAGGAAGAACACATAGAGCAGCAGATAGATGATCTGAAACACGATCGACAGCACGTCAGGCGGGTCCCTCGTTAGGGTCAACTCTGGTTGAAGAAACCGCCCTCAGCGATCTTGGCCTTGTCCTCTGCCGTGACCTGGACGTTGGCCGGTGAGAGCAGGAATACCCGGTTGGTCACGCGCTCGATCGTACCGCGCAGCCCGAAGGCCAGCCCGGCGGCGAAGTCGACCAGCCGGCGGGCATCGCCCTCGTCCATCTCGGTGAGATTGATGATCACCGGTACGCCGTCGCGGAAGTGCTCGCCGATCGTGCGCGCCTCGCGGTACGTGGTCGGGTGCAGCGTGGTGATCTGGTACCGCTGGTCCTCCTCGACCACCCGCTGGTGCACCTGCGTCTGCGGGGCCAGGGCGAGGTTGTCGCGGGTGGAGTAGGCGGGTTCCGCGACCGGCGCCGGCGGCCGGGTGATCGAGCGCACGCTGGCGCGCTCCTGGCGCTCCGGCCGCTCGTGCTCGTCCCGGTCGAGGTCGAGGCGGGCGGCGGCGCGCTCCAGGCGGCCGCTGCGCTCCTGCCGGGCCCGCGGCAGCGGCGCGGGCGCCTCCTCGACGTCGTCCTCCTCGTCGGCGAACTCGTCGGCGTAGCGGTAACCGGAGTCGCGGTCCCGGTCACGGTCGCGGTCCCGCTCGCGGTAGCCGCCGTCGCGGTAGCGGTCGTCGTACTGGTCGTCCTCTTCCACGAGGCCGAGCCACACGCCGGCCTTGCGCAAAGCGCTCATGACTTCACCAGCCCCTGCTCGGCGCCGAACCGCTCGTCCATGCCCCCACCTCCGTCCGCTGTGCGGCCCGCGCCCCCTCGGCGTGCCGCGTCCCCCCTTACACGGATTCCGCGATCTTGAAACATGACCACGGCCCGCTGCGACGCTGCGTCGTCCGGGCGCGTCGGCCGAGGCACGTCGCGCGTAAACAACACGTATGTAGTTTGCTGCCCGCCGCAAGGCTACCGCAGCGTGTTTCGCATCCCGAGCAAAGAAGTGCCGATCCGCACGTGTGTCGCGCCGTGCCGGACGGCCTCCTCGAGGTCGCCGCTCATGCCCGCCGAGACGGCCGTCGCGCCCGGATGATCCGCGCGCAGCCGCTCGGCCAGGGCGGCGAGTTCCGCGAACGCCCGGGCGGGCTCCCAGCCCCGGGGCGCCACCGCCATCACGCCGCCCAGCCGCAGGCCCTCGGCCTCCTCGACCGCGGCCGCCACCCGCCACAGGTCCCGGTCGGGGTCCGCGCCGGCCGCGACCGCGCCGCCGCGGGCCGGGTCGCCGTCGATGCTCACCTGCACCAGCACGTCGAGCGGCCGCTCGCGGAGCCGCCCGGCGGCCGAGGAGAGCGCCCCGGCCAGCCGCATCGAGTCCACCGACTCCACCACGTCGGCGTACGTGACCACCGACTTGGCCTTGTTGCGCTGCAAGTGGCCGACGAAGTGCCAGCGCAGCGGCACGTCCACGGCCGCCGCCTTGGCGGCGGCCTCCTGGTCCTTGTTCTCCCCGACGTCGGTGACGCCGAGCCCGGCGAGCAGCACCACGTCGCTCGCCGGGTAGGTCTTGGTCACCGCGACCAGGGTCACCGACCCCGGGTCACGGCCGGCCGCCGTGCAGGCGCGCCCGATCCGCCGGCGCACCTCGTCCAGCGAGGCCGCCAGCTCGTCGCGGCGCGCCGCTCGGTCCAACCGCTCAGGAGCCGTTCTTCAGGAAGTCCGGCACGTCCACGTCGTCGAAGAGCACCCGGCGCGGCGGCGGGGTGGTCGCGGCGGGCGCCGGCGGCGTCACGGGCACCGGCGAGGTCGGCGCGACCGCGGGCGGCGCCGTGGGCTGCTGGACCACCTTGCGGGCGGTCTCGGCCGGCTTGTACGAGGGCGTGCCCCCGTCGAAGCCCGCCGCGATGACCGTGACCCGCACCTCGTCGCCCAGCGCGTCGTCGATGACCGCGCCGAAGATGATGTTGGCGTCCGGGTGGGCCGCGTCGGTGACCAGCTGGGCCGCGTCGTTGATCTCGAACAGGCCCAGGTCGGAGCCGCCGGCGATGGAGAGCAGCACGCCGCGCGCGCCGTCCATGCTCTGCTCCAGCAGCGGGCTGGAGATCGCCTTCTCGGCCGCCTCGACCGCGCGGTTGTCGCCGCGCGCGCTGCCGATGCCCATGAGCGCGCTGCCCGCGCCGCTCATCACGCTCTTCACGTCGGCGAAGTCGAGGTTGATCAGGCCCGGGGTGGTGATCAGGTCGGTGATGCCCTGCACGCCGGAGAGCAGCACCTGGTCGGCCTGGCGGAACGCGTCCATCATGCTGATGCCGCGGTCGCCCAGGGCCAGCAGCCGGTCGTTCGGGATCACGATGAGCGTGTCGCACTGGTTGCGCAGCTCGTCGATGCCGGCCTCGGCCTGCACCTGGCGGCGCTTGCCCTCGAACGAGAACGGCCGGGTGACCACGCCGATGGTCAGGGCGCCCAGCTTGCGGGCGATGTTGGCGACCACGGGCGCGCCGCCCGTACCGGTGCCGCCGCCCTCGCCGCAGGTCACGAAGACCATGTCGGCGCCCTTGAGGACCTCTTCGATCTCGTCGCGGTGGTCCTCGGCGGCGTTCTTGCCGACGTCCGGCTGCGCGCCGGCGCCGAGGCCGCGGGTGAGCTCGCGGCCGACGTCGAGCTTGACGTCGGCGTCGCTCATCAGCAGCGCCTGGGCATCGGTGTTGATCGCGATGAATTCGACTCCCTTGAGCCCAACCTCGATCATGCGGTTCACGGCGTTGACGCCGCCGCCGCCGATGCCGACGACCTTGATGACCGCAAGGTAGTTGTGCGGAGGTGTCATCGGGCTCAGCCTTCCCTTCAGGGTTGTGGGTGTCGAGGGCCCCAGCGGTCCGGCCAAGAACCGCCATCGATACCCGCGCCGTACAAGGGAGGGCGAGGAAACCCTCACCCTCTACTAGAGGCTTAGTGTTATGTCAACTACTCGAACCTCTCGGGGCAACGTAAGCGGCGGACCGGCGACAACCAAGGACCGACGCGGCGTGTCGGCGCCCGCTTACGTGGCGGTTATCCGACTCGGCCGTAACCTTGGCGAGAATGTGCCGTTCGTGCCCCTTTGTCCGGTTGACCGCCTCAGCGGATGGTCACGACATCCGGGGCGCTCACGTCGATCGTGTCGCCCTTGCGGCCGAGCAGCGCGGTGGCCACCTGAGCCTTCGTCTCGCTCTGCGTCTCGTCGCCCCAGAACACCGTCCGGTCCTTGCGCAGCCCCAGGCTGACCTGCGCCGGCGCCGGCACCGAGATCGACACCAGCTGCTCGCGCAGCTCGGCGGTCAGCGCGGCCAGCACGGTCAGGGCGGAGCGGGTGTTGATGTCCTTCGGGCCGGGCGCGGCGAGCCGCGCCACCGGCAGGCCGGCCGGGCGGCGCGAGACGGTGCGGTAGGCGACGCCCTCGGCGTCGATCAGGACAAAGGTCTCGCCCACCGGTACGGCGGCCACGGGCGTCCGCTCCACCACCTCGATGTGCACAGCCGAGGGCCAGCCGCGCGACACCACCGCCCGGTCGACCGCGGGCAGGCCCTCGACCCGGCCGCGGATCCGGTCCAGGTCGACGCCGGCCAGCGGCTGGTTCATCCGTACGGCCGCGGCCTGCTCGATCTCCAGCGGGGTGAGCGAATCGGTGCCGACCACCTCGACCCGGCGCACGCCCAGCACCGCCGTGCCGTACACCACCCAGACCAGCGCGCCCACCACCAGCACCGCCCCGGCGGTCACCGCCCACGGCAGCGCCGCGCGCAGCCGGCGCCGCCGGGCGCGGGCCATGAACCGCCGGACCGAGGCCGGCACGGCGTCCGTGTCCGCCCGCACCAGCCGCCAGCTCCGCCCGCCCCCGCCGCCGTCGCCCACTGTGCCTACCTTTCGCATGCCCTTCTGGCCCTCACCGTCGAGACCGTCTCCGACGCACGCAGGCGAGGTTCGGTGCAGGCGGTCATGCCAGTTCCCCCGGTTGGTCAGGCCTCGGCCAAGGCGGCCAGCAGCTCGTCGCCCATCATCGAGATCGGCGGCGCGCCCATGGTCACCACGACGTCGCCGGGCCGGCTGCGCCGCAGCACCTCGGCCGGCACGTCCTCCCAGGACGGCACGAAGACCTTGTGCTCGGCCGGCAGGTCGATGGCCGCGGTCAGGGCGACCCCGCCCTCGCCGGGACCGCGCTGCTCGCCGGGACCGAAGACCTCCATGACGATGACCTCGTCGGCCAGGGCCAGCCCCTCGGCCAGCTCGGCCTGCAGGTCACGGGTGCGGTAGACCCGGTACGGCTGGAAGACCACCACCAGCCGCCCGTCCCCGGCCACCTCGCGCAGCGTGCGCAGCGCCGCCTTCACCGAGGTCGGGTGGTAGGCGTACTCGTCGTAGACGCGGACGCCGGCCACCGTGCCCTTGCGCTCGAATCGCCGCCGCACCCCCGGGAACGACGCGAGCGCCTCGGTGATCTTCTGCAGCGGGATGCCCAGGCGCAGCGCGGTCAGCACGGCCGCGGCGCCGTTGAGCCCCATGTGCCGGCCGGGCAGGGCCAGTGCGATCTCGCCGAGCGGCTTGCCGTCGAGCGTGGCCTGGTAGCGCACGCCCTGCACGGAGGAGACCACGTCGGTGACCCGCAGGTCGGCGCCGGAGGACTCGCCGTACGTGTAGACCGTGCGCCCGGCGGCCCGCAGCGCGGCGATCAGCTCCTGCACGCCCGCGTCGTCGGCGCAGGTCACCACGAAGCCGTCCGGGTCGGTCAGCTCGGCGAACTCGAGGAACCCGGCCTTGAGCCCGGCCAGGTCACCCCAGTTGTTGAGGTGGTCGCCCTCGATGTTGGTGATGATCGCGACGTGCGGCCGGTAGATCAGGAACGACTTGTCGCTCTCGTCGGCCTCGGCCACGAAGTAGCCGCCGGAGCCGTGGTGGCCGTTCGAGCCGGCCGCGGAGATCTCGCCGCCGATCACGAACGACGGGTCCTCGCCGGCGTGCTGCAGGATCACCGTCATGATCGACGTGGTGGTGGTCTTGCCGTGGGTGCCGGCCACCGCGATCGTGCGGCGCCCGGTCATCGCCGCGGCCAGCGCCTCGGAGCGGTGCAGCACCCGCAGCCCGCGCCGGCGCGCCTCGACGATCTCGACGTGGTCCTGCGGGATCGCCGTGGAGTAGACGACCGTGTCGACCCCGTCGAGGTTGGACGCCTCGTGCGCCATGTGCACCGTGCCGCCGAGGGCGCGCAGCGCGGCCAGCGCCGGCCATTCCCGCAGCTCGCTGCCGGAGACCGGCACGCCCCGGGTGAGCAGCAGCCGGGCCAGGCCGCCCATGCCCACGCCACCGATGCCGATGAGGTGGACGGTGCCCAGCTCCTCGGCGGTCAACTCGCCGGCCGGCGTCAGCTCCGCCGTGTTCACAGCACCACTCCCCTACTCTCTCGGTCCGCCGTCGTCCGGCGGCTCATCGGCGGGCCACTGCCTCGCACACGAAGTCCAGCAGTGCCTCGTCACCGTCGCGACGGCCGTGGCCGCCGGCGGCGGCACCCATTGTGGCGAGCCGCCGCGGGTCCCGCGCGAGCGGGATGACCGTACGCTCGATCCACTCCGGGGTCAGCTCCCCGTTGTCCACCAGCAGGCCCCCGCCGGCCTCGACCACCGGCCGGGCGTTGCGCTCCTGCTCCTGGTTGCTGAACGGGTACGGCACGTAGATCGCCGGCATCCCGATCGCAGTGGTCTCGGCGACCGTGATCGCCCCGCCGCGGCACAGCATCAGGTCGGCGGCGGCGTACCCGAGCTGCATGTCGGACAGGTACGGCACCACCACGTACGGCACCGGCAGGTCGCTGGGCACCTCGAACGGGTCGTTGCGCCCGCCCTGCACGTGCAGCACCTGGATGCCGGCGTGGGCCAGCTTCTTGGCGGCGCCGGCCACGGCCAGGTTGATCGTGCGGGCGCCGGAGGAGCCGCCCGACACGAACAGCACCGGCAGGTCCGGGCGCAGCCCGAAGTGGGCCAGCGCCTGCGGGCGCAGCGCGTGCCGGTCCATCCGGGTGATGGCGGTGCGCAGCGGCACGCCGACCACCCGGGCGTCGCGCAGCGACTCGGCCTGCTGGGGCTGGGTCGGGAAGCCCACCGCGATGTTCCTGGTGAACTTCATGCCCATCCGGTTGGCCACCCCCGGCGGCACGTTGACCTCGTGGATGACGATCGGCAGCTCGCGCCGCCAGGCCGCCAGGTACGCCGGCACCGAGACGTAGCCGCCGAAGCCGACCACCACGTCCGCCTGGACCTCGTCGAGGATCTGCCCGGCCGCGTGGGCCGAGCGGTACATCCGGTCCGGGGTGCGCAGCAGGTTCAGGTTGAGCGAGCGGGGCAGCTGGAACGCCGGGATCACCCGCAGGTCGTAGCCGGCCGGCGGGATCAGCTCGTTCTCCATGCCCTTGGGGCTGCCCAGCGTGGTGATGCGCACCTCGGGGAAGTGGCGGCGCAAGGCGTCGGCGAAGGCGAGCAGCGGATAGATGTGACCGCCGGTGCCTCCCCCGGCGAGCACGACCGACCGCAGCAGACCCATCACCGTCTCCTTCCCTCCCCCGCCGGATCGGTGCCCGGGATGCCCGGGGGGTCCGGGGCGCCCGCTCACCGGGTGGGTGGGCGCGACGAACCGCGCCGCCGCGGCGGGGGGAGCGGCGGCAGCGGGGCCCAGAGTAGCCGCACCCATCGCGCGGGCGGACGGGCGTGCAGGGCCCGGGCGGCGTCCGGCTCGGCGCGGGCGAAGGAGGCCAGGATGCCGATCGCGGCCAGCGTCACGACCAGGGCGCTGCCGCCGGTGGAGATGAACGGCAGCGGCAGGCCGGTGATCGGCAGCAGGCCCACCACCCCGCCGATGTTGATGACGGCCTGGGCGACCAGCCAGGTGGTGATGCCGGTGGCGGCCAGCCGGCGGAACGGGTCGTCCACCCGGCGCGCGATCCGGAAGCCGGTGTACGCGAGCACCGCGAACAGGGCCAGGATGACGGCACAGCCGACCACCCCGAGCTCCTCGGCGACGACCGCGTAGATGAAGTCGTTGTCGGCGGCCGGCAGCCAGTTCCACTTCAGGGCGCCCTTGCCCAGCCCCACGCCGAACCAGCCACCCTCGTAGATCGCCGAGCGGCCCTGCACCATCTGGTAGCAGAAGTCCGAGTGGCAGTCCTCGAGCGGCTTGAACAGCACGGTGATCCGGGCCAGCCGGTAGTTGGCCTCGCCGACCTCGCCCGAGCCCGCGCCCCGGGAGGCCGCGGCGATCAGCAGGCCGATGCCGGACAGGCCGAGCACCCCGAGCGCGGCGAAGACCCGCAGCCGCACCCCGGCCGCCCACAGCAGCCCGATCACCAGCGAGAGCAGCACCAGCATGGTGCCCAGGTCGTTGTAGCCGACCAGGACGAACAGCAGGCCGACCATCGGGAACAGCGGCATCGCCAGCTCCCGCCAGTGGCCCAGCGCCGCGCCCTTGCGGGCGATGATGTCGGCGCCCCACAGCACCACGCCCAGCTTGGCGATCTCCGAGGGCTGGATGCCGATCGGACCGAGGTACAGCCACAGCAGGTCGGCGCGCAGCGGTCCCAGGCTGACGCTCTCGGTGCCAGGGGTCACGTGGACCAGCCCGACCGCCCGCATGGCCCGCAACGTGGCCAGCACGGCGAGCAGCACGATGGCCGTGCCGAGCACGTACTTGCCGAGGAACCGCAGCGTGCTCGCCGGCAGCCGCTGGCAGACCCAGAAGCCGACCAGGCCCAGCACGGCGAAGACGAGCTGGTTGCGGATCGCGGAGAAGGCGCTGCCGTCCTCGGCGTACGCCTTGACGCTGGTCGCCGAGAAGACCATGGTCAGCCCGATCAGCAGCAGCAGGCCGGAGCTGGCGAGCAGCAGGTAGTACGAGGACAGCGGCCGGGCCAGCAGGCCGTGCACCGCGGGCAGCAGCTGCTGGCTCAGCGACTTGGGCCGGGCGGCGGGCGCGGCGGGCTGCACGGTGGCAGCCGGCGACACGGTCGCCGCGGGCCTGGTGTCTACCTTGTCCTCCCCCATGGTGACCATCATGGTGGCGCGACACGCCAGCCCCGGGATGCGGGACAGGCGTGTCGCGAGAGATCTATCCCATGACCGCCAGGAAGTCGCTGTAGAACAGGCCGAGGCCGATGGCCACGCAGATGCCGGCCACGATCCAGAACCGGACCACGATGTTGACCTCGCTCCAGCCGGCCAGCTCGAAGTGGTGCTGCAGCGGCGACATCCGGAAGACCCGCTTGCCGGTGGTCTTGAACGAGATGATCTGGATGACCACGGACATCGTGATGATGACGAACAGGCCGCCGATGATGATCGACAGCAGCGTGGTGCGGGTGGCCATGGCCAGGCCGCCGATCAGGCCGCCCAGGCCCAGCGCGCCGGTGTCGCCCATGAAGATGCGGGCCGGCGAGGTGTTCCACCACAGGAAGCCGACACACGCGCCGGCGGCCGCGGCGGCGATCAGCGCCACCTCGAGCGGGTCCCGCACCTCGTAGCAGTAGTTGGACGGGTTCGCGGCGTACGTCGTGTCACCGCACCAGTGCCGGTACTGCCAGAAGCCGATCAGCGCGTACGCGCCCAGCACCAGGATCGACGCGCCGGTGGCCAACCCGTCCAGGCCGTCGGTGAGGTTCACGCCGTTGGACATCGACATGATCACGAAGACGAACACCAGCACCGAGCCGACCTTGCCGACGTCGAGGAAGCTGATGTCGCGGATGAACGAGATGTGCTCGCTGGCCACGGTCTGGCCGTTGGTGCTGGGCACGTACAGCGCGGCGACGCCCAGGCCGCCGCCGACCAGCAGCTGGCCCAGCAGCTTGCCCTTGGCGCTCAGCCCGCCGGAGTGGCGCCGGCGGACCTTGATGAAGTCGTCGAGGAAGCCGACCGCGCCGCAGAAGACGAAGAGCCCGAGCAGGACCAGCGCGGTCATCGTCGGCTGGACCTGGGCGATCTGCTCCGACGGCAGCGTGGTCAGCGCGATGTGCCCGGCCACGTAGGCCAGCACCGTGGCGAAGATGAACGCCACCCCGCCCATCGTGGGCGTGCCCTTCTTGCCCTGGTGGGTGGCCGGGCCGACGGCCCGGATCGGCTGGCCGGCCTTCAGCGCGGTGAAGACCCGGATCGCCAGCGGTGTGCCGAACAGCGAGATGATGAACGCGACCGCGGCCGCGACGATGACTGCCCTCACGGGCTTACCTCCTGCTGGGCCGCATTCGCGCGGAGCGCGTCGGCCACCTCCCACGTCCGGTACCGCGAACCCTTGACCAGCACGACGTCGCCCGGCCGCAGGTCGCCCCGCAGCACCGCGACGGCCGCCGCCTGGTCGGCCGCGCGGACCGCCTCGCCCTGCCAGGCGGGCACCGTTGCCGCGCCGTCGAGGATCGGGGCGGCGTTGTCCGCGACCGCTATCAACCTGTCCACTCCCAGCTCGGCGGCGAGCCGCCCGACCTCCTCGTGTCCCGACGTCTCGAAGGCGCCCAGCTCGGCCATGTAGCCGAGCACGGCTGTGGTCCGCCGGCCCGCGCCCAGCGCGGCCAGGGCCCGCAGCGCGGCGGCGGTCGACGACGGATTGGCGTTGTACGAGTCGTCGATGACCGTCACGCCCTCCGCCGTGTCGAACACGTCCATCCGGCGGCCGGAGACGATGCCGGCCTCGCCCAGCGCGGCGGCCACGGCGGCCGGCGTCATCCCGGCCTCCAGCGCGACGGCGGCGGCGGCGAGCGTGTTGCCGACCTGGTGGCGGCCGGTCACGGCGAGCCGCACCGGCGCCGATCCGGCCGGGGTGAGCAGCGTGTACGCCGCCCGCCCGCGCTCGTCCAGCGTCACGTCGGCCGCGCGTACCGTGGCGGCCGCGGACTCGCCCACCAGCACCACCCGGGCGCCGGTCCGGGCGGCCATCGCGGCGACCAGCGGGTCGTCGGCGTTGAGCACCGCCACCCCGTCCGCGCCCAGCGCCTCGACCAGCTCGCCCTTGGCCTGCGCGGTCCCCTCGACGGAGCCGAACTCGCCGATGTGCGCCGCGCCGACGTTGAGCACCACCCCGATCCGGGGCGCGGCCACCTCGGCCAGGTGGCGGATGTGCCCGATCCCCCGGGCGCCCATCTCGAGCACCAGGAACCGGGTCTCCGGGGTCGCCTTCAGCACCGTGTACGGGAAGCCCAGCTCGTTGTTGAGCGAGCCGGCCGGCGCCACCGTCTCGCCGAGGCGTTCCAGCAGCTGGCCGATGTAGTCCTTGGTCGTGGTCTTGCCGGACGAGCCGGTGAGCCCGACGATCGTCAGCTCCGGCAGCCGCCGCACCACCACGGCGGCCAGCGCGGCCAGCGCCTTCAGCGGATCGTCGACCACGATCCCGGGGCGGCCGGTGTCGCGGGTGCCGAGCACGCCCACGGCGCCCGCGGCCACGGCGGCCTCGGCGAAGTCGTGGCCGTCGACGCGTTCGCCCGCGAAGGCGACGAAGAGCGCGCCCGGACCCAGCCGGCGGGTGTCGTACTCGACCGACCCGGTGACGGTCACGGCCGGATCGGCGTTGACGAGGTGGCCGGAGGTGATCGCGGCGATCTCGTCCAGGGTCATCCGGATCAAGCGGCACCGCCCGCGCGTGCGGCCAGCGCCGCGGCCAGCTCGATCCGGTCGTCGAACGGCAGCACCTGGCCGTCCACCTCCTGGCCTCGTTCGTGTCCCTTGCCCAGCACCGCCACCACGTCACCGGGACCGGCCAGGCGTACCGCCTCGTCGATCGCGGCCCGGCGGCCGGCCACCTCGATGATCTTCGCCGCCGTGGCGGCGTCCTCGGCGCCCCGGCGGACCGCGGTCCGCACCCCGGCCGGATCCTCGGTGCGCGGGTTGTCGTCGGTGATCACGACCAGGTCCGCGCCGCGCGCCGCGGCCGCGCCCATCAGCGGGCGCTTGCCGCGGTCGCGGTCGCCGCCGGCGCCGATCACGCACACCAGGCGCCCGCCGCGGGCCGTCGCCAGCTCGCGCAGGGCGGCCAGCGCGGCCACGATCGCGTCGGGCTTGTGCGCGTAGTCGACCACCCCGAACACGTCGCCGGGCGAGTCGACCCGTTCGAGCCGGCCCGGCACCCCCGGGCAGGCGGCGATGCCGTCGGCCGCCACCTGGGCGTCGATGCCGGCCGCCACCAGGCCGGCGAGGGCGAGCAGGGCGTTCGCGACGTTGTGCCGGCCGGGCAGCGCCACGCCCGCCCGCACCGCGCCGCCCGGGCCGTGCGCGGTGAAGCGCTGGCCGAAGGCGTCGCCCGCGATGTCGCCGGCCCACCAGGTCGCCGAGGTGTCCCCGGCGGCGGAATAGGTGATGGTGGCCGGCTTGCGCAGCGGCCGCAGGGCCGGCTCGTCGGCGTTGAGCACCTCGAAGCGGCACCGGCCGTCGAACAGCTTGGCCTTGGCGGCGAAGTAGTCCTCGGCGTCGGCGTGGAAGTCCAGGTGGTCGAGGCCGAAGTTGGTGTAGCCGCCGACGGCGAAGCGGACCCCGCCGACCCGGCCCATGGCCAGCGCGTGGCTGGACACCTCCATCACCACGGCGGTGACGCCGCGTTCCAGCGCGGCGGCCAGGATCGCGTGCAGGTCGGTGGCCTCGGGGGTGGTGCGCACGCTGGGCACGACCAGGTCGCCCAGGCGGGTCTCGACGGTGCCGATCAGCCCGGTGGTCAGCCCGGCCGCCCGCAGCCCGGACTCGACCAGGTACGCCGTGGAGGTCTTGCCGGCCGTGCCGGTGAGCCCGATGACGGTGAGCCGCTCGGTGGGGTCGCCGTAGATCCGCGACGCGGCGGCGCCGAGGACGGCGCGGGGGTCGGCCACGACGAGAACCGGCAGCCCGGCGGCGACCGCGGCGTCGCGGCCGGCCGGATCGGTCAGCACGGCGACGGCGCCCGCGGCGGCGGCGGCCGCGGCGAACTCGGCGCCGTGCCGGCGGGCGCCCGGCAGCGCGGCGTAGAGATCACCGGGATGCACCTCGCCGCTGGCGTGCGTGATGCCGCCGACCTCGGTGTCGGCGCCGACCAGGGCGGCGCCGATCAGCGCCGCGAGGTCGGCCAGCCGCGAGGGCCGGACTGTCTGGGGACGGGGAATGCCGGACACGGCGTCAGACCCTACCCGGTGGCCGGCATCCGACTGCGCACGCCATGGTCGGCTCTACCCCTTCAATTTGAAGGTCGGCTCCGGGTTACCCGACGGCGGCACCCGGTAGTGGCGCAGCGCGGAGGACATCATCTCGCTGAACGCGGGCGCGGCCACGTCGCCGCCGGTGCCGTCGGGCACGTCGGCGAAGACACCGATGACGAACTCCGGGTTCTCCGCCGGGGCCATGCCGATGAAGGAGCCGGCGTTGTGCTTGGTGTACTGGCCCTCGACCAGCATCTTGCCGGTGCCGGTCTTGCCCGCGACCCGGTAGCCGTCCACCGCGGCCCGGCTGCCCGTGCCGCCCTCGGCGTCGACCACCGACTCCATCATCTCGCGCAGCTGCCGGGCCGTGGTGGCGCTGAGCACCCGGTGGGTCTCCGGCTGCGGCGCCGGGGCCACCGAGCCGTCGCGGCCGGAGATGGTCGCCTTGATCAGGTGGGGCTGGACGTAGGTGCCGTCGTTGGCGATGGCGCCGTACCCGGCGGTCATCTGGATCAGGGTGGCGTCGACGCTCATGCCGATCGGCACCGAGCCGGACGCCGACCCGCTCCACTCGTCGGGCGCCAGCAGCCGGCCGGTCGCCTCGCCCGGCATGCCCTCGTTGGTGGCCTTGCCCAGGCCGAACCGCTGCTGGTACTCGTAGAGCTTGGCCTTGCCGAGCTTGTCGGCGATGCGGATGGTGCCGACGTTCGACGAGTAGGCCAGCACCCCCGGGATGGTGAGCCGGGTGCCGGCCGGCTGCCGGTGCGTGTCCACGAAGTCGTAGCCGCCGCGCTTGAGCCCGGGCCCCACCGTGATCAGGGTGTCGGGGGTGATGACCCCCTCCTCCAGGGCCGCGCCGATGGTGAACGCCTTGTGCGTCGAGCCCGGGTCGGCGATGACGCTGGTCGCCACGTCCTCGCGGTCCTTGGGCTTGAAGTCGCCCGGCTTGGCGGCGTTGTAGGCCGGGTAGCTGGCCTGGGCCAGCACCTCACCGGTCCGGGCGTTGAGCACGACGGCGGCCGCCACGGTGGCGTTGTTCTTCTCGCCCTGCTGGCTGAGCACCCGCTGCACCTCGAACTGCAGGTCGCGGTTGATGGTCAGCTGGATGGAGGAGCCGGGCGAGGCGTCGGTCTGGCGGTGGTAGCCGCCCGGGATCTCCTTGGCCAGGTCGCCCCGGCCGATCTCGAACACCCGCTTGCCGTCGGTGCCCCGCAACAGCTCGTCGTAGCGGGCCTCGAGGCCCTCCAGGCCGGTGTGGTCGTCGCCGGTGAAGCCGATCAGGTTGGCCGCGAGGTCGGCGCCCGGGATGTCCCGGCGCTCGTCGCGGTCGGAGTTGATGCCGGGGATCCGCATCGCGTGGATCTTGTCGGCGACCGCGGTGTCGACGCCCCGGGCGAGGTACTCGAAGCGCGAGGCGCCGCCGCCGGGCCGCTTCTTCTTGGCCATGAGCTGGATCAGCCTCGAGGCCGGGATGCCCAGCTCCGGGGAGAGCTTGGCCGCCGCGACCACCGGGTCCTTGATCATCTCCGGGTCGGCGTAGATGTAGCGCGCCTCGACGCTGTGCGCGAGCACCGCGCCGGAGCTGTCCAGGATGCTGCCGCGCGGGGCCGGCAGCACGACCTCGGTGAGCCGGTTCTGCCGCTGCTTGAGCAGGCTCTCGGCGGACGCGGTGGTGCCGCCGACCTGGAGCACGACCAGCCGCACGCCGATCGCCACGAACAGCGTCAGCGCGAGCACGGTGCCCAGCCGCAGCCGGCGGGTGCCGTTGGCGAGCCGGGGCGGCTCGGCCGGGATCAGCGGGGCGGGCCGCCGGGCGCCGGGCCGGGCGGCGGCCGCCGGGCGCGCCGGACGGCGGGGTCCGGGCGGGGCCGCAACCTTGCGCTCGCGGGTGGTCCGGGCGGCTGCCTCGGTACGGCCGGCAGCAGCGCCCCGCCGCGGGTTGGCCGTCGAACGAGACCGCACCGCACCCGCCGTGGCCCGGCCGCCCCGGCGGGGCGCCTCGTCCCAGTCGTCCTCGTCGCTGCGCCGCTGCGCCGCCCGGTCCTGGGCGGTACGACCCTGGGCGGTACGACCCTTGACCGCGCGGGTCTCCGCGTCGGCCCGGCCCTGCGCGGCGCGGCCCCGGACAGCCCGCTCCCCGGCGGTCCGGTCCTCGGCGGTCCGGTCGTCGGCGGCGCGGCTCCGGACCGCCCGGGCCTCGGCGGCGCGTACCCGCGGCTCCCGGGCCGGCTTCTCCGGACCCTCGTCCTTGGCGCGGCCACGGCGGGCCGGCGGGCGGGGCTCCGGCTCGTCCTCGGCCTCGCGGCGGCGCTCCCGGGCCGGCCGGCCGCCGTCCAGCACCTGCAGCGCGGGACGGAACGGATCGGTGTTGCGGCCGGTGCGCGGCGACCGGGTCCGCTGGTCGCCCTCGCGCACGGTCCGGCCGCGCGGCGTGTACGCCCGCGCGTCACCGATGCCGCCGAAGCCGCGCGCCCGGTCGTCGTCGCGCCCGGAGCCGTCGGCCGGCGGCAGGTCAGGAGACGCGCCGCGCCGGGGCTCCTGGCCCCGGCGCGGTGTCCCGTCGGCGCGGGGCGGCACGCGTTACCGCCCGGTCGCCGCGGTGGCGGAGTCCTGCGCGGTCACGGCCACCTCGCCGCGGCCCGGCTTCGGCACCCCGAAGACCTTGCCGTCGGGCAGCCGGATGTACGCCGGGTCGCCCTTGACCAGGCCCAGCCGGCGGGCGGCCGCGTCCAGGCTGCCCGGGCTGTTGTAGGCGGCGATCGCGTTCTCCAGGTCCTGCTGCTGGGAGTCCAGCTTGGCCTGCCGCTTCTGCAGCGAGTCGATCCGGAACGAGTTCTCCGCCGTCTTGGTGTTGATCAGCAGGATGCCGAGCACCCCGACCACGACGACCGCCACCACGAGCGCGATGAAGGGCGCGCGCGGGGCGTTGATCGGCGCGGGCGGCGCGACGCGCAGGCGCGGCGCCGCGATCGGGTCACGCTGCTGCTCGGCGGTGAGCTTCAGGGCGGCGCTGCCCTGGGTGGCACCGGCCACGGGGTAGTGACGCGCCCCCCGGGCGCCACCGCCCGTCGTGGTGCCCGTCGTCGTGCCGGCCGGCTTGCGCCGGCCCTTGCCAACCTGCTCCGTGGTCCGGCCCCCCGACCGCGGCGCAGTGGTCATGCGCTCGCTCAATGCCCCTCCCCCTCCTGGCGTTCCCCCGGGCGTAACCGCCCTTGTCCCCCGTGCGTTGTAGACAGTCGGGGCCGTTCGCGGGCGGCCCCGGGTGCCTGGTCGTGCTGGTCGATCCGTTCCACCGCGCGCAGCTTCACCGAAGCCGCCCGCGGGTTCTCCGCCACCTCCGCCGCGCTGGGCGGCTCCGACCCGCGGGTCAGCAGCCGCACCGAAGGGCCCGTTCCGGGCAGCTCGACCGGCAGGTCGATCGGCCCGGTGCTGCGCGCCCTCGCGGCGAAGGCGCGCTTGACGATCCGGTCCTCCAACGATTGATACGACATCACCACAAGGCGCCCTTTCGGGGCCAGGTGGTCCAGGGCCGCGGGAACCGCCGCCTCGACCGCGGCGAGTTCCGCATTTACCTCAATACGTAGCGCCTGAAACGTTCTTTTCGCGGGATTTCCACCCGTTCGCCGCGCGGCGGCCGGGATGGCGTCCCGGACCAGGTCCGCGAGCCGGGCCGAGGAGACGATCCGCTCCTGGGCCCGCTGCTTCACGATCGCCGAGACGACCCGGGTGGCGAACTTCTCCTCGCCGTACACCCGCAGGATGCGGACCAGCTCGCCCGGCTCGTAGCCGTTGACGACCTCCTCCGCGGTGATCCCCTGCGACTGGTCCATCCGCATGTCGAGCGGGGCGTCCCGGGCGTAGGCGAACCCGCGGTCGGGCTCGTCGAGCTGCAGCGAGGAGACGCCCAGATCGAACAGGCCACTGTGGAAGGCGCGGTGACCGAGGTCGGCCAGCACCGCCGGCAGCTCGTCGTAGACCGCGTGCACGAGATGCGTGCGGTCGGCGAACCGGGCCAGCCGCCGCCGGGAGTGCGCGAGCGCCTCGGTGTCCCGGTCGAGTCCGATGAGGACCACCCCGGGGTGCCGCTCCAGCACCGCCTCGGCGTGCCCGCCCAGGCCGAGCGTGAAGTCGACGTGCACCGCACCCGGCGCCGCGAGGGCGGGGGCGAGCAACTCGAGGCAGCGCTCGAGCAGCACCGGCACGTGCGTGCCGCGAAGCTCCCCCATGTCCACCCCCATTGCCTGCTCTTTCCGCGCTCACCCGGGCCGGCCGGCACCGTCCCCCGGCACCGGCACACCCACTCGTCTGTCCGTACCGCCAGATCCCCATCCGCTCGTGCCCGTTGCCATCGGGCGCGCCCGCGAAGGACACACGCCTGGCACCGGGGAAGAGGCGCCAGGAGCGGGAGCGGCTGGAGATCTCGCAGTACGGCGGCAGCGACGTCCGGGCCGTTGCACGGGCCCACAGGTGCCACGCCTCACAGTCCGCCGGGCAGCACCCCCTCCTCGATGTCGGCGAAGTCGTCCTCGCTCGCCGAGAGGTACTGCTCCCAGGACTGCTTGTCCCAGATCTCCACCCGCGTGCTCGCCCCAATCACCACGAGCTCGCGGTTGAGCCCCGCGTACTCCCGCAGGTGGGCCGGGATGGTGACCCGGCCCTGCTTGTCGGGGATCTCGTCGTGCGCGCTGGCGAAGAACACCCGGCTGTAGGCCCGGGCGGCCTTGTGGGTGACCGGCTGTTCGCGCAGCTGGCCCGCGATCCGCTGGAACTCCGGCATCGGGAACACGTACAGGCAACGCTCCTGCCCCTTGGTGATCACGACACCTCCCGCCAGTTCGTCGCGGAACTTCGCCGGAAGGATCAACCGGCCCTTGTCGTCGAGGCGCGGGGTGTGCGTGCCGAGGAACATCGGCGCACCCCCTGCCCCTCAGCGGTCGCGGACCGCCTGTCGTCGGGCCGGCAATCCCCTCGGATTCAGCTCCTCCTCAGGCCCTGCCACTGCGCTCCACTCTACTCCACTTCCCTCCACTCGCAACAAGAATGAGCGCTTCCGCGAACCCGACTCGCGGATGTATCCGCACGTCAGAGCGGGTGGGGTGGATGTGGAGGGCCGGGCGGGCCGCACCATGGTCCACTTTCCGACATGCCGCCCACGCGGGCACGAAAGTCCCCCGAAATCGGGCGTTGGGGAAGGCTCCGGCGCCCTTCGGCCGCGCGGCGGGGAGCGAAGTGGAGGGAAATTGGGGCGGACACGACAGTGGGGCGCGACCCGAACCGGGTCGCGCCCCACTGAACTGTCGTACTGCTCTTACTGGTGTTGCCGTTCTTACTGGTGTTGCCGTGCCCTACTTCCGGGTGACCCTCAGACGAGGCGCCGCACGACGTAGTTCTTGCCGTAGATCTTCTGCTTCTTGACCCGGTCGCCCGTGTGCGGGGCGGCCCACATGTAGCCGCCACCGGCGTAGATGCCGACGTGGGTGCCGTACGAGCCGGAACGGAAGACCAACAGGTCACCGGCCTTCTTGCTGCCCTTGCCGACGGCCTTGCCGTACCGCTGCTGCGAGTTGGCCTTGTGCGGCAGCTTCTTGCCGGCGGCCTTCTTGTAGACGTACATGGTGTAGCCGGAGCAGTCGAACCGGTTCGGGCCGGAAGCGCCGAACCTGTACGGGGCGCCCTTGTGCTTGGCCGCCTCGGCCAGCACCTTGGCCGCCTTGTTCCGCACGGTGATCTTCGCCTGGCTGCTGCGCACCTGGGCGAAGCCCTTGGTGCCGGCGAAGACGGTGCGGTAGTACATCGACGAGCCGGGCTTGGTCAGGAACGAGACCACGCCCTTGGAGTTGCTGGACTTGGTGACCCAGGTCTTCCACGACTTGTTGCCCCGGATCTGGAGCTTGACCTTGCCGCTGGTGACGGCCTTGCCGGTCCTCGGGTTGATCAGCTTCGCGGTCACCTTGACCGTCGAGCCGTAGGACACCGTCCTCCTGTTGTAGGAGTTGGTGAGCTTGGGCTTGACGGTCGCTGCCGCGGCCGCCGTGACGGGGGCGGGAGCGGCGGACGCTGCCGGGGTGGCGACCAGCTGGCCGGCACAGAGGCAGAGACCCAGGGACAGAGCGACGGAACCGGTGCCCATGGTGCGACGGCGCCGGTGCGAGGTGCGTTCGTGCACGGTAGAGATATCCCTCCGGCACGCCTGCGAGGTTAGCTGTCGGGTTCGGGCGGGAAGGTTGCCCGGCCACCGCTGGTGGCTTCACCCCAAGGTCCGCGGGAGGACGCCGCGAGCGGCGTTCCCCGTGGGACCGGAAATGGGTCCCCCGTCCCTGCCCCCGTATGCCTGTGTCGTCGTACGCAATCGTGGTCGTGCCGCCCGGACCGGGGCAGGGCTCGGCGTGGTCCGTGGCGGTACGAGCGGCGAGCGGTCGCTCACCGGCTCACCCTTGCTACCCGATTTCCGAGCCGACCGTCGGGTCCGGCTTGGCTACGCAGAGTATTTGGCACACGCGAGCCTGTCCGGTTTGTAACCGCGCTGTGACAAATGCCGATGCTTGTCGTGATGGTTCGATCACCGTACGTCGAAGGTTACGGGTGAAACACAACACACAAAAAGCCTCACCGGGGTCGATCATGGGCTCCCGTCAGGTCGGGAGAATGCGGCGGTAAACGCGCTCAGCGGCGCAAACTCGGCACCGGGTGGGGTAGTGGAGATCATCCGTTCGGCGGAGGCGGCGACCGTGGTCCGGCCGGTGGCGGCCGGACCCCGGGGCCACTCGACGTAGTGTCCGTTTCCGGTACCCTCGTCGCCGTGACGGACGGGAAGATGCCCCTACGGGCCAAGGTCGCGACCTCCGTGTCGCGAACCGCTGCGGCGCTCTCACGGGCGGCCGGCCGCGGCGACGGCTCGGTGATCGGCGGCTGGATCGGTCTCAAGATCGATCCCGACCTGCTGAAGAACCTGGCCGCCGGCCGGGCGATCGCGCTGGTCTCGGGGACCAACGGCAAGACGACCACGACCCGGTTCACCGCGGCCGCCCTCGGCGTGCTGGGCCCGGTCGCCACCAACTCCTTCGGCGCCAACATGCCCACCGGGCACACCTCGGCCCTGGCCAAGGCCGGCGCCACCCCGTTCGCGGTGCTCGAGGTCGACGAGCACTACCTGGCCCGGGTGATCGACGAGACCACGCCGCGCGTGGTGGCGCTGCTCAACCTCTCCCGCGACCAGCTCGACCGGGCCAAGGAAGTCGCCATGATGGCGCAGATGTGGCGCACCGCCCTGGCCGCCCACCCGGACGTGCACGTGGTCGCGAACGCCGACGACCCGATGGTGGTCTGGGCCGCGGTCAACACGGCCCACGTCGTCTGGTTCAGCGCCGGCCAGCGCTGGCACGACGACTCGTTCGTCTGCCCCGAGTGCGGCTCCCCGATCGAGCGGGCCGACGGCGACTGGCGCTGCACCGGGTGCCCGCTGCGCCGCCCGCAGGCCCAGTGGACCGTCGAGGACGACGGCGTCATCGACCCCCGCGGCGACTGGCACCTGGTCAAGCTCCAGCTGCCCGGGCACGTCAACCTGGGCAACGCCGCGACCGCGCTGGCCGTCGCCGCCGAGTTCGGGGTCCGGCCGATAGAGGCCGTCCCCCGCCTGGCCGGGGTCGCCTCGGTGGCCGGCCGGTACGCCCAGGTCGAGCGGGACGGTCGCAACATCCGGCTGCTGCTGGCCAAGAACCCGGCGAGCTGGCTCGAGGCGTTCGACATGGCCGAGGTGGCCCCCACGCTGCTGTCCATCAACGCCCGCGACCCCGACGGTTTCGACACGTCCTGGCTCTACGACGTCGACTTCTCGCCGCTGCGCGGCAGGCAGGTGCTGATCACCGGCGACCGGGCCTACGACCTCGCGGTCCGGCTGGAAGTGAACGATGTCGCCTTCCGGCACGTGCATACCTTCGACGAGGCGGTACGCGCGAGCCCGCCGGGCCGCCTCGAAGTGATCGCGAACTACACGGCGTTCCAGGACATCCGAGCGGAGTTGGACCGTGTCAACTGAGCCTGCCCGCGGCGGAGAACCGAGGAAGAACCATGAGTGAGAGCACCCTGCGGATCGTCTGGATCTACCCCGACCTGCTGTCGACGTACGGCGATCGGGGGAATCTGCTGATCCTGGGCCGCCGGGCCGCGCTGCGCGGGATCCCGGTGGAGACCTACGAGGTCCGCTCCGACCAGGCCATGCCCACCACCGCCGACATCTACCTGATCGGCGGCGGCGAGGACGGCCCGCAGGCGCTCGCGGCCCAGCGGCTGATCGCCGACGGCGGCCTGCACCGGGCCGTGCACCAGGGCGCGGCCGTGCTCGCCGTCTGCGCCGGTTACCAGCTCTTCGGCAGCTCGTTCTTCGCCAAGGGGGCCAAGTGCGCCGGGCTGGACCTGCTGGACCTCAGCTCTGACCGGGGTGAGACCCGCGCGGTGGGCGAAGTTCGCGGCGACATCGATCCCCGGCTAGGGTTGCCCCCGTTGACCGGTTTCGAGAACCACGGCGGCCGGACCCACCTGGGCCCGGGAGTGGCGCCGCTGGCCCGGGTGACCGCCGGCATCGGCAACGACGGGCAGACCGAGGGCGCCTGGCACGGCAAGATCCTCGGCACCTACGCGCACGGCCCCGCGCTCGCCCGCAACCCAGCTATAGCCGATCTGCTACTGCGCTGGGCGATCGGCGCGGATAGCCTTACACCGCTCGACGACACCTGGGCCGACCGGCTCCGAGGCGAGCGGCTCGCCGCAGCGGGCGCCGCCTGAGCTCTCCGGCGCCCGACCAGCTGACCTGGACCGACGAGATTTTGAGGGGTACGCCTGCATGACTGACACCCTGATCGCCCCGCGGGGCATCGTTCCCGCCACGGACCCTCAGGTCAGCACGCAGCACCCGGCGCACCCGGCGAGCCCGCGTCACCGGCTCGCCCGCTTCGGCATCCTGGGCGTGGTCGTCGCCGCCCTCGGCGTGGCCGCCGCGGTCCTGCCGCTGCAGGCCATCGCCGACTCGGTCGTCGCCCTCGGCCCGGCCGCCGCGGTCGCCATCGCGGTGGTGGGTGGCCTGCTCCTGTCGGTGCTGGTGCCGCGGACCGCGATCACGCTGGCCTGCGGCGCCCTGCTCGGACCGGCCACCGGCGCGGCCACCGCGCTGGCCGCGGCCGTCATCGCGGCCGTGGCGACCTACTACGCGGGCCGCTGGGCGGGCCGAGGCGCGCTCGGCGCCCGGGCCGGCGGCCGGCTCGACCGGCTCGACGGCTGGCTGAACCGCCGCGGCCTGGCGGCGGTGCTGCTGGTCCGCTTCCTGCCGCTGGCGCCGTTCGGCCTGATCGGGTTCGCCTACGGCACCACCTCGGTGTGCCGCAAGCGCTACCTGCTCGGCACGACGCTGGCCGCGGTGCCGTCGGCGGTCTCGTACGCGGTGATCGGCGCGGCGGTGGCCTCCCCCGGCTCGATGAACCCGCTGACGCTGGCCCCGGCCGTGATCGGCTTCGCCCTGACCACGACGATCGTGCTGCGCTGGCGCCTGGCCGCCCGCCGCGACGCGGCCGCCGCCGCCCTGGTCACCCCGACCGCCGCCTGACCCGACCGGTTCCCGGCCGGCCTCAGCTCAGCCGGGCGAGGTCCGTGAAGAAGTCCGGGTAGGTCTTGGCCACGCAGCCCGGGTCGGCGATCTCGATCCCCGGCGACCGCAGCCCCAGCAGCGACAGGCTCATCGCCATCCGGTGATCCTCATAGGTGGCGAACCGGGTCGGCCGCGGCCGACCCGGGTGGATCGTGAAGCCGTCCTCGTCCTCCACCGCGTCGATCCCGGCCCGGCGCAGCTCGGTGACCACCGCCGCTACCCGGTCGGTCTCCTTCCGGCGGATGAAGCCGATCCCGCGGACCCGGGTCGGGGAGTCCGCGTACACCGCCACCGCGGCCAGCGTCTGCGCCGTGTCCGAGATGTCGGCCATGTCGACGTCCACGCCGTGCAGGGCGCCGCCCGCGCTCACCGTGAGCGAGTCGGCCGAGCGGGTCACGGTGGCGCCCATCCGGGCCAGCACGTCGGCGAACGCGACATCCCCCTGCAGGCTGCCGGTCCCCAGCCCGCGCACGGTCACCCGACCGCCGGCGACCGCCGCCGCGCCCAGGAAGTACGAGGCCGCGCTGGCGTCCGGCTCGATGGCGTAGTCCGTGGCCCGGTAGCCGCCCGGTGCCACGGTCAGGCCGGCCACCTCGACGCCGAAGGCCGCCATCACCGCCCTGGTCATCTCCACGTAGGGCACCGAGACCAGCGCCGACGTCAGCTCCACGGCCAGGCCGCCGGTCATCAGCGGGCCGGCCATGAGCAGCCCCGACAGGAACTGGCTGGAGATGTGGCCGCTGACGCGGACCGGGCCGCCGGGCAGCGGGCCGCGCACGGTGGCGGGCAGGAAGTCGCCCGGCGAGACCTCCGCGCCGGCGTCCCGCAGGGCGGCCAGGACCGGCCCGAACGGCCGGGCGCGCAGCTGCGGCGAGCCGTCCACGACGGTACGACCGGGGCGCAGCGCCGCCGCGGGCAGGACGAACCGGGACGTCGTGCCGGACTGCTGCGCGTCGACCGTGGCGTCCGCCGTGCCGAGCCGCGGGTCCACGCCGGTGACCGTGACCGTCGCGGCGGCGGGGTCGGCGTCGACGGTGGCGCCCAGGGCGGCGACCGCGCCGAGCATGGCCCGGGTGTCGTCCGCGAACAGGGCGCCGGTCAGCGTCGACGTTCCCGGGGCCAGGGCCGCGCACAGCAGCGCCCGGTTGGTGATGCTCTTCGACCCCGGCGGCCGCACACTCGCGTCCGGGGGCGAGCTCAGCGGGTCGATGGTCAGCACGTCCGGGAGATCAGCCACGACGGGGATCCTCCCGGACACCCGTGGCCCCGCGCACCCGGGTTTCCCGAACGGCGCCGGCCCGCCGCGCGAGGCGACGGGCCGGTGCCGGGACTTCACTTCGGGGACGGGCTCAGACGACGACGCTGACCAGCCGCCCCTTGACCACGATCACCTTGCGCGGCTCCCGGCCGGCCAGCGCCTCGGCGACCGACTCCAGCGCTGCCGCCCGTACCGAGTCCTCGGTCGTGTCCGGCGCGACCTCGACCCGGCCGCGGACCTTGCCGTTCACCTGCACCGGGTAGGTGATCGACTCGGCCACCAGCTGGGCCGGGTCGGGCACCGGGAAGTCGGCGTAGGCCAGCGTGCCGTCGTGGCCCAGCTTGCGCCACATCTCCTCGGCCAGGTGCGGCGCGAACGGCGACATCATCAGCACCAGCGGCTCGATCGCCTCCCGGGAGGTGGCCGCCAGCGGGGTCAGCGTGTTGGTCAGCTGGATCAGCTTGGCGATGGCCGTGTTGAAGCGCAGCTCGTCCATGTCCTCACGGACGCCGTCGATCGTGCGGTGCAGCACCCGCCGGGTCGCCGGGTCCAGCGGCTCGTCGGTGACGCGGACCGCACCGGTCTCCTCGTCCACCACCAGCCGCCAGACCCGCTGCAGGAACCGCTGGGAGCCGACCACCGCCCGGGTGTCCCAGGGGCGGGACACGTCCAGCGGGCCCATCGCCATCTCGTAGACCCGGAACGTGTCGGCGCCGTACTGCTCGCTCATGTCGTCCGGGGTGACCACGTTCTTCAGCGACTTGCCCATCTTGCCGTACTCGCGGGCCACCTCCTGCTCGCCGAAGTACCACTTGCCGTCGCGCTCGACGACCTCCTCGGCGGGCACGATGACGCCGCGGGCGTCCCGGAACGCGTACGCCTGGATGTAGCCCTGGTTGAACAGCTTGCGGAAGGGCTCGAAGGACGAGATGTGGCCCAGGTCGTACAGCACCTTGTGCCAGAAGCGGGCGTACAGCAGGTGCAGCACCGCGTGCTCGACGCCGCCGACGTACAGGTCGACGCCGCCGCAGTCGGCCGCGTCCCGCGGGCCCATCCAGTAGGCCTCGTTCTCGGGGTCGACCAGCACCTTGTCGTTGTGCGGGTCCAGGTAGCGCAGCTCGTACCAGCAGGAGCCGGCCCACTGCGGCATGGTGTTGGTCTCGCGGGTGTAGGTCTTGGGCCCGTCGCCTAGGTCCAGCTCGACCGTCACCCAGTCCTTCTTGCGCGACAGCGGCGTCTCCGGCTCGCTGTGCTCGTCGTCGGCGTCGAAGGTGCGCGGCGAGAAGTCGTCGGTGTCCGGCAGCACCACCGGCAGCATCTCGTCGGGCAGCCCGACCGGCAGGCCGGTCTCGTCGTAGACGATCGGGAACGGCTCGCCCCAGTAGCGCTGCCGGCTGAACAGCCAGTCGCGCAGCCGGAACGTGGTGGCGCCGCGGCCGTGGCCGTGCTCCTCCAGCCAGGCGATCATCGCGGCCTTGGCGTCGGCCACGCCCATGCCGTTCAGCCAGTCGCTGTTGATCGCCGGGGCGTCGCCGGTGAAGGCGCCCTCGAACCCGTCCGGCGCCTGCACCGTACGGATGATCGGCAGGTCGAAGACCTCGGCGAAGGCCCAGTCGCGGGCGTCCTGGCCGGGCACCGCCATGATCGCGCCGGTGCCGTAGCCGGCCAGCACGTAGTCGGCGATGAAGACCGGGATGCGCGCGCCGTTGACCGGGTTGGTGGCGTACGCGCCGGTGAAGACGCCCGTCTTGACCTTGCCGTCGGCGGTCCGCTCCTCCTCGGTCTTGGCCGCGGCCGCGGCCCGGTACGCCGCCACCGCCTCCGCCGGGCTCGCGTGCCCGCCGGTCCAGGCCGGCTTGCTGCCCTCGGGCCAGGCGGCCGGCACGATCGTGTCGACCAGGGTGTGCTCGGGCGCCAGCACCATGTACGTCGCGCCGAACAGCGTGTCCGGGCGGGTGGTGAAGACGGAGATTACGGACTCGCCGGCAGATCCGGAAACCTCGACGGGGAAGTCGACGTTCGCACCCCGGGAGCGGCCGATCCAGTTGCGCTGCATCAGCTTGACCGGCTCGGGCCAGTCCAGCGTGTCCAGGTCGTCGACCAGGCGGTCGCCGTAGGAGGTGATGCGCATCATCCACTGCTTCAGGCTGCGCTTGAAGACCGGGAAGTTGCCGCGCTCGCTGCGCCCGTCCGGCGTGACCTCCTCGTTGGCCAGCACCGTGCCCAGCCCCGGGCACCAGTTGACCGGCGCCTCGCTGACGTACGCCAGGCGGTAGTCGTTGATCACCTGCCGGCGCTCGACGCCGGACAGCTCGGCCCACGGCCGGCCGTCGGGGGTCCCGCGCTCGCCGGCCTCGAACTGCGCGACCAGGATCTCGATCGGCTTGGCCTTGGCGTCGGACGGGTCGAACCACGAGTTGAAGACCTGCAGGAAGATCCACTGGGTCCAGCGGTAGTACTCCGGGTCGGTGGTGGAGAAGCTGCGCCGCTCGTCATAGGCCAGGCCCAGCCGGCGCAGCTGCCCGCGGTAGCGCTCGACGTTGGCCTCGGTGGTGATCCGCGGGTGGGTGCCGGTCTGCACCGCGTACTGCTCGGCGGGCAGGCCGAAGGCGTCGAAGCCCATCGGGTGCAGCACGTTGTAGCCGGCCATCCGCTTGTAGCGGGTGTAGCAGTCCGTGCCGATGTAGCCCAGCGGGTGCCCGACGTGCAGGCCGGCGCCGGACGGGTAGGGGAACATGTCCTGCACATGCAGCTTCGGCGCCCCGGCCCGCGGATGGGACTCATCGGCCAGCTCACCGGTGGGGTTGGGCGCGTGGAACGTGCCGTGGGCGGACCAGAAGTCCTGCCAGCGGGGCTCGATCTCCGCGGCCATGGCCGCCGTGTAGCGGTACGGCGGGACGTCCGCGTTGGTCTCGGACTCGCTCATCGTCACCATCTCGTTCTTTCGAAAAGTCAGTCGACCGGGATCACCTACTTCAGGGCACAAAAAAGCCCCTCTCGCAGGAGGGGGCGCCGCGCTGTTCTCTGCTAAGAGATCAGCACGGCCGGCTAAGAAGCAGGAAGGACCGAGCCATGACTGCATGATACCGGGCGTCCGGTTCCCGCGGCGACCGGTATCAACCGGGCCGATTCGTAACCCATCCGATATGCGTGTCCAGTTGACCACAAGCCGTCACTAGCGTTAGCACCGGCTCGGCAGGTTGCTGTGACCGGGCTAACCTGTGGAGACGGGCGGCGAGCGCCGGAGGCCCACGGACCGCCGGCCGCCCGCGAACCTTCGGTTGAATTCATGGAGGAGGCCCGTGACAACGCCAACCTGGGACCAGCCCGGCGGTCCCCTGCCGAGTGATGAGTTCCTCGCCGCGAGCGGGGCCATCATGGCCAACATCGAGCAGGTCATCGAGGGCAAGAGCGCGACGGTCCGGCTGGCTCTGGCCGTGCTGCTGGCCGAAGGCCACCTGCTGATCGAGGACGTGCCGGGCGTCGGCAAGACCAAGCTCGCCAAGGCGCTGGCCCGCTCGATCGACTGCTCGGTCCGGCGCATCCAGTTCACCCCCGACCTGCTGCCCAGCGACGTCACCGGGGTCAGCGTCTACAACCAGGAGACCCGCGACTTCGAGTTCAAGCCGGGCGCGGTCTTCGCCAACCTGGTGGTCGGCGACGAGATCAACCGGGCCTCCCCGAAGACCCAGTCCGCCCTGCTCGAGTGCATGGAGGAGCGGCAGGTCACGGTCGACGGCACCACGTACGAGCTGCAGGCGCCGTTCATGGTCATCGCGACGCAGAACCCGATCGAGATGGAGGGCACCTACCCCCTCCCCGAGGCGCAGCGCGACCGCTTCACCGCCCGCATCGCGATGGGCTACCCGGACCCGCGGGCCGAGATGGCGATGCTCAACGGCCACGGCGCCCACGACCCGCTGAACGACCTGCGCGCCGTCGCCGACGCCGCCCTGGTCCGCCGGCTGATCGCCACCGCGCGCGACGTGCACGCCGCCGAGGCCGTCCAGCAGTACGCGATCGCGCTGGTCACCGCCACCCGGGAGGCCCCGGAGATCCGCCTCGGCGCCTCGCCGCGGTCCACCCTCCAGCTCATCCGCACCGCCAAGGCCGTCGCGGCGCTCGAGGGCCGCGACTACGTGCTGCCGGACGACCTGCAGACCCTGGCGGTGCCGGTGCTCGCCCACCGCATCATCCCGACGGCGGACGCCCAGCTGAACAGGCGCACCACCGACGCGATCGTCGCGGAGATCGTGCACCGGCTGCCGCTGCCGCACGACCGCAACCGCTCGCCGTACGACACCCGCGCCGTCGGCGACACCCGCGGGCAGTACGAGTCCCGGGGGCGCTGACATGCGCGAGGCCCTGCGGGGACTGACCACCCGCGGCCGTTCCTTCCTGGCCGCCGGCTCGGCCGCCGCCATCTCCGCGTTCATCCTCGGGGAGAAGGACCTGCTGCGGGTGGCGATCCTGCTGGCCATGCTGCCGCTGCTGGCCGCGGCGTACGTCGGCCGCAGCCGCTACAAGCTGGCGTGCACCCGCTCGCTGGAGCCGGGCCGGGCCCCGGTCGGCTCGAGCGCCCGGGTCATCCTGCGCCTGCAGAACATGTCCCGGCTGCCCACCGGCACGCTGCTGCTGGAGGACCGGCTGCCGTACGCCCTGGGCAGCCGGCCCCGGGTGGTGCTGGAACGGCTCGGCGCGCACCAGGCCAGCTCGGTGGCGTACACGGTCCGGGCCGACGTGCGCGGCCGCTACCCGGTCGGCCCGCTGGTGATCCGGCTGACCGACCCGTTCGGGCTGTGCGAGCTGACCCGCTCCTTCCCCAGCGTCGACCGGCTCACCGTCATCCCCCAGGTCGTCCCGCTGCCGGCGGTACGCCTGGCCGGCGAGTACGCGGGCACGGGCGACAGCCGAGCCCGTTCGGTGGCCGTGCACGGCGAGGACGACGCGGCGACCCGGGAGTACCGGCGCGGCGACGACCTGCGCCGGGTGCACTGGCGCTCCACCGCCCGTACCGGCGAGCTCATGGTGCGCCGCGAGGAGCAGCCCTGGGAGAGCCGGGCCACGGTCGTGCTCGACACCCGGCTGGCCGCGCACCGCGGTGAGGGCCCGACGGCCAGCTTCGAGTGGGCCGTCTCGGCGGCCGCCAGCATCGCGATGCACCTGCGCCAGGCCGGCTACAAGCTGCGCCTGGTCACCGGGGCCGGGGTGGACGTCGACGCCACCGAGATCGGCGGCGAGGGCGCCATCCTGGACACCCTGGCCGACGTCAAGCTGACCCCGGCCGGCGACATCTCGGTGCTGGTCGACCAGGTCCGGCGGCGCTCCGACGGCGGCCTGGTGATCGGCCTGTTCGGCACGCTCAGCACGGCCGAGGCGGAGGTGCTGACCGGGCTGCGCGGCAACGGCGCGACCTGCATCGGGTTCGCGATCGACAGTTCCACCTGGGTGAACATGACACCCGGGGACCGTACCGAGGCCGACCGGGCGCACGGCTCGTCGGCGCTGGCCCTGGTCCGCAGCGGCTGGCGTTCGGTGGCGGTGGCGCACGGCGACTCGCTCGCCGCGCTCTGGCCGGCGGCCGGCCGGGGCTCGCAGGGCTTCGCCTACCGCGCGGCCATGGCGGAGACGGTCGGACGATGAGGGGAGTTCTCCGGTGACCGGGCGACGACGACTGGGGCTCGTGGCGGCGGCCGCGACCCTGCTGGCGGCGGCACCGCTGTCGGCGATCTTCGAGACCTGGACCTGGCTGATGCAGTGCATCCTGGCCGTCGGCCTGGTCGCCGGGGCGGCGGTGCTGACCCGGACCCTGCGCTTCCCCACCTGGGCGCAGGCGCTCGGCATGGTCGTCGTGCTGCTGCTGACGCTGACCTGGATGTTCCCCAGCGGCGAGGAACTGCTCTCGCTGATCCCGTCGCCGGCGACGTTCGAACACTTCGGCGCGCTGTTCAGCGACGCCGGCAACGACACCCGCTCGTACGGCGTCCCGGTGCCGGACCGCGAGGGCCTGCTGTTCGTCGCGGTCCTCGGCATCGGCGCGGTCGCCGTGGCGGTCGACCTGCTCACCGTCGTGGCCCGCCGGCCGGCCCTGGCCGGCCTGCCGATGCTGGCCATCTACTCGGTCCCGGTGGCCGTGTACGTCGACAGCGTCCCGGTGCTGCCCTTCATCGTCGGCGCGACCGGCTTCCTGTGGCTGCTGGTCGCCGACAACGTGGACCGGGTCCGCCGCTTCGGCCGCCGCTTCACCGGCGACGGCCGCGACGTGGACGTGTGGGAGCCCTCCCCGCTGGCCGCGGCCGGGCGCCGGCTCGCCGTCATCGGCGTGGCCACCGCCGTGCTGCTGCCGCTGATCGTGCCCGGCCTCAACACGGGCCTGCTCAACTCGCTGACCCAGGTCGGCAGCGGCACCGGCGCGGGCGGCCCGGGCAGCGGCGGCAGCGGCCGGATCAACCTGTTCGCCTCGCTGAGCGGCCAGCTCAACCAGGCCCAGGTCACCAACTACGTCCGGGTCACCACCACCGAGCCGGACCCGTTCTACCTGCGCTTCGGCGTCGCCGACGTGCTCACCTCCGACGGCTTCAGCAACCGCGCCCCGAACGGCCGCCCGCTGTCGCAGGGCCTGGGCGACCCCCGGCAGAGCGCCGCCTCGGCCGAGGCCCAGTACCGCCAGTACCGCGCCGAGGTGGAGATCACCAACGACTTCGGCCAGAGCCTGGCGCCGGTCTACGCGACCACCATCGACACGGACGGCCTCGACGGCGCCTGGTCGTACGACCCCAACACGCAGGTCGTCTACTCCAACCGCACGACCACCAAGGGCAAGAAGTACTCGTTCGACTACCTGCGGGCCAAGTACACGCCGGCCGAGCTGCGCACCGCGCCGGCGCTGGCCCGCGACAACCCGCTGCGCACCCAGTTCACCACGGTGCCGGACGACGCCAAGGTCGACAAGCTGGTCGGCGACCTGACCCGCAGCGAGGACACCGAGTACGACAAGATCATGGCGATCTACCGGTACTTCTCCCGGGACAACGGCTTCTCGTACAGCCTGCAGACCGCGGACCCGAAGGCCGGCGCGTCGGCGATCACGGCGTTCCTGGCCGGCAAGGCGGGCTACTGCCAGCAGTACGCGGCGGCGATGGCGTGGATGGTGCGCAAGGCGGGCATCCCGGCCCGGGTGGCGTTCGGCTTCACCCGCGGCAGCACCCGCGACGGCAACGCGTACATCCTGACCAACCGCAACGCCCACGCCTGGACCGAGGCCTACCTGGACGGCTTCGGCTGGGTCCCGTTCGACGCCACCCCGGCCGCCGCGGTGGTCGGCTCGACCCGCTCGGACTGGGCGCCGGACACGGACGCGGTCGAGGCCCCGTCCCCGACGTCCTCGGCGTCGCTCGCCCCCGGCGCCAACCCGTCGGCGGCCCCGGGCGCGGCGAACCGCCCGGACCGCGACCTCAACGCCGGCGGCCTCGACGCGAACGACCCGGCGAACCGGTCGGGCAGCTCGACGCGGGCGCTGCTGACGGTGGCGATCATCGCGCTGGTCCTGGCGCTGCTGGCGGTGCCGGCCCTGCGCCGGATCCTGGTACGCCGGCGCCGGCACGCGGCGACGGCCCCCAAGGTGACGGCGGTGGCCGCGGCGACCGGCCCGGCCCCACCGGGCAGCCGCGACATCGTGGTGACCACCGAGGCGGTCCGCGCCCGCGAGGACGCCCACGCGGCGTGGGACGAGCTGGTGGACACGATGGTCGACTACCGCGTACCGGTGGACCCGACCGAAACCCCCCGGCACACGGCCCAGCGGCTGGTCCGCGAGGCCGACCTGACCGACGGCCCGGCGGAATCGGCGGCCCTGCTGGGCCGGGCCGAGGAGCGCGCCCGGTACGCCCGGCAGCCGCTGCAGGGCGGCGAGCTGACGGTGGCGTTGCAGCAGGTCCGCAAGGGCCTGGCGAAGACGGCCACGCGGCGCACCCGGCTGACCGCGATCGTGCTGCCGCCGTCGGTGATGCTGCGCTGGCGGATGGGGGCGGGAGACGTGTCGGCCCGCTGGATGAGCGGTTTGAGCCGGGGGCGGGACCTGCTGGTGCGTTTCAGCCCTCGGCGCCTGCTGGCCGGCCGGGCCCGCTGACGGCACGACCGTCGCCGCCCGCCCGGAGCGGCGACGGTTCTCTGCTTGCCAGAACGGTCGGGAGGGTCCGCCGGGCGCGGCCGGGCCGGTGGCGGGCGCGGTCGGGTTAGTGGCGGGCGCGGCCGAGCCAGTGGCAGGCTGCGATGCGGTCCGGTCGTTGGTCGTTGGTCGTTGGTCGTTGGTCGTTGGTCGTTGGTCGCTGGTGCCTGGTGACTGTGGGCTGGCTGTCCATGGTTCAGGCGGGTGGCGCGGTCGCTGACCACGCCGTCGCAGACCGGCGCCATCGGCTTCGCGGCTGCTCAAGCGCCGCCACAGCCCGATCTCGCCACGCCTGCATCCCCGGACCCGACCTCGCCCCTACAGCGTCCACACCCCGATCTCGCCACACCTGCCTCGGAACACCCGACCTCGTCGCGCTCGGTCGCAGCACCCCGACCTCACCGCACCTACCCCGCCCACACCCCGAGTCCGCCGCGCTTTGCCACTTCGCCGTGACCGCGAAGCGCTTTGCACCAATGAACCCATTCCACCCGCGAATCTTGATGCGCCCTGACATCGACGCTTTGCCGAGCGCAACTCACCCCGGCCGCCCTCAGCCCTGGTGCACTCCGCCCTGGCGCACTCCGCCCTATCGCACCAAGATCGGGAGGCTGCGGTCCGAGCGGCCGCCGGCGTCAGCTGTGGCAAGGTCGACGGGTCGGCGCCGACGGCCGGCCGGTTAAAGCCTCTCCCGAGGTCGTTGCGCCGGCAGGCCGGGCGGGCTAAGCGGACCAGCCCGGCAACGGGCAGGGCCGTGGCCGGACGAATCGCCCGGACGCCCTCGACGGCCAAGGTGGCCCGACCAGACCGGCCCTGCAGATGGCCAAGGCGCCACCACCAGGCCGGCCCCTGCAGATAGGCCCAGGTGCCATCAAGAAGATGGGCCACTGCGGATAGGCCAAGGTGTCGTCAGGATCGCCCGCCGCGAAACGACCAGGACACCGTCTCCAGCCCGGGCGTAGCAATGAGCGGCGTCCCACCCAGGACGCCGCTTTCGTCTTCCACCTGCGGATACGGCGATGGCGGCCGGATGGCCGCCATTCGTTGCCGCTGAGTTGTGCGGGCTAGCGGTGGCCCTCGGGACGCTGACGCCAGCGGTCCTCGAGCCGGTCGATGAAGCCCGCTTTCCGGGTCTGCCGGGTGCGGCGGGTCGCGGTGCCACCGACGGCGTGCAGGTCGGGCGCCTGCCCCTTCCGGCGGCTCTGCATCGCGAACGCTGCCGAGGCCAGCATGACCACGAATCCCGCCACGCCGAGCGGCGTATTGCTGCTCACCGTGCCGTAGACAACCAGTGCGAGTCCAGCGACGATCACGAACGCGGCGACGACGAGTCGGCGCCGGGCGTGGAAACGCGGGTCGCTGGCCCGCACAGCCGAGGCGAACTTGGGGTCCTCGGCAAGCGACTGCTCGATCTGGTCGAACAGCCGCTGCTCGTGCTCCGAGAGCGGCACGGCATTCCTCCCCGGGCGCATGTCCGGCCCCCCGGCGGTGGTGCAGGCGGGCCGATGGTGCGAGACAGCCGACCGGCTGCCTTACCGCAAGTCTACGAGGGCGTTGGCGGGTCGGAAAGCGGGACGACCGTCGAGTGCGGGTGATTTTCGGTCCGGCGAAGATCGGTTTGTCCCAAAAGACTGGCCGGTCCGACGATGGAACGGCCGAAACGAGCCGCCACGGCGTCCGTCGCGGCCTCCGCCTCGCGCCAGCCACGCTCCGGCGCCCCCAGGGTGAGCTGCCGCGATGCGCCCGCCGCGGCACTGAGCCCCTCGACCCGGACGCCGACCAGCCGGATCGCCTCGCTCGCCCCCAGCGCCTCGAACAGGGCCCAGGAAGTCTCGAAAATCTCCCGTGCCACATCCGTCGGCGTCGGCGTCGTGCGGGAGCGGCCGACCGTCCGGAAATCGGCCCAGCGGATCTTGATGGAGACGGTGCGGCCGACGTGCCCGCCGGCGCGCAGCCTGGCCCCGACCTTCTCGGACAGCGCCAGCAGGCTGCGCCGGATCGTCGCCGGGTCGGTGACGTCGACGTCGTAGGTCAGCTCGGCGCCGATCGACTTCTCGGCCTGCTCGGGGACCACCCGGCGCGGGTCGCGGCCCCAGGACAGCTCGTGCAGGTGAGCCGCGGACGCCTCGCCGAGCGCGCTGCGCAGCATCCGCAGTGGCGCGGCGGCCAGGTCGCCGACCGTCATCAGGCCGAGCCGGTGCAGCGTCTCGGCGGCCCGCTCCCCCACGCCCCACAGCGCGTCCACCGGCAGCGGGTGCAGGAAGTCGAGCACCTGGCCGGCCGGGACGACGATCACGCCGTCGGGCTTGGCCCGGGTCGAGCCCAGCTTGGCCACGAACTTGCTCGGCGCGACCCCGACCGAGCAGGTCAGCCGCTGCTCCTCGGCGATCCGGGCGCGGATGTCGCGGGCGATGAGCGCCGGGCGGCCGAGCAGCCGCTGGGCGCCGGCCACGTCCAGGAACGCCTCGTCCAGCGAGAGCGGCTCGACCAGCGGCGTGACGTCGCGGAAGATGCCCATGACGGCGGCCGAGGCGGCCGCGTACTCGG
This sequence comes from Actinoplanes nipponensis, assembly GCF_016862275.1. GTDB lineage: Bacteria > Actinomycetota > Actinomycetes > Mycobacteriales > Micromonosporaceae > Actinoplanes > Actinoplanes nipponensis. Next base: position 12,825 of record NZ_BOMQ01000004.1, on the reverse strand, counting down.
TGAAGTCGGGCGGCAGGAAGATCGCGTGGGGGCACAGCGCGCGGGCGCGCATGGCCGGCATCGCGCTGCGGACGCCGTACCGGCGGGCCTCGTAGCTGGCCGAGCTGACCACGCCGCGGGGGCCGAGCCCGCCCACCACGACGGCCTTGCCGCGCAGCTCGGGACGGCGGCGGACCTCGACGGCGGCGAAGAACGCGTCCATGTCGACGTGCAGGATCGTGCACCCCGCGTCGTCGGCCTCCGGCCCGAACCGCGGATCACGCCCCCGGCCGATGGCCTGACTCCGTCCCACCCCGGAAACCTATCCGCGGGGTACGACAAAAACCGGCTCAGCGGACGATGAGCAGCGGCACAGTCATCTCGGCCGCGGTGACCGAGCCGTGGTAGCCGACCAGCTGCCCGACCGCCGGCGGCTCCCAGCCACTGGCCACGATCACCGCCCGCCCCCGGCAGATCACCACCACGTCGCCGATCCGGTCCCGGTGCGACGCCGGCACCGGGCCGTACCAGCCGCCCTCTATCGCCTCCTCGCGCGTCAGCACCCAGGCCGCGTCCCCCAGCACCCCGCGCCACGCGGCGATCACGTCCTCGCCGGCGCCGTCCTCGACGTACAGGTAGCGGACCCGGGGTTCGCCCGCGACCGCGACGATCCCGGCCGCCAGCACCGGGTCCGTCCCCAGGTCGAAGCGGCCCTCGGCCGGCACGTTGAGCTGCCCGTGGTCGGCCGTGACGAGCAGCGCCGCGCCCGCGGGCAGGCCCTCGGCCAGCCGCGTGACCAGCTCGCCGACCGCCGCCGCCGCTTCCTGCCAGGGCGGCGAGCCGACGCCGGCGGCGTGCCCGTGGTGGTCGAGGTCCGGGTGGTAGCCGTAGACCAGGCCGGGCCGGGACAGCGCCTCCAGCATCCCGGCGGACAGGGACAGCGGGTCCGCGCCGCCGGCGAAGGCGGCCCCGCGGTTCGCGGCCACGGTCAGGCCGCTGCCCTCGAACTCCGGACGCGTCACCTGGGTGACGGCCACGCCGGCCGCGGCCGCGGTCTCGAAGCGGGTGGGCAGCGGCTGCCACTGCGCCGGGTCGGGGTCGTCGGCCCACTTGATGTGGTTGAGGATGCCGCCGTCGGGCTTGCGCAGCGTGAAGCCGAGAACACCGTGCGCGCCGGGCATGGCGCCGGTGCCCAGCGTGACCAGGCTGACCGGGGTGGTGGAGGGAAAACCGGCGGTCAGGCTCCGGGTGGGCAGCTCGCGCAGGATCGGGGCGTGCGCGGCGGCGAGCGGGATCTGGTACGTCCCCAGCCCGTCCACCAGCAGCACCGCCACCCGGTCGACGCCGCCCAGCTCGGCGCCGAGGCCCAGCACGTCCGGGGCGCCGGGCACGCCGAGCACCGCGGAGACGCTCGGCATCAGATCGGCCAGGCTGGCCCGGCCGTAGGCCGGCGGAACCGTGGCGAAGGCCTCCGGCGGCAGCTGATCGGTCGGCAGCTGGTCGGTCGGCAGCTGGTCGGTCGGCAGCTGACCGGTCACGGGCGCCGGGCGAACAGGTGCAGCTGGGAGGCGATGTCGCGGAACGGCGGCCGGGCGGACAGCGCCAGTTCCAGCTCCAGCATCGCCTGCGGGTCGGCCTCCACCACCGCGGCCGGCACCAGGTCGGCGAGCACGCGTACCCCGTGGATCTCCTCGACCGTGAGGCCCGCCGCGCTCAGCAGCGCCGACGCGCTGTCGGCGTCGAAGCGCCGGCGCAGGGTGTCCCGGGCGCCGGCCCGGCCCTGCTCGTCGGCGGCCAGCGCGGCCGCCGCGGCCAGGTGGCCGTTGACCGCGCGGCCCAGCACGGCCGCGGCCCGGCCGGCGACCAGCAGGCTGAGCGCGCCGCCGGGGCGCAGGGCGGCGCCGATCGCGGCGACCACCTCGGCCGGGTCGTCGACCACCTCCAGCACGGCGTGGCAGAGGATCAGGTCGGCGCTGCCCGGCGCGACCAGGCCGGCCAGCGCGTCGCCGTCGCCCTGCACCGCGCGGACCCGGTCGGCGACGCCGGCGTCGGCGGCGCGACGGGTCAGCGCGGCGAGCGCGTCGGGGCTGGCGTCCACGACGGTGACGGTGTGCCCGGCCTCGGCCAGCGGTACGGCGAAACCCCCCGTGCCGCCGCCCACGTCCAGCACGGTCAGCTCGCGCCCGGCGCCGCGTTCGAGCTCGCGGCGCAGCACCGCCCAGACGGCGGCGGTACGCACGGTGACGGGCGGGCGGGGTGTTCGCGTCGATGCGGTGTCCACGTGCGCAGCGTATCGGCCGGGCGCCGGGCCGGGGCGCTGGAGTGCGCGGGCCACTCTTTCCATGATCGTTGCCCCGGCCGGCGGTGCGGCTGGAACGTGGTTCCAGCCGAACGAGAGGGGCGCACCATCATGAACACTGCCGAGAAGCTGGCCCGCCAGGTGTTCGAGGCCATCACCGCCGGTGACGTGGCGGCCGCCGGGGAGCTGGTCGCCGAGGACTTCGTGGACCACGGCGCGCCGCCGTGGGCGCCGCATGGCCGCGCGGGCTACCTGCAGATCCTGACCTTCCTCACCACCCGGCTGAGGCTGCGCTACGAGCTGCACGACGTGGTGGCCGACGGGGACAAGGTGGCGGTGCGGGCCACCGCGCACGGCGTGCACGACGTCGATACGCTCGGCTTCGCACCCACCGGCCGGCCGTACGCGATGCCGACCATGCACCTGTACCGCGCCGAGGGCGGCCTGCTCGCCGAGCACTGGGGCGTCCGGGACGAGCTGAGCGTGCTGTGGCAGGTCGGCGCGCTGCGGCCACCGGCGCCGATGTCCCTGAGCGAGGCATGACGAGCACAGCCCGAGCGGAGCAGGTCCGGGCCACCCGGCAGAAGGTGCTGCGGGCGGCCCGGGACCTGTTCCTGCGCCGGGGCTGGTCCGGCGCCACGATCACGGCGATCGCGAAGCGGGCCGCAGTCAGCCCGCAGACCGTCTACAACGTCGTCGGCGGCAAGGCGGCACTGCTCAAGGCGGTCTGGGACGTGACGCTGGCCGGCGACGACGAGCCGGTGCCGATGATCGAGCGGCCGACCGCGCGGGCCATGCTGGACAGCGGCGACCCGGACGAGTGCCTGCGGCTGTATGCCCGGATGGGCCGGGAGCTGGCCGCGCGGGCCGGGCCGCTGATCGCGGTGGTGTTCGTCCAGGGCGCCGGCCGCGACCCGGCCGTCCGCGCGTTCGTCGAGCGGATCGAGGGTGAGCGGGCGATCGGCACCGCCGGGGTGGCCCGGCACGTCGCCCGGCGGTTCGGGCTGCGCGACGGGCTGAGCGAGGCCGAGGCCGGCGACGTGCTGTGGGTGCTGACCGCGCCCGAGCTGCTGGACCGCTTCACCCGGCGGCGTGGCTGGAGCCTGGAGCGCTACGAGCGCTGGCTGGCCGACGCCATGACCGACGCGCTGCTCCCCCGGCCGGAAGCGGCCCCGCGGGCGGGCGCCCCGGCGGCGCGGGCGGGGCCACCGCCGGCGCCCGGCGCGGCGGGCCGCGGGATCAGAAGGCCGTGAGGACCCCGGTCGTGCGGTCCATGTCGCAGCGGTTGCCGAAGGTCCGCGACCAGTCGAGCGGGCGCCCGTGCCACCGGCCCGTGATCCGGGCGGTGATCGGCGCGTACTCCAGCGTGCACATCCTCGGGACGGGCCGCAGCCGGGCCGGGTCGCCGCCGACGCGGGCCAGCAGCCGGCAGGCCTTGACCTTGCGGGGGTGGGCGCCGCCGGCCGGGTGGCAGCGTAGCGTCACCGCGGCCGCGTAGCCCGCCTCCGCCTCATAGCTCACCGTGAGCTCGGTCCGTCGCGGCCGGGCCGCGGCCGCCGGGTCCACCGCCGGCAGCAGGGCGGCGAGGGTGGCGAGGGCGGCGGCGCTGGTGCGGATCATGGTGGTCTCCCCGACGTGGTCCCGGTGCGCATCCGGTCTACCCCATAAAAGGTGCAGGACGCGCAGAACGGAAATATAGTGTCGGCTCACCGGAAGTCGCGGGAGGCCGGGCTGATCGGCGGGGTGACCGCGTCCAGCCGGTCGGCCACCAGGTTGAGCACGCCCTCCGACTTCTCCAGCCGGCCCCGCACGATCAGCGCGGCGCTGGTCCGGGCCACCCGCCGGTACCGCTGCCACAGCCCCGGCGAGCAGGTCACGTTGAGCATCCCGGTCTCGTCCTCCAGGTTGATGAAGGTCACCCCGCCGGCCGTCGCGGGCCGCTGCCGGTGGGTGATGATGCCGCCGACCCGGATCCGGGTGCCGGCCTCGACCCGGCCCAGCCGCGCGATCGGCAGCGCGCCGGCCCGTTCCAGCTCGGCCCGGATGAACTGGGCGGGGTGCGAGTCCGGGGACATGCCGGTCGCCCAGACGTCCGCGACCAGCTTGTCCACCTCGGCCATCCCGGGCAGCGTGGGGGCGGTGGTGCCGGTGACCGTACCGGGAAGGCGGTCGGGTTTGTCCTGCGCGGCGGCCCCGGCCGCCCACAGCGCCTCGCGCCGCGAGAGCCCGAAACCCGCGAAAGCGTCGGCGGTCGCGAGGGCCTCCAGGTGGGCGGTCGAACACCCGGTCCGGCGGGCGAGATCCGCGAGATCCCGGTACGGCCCGTGCGCGCGCCGGTCGTCCTCGATGACCCGGGCCAGGTCGTCGCCGAGGGTACGGACGCTGCTCAGCCCCATCCGCACGGCCGGGCCGCCCAGCCCCCAGGCGTGCGGCGGCTCCCCGGGCGCGCTGCCCCACCGGGTCTGCGGGGTCGACTCCAGCACCGCCGCCGCGTCGCTGCGGTTGATGTCCGGGCGGCGCACCTCGACGCCGTGCCGGCGGGCGTCGTCGACCAGCGACTGCGGCGAGTAGAAGCCCATCGGCTGGGCGTTGAGCAGGGCCGCGCAGAACGCCGCCGGGTGGTAGCGCTTGAGCCAGGCGCTGGCGTAGACCAGGTACGCGAAGCTCATCGCGTGGCTCTCCGGGAAGCCGTAGCTGGCGAACGCGGACAGCTTCACGAACAGCTCGTCGGCGAGGTCCCCGGTAATCCCACGCTCGGCCATCCCGGCGTACAGGCGGTTCTTGATCTTCTCCATCTTCTCCGCCGACCGCTTGGATCCCATGGCCCGGCGCAACTGGTCGGCCTCGGTCGGATCGAACCCCGCGACGTCGATGGCGAGCTGCATCAGCTGCTCCTGGAACAGCGGCACGCCGAGGGTCTTCTCCAGGGCGTTGCGCATCAGCGGATGGGGGTAGGTCACCTCCTCCAGGCCGTTCTTGCGCCGGATGAACGGGTGCACCGAGCCGCCCTGGATCGGGCCCGGCCGGATCAGCGCGACCTCGACCACCAGGTCGTAGAACTCGCGCGGCTTGAGCCGGGGCAGCGTCGCCATCTGGGCGCGGCTCTCCACCTGAAAGACACCGACCGAGTCGGCCCGGCACAGCATCGCGTAGACCTCGGGGTCGTCCAGCCGCATGGTGCCGATGTCCAGGTCGGAGGAGATCATGTCGTACGCGTAGTGCAGCGCCGACAGCATGCCCAGCCCGAGCAGGTCGAACTTGACCAGCTCGATGGCCGCGCAGTCGTCCTTGTCCCACTGCAGCACGGTGCGGCCGGGCATCCGCCCCCACTCCACCGGGCACACCTCGATGATCGGCCGGTCGCAGATGACCATGCCGCCGGAGTGGATGCCCAGGTGCCGCGGGAAGTTCTGCACCTCGTTGGCGAAGGAGATCACCTGCTCCGGGATGTCCTCCACGTCGACGGACGCGACACTGCCCCACCGGTCGATCTGTTTGCTCCACGCGTCCTGCTGCCCGGGCGAGAAACCGAAGGCCTTGGCCATGTCCCGCACGGCCGACCGCGGCCGGTACGAGATGACGTTGGCGACCTGCGCGGTGTGCTCCCGGCCGTACTGGCGGTACACGTACTGGATGACCTCCTCGCGCCGGTCGGACTCGATGTCCACGTCGATGTCCGGGGGCCCGTCCCGCTCCGGCGCCAGGAACCGCTCGAAGAGCAGGTCGTACGCGACCGCGTCCACGTTGGTGATGCGCAGCGCGTAACAGACCGCGGAGTTGGCCGCCGAGCCGCGGCCCTGGCAGTAGATGTCCGCGTCCCGGCAGAACCGCACGATGTCGTAGACCACCAGGAAGTAGCCGGGGAAGTTCAGCTCCTCGATCATCTTCAGCTCGTGCTCGAGCTGCGCGTACGCCTTGGGGTGGGCCTGCGGCGGCCCGTACCGCTCCCGCGCGCCGCGCATGGTCAGCTCCCGCAGCCAGCTCATCTCGGTGTGCCCCGGCTCCGGGATGGGGAAATCGGGCAGCTTCGGCGCGACCAGGTTGAGGTCGAAGGCGAGATCGTCGCCGAACATCGCCGCGTTGGACACCGCACCCGGGTACGCCGCGAACCGCCGCCGCATCTCGGCGCCGCTGCGCAGGTGGGCGGTGCCGGCCGCGGGCAGCCAGCCGTCCATCTCGTCGAGGCTGCGCCGCGCCCGTACGGCGGCCAGCGCGGTGGCCAGCCGGCGCCGGGACGGGGTCGCGTAGTGCACGTTGTTGGTGGCGACCACCTCGAGGCGGCGGTCGCGGGCCAGCTCGTACAGGGCGTCGTTGCGGTCGTCGTCGTACGGGTCGCCGTGGCCGGTCAGCTCCACCGCCACGTTGCTGCGGCCGAACAGGCTCACGAGCCGGTCCAGCTCGTACCCGGCGGCGCCCACCCCGCCGGCGGCCAGCGCCCGGGGCACACTGCCCTTGCGGCAGCCGGTCAGCACCAGCACGTGGTCCCGCAGCACCGCGGCGACGTCCTCCAGGTCCCCGTACGCGGGTTTGCCCTTCTCCGCGCCGTCGAGCTGACCGCGGGAGATGGTGCGGGCGAGCCGGGCGTACCCCTCGGGGCCGTGCGCGAGGGCGAGCAGATGCCGGCCCTCGGGGTCGGCCTCGCCGTTCTGCGGCTTGGCCAGATCCAGCGACAGCTCGGCGCCGAAGATGGTGGGCAGCCCCAGCTCGCGGGCGGCCTGGGAGAACCGGACCACCCCGTAGAATCCGTCGTGGTCGGTGACGGCGAGCCCGGTCAGACCCAGGCGGGCGGCCTCCTCGGCGAGCTCCTCGGGGTGGCTGGCGCCGTCCAGGAAGCTGAAGTTGGTGTGACAGTGCAGTTCGGCGTACCGGTCGGAGCCGGTCACCCGGACCAGGTCCGGCGCCTGGTAGGGCTGCCGCTTGCGGCTCCAGGCGGGGGAATCCCCGCCGTCGCCGTCGACGGCGAGCGGATCGACGACGTGCAGGTGCTTACGGCCGGTGAGCGAGCCCTCCAGCGTGGACCACGGCATCCGCGGATTGTGGAAACTCACGCCCGCCCCCTAGTCATAGATGGCCTCGATCGCCCAGTGCCCGGACCGGAGGGAGAGCAGCAGGGCCCGCCCGTCGTCGAGGGCGACCTGGAACCGCGCCCGCCGGCGGGCCTCGGCGGGCGCCCACCAGCGCTCGTCGACCGGCCAGGGCCCGGCCCACCCGGCGATCTCGACCGGGCCGCCGGCGCCGATGAGCAGGAAGGCGGGCGCGCCGGTGAGCTCCAGCCGGGCGCTGACGCCGACAGGCGCGCGGTCGGCGTCGAGCACGACGGCGGGCAGGGCCTGGGGAAGGACCAGGGCGGGGGCGGGGCGGGGCAGGCGGCCGGGCCAGGGCGGCAGCGGTACGGGGCGTTTGGCGGCTTTGCGGGGGCGGCCCTTTTCCCTTGCCGTTTCCTTCCCGGCTGCTTCCTTCCCGGCCGGCGTCACTTCCTTCGCTGTCGCTTCTCTCCCGGCTGTTTCCTCGGTCGCTGCCGCTTCCCTCCCGGTTGCTTTCTCGGGCGGTGCCGCTTCCCTCCCGGTTGCCGGTAACGGTCGTGGCGTTGTCTCGGGCGGCGGGCCGATCGGGGCGACCACCACCGGGGCCAGGGCGGGCAGCGGGGTGGCCGGTTCGCCGCCGGGGCGGTCCGGGGTGCGCTCGTCGCCCCACGGGACCAGCCGCACCTGGTCGTCCGCGGAACGGCCCCCGCCGAGCACGGCCGTCAGCACCGCTTCCGGCCCCAGCAGGCCCTGGATGCGGCTCAGGGCGCGGTGGGCGCGTTCGCGTTCGGCGCCGGTGTCGCCCCAGAGGCCGGGCTGCAGTCCGAGGTGGACCAGCACGCCGTCGGGGACCAGCCGCAGCCGGACCAGCCCGGCGGTGGGCCGGTCGGGGGCGCCCCGCCGGGCCCCGGTGAGCCAGCCGTCGAGCTGCCACCGTACGCGCTCGGCGATGGCCGCGGCCGTGAGCATGCCCTCGTGCCGCCACACCCGGTGCAGTTCCTGCCCGTCGGCGGTGACCGCCTCGATGCCGAGCCGGGTGCAGGCCAGTCCGTGCGCGGCGAGACGTTCGTGCAGCCGCTCGGCCAGCGCCCGGCCCGCGAACGCGGCGACGTCGACGCGTTCGAGCGGCTCGTCGTAGGTGTCGCCGACGTCCAGGTCGGGCGGCGGCTGCCGGACCGCCAGCGGCCGGTGGTCGAGCCCACCGGCGAGCCGGTGCGCGAGCGCCCCGTCGAACCCGAACCGGCTGAGCACGTCGGAAGCGGGCAGCCCGGCGAAATCCCCGAGGCTCTTGAGGCCGAGCCGCCGGAGCAGGTCGGCCAGCTCGGGCCGCTCCAGCGCCTCGACGGGCACGGCGGCGAGAAACTCCCGGGTACGCCCGGGAGCGACGATCGTCCCGGTGCGCGCCGCGAGCCCGGCGGCGAAGACCCCGTCGGCGATCCCGACCTGACTCTCGACGGCACAGGCCTGGGCGACCTGCTCGACGATCCGCTCGGCGGCGAGCTCCTCGCCCCCGAAGTACCGGGCGGGTCCCCGCGCGGCGAGCGCACAGGCCCCCGGCCGGATCACCTCGACCCCGACGGCGACCTCCTCGACGGCGGCGACCACCGGCTCGAAAGCCCGGGCATCCCGCCCCGGATCATGGTCGACGACCACCAGCTGCGGACACCGGCTCTGCGCCTCCCGCCGCCGCAGCCCCCGCCGCACCCCCTCGGCGCGGGCGGCCTCCGAGCAGGCGAGCACCCGGTTGCCGTGCAGCACGGCAACGGGCTGCGAGGCGGGAACCCCCTCCACGATCTCCGCGGCGATGACCGGCCAGTCCGGACACCAGAGCAGCAGGGTCCGCACCCCGGCGGGACCGCCGCTCACGCGCACCCCGTTCCGGCCGACCGGCCCTCGCCGGCTCGCCGGTCCGCACCAGCCGACCGGTCCCCGCCCGCTCGCCGGTCCGCACCAGCCGACCGCTCCTCGCCCGCTCGCCGATCCGCACCAGCCGACCGGTTGTCGCCGCGGGAGAGTTCTTCGCCCGCCGAAGCGACCGATCCCGCCGGTGCCCAGCGCGGGCTCGGGGGTACCGGCCCCGGCCATGGTGAACCCGACTTCACGGGCAGGAGCGGCGTGACGGACGCCAGCTCACCGGCGCCCGTCGACGACCCCGCCGCGACCAGCCCCGCGGCGCCACCCTCGGAAGCCGAAGCCGAAGCCGATGGCGGTTCTTGGTCGACGGTGGCTGCTGCCGGGACAGCGGTGGGCCGGAAACGTGGGCCCGGGGCGGGGTCGGCGGGGTGCGGGGGCGCGGCGGTGAACCCCGGCATCCACATGGTGATCTCCTTGGGTCGGGCCGCCGTACCCCGGCCCCGGGCGACGACCGTGACCTTGCGCCGCCGCAGCCGGCCGTGCCCCGCGCCGAGCCCTTCCCACCATCCGTGGGTGACCTGCAACGTCACGTCCGCGCCGTCCCAGCGCCCGTAGGGCACGAGGACGCACCCCCGCTGCCGGGCCCGGGCGACCAGCCGGCTGGTGATGGAAGCGGACACCGGGCCGGGTACGGCGATGACCACGACATCGACCCCGTCGATGAGCGCGGCGACCACGGTCGGCCACTCCGGGCCGGGATTGGGCACGAGCGCCAGCCGGTCCAGGGCGATCCCGCTCTCCGCGGCGGCGAGCGCGCCCAGCGTGGGGACGCCGACCACGGCACACCAGGAACCCGCGCTGGAAGCGGCCGCGAGCAACGCCAGCAGCAGGGACGTGCTTCCGCTGCCGGGCTGCGCCGCGCCGGCGCCCCGGATGGTGGCGTAACCGGTTCCCCTCGATGAGGACGCACGAGCGGTCAACGGGAGGCCCTCGGCCGAAGAGCCCCGCGGGGTGTACGCGACCCCATCGGATGCCCAGCCGCCGGCCGGCCGCTCACCGGAACCACGCGACCATCCGCCCGGCGAGGCGGAATCTCCTCCCAACTGGACCGGGCCACCCCCGGACAGTGCTGGGTCACCTCCCGACCAAGCCGAGCCGTCTCCAGACGGGGTCGAGCCACCTCCGGACGGGGCTGGGCCACTCTCCGACCGGACCGGGTCACTCCCGGGCAGGCCCGGACCAATCCCGGGTAGAACGGGACCACCCGCCGACCGAGCCGGGCCACTCCCGGGCCGGACGGGACCACCCGTCGACCGGGTCGGGCCGTCCCCCGGCCAGGCATCCCGACGGGCCGGGGCCGGGCCTTCTCCTGGCCCGGCGCCATCGGAACTGCCGGGGGTGAACCCGCTCTCGCCCGGCCGGTTTGCGGTTCCCGCATCCCGGCCCGGAGCGGATCTTGGAGAGCTGGGGCGAGCTTCGGGCCCGAAATCATCATGATCGCGGGTGCCGGCGGGTGGTGGTGACGGGGTCGGGAGGGCGCCCTGGTGAACGGCGGGTCCGGGGGTGATGCCGATCGCGATGGTGCTCCCGCGACGCAGGCCGCGGCTCGGCAAGAGGGTGCTCAGTTCGGGGAGCACCGGCAGCACCCGGTGTGTCCCGAAGTCCCCGGTGTCGCTGCCCGGCCGAATCAGCTCAGCAAGGGCCGCAGCACCGTTGATCATGCGCCCGGCCATTTTTCCGCCCCGCTTGTGCACATACATCGAAGTTGATCTTTAAGGTTTCGGGCCGCCCGGACGATGCCGCTATCTGGTAGCGAGAACGACCATCTCCGGCTAACGGCCGGGGTACTGAACAGCCCGCTTCGCTCGAACCGGCCCTCAGGAACACCCGCCACCGGCCGAGGGCGACGGCGCCGCCCGCGACCACCACGGGATCGCCTCGCCGCGGAAGTCAGCCGCGACTCGGCCACACTGGCCAAGGCGATGGGCAACCGCGACCGCCAGCACGCCGGCCCGTGTTCGCGCCCACCAGCACGTCGGGGCGAGCCTTCGCCAGCGAGCCGGTAAGGCCCCCGCCAGCGAGCCAGCAAACCGCCAGTGGCGAGCCAGCAAACCGCAAGCCGGCCAACCGGCAGCCGGTAAGCCGCGAGCCGGCAAACCGCAAACCGCGAGCCGCGAGCCGCGAGCCGCGAGCCGCGAGCCGCGAGCCGCGAGCCGCGAGCCGCGACAAGGCCTACGCCAGCGAGCCGGTAAGCCGCGAGCCGGTAAGCCGCGAGCCGATAAGTCCCGCCAGTGAACCGGCAAGCCTCGCCTGCGGGCCGGTAGCTAACAGTCGTCAAGGCTTTCGCCAGCGAACCGACAAGGCTCACCTGCCCGTCGATCACGGTGCGCCTCCGCGCCGGCGAAACGGTGGGCCGGCGAAACGGTGAACGGTGGGCCGGTGAGCTGCTGGCCAGGAGCTGCCGGAAGAGCGAGCCGCTGCCCAAAAAGCTGCCGCAAGAAGGCGAACTGCCGCCGAGAACAAGCCGCGATCGCGGCCGCCGGGCGTCGTTAGGCGGCCTCGAGGGTGGGCTGATAGGCCACGCCCAGCGCCGATTCGACCAGGGAGACGAAGTGTTCCGCCGCGCGCAGCAGGTCGTCCGCCTCGCGGGGGCTGACCACGCGGGGTATGCCCGCCTCGGCCGCCGCTCGCTTGGTGGCGCCCAAGGCGAAGTAGCTGGCCCAGTCGCCGAACTCGGGGGCCACCAGGACGAGGAGGGACCAGGCGCTCGTCACCCTGCTGCGCTTCGTCGGCGCGGCGGGTCTGGCGCGGGCGGCGAGGACTGCCGCGGCCGCGCGCAGCGCCGCGAGGTGGGCAGCCGCGTAGCGCAGGCCGTCCGGGCGGGTGCGGGCCGCTTCCGCCAGGCCTTGGTGGGCGATGGCGAGCAGCTGGGCGGGGGTGCGGTTCGGCAGCAGATTGGCCGGCACCGTGGGCGCGGTCTGGGCTGCCGCCGTGGGCGCGTGGGCGAGCGGGCCCGGGCTCGCCGTCCGGCCCGGCATCGGGCCCGGGAAGGACTCCGGCTGTCTGAGAGTGGGCACCGGGCGGGCCTGGTTGCTCACCATGGTCGTCTCCTCGCGTGTGTCGCATCCGACGTGCTGGTCGAACCGATTCCGCTGCAGAGGAAGGCACAGCGGTGGTGGCAGCCGGCCGGGTGTGAAGCTTCCCCACACCACACCCGGCCGGTCTTACCGGCGGGTCCGTCGCCCGCCGCTCGGGGGTCGAGAACAGCGGACGACGGTCCTGCCTTTGTGCCGGCCCGGACCCGCGAATGCCCGGACCACGCATGCGGCACTTCGCGGGCGCCGCATCCGGGAGCCTCGCCGCGAACGCGACTCCCGGGGTAGTCAGCCCGAGTGCTTTACTGGCACAGGAGTTCGAACCAATCGAACACTCGTTCTAACTACGAATGAGAGTACACCCCGGGTACGACAAAAACGCAACACACGCGGGGGCGCCCGGCGGGTGTCGGGCACGGTGGGAGATCACCCGGCAGCGAGTCCTCGCGAGAACAAAGGAAACGCTGGTCAGGCCGGGTATGCCGGCCGGAACGGAAGCACCACCCGGGACCGCGGCAAACCGGGCAGCGAAGCATTCGGCCCGCTCAGCCGCCCTCCCCCGCGGCGCGGCCGG
>NZ_BOMQ01000003.1 GCF_016862275.1 Actinoplanes nipponensis | reverse complement strand
CCGGCGCGAGGCGGCCAGAACGGCGCGAGGCGGCCAGAACGGCGCGAGGCGACCGGAACGGCGCGGCAACCGGCCGGGCCACATTCGGCCCGGGCGGCTTCCACGCGCAGGCGGCGGTGCCACCGGCCGTGCGCCGCAGGCCCAGGCAGCTGGGATTCAGCCGCCCACGTGGATGCCCGGGCGGCGACCCGGGTCCGCCTCGCTCTTGCGGATGATCTCGCGTACCACCGGCGCCGTGTCGCCCCGGCCCAGCAGCAGGTACCGGAACAGGTGCATCAGCGGGCTGCCCTCCGCCCACTCGAAGTAGCAGTGCGGGCGTACCCCCGTCGCGTCGCGGAGGGCGAGCAGCACCGCGGCGATCGCGTTCGGCGCGGCCGGGCTCTCCACCCGCAGGATGCGGTGGGTGCCCACCTGTTCGCCGCGCACTCGCAGGATGTTGCTGAACTCCGACGGGTCGATCACCGTGACCTCCAGGAACAGGATGTCCGCCGGCCCGGGCACCGGGTTCATGCCGCGCTGTTCGTCTTCCTTGGCCGCGTACTCCTGCTCGTCGCCGGCCTGGCGGCGGTTCGCGACCAGGTTGAGTTCGCCGTCGTAGGCGATCGAGTCGGCGATGAACTGCCGGGCCGGCTCGTCGAACTCGATGCGTTCGGCGCGCAGTTCGGTGGTGCGGCTGACCCGGGAGATCAGCGAGACCGCGATGATCGCCGCCACGAAGACCGCGGAGATGGCGATGCCGTCCGGCTTCTCGATGATGTTGTCGATCAGGGCGTACAGCAGGATCAGCGTGAGGACGGTGAAGCCGATCGCCGCCCTGCGCTGGCGCCGGCGGGCCGCCGAGATGGCCACGGCCACCGCGCCGGAGACCATCATCGCCAGGATGCCGGTGGCGTACGCGCCCGCCTGCGCGTTCACGTCAGCGCCGAAGACCACGGTGATGCCGATGCCGATCGCCGTGTAGACCAGCACCACCGGCCGGACCGCGCGGCCCCACTCGGGCGCCATGCCGTAGCCGGGCAGGTAGCGGGGCACGATGTTGATCAGGCCGGCCATCGCCGAGGCGCCCGCGAACCACAGGATCAGGATGCTGCTGATGTCGTACGCGGTGCCGAAGATCTCGCCCAGCTTCTCGTGGGCCAGGTACGCCAGCGCGCGCCCGTTGGCCTGGCCGCCCGCCTCGAACTCCTCCGCCGGGATCAGCACGGTGGTCACGAAGCTCGTGGCGATCAGGTAGACGCTCATGATCAGCGCGGCGGTGGTGAGCAGCTTGCGGGTGTTGCGGACCCGCGAGCGCATCCGGGCCTCCGGGTCCTCGCCGGACGCGGCGATCAGCGGCATCATGCTGACCCCGGTCTCGAAGCCGGACAGGCCCAGCACCAGGGCCGGGAACGCCAGCACGGACGGGCCGATCAGGTCGGCGAAGCCGGTGCCGTGCGCGCCCAGCGCGTCCACCCAGGCCGACAGCGCGCCCGCGGTGGTGAACACGTCGACCAGGCCGACCACGGTGACCACCGCGTTCAGGGCCAGGAAGACCACCACCAGCGGGATGGCGACCTGGACGGCCTCGCTGAAGCCGAGCAGGAAGACGAAGCCCAGGACGAGCAGCAGCACGATGGTGATCGGCACCGCGTGGCCGTGCAGGAAGTCCGGCAGGTACGGGTTCTCCGACATGTGCACGGTGGCGTCGGCGGCCGACAGGGTGATCGTGATGATCCAGGAGGTGACCACGAAGCCGAGCAGGACCAGCACGAACAGCTTGCCGCGCCAGAACGGGAGCAGGCTCTCCAGCATGGCCACCGAGCCCTGCCCGTGCGGGCTCTCCTGCGCGACCCGCCGGTACATCGGGAGCATGCCGAGCAGGGTCAGCGCCACGATCAGCAGGGTGGCCAGCGGGGACAGCGCCCCGGCGGCCAGCGCCGCGATGGCCGGCAGATAGGACAGGGTGGAGAAGTAGTCCACGCCGGTCAGCGCCATGACCTTCCACCAGGGCTGCGGGTGGGAGCCCTCGGCCGCCTCCGGGCCGACCGGCTGGACCCGGTGGGCGAGCAGCCAGCGGCTGACGGTGCGGGTCGGCGGCGGCGTCCGTACGGGACTGGCCACGGACGCCGGCACGTTCATCTCGGTGCTCACCGGTGCCAGGATGCACCATGGGTACGACAGCCGCAGCGCCGATCATGACGCCGGAACGAGGAGTGACACATGCCACGCACGATCGTCATCACCGGAGCCAGCTCGGGCGTCGGCCTGGCCGCCGCCCGGCAGCTCGCGGCCGAGGGTGAGCAGGTGGTCGTGGTCGGCCGCGACCCGGGCCGGCTGGGCGCCGCGATGGCCGCCGTCCGGGCCGCCGCCACCGGACCGGAGCCGGGCGAGTTCCGCGCCGACTTCGCCGTGCTCGACGAGGTACGGGAGCTGGCCGCGAAGCTGCTCGCCGCGTACCCGAGGATCGATGTGCTGGCGAACAACGCCGGCGGCATGGTGCAGTCCTACGTCCGCACCGTGGACGGCTTCGAGGCCACCATCCAGGGCAACCACCTGGCGCCGTTCCTGCTCACCGACCTGCTGCGCGAAGCGCTGCGCGGCGGCCGGGTGGTGAACACGGCCTCGCGGGCGCACCAGCGCGCCAAGCTGGACCCGGAGGACTTCACCGGCTCGGCCGACAGCTACAGCTCGTGGCGGGCCTACGGGGCCAGCAAGGCGGCGAACATCCTCTTCGCCGCGGAGGCGGCCCGCCGCTGGCCGGACATCACCTCGGTGTCGTTCCACCCGGGCGTGGTGCGCAGCAACTTCGGGGTGGGCGCGGCGACCAAGTTCTTCTACCGGTTCGCCCCGTTCCTGACCACCCCCGAGCAGGCCGGCGACCTGCTGGCCTGGCTGAGCACCGCGGCGGTCACCAACGGCGCCTACTACGTGGGCCACAAGGTGACCCGGCCCGACACGGTGGCCGCCGACCCGGCGATCGCCGCCCGGCTGTGGGAGGCGAGCGCCGCGGCCGTCGGCTGACGCCTGCCGCGGGCTCCGCGGCGGCACCGGACCGGTGGACCGACCCGGTCCGGGGCCCGGCGGCAGCCCGCGCGGGTCACTCCCTCTCGTGCAGGAACGTCACCATCAGCAGCCCCAGCGTGGTGGCCGTGACGAAGGCCCCGCCACCGGCCAGAACCGCGTTGGCGGCTCGGGCGCCGCCCGCGAAACTGAGCATTCCGCCGGCCGTTCCCACGAAAGCGCCGGCCAGAATGACGAAGGCGAACCAGATGGTGCGCGTCGTGGTCCCGTTCATCGTCGAGCCCCTTTCCCGCCGGACGCCGATCGTCCGTGCTGAGAACAGCCCATCCGCGCAACCGATCAACAGGAAGCGCTTGGCGCGGGTTGCGCAGCTTGCGCGCCCCACGATTCCGGCTTGATCATTGAGAACCGTTACCCTCGGCGGGTGCACGGGCGGGCCGGGGAGCCGAGGGGCGAGTCGCCCGAGGACCTCCCCGGAGAAGATCGACAAAGGTTTCACGATCTGGCCCGGATCACGACCTGGAAGCAATTCGCCGGATCGGTCGCGGAACTGTACGACGACTCCCCGGAACGGTCCTTCCGTGCGGTGGCCCAGCGCGGCCGGAAAGCCGGTTACGGCATTTCCCCCAACACTGTCGCGAGCCTGGTCCGCGGGAACCGGCAGCCGCAGCGCTCCTCGTTGCAGGGATACCTGTACGGCTGCGGTCTCACCAAGACCGAGGTGACCGCGTGGCTGGCGGTGTGGGACCGCCTGGCGGCCGGGCGGATCGACGAGGAACCGTCCGGCGCACGCTCCGCGCCGGCCGGCTGGATCACCGCCGCGGGAATCGACGGCAACGGTCGTGACCATTTTCAGCAGAAGGCGCTCGGCCAGCGCAACGCCGGTCAGGGCGGCGACCTGTTCCGCGGTCGTGAAGCCGCGCGGGCGGCCATCCGGGCCTGGTTGCGCCAGCCCATCGACCCGGGCCTGCCCCTGGTGGTCACCGGGCAGCCCGGGGCCGGCAAGAGCTCGGTGGTGGCCCGGGTGGCCCGGGAGATCTCCCTGGACGCCGGCCAGCTCGGCCTCATGTTCTTCGCCCGGGACGCCACCCACGACACCTTTCTGACCGCCCTGGGCCGGTGCCTCGGCCGGGCGGACGTGACCGGGATGATCGACGTGGTCGAGACCTGGGCGGCGCGCCCCGACGCCCGGTTCCTGCTGGTCGTCGATGCGCTGGACGAGGCCGGCAGCCCCGCGGACCGGGACGAGATCGTCTCCACGCTCATGGCGGTCACGGCGCTGCCAGGCGTACGGGCTGTGGTGGCGACGAGGCGGTTGAGCGCGCAGAACCCGTTCACCACCCTGGGTCTGCTGGCCACGCTCGGCGTCCGGTCGGCCGCCGGTCACAACCTGGTCGATCTCGACGACGACCGCTACTTTGATCCTGACGGCCTGCGCGCCGTGGCGGCCGCGCTGCTGCGCAAGGACGGCGCCACCCACCCCGGGCCGCCGGGCGCCGCCTGGCAGCACTACCGCGCCGACCGCGACCTCACCGACCGCCTCGCCGCGATCATCGGCCGGCGCGCCGAACGGAACTATCTGGTGGCGGCGCTGGCGGCGCACCCGCTGTCCATGGATCCCCGGCCGATGGATCCGCTCGCGCCGGACTTCGACGAGTCACGACTGCCGAGCAGCGTGCGGGAGGCTCTGACCAAGTACCTCGATCACCTGGTGGCGGCGGAGCGGGTCCGGGTGCGCGGCCTGCTCCTGGCCCTGGCGTATGCCCGGGGCGCCGGACTGGACGACGGCATGTGGCTGCGCTTCGCGGCCGCACTGGACTCCCCGGTCAGCGGCGCCGACCTGGAAGAGCTCCGGGACTCGCCTGCCGCGGACTACCTGCTGCAGAGCAACCGGGACAGCGACGGCACACCGGTGACCCGCCTCTTCCACCAGGCCCTGGCCGACGAGCTGAAGGCGCAGCGGAACCGCGGCCCCAGCGACGAGCTCAAGCTGTTCCGCCTGGTCCGGCCGGCCGGGCCGGCCGGCTGGGCCGGCACGCCGTACGCCCGCCGGCACGCCGCCGACCACGCGGCTGCCGCCGACCGGCTGGGTGATCTGCTCGACGATCCCGCCTTCCTGGCGCACTGCGACCTGTTCCGCCTGCTGCCGGTCATCCCGGCCGCTCCCGGCCCTGCGCTCGCCGGTACCGCGGCTGTGCTGCGCCGCGCGGCCGGCCGCGCCGACTCCCTCCCGCCGCCCGCCCGGGCCCAGTTGATCGCGCTGGCGGCGCTGCATCTGCAGCAGCACCCGCTGCAGCATCGGCTGCTCCAGCTGTCGGACACGCCGCACGTACCCCTGTGGGCGCACGGGTTGGGCCGGTCCCACCAGCAGTTCAACCTGCTGCCCGAGGTCACCGCCCTGGCCGTCGGCGGGTTCGGCCGGACCGACGTCATCGTGGCCACGTCCGGCTCCGCCGAGCTGCTGATCCTGGATGCGAACGGCCAGCTGCTGACCAAGCTGGTGGCGCCGTGCCGCCGGGGCATCGCGGCCGTGACGATCGGGGTGCTGGCGGGCGCGCCGGTGATCGTGGCGCTCGGTCACGACGGCACGCTGTGTCTGTGGAATGAGGACCTGCGCGCGGACGACCTGCGGTTCCCACCGCAACCGGTCCCCGCGACGGCGGTCGCCGTCGGGCGCTTCGGCCAGGGCGACGTGATCGCGACCGCGACCGATCGCACCATGCAGCTGTGGACCGCCGAGGGTGCGCCGCTCGGTCCGCGTTTCCCGATGGCCCACATCTCGGTCAAAGGGCTGACCTTCGGGCAGTGGGAGGGTCAGCCGGTCCTGGCCTCGACCGGACTCGACGGGGCGGTGCGGTTCTGGCGGGAGCACGGCGGCCGGGCCTGGGGCCGTACCTTCATCGGCCACCAGCGGGCGGCCTGCGCGGTCGCCGTCGGCCGCCTGGACGACCGGGAGGTCGTCGCCGTCGCGCACGACGACCGGGCGGTACGGCTTTGGCACGGCCCGAATCAGCTCGCGATGGACCCGCTCACCGAACACACCGACATGGTCAACGCGGTCGCGATAGGCACCCTCGGCGACCGTCAGGTGATCGCCACCGGTTCCCGCGACGGCGCCATCCGGATCTGGGACAGCCCGGCGACCGGGTCGAGCCGGACCTCGACGTCCGATCACCGCCGGCCGATCACCGCCCTGGCCACCGGCATCTACGCCGGCCGGCCGATCCTGGTGACCACCAGCGACGACAGCTCGGTCCGGGTCTGGGATCTCGACGGCCGGCCGGTCGGAGCCCCGCTGACCACCACCGCATCGCCACTGACCGTGACGACCGGTCCCCTCAACGGCATCAATGTGATCGCCGTCGTGGGCCGGGCGGGCTCGGTGCAGATCTGGGACGACCGTCGCCGTTTGCAGCGCATGCCGCTGACCAGCCGGCCGGTGGGCGCCACCGCCGTCCAGATCGGCCGGGCCGGCGGGCGGTACTGCTTCGTCACGACGCATCACGACGGCCTGGCCCGGCGCTGGGACAGCCGGGGAAACCTGGTCAGCGCGTCCTTCGGCCGCCCCGGCCGGACGATCACCGGGCTGGCCATCGGCCGGCTCGGTGACGCCGAGGCCGCGGCGCTGGGCTACTCCGACGGGCTGGTGCGGATCTTCGACCTGGCCGCCGGCACCGCCCTCGGCCAGAACGGGGCCGCCGGATCCGCGGTGACAGCCATGACGATCGCCCACGGCATTCTCGCCGTGGGCTATGACGACGGCACGGTGAGGCACTTCGACGCGGCTTCCGGGTCGGGCTTCCACACGGCCCGCGAGGCGCACCGCGGCAAGGTGTCCGCGGTGACGATCGGGTCCGCCGGCGACCAGCTGGTGATCGCCTCGGCGGGCGCCGACCGCCGGGCCCGGATCTGGACGCGGGACGGCGCGCCGGCCGAGAGCCTGGAACTACTGGAGGCACCGCACGGCATGGTGATCACCGCGGACGGGCAGCTGGTCATCGCCGCGGGCCCGGCCCTGTGCGGGTGGCAACTCTGCTTCTGAGCGGCGGGTACGGGCCGGGCCGGGGACCCCGGCACAATGGTCGGCATGGAAAGCCATCCCAACGTGCTGGCCGTGCAGGCCGCGCTCGAGAACGCCGACGCCCGCACCGCCGACGGCAGCGCGCCGCGCATGGTGGTCTTCGACGAGGGCGTGCACACCGCCGCGGCGGCCGCCGCCGCGCTCGGTGTCGAGGTGGGCCAGATCGCCAACTCGCTGATCTTCGACGCCGACGGCGAGCCGCTGCTCGTGCTCACCTCCGGCGCGCACCGGGTGGACACCGGCAAGGTCGCCGCCGGGCTGGGGCTGGCGAAGCTGGGGCGGGCCGCGCCCGAGTTCGTCCGCGCGCACACCGGGCAGCCGATCGGCGGGGTCGCCCCGGTCGGGCACCCCAAGCCGGTGCGCACGCTGGTCGACACCGCGCTGGAGCGGTATCCGGAGATCTGGGCGGCGGGCGGCGTGCCCCAGGTGGTCTTCCCGATCACGTACGCCGAGCTGCTGCGGGTCACCGGCGGCAGCGCCACCGACGTGGCCTGACGTGGCCACCAGGAGCGACGTCCCGCCGCTGGTCACCCTGCACGTGTGGCGGGTGCCGCGCCGGGCGCTGGGCCGGGCCCTGCTGCGGATGGCGCGCGACCCGCGGCGGCTGCGGGCGCTGCCCGGCGTGCGGTTCGCCAAGCTGCTCGGCACCGGGACCGGGACCGGGTTCGGCCCCGGCGACGCCGACCTGACCCGGTACGCGGCCGTGGTGGCCTGGGACGATCCGGCCGGCGGGGACCTGGGCGCCGTGGGCGCGGCCTGGGCCCGGATCGCGGCGGGCTCGGCCCGGGTCGACCTGACCCCGCTGACCAGCCGCGGGTACTGGTCCGGGCAGACCCCGTTCGGCGCGCCCTCCGGCGGGCGTACCGACGCGCCCGTGCTCGCGCTGACCCGGGCCCGGCTGCGCCCGGCGCGGACCCTGACCTTCTGGCGGGCCGTGCCGCCGGTGGCCCGCGAGCTGGCCGCGGCGCCCGGGCTGCTGGCCCGGTTCGGCATCGGCGAGGCGCCGGTCGGCTGGCAGGGCACGGTCACCGTCTGGCGCACCGAGACGGCGCTGACCGGGTTCGCGTACCGTCAGCCGGAGCACCGCGCGGTGATCGCGCGCACCCCGGCCGCCCGGTGGTACGCCGAGGAGCTTTTCGCCCGGTTCGCGGTGCGGGGCATCAGCGGCGACAGGGCCGTGCTGGGGTGGCAGGGTTCCGGCGGCGGCCAGGCCGGGCGGTCAGCAGAAGGAGAGCGATGAGGCTCGTTCCCTGGCAGCCGGACGACATGCTCCGGCGGCTGGACGACGTGGTGAGCGTGTACGGCGAGGCGATGGGCTACCGCGCCGAGCTGCTGCAGACCCGCCGCGGCTACATCGGCGCCCACGTGCGCCGCGCCGGCTTCCGGGCCGTCGCCACCCTCACCACCGACGGTCATCTCGCCGGCTTCGGCTACGGCTATGCGTCCGGGCCCGGCCAGTGGTGGCACGACCAGGTCCGCTCCGCGCTCGACGAGGCCGCCCGCCGGCACTGGCTGAGCTCCTGTTTCGAGGTGGTCGAGCTGCACGTGCGGCCCAGCGCCCAGGGCCACGGCATCGGCGCCCGGCAGCTACGCGCGCTGCTGTCGATGGCCGACGGCGACACCGTGCTGCTGTCCACCCCCGAGGCCGACGAGCAGACGTCGCGGGCCTGGCGGCTGTACCGCCGGTTCGGCTTCTCCGACGTGCTGCGCGACTTCATCTTCCCCGGCGACGAACGGGCGTTCGCCATCCTCGGACGGGAGCTGCCGCTGGCCGGGCGCCCGGCGCCCGAGGACGCCCCCGGGATCGTCGGCATCTGACCGTGGTGCGAGTTCTACCGTGGGCGCTGCTCGGCGCCCTGGTGCTGACCCAGATCTGCTACCCGCTGACCGAGGGCGGCCTGCGCGCCGGGCTGACCGTGCTCACCGTCGTGCTGGGCTACCTGCTGTCGGTGGCCCACGCGCTGCTCACCCGGGGCGCCCGGACGGCGGCCGCGCTGATCGCCACCGCGACGCTGGGCGGCTTCGCCGTGGAGGCGCTGGGGGTGGCGACCGGGTTCCCGTTCGGCACCTACGTCTACTCCGGCCAGCTGGGGCCCAAGCTGCTCGGCGTACCGCTGATCATCCCGCTGGCCTGGACCTGGATGGCCTGGCCGGCCTGGCTGGCGGCGCTGCGGCTGGCCCGGTCCCGGCCGGCGCGGATCGCGCTGGCCGCCGCCGGGCTGGCCGCGTGGGACCTGTTCCTCGATCCGCAGATGGTCGCCGAGGGGTACTGGACCTGGGAGTCGCCCACGCCGGCGCTGCCCGGCGTGCCCGGCATCCCGATCGGCAACTACCTGGGCTGGCTGGGCTTCGCGGTGGTGCTGATGGCCGGGCTGGCCGCCGCCACGGGCGCGCGGGCCGACACGGTCCGGCCGGGTGACACGCCGATGCTCGTGCTCTGGTGGTGGACGTACGCTTCCTCCGTGCTCGCCCACGCGGTCTTCCTCGGCCTGCCGGCCTCGGCGCTGTGGGGTGGCGTGCTGATGGGCGCGGTCGTGCTGCCGCTGGCCGCGCGGCGGGCCCGCCGGCCGGTGCCGGCATGATCTGGGCCGCGCTGCTGCCGCTGATCGCGCTGACCGGGCACACGATCGTCAACGCGCGCCTGCTGCGCCGGCCGCGCGCCGGGGCGACCACCACCGAGCGGGTGGCCGTGCTGCTGCCGCTGCGGGACGAGGCCGAGCGGGTGACCCCGTGCCTGGAGGCGCTGCTCGGCCAGGCCGGCGTGCCGCACCTGGAGATCCTGGTGCTCGACGACGGCTCGACCGACGGCACCGCGGAGGTGGTGCGGGCGGTTGCCGGCGACAAGGTACGGCTGCTGACCGGCGCGCCACTGCCGGCCGGCTGGCTCGGCAAACCGCACGCCTGCGCGCAACTCGCATCCGCGGCCGGCGACGCGGACGTACTGGTCTTCGTGGACGCGGACGTGGTGCTGGCGCCGGACGCCGTCGCGGGCGGGGTGGAGCTGCTGCGCTCGTCGGGGGTGCAGTTGCTGTCGCCGTACCCACGGATCGTCGGCGCCGGGCGGCTCGTGCAGCCGTTGTTGCAGTGGTCGTGGCTGACGTTCCTGCCGCTGCGGGCGATGGAGCGGTCGCCGCGCGCGTCGCTGGCGGCGGCCGGCGGCCAGTGGCTGGTGGCGGACCCGGCCGGCTACGAGCGGGCCGGCGGGCACGCGGCGGTCCGCGCCGACGTGCTCGAGGACATCGGGCTGGCCCGGGCGGTCAAGCGGTCCGGCGGCCGGATCGCCCTGGCCGACGGTTCGGCGCTGGCCGAGTGCCTGATGTACTCCTCCTGGCACGAGCTGCGCGACGGTTACGGCAAGTCGCTGTGGGCGTCGTTCGGTTCGCCGGCCGGGGCGGCCGCCGTGGTCGCCGTGCTGGGGCTGCTCTACGTGGCGCCGCCGGTGGCGGGGGTGGCGCTGCTGGCCGGCGGGGCGGTGGGGCCGGCCGGGTGGGCGCTGGCGGCGTACCTGATCGGGGTGGTGGGCCGGGTGGTCTCGGCCCGGGCGACCGGCGGTCGGGCCTGGCCCGACGCCCTGGCCCAGCCGGTCTCGATCGTGCTGTTCGGCGCGCTGGTGGCGCGCTCGTTCGCGCTGCGGCGGCGCGGCCGGCTCACCTGGCGGGGGCGGCCGGTATGAGCCGCATCGTGGTGATCGGCGCGGGGGTGGGCGGTCTGGCCGCCGCCGCGCGGCTGGCCGCCGCCGGGCACCGGGTGACCGTGCACGAACGCGCGGCGACCGTCGGGGGCAAGCTGGGCTGCTACGAGCGCGACGGTTTCCGCTTCGACACCGGGCCGAGCCTGCTCACGCTGCCGCAGGTCTTCGCCGACCTGGGCCTGGACCTGGCCCCGGTGCCGCTGGACCCGGTGGTGCGGCACCACTTCCCGGACGGCTCGGTGCTGGACTCGTCGTCCGATCCGGAGGTGTTCCGCCTGCGGATCGAGGCCGCGTTCGGCGCCGCCGCGGGCGCGGACTGGGCGCGGTTCTGGGCGCGCGCCGAGCGGATCTGGCGCGCCTCCTGGCGTTCGGTGCTGCAGCGCGAGGTCACCCCGGCCGCGCTGGCCGCGCTCTCCTGGCGGGTCGGTGACCTGGCCGCCATCGCGCCCGGGCGCTCGCTGCGCTCGCTGGGCCGGCGGTATCTGCGCGACCCGCGGCTGCGGATGCTGCTGGACCGCTACGCGACCTACACCGGCGCCGATCCGCGCCGGGCCCCGGCGGCGCTGGCCGCGATCCCGTACGCGGAGCTGGCTTTCGGCGGCTGGTACCTCGACGGCGGGCTCGGGGTGCTGGCGACGGCGCTGCTCGAGCGCTGCCGGTCGCTGGGCGTGGAGGTCGTGCTCTCGTCGCCGGTCGACCGGATCCGCGCCACCGCCGGCCGGGCCACCGGGGTGCGGCTGTGCTCCGGCGCGGAGGTCCCGGCCGACGTGGTGGTCGCCAACGTGGACGCCCTGTCGGTGTACCGCGACCTGCTGCCGGAGCCGGCCCGCCTGGGTGGGCTGGCGGCGCGCAGCCTGGCGGGCTTCGTCCTGCTGCTCGGCGTACGCGGGCGGACCCCGCAGCTGGCGCACCACACGGTGTTCTTCCCCCGCGACTACGACGCGGAGTTCGACGCGGTGTTCGGCTCGCCGGGCACCGGCGTCCGGGCGCGGCCGCCGTCGGACCCGGCCGTCTTCGTGACCCGCGCGGAGGATCCCGCGGTGCGCCCGGACGGCACCGAGGCGTGGTTCGTGCTGGTGAACGCGCCCCGGCACGGGACGGATCTGGGCGCGGTCGACTGGCGCCGGCCGGGTCTGGCGGACGCCTACGGGCGGCACATCCTCGACGTGCTGGCGGCCCGGGGGCTGGACGTGCGGGACCGGCTGCTGTTCGCCGAGACCCGCACGCCGGCGGACCTGGCGGACGCCACGGCCGCGCCGGGCGGGGCGATCTACGGCACGGCGGGCGGGCTGACCCGGCCGGCGAACCGGGGGCCGCTGGACGGGCTGTTCCTGGTGGGCGGCTCGACGCACCCGGGCGGCGGGCTGCCGATGGTCACCCTGTCGGCGAAGATCGTCGCGGACGGGATCGGACCGGCCTGACCGCCGCCGCTCAGAGCGGCTGGACCCCGAAGGGCAGCTCGCCCGTGGCGATGTGGTCCAGCAGGGTCGCGCGCAGCGCCTCCGCCGCGTGCGGCAGCACCGCCCGGCGCCGGTGGGCCAGCGCGATCGTGCGGCGCATCCCGGGCGGCGCGAGCGGGGTGGCCCGCAGCAGCGGCCGGTTCGCCAGCACCATGCTGGGCACCAGCGCCACGCCCAGCCCGGCCTCGACGAACGCCAGCACCGCGTCCATCTCCCCGCCCTCGACGGCGAACCGCGGGGTGAAGCCGGCCCGCCGGCACGCCTCCAGGGTGACGTCGCGCAGGTCGTAGCCGGGCCGGAACATCACCAGCGGGGTGTCGCGCAGCTCGGCCAGGGCGAGCTGGGGGTGGGCGGTCGGCGGCGGTCCCGCGGCGACGGACGCCACGACCAGGCTCTCGCGCAGCACCGGGGCGGCGGCCAGCGCGGGGTCGACGCCCTGGTCCGGGTGCACGATCAGCGCCAGGTCGAGCTCCCGGGCCAGCAGGTCGGTGATCAGGTCCTGCGAGCTGCCCTCGTTGACGCGCAGCTCGATGTCCGGGTGTTCGGCGCGGAACCGGCGCAGCACCGTCGGTACCAGCGAGGAGCAGAGGCTGGGGGTGGCGCCGACCCGGACCCGGCCGCGGCGCAGCCCGACGATCTCCTGGACGGCGTCGCGGGCGGCGTCCGCGTCGGCGACCATCCGGCGGGCCAGCGGCAGCAGCGTGTCGCCGGCGGCGGTGAGCGCGACCGCGCCCCGGACGCGCTCGAAGAGCGGCGCCCCGAGCGTCTGCTCCAGGGTGTGAATCTGCTTACTTAAAGTCGGCTGGGAAACGCCCAGGGAGTCGGCCGCTTGGGTGAAATGCCGGGTTTCCACCACTGCTAGGAAGTATCGGAGCTGTTGAAGCTGCACCTTGATAGCTTACGTCTATGAGCACCCCGACGATCATGCATTAGACGAATCGTCTAGAGGCTCTTAGCGTTCATCGCGTGGCGGTAGACATCAGTACTCCAACCCCGCGGGCGACGGCCGAGCCGGCACGCAAGACGCTGGCCGGCAAGCCGGCGCTCAAGCCGCGCCGCGGCACGCGCTCCTCGCTCGCGCTGAAGATCCTCATGGCGCTCACCGGACTGCTGCTCGTCGGCTTCCTGTACGCCCACATGATCGGCAACCTCAAGATCTTCTTCGGCGCCGAGACGTTCGACCACTACGGCGAGTGGCTGCGCACCCTGGGCACGCCGCTGCTGCCGCACGAGTGGTTCCTGTGGATCCAGCGGGGCATCCTGACCTTCGCGGTCGTGGCGCACATCGTCGCGGCCACGATCCTGGCCCGCCGCGCCCGCAAGGCCCGGCCCGTGCGCTACGTGCACCGCCCCAAGGTGCAGGGCAGCTACGCGGCGCGGACCATGCGCTGGGGTGGCGTGATCATCCTGCTCTTCGTGATCTACCACATCCTCGACCTGACCACCGGCACGCTCAACCCGAACGCCGCGCCGGGGCAGCCGTACGCCAACGTGACCGCCGACTTCACCCCCGACCGCTGGTACGTGACCCTGTTCTACACGCTGTCCATCGTGGCCGTCGGCTTCCACCTGCGGCACGGCCTGTTCAGCGCGGTCCGCACCCTGGGCCAGCGCACCGCCCGCGGCGAGCGCATCGCCCGCGGCGCCGCCCTGCTGCTCTCCGTCGTCCTGGTCGTCGGCTACCTGTCGGTGCCGTTCGCCGTGCTCACCGGATTGGTGGACTGATCATGTCGTTCTGGACCGAGGGCGAGGACATCGCCGACCAGGCCGCACCGGACGGGCCGATCGAGACCCGCTGGGAGCGCCGCCGGTTCTCCGCCAAGCTGGTCAACCCGGCCAACCGCCGCAAGCTGTCGGTCATCGTGGTCGGCACCGGCCTGGCCGGCGGCTCGGCGGCGGCCACCCTGGCGGAGGCCGGCTACCGGGTCCGCTCGTACTGCTACCAGGACAGCCCGCGGCGCGCGCACTCGATCGCCGCGCAGGGTGGCATCAACGCCGCGAAGAACTACCGCAACGACGGCGACTCGATCTACCGGCTGTTCTACGACACCGTCAAGGGCGGCGACTTCCGCGCCCGCGAGTCCAACGTGTACCGGCTGGCCGAGGTCAGCGTGAACATCATCGACCAGTGCGTGGCCCAGGGCGTGCCGTTCGCCCGCGAGTACGGCGGCCTGCTCGACAACCGCTCGTTCGGCGGCACCCAGGTGTCGCGGACGTTCTACGCCCGGGGGCAGACGGGCCAGCAGTTGCTGCTGGGCGCGTACCAGGCGATGGAGCGGCAGATCGGGCTGGGCAACATCGAGATGCACGCCCGGCACGAGATGCTGGAGCTGATCGTCATCGACGGCAAGGCCCGCGGCATCGTGGTCCGCGACCTGGTCACCGGCGAGATCAGCACCGACCTGGCGGACGCGGTCGTGCTGGCCTCCGGCGGCTACGGCAACGTCTTCTTCCTCTCCACCAACGCCAAGGGCTGCAACGTCACCGCCACCTGGCGGGCCCACCGCCAGGGCGCGCTGTTCGCGAACCCCTGCTACACGCAGATCCACCCGACGTGCATCCCGGAGTCCGGCTCGCACCAGTCGAAGCTGACCCTGATGTCGGAGTCGCTGCGCAACGACGGCCGGGTCTGGGTGCCCCGACGCGCCGACGACAAGCGCGCCCCGGGCGACATCCCCGAGGAGGACCGCGACTACTACCTGGAGCGCATCTACCCGTCCTTCGGCAACCTGGTCCCCCGCGACATCGCCTCCCGCGCGGCGAAGAACGTCTGCGACGAGGGCCGCGGCGTCGGCCCCGGCGGCCTCGGCGTCTACCTGGACTTCGCGGACGCCATCGAGCGGCTGGGCCAGCCCGCCGTCGAGGCCAAGTACGGCAACCTGTTCGAGATGTACCAGCGCATCACCGGCGAGGACCCGTACCAGGTGCCGATGCGCATCTACCCGGCGGTGCACTACACGATGGGCGGCCTGTGGGTCGACTACGACCTCCAGTCGACCATCCCCGGCCTGTTCGTGATCGGCGAGGCGAACTTCTCCGACCACGGCGCCAACCGGCTCGGCGCGTCCGCGCTGATGCAGGGCCTGGCCGACGGCTACTTCGTGCTGCCGAACACGCTGAACAACTACCTGGCGTCCGGCCCGTTCGAGAAGATCTCGCCGGACCACCCCTCGGTGCTGGCGGCCCGCGCCCAGGTCTCCGACCGGCTGGCGAAGCTGCTGGCCGTCAACGGCGACCGCACCGTCGACTCCTTCCACCGCGAGCTCGGCCACATCATGTGGGAGTACTGCGGCATGGAACGCACCGAGGAGGGCCTGACCAAGGCCATCGGGCTCATCCGCGGCCTGCGCGAGGAGTTCTGGCAGCGGGTCAAGGTGCCCGGCACCGGCGAGCAGCTCAACCAGAACCTGGAGAAGGCCGGCCGCGTCGCCGACTTCTTCGAACTGGGCGAGCTGATGTGCATCGACGCGCTGCACCGCCGCGAGTCGGCCGGCGGTCACTTCCGCGCCGAGAGCCAGACCCCCGACGGCGAGGCGCTGCGCCACGACGACGAGTTCGGCTACGTCGCGGCCTGGGAGCACGGCGAGACGCCGGTGCTGCACAAGGAAAAGCTCGACTTCGCATACGTTCACCCGAGCACCCGGAGCTACAAGTAATGGACATCCAGGTACGCGTGTGGCGCCAGCAGAGCCCCGCCGACAAGGGCCGCATGGTCAGCTACGACGTCAAGGACATCTCCCCCGACGCCTCGTTCCTGGAGATGCTCGACGTCCTGAACGAGAAGCTCATCCTCGACGGCGACGACCCGGTGGCGTTCGACCACGACTGCCGCGAAGGCATCTGCGGCTCCTGCGGCGTCATGATCGACGGCGTGGCGCACGGCCCCGAGCGGGCCACCACCGCCTGCCAGCTGCACATGCGCCACTTCAAGGACGGCGACACGATCGACGTCGAGCCGTGGCGGGCGGCGCCCTTCCCGGTGATCAAGGACCTGGTCGTCGACCGCAGCGCCTTCGACGCGATCATCCAGGCCGGCGGCTACATCACCGCCCCGACCGGCACGGCCCCGGACGCGCACGCCACCCCGGTCCCCAAGCCGGACGCCGACGCGGCCTTCGAGGCAGCCACCTGCATCGGCTGCGGCGCCTGCGTGGCGGCCTGCCCGAACGGCTCGTCGATGCTGTTCACGGCGGCGAAGGTGGCCCACCTCGGCCTGCTGCCACAGGGCCAGCCGGAGCGGGACAGCCGGGTGGTGGACATGCTGCAGGCCCAGGACGATGCGGGCTTCGGCGGGTGCACCAACATGGGTGAGTGCACGACGGTGTGTCCGAAGGGGATTCCGTTGACGCTGATCGGGCGCCTCAACAACGACTACCGCAAAGCGATCGGCAAGAAGTAGGGGAGTCTTTTTAGGGTCAAGTTCCTTTTAAGGCTTTGTCGTGCGTGGGTGCATGGTGCTGACCGTCGCTCCCGCCGAACGCGGGGTTCGTGCTTTGTTCCAGTCGGTTTGGGCTGGGTGCATGGTGGGGCTTGGGGGCGGGGATGCCCCACTCCGGGCATCCCCGCCCCCAAGCCCTGTAGTGGTCCGGCCGGGTGGTTGCCCGTCGGCGGCGGGTTTTCGAGTGAATGTCGGACGCTCGGAGTGCGACGTCGGCTCGCTTCCGGGCCAGCCTTGTGCCTCGCTCAGCCCTGCGCCCGCCCGGTGTTTGCCCCTTTAGCGCTCCGGCATCCTTCGCGCCCCATACGTCTTTGCTCCGCCAGGACTGAGACCGCACCGCCCCTCACGCCGCTGCCCATGGCGCCCCGCCCACCCTCGCTCCGCCGGGGAATTGCGCCCTAAACACCACCTTTTGCGCCTCACCCTTGGTTCGGCCCCAGCCACCCCT
>NZ_BOMQ01000002.1 GCF_016862275.1 Actinoplanes nipponensis | reverse complement strand
TCGCCCCTTGTTTCGACCTCCAGCCACCCCCTGCACCCCTTTGGTTTGCGCCCCCAGTCACCCTTGCGCCCAGCGCCGCGTTTGCGTCCCACCAGCGTTTGTGCCGCCCAGCGTCTGCGACTCGCTCGGCGTTGCGCCCCAGGCGCTCCTTTGCCCGCGTCCAGCATCCGGGCGGTTCCTCGTTGGGCCGTCACGCCTTCGAGCCTCCTTCCCGGCGAATCTTGAAGCGCCAGAGCCCGAAAACCGGCCGCGGCTCCCCAAGATCCGCCCGCCCCGGCTGACGATTCGGGTCGATGAACGACACTGGGGACATCTCCGTTATTGAGTATTAGCGCGCGTTCATGGGTTTTGCGGGCTCGTCGACGCGGCTCTCGGCCGACCCGGCCCGAGCGTGGCGGGCGAGCTGTCTTTGCGCCCTTGTCGATCACGGGGCTCATCGCCCGCGGCCACCTTTTGCATTGCGGCGGTGCCCCTCACTGTGTCGGCGGCTTCTGTTCGGCGCGGGTGCTCTGCCCTGCTTGCGGAGCTGCTACTACACAGGACGACACTTCCCTGCCCGGATCTTGTGGAGACAGGGCCCGATGAACGACCCGGGCGCTCCAAGATCCGAGCAGAGGAGCGGGCGGGCAAGCGGCGGGCAAGCGGCGGGCAAGCGGCGGGTGGGTCAGAGGACGAGCCGGATGAGCCGGTCGAGCCAGACGAGCCGGACGAGCCGCCGGGCGGGAGGGCGAGCCGCCGAGCAGGAAGGCGAGCCGCCGAGCAGGAGGGCGAGCGGGTGAGGCGTGCCCCGCCCGCCCGTACCCCGTATCCGGCTGAATCGGACCGCCCTGAACAACCACTCCCCCACCGGCACGGACCGGTTCTCGTGCACAGTGCTGTCCTACTCGGTACGGAGGGCAGTCACCGTCCGGGTTCCCGCCGCCCACCCCGCCGGCAGCAGCGCCCCGCCCACCGCGATCACCACGCCGCCGAGCCCGAACAGCAGCAGTTCCGCCGGCGAGTAGACGTTCACCACCGAGGACGGCAGCGTGAACCCGGTGCTGGCGCCCATCGCGCCGAGGACCGTACGTTGCACCGCCACGCCGACCGCCGCACCCACCGCGCCGCCGATCAGGCCGGTGACCAGCACCGAGGAGATGACCATCGTGGTCGTCTGCCGGGGCGTCATCCCGAGGGCCTTGTGGACGCCCAGGTCGTGGACGCGTTCGCGGGTCTCCAGGACGACCACGTTCAGCACGCCGAGGCCGGCCACTACCGTCAGCAGCACGCTGAGCAGGGCGGTCAGGGCGTCGATGATGATCAGGAGTTCGTCGGTCCCGTGGCTGACGGGCTCCGCCGCCGCCCCGTGGGACCGTAGCGCCGTGTTCAACGCCGACGCGTACGTCGCCGGGTCCGTTCCGGGTCGTACGGAGATGAGGAAGGTTTCCGGGGCCAGTTTCGGCTCGGCGGCGTGCAGGGTGGCCAGGTCGGTGAGGATCTGCATGCCCTTGTAGTCGGTGTTGAACGCCTCGCCGACGATCCGGACGGTGACGTCGGTGCCTTGGTCGGTGAGGACGACGGTGTCGCCGACCCGCTTGCCGGCGGCGGTCAGGAACGGGGTGCTGACGACGATCTCGCCGGGCCCGGTGAGCCAGGAGCCGGCGACCATCCGGTAGTAGCGGGCGCCGTCGGGGCCGGTCATGGCCACGGTGGTGAGCGCGCCGGTGATCCCGGCGACGGTCACCTCGGTGCGGGCCTGGCCGACGTACCCTCGGGTCCCGGCCTGCGCGGTGATCGCCGTGACGACCGCGGCCGGGTCCGTGAAGGCGACCGGTCCTTCCACCGGTCGCGGACCGGGGCCACCGGCGCCCGGCCCCGCGTCGAGTCCCGGCTGCGCGTGGACCTGGACGTCGGCGATGTCCTCGGCCTCCTGGACCAGGCTCAGGGACGTGCCGAGGCCGACCGCGAACGTCGCCGCGGCGGCGCCGAACGCGATCGCCGCGACGATGCCGGCCGAGCGCAGCGGCCGGGCGAAGGGATGGGCCAGGCCGAGGGACATCGGCCGGGGCAGGGGGATCCGGCCGGCCAGCCGGGCCGCCCACTGTCCGCGTCCCGGTCGGGGGGTACGGCCGACGGCAAGCGCGTCGACGCTGCGCAGCCGGCCGGCGCGGGCCGCGGCGGCCCAGGCGGTCAGCGTCACCACGGCGAGCGCGCCGCCGACCACCAGCGCGTCGACCCACGGGGTCACGCCGCTGTCGGAGGTGCCGTACAGCCGGTTGGTCTCGGCCAGCACCGGGTAGGTCAGCAGGTTGCCGGCGATGACCCCGAGCACGGCGCCGGCCGCGGCCGGCAGCAGCGCCTGGCCCAGGTACGCCCGCACCACCTGCGACGGCGTGAAGCCCAGGGCCTTGAGGATGCCGATCCGGCGGGTGCCGGCGCCCACCGCGCCCGCGACCACGTTGCCGATGATCAGCACCGCCATCACCACGCCCAGCGCCCCGAAGGCGATCAGGAACGGCACCAGCAGCGCCGCCTGGCCCACGGCGTCCAGCCGGGTGACCAGCCAGGACGCGGCGCCGGTGAGGGCGCCGGCCGGCACGGTGGCGGCGACCGCCGTCCGGCCCGCCTCGACCTGCGCCGCGGTGCCGGCGGCGGTGAGGCGGTAGAGCATCTGGTAGCCGTCCGGGCCGTGGTCCCCGCTCCAGGCGGTCACCTGGGCCGGTGTCGCCCAGGCGTCGGCGGTCCGGCTGACCGACCGGGCGATGCCCACGACCGTCACGGCGGGGCTGCCGGGCCGGCCGGCCACCGTCCACACCGTACCGATCCTGATCGGCGGTCCGCGGAAGCGGCCGTCCTCGGCCACGACCAGCTCGCCGGGGGCCGTCGCCCAGCGGCCGGTGACCAGGGTGACCCGGTCGACCGGGCCGGCCGGGTCCGGCCGGCCGGCGACCGTCATCGGGGGCCGCCGGTGGCCGCCCTCCCCCACGCTGATCTGGGTGGTCGGGAACGGGCCGGCCGCGGCGGCGATCCCGGCGGCCCCGGCGGACGCCGCCAGCTGGGCCGGCGTGACCTTGCCGGGGTCGAACTGGGCGATCAGGTGGGCGCCGCGCTGCTGGGCGAAGGCGCGGTCGAACGGCGCCCGCGAGGCCAGCAGCAGTGAACCGCCGAGGACAGCCGAGGTCACCGCGATCGTCACCACCAGGGTGATCACCACGGTCTGGACCCGGTGGCGGCCCGCGCCGGAGCGGACCACCTGTCCCAGCGTGCTCATCGCAGCGCCGCCGTCGTGTCCGCGGCGATCTGCCCGTCGCGCAGCTGCACGGTGCGGGTGGCGCAGGTCCCGGCCAGCGCCAGGTCGTGGGTGACCAGCACGATCGTCTGACCGTCGGCGTGCAGCTCGGTCAGCAGCCGCTGGACCTCCGCGCCGGCCGCGGTGTCCAGCGCCCCGGTCGGCTCGTCGGCCAGCAGCAACGCCGGCCGGTTCATCAGCGCCCGGGCCACGGCCACCCGCTGCCGCTCGCCACCGGAGAGCCGGCCCGGGTACGCCGAGGCGTGCCGGTCGACACCGAGCACGCCGAGCAGCTCGGCGGCGCGGCGCCGGGCGGCGGCCCGGGGCATGCCGGCGAGCTGGGCCGGCAGCATGACGTTGTCGGCGACGGTCAGGTCGTCGAGCAGGTTGAAGAACTGGAACACCAGGCCGATCCGGGCCCGCCGGTACCGGGCCGACGCGGCCTCGCCCAGCCGGTCCACGGCGACGCCGGCCACGGTGACCGTGCCGGTGCTCGGCCGGTCCAGCCCGGCGATGAGGTTGAGCAATGTGGACTTGCCGCTGCCGGACGGGCCGAGAATCGCCACGGCCTCCCCCGGTTGCACGGTCAGCGACAGGTCCCGTAACGCCGGAGGTCCGTCGTCGTAGCGGCGGGTCACGGCGCGCAGCTCGATCAACGGCACGGTCATGGCGGTCTCCTCGGTTCGTCGGGTGAGGCGGCGTTGACGCTAGGTGTGCGTCCGCTTCGGCCACATCGACAGCGGGAGGCATCTTCGGTACCGCGACGGGATGAGCCGGGGCGGCGTCATCCTCGAGAGGTAGGCGGGCGAGGTAGCGCGTACCCGTCCCGAGACGGATACCGCGGCCCGGCCGCGGCGGCGAGAATGGGCCGGTGACCCGACGCGCGCTGCTGGACCGGCTGCGGGATGGGGCGCGGGCGCTGACGCGTCCGGCCGGCCCGCTGCCGCGGATGTCGCGGCGGGGGTGGGCCTTCGATGCCGCCCTGGCGCTCGGCCTGGCTCTGGTCGCGATCCGGGCCGGCGACGAGGGCATCCAGGAACGGGCCCGGATGGTGGTCTGCCCGGTGCCGCCGGGCGGCGGCGTGCCGGCGGCGCCGTGTGCGCCGGCCTGGCCGCCGTTCCTGCCGGTGGAGAACGGCTCGTCCGCCGGCCCCACGACCGTGCTGCTCCTGCTGGTGGTGCTGCCCCTGGTGTTCCGGCGCCGGTATCCGCTCGGGGTGCTGTGGACCCTGCTGGCGCTGGCCACGGCGGTCAGCGAGAACCCGGCGGCGTTGCGGCTGTCGTTCTTCGCCTGTGTCATCGCCGGGTACACCGCCGCGGTCTTCAGCCCGTACCGGGTGCCCGCGCTGGCCAGCCTGCCGGTGGCCGCGCTGCTGCACAACCTGCTGCAGTCGGACGCCAGCTCGGTGTCGGACAGCGCGGTGCCGTACCTGATCCTGCTGCCGATCGCCGTGGCGGCCGACGGCCTGCGCCGGTGGAAGCACCGCGCCGACGAGGGCCAGGCGCGGATGTCGGCGATGGAGCACGAGCAGGCCGAGGCGGTGCGCCGGGCCACCGAGCACGAACGGGCGCGGATCGCCCGGGAGCTGCACGACGTGGTCACGCACAACGTCAGCGTGATGGTGATCCAGGCCGGCGGCGCCCGCAAGATCATGGATGCGGCGCCGGACCAGGCCCGGGAGGCGCTGCTCGCGGTCGAGGCCGGCGGGCGGGCCGCGATGACCGAGCTGCGGCACGTGATGGGCCTGCTCACCATGCAGGGCGCGGGCCCGGAGCCGGCGGCCGACGCCGACCTGGCGCCGCAGCCGGGCCTGGACGGGCTGGACGGGCTGGTGCGGCGGATGCGCGAGACCGGCGTGCCGATCGAGCTGACCCGCACCGGGCGCCGGACGCCGCTGCCGCCCGGCATCGAGCTGACGGTCTACCGGCTGGTCCAGGAGGCGCTGACCAACATCGTCAAGCACGCGGCCGGCGCGTCGGTGCGGGTGACCCTGGCCTTCGGCGAGAACGATCTGGAGGTCGACGTCGCCGACACCGGCGGCCGGCCGGGCGCCGCGGCCCGTACCGGAACCGGGCGGGGGCTGATCGGCCTGCGCGAGCGCCTCGCCGTCTACGGTGGGGTCCTGCAGGCGGGACCCAGGCTCAGCGGCGGGTACCGCGTCCACGCCCGGATCCCGGTGGAGGTGACGTGACCACGGCGTTGCGGGTGCTGGTGGCCGACGATCAGGCGCTGGTCCGCGCCGGGTTCCGGATGATCCTGACGGCGGACGGCATCGACGTGGTGGCCGAGGCGACCACCGGGGCCGAGGCCGTCGACGCGGTCCGCCGGCACCGGCCCGACGTGGTGCTGATGGACATCCGGATGCCCGAGATGGACGGGCTGGCGGCCACCCGGCACATCCTCTCCGGCACCGGCGACGCGCCGCGGGTCATCATGCTGACCACGTTCGACCTCGACCACTACGTGTACGCGGCGCTCACCGCCGGGGCCAGCGGCTTCCTGCTCAAGGACGTCACCCCCGAGCACCTGGTGAACGCCGTCCGGCTGGTCCGCGACGGCGACGCGATGCTGGCCCCGGCGATCACCCGGCGGCTGGTGGAGCGCTTCGCCCACCGCGACGCCGGGACCAGCGTGGCGCACCGCGATCTGAGCGTGCTGACCCCGCGCGAGCTGGAGGTGCTGGGCCTGCTGGCGCAGGGGCTGAGCAACGCCGAGCTGGCCGGCCGGCTGCACCTGTCCGAGGCGACGGTGAAGACCCACGTGGCGCGGATCCTGGCCAAGCTCGGGCTGCGGGACCGGGTCCAGGCCGTGGTCGTCGCGTACCGGACGGGGCTGGTCAGCCCGTGACCCGGGAGCGGCTGATCGCCGAGGTCGCCGCCCGGGTCCCGGCGGCCGACGGCGTCCGGGTCGCGGTCGACGGGGTGGACGGGGTCGGCAAGACCACGTTCGCCGCCGAGCTGGCCGGCGCGCTGCGCTCCCGGGGACGGCCGGTCGTGCACGTCTCCGCCGACGGTTTCCACCGGGTACGCGCCGAGCGGCACCGGCGGGGAGCGCGGTCACCCGAGGGCTTCTGGCTCGACTCGTACGACTATCCGGCGCTGATCAGCAACGTGCTGGCGCCGCTGGGCCCGGGTGGCGGCCGCCGGTTCCGGGACGCCGTGCACGACGTCCGTACCGATGAGGTCCTGGACCGGCCCTGGTCGGTCGCGCCGGCCGGGGCCGTGCTGGTGCTGGACGGGTTGTTCCTGCACCGCGACGAGCTCGCCGGGTACTGGGAGTTCTCGGTCTTCCTGACCGCGCCGTTCGCGGTCACCGCCGCCCGGATGGCGGTCCGGGACGGCACGGACCCGGATCCCGGGCACCCCGACATGGCCCGCTACGTGGGCGGCCAGCGCCTGTACTTCGCCGCGTGCCGGCCCTGGGAGCGGGCTACCGTGGTGATCGACAACAGCGACGTCGCCGGGCCGCGGATCGTCGCCCGCGGACAGGGGTAGGTGTGCCGCAGACCGTCCTCGCGGCGGCGGGTGTCTTCGCGGGCACCAACGTCGACGACCTCATCGTGCTCACCGTGCTGTTCCTCGCGGCCCGCGCCTCCGGACGCCCCGCACCCTGGCACATCTGGCTCGGCCAGTACGCCGGCATCGCCGCGCTCGTCGCGGTCTCCGCCCTGGCCGCGCTGGGCCTGACGCTGGTGCCGGACGAGTGGGTGGGCCTGCTGGGGCTGGTCCCGATCGCGCTCGGCGTGCGCGGGCTGATCGGGGCGTTCCGGTCCGGCGGCGACGGCGACGACCCGCCCGTGGCGGCCGGCAACGCCCTCGCGGTGGCCGGCGTGACGATGGCCAACGGCGCCGACAACATCGCGGTCTACACACCGATGTTCCGCACCCTGGGCGCCGGCGGCAGCGCGGTGGCCGTGCTGGTCTTCGCGGTGCTGATCGCGGTGTGGTGCGCGGCGGCGTCCTGGCTCGGTTCGCACCGGCGGATCATCGAGCTGGTCCGGCGCTACGGCCACTGGCTGGTGCCGCTGGTCTTCATCGCCATCGGCCTGGTGATCCTGCTCGGGTCGGGCGTCCTGACCCGCCTGTTCTGAGCGGCGGCGACGGCGCCGGACCCCCGCCGGGTCCGGCGCCGCCCCCGGTCGTCAGGCCGCGACCGGCTCGCGCGCCTCCGGTTCGGCCGGCTCCGTCACCGGGACGGCCTGGTTGTGCTTCAGCGCCAGGTAGGAGCAGAAGATCGCCGGGACCGCGATCAGCAGCACCGGCAGCGCGCTGCCGGTCAGGAGGATCGACACCGCCGTCAGCAGCACCCCGAAGATGAGCTCGGCCCGGTTGGCCACCACGGCCTGGCGCAGGGTGATCCGCTGGTCCTCCTTGGGGGTCACCACGAACACCGACTTGCCGAAGGCCGAGGTGACCGATGCCCGGAAGCTGATGAACAGCATCGAACCGTACAGCAGGACGGTGTGCAGCAGGTACCAGGCCAGGCGCAGCTTCGGCAGGGCCCGGAAGTGGAAGATCACGTCGTTGAGCATCGGCGCCAGCAGGAACAGCGCCGTCGGGGCCAGCATCCACAGCGGATAGTCGATGCGGTAGCCGAGCACCGGCAGCACCACCACGTGGATCGCCACGTACACCGAGAACACCGCGGTCAGCGGCAGGTTGTAGGTGAACAGCACGATGTCGAGCTTCTCGAACCAGCTCATCCGCGACCGCAGGATCACCCCGGTGTAGCGCTTGATGAACTCCATGTTGCCCTGGGTCCACTTCGAGTGGCGCTTCTTGAAGGCCAGGTAGTCGACCGGGTACTCCTCCTCGCACACCACGTCGGGCGCGAAGACGGTGTAGTAGCCGGCGTCGCGCGCGGCGATCGAGAAGCACAGGTCCTCGGCGACCACGTGCGGGAAGCCGCCGGCCGCGGTGTAGCACTCGCGGCTGACCATCGCGCCGTGCCCGAGCAGCGACAGGAACCCGTGCCGGTCCTTGACCGTCTGGTACGCGATCCAGTGCGAGTCCACGCCGATCGAGAACATCCGCATGAACGCGTTGCGGTTGCGGGTGGCCACGTGGTTGGCCTGCACGATGCCGGCGTTCGGGTAGTGCGCGAAGTAGTCCAGGCTGCGGCTGATGTAGCCGGGCGGGATGATCTCGTCGCTGTCCAGGATGACGAAGTAGTCGTAGGCCGCCGTACCCAGGTGGTTGTTGAGGTTGCCGGCCTTGAAGCCGGCGCGGTCCGCGCGCCGGACCACCCGCACGCCGTGCTCGGCGCTGAAGGCGTCGACCCGGGCCAGGTATTCCGGCTTCGCCGAGTCGTCCAGGATGACCACCTCGAAGTTGCCGTAGTCCTGGCGCATGCTGCGCAGCAGGCTGTCGGCGGAGAAGTCGTCGCAGGTGCAGTAGACGAGCAGGACGCGCGGCTCGGTCGCCGCGGCCCGGCGCGGCACCGGCCGGGGGCGCCGGGCCGAGACCAGGTGGTAGTACAGCGTGTAGACGACGTCCTTCGTGCCGTTGAGCCAGAAGTACGCGATGAACGCGGTGCTGGCCACCACCAGCACGACGATCGGCCAGCCGGCCCGGGTAGCCGCGGCGACCTGGCCGAACGAGGTCTCCAGCAGCGCCGCGAGCAGCACCGACCAGCCGCCGAGAATGATCAGGTAGAGCCGGGGCGACTTGGTCATCAGGAGCCTTCCCGCCGGCGCTTGAGCCGGTCGCTGAGGGCCAGGACCGCGCCGACGCCGACGAACAGCGCGCCGCCCACGGTCACCGCGGTCAGGCTCGCGGTCTGGCCGAGAATGGTGATGCCGCTGCCGGTGAGCGCCAATGACGCCGAGTTGTCGTACATGATTGTTCCTCCCCTGGAAGTTGCTGCCGGGCTCCACCTTGGACGGCGAATATGAATAGCGGGTAAAACGGTTCGTTCGGCGGCGTTTCACGCCGCCGCGGGTCGCCCGTGTTTCCCATTGATGAACTCCGCCCTTACGTCCCGGGGCGCAGGTCAGCGGGTATTGTGGGGGTCCGGGGAAACGCCTCGTCCACACCGGGGAAATGGCGGCATGACCTTCAAACTGGCCTATGTGCTGACGCTCACACTGGCCGCGCTGCCGCTGGCGGGGTGCGGGTCCGCGGGCGACGACCGGCCCGCGCGGGCGTGCCCGGCGGGCACGCCGGCGGCCCTGACGCCGTACCCCGGGCCGGCCGGGTGGATCCAGGGAGCGACCTGGGCGCCGACCGCGGACCCGGCCGGCGATCTGCGGCGGATGCGCGACGGGTACGGCATCGACACGGTCAACGTGTACGGCCTGGAGACGTGGTCCGGGGCCCGGCTGGAGGCGCTGTTCACGGCGCTGGCCGAGCTGGGCATGCGGGCGGTGGTGCGGCTGGAGGCGTACGACCCGGCGACGTTCGCGTTCCGTCCCGAGGACGCCGCGCAGGTGCTGGCCCGGCACCGTGAGCTGCTCGACCGGGCCCGGGGACGGCCGGTGGCCTACCTGGCGCTGAACATGCCGGTGGACGACCCGCGGGTGCAGGCCCGGCTCGGCGGGGTCAACTCGCCGCTGTCGGTGGCGCGCCAGGTCGCGTACGCCAGGACCCTGGTCGGCCTGGTCCGCCCGCACGCCGGCGGGGCCCCGATCTTCCTCGGCCTGTTCTACGGCTGGGACGGGTCCTACCGGGTGCCGTCCTATCGCGACAGCGGCGCCGACGGCTACGTGCTGACCAGCTACAGCTATCCGGGCGCCCGGGTGGCGCAGGCCGGCAGCGGCCCCGACGAATTGATCGACGCGCCCCGGCTGCGCGCGGTGGCGGACCGGGCGGTGGCCGCGCACCCCGGCGCGCCGCTGATTGTGGAATACGGATTCCAGACGCTGGCCGCCCAGAATGCGATGCCCGACCAGACCGCGGGATTGGTGGCGGACGTCACGGTTAAACGCGCGGCCCTGCGCGCGACCACGCATTTCTATTGCTCGCGGTACCCGGCCGTCATCGGCACGACGTATTTCGGCTACAACATCGTCAAGGCGGAGGGGAATCCGCCGCGGACCCTCGACTACGGCCTGATCAACCCGCCGGGGCGGTAGCACGCCGGCCCGCCTCGAGCGCTCGAGGCGGGCCGGCGGTGGTGCGGGTGATCGGGCAGCGGATCAGGCCACGAACCGGCGCCGGCGGCGCAGCAGCAGGGTCGCGCCACCCCCGACCAGGGCCACGCCCAGGGCGGCGATGCTGCCGGCGGCGGCGCCGGTCAGCGGCAGGCCACCGCCGCCGGTCCCGGTCTCCGCGACCGGGGTGAGCGACTCCGTGGGCGTGCCGGTCGGCGTCGGGGTGCTGTCGCCGGTCGCGGTGTCGTCCGTCGGCGTCGGCGTGGTCTCCGTGGGCGGAGTGGTCGTCGGCGGCGCCGTGGTGGTGGGCGGGGCGGTCGTGGTGGGCGGCGCCGTGGTGGTGGGCGGCGCGGTGGTGGTGGGCGGGGTGCCTGTCGCCGCGCAGGTGTGGGTGAGCACGAACTGGTCGGCCCGGCCGGTGATCGTGGCCGTCGCGCCGACCAGCGTCCAGCCGGCGGTGGTGACCACGTACGCCTTGCTGTGGCCCACGAACACGATGTCGTCGCCGTCCTCGGCGCCGGCCTCGGCGCCGGCCTCGATGACCACGGACTTGTCGCCGGCACCGTCCCCATCGGTGTCGAACGTCGCCGTGATGGCGGTGAAGACGCCCGTCTTGTCGGCATTGCCGGGCAGGTTGAAGACCCAGACGTCCTTGCCCGGGTACGGGCCGCCGCCCAGGTTGCCGCTGCACTCGTGTTCGTAGTCGGCGGCGGTCGTGGGAACGTTGCCCGGGTTGATGGGCACGCCCGCCGCGGGCGGCACGGCGGGTACGGCGAACGCCGCGGCGGCGCAGGCGAGCGAGGCGCAGCCGCCGAGGGCCGCGGCCGTCGCGGCGCGGAAGTACCGGTTGATCTGCATGAATGCGTGCTCCGAGGAGTGGCGTCGGGGGGACGCCACATGATTCACACCGGTCACACCGCACCGGATCGGCCGAACGGTCCGACCAGGCTGACCGCAGTCATCGGTCGCGACATCTCCAGCAAACGGCCGGTTAACCGCCAATGTGCACACTTGCCACGGACGGCTCGCCGCGCCGGGAGCTCCGGACGGCCACCCCGGCCGCCCCCAGGCACACGGCGGCGCCGGCCAGCAGGGTCGGGCGGGCTCCCACGTGGACCGCCGCGGCGCCCAGCGGGATGGCCAGAGCGGTCGGGGCGAACATGACCGTGTTGGCCGTGGCGGCGACCCGGCCCAGCAGTTCCGGCGGCGTCCGGGTCTGCACGGCGGTCACCGCGGCGACCAGGGTCCAGGGCAGGCCGACCCCACCGATGACCGCGCCCGCCACCAGCGCCGGCCACCAGGGCAGGCACCGCGCCACCAGGCCGGCCGCGAACAACGCCGTCCCGATAACGCCGACGGCCGGCCCGCCCGGCCCCGCGAGCAGCCGGCCCACGACCAGCCCGCCCGCGATGGAGCCGGCGCCCTGGGCGCTGAGCAGCACGCCCAGGAACGTCGCGGCCAGGCCCAGCTCGCCCGTGACGACCTCGTACTGGGCGGCGGTGGCGAAGCCGGACACGGCAATCGACAGGGCGGCCAGCCAGACGGTCACCCGCAGCACGCGCTCGCCGGCCAGCGCGGCGAGACCCGCTCGCAGGCTGCGCCCGGGGCGGGCCCCCGGCCCGGTCGCCGGCGGGGCGGTCAGGCGCAGGGCCGCGTAGAGGACCGCGACCACCACGGGCATCGCGGCGCTGAGCACGGCGACCGCGGGGCCGCCGTGCCACGCGTAGAGGCCGGCCCCGGCGAGCGGGGCGACGAGCTTCATGCCCTCCTGGGCGCTGGAACGCCAGCCGTTGACGTCGCCGAGGCCGTTTGCGGGCAGGGCCGCCGGCAGCAGCGCGGACTCGCCCGCGTCGAGCAGGACGTAGCTGATCCCGTACGCGAGGGCGACGGCGAAGATCAGCCAGGTCCGGGCCGGGCTGTGGACGGTGAGCAGGCTCAGCAGGACGGCGGCCAGCACCAGGTTGGTGGCGATCAGCAGCGGGCGGCGGGGCACGCGGTCGAGCAGGCCGCCCAGCCAGGGGCCGATCAGCTGGGGCGCGTAGACGCAGAGGCCGGCCAGCGCCGCGCGGCTCGCCGAGCCGGTCAGGTCCAGGATCCAGATGCCCGCCACCAGCGACATCGCGGTGCTGCCGAAGCCGGACAGCACGGAGATCGCCACGAAGAGCACGGCGTTGCGGCGCATGCCACCTCCCTCGCATCGAGAAGCACATCCTCAATGGGTGAGCGGCAGTGGCTCAAGCCTTCAGACAGCCGTCAACAATCCATTGACAGGGCTCGGTGCAGGGCGGCGGCGGCCACCCGCACGTAGCCGGGGACGGGCGCGGTAACGAGGTCCTCGTCGGCCTGGACGGCCAGCGCGTAGAGGCCGCCGGGGGGCGCGTCCAAAGCCGCCTGCACGGTTGCCCGCACCAGGGCCGCGCGGGGGAAACGGGCCGGCCAGCGGCGGTCGGCGGCGATGCTGCGGTGCAGGTCGTCGACCGCCGCTCGGAGGGTGACGATGGCCGGGGCGTACCGGAGATCCTGAACGTGGCGGCGGGACCGGGCCGCCGCCACCAGCCGCTGCCGGCGCTGCTCCGCGGCCTGGCGGCTGGCCAGGCCCAGCGCGCCGGCGACCTGGCCCCAGGTGGCGCCGGCCTGCCGGGCCCGGTCGATCAGCTCGAGCTCGCGCGCGTCCAGCCCCGCCCGCGCCGCCGCGATCTCCGCCAGGCGCCCGAGCTCCGTCTCCGCCACCTGTCAACGATACGTTGACGCCCTGTTCGCCGGTGGGGCGCCGCTCAGCTTTCAGAGGTAACGCGGATCATCTTGTACCGGATGATCCGGTTTCCTGGCGACTTCGGAACTCAGCGTGTCGTCTTCTCCCGGGCGGGCTCCAGCCGAGGAAGACCCCCCACGCAGCGGAGTCCGCCGGCTCCACAGCGTTGTTAGCGTCATGCCCCGAGCCGGACGGCTCAGGGCAATCAGGACGAACGGCGCGGAGGAGCATC
This sequence comes from Actinoplanes nipponensis, assembly GCF_016862275.1. GTDB lineage: Bacteria > Actinomycetota > Actinomycetes > Mycobacteriales > Micromonosporaceae > Actinoplanes > Actinoplanes nipponensis. The sequence goes on along the minus strand of NZ_BOMQ01000002.1, from coordinate 5,148 downwards.
CATGTATGCGGTCATCGACGTGGAGACCACCGGCCTGCGGGCGGGCTGGCACGACCGGATCATCGAGATCGCCGTCGTCCGCCTCGACGACCACGGCCGGGTCCAGGACGAATGGTGCTCGCTGATCAATCCCGAGCGCGACCCGGGACCGCAGCAGTTGCACGGCATTACCGCGGCCGAGGCCGACCGGGCCCCGGCCTTCGCCCAGCTCGCCGGCGAGATCTGCGCCCTCCTGAGAGGACGCACGCTGGTCGCGCACAACCTCACGTTCGACGCGCTGTTCCTGGAAGCCGAGTTCCGCCGCCTGGGTCACCCGGTGCCCGTCGCCGCGCGGTACGGCCTGTGCACGATGCAGCTCGCCCCGCACTTCCTGCCCAGCGCCGGCCGCAGCCTGCTCGACTGCCGGCGCGCGGCGGGGCTGCCGGACCACCGGGCCCACTCGGCGCTGCACGACGCCCACGCCGCCGCGGACCTCCTCGCCCACTACCTGACGATCACCGGCGCGCCCCCGCCGTGGGCGCCCGTGCTCGGCGCGTCCCGGTCGCTGCCCTGGCCGGACCTGCCCATCGGCTCCGTCGTCCCGGTACGGCGCCGGGCGTCCGGCGTCCGCGAGCCGCGCTTCCTCACCCGGCTCACCGACCGCCTCCCCCGCCAGCGGGAACCCCGCGCCGACGCCTACCTCGACGTGCTCGACCACGCGCTGCTCGACCGGCACATCACGGCGGGCGAGGCGGACGGCCTCGTCGCGGTCGCGGAGTGCCTCGGGCTGGGCCGGGCCGACGTGCGGTGCCTGCACCGGCGGTACCTGACCGGCCTCGCCACGGTCGCGCTCGCCGATGGCCCCCTCACCGCCGCCGAACGGCACGACGTGGACAGCGTCGCCGCCCTCCTCGGGCTGCCGCCGGCGGCCGTCGGCACGGCGCTGGCCGACGCCACCGGCGCCCGCCCGGTACGGCAGTTCTGGCAGTTGCGGCGCGGGGACGTGGTGGTGTTCGGCGGCCCGGCGACCCCGGACCACGAGGAGTGGCAGGCCGGCGCCGACGCCGCGGGGATCGAGGTCGGCGAGGCCGTCACCAAGCGAACCCGCCTGCTCGTCGCCGCCGACCCCGGCTCGACATCCGGCCCGGCCCGCAAGGCCCGCCAGTACGGCATCCCGATCGTGCACCCGCGGGCCTACCGGACGATGCTGGCCACGCTGCTGCAACCCGTCTGATGGACGACCGGCGGACCCCCGTGTGGACCCGCCGGCCGTCGTCATCAGGGCGCGACCGTCGCCGCCCAGCCGGGCGCCGACGGCGCCCAGCGCAGCGGCATCCGCGCCTCCGCCGGCGTGCGGTCGCCCTTGCGCTGGTTGCAGCGCCCGCAGGCCGCGACGGTGTTGAGCCAGGTGTTGCCGCCGCCGCGCGAACGCGGCAGGACGTGGTCGACGGTGGAGGCTCCGCCACCGCAGTAGGCGCAGCGCCGGCCGTCCCGGGCGAGCACGCCCGCGCGGGACCAGCCCGGGCCGCGGCCGTGCCGCCAGCGGGTCACGACGTAGCTGACCAGGCGCACGACGGTCGGGACCGGGAAGACGCCCATGCGCGCGTCGGGCCGCGCCTCCTCGACCACCGCCACCTCGCGGAACAGCATGCGGATGGCGTGCCGGACGCTGACCCGGTGCAGCGGCCCGAAGTCGGCGTTGAGTACGAGGACCACGCTCATCGCGGGTCACCTCCCCTGTGTCTCGGCCACGAAAAAACCGCCCGCCCCGGACCCGGGGACGAGCGGCCGCCGACGGACGCGGGCGCGCGTCAGCCGGGGCGGTCGGCCCTGCTCTCGTGGGGGTGAGTCGGCACGTGTTCTCCTTCTGGTTCCGGGGAAAAGGTAGGGCGCGGCCGCCACCGTGGACAACCGAATAAAGATCGTCAGGCGGACAGCTCGCGGCGTACCGCGACGAGCAGCTGGGCCAGGCCGATAACGCCCAGGGCCAGCCAGGCGACCGCGGCGACCAGCACCACCGTCATCTCCCAGCCGGGGTGCAGCAGGCCGGCGAGACCGCCGACGAGCAGGCCGCTGATCGCCACCGAGACCCGCGTCGGGCGTTCCCCCAGCGTCACGATGCCCAGCCCGTCCATGCCGCCGGCCGCCGCGCGGGCCCGCACGTACTCGTGCAGCCAGCTCACCGCCGCGCCGGCCGCCGCCAGCCAGCCGGGCGTGCCGGCCACCCAGAAGGCGGCCAGCCAGGCCAGCTCGCCGACCCGGTCGGCGACCGAGTCGTAGAGGAAGCCGAGCCGGCTGGCCCGGCCGGTCACCACGGCCACCGCCCCGTCCAGCGCGTCGGCGACCCCGGCCAGCAGCACCAGCAGGGCGCCGAGCAGCAGGCCCGGGCGGCCGAGCAGCGCGACGAACGGCACCGCGAGGCAGAGCAGCAGCCCGGCGGCGGTGACGGTGGTGGGGCCGACCCGCAGCCGGCCGAGCAGGCTGCCGCCCCGGTACGCCAGCCGGATCCAGCCGCGCACGACCGGAGCCGCGCCCTCGGGATCGAAACCGCCGTGCAGCCGGGACCAGGCCGCCGCGTACTCCTGCCAGGTCAAGCCGGGACGTTGGCGGCGAGGTGCTGCCACACCTCGCGGGTCGCCGTGGATCGGTTCATCGTGATGAAGTGGATGCCCGGCACGCCCTCGTCGAGCAGCCGCTGGCACATCTCGCTGCACAGGTCGATGCCGAGCGCGCGCACCGCCGCGTCGTCGCCGGCGATCCGCTCGAAGCGGGCCAGCAGGGCGGGCGGGAACGGCGCACCGGACAGCTGCGCGGCCCGCGCGATGGTCGCCATCCGCAGCACCGGCATCACGCCCGGCACGATGGGCGTGTCACAGCCGGCCGCGGCCACCCGGTCACGCAGCCGCAGATACTCGTCGGCCTCGAAGAACATCTGCGTGATCGCGAAATCGGCGCCCGCGCGGCACTTGCGGATGAAGTTGCGGGTGTCGCCCTCGATGTCGGCCGAGCGGGGATGCTTGTACGGGAACGCGGCGACCCCGACGCTGAAGTCGCCGGACTCGCGCAGCAGCCGCACCAGGTCCTCGGCGTACAGCACGCCGTCGGGGTGGCGCACCCACTCGCCCATCGGGTCGCCGGGCGGGTCGCCCCGGACCGCCAGCACGTTGCGGATGCCGGCGCCGGCCAGCCGGCCGATGACGTTGCGCAGCTCGGCGACGGAATGGTTGACCGCGGTGAGGTGGGCCATGGGCAGCAGCGTCGTCTCGGTGGCGACACGCTCGGTCACCGCGACGGTGGTGTCCCGGGTGGTGCCGCCGGCGCCGTAGGTGATCGAGACGAAATCGGGCCGCAGCGTCTCCAGCTCGCGGATGGTCTGCCAGAGCAGCCGCTCGCCGTCGCGCGTCTTGGGCGGCATGAACTCGAACGAGAAGGTGGGTTCCGGACGACGGATGAGCTCGCCGATCGCCGGAGACGTCGGGAGCCGGGAGGGAAGTCCGAGAGACACACCGCAGACTCTACCGGCTGGCGGAGCCGCCGAGACCCGCTAGGTTGGCCCCGTGACCTCCCCGCTTGAACGCGCCGGTCTGCGACCGCGCGTCGACAAGGCCCTCGCGGCGTTCCTCACCACCCAGCGGTCCCGGCTGCTCGCGATCGACGAGGTGCTCGCCGACATCGCCGACGCCCTCGACGACTTCGTGCTGCTCGGCGGCAAACGGCTGCGGCCGGCCTTCGCCTACTGGGGCTACCGCGGCGCCGGCGGAAGCGACTCGGAGCAGGTGGTCGCGGCCGTGGCGGCCCTGGAACTGGTGCAGGCCAGCGCGCTGATCCACGACGATCTGATGGACCGCTCGGACACCCGGCGCGGCGAGCCGGCGATGCACCGCCGGTTCGCGGCCCGGCACGCGGCGGCCGGCTGGGGCGGCTCCGGCGAGGCCTTCGGCGACAGCGCGGCGGTGCTGCTCGGCGACCTGGCCCTGGTCTGGTCCGACGAACTGCTGCACACCTCCGGCGTCGAACCGGCCGACCTGGCCCGCGCCCGGCCGGTCTTCGACGAGATGCGCACGGAAGTGACCGCGGGCCAGTATCTGGACGTGCTCACGGTGGTGACCGACGACATGTCGACGGCCCGGGCGAGCAAGGTGGCCCGCTACAAATCGGCCAAGTACACGGTCGAACGGCCGCTGCTGCTCGGCGCCACGCTGGCCGGGGCGCCGGCGTCGCTGCTGCGGGCGTACTCGGCCTACGGGCTGCCGCTGGGCGAGGCGTTCCAGCTGCGCGACGACGTGCTGGGCGTGTTCGGCGACCCGACGCAGACCGGCAAACCGGCCGGCGACGACCTCCGCGAGGGCAAGCGGACGTACCTGGTGGCGGCGGCCCACGCGGCGCTCGGCGCGGACGAACGCGCGGAACTGACCACCCGACTGGGCGATCCGGCGCTGGACGATGCCGGGATCGAGCGGCTGCGGGCGCTGATCCGCGACAGCGGGGCGCTGGCCCGGACCGAGGAGCGGATCACGGAGCTGACGACTACGGCGCTGGGGGCGCTGGGGGCGGCGGAGGTCGAGGGGGAGGCGCGGGGGGTGCTGCTCGAGCTGGCCCACGCGGCCACCCGGCGGCAGGTGTGATTCGCGATTGAATTGCGGTGCATGGCGCTGACCGTCGCTCCCGCCGCACGCGAGGTCCTTAGCCGACCCGTTGCCCTCACGACGGATGGCGTCTCGGCCGGCCGCCTCGTGGGGTGGGCGGGCGACCGGCTCGGCTGGCTTTTGCGCGGGCGGTTTCTTCGCCTGCCTTGCTTTGTCGCTCCGTCCTGCCTTCGCGCCCCCGCTGTCCCGCCGCGCCCCGCCGCGACTTATCGCCCTGGCCCGCTCGCCTTACCGCCCAGCCGCCGCTCCCACTCACGCGGTCGCCCCGCCGCGCATAGCCGTCCCGCTGCGTACAGCGTTCCGTCCCACCTGGCCTTTCGGCCCCGGCCGTCCGGTCTGCCTGGCTCGGCCCTCTTGTCCCACGCCGCGCCGCCTTACGGCCGGCTCAGAACTTCCGCGCCGTTGCCGGGCCGGCACGCCTTCGATGCCCCTTCTCGCTGGATCTTGAAGCACTTGGGCCAAGGAAGCCGCCCACGCTCCTCAAGATCTGCACCGACGAGCAGCCGAATGGGGGGCCAGTGAG
>NZ_BOMQ01000001.1 GCF_016862275.1 Actinoplanes nipponensis | reverse complement strand
AACGAGCGGCGGACGAGCGGGCCAGCAGGCCAGCAGGCGAGCGGGCCAGCGGGCCAGCGGGCCAGCGGGCCAGTCTCGCTGGATCTTGAAGCAACGGGGCCAAGGAGGCCGCCTACGCTCCTCAAGATCTGCACAGCCGAGCGGCCGAGCGGCGAGCCAACGGGTGAGCAAGCAGGCGCCGCCCAGCGGGCGACGCCGCCGGACCGGGCAGCGAGCGAGCGGCCAGCGGCCCGCGGCGAGCAAGCGGGCGCCGAGCAAGCGGGGAGCGGCCAGCGAAGGGCGAGCCGGCCGAGCCGCGGCTTCCCCCGTCCGCGCGCATCACTCCATGCGGCAATTCGACCGGCAGACCGAAGAGCCACCGCCCGTCAGTCGATAGGCCGGCGCCACCCCAGCCCACTGACGATCAAAATCGCGGCCGCCCAACGCAGTGCCGCGACTGTCGCCTCCGTCGGCTGGGGCAGGGCGTCCGTCGGCGTGATCAGGTCCGGGGAGAAGAGGGTCGCGGCATCGCGGGCGGCAATCGCGGCGCCGAGCCAGATCAGCGCCACCGCCGCGAGCAGCACCGCGCCCGACGCGGCTCGCCACCGCCGCCGGGTCGCCGTCACGACGGCGAGAGCCACGGCGGCGAGAGCCAGCAGCAGGGCGGGCAAGGCGGGCAGGGCGACCGCCGCCGGGCTCCACGTCGGTGAGGTGCTCTCCGTCGTCGACACCCGATCGGCACCCCACTCGATCACCACGATGCGCAGCAGTGCGTATCCGGCGACGAGGGCCGCCGCAACGATCGCCGTCCTGAGTACCGCGCGGCTCTTCGTGGTTCGGCCCAGCATCGCCAGCAGCAGGAGGGCGAAGACCAGGACGGCCGCCACCGGCACCAGGCTCTCGAGCCGGGCCCGCCAGATGAGCCCGTCGTACTGCTCGGGGCTGAGGATCTGCCAGCCGGCGCCCTCGCTGGGGGCGGGCGGCACGGTCATCGCGGCCCCGGCCACCAGGACGGCCACCGCCGCGCTCAGACCCCATCTCACCGTGCGGGCGCCGTCCGCCCCGGCGCGGGGGACGGAGGCGTCGTGGATCGCGTACGCCAGCAGGCACAGTGCGGCCAGCAGTTCCGCCGGGCGGTACAGCGGGCGGGCGAACAGCACCCCCAGCACGTGCGCCCCTGCCAGCACGGCCGCGGCGGTCAGCAGCAGGGGCCTCGGTCGCACCGGGGGATGGTGTCACGTATCGGCGGAGTCGCGCTGTCCCGTACGGCTGCGCACCCAGCGCAGCAGCCGGCTGCCCTCCCCCGCCGCCGGCGTGCGCTGCACGCCGCGGCGGCCGAGCCACACCCAGACCGACAGGGTCAGCAGCACCATCGCGAACCCGAACAGCAGGTCCTCGACCGGCGCGTGGACCAGCCGCCAGCCGATGATCGCCGCCGGGTCGTAGAGCACGATCCCGCGGCCGGTCAGGATGCCGTTGGACAACAGCTGGAAGGTGATGATGATCGGGTACGTGGCCCAGAACACCACCCGCGTCACCAGCCGGGTACGCAGCACCGCGAGGTCCACGACGAGCGCCCCGGCCACGCCGAGCAGCGCCGCGACGGTGTAGGTCATTCGTCACCGGCCGGCCGGCGCAGGACGGCCCGGACCGCCTCGAAGCCCAGGACCGCGCAGACCGGCACCACGACGAAGAACAGCAGCTCGTCCAGCGGCAGGCCGCCCGGGAACAGCACGCCGGTGGTCTGCTCCGGGTCGAACGTCCAGTGCCCGGCGGCGATCGCGGCGAGGTCCCAGAGCACGAAGACCACCACGACGGGCAGCAGGGTCAGCAGCAGCCGCCGCCACCGGCGCAGCACGTTGACCTTCAGCACCGGTTCCAGCCAGATCGCCGAGACCAGGCAGCCGGCCAGCACGAGGAGGTACGCCAGGTGTCGCATGTGGGCGGTCAGAAACCGAGCGCCTGCGCGCGCCGTTTGACCTCGCGGGCCCGGTCGCCGCCGAGCCCCTTGGCGCCGCAGCCGTCCACGGTCTCGTCCGGCTCGTAGAGCCACCGCAGCGCCTCTTCGTCGTTGTACCCAGCGTCGCGAAGCAACGTGAGGATGCCGGGGAGGTGCTTGAGCACGGTGCTGTTGGCCACCAGCTCCGCCGGCACCACGCGGATGCCGTCGCGGCGGACCGCGAGCAGCGAGCCGTCGCGGATCATCTGGTGCACCTTGCTGATCGACACGTCGAGCTTGTCCGCCACGTCGGGCAGGTTGATCCACTCGGTCGGGCCGGTGGGCTGCGGGGCCGCCGCCTCACCCACGGTTACGGAATCGGTCACCCGACCAGCGTGCCATGCCCGCTCCGCGGGTGGCCAAGCGGAGCATGCGGAACCGGGAAGTCCCCGGCTCCTCGAGATCGGAGAAGTGTCCCGATGACGATGTGGCGGAAAGCCCGCACCGAGGTGGCCGGGGCGTGGCGCTCGGTGCGCTACGACCTGGCCCGGCCCGAGCGGGGCGGGGGCGTTCCGGTCGTCCGCCGGGGCGCCGGGCACCCGGACGTGACCTCGACCGGGTACGGCACGTTCGGCGGCACCGGCCTGAACGGGGCCCCGCGGACCTCGTACGGGGAGCTCGTGACCCGGCCGCGGCGGCTGGCGGCGGCCTCGGCGTTCGGCGTCCTCGCGGTCGCGGGGGCCGCGGGCAGCTACTTCGCCGTCGTCAACGGGATGGGCACGCTGGTCGACAAGCCGGCGGGCGTGGAGCCGTACCCGTTGGCCGCCGCGGCGCCGGGCGAGGCCGCGGGTGAGCTGTCCAACTCGGGTCTCGGGCGGGGCACCGCCAACGCCGGCGGCCGGCCGGCTCCGGCGGCGCCCGTGGCGGCGCCGGCGCAGCCCGTGCCCGGGACGATCCGGGTGCTGCCCACGACCGCCGGCGTCACGTCGCCGGCCGGCACCCCGGCGCGGGCCGTCGTGCCGCGGCCGCCGCGCAGCCCGGCGGCCACCAAGCCGTCGACCCGGCCGGCGGAATGCTGCCTGACCCCGCCGGTGCCCACCCCGGCCCCGCCGGCGCCGACGCCGTACAGCCCGCCGGCGACACCGGCGCCCACCTCGTCCTCTCCGGACACCGGGGAGTCGCCGGAGCCGAGCGCGTCGCCCGACTCGGCGGCCCCGTCGGGGTCCGGCGCCACCGCCGGGCCGGACGAGAGCGAGAGCCGTACGGGGCCCCACGGGCGGCGCTGATCCGATTTATCCCGATAAGCGACTCGCGGGGCCCCGGTCCCGCGGGTTGTTTTTTCGGGTATTCCCTGGTCACCGCGTCGCGCTGTACCCGTTAGGTCTCAGCTGTGACATCCTGGGCTGCCACGCCCGGAAGGACACATACACTTCACGCCGATGGACACGACTGTCGCCGACACGTTGATCGGCACGACGATTGACGGGCGCTACCGGATCACCGGTCGCGTGGCCCGTGGTGGCATGGCGACCGTGTACACCGCCGTGGACGACCGGCTCGGGCGCACGGTGGCGCTGAAGATCATTCACCCGTCGCAGGCGACGAACGTGCACTTCGTCGACCGCTTCACCGACGAGGCGAAGACCATCGCCCGGCTCACCCACCCCAACGTCGTCGCCGTCTACGACCAGGGCCGCCACCAGGGCCTGCCCTACCTGGTGATGGAGTACGTGCAGGGCCGCACGCTGCGCGACCTGCTCACCCAGCGGCGCCGGCTCAACCCGGTCGAGGCGCTGGCCATCTGTGAGCAGATGCTCGCCGCCATCGCCGCCGCGCACCGCGCCGGCCTGGTGCACCGCGACGTCAAGCCGGAGAACGTGCTGGTCGCCGAGGCGCCCAGCGGCGGCATCGCCAACCTGGTCGACAGCGTGGTCAAGGTCGCCGACTTCGGGCTGGCCCGCGCGGTCGAGGCCAGCGCCACCGACGACTCGGGCACGCTCATGGCCACGGTCGCGTACGTGGCGCCGGAGCTGGTCACCGACGGGCACGCGGACGCGCGCACCGACGTCTACTCGGCCGGCATCGTGCTCTTCGAGATGCTCACCGGCCGGGTGCCGTACGACGGCGACGAGCCGGTCGAGGTCGCCTGGCAGCACGTCGACAACGACGTCCCCGCGCCCTCCAGCATCGTCAAGGGCCTGCCCACGGTGCTCGACGACCTGGTGGCCGGCGCCACCCGCCGCGACCCCGGCGCCCGGCCCACCGACGCGGGCGCGCTGCTGTCCGCGGTGCAGGTGGTCCGCGACGACCTGGGCGCGGCGAACGTCGAGACCGCGCTGCTGCGCCAGGTCCCGGCCCGCCACCCGGCCGCCGACGCCACCGCGCTCGTACCCGCCGTCACCTCGATGTTCCCGGCCGCGGGCGGCGACCGGCCCACCTGGGCCCGCCTGCCCGAGCAGGGCCGCACCCGCGGCCAGCGCCGGGCCGGGCCGCCGCCGCCGACCGGGCCGGGCGGGCTGCTCGGCCGGTTCACCGGCGACCGCCGCCAGGCCCTGATCATGGCGGCGGTGGCGCTGATGGTGCTCGTCGTCGTGGGCAGCACCTGGTGGGTGACCCTGGGCCGGTACACCGACACCCCGCAGCTGGTGAACATGAGCCGGGCGCAGGCCGAGCAGGTCGTCGCCCGGGAGGGCTTCGAGCTGCGCATCGCCGACGGCTCGTTCAGCGAGAACGTGCCCAAGGACGTGGTGCTGAGCCAGGACCCGGTCGCCGCCGAGCGCATCATCAAGGGCGGCGTGGTCACCCTCACGCTGTCGCTGGGTCCGGAGCGCTACCCGGTGCCAGACGTGGTCGGCATGGAGCTCGCGGCGGCCCGGGGCGAGATCGAGGGCACCAAGCTCAAGGTCAAGGAAGGCACGGGCAAGTACAGCGACACCATCCCGCAGGGTGTGGTGATCTCCACCGACCCCAAGGTCAACTCACCGCTCAAGCCGGGCTCCACCGTCACCCTGGTGGTCAGCAAGGGCCGGGCGCCGATCACCGTGCCCGACTTCAAGGGCAAGAACATCAACGACGCCCGGGCCCAGGCGCAGCAGCTCGGCCTCAACGTGGTGGAGCAGTACAAGGACAACGACCAGCCCCGCGACCAGGTCATCGAGCAGTCCCCGGCCTCGGGCACCGGCGCCGAGAAGGACGACGAGATCAAGCTCGTGGTCAGCAAGGGCCCGCCGCAGGTCGCCGTGCCGGACGTCAACAACCAGCCCTGCCAGGACGCGAAGGCGGCGCTGGAGAGCCAGGGGCTGCGGGCCCGCCTGGACTTCAACCCCAACGGGCTGGTCCGGATCCAGAACCCGGCCGCGGGCACCCCGGTGCCGCCGCAGACCGAGGTCGTGCTGACGTGCGCGTGAGCCGTCCGGTCGGCTCACACACCAAGACGTCGGGCGGCCTGGCCAAGGCGGCGCTGCCGTACGTGGACGCGGCCGGCTCCGAGGCGCTGCAGGTGTACGTCTCGAACTCCCGCGGCTGGGCGCTGCCACCGGGCGACCCGAAGCAGGACACGCTGTTCCGCGACGGCTGCGGCGAGCGGGGGCTGCCGGCGTACATCCACGCGTCGCTGCTGGTGAACCTCGGCTCCCCCACCGGGCAGACCGTGCAGCGCTCGGTGGAGACGCTGGAGCACGCGCTGCGCCGCGGCGCCGCGATCGGCGCGACGGCGGTCGTCTACCACGCGGGCAGCTCGGTCGACCCGGCCCACGACGACAAGGCGATGCACCAGCTCCGCGAGGCGCTGCTGCCGCTGCTCGACGTGGCCGCGGCCCGGGGGCTGCCCAAGGTGCTGGTGGAGCCCAGCGCCGGCGGCGGGCGCAGCCTGGCCTCCAAGGTGCAGGACCTGGGGCCGTACCTGGCGGCCGTGGAGCATCACCCGTGGCTCGGCGTCTGCTTCGACACCTGCCACGCCTGGGCGGCCGGCCACGACCTGGCCACCCCGGGCGGCATGACCGAGACGCTGGACGCGCTGGTGGCGACGGTCGGCCCGGACCGCCTCCAGCTCATCCACGCCAACGACTCGAAGGACGAGTGCGGCTCGACCCGCGACCGGCACGAGCGCATCGGCGAGGGCCGGATCGGCGCGGCGGCCTTCGCGGAGCTGCTGGCCCACCCGGCGACGGCGGGTATCCCGGTGATCGTGGAGACCCCGACCGAGCAACACGAGGGGCACGCGGCCGACATCGCGCTGCTCAAGGAGCTGCGGCCGCAGCCGTGAAGCCCTCGATCACCACCGATCTGGTACGCGCCCTGGTCGCCGAGCAGTTCCCGCAGTGGAGCGACCTGCCCGTCGCACCGGTGCCCCGGCAGGGCTGGGACAACCGCACGTTCCGCCTCGGTGATCAGCTGTCCGTGCGGCTGCCCAGCGCCGAGGGGTACGTGGCCGCGGTGGAGAAGGAGAACCGCTGGCTGCCCGAGCTGGCCGGGCACCTGCCGCTGCCGGTGCCCGCCCCGGTGGCGGTCGGGCGTCCGGGCGCCGGGTACCCGTACCCGTGGTCGGTCCGGCAGTGGCTGGCGGGCGACACCCTCGGCGACGCCGCGGGGGTCGACCGCCTCCGGCTGGCGCGTGACCTGGGCGAGTTCCTCACCGTGCTGCGGCAGGCGCCCGGGCCCGGCCCGGCCGGTGGCCGGCATTCGTTCTTCCGGGGCTGTCCCCCCGGCGCCTACGCCGGCGAGGTCGAGCAGGCTCTGCGGCAGCTCGGGGACGCCGTGGACGTGCGGGCGTGCCGGGCCGTATGGGCCGAGGCGCTGGACTCGGCCTGGGAGTCGGCCCCGGTCTGGTTCCACGGTGACATCGCGGTCGGCAACCTGCTGGTGCGCGACGGGCGGCTGGCCGCCGTCATCGACTTCGGCACCTGCGGCGTCGGGGATCCGGCCTGCGACCTCGTGATCGCCTGGAACACCCTGGCCGGGGCCGAGCGTGCCGTCTTCCGCGACGCTGTCGGCCTCGACCGGCAGACCTGGCAGCGGGCCCGCGGCTGGGCGCTGTGGAAGGCGCTGATCATGCTGGCCGAGCCGGGCGCCGACCCGGCCTGGCGCCACGTCGTGGATCAGGTGCTGGCCGACCCGGTGAGCGGCTGAGGCGCCGCACCGCCCGGGATCAGCCCGGCGCGATGTCGTAGTCGAAGGTGTAGCGGTGCTCCGCGGAGCTGTTGTCGATCTCGAACGTGCCGGTGAGGCCGGCCAGCTCCTCGGTGCCCGAGTCCGGCACGACGCGCACGATCAGCGTCCCGGCCCCGCGGTCCATCAGCCCGTAGTGCTGGAGCACGAAGCTGCCGCTGCGGCCGTGCAGCGTGCCGGTGATGCGGTCGATGGCCACGTAGCCGGCGGAGCCGTCCACCGGGGTGCCGACCGAGAGCATCTCCGCGCGGCCCGTGCCGGTCAGGTCACCCGCGATGGTCTTGCGCACCTGCATCCGGCTGATCGTGTCGTCGTCGATGGGCAGCGGCTCGAACTCGGTGGTGAAGGTGCCGATCGCGCGGCGGGTCATCGGTTCTCCTCGGCTGTCGGGGCTCGGAACCCCGATGTAATCAGAAGACCGCCCGCCGGGCCGGGTGGCGCGCAGGGGATCAGGACAGCAGCTCGCCCAGCACCTTGATCGCCTCGTCGATCCCGTCGTCGTCCACGTCGAGGTGGGTCACCACGCGCGCGGTGCGCGGCAGCATCGCCGCGATCAGGACGCCCCGCTCCGCCGCCGCGGCGGCCAGGGACGGCGCGTCCAGCGCGGCCCCGGTCAGGTCCAGCGGCACCAGGTTGGTGCGCACCTTCGCCGCCTGGACCACCCCGTACGGCTCCAGGGCCTCGGCCAGCCGCCGCGCCCGCGCGTGGTCCTCGGCCAGCCGCGCGACGTGGTGCTCCAGCGCGTGCTGCCCGGCCGCCGCCAGGATGCCGACCTGGCGCATCCCGCCGCCGAGCCGCTTGCGGAGCACCCGGGCCTGCGCGATGCGTTCCGCGCTGCCGACGACCAGCGAGCCGACCGGCGCGCCCAGCCCCTTGGACAGGCAGACCGACAGGGTGTCGAAGAGCGCCCCGTACTCGGCGAACGGCACCGCGTCCGCGACGTGGGCGTGCCAGATCCGCGCGCCGTCGCAGTGCAGCGCGACGCCGGCCGTGTCCGCCGCCTCGCGCAGCGCGCGGAGCGTGGCCAGGCTGGTCACGCCGCCGCCGCCGAGGTTGTGGGTCTGCTCGACGGCGATCGCCCGGGTCGGCACCGACGGGTAGCCCGGCGGTCTGATCATCGCGGCGATCGCGTCCGGCTCCAGGGCCGCGCCGACCGACGGCCAGGTGCGGGTGGAGATGCCGCCGAGCACGGCGGCCCCGCCCAGCTCGTACGTGACGACGTGCGCGTCCGCGCCGGCCAGCAGCTCACCGCCGGGCGGCACCACGAGCTGCAGGGCGATCTGGTTGGCCATCGTGCCGGACGGGGCGAACAGGGCCGCCTCGTGCCCGAACAGCTCGGCCACCTGCCGTTCCAGGGCGACCACCGTCGGGTCGTCGCCGAAGACGTCGTCGCCGACCTCGGCCGTGGCCATCGCCTCGCGCATGGCCGGGGTCGGCCGGGTCACCGTGTCCGAGCGCAGGTCAACCACGCAGCATCTCCGCCACCAGGAACGCGAGCTCCAGGCTCTGCTGGGTGTTGAGCCGCGGGTCGCACGCCGTCTCGTAGCGGCCCGGCAGGTCGAGGTCCTCGATGCCCTGCGCGCCGCCCAGGCACTCGGTGACGTCCTCGCCGGTCAGCTCGATGTGGATGCCGCCCGGGTGGGTGCCCAGTCCGCGGTGCACCTCGAAATAGCCGAGCACCTCGTCCACCACCCGGTCGAAGTGCCGGGTCTTGTAGCCGTTGGACGACTCGTGGGTGTTGCCGTGCATCGGGTCGCACTGCCACACCACCTTGGCCCCGGTGGAGGTGACCTTCTCCACGATCGCCGGCAGCGCGTCGCGGACCTTGCCGTTGCCCATCCGGCTGATCAGCGTGAGCCGGCCCGGGATGTTCTGCGGGTTGAGCTTCTCGCACAGCTCGATGGCCGTCTCCGGGGAGGTGCCGGGGCCGAGCTTGACGCCGATCGGATTGGCGATGCGGCTGATGAAGTCGATGTGCGCGTGGTCGAGCTGCCGGGTGCGCTCGCCGATCCACAGGAAGTGCCCGGACAGCCCGTACGCCTTGCCGTCGGAGACCCGGGTGAGCGCGCGGTCGTACTCCAGGGCCAGGGCCTCGTGGGAGCAGTAGAGCGAGACCGTGCGCAGCGCCTCGTCCTCGGTCATGCCGCAGGCCCGGATGAAGTCCAGGGCGCGGTCGATCTCCCGGGCGATCGCCTCGTAGCGCTCGCCGGCCGGCGAGGCGCGGACGAAGTCCTTGTTCCAGTCGTGCAGGCCGGCCAGGTCGGCCAGGCCGCCCGCCAGGTACGCCCGCAGCATGTTCATGGCGGCGGCCGAGTTCGCGTACGCCCGGATCATCCGCTGCGGGTCGGCCACCCGGGCGGCCTCGTCGGCCTCCAGCGAGTTGATCAGGTCACCGCGGTACGCCGGCAGCCCCAGCGAGTCCGTCGCGGCCGACCGCGGCTTGGTGTACTGCCCCGCGACCCGGGCCACCTTCACCACCGGCATCGACGCGCCGTAGGTCAGCACCACCGCCATCTGCAGCAGCGTGCGGGCGTTGGCCAGCAGGTGGCTCTCGGTGTTGTCGGCGAAGGTCTCCGCGCAGTCGCCGCCCTGCAGCAGGAAGGCGCGGCCCTCGCAGACCTCGGCGAGCCGGTGCCGCAGCTGGTCGACCTCGTACGGCGCGACGATCGACGGGACGGTGTCGAGCACCCGGCAGACCGAGGCGACCTCGTCCATGTCCGGCCACGGCGGCATCTGCAGGCGCGGGAGCTCCCGCCACGTGTCCAGCCCCAGGGCCGAGTCCTCGGCGGAGTCGGTGGACGGGCGGGAGGTCTGCAGGGCGGTGGTCCCGACCCCGGGATGACTGAGCTGATGCCACTCTCGGCGCATGTCGGAAGCCTATCCGTGCAACGAAAGGGGGCGCCGGGAGGATCCCCGGCGCCCCACTTCCTAGGAAGAGATCAGTTGAGACCGTTCTTGATGGCGGTGATCAGCTCGCCGTTGGCGGTGTCGCCGGAGAACTCCCAGAAGAACGCGCCGCCCAGACCCTGCTGCTTGGCGTAGGTCATCTTGCCGGCGATGGTGCTCGGGGTGTCGTAGCTCCACCAGTTGCTGCCGCACTTGGCGTAGGCGGTGCCGGCCACGGTGCCCGTGACGGGGCAGCTGTTCTTGAGGACCTTGTAGTCCTCGATGCCGGCCTCGTAGGTGCCCGGCGCCGCGCCGGTCGCCGTGCCGCCCGGTGCGGTCTGGGTGACGCCGGTCCAGCCGCGGCCGTAGAAGCCGATGCCCAGCAGCATCTTGTTCGACGGGACGCCCTTGCTCTTCAGCTTCTGGATCGCCGCGTCGGACCAGAAGCCCTGCTGCGGGATGCCGGTGTAGGAGGTCAGCGGCGAGTGCGGGGCGGTCGGGCCCTGCGCGGCGAACGCGCCGAAGTAGTCGTAGGTCATCGGGAAGACCAGGTTCAGCTTCGAGATGCCCGAGGCGTAGTCGGCCGCGTCCAGCTTGCCGCCGTTGGAGCCGTCGGCCGAGATCGCCGAGGTGACCAGGAAGCTCGAGCCGAACTTGGTGCGCAGGGCCGAGATGACCTTGTTGTACGAGTCCGGGCCGCTGGCGTCGCACTGCAGGCCGCAGGCGTTCGGGTACTCCCAGTCGACGTCGATGCCGTCGAAGACGTCGGACCAGCGGGAGTCCTTGACCAGGTTGTAGCAGGAGTTGGCGAACGCGGTCGGGTTCGCGGCGGCCTGGGTGAAGCCGCCGGACCAGGTCCAGCCGCCGAACGACCAGATCACCTTGATGTTCGGGTACAGCTTCTTGAGCTTGCGCAGCTGGTTGAACGAGCCGCGCAGCGCGCCGGTGTCCCAGGTGTCGGCGACGCCGTCGACGCTGTCCGCCGCGGTGTAGGCCTTGTCGTAGTCGGCGTACGCGTCACCGATCGAGCACTGGCCGCCGGTGGTGTTGCCGAAGGCGTACAGGATGTGGGTCAGCTTGGCCGCCGAGCCGCTCGTCACCAGGTTCTTGACGTGGTAGTTGCGGCCGTAGACGCCCCACTCGGCGAAGTAGCCGACGACGTTCTTGCCGGCACTGCCCGGGGGCTGGGTCGTGGGCGGCGTCGTGGGCGTGGTGGGCGGCGGGGTGGTCGTCGGCGGGGTGGTCACCGGCGGCGTGGTGGGCGGGGGCGTGGTGCCGCCGCAGGCGCCCTTGTCGGCCCAGACGCCCCACTCGCCGCTGGCCGTGGGGACCTCGTTCTGGGTCCACCACTTCGCGGTGTAGTTCTTGGCCTGGTACGAGACGGTGTTGTCCTTGACGTAGACCGCCGAGGCGCTCCAGGCGGGGGCACAAGCGGCGGCGGCGGACGCCTGGACCACGGGGACGGCAGCGGTCGCGACCGCCACGATGGCCCCGGCCCATAGGGCGCGGCGGAGGGATTTCTTCACTGCGTCTCCTCAAGAACAGTTAGGAAACTTTCCAAAGGGAAGTTGAAGAGACGGTAGTCACATCAATGAACGTGAGTCAAGAGCTCGTAACTTTTCCGAAGAGGGCGCCACCGCGTGCACTCGCTCGGGCACAGCGCGTAGTCTGCCGTCATGACCATCTTTGCCGTCGACATCCACGCGCTCTCCGGCGGACCGGCCGAAATGGACCGCTATCGCGGCCACGTCGTCCTGGTGGTCAATGTGGCCTCGCGCTGCGGCCTCACCCCGCAGTACGCCGGCCTCCAGCGGCTCGCCGACACCTACGCCGACCGGGGCCTGGTCGTCCTGGGCGTGCCGTGCAACCAGTTCGCCAGCCAGGAGCCGGGCAGCGCGGCCGAGATCGAGGAATTCTGCCAGGCCAGCTACGGCGTCACCTTCCCGCTGACCGAGAAGGTCGACGTGAACGGGCCCGGACGCCACCCGCTCTACCGCGCGCTGGTCGGCGACGGCCCCGACATCCAGTGGAACTTCGAGAAGTTCGTGGTGGGCCCGGACGGCGCGGTCGCCGCCCGGTTCGCGCCGCAGACCGATCCGCAGGACGAAGAACTCGTCGCCGTCATCGAGAAGCTCCTCCCATCCGGCCACCCCGCCACCGCCCCTGACCGGACTGAAGACGGTCCACTGAGCCGCGGATGAGCATCCACGTGATCGGCGTCGACGCCTACGCCCTCGGCTGGGTGGGGGTCGAGCTGCGCGACGGCGCCTTCGGCCGGGCGATGCTCGCGTCCACGCTGTACGAGATCGTCGCCGGCAGCTCCGGCGCGGCCGTGATCGGCGTCGACATCCCGCTGGGCATGCTCCCCGACCGGTGGCGCGCCGCCGACACGCTCGCCGCCGACCAGCTCGGCCCGCGGCGCGGCAGCATCTTCCGGGTGCCGCCCAAGGCGGTCTGGCAGGAGGGCGACTTCGCCGCCGCCAACCGGCTCTGCCGCGAGCTCACCGGGGCCGGGCTCAGCCGCCAGTCCTGGGCCCTGCGACCCAAGCTGCTGGAGGCCAACGCGATCTGGGAACGACACCCGGGGCTGCTCTTCGAGGCCCACCCCGAGGTGTCGTTCCGGCAGATGGCGGGCGAGCCGCTGGCGTACGCGAAGAAGACCTGGACCGGCCAGGCCCGCCGCCGGCAGCTGCTGGCCAAGCACGGCATCGTGCTGCCCGACCAGCTCGGCCCGGCCGGCCAGGCCCCGCCCGACGACATCCTCGACGCCGCCGCGGTGGCCTGGAGCGCGCACCGGATGGCGACCGGGGCGGCGCAGAGCCACCCCAGCCCGCCCGAGGAGAACGAGGGCACCCGCATCGCGATCTGGTACTAGTCGTCCAGGCTGCCCATGGTCAGGTTGACCGTGGTGCCGGTCAGCCCGCTCGCCCGGCCGGACGCCACCAGCACCGCCGCCCCGGCCACGTCGGCCAGCGTCATCACCCGGCGCGGATGCGTCGTCCCGGCCAGGTAGGCCTGGAACTCCGCCCAGGTGGCCCCCGTGGTCTTGGCGTCGAACGCCTCCCGCATCGTGCGGGTCTCCGGCATGCCGTGCGCCCGCAGCCCCACCACCCGGATGCCCTGCGGGGCCAGCTCGGCCGACAGGTCCCGGGTGAGCGCCTCCTTGGCCGCCTGCGACGGGCCGTAACCGCCGTTCAGCCGCGAGCCCATCCGGGCCGGCAGCGCGGTCACCGTCATGATCACCCCCGAGCCGGCCGGGATCATCCGCCGCGCGGCCAGCCGGGCGGTCAGGAAGTACGCCATCGGATACGCCGCGATCGGCCGGGCGAACAGCTCGGCGGCCAGCTCGGTCAGCGGCACACCCAGCAGCTCCGGGTTCGGCAGCCCGACCGCGTCGAACGCGATGTCGACGCGGCCGGCCCGCGCGACGACTGACTCCAGATGGCCGTCCACCGCCCGCTCGTCCAGGGCGTCCACCTCGGCCACCTCGGCGCCCGCCAGCTCCTTGGCGACCACCTCGACCGACGCGCGGCGGCGCCCGGTCAGGAACAGCCGGGCGCCCTCGGCGGCGAAGGCACACGCGACCGCACCGCCGATCGCGCCGCCGGCTCCGTAGATCACAGCCACCTTGTCCTGCAGAATCATCGCTGGTCCCCTCCGGGCTCCGTCGGTCGGAGCCGTCGCCAGGGCAGACACCGCACGGCCGGGGAACCGGGCGCGGGCGGACCGCCCAGTTCCCCGCCCGGCCGGTGTCTGCACGCGGGAAGGAGGTGAGGCGGCGATGACAGCCGACCTGATCTCCCGGGCGCGGGCCGGGGACGGCGACGCGTTCCGGGAGCTGACCGAACCGCACCGCCGGGAACTCCAGGTGCACTGCTACCGGATGCTGGGCTCCCTGCAGGACGCCGAGGACGCCCTGCAGGACGCGCTGCTGGCCGCCTGGCAGGGGCTCGCCGGCTACGAGGGCCGCGCCTCGATCCGCACCTGGCTCTACCGCATCGCCACCACCCGGTGCCTCAACGCGCGGCGCGCGGCCGGCCGGCGACCCGCCCGGGCGTGGAACATCCCCGGGGTGGAACCGCCCGAACCGACCCGGCTCGGCGAGATCGTGTGGCTGGAGCCGTACCCGGACGCCCTGCTCGACCCGGCGCCGCTCGGCCCGGAGGCCCGCTACGAGCAGACCGAGGCCATCTCCCTGGCCTTCGTGACCGCGCTGCAGGCGCTGCCACCCCGCCAGCTCGCCGTCCTCGTGCTGCGCGACGTCCTCGGCTTCCCGGCGGGCGAGGTGGCCGCGATGCTGGACTCCACCGTCGACTCGGTCACCAGCGCGCTCAAGCGGGCCCGCGCCGGGCTGCGCGGGCGCCGGCCCACCCCGGGCGGGTCACCCGCCGGGGCGGCGGTGGTCACCCGGTTCGTCCGGGCGTACGAGGCCGCCGACGTCGACGCGCTGCTGGCCCTGCTGACGGACGACGTCTTCATGTCGATGCCGCCGATGCCGCTGGAGTACCAGGGCCGCGACCCGGTGGGCCGGTTCTGCGCCGCCATCTTCGGCGCGGGCCGCCGGTTCGACCTGGTGCCGACGCGGGCCAACGGTCAGCCCGCGTTCGGCGCCTACCTGCGTACCCCCAGCGGCGCCCGGACCGGGACCGGCCTGATCACCGTCACCCTCGACGGCGAGCGGATCTGCGCCCTGTCCCGCTTCGAGGGCTCCGTGCTGCCCTTCTTCGGGCTGCCCCCGTCACTGCCCGGCCCGGGCCGGGCGGCGTCACTGCCCGCCCCGGGCCGGGCGGCGTCACTGCCCGGCCCGGGCCGGGCGGCGTCACTGCCCGGCCCGGGCCGGTTCTAGGCCGACTGCGCCGCGATCTCCCGGGCCCGGTCCCGCGCGGCCTCCAGCGCGGCCAGCAGCGCCGCGCGGACGCCGTGCTTCTCCAGCTCGCGGATCGCCGAGATGGTCGTGCCGGCCGGCGACGTGACCGCCTCGCGCAGCTTCACCGGGTGCTCACCGGAGTCGCGCAACATCACCGCCGAGCCGATCGCGGTCTGCACGATCAGCTCGTGCGCCACCTGACGCGGCAGCCCGAGCAGGATCCCGGCGTCGATCATCGCCTCGACCAGCAGGTAGAAGTACGCCGGGCCGGAGCCGGACAGCGCGGTCACCGCGTCCTGCTGCGCCTCCGGCACCCGCATCGTCTTGCCCAGCGGCTGGAAGATCTCCTCGGTCAGCGCCAGATGCTCGTCGGTCGCGTACGGGCCCGGCGAGATCACCGTCATCGCCTGGTCCACCAGCGCCGGGGTGTTGGTCATGACCCGCACCACCGGGATGCCACCGGGCAGCCGCTCGGTGAAGAAGCTCGTCGGCAGGCCGGCGCAGAGCGACACCACCAGCTTGCCGGGCGGGATCTTCATGCCGAACTCGTCCAGCAGCCGGCCCGCGTCCTGCGGCTTGACCGCCACCAGCAGCACGTCGGCCTGGGTGACGGCGGTGAGGTTGAGGGTGGGCCGGATCCCGTACCGCTCGGCCAGCTCGGCGGCCCGCTCCGGGCGCCGGGTGGTGGCGATGAGCTGGCCGGGCGGCCAGCCGGCCCGCAGCAGGCCGGAGAGGACCAGCTCGCCGAGCTTGCCGGCGCCGATCACCGCGATCATGTGATTGCCCATCGGGGCCCCTTCGGGAATGGGAAAAGGGGGCGACCGACGGCCGCCCCCTTCTCACGATGTCGGCTCAGCTGCCGAAGAAGACCTCGGCCTCGTCGTACCGCGAGATCGGAACGGTCTTGAGCTCGCCGGTGCCGTCGGCGAGCGGGACGCGGACGATGTCGGTGCCACGCAACGCCATCATCTTACCGAAATCACCCTCGTGGACGGCGTCGATCGCCTGCAGACCGAAACGGGTCGCCAGCACCCGGTCGAACGCGGTGGGCGTGCCGCCGCGCTGGATGTGACCGAGGACGACCGTACGGGCCTCCTTGCCGGTCTTCTCCTCCAGCTGCTCGGCCAGCCACTGGCCGATGCCGCCGAGGCGGACGTGGCCGAACGCGTCGAGCTCCTGGTTGTGCAGCACCATCTGGCCCTCGAGCGGCTGCGCGCCCTCGGCGACCACGACGATGGGGGCGTACTCGACCTGGAAGCGCTTGGTCACGTACGTGGCCACCTGCTCCACGTCGAAGTTGCGCTCCGGCAGCAGGATGACGTTGGCGCCACCGGCCAGGCCGGCGTGCAGCGCGATCCAGCCGGCGTGCCGGCCCATGACCTCGACGACCAGCGTGCGGTGGTGCGACTCGGCCGTGGTGTGCAGCCGGTCGATGGCCTCCATCGCGATGTTGACCGCGGTGTCGAAGCCGAACGTGTAGTCGGTCGCGTTGAGGTCGTTGTCGATCGTCTTCGGCACGCCGACGACCTTCACGCCCAGGTCGTTGAGCTTGGTCGCGACGCCGAGGGTGTCCTCGCCGCCGATCGCCACGAGCGCGTCGACACCCTGCTCGGCCAGGTTGGCCTTGATCCGCTCGACACCCCCCTCGATCTTGAAGGGGTTGGTGCGGGAAGAACCCAGGATGGTGCCGCCGCGGGGCAGGATACCCCGGACCTCGGCGATGCCGAGGGGCTTCGTCAGGCCCTCCAGGGGGCCCTTCCACCCGTCGCGGAATCCGACGAACTCGTGTCCGTAAGTGGCGACGCCCTTACGAACCACCGCCCGGATCACCGCGTTCAGACCGGGGCAGTCGCCACCGCCGGTGAGCACGCCGATACGCATGATTGCTCGTCCTCCCTGGAGATCAGGTCGAGAGATGCCCGCCTCCTCCAGAAGTGAAAAGCCGTCCGGCTGCACTGCCGGGGTCCTGGGGCGGGCCGCAAGCGCACTGTAGTCGCCGCTCGCAGCCCGGACCAAGGCACCCCGCTACAACTGCACGGTTTCGTTCTCACCCGCATCAGGGGTCTTTCCGGTCACGGCCGCCTTGGCGTAGCCCAGCAGGGTGACCACCCGCGAGCTGTGCGCCGACTCCCAGTACTCGGCGGTGTCGGCGTGCACCTTCACGAGCGTGAGGTTGGGCGTCTCCAGCCCGTCCGGGAACCACGCCTTGAGCATCGGGTTCCACAGCTCCTCGGCCTTGGCCCGATCGGTGAGCTGCTCCGCGGCGCCCGCGACGGACACCCAGGCGTGCTGCTTCTCGTCACTGAACGACACGTTGACCTGCGGGTGCGTCCGTACCTGGGCGACCAGGTCGGAATCGGCGTAGGTGAAGAACCACAGATCACCGTCGAACTCGACGTCCTGCACGGCCATCGGCCGGCTGACGTGCCGCCCGTCGGCGGTCATCGTGGTGAGCATGCCGATCCGGGCGTCCTTGACCAGCTTCTTGAGGGTCTCGCGCTTCTCCTGCTCGGTCTTTTCCGCGTCCGCCATGGGACATCCCTTCGTCGGTGGATACGACGGGAAGGTGCCCGGTGCGGGCAGCGCGAAACGAAGATCAAATTCTTTCGGGCGGGGGGTTGCTCGCTTCGTCGGCCGCTGTCGCTGGGGTTGCTTCGCAGCTCACGCCCAGGTTTCTCGGGTGCGATTCTTCTCGGCGCGCAGCTACTGGGTCTGGCCGCAGCCTTTCCTGCGGCGCGGAGCTTCTTCTGGCCTGCTTTTCGGGCGGCGGGGGTCTCCACTGCGCTGCTTTCCGCGCGGTGCAGCCTCTCCGCTGTCCAGCTCTCCGTGCGGCGCAGCTGCCCCGCCGTCCGACTTTGCTCGCCGCTCGGTTTCTTCCGGCGCTGAGCTTCTTGATCCTGCTCAGGTTCGGGCCATTGCGCACAGGGCCGCCACACCCTCGAGACCGGCGTGCACTGAATCTTGCAGCGCCAGTACCCAAGAACTCACCCAGACTATTCAAGATCCGCGCGGATCGGCGCGGGGCGACGGGCCGGCACGGGCTAAGCGGCCGGCGGCCGGCGGGCCTGCGGGCCGGCGGCCGGCGGGCCTCCTGACGGGCTGGTGGGCCGGCGGGCCTGCTGACGGGCTGGTGGGCCGGCGGCCTGCTGACGGGCTGGTGGGCCGGCGGGCCTGCTGACGGGCTGGTGAGCTGCTGCGCTGGCGACTGGCGGGCCGGTAGGCGGGCTGACGGGCTGACGGGCTGACTGGTGGACGGGCTGACTGGTGGACGGGCTGGCACATTGACTAGTCGACCTGGCCGACTGGCGCGCTGCGCGCGGACCGGCTGACTACCGCCCGCGTCCGCACCGCGATATCGCGCCGCCACGGCGACCACCGGGCAGCCCACCCCACGGAGCTGACCCAGGCATTCACGCCAGGCCGTGCCAGTAGGGCCGCCACACCCTCGACAGCGGTTCTGTCACCGAATCATGAAGCGCCAGCACCCAGAAACTCACCCCAACTCATCAAGATCCACGCGGGTGGTGGCCTGGCGGGCGGCGGACTGGCGCTGCAGGCGGACGGATGGGCTGATCGACACGCT